>NZ_JBYSYD010000003.1:0-878609 GCF_058782905.1 Bradyrhizobium sp. FW305-F6
ACCTTCACCCAACCGATCATAGAGCTCACTTTGCCCACGCGCGTGCGTCAATCTGGCGGCCTTCGTCGTATGCGTACCATCGATCTCCACGCCCGGCAAAAGACATTCTTCGATCAAATCCGCATTGAGTGTGTATCGGCCATCGGCGTTCGTCATGATGGCTTTGCTGGCATCCATGCCGGGCGGCACAACACTTACTAAGCGTTTTTTGGGAAAGCGTCGTTTCAGCATCCGCGCTGTGGCGCCTTGATCAGAATCTGCCGTTAGCAGATAGGCAATATCGAACACGTCTTGATAAGCGTCATCGAAGAGGAGGAGAGCAATATTGACGTCTGTCTCCTTCTCCTTTGGAGCATCCCAAGTGTGTCCGCATGCGCGGCAATCCATTGCATCTTCGATGAAGTGTCCTTCTTGGACCTTCACGTTGAACCACTTCAGCGCGGTAATATATTCGCGGTGCCGCTTATTCTTGTCGCTATCTCCCGGTTTTAGGGCCGTGCAATAGCGGACCTTGACGAGTTGCTCTTTGTTGCGATTGAGGATGCGAGAGCCAAGGCTAAAAAGGTTTAGCCACTTCAGATGTGGCTGCTTCAGCGCATCAATGGCGTGGTAGAGGTTGAAACCGTCTACGTAGAGGGCCGCGCGTGCCTTCGGAGGGGGCTCAGAAATAGAAACCCCGTCGGCCGTGACCGACGGGGGGCTGGCAGTCACCTGCTCAGCGATTACGGTTGTGGATATAGTGGATAGGCTGGAATTTGTCAACATAAATTTGAAGCTGCCTTCAGCCTAAGTATTTGAAATTACTCGCATTAACACGAATTAATTTTTTCCACCGTCGATTACCGTAAAGTGTCGCTTAATTCGCACACGTTGGTTGGGTTCCAAGGATAGTGCAGCTTCCAGTAAATCACCGATAGTCCAGATTCGGTCAACAATTCCAATGGCCGCGGCCGGCGTGGTTCGCAAGGATTTATGGACGCGGCAAACATTGTAGCGGGCCGCGTAGACGCCCCCGCAGCGCTCCAGCATCATTGACGCGGAACGAGGGGCGAACGAGGCTGCGCACACGTCGTCTGAAGGCGCACACCGGTCCTGTGACATCAAATACATAGCGTTAAGAAGTCCTTAATTGGCAAAACCTTAGAGTCGAGGGCAGGGCCGAGATCAGTGGCCCGGCCTGGACCCGTCGAACCGGAAGAAATGCCGCCAATGGCGCGAGAGGCTGCCGCTGGATTTGTGTCGCGAGCCCGCGCTTTCGCGCGGGGCTTGTCGCGCCATGCCTGCGCGGCGACCTTGCTGGCGGCCTGTGTGCTGGTTGGTCTTACGCCGCTCGCCCGGGCGGCCGATCCGATCAGGGGCGAGGCGACGTTTTCCGCGGGCGGCGGCTTTGCCCGTCTCGTCATCAAGCTCGGCGAGGACGTTCCCTCGGAGGTGTCGACCGCGGGCTCGATCCTGATCATCCGCTTCGACCGTCCGGTGGACGTTCCGGTCGATCGCGTTCCGGAAGGCGCGCCTGATTACGTCAACTCCGCGCGCCGCGATCCCGACGGCGGCGCCATCCGCCTGTCGCTGGCACGGCGCGTCACCGTCAACACCATGAATGCGGGCGAGCGCACCTTCATCGACCTCCTGCCGGAGGGATGGAAGGGGCCGCCGCCGAGCCTGCCGATGGACGTCGTCAAGGAACTGGCCGAACGCGCACGCGCCGCCGAGCGCGCATTGCGGGCGCAGCGCGCCGCTGCCGAGGCCAAGAAGCGTCCGCAGATCCGTGTGCGTGCCTCGGTGCAGCCGACCTTCGTACGCTTCGTGTTCGAGATGCCCGACGGCGTCGGCGTCTCCTCCGTGCTCAACGAGCAGAAGCTCACGCTCCTCTTCAACGCCAATCTCAATTTCGACCTGGCGGACGCCGTCGTCGCGGCGCCGCCGAACGTCGCCTCGATCAAGCAGAAATCCGAGATCGACCAGACCAATGTCGAGATCGCGCTGATCGGCGATTCCGACGTGCATTCGTTCCGCGACGAGAAGAACTATGTCGTCGACGTCTCGTTCCAGCCGGACAAGGGCAAGTCGGCCGCGGGGCCCGAGGCGGCGATCGCGCAGATGAAGCCTGCGGGGCAAGCCCCGGCGCCTGTGCCTGCGCCGGATAAGCGGGCGGCGGAGAAGGCGAAGGATGTCCAGCGCGAGATCGCACCGCCGAGCTCCGAGACCATCGCGCGTGAAGCCAAGATCGACATCAAGCCCGAGGTGAAGCCGGAGGCGCCCGCCGCGCTGCCGCCCGCGGAAGCATCGAAACCGGCACCTGCTGCCGCGGTCGAAGCTGCAAATCCGCCGCCTGCGCGAGAAGCAGCGGCCGCGCCGGCTGAAGCGCCGCGAGAGACGGCGAAGGAGCCGCTCAAGGAAGCCGCCAAAGCCGAGCCTGCCAAAGCCGAGCCGATCAAGGCTGCTTCTGCCGAACCGCAGGCCGCGCCGCAGCCTGCGATTGCGAGTGTCGATGCGCGCCGCGAAAGCGACGGCTTGCGCGTGACGTTTCCGCTTCAGGTCGCAACGCCGGCGGCGGCGTTCCGCCGCGGCGACACCGTGTGGCTGGTGTTCGATACGCCGAAGCCGATCGATGTCGAGGCGATCCGCACCAGGGGCGGGGCGATGATCGGCGAGGTCGGCCGCGTCCCGCTCGACAAGGGGCAGGCGGTGCGTATCCGTCTCACCCGTCCGCTGGTCTATTCGCTGACGAGCGAGGAGGTCGGCAAGGAAACCAACTGGATGTTGACGCTCGCCGACAAGATCCAGTCCACGCCGCTTCCGCTGATGATGTCGCGCAACATCACCGATCCTGCGCTGGCCAATATTGCAATTCCCTTCGCCAATCCGGGCCTCCTGCACAAGCTCACCGATCCCGATGCCGGCGACACGCTCTTCGTCGTCACCGCCCAGCGGCCGGTGCGCGGCTTCATCAAGCGGCAGGACCTCGTCGATCTCTCGCTGCTGGAATCCGCGCACGGCATCGCGATCAGGCCGAACTCCGACGAGGTCGGCGTCGAGGTCGGCCTGGACAAGGTGATCCTCGGCAAGAAGGGCGGACTGACGCTGTCGCCGGTCGACATCTCGGCCGAGCGCGCGCCGACCGCGGTGCGCCCGGTCTTCAGCCCCGAAGGCTGGCGCAAGGGCCAGTCGGAAAGCTTCATGGCGCGGCAGAGCGAACTGATGACGGCGATTTCGGCCGTCGAGCCGGCGCTGCGCTCGCTGCCGCGGCTCGATCTCGCGCAGTTCTACATGTCGCGCGCCATGTATCACGAAGCCAAGGCCGTGACCGACGTGATGCTGGGCGATCCTCTCAACAAGGAGGAGAGCGGTGCGCTGATCATGCATGCGATCGCGAGCATCCTGATCGGCCGGCCCGCGCAGGGCCTGAAGGATCTTGCCAATCCCGTGATCGGCAACAGCCACGATTCCCAGCTCTGGAAGGCGCTCGCCTATGCGCGCCAGGGCAAATGGGCGGACGCGCGCGAGAAGTTCAAGAACGTCGAATTCGCCATCGCCTCGCTGCCTCTCGACATCCAGCGCATCGTGACGATGGAGGCGATGCGCGCCTCGCTCGAGGTGAAGGACTATGCCGGCGCCTCCAAGCGCCGCAGCGAGCTGGAGGTGGTCGGTGTCCCGCCCGAGGCTGCGCCCGCCTTCGCCGTGCTGCGCGGCCGGCTCGCCGAGGCGCTCGGCCACGACAAGGATGCGCTCGACGACTACAAGCTCGCCGCCGCCTCGAACGACCGCCAGGCTGCGGCCGAGGCCAAGCAACTCGAGATCGCGCTGCGGCAGAGGCGCGACGAGATCGGCAAGGACGAGGCGCTGCGCGAACTCGAGACGCTGTCGATGACCTGGCGCGGCGACGCGATCGAGGTCAAGACGCTCCAGATGCTGTCGCGGATGTATGCCGAGGCCGGACGCTACCGGGACGCGCTCACCGCGGCGCGCACGGCGACGCGGCTGCAGCCCAACGCCGAAGCCTCGCGTCAGGCGCAGGATCTCGCCTCCGAGCTGTTCACGCAGCTCTTCCTGGGACCGAAGGGTGACGAGCTGCCGCCGGTGGAGGCGCTCGGGATGTTCTACGAGTTCCGCGAGCTGACGCCGATCGGCCGGCGTGGCGACGAGTTGATCCGTCGGCTCGCCGACCGTCTCGCCTCGATCGATCTGCTCGACCAGGCCGCCGAGCTCTTGCAATACCAGGTCGATCATCGTCTCGAAGGCGCGGCGCGCGCCCAGGTGGCTGCGCGCCTTGCCATGATCTATCTCGCCAACCGCAGACCCGACATGGCGATCACCGCGCTGCGCGCGAGCCGCATCAGCGATCTCTCGGGCGAACTCCGGCAGCAGCGCCTGCTGCTGGAGGGGCGCGCGCAGAGCGACGTCGGCCGTCACGATCTCGCGCTCGACATCGTCTCGAACGTGTCCGGGCGCGAGGTGCTCCGTCTCCGCTCCGACATCTTCTGGGCGGCGCGGCGCTGGCGCGAGTCCGCCGAGCAGATCGAGCTCTATTACGGCGAGCGCTTCCGCGACTTCAAGCCGCTCAATGCGGTCGAGAAGAGCGACATCATCCGCGCCGCCGTCGGCTACGCGCTCGCCGACGATTCCATCGGCCTCTCGCGCTTCCGCGAGAAGTACGCGCCGCTGATGAGCGAGAGCGCCGACCGCCTCGCCTTCGACATCGCCAGCAAGCCGGCTGCCGCTTCCAGCGCCGAATTCGCCGAGATCGCCAAGCTCGCCGCCAGCGTCGATACGCTCGACGGCTTCCTGCGCGAGATGAAGCAGCGCTTCCCCGACGCCACCGCCCGCGCCCCCGGCGCGCCGCAGGCCAAGGACGACAGCGACCACACCGGCTCGCTGCCCACGATTCCGGTCGTGCGGCAGATCAAGATGACGCGGTAGAGAACGGTACCGCCCCATCCCCCGTCATTGCGAGCGGAGCGAAGCAATCCGGCATCTCTCATCGGCGGCAGTCAGGGATTGCTTCGTCGCGAAGAGCTCCTCGCAATTGACGAGGAGGGAGCGGGGGCTGTCGCTGAGAGCGGAAAGGACGCGGTCGCGAACGAAGCCTCATGCCCCGTAACTCTGCACCAAACTCCCAGCCACCAACGACCAGCCGTCGACCAGCACGAAGAAGATCAGCTTGAACGGCAGCGAGATCGTCGCCGGCGGCAGCATCATCATGCCCATCGACATCAGCACCGAGGCGACGACGAGGTCGATGATGAGGAAGGGCAGGAACAACAGGAAGCCGATCTCGAAGGCGCGCTTCAGTTCCGAGATCATGAAGGCGGGGACGAGAATGCGGAGGGCGAGATCGTCGGGCGTGGCCGGCGGCGGTTCGCCGGAGAGATCCAGGAACAGCTTGAGGTCCTTCTCACGCACGTTCTTCTGCATGAAGCCGCGCAGGGGCACGGAGGCGCGCTGAAACGCATCCTCGACGCCGATCTGGTTGGCGACGAGCGGGCGGATGCCCTCGTCGTAGGATTTCTGCAGGACCGGCCCCATCACGAAGAAGGTGAGGAACATCGCGAGCGCGATGATCACCGAATTCGGCGGGGCGGTCGCGGTGCCCATCGCTGTGCGCAGCAGCGAGAGCACCACCACGATGCGCGTGAACGACGTCATCATGATCAGGATCGACGGCGCAATTGACAGCACCGTGAGCAGCGCGATCAGCTGGATCGCGCGCTCGGTGACGCCGCCACCACCGGCGCCGCCGCCGAGATTGATGCTGATGTCCTGGGCATGCGCCGGCATCGCGAGCGAAGCCGCGCCGACCAGGACAGAAAGGAAAAGAACTCTACGCGGGAGGGCCGGCAACCTCACGAAGACGGCTTCGGACGGCCGAGCAGGGAGGCCATCTCGTCTTCGAGATTTTCGAAACTGGTCTTTTCCGCGGCCGGCTTTGCAGGCGGAGCCAGCGGCGCGGGGGGCTCGCTGCGGGCGGCGCGCGGGGGAGCTGGCGGCGGCTCCGGTGCAACCGGAGGCGCGACCGTTTCCCCGGCCGGACGGCGCAGGGCGGCCTCGAGCCGCTGCGCCATTTCGGCGAGATTCTGCTCGGCGCTCGAGGGCGCAGCAGCAGCCGGCGGCGGAACGAGCGGAGCCTGCGGTACGGGCGGAGGCGGAGGCGGCGATGGTGCAGCGGCACGCTCGGCGCGCACGGGCGGCATTTTCATCGGCTCGCTGCCGCGCGGGGGGCGCGGCATCAGCGGCGGCTCGCTGCGGGCGACGCGCGGCGGCAGCGGCTCGGGCCGCGGTTCGCGCTCGGGACGCGGTGCGATCGGCTCCGGCGGAAAGCTGGCGAGGGGCGGCTCGCTGCGCCGTTCGGCCGGCGTGGGCGCGGGCCGTCGCATTTCCTCGGCAAAGGACGGGCGCGCGGGCCGCGGCGGCGGCTCGGGCATTTGCGGCTCGGGATGGTCGAGCAGTTCGGGTCGCGGCGCTTCATCGGCCCAGCTGCCGGCATCGGGCATGGGCGCAAGTCGCGGCGGTTCGGCCGCATTCGGCCGTTGTGGCAGCTGGTCGCGGCTCGGCGCGGCACGCACGATATTGGGCTCGACGACGATGTCGGTCGGGCCGCCGATCATCAGCAGATGTTCGACATTGTCGCGCCGGACCAGCACCAGGCGCCGCCGGCCATCGACCGCGGCAGCGTCGATCACGGCAAGGCGCGGCATCCGGCCGCGCTGGGTATTGGCGCCGATCCGGCTGCCGGCGAATCGGCGGACCAGCCAGGCAGCGACGCCGATCAACGCCAGCACGACGATGAACGCGACGATGAAGGTGATTGGGCTGCCTTGCATACTTGTCCCCGACAAATGGCGCTTTTCTCGTGCCCGTGGGTCGGTTTAACCCCAACGGACGGACGATGCCCCAAACTGCGATTTCTTAACGTTCCACGGCAAGTTTTGCCGTCCCCAACTCTTAATAACCTATGAATCGCCCGATCCAAAACGACTTCTTGGCCTGTGCACGGGCCGCCAAATGGTTGGGTTAATGGCAGTTTTGGGAGACGTAGAAACACGGGTGGGCGCATCAGTGCGCTGCCGGGGGACATAGGCCCGCGGCTTCTTAACCAGCTGTTAACCATACACGCGGCAAATTCTGCCTAGCTTCGGGCTTGGAGCCGAAAGCGGGCGGAAGGAGCCGCGACGATGTCCATCAACGACATTCCGGAACTGTCGGTGCTTCGGACCAAGATGCAATGGCACCAGGAGCGCCAGCGCGTCCTGTCGGAGAACGTCTCCAATTCCGATACGCCCAAGTTCCGGCCGCGCGACCTGGTCGAGCCGAAGTTCGACAAGGCCGGCGCGGTCGCGGGCTCGATGGGACCACTGACGCTCACCCGCACCAGCGGCTCCCACATGGCGCCATCAGGGGCGGCCTCCGCATTCGACCAGAACAGGAACGCGGGTTTCGAGACCCGCCCCGCGGGCAATGCCGTCAATCTCGAAGAGGAGATGATGAAGGCCGCCAGCAACCAGATGGACTACGCGGCGGTGACCTCGCTCTATTCGAAGAGCCTGCGACTGCTCAAGACCGCGATCGGCAAGGCCTAGGCATGATCCGGCAACAAGGGGAGCTAGGGGTGCATCATGGCAAATGACAGCAGCGATTTCGCCCGCTCGATGGCAATCGCGACATCCGGCCTGCGCGCACAGGCCGGGCGTATGCGGGTGATCTCCGAGAATATCGCGAACGCAGATTCGACTGCGCCGACCGCCGGCGGAGATCCCTATCGGCGCAAGGTGCCGACCTTCTCCTCAGCGCTCGACCGCACGCTCGACGCGCAGGTCGTCACCCTCGGCAGGATCAAGCCCGACCAGTCCAATTTCCGCGTCAGATACGAGCCCAACAATCCGGCCGCCGATGCCAGCGGCAACGTGAAATATCCGAACGTGAACTCGGTGGTCGAAATGACGGACATGCGCGATGCGCAGCGGTCCTACGAGGCCAATCTCAACATCATCAGTGCGACGCGCCGGATGATCCAGCGCACGCTCGACATCCTCAAGAGCTGAACAGGACATCATAAGCCATGGCATCGCCGACAGTCGCCGCAAATGCTTACGCCAGCCTCGCCCGGGTGCTGGAGAACACGTCCCCCGGCAAGGGCAGCGAACCGAACGGGCAATCCTTCGCCTCGATGCTGAAGGACGCCGTCGGCAGCGTCGTGGAGTCCGGCCGCAAATCCGATGCGCAGACGGTGGCGATGGCTGCCGGCAAGGCCAACGTGATGGACGTGGTGACGGCGGTCGCCGACACCGACGTCGCGGTGTCGACGCTGGTCTCGGTCCGCGACCGCGTCATCGCGGCGTACGAAGACATCATGAAGATGCCGATTTAGTCACCGCTGTCATTCCGGGGCGGTGCGAAGCACCGAACCTGGAATCTCGAGCTTCCGGGTTCTCGCTTCGCGAGCCCCGGAATGACGTCAATAGTTGGAAGCGAGAACGCCCAAATGACCGGCCCCGAAACCCTCGACGTCGCGCGCGACGCGATCTGGACCATCGTGATCGTGTCCTCGCCGCTGATGGTGGTCGGCCTCGTGGTCGGCGTCATCGTGTCGCTGTTCCAGGCGCTGACGCAAATCCAGGAGCAGACGCTGATCTACGTGCCGAAGATCCTCGCCATCTTCGCCACGATGCTGCTGGCGCTGCCGTTCATGGCCGATTCGATGCACGCTCACATGATGCGGATCTCGTCGCGAATCATCGGCGGCTGAGGCACAATGCGTCGTGCGGTGGATTTGACATTCGCGTTGGCGGCCCCGCGAGTCGCGTTGGCGAATGTCAAATCCAATAGCCGCACGACTATCGAGATTTGCGAATGCCTCTTTGGCTCCAACATTCGCAAAGGTGTCTGCCGCGATGGCATGCGAATGTCGGAGCCGAGGCATTCGATTATGCGCATCGACGTCTCGCTGCTGCCGGCGCTCGCCGCTTCCTTCATGCTTGCCTTCGCCCGGGTCGGCGCGATGGTGATGCTGCTGCCGGGGCTGGGCGAGACCAACATTCCGACGCGCATCAAGCTCTCGATCGCGCTGCTGCTCACGCTGATCATCCTGCCGCTGCATCGCAACGCCTACCAGGTCGACATGGGCTCGCTGGCACCGCTGCTGGTGCTGATGCTGCATGAGATCGCGATCGGCATCGTGCTGGGCGCGACGGCGCGCGTGACCCTGTCGGCGCTGCAGGTCGCAGGATCCGTGATCGCGCAGCAGATGGGGCTCGGCTTCGTCACCTCAGTCGATCCGACGCAGGGACAGCAAGGCGTGCTGATCGGCAATTTCCTGACCATGCTGGGGATAACGCTGCTGTTTGCCACCGACAGCCATCATCTGGTCATCGCGGCGCTGAACGACAGCTACACCATCTTCGCGCCGGGCGAGATCGTGTCGAGCGGCGACGTCGCCTCGCTGGCAACGCGCGCCTTCTCCGCCGCGTTCCGCCTCGGCTTGCAGCTTTCCGGGCCGTTCCTGGTGTTCGGCCTCGTCTTCAACATCGGGCTCGGCATACTAGCGCGGCTGATGCCGCAGATGCAGGTCTATTTCGTCGGCGTGCCGCTGTCGATCTTCGCGGGCTTCATGGTGCTCGCCGTGGTGCTCACTGCGATGATGGGCACCTATCTCGACTATTTCATCGGTGTGATGCACCAGATGATGCCGCTCAAGTGACGGGGGGCGAACGATGGCGGAAGACAACGATCCCGAAAGTCAAACAGAAGATCCGACGCAAAAGCGGCTCGACGATGCGCTCGAACGCGGCGACGTCGCCAAGAGCCAGGAGATCAACACCTGGTTCATGATGGCGGGCGGCACGCTCGTGGTGGCGACCTTCTCGGGCTCGGTCGGCAGCGGGCTGCTGACGCCGATGCGCGGCCTGCTCGCCAATTCCTGGATGATCAAGACCGACGGCAAGGCCCTGCTCGCCCTGATGCAGCAGATCGAATTCGCCATCTTCGCGGCGGTCGGTGTGCCCTTGCTGATGCTGGTGCTGGCCGCCATTGCCGGCAACATGCTGCAGCACCGTCTGGTGTGGTCGGCCGAGTCCCTCAAGCCCAAATTCAACAAGATCTCGCCCGGCGCCGGCTTCAAGCGCATCTTCGGCAAGCAGGCGGCCGCCAATTTTCTCAAGGGCATCGGCAAGCTCGTTGCCTTGGCCGTGGTCATGACCATGATCCTGTGGCCGGAGCGGCATCGTATGGAGGCGATGGTCAGGCTCGATCCGGCCGCCATGCTCGGTGCCAGCACCAGCATGACCATCCAGCTGCTCGGCGCGGTGGTCGCCGCGCTCGCGATCGTCGCCATCGCGGACTACTTCTTCCAGTACCGAAGCTGGTTCCAGCGCCAGAAGATGTCGCTCCAGGAGATCAAGGAAGAGTACAAGCAGTCCGAAGGCGACCCGCACATCAAGGGCAAGATCCGGCAGCTGCGGCAGCAGCGCGCCAAGAAGCGCATGATGGCCGCGGTTCCCAAGGCGTCGGTGATCATCACCAACCCGACCCACTATTCTGTGGCGCTGTCCTACGAGCGCGGCATGACCGCGCCGATCTGCGTCGCCAAGGGCGTCGACAACCTCGCCTTCAAGATCCGGGAGATCGCGCGCGCGCACGACATCCCGATCGTCGAGAACGTGCCGCTCGCCCGGGCGCTCTACGCCACCGTCGACATCGACCAGGAAATCCCGACCGAGCACTATCACGCCGTCGCCGAGGTCATCGGCTACGTCATGCGGCTGAAGCGCGGATTCAGCGCCGGGCAGGGATAAAACACCCGAAAAGTACCGGAAATGGCCCTAAATTGGGAATCAGCGTACCTTTCGCCCTCGCTGCCCTTGCACCCTAGGGTCCGATTGAGGCAGGGAGGACCCCACGCGCCCGGTAGCGCGTTGATTCTCTGCCGACAGGCTGCGCCAGCTCGAGAATGACCGCCGAGACCGACCACGACCTCACACGCGATCCCGTTGCGGCGCACGAGCCGTCGCCGCGCTCGGGCAGCATTGCGCTGGTGCTGCTGGTGGCCGCCGGCCTCGTCGCCGTCGCCGTGGGGCTGATGACGCTCGGGCGCGCGCAGGCGCAGCCCTATATCCTCGGCATCCTCGCCGTGCTCGCGATGGTCGGCCTGTTCAACCTGTTCGCCTTCGCTGCCGGCATCATCCGCTTTGCCGATCGCAATCTCGACGATCCCATCATCGCCCGCATCTCCGATCACGCCTTCGACGGGCTCGCGGTCACGGATGCTCGCGGCCACGTGGTCTATTCCAATGCCGCCTATCTGACCCTGACCGGCGCCAGCGGCCCGCAGGACGTGCGTCCCGTGGAGCGCGTCTTCATCGGAAACCCGGACGTCTCCGAGGCCGTGTTCCGGCTGCTGAAGGCCGCGCGCGAGGGCAAGCGTCAGCAGGAAGAGGTGCGCATCTCAGGCCAGGACGGCAACCAGGGCCGCTGGCTGCGCATGCGGGTGCGTCCGCTCGGCACCGGCAAGCGTGAGGCGAAATACGCGGTTTGGTCGATTGCCGACATCACCCGCGACCGCGAGCGCCAGGAGGACGTGTTCCAGGAGCTCCAGCACGCGATCGAATATCTCGATCACGCGCCTTGCGGCTTCTTCTCGGTCAATCCGGCCGGCGAGCTCGCCTATGTCAACGCGACGCTGGCGAACTGGCTCGACTACGACCTCGCCGAGATCGGATCGGGCGGCTTGAAGCTCACCGACATCGTCTCCGGCGACGGCGCCTCGCTGCTGACCTCGATCGTGGCGGTGCCGGGCGAGGTCAAGACGGAAGTCTTCGACATCGACCTGCGCATGCGCTCCGGCAAGACCATGCCGGTACGGCTCTATCACAAGCTCGCCTTCGGCGCCGACGGCGCGCCGGGGCCGTCGCGCACGCTCGTGATCAGCCGCGCCCGCGATGAGCGCAGCGACCCCGACCGCGCGGCCGAAGTGCGCTTCATGCGCTTCTTCGACCACACGCCGATGGCGATCGCGACGGTCGACCGTGCCGGTAACGTCGTGCGCGCCAACGCGCGCTACGCCAAGCTGGGTCAGGCACTGGGGCTCGACACCGCTTCCAAGTCGATCTTCCGCGCAGTCAATGCGCGCGACCGGCACCTCCTGATCGCCGCCATCAACCAGGCCGCCGAGGGCCAAGCCGACGTCGCGCCGGTCGAGGTCGCGCTGGAAGGGACCAAGGAGCGCTGGGGCCAGTTCTTCGTCACGCCGGTCGATTCGGCCGAGAACGACGCCGAAGCCGCCATCGTGCACATGCTCGAGACCACAGAGCGGCGCGCGCTGGAGAACCAGATCAACCAGTCGCAGAAGATGGAGACGGTCGGCCAGCTCGCCGGCGGCATCGCCCACGACTTCAACAACGTGCTGTCCGCCATCATGATGGCGAACGACTTCCTGCTGAACGCGCACAAGCCGACCGACCCGTCGTTCCAGGACATCATGCAGATCAAGCAGAACGCGACGCGCGCTGCGACCCTGGTGCGTCAGCTGCTGGCGTTCTCGCGGCGGCAGACGCTGCGGCCGCAGGTGCTCGATCTCGGCGATGCGCTCTCCGACCTCGCCATGCTGCTGCGCCGCCTGATCGGCGAGAAGGTCAAGCACGAGACCATCCACGGCCGCGATCTCTGGCCCGTCAAAGTCGACGTCTCCCAGTTCGAGCAGGTGATCGTCAACCTCGCGGTGAACGCGCGCGACGCGATGCCGGATGGAGGCAAGCTGATCATCCGCACCGCCAACGTCACTGCAGAAGAAGCGGCCAAGCTCGCCTACAAGGGCATGCCGGCGGCGGACTATGTGCGGATCGAGGTCGCCGATACCGGCACCGGCATCCCTGCCGACATCCGCGACAAGATCTTCGAGCCGTTCTTCTCGACCAAGGAAGTCGGCAAGGGCACCGGCCTCGGGCTGTCCACCGTCTACGGCATCGTCAAGCAGACCGGCGGCTTCATCTACGTCGATTCCGAGCCGGGGCAGGGCACCTCGTTCCATATCTTCCTGCCGCGCCACGTCGCCGAGCCTGAGGCACAGGTCGAGCCCTCCACCGTGGCAGTCGGCGCGAGCAACGGCGCCGCGAAAGAGGCCACGCCCGCCGCGCCGGCAGAAGCGAAGCCGCGCACCGATCTCACCGGACAGGGCACCATCCTCCTGGTCGAGGACGAGGAGGGCCTGCGCGCCCTCAACGCGCGTGGCCTGCGCTCGCGCGGCTACACCGTGGTCGAGGCCGAGAACGGCGTCGAGGCGATGGACGTGCTGGCGGAGCAGAGCGGCGCAATCGACCTCGTCGTGTCGGACGTCGTCATGCCGGAGATGGACGGCCCGACGCTGCTGAAGGCGATGCGGGAGAAGAACCCCGACATCAAGTTCATCTTCGTGTCGGGCTACGCCGAGGACGCCTTCGAGAAGAGCCTGCCCGAGGGTCAGCAGTTCGACTTCCTGCCGAAGCCGTTCACGCTCAGCCAGCTGGTGGCGGCGGTGAAGGAGACGATGACCAAGCAGGGATGAGGGCAAAGGCTCTAAGCCTTCCTCATCGCGAGCCACTGCGCCCGCGCGAAGCGCGGCCTGATGGCAGGCTCCGCGAAGTCCTCGGGGAAAAGCGGAAATTCCGTCGCAAAACCACCGGTAACGAGCGACCATGGTTCTTTCGCGCACCCTGCCAAGCGCCCGCCAAATATGGGCTTTTGCCACATCCCCGCGACTGAGGGCCGCAGCCACAAGTTCCGAAACCGGCTTCACTTTTCGGGAAGTCTGCCCATCTTAGGGGCACGTCCCCATGCCGGGGATTTGGGAAACGCACATGACTTTCTCGCTTCGCTCCCGCAAATTCTTCAACACGATCGCCGTCGTGCTGGCGCTTGCGCTGCCGACCGCGTTGACGATCTCGTCCGCCGACGCCCGTGCGGGTGGCGGCATGTCGTCCGGTTCGCGCGGTACGCGCTCCTATTCGGCGCCGCCGTCGACCACGACGGCGCCGGGCTCGACCTCGCAGTTCAACCGCACCTACACCCAGCCCGGTGCAGGGATGAACTCGGCGGCTTCCGCGCCTGCGCGCGGCGGCATGTTCGGTCGCGCCGGCGGCTTCATGGGCGGCCTTGCGGCCGGCTTCCTCGGTGCGGGCCTGCTCGGCATGCTGTTCGGCGGCGGCCTGTTCGGCGGCCTCGGCGGCCTGTCCTCGATCCTCGGCCTGATCATCCAGATCGCACTGGTGGTGCTCGTGGTCCGGCTGGCGATGTCCTGGTGGCAGCGCCGGCACGCCCCCCGGGCGGCTTACGCCAATGCTGATGCCGGCGCAGCGCCCGGACCGCAGACGAACCAACGCAGCGGGCTCGCTGGTGGCCTTGGCGGCGGTCTCGGCAGTGGCCTTGGCGGCGGACTTGGCGGTTTCGGCTTCGGCGGTGCCAACAACGCGCCGCTCGAGATCAAGCCTGATGACTACGAGGCGTTCGAGCGTCTGCTCGGCGAAGTCCAGGCGGCCTGGTCGAACGAGGACGTGGCCAAGCTGCACACGCTCGCGACGCCGGAAATGGTCTCCTATTTCGAGCAGGACCTCGCCCAGAACCGCGCCCGCAACGTCGTCAACAAGGTCACCAATGTGAAGCTGTTGCAGGGCGACCTCGCCGAAGCCTGGCGCGAAGGCGAGACCGACTACGCCACGGTGGCGCTGCGCTTCGCGCTCACCGACAAGACGGTCGACCGTAACACCGGCGCCGTCGTCGCCGGCAGCGAGCAGCCGGGCGAGGCGACCGAAGTCTGGACCTTCGCCCGTCGCCCGAACGGCGGCTGGGAATTGTCGGCGATCCAGCAGACCAACTGATCCGCTGTCACCTCAGAAATCAGGGCGTCGTGCTTTCCGCACGGCGCCCTTTTTCTTTGAGCGCAATCCTCACATCAATCGCGGGCAGCGTCGCGCGACACTGATGGAACTTCGCGGTGAGTGATACATTGGTTCCGTCGCCCACGTGCACGGACCCATCCCATGAAATACGAGCTCTACTACTGGCCCGAGATCCAGGGCCGCGGTGAATATGTGCGGCTGGCGCTGGAGGAGGCAGGGGCCGATTACGTCGATGTCGCACGTGGTCCGCGCGGAACGGCCGAGATGATGAAGATGATGGACGCGAAGGGCACGCCGCCCTTTGCGCCGCCGTTCCTGAAAGCAGGCAGGCTGGTCATCGGCCAGACGGCCAACATCCTGCTCTATCTCGGCGCCCGCCATGGGCTTGCGCCAAAGACGGAAGCCGGCAGGCTCTGGGTGCACCAGCTTCAGCTCACCATCACGGACCTCATCGTCGAGATCCACGACACACATCATCCGCTCGGCCCCTCGCTCTATTACGAGGACCAGAAGGCGCCGGCGAAGAAGCGCACGGCCGATTTCTGGGACGAGCGCGTGCCGAAATATCTCGGCTATTTCGAGCGGCTTCTCGCCGATAGCGGCGGCACCTATGTGACGGGTCGCCGCCTGACCTATGTCGACCTCTCGCTGTTCCAGATCGTCGACGGGCTGCGCTATGCCTTCCCGAAGCGCATGAAGGCGTTCGAGGCGGATGTCCCGGGCCTTGTCGGCCTGCACGAGCGCATCGCCGCGCGGCCGAACATCAGGGCCTATCTCGCAAGCGAGCGCCGCATTCCGTTCAACGAGCAGGGCATTTTCCGCCGCTATCGCGAGCTGGATGGTTAGCCGGCCTCGGGCGCGCACGAGATGGGTTCAGCTATCCGGCAAAAATGCGGACGCAGGAAGAGCCCGATCGACCGATCGCGCTTTCAGCCTGGCCGAGCCTGATCAGGCGAGCTGATCGATCCGCGTGCCCTGACCCGGCGGCAGCGGCGCAGGCGGCTGCGGCTTGAAGGTCGGATTCTCGTCCTTTGCCTTGGTCTGATCGTCCTGCGGCTTGACCGTGTCGTAGTTCGGAACCACGACCGCAATCGGCGGGGGCGCAACGGTGGAAACCTTCATTCGCAAACCCTCACATGTGGAAACAATCAAGCCTGCCCTGTGAGGAGCGAAATTTCCTTCAAGCCAATTGTTAAAATGCGAGGGAATTGCTGCGGGGAAGCGACGCGTTCTCGCGCTTCATCCACGCTGGGTGAGGGCAAGACAATCTCTTCTCGTCATTTCGAGCAGCGCTTGCGATGAAGCAAACCGGAGTCTCTCCACGGCGACAGACTGGATTGCTTCCGCCATCGCCAAGGCTTCGGCGGACAAGTCGCTCATGCTTGCAATGACGGAGTGCGTGTGAGCTGCGTCGCGGCACAGCACGGCTGCACCGCGCCGGCAGCAAGAGCGAGGCGCGCCCTATTCGTCCTTGCCGCGCGTGATGGCGATGGAGGATTCCGTCTTGGTGCGCGTGCATTCCATGTTGAGGCGGCGGTAGCGCATGGTGACCTTGTCGCCGCGAAGCAGACCCATCCGCTTCAGGCACCGCGTCGCGCCCGTCGTGGTGTCGTCCTTGGTCACGGTGAAGACGATTGCTGCCATCGAGCCCACCAGCGCGTAAAACTCCGGCTTCGGCTTGCGATCGCCCTTGGCAAAGAGCTCGATCGAATATTTGTCGCCGCGGCAACCGACCGACAGCTCCTTCGCCGCGGGGTGCGTGAGATAGACGACGTTGCGGGCGCGGAAATTCACCTTCAGGCGGTCGATCTGATTCGCCAGCTCCTTGACGCTGTCGTCACAGCGATCGGCGCGCGCAGGCGAGGCGAGGGCCACAAGGCCGATGAAGGCGGCGGCGACCAGGATCGCGCCGCGGACGTTCGAATTCAATGTCATGATGAAAAGCCCCTTGGGGCGCGCATTCAAGCGTCGGCGGGCGCAAATCGCAAGGGTGGGAAGAGGCATTTCCACGAGCCATACCAACGCTTTCCCGATCTCTGGGAAGCCTTTCCCACGCGCACGCTCCCTTTATTTTCCACCCAAAATGGGCTTAGAACGCTTCTACGCCGAGGCCCGCCAGGGCCCAGAACCCCGAGATCCGCTCCATGAACGCTCCTACCGCCTTTCCCGACCAGTCCAAGCCTGTTCCGCCCTACAAGCACACCCCGCTGTTCCCGCTGGGCAAGGACGAGACGCCCTACAAGAAGATTTCGTCCGAGGGCGTCCGGGTCGAGAAGGTGCTCGGCAAGGACATGCTGGTGGTGTCGCGCGAGGCGCTCCGGGCGCTGTCGGAGGCGGCCTTTGGCGACATCAACCATTACCTGCGGCCGGGCCATCTGAAGCAGCTCCGTGCCATTCTGGAGGACGGCGAGGCCAGCCCGAACGACAAGTTCGTCGCGCTGGATTTCCTCAAGAACGCCAACATCGCGGCCGGCGGCGTGCTGCCGATGTGCCAGGACACCGGCACCGCGATCATCATGGGCAAGAAGGGCTGCAACGTCATCACCGACGGCGACGATGAGGCGGCGCTGTCGGAAGGCGCGCGCGATGCCTACCTGCGCCGCAATCTGCGCTACTCGCAGGTCGCGCCGCTCTCGATGTACGAAGAGAAGAACACCGCCAACAACATGCCTGCGCAGTGCGAGATTTACGCCGAGGGTGATGACGCCTACAAGTTCATGTTCATGGCGAAGGGCGGCGGCTCGGCCAACAAGAGCTTCCTGTTCCAAGCCACGCCCTCGGTGCTGACCAAGGACCGGCTGCTCGCGTTCCTGAAGGAGAAGATCCTCACGCTCGGCACCGCGGCTTGCCCGCCCTATCACCTCGCCATCGTGATCGGCGGCACCTCGGCCGAGCTCTGCATGAAGACGGTGAAGCTCGCCTCCGCCCGCTATCTCGATGCGCTGCCGACCCACGGCTCGCCCGACGGCAACGCGTTTCGCGATGTCGAGATGGAGAAAGAGATTCACAAGATGACGCAAAGCCTCGGCGTCGGCGCGCAGTTCGGCGGAAAGTATTTCTGCCACGACGTGCGCGTGATCCGCATGCCGCGCCACGGTGCCTCGCTCCCCATCGGGCTCGGCGTGTCCTGCTCGGCCGACCGCCAGGTGCTCGGCAAGATCACCAAGGACGGCGTCTATCTCGAGGAGCTCGAGCACAACCCCGCGCAATACCTGCCGCAGGTTGAACAGTCGCTCGGCGGCGAAGTCGTCAAGATCGACCTCAACCAGCCGATGAAGGACATCCTGGCAACGTTCTCGCAATATCCGATCAAGACGCGGGTCTCGATGACCGGCACCATGATCGTCGCGCGCGACAGCGCCCATGCCAAGCTGCGCGAGCGGCTGGAGAAGGGCGAGCCGCTGCCGGACTATTTCAAGAACCATCCGGTCTATTACGCAGGCCCCGCCAAGACGCCCGAAGGCTACGCCTCCGGCGCGTTCGGTCCGACCACCGCGGGCCGCATGGATTCCTTCGTCGACCAGTTCCAGGCCGCCGGCGGCTCGATGGTGATGGTGGCGAAGGGCAACCGCGCCCCGGCCGTGCGCGAGGCCTGCAAGAAGTACGGCGGCTTCTATCTCGGCTCGATCGGCGGTGCCGCGGCGAACCTCGCCGAGCACTGCATCAAGAAGGTCGAGGTGCTCGAATATCCCGAGCTCGGCATGGAAGCGATCTGGCGCATCGAGGTCGTCGACTTCCCCGCCTTCATCATCATCGACGACAAAGGCAACGACTTCTTCAAGGAGTTGAATCTCGGCTGAGGCCGTCGTGGCCGGGCTTGACCCGGCCATCCATCGCTCGTCAGAAGATGGATACGCGGGTCAAGCCCGCGTATGACGATTTGAGCGCGCGCGAGGTCGCGATGCCCGTCAGCTGCAATTCGTGACCTGGTTCGAGCACAGCGCGCGCCACCAGCCGCGCATGCCGTCGTGGCTCTCGACGAGGCCCCAATATCCACTGCAGGCAAAGAGCCGCTTGGGGCCGCCGTCGGTGTCGAGCGCTCCGCCGAGCTCGCGCTGGGCCGGCATCCATTTGGCGTCGACGAAGGGCGCCTGGAACAGGCCGCCCATGCGCGTGCCGCCATTGGCATAGGCCGCGCCGACCTTGTTGGACGCGACCCAGCCGCGTCCTGCATAGGGTTTTGGCGCATTACGCGGATATCGCTTCTCGTCCTCGTAGTCCTTGCCCGGCGGTCTCGCGCCTTCGATCAGGAACCAACCATCCTTGAAGCCGATGATGCGGAATTCGGTGAGCCAGCCGCCGTCGGGCGTGTTCTCGGCCCCGCCGAGCTTCAGCCGGTATGGCGGCGGCAGCGTGCCGAGCACGCGCGCCTTGACCGACGGCTCGGCGCGCACGTTGAGGCCGTTCGGGTCCTTGTCGATGGACCAGGCGCCGAGACTGCAGGGCTCGGTACCATCAGGCAGCGACGGGCGTTTTCCGGCGAGCTCGGTGTGGAGCTTGGCGAAGTCGCTGTCACCGTCATCGGGATCGTTGCGCGGCTTGATCTCGGCCGACACCGCGCGCGTCGCGTCCGGCGTCAGCGTGACGACGAGGGCCTGACGCGCAGCGTACACGCTCGCCGGAGTCTTCGGATCGTTCGATGGCGCGGGATTAATGGCGAGATAGCCGGTCGAGCCGTCGGTGCGGTAGGCGAGGCCGGCGACATAGCCTGCCGGCACCAAGGCGAGCGCGCTTGCGCGCCACGCCGGTTCGGTGTCGTCCGCACGCGCCGCCTGTGTCGCGACGGACAGGATCGCCGCCGCGATCAGGAGGAGCGCGCGCATCGGTGCCGCGCGCGGCCTTACGCGCGGGCGCCCGTGAACGGGAAGCTGCCCATCGGGCCGATGCCCATCTCGCCGCTGATGCTGTCGCCCGAGACCGTGCCGGTGAATTCGAGCGTGAGCGGCATCGGCTTGTCGATCGAGACCTTCCAGGAGACGTTGTCGCCGGAGACGGTGCCGTCGAAGATCTCTGCGGTATTGCCTTCCGCGCCCTGCGTGCCCGTGAGCGTGCTCCCTGCGGCCTTCAGGCTCAGCGTCGCCTGGCGCTCACCCATCGGGGTCGTCATCGTCAGATTCCAGTTGCCGTCTACGGCCATTCCCGTCTCCCGAGCAGATTTCCGGCGGCCCGCGACGATCCGCGGCCGTCCCTAGCCGAGCCTATAGCGCAACTCGCATGTCCTGCCTAACCCTCCGGTAGGGCATTTAGGCGCGGGCAGCGGCACGTCGGCGGTTGGTCACGATCAGTCGCAGAACGAAGTACTGCACGGCGAAGGCCAGGATCTTGGCGCCGCCTGCGACCACCATCAGATAGAACGCCCACAGCTTCAGATCGCCGGTGGAGGCGACCACGAGCATGCCGGCGCCGATCACGAACATCAGCGCCGCCCAGGCATAGCCCGCAACGGTGACATATTCCGGAACGGTCTCGGCGATGACGGGCGGCATGTAGCGCAGCATCCAGCCGCGCTTGAGCATGATCGCACCGATCGCGAAATGCGCGATCGAGGGCTTTGCCAGCATGAAGCGCGGATCGTTGGTCAGCAGCGTGATACCGCCGAGCACGATGACCAAGGCGAGGCTCGCATAGGTCATGTAATGGAGCGGCTGTCCCTTGAGGCGCGCATAGATCACCTGCGCGACCGCACCGACAATCGCCACCGCCGTTGCGAGGATCACGTTGTCTGTGACGAGATAGACGGCCAGGAAGATGATAACGGAGAGGAGGTCGGAGGCGAGGCGGGCGAATACGTCCTTCATCGTCATTCCTGGTTAGCGGTCGTGGGCAAGGCGCAGATCGGCGCACCGTACTTGATCTGGCGATGCCCGGCATATCACTTTGTGAAGACAACGGCGCTGGTGCGAGATGGCACAGGCGTCCCCAAAAGCGGCCGAACGCTGGGTTCAGACCCTGCAGCAGGGGATTTGGGCCACAACAAGCAGAGCAGGGGTGGTCAAGACAGGGAGCCCCGGGTCAACCTTCTCTTACAAGGTCAAGACGACGAAAGCGACCTCCAGGAAACGAAGAACTGCAACGGTTTGGTCCAATGCCATCTCGACCATTTCGTCCCAGGTCAGGAGTGGCATCGCGGCGGCGATTAACAGACCAAGACTGAGCAAGATACCGCCGTTGAAGACGGTATGGCGGCTCCGCCGCAGCCGGATCATCTGAAATGCGCCCGCAGCCCCGGACAGGGCGAGGAGCGCGAGGCAGCCCACGGTGGCCGGGGAGGTGATCGGGGAGATGAACATGGGAGATCTCTTTGCATTCGCGATGTCGTTCCGCCGGCTACGCCGCCCCGACCCAATTGCCGTGGAATCCGTCGGGCACGCGGTGCCCGAGCTGCACCAATGCGGCGGGCCCGTCCTCGATGTCGGTGGCATTGAACACAGCGAGGTCGCTGCGATTCTCCCGTGCGCGCCAGACCACCGCGAGCAGCCAGCCCTCGCCCTCGGCCGCATCCTTGGAGCGCTCGACGAACACGGGTTCGGAGATGGTGTCGCCGGCCGGCAGCAGGTATTGGCCGAGCCGTCTGCCGTTGCCGTCGACATGGACGATGCCGGCGAGCGCGCCGAACATCGGCAGCCTCGGATTGGCGCAGGCGTACCATCCATGACGGCTCTTCAGGCCGGCGCGACGATCGTCGATGCGCGGAAATTCGCCGGTGAGATCGTCGAGATAAGTCTGCTGGAAGCGGTCGGTGTTGCCCGAGAGATCGAACGTCCAGCGGCAGAGCCGGGCGCGCGACTTTTCCGGATCGGTCGGCCGGCCATCGGGATGCGGAAACAACGGCGCCTCTTCGAACTGCATGACGTCCGCGACGATGCGGTGATCGTGCTCCCATGCATTCATGACGTGGAAGACATAGCAGGCCTCGGCACGGAACCAGACGATGTCCTTTGCGGTCCCGCTGCGCTTCATCACGCCGACATAGGCGCCCTTGTCCGGCTCCCAGGCATAGGGCGGCCGTCCGCTCATCGCGCGTTCCATGCTGCCGGTGATCGGCAGGATCGGAAACAGCACATGGTTTTCGGTGACGATGAAATCGTGCACCATGCTGGCATAGGGCGCCTCGAAGCGCTCGAAGCGCGTCGCCTTGCCTGATGCGTCGATGGATCCGTAGGAGAGGGCGGGCGTCAGCGGGCCCGCCGCGTTGTAGCCGAAGAACACCAATTCGCCGGTGACGGGGTCGATCTTCGGATGTGCGGTGAAACTGCCGGCGATGCGGCCCTGGTAATTGTGATAGCCGCGCGTCGCCAGCGTGCCCGGCTCGATCTCGGTCGGCAGGTGCGCTTCTTCCAGCGCGAGCAGCTTGCCGGCGTGGAAGATGATGTTGGTATTGGCGACGCCGCCGTCGGTGAGGTCTTGCGGCGCATCCGGCAGCTTGCGGCCGAAGCCGCCGAACAGCGCGCGGCCGGCGTCGTGTTCGGCAAGCCATTTCGGCGTACGGACCCAGCGGTTGCGGTAGCTGGCGCGGCCGTTCTCGAGATGAAAGGCGTGCAGCATGCCGTCGCCGACGAACCAGTGCGCGCCGGGAGACTCGAATTGCGGATTAGGTCCGTTGCGATAGAGCGTGCCGTTCAGCTCGCGCGGTAATTCGCCGATGATCTTGAGGGAAGGCGCATCGGCCTCGAAAGGAATCGGGCCGAGATTGTTGCGGCGTTCGGTGATGGCCTCGTGCTGCACGGTATAGCCTCCCCATCTTTACATCGTAAAGATCTGATAGCGCCGATCGTCGCTTTGGTCAAGCAAAATCTTTACACTGTCAATATTGCGTCATATAGCTTGTAAATGGCCAAGACCCACACCAAGAGCGAAACCTCGCGAGGCTCACGCCCCCGAAGCACGACGCCGGCTGCTGCACCGCGACCGCCGCGCCGCACGAGAAGTGCGAAGACGGAGACGCCCTACCATCACGGCGCCCTGCGCGAGGCGCTGCTCCAGGCCGCCGAACGCGTGCTGGAGCGAGACGGGCTCGCCGGCCTGACCTTGCGGGCGGTTGCGCGCGAGGCGGGCGTCTCGCATGCCGCGCCCACCCATCATTTCGGCGATCTCACGGGGCTGCTCAGCGAACTCGCCGCCGTCGGATTCCGCCAGTTCAACGCCGCGATGACGTCGGCCTGCGATGCGGCCGCGACGCCGCTCGAGAAGGCATTGGCACGGCCGAAGGCCTATGTCGCCTATGCGCAGGCGCATCCCGGCATGTACGGCATCATGTTTCGCACCGAGCGCCTGGACCATTCCCGGCCGTCGCTGCACGAGGCGGCCGAAGCCTCTTTCGCCGGACTTGCGAATGCGATCGGAGTGATACGGCAGGAGCAGATCAGCGAGGATGCGCTGACCATGAACCAGGGCGCCGTGATTGCGCGCGCCTGGGCCATGGTGCACGGCTTCACCATGCTGCTGCTCGACGGTCGGCTCGAAGACATCCTCGCGCGGCTGCCCGAGGGCACGACGGCGGAGCAGCTGCTCGAGGCGATGCTGACGGTACCGGTCGCGGCGAAGCCGCCCGCTATCTGATCGCCGGGACGACAAGCAACCCTTGCCGTGGTCAGGCGTTGACGCCGCATGGCAAGAACACCGCGCGCTCCCTGGAAACGTTCAAATCCCCGCAAGCGGGCAGGCAAGACCTCCAAGCATCTGAGCCCTGCGCAGAAATCGGCGGCGAAGGCCCGCGCCCGCCGCGCCGGCCGCCGCTATCCCAACCTCGTGGACAACATGCGCATGGCCTCGAAAAAGACCTCCAAGAAAGCCCCGAAGTCGAAAGCGTCAAAGAAAAAATCTGCGAAGAAGACCCGCAAGCGCACTGCAAAGAAGACGGCAAAGTCGTCACGCAAGCGCAGCGCGTCCGCGCGCGAAAAGGATCCGCGCGGCGGCCTGACCGCGGCGGGCCGCAAGGCGTTTGCGCGCAAGCAGGGTGCTCATTTGCGCCCGGGTGTCACCAAGAGCGAGTCGGAGATGACCCCGCAGGAGATGCGGCGGAAGGGCAGCTGGGCCGTGCGCTTCTATGGCCGCGCGAAGCTGCCGCCGCTGGTCGATGCGAAAGGGCAGCCGACCCGCCACGCGCTATCGGCCCATGCTTGGGGCGAGCCTGTTCCAAAGACGGTGGCGGCTGCGCGGCGTATTGCGGCGAAGGGCGAGCGGCTCCTGGCACGCTATCGGCGCGCCAAGACGGGAGGCTAGCGCATCGTCGCCAGCTCGACCGCGCGGCCGGGTGCGCCGATGATCTTCACCTGATCCTTGCCGCAGGTGAAGCCGCGGGCGAACTCGTCTGCGGCCTTGCGGGCGATCTCATTGGCGGTGGGGTTGGCGATTGCGTCGACATAGGCGACATGGCAGACCGGGCCGGGCGGAAGCCGGGTCACCACGAGCATGGCCTTGGTGCTCGGCCGCCCCTGCCTGTCGGGATCGGAATTGTCGGCGATATGCCAGCGCTGGATCATCGCAAACGGCCTTGCACCGGCATTGCGCCATTCGATGGTGGTTTGCGATGAATTGAACGGCGCGAACCAGACATTGGCGGCCGGTTCCTCGGCCGCCTGCTTGCGATTGCGGCCGACGGAGACGACTTCGCGCAGATCATCCTCGGCGATCAGCACCACGAGCCCACCCTTGCCGGGGCAGACCCGCGTGGTGCTGCCGTCGAGGTCGCTGGGCTTGCCGATTTGGCGGCAATCCTTCGGCGCCGTCGAGCTGTAGCTGCTGCCCACGGATTGGGCGTTGGCGCTGTTCAGGCCGAGGCAGGTCATCAAGACGGCCAAGCCTGTTGCAGTGATCCGGTTCATGTGAGGCTTCAATGGTGTGGGAACTCCGTCCCCATCAGACGTCTTGATTGTGGGCAAGGTTCAAACGGCGGCTGGATAGTCCTGACACCGGCGCGGAATCGTTCTAGAAGAGCGGCTTCGCCTCAAGCTCATCCAGCTCGTCGTCCTCAACCTCTCGATCATGCCAGCCATCTCAAACAAACCCTATCGCGTCGGCCGCTCCAAGACCGGGCTTGGCCTCTTCGCCACCAAGCCGATCAAGAAGGGGACCCGGATCATCCGCTATTTCGGGCCGATCCTGGATTCCAAGATCCCCGAGCAGGACGAGATCGAGAACAAATATCTGTTCGAGCTCAACGGGCGCTGGACCATCGACGGTTCGGTGCGCAAGAACCTCGCCCGCTACATCAACCATTCCTGCCGGCCGAACGCCGAATCCGACGTCCGCCCGCGCGAGCGCAAAGTCTACATCCGCGCCATCAGGAACATCGAGCCGGGTGACGAGATCAATTACGATTACGGCACCGACTATTTCAAAGCTTACTTGAAGCCGATCGGCTGCAAGTGCGATTCCTGCGAGAAGAAGCGCAAGAAGCAGCGCGCCGAAGCGCGGGCGGAAGCCGCCAAGGTCAAGGCGCGCGCCGAGCGCAAGGCGCAGAAGGCGGGCGCCAAGAGTTCGAAGACCAAGGCCGCCAAAAAGAAGAAACTCAACGGCCACGCCGTCGGCAAGCCCAACGGTCGCGCGCGGGCCTAGCCGCGGAATTCAAGAAAGTCATTCCGGCGCGATGCGCAGCATCGAACTCAGGAGCGCTCCTGCGCGCCTGAGAATCTCGAGATTCCGGGTCTGGTGCTCACGCACCAGCCCGGAATGACTGGGATCGACCTGTCACGCCGCCGCCACGGCGCGCCCGCTCTTCTTCAATCCCACATATTGCAGCTCGGCGAACACGCCGGTGGCGATCGCCTGTGCGACGACCATGAGCATGCCGGCGAGGTTCGGCGACACCGCGCCGGAGAGCAGCAGCGCGATGCTGCCGACGGTCCAGGCCGCATTGCCGACCACGACCAGCAGGACGAGCGGTTTCGCCAGAGTGGCACGGGAGGCAAGCCAGCCGACCAACGCGGTGTAGGCGATCAGGAACAGGCCGGCTTCGAGCAGTAATGCTTCGGGCAGATTGAACAGTGTCGCGAACGCGCCTGCACCAAAGGTAAAGCCGAGCGCGGCAACGCCGCTGAAGACGGCGTCGGCGAAGAGGGCGCGGCGCAGGAAGGTGGATGCATCGATCATCAGGGGTCTCCATGGTTGGGGTGGGCTCGGGGTGGAACTCAATGCCGACCGCGCCACCGGGCGCGCAGCAGGCGGGCGAGGCGGAACGGGGAGAGGCTTCTCCCGACGCTGTGCTCGAAGGCGGTAACCTGCGCGACGACATAGTCGCCGGTGGAATGCAGCAGCGGCTCCGGCATGTTGAGGCTGCGCGCCAGCATCCGGGTTGCGAACGCCATGACCCAGGGCAAAACGTGGTCTGCGAGGGTCCGATAGAGCAACAGCGCGAACATGGTCATCTCTCCTGTTGCGACCGAAGATGCTCGCCTCTGCGTCCGAATTCGATTACCTCGCCGGTAATGGAAGCGCGGAATTCCGCATGGTAGGTTTCCGGCCATGAACGCACATGCCTCCACCGCACGGACCGAACGCAGCCAGCCGCTCCATGTCGGCGATCATTTGCGCGAATGGCGGCAGCGCCGCCGCATGAGCCAGCTCGATCTCGCCGGCGAAGCCGAGATCTCGGCGCGGCATTTGAGCTTCGTCGAGACCGGCCGCGCTGCGCCTTCGCGCGACATGGTGTTGAGACTGGCCGAACGGCTCGACGTCCCCCTGCGCGAACGCAACGTGCTGCTGGTCGCGGCCGGTTTCGCGCCGGCCTTTCCGCAGCGCCCGCTGGAGGATCCCGCCTTGAAATCAGCCCGCCAGGCGATCGACCTTGTCCTGAAAGCGCATGAGCCCAACCCTGCGCTTGCGGTGGACAGGCACTGGAATCTGGTCTCCGCCAACCGCATGGTGGCGCCGCTGCTCGACGGCATTCCGCAGCATCTGCTCGGCCAGCCTCTCAACGTGCTGCGGCTCGCCTTCCATCCCGAGGCGCTGGCGCCGCGCACGGTCAATCTCGCCGAATGGTGCGGGCACCTGCTGGAGCGGTTGCACCGGCAATGCGAGGCGACGGCCGATCCTGAATTGATCAGGCTCTACAACGACCTGAAGAGCTATCCGCTCCCGGCGCGCTCGGCGCCGCTGTCAGCCGACAATGTCGCCATTCCCTTCAAGCTCCGGCAGGGCGGAGAGATCCTCAGCTTCTTCTCCACCACCATGGTGTTCGGCACGCCCGTCGACATCACGCTGTCGGAGCTGGCACTCGAGACGTTCTTCCCGGCGGACGAACGCACCGCCGAGCGGCTGAAGCAGATGGCGGCAGCCATGAAGTAGCGCTCTTGCCTCGGGGCGGGTTCTGCTTATCTTTGGGCGAACCCGTGACCTGCCCGAAGGAGGCGCTGACATGAGCACGCTGAAACCGCTCCAGATCGACGTCGTCTCCGACGTGGTGTGCCCGTGGTGCTATATCGGCAAGCACCGGATCGAGAGCGCGCTGGCGCTGGTGCCCGACGTTCCCGTCAAGCTCAACTTCCGTCCCTTCTTCCTCAATCCCTGGGTGCCGCGCGAGGGCATCAGCCGTGACGATTATCTCACCCAGAAGTTCGGCTCGGTCGAAGCCTACAAGGGCATTGCGGGGCGCGTCGTTGCCGCAGCGAGCGAAGAAGGTCTCGTCTACAAGCCGGAGCTCGTGGCGCGCCAGCCCAACACAACCGACTGCCACCGCCTCATCCTCTGGGCGGAGGCGATCGGCAAGGCGCCCGAGATGAAGCAGCGCCTGATGGAGCTGTATTTCCGGGATGGTGGCGACCTCACCGACGTCAACGTGCTGGTGCAGGCGGCCGCTGATGTCGGCCTCGATGCAGAGGACGTGCGCAAGCGCCTCGCCACCGACGAGGACGTCGCGCGCGTCTCGGCCGACGCGCAGGAGGCGGCAGAGAAAGGCATCTCCGGCGTGCCGACCTACGTCTTCGCGCAGAAATACGCCGTCTCCGGCGCACAGGATCCCAACTTGCTCGCCCGCGCCATCCGCCAGGTCTCGGCGGAGATCAACGCGCAGGCCGCAGAATAGCTGGTCTATCTGCGGAGCAGATGGACCGCGCGCCGCGCCGCCTCGTAGGCGGCGCCGTGGGCTGCAACCGCGGCGTGAATGAGCGCCACTATGGGATCGTGCCGCCGCAGCGGGATCAGGACGTCACCGACGGCAAAACGCCCGCGCCAGATCGGATTGATCATGGGATGGTCGGCGCTCGCGGTGGAGTCCGCGCTGGCGATGGCGGGATCGGCGCAGAGATGCCGGGTGAGGTCGAGCGTGAGCTGCACGCCCGGCGAATATTTGGCATAGCGCTCGTCGATGCCGAGCTTGAAGAAGAAGGCGCGATTCTGGTGGCGCAGCACGATGCCGGCGGCGACCGGCGTCGCGCCGGCGCGCAGCGTGACGATTTCGCATTGTGCGGTCTCCGCCAGCGCGGGGACGGCGCGGCGGATGAAGGTCGCATCTCCCGCATGCTGGACCAGCGCGGTGCCGCGCTTGCCCTTCCAGCCGCCGGCTTCGAGCTGCAGGAATGTCTCGAGCGCCGGCTTGATGTCGTCTATCCGGCGCGCAACGTCGAACGTCACGGGACCGTGCTCTTCGAGGCGGTGGCGTTGACGGCGCAGCTCCTTGAGCTTCTTCGTGCCGAGCGCCTCGCGCAGCAGCGTCTCACCATCCTGTGTCGCATCGAGGCTGGCGCGGATGTAGGAGGAGAGGACACGCGGCCGCAGGCCGTCGCGATCCAGGACCTGCTTCAGCGAACTCATCGCCGCGCCGTCGAGCGCGACGTCGGTCAGCACCAGCGCGTGCGCACCGGCCTCGCGGGCCTCCCGAAACAGCCGCGTGGCGGCCTCGATCGGCGCGTCGCCGTCGAGCAGCGGGCTGCACAGCGTGCCGTAGGGATGCGCACTCACCAACGCGGGCAGGGGAATCTTCAGGGCGCGCCAGAGCGAGATGACCGGCATCAGTCCGATCAGCCGCGTCGACGATCCATCGAATGCCGGCAGTGCCGCGGCATTGCTACGGCCGCGCGCGCTCGCACTGACAGCCAGCTCCCAGGCGGGCAGGTAATATCCGTTCGGCTCGATCGCGCGCTGCGCGAGTGCGCGCCACTGACCGGGGTCGATCGCCGTGAGCGGAACGAGCGCGCGCGCGGCGCCGGCATCCCTCATCGGTGCCGGATTGACCGCTGTCTGATGCGCGATGTCGACCACGTCCGTCGTCCCCGTCTACGCGGGCCAAGCCCGTCCCAGGAGATCGTCCTTACCGCAAAGATCGGAAAAATAGCGTTGGGCCACGGAATCAATTCGAGCTGTCCCGTTAACGTCCCGTTGAGGATACCGCAGCCCGATCCGGCGTCGCCGTGCCTGTCTCCTCTGACTCCGGCCCGCTCTCCGTCTTCACGTTGACCGCGACCTCCATTCCGAGCTCGTCGCCCGCCTCCCCCCAGTAGGACCCCGAAAGCGGGATCGCCTGCGCCGGCGTGCGGGCAACTCCGACCCTGATCAGGTCGCGGTTTCCGACAATCCCGTTGGTCGGATCGAACTCGACCCAGCCCGAACCCGGCACATAGATCGAGCACCATGCGTGGGTCGAGCCTCCGCCCAGCCTTGCCGGGCCGTCGCGGTCGGGCACGTAGACGTAACCGGTGATGAAGCGGGCGGCAAAACCGAGCGATCGGGCGGCCTCCATCATCAGCAGGGCAAAATCGCGACAGGTTCCCTGCTGCAGCTCGAGCGTTTCGGCGGGCGTTTGCGTGCCGTGCGATGTTCTCCTCCGATAGGAGAAGCCTTCGGCAATCGCTTCGTTGAGCGTCATCAGCAGTTGGCCCGTCGGCCGGCTCGACGAGGGCGCAATGAATTTCGACAACCAGTCGTCGACGGCGACGTCGCCGGGATGATGCCGGAGCATGTACGGTGCAAGATCCGGCAACTCGGTCTCGTCATAGGCGAACGGATGCTCGCGGGCGTATGGCTCGATCCGGAAATCCGGCGCGTTCTCGGGTGTATGCTCCAGCCGGATCGTGGTCTCGAATTCCAGCACGTCGGTCGGGGCCGCAAAATCGACGAGGGTTATGCAATTGCCGAACACATCGTGGATCCAGCGGATTTCCGACGGTTCAGGGCGCACCGCGAGCCGGCATGCGAGCAGACGCTGATCGAAGCTGTCGCGCGGACGAAACAGCAATTGGTGCTGTCCGAGTCTGACGGGCTGTCGGTAGCGGTAGGTCGTGCTGTGGTGGACGGAATAGAGGGGCATCTGTTGTACTCAGGCTCGCACCATATGAGCCTGCTTCTGTATCGGTTCCAAGAGCCCAATTGTGCGTGCACACCGAACAAGTGCCTTGCATTTCAGCAGGTTCGCGGTAGCGCACGCGGAACCAATGACCCCAGCTGGGCTTGTCGATCAACATCAATGGCGATGCGAGAGGACAAGATCTTGAGGATCCGGGCAGGCTACGACATTGCGTTCAACTGTTTTCAGGACGTGCCGATGGTGCTGATGCTGACCGTTCATCCGTCAAGGCAGGGAGACCTTCTGACCGACCATGCCATCCGGGTGTCGCCCAACGTTGCGCTCAGGGACTACAAGGATGGGTTCGGCAATGTCTGCACGCGGCTTGTCGCTCCTGTCGGTCAAATCAATATTCAGAACGAGTTCATCATCGAGGATAGCGGGTTGCCCGACGAGGTTGCGCCTCATGCCGAACAGATCCCGTTGGACCGGCTTCCCGACGAGGCGCTGGTGTATCTGCTGGGCAGTCGCTATTGCGACACCCAGCGCCTGACGGATCTGGCCTGGTCGACGTTCGGCGGCATCAGCGGCGGCTGGCGGCGCGTCCAGGCGATCTGCGACTATGTTCACAGCCATATCAAGTTTGGATATCAATTCGCGCGAAGCGACCGCACGGCTTCCGAAGGCCACCAGGAGCGGATCGGAGTTTGCAGGGACTTCGCGCACCTGGCCGTCACCTTGTGCCGCTGCATGAACATCCCGGCCCGCTACTGCACCGGTTACCTCGGCGATATCGGCGTGCCGCCGGATCCGGCGCCGATGGATTTCAGCGCCTGGTTCGAAGCCTATATCGGCGGACGCTGGTACACGTTTGATGCGCGGCACAATCATCCCCGCATCGGCCGCGTTGTGATCGCACGCGGCAGGGATGCAGCCGACGTCGCTATTTCGACCGCTTTTGGCCAGGCGGAACTCGTGCGATTCAAGGTGATCACGAACGAGGTACGGGACTGCGATGCCATTCCGACCCGGCCTGCAATGACGCGGGAGCAGCGGCTGTTCGCTTGAGTTGGCGGACGGTGGGCGCCTCCAGTTCCGGTCGTGAGCGGCTACACCGTCCATTCCTCTTCTGTGCCGGCGATGTCTTACCGGGTGGCTATTGGTCACCCGGGACGAAATGGTCGCGGGCAGCCGCGCGCTCGCCGCTGGCCATGTCGGTGATGGCGATATCGACGTCGCGTGAAGTCCTCGGCAGATCGGCCGGGCCGACCTGCACCGACAGCCGGACTTCGCTGGTCTGATCCTGCCCAACCTCGACCACGGGCTTGCCGTCGAAGCTCGATGCGATGCCCGCAACGCGAAGCGTTGCGCCGGGCAGGCCCGAGACTTCGATCGCGAACGATCGTTGCGGGCCCTTGTTGAGGATGCGGACGGTGTAGTCGTTGCGCACACCGCCGTCCGAAAGCTGGACGAAGAGGGGGTTGCGGTCGTGCAGCACGTTGACGTCCATCGTCGCGCGGGTGGCGAGCGTGTAGAGCATGATGCTCCCGACGATCGCGATCGCGGCCGCGTAGATAAGGGTGCGCGGGCGGATGATGCGGTAGATCGGAGCCTTGCCTTCGCGCCGGCGCTGCATGTTGATGTCGGTGTCGTAGCCGATCAGGCCTTGCGGCCGGCCGATCTCGCGCATCACGTTGTCGCAGGCGTCGATGCACAGGCCGCACTGGATGCAGCCGAGCTGGATGCCATGGCGAATGTCGACGCCGGTCGGACAGACGTTGATGCACTGATGGCAGTCGACGCAATCGCCGGCGGGATTGCCCTGTGCGCGGGCAGCATCCGCCTTCTTCACCGACATGCGCGGCTCGCCGCGGTCGCGGCGATAGGTGACGTTGAGCGCCCATTCGTCGGTCAGCGCCGCCTGGATCCGCGGCCACGGACACATGTAGATGCACATCTGCTCGCGGGCGTGGCCGGCGAACACGTAGGTCGTCGCGGTGAGAATGCCGATCCAGAGATACGCGATGAAGGGCGCCTGGAAGGTCGCAAGCTCCTTCACGAGCGTCGGCGCATCTGCGAAATAGAGCACCCAGGCGCCGCCGGTCCACCATGCGATCATGATCCAGAGGAAGTGCTTGAGCGCGACCTTGCGTAGATGGGTGAGGGTCCAATAGTGCTTGTCGCCCTGCATGCGCTCGCGCCGGTCGCCTTCGACCCAGCGCTCGACCGCATAGAACAGGTCGGTCCACACGGTCTGCGGACACATGTAGCCGCACCACAGCCGCCCCGCGACCGCGTTCATCAGGAAGAGCGTCATGGCCGCGAGGATGAGGAGGCCGGTGAAATAGTAGACCTCCTGCGGCCACAGCTCGATGAAGAAGAAATAGAAGCGCCGATGCGGGAGGTCGATCAACACGGCCTGGTCGGGCAGGCCGGGTCCGCGGTTCCAGCGCACGAACGGCAAGAGATAGTAGACCCCGAGCGTAACGCAAAGGATCGCCCATTTGATGCGGCGGAAAGTGCCGTGTACCGATTGCGGATAGACCTTCCTCCGCTTCTCGTAGAGAGGTCCCTCGATGAAGGTGTCGTCGGTCATGGCAAATTCCCCCGCATAACAGGCTGCATTCAGGCGCGTTCAGGAGAACGCGCAGCCGCTGCCGAGGCCCAACTTCTTGAACACGATCGCGGCGGGGCAGAAGCCGGTGAACGCGGCCTGCAGCATGTTGAGCCCGGCAAAAGCCGTCAGCAGGTACCAGTACGCATTGACGTAAGTGCCGAGGGCGAGACCGAGCAGGACGACGCATCCCGCGAAGGCGAAAACGGCTTTATCGACATTCATGGCAGGCTCCTTTTGTTGGCGAGTTAAGAACGGGTGAGGCCGGCTTCGGTCCAGGCGACGATGCTGCGGGCATCCATCGCGCCGGCATGGCGGGCGATCTCGCGGCCGCCGCGCATCAGCAGCAGGGTCGGGATGCCGCTGATGCCGAGGCGCGACGACAATGCGGGTGCGTTATCCGAATTGAGCTTCAAGAGCCGGACTTTCGGCTCCAGCTGCTGCGCGGCGCGCTCGAACATCGGCGCCATGGCCCGGCACGGACCGCACCACGGTGCCCAGACGTCGACCAGCACGGGAATGTCGTTGCTGGCGACATGGCGGCCGAACGCTTCCTCGTCCACCTCGATCGGATGACTGGTGAACATGGGCTGGTGACAGGCGCCGCAACGCGCACCTTCCGGTGCGCGTTCGGCGGGGAGGCGGTTGATGCGTCCGCAACTGCCGCAGACGATCTGGCGTGTGTTGCTCATGTACCGGTTCGGACCTCCTTGAGCTTGGCGATGTTCAGCTTGTCGAGAACGAAGCGTTCGTAGAACGGCTCGCTCTCACCGCGCCGCATCTTGCGCAGGAAGTATTTCTCGAAGGCGACCTTGGCGAGGTGCACCCACTCGCCCTTGGAGGACCAATTGACGTTTCGCGGCGGGATCTGCGGCTGCGCCAAGAACGCAACGCCGGAGTCGCCGAAGTCCGCGAGGCAGATCGCGTTCCAGGTCGGCTGCGCCGTGGGCGCCTTGCCGCGAAGCAGGGCGCCGATGTTCATCGCGGTCGCCGTCACCATGGATTCGATCATGAAGCCGGTCTTGGGGACGCCGACCGGTACCGGCGTCGCGCCGACCGGCGCGATCGCGACGCAGACCCCGACCGCGAAGACTTTGGGATAAGCGGGACTTTGCTGGTGCTTGTCGACGACGACGAAGCCTCGTGGGTTGGTCAGTTTCTCGATGCCGCGCAACGCCTCGACGCCGCGAAAGGCCGGCAACATCATGGAATAGGCGAATGGCAGCTCGTGAACCTTGCGGGACGTGCCGTCGTCGGCGAACTCCTCCACCGACATCAGGCCGGGAGCGACCCTATCGACGCGGGCATTGGTGATCCACTTGATGTGCTTCTCGCGCATCTCGCTTTCCAGGAGGCCCTTGGTGTCTCCGACGCCGTCGAGGCCGAGATGTCCGATATACGGCTCGGACGTGACGAACGTCATCGGGACGCGGTCGCGCAGCTTTCGCCGGCGCAGCTCCGTCTCCAGGATGAAGAGGAACTCGTAGGCGGGCCCGAAGCAGGACGCGCCCTGCACGGCGCCGATCACGACCGGGCCGGGATTCGCCGCGAGTTGCTCGAAGGCTTGACGGGCATGCGCGGCATGATCGACGTGGCAGATCGACTGGGTATGGCCTTGCGGACCGAGACCCGGGATCTCGTCGAACGCCAGTTCAGGACCGGTCGCGACGACCAGATAGTCATAATCGATCGACGTGCCGTCGCCGAGCTCGACACGGTTCTCGGTCGGGTGGACGCGCCTCGCGCCCTGCGTCAGCAGCCGCACTCCCTTGCGCTTCATGACGTCAGCGAGATCGATCTCGATCTCTTCGCGCTTGCGCCAGCCGACTGCGACCCAGGGATTCGATGGGACGAAGTGATAGACGGCGCCTTGCGAGACGACGCTGAGGCGATCTTCCTTTCTCAACTGGGGCAGCAATTCATAGGCCATCAGCGTTCCGCTCAGACCGGCTCCAATTACGACGACTTCCGCCATGGGTTCCTCCGTTGGATCAAACCGCTCCGCCGGTTGAGCTCCGGCCGTCGTGCGGCGCTTGACGATATATTCGTAAATGCGTATATACGCAAGTATGAAGGTTAATGCTGAAATCATGGAACGGGCGGCGGATCAGGCGAGCGAGCTGCTGAAGGCACTCGCCAACCGGCACCGTCTGCTGATCATCTGCCAGCTGATCGATGGTGAGCGGTCGGTCGGCGAACTCGCCGAGTTTCTGAGCCTGCGGGACTCCACGGTCTCCCAACATCTTGCGCTCCTTCGCAAGGATGGCTTGGTGTCCGCCCGGCGCGAGGCGCAGACGATCTTCTATTCGATATCGAGCGAGCCGGCGCGCGAGGTGCTCAAGACGCTCTATCAAGCGTTCTGCGCGCCGAAGTCCGCAAGGACCAAGTGAATCCTAGGAGAGTTCGGGAGGCGGCGCCTTGAGCAGGATCAACACGCCCCATTCCAATGCAGATGACATGAGCTGCAAGGCAGCGTGGTGGTGCTTTATATGACACGGACCTATCACATGCGACGTCTGGCGAGATATTTGGGCTTGATGGCCGCCTTTGCGGCCATCGGCCTGCCCGGAGCATCGGCGACCGCGGCCGAGGCGCTCGTGGTCGCACGGCAATCGGTCGCCGATCAAAAGGCCGTATTCGCCACGGTCGAAAGCACCAGCGTGGTGCCGGCGCGCGGGCGGATCGGCGGCACGGTGGCTCAGCTCAAGGTCAGGGAAGGAGATCGCGTCGCCGCCGGTCAGGCGATCGCGACCATCGGCGACGAAAAGCTCGTTCTGCAGATGAAATCGCTCGACGCGCAGATCGAGGCGCTGCAGGCGCAGGCGAACCAGGCGCAGCTCGACTTCACCCGGACCGAGGGCCTGGTCGAGCGCGGTATCCTGCCGCGCATCAAGCTGGACGAGCAGCGCACGGCGCTGAACGTCGCCGAGAACGGACTGCGCGCCAAGACTGCCGAACGTGCGGTGATCAACGAGCAGCTCAACCAGGGACAGGTGCTCGCACCGGCGGACGGCCGCGTGCTGAAGCGACTGATCACCGTGGGGTCCGTCGTGCTCGCGGGCGATCCGATCGTCACCGTCGCCCAACAGAATTTCAAGCTGCGGCTTCGCGTGCCGGAGCGGCATGCGCGCTTCCTCAAGGCGGGGGATAGGATCCGCGTCGACGGCGCGGAATTCGCCGGAGAGGCCGCAAAGTCCGGCGTCATCGATCTCGTCTATCCGCAGATCGAGGAGGGGCGCGTCATCGCGGATGCAACGGTCGAGGGTCTCGGCGAATATTTCGTCGGCGACCGCCTGCGGGTCTGGGTCTCCGGCGGCACGCGAACAGCGTTCGTCATCCCCTCCAGCTACGTGACGACCCGGTTCGGCATCGACTACGTCCAGCTTCAAAAAAATAACGGAACGATCGACGTGCCGGTGCAGCGTGGCCGCGAATTGCCGACGCCGGCGCTTCCCGATGGACTCGAGATCCTGTCCGGCATTTCGGCCGGCGACCAATTGGTGCGGCCGTGAATCTCGGGCTGTCGGGACGCTTGACCAGGGCGACGATCGCATCGCCGCTGACGCCGCTGTTCCTGCTCGCTTCGCTGGTCGTGGGGTTGATCGCCGTGGTCGCGATCCCGCGGGAAGAGGAGCCGCAAATCAGCGTTCCCATGGTGGACATCCGCGTCAACGCCGACGGCCTGCGCGGGCCGGACGCGGTGGAGCTGGTGAGCAAGCCGCTGGAGTCGATCGTCAAGGGCATCGACGGCGTCGAGCACGTCTACAGCCAGACGGAGGACGACCGCGTCATGGTCACCGCGCGTTTCCTGGTCGGCACCAAGTCCGAGGACGCCATCCTGCGGGTGCACGAGAAGATCCGCGCCAATCTCGACCGCATTCCCGTCGGCATTCCCGAGCCGCTGATCGTCGGCCGGGGCATCAATGACGTCGCGGTCACTGTATTGACGCTATCGCCGAAGCCGGAAGCTGCCAGCCTTTGGACCGACAAGGACCTCTACGAGCTCGCAGACAAGTTGCGTGCGGAACTGATGAAGGTCGACAATATCGGGCTGACCTACATATCCGGCGGCGCGGCGCAACAGATCCGGGTCGAGCCGGATCCCGAGAAGCTGTCGCTGTTCGGCATCACGCTCCAGCAGCTCGTGGCCAAGGTCAAGGACGCCAACCGCTCGTTCCTGGCGGGCCAGGTCCGCGATGCCGGCATCGTGCGGAGCGTCGCGGCGGGCCAGACGCTGTCCGGCATTCCCGATATCGGACTATTGCTGATCACCAGCCGCGACGGCCGGCCGGTCTACGTCAAGGACGTCGCCTCCGTCATCGTCGGCCCGAGCACCGTCGAGCATCGGGTCTGGACCGAATCACGTGACAGCGCCGGACAGTGGACGCGCACGCCTGCCGTCAGCCTGGCGCTGGCCAAGCGGGCCGGCGCCAACGCGGTTGTCGTGTCCGAGAGCATCGCCGAACGCCTCGAAGGACTGAAGTCGCGCCTTCTTCCCGAAGATATCCAGGTGACGGTGACGCGCGACTACGGCGAGACGGCCAACGAGAAGGCCAACGAGCTGCTGTTCCACCTTGCCCTCGCGACCGTCTCGATCGTCGTTCTGATCGCGATCGCGATCGGCTGGCGCGAAGCGCTGGTGACCTTCGTCGTGATTCCGACGACGATCCTGCTCACGATGTTCGCCGCCAATTTGATGGGCTACACCATCAACCGCGTCAGCCTGTTCGCGCTGATCTTCTCGATCGGCATTCTCGTCGACGACGCCATCGTCGTCGTCGAGAACATCGCGCGGCACTGGGCCATGCGTGACGGCCGCCCGCGCTTGCAGGCGACGATCGAGGCCGTGGCCGAGGTCGGCAACCCCACCATCGTCGCGACGTTGACCGTGGTCGCCGCACTGTTGCCGATGCTGTTCGTGTCGGGCCTGATGGGGCCCTATATGGCGCCGATCCCGGCCAATGCGTCGGCTGCCATGCTGTTCTCGTTCTTCGTCGCCATGGTGGTGGCGCCGTGGCTGATGCTCAAGCTCGCGCCGAAGGGCGACATCGCTTCGGCGCATGCGGGCCACGATGAAGGTCGGCTCGGCCGGCTGTACCGGCGCTTCGCCGCGCCGATCGTGCGGAGCAAGCGCTCGGCCTGGCTGTTCCTGCTCGGCGTCGGCATCGCGACGTTGCTCTCGATGACGCTGTTCGCGACCAAGTCGGTGACGGTCAAGCTGCTGCCGTTCGACAACAAGTCCGAGATCGCCGTGGTCGTCGACCTGCCGGAAGGGGCGAGCCTGGAGGCGACCGAGCGCACCCTGTTCGGCGCGGCCGAGATTGCGCGGCAATTGCCGGAGGTCACCTCGCTGCAATCCTATGCCGGCACCCCCGCTCCCTTCAATTTCAACGGCCTGGTGCGGCACTACTACTTGCGGGAAAGGCCAGAGCTCGGCGAGGTGCAGGTCAACCTGGCTGCGCGCGGCCAGCGCAAGCGCGCGAGCCATGAGATCGCGCTCGAGCTACGCGAGAAGCTGAAGGCGCTTGGCCCGCCCCCGGGGACCAGCATCAAGGTGGTCGAAGTGCCGCCCGGCCCGCCGGTGCTATCGACGCTGCTCGCCGAGGTCTATGGTCCGGATGCGACCACGCGCCGGGCGGTCACTGCAGAGCTCAAGAAAATCTTCGCGGAGGTGCCGTTCATCGTCGACATCGATGATTCGATCGGCGAGAAGCGGCCGCGGTTGCGGCTCTCGATCGACCAGGACCGGCTCGAATTCTTCGGCGTCGAGCAGCGCGACGTTTACGACACGATCCAGACGCTGTTCGGCGGCACTTCGGTCGGCTATTCGCATCGGGGCGAGGACCGCAACCCGATCGAGATCGCGGTGCGCCTCGGAAAGCGCGCTCTGGTTTGGGACGAGGCTCTGGCCTCCACGCCGGTGCCGGCCAATACGCTGCCCGGCAGCAAGACCGTGGTGGAGCTCGGCCAGGTCGTGAAGGCGACCGTGGAGGAGGGCTCGCCGACGATCTTCCGTCGTGACGGCCGCTTCGCCGACATGGTGATGGCCGAGCTCGCGGGACGTTTCGAGGCGCCGCTCTACGGCATGCTCGCGGTGGCCGATCGCGTCGAGGCCCACGATTGGGGCAAGCTGCCGAAGCCCGCGATCAGTCTGCACGGCCAGCCGTCGGACGAGTCGCGCCCGACGCTGTTGTGGGACGGCGAATGGGAAATCACCTGGGTGACCTTCCGCGACATGGGCGCGGCTTTCGGTGCGGCGATCCTCGGCATTTACGTGCTGGTCGTGGCCCAGTTCAGGAGCTTCCGCCTGCCGCTCGTGATCCTGACGCCGATTCCGCTGACGCTGATCGGCATCCTGATCGGGCACTGGCTCCTGGGTGCGCCGTTCACCGCGACCTCGATGATCGGCTTCATCGCGCTGGCCGGCATCATCGTGCGTAATTCGATCCTGCTGGTCGATTTCATCCGGCACAGCGGCGGCGAGGGCAGATCGCTCCGCGAGGTGGTGCTGGAGGCCGGAGCCGTCCGCTTCAAGCCGATCCTGCTCACCGCGCTTGCGGCCATGATTGGTGCCGCAACCATCCTGCTCGATCCGATTTTCCAGGGATTGGCGATCTCGCTCCTGTTCGGGCTCGCGTCCTCGACGCTGCTCACCGTGTTGGTGATACCCGCGATCTACATCGCCTTGCGCGCGCCGCGCGAGGTCTCAACCACAACCAAATCCAGCTAGCGAGGAATCGATGGACAAGAACTACGTCGACATCACTAGGAACATCTCTGACAACCTGAAGAAGCTGAGGAGCGACATTCCCGACACCATGAAGGGATTTGCCGTGCTCGCGCAGGCCGCCACCCGCGATGGCGCGCTGGACAAGAAGACCAAGGAGCTGATCGCGCTGGCGCTCGGCGTCGCCGCGCATTGCGACGGCTGCATCGGCTTTCACACCGAGGCGCTCGTCAAGCTTGGTGCGACGCGGCAGGAGGTCGAGGAGACGCTCGGCATGGCCGTCTACATGGGCGGCGGACCGTCCTTGATGTACGCCGCCGATGCGATCGCCGCCTACGAACAGTTCCAGCAGAAATCGAGCGCGGTATAGCGGCGGTTGCTGAATACGATGTTGCAAACGGGACCGGACGATTTGCTCGTCCGGACCCGTTTTCTCTTCCGTCAATGACTACCAGCGGTCACCGACGCCCACGCCGACGCTGACGCCAGGGGCGCGAATGCCGACGCCGGTGCGGGGGCCGTCATCGTAGTGGCGATGATAGGTCCGGCGCTCGTAGCGGTCGCGCGGCATGGAGTTATAGGAATCGCGCACGATCACGCGCGAACCGCTGCGCGTGCGATAGCAACGGCCGGAATCGTCGCAGACGAGCCGGACCTGCTGCACGAGATCCGGATTGGCGTATTCGCTGCTCGTATAGATATCGGAAGCCTTCGCCCCCGAGGCGGCTGCCAAGGCCCCCACGCCCGCCAGCAGCGCAATTGTCAACGTCCTCATCATGTCCTCCTCGAAGCTGCCCTCGGCGGTAACAAGAAAGGGAGGCCGTGATCGTTCCCGGTGCAGTGCTTGTTTTTCCCGGAACGTGTTGGAGAATGGGTTCCTAAATCCGCTCGTATGTCTCCGTGCCGCAGATGTCGTCGGCCTCCGCCCGCCTTCGGTCCACGACTTTCCCGCCGTTGATGGTCACGATGTAGGTCTGGGCGCCGAGCGGCGTGCCTGTCGCGGAGGTGAGCTGCGCACGGACGCACGCCGTCCAGCCCGGTCCTCGCAACTCGCGGTGGGGCGGGGCGACCTGCACCTCGCGCGGATAGGACGTTGCGAGAAAGACGGCGTCGATCTGCTCGCGCACCAGGCGCTTGACGTCCGGGGCGGCTTCGGGCGGGGGTTGCTCGGTCTCCTTCATCCGCATGAACTCAGGCACCGGCGCGCGGCTGTCGGCAAAGCCGCAGCCGGCGAGTACGAGCACGCCGGCGGACAGCGCCGCGTGAGCAATAATCCGCAACATCCGTGAAGATCCCCTGCGGGCCAACAGATAGGCACGAATGCGATTCGACGAAGTCACGGCCGATCAAGATTTGCTGAAGCACCGCCCCGTCCTGAACCCGCGCCATTTTGCTATTTCGCGATAGCGGGCTAGTTTGTACCCCACACGAAGGGGATTGCATCGATGAGGATTTTGGTCATGGCGGCGGCGGTGCTGGCGCTGACGGCTGGGTCGGCGGAGGCGCAGGGGCGGCGCTAGCCCAATGACGGGGCCAAGCCTGCGGACAATGTGCCCAAGGTCGACGAAAAGGCCTACAAGGCGGCGCTCGAGCGCATTCCCGAGCCCAAGGACAAGTACGACCCGTGGGGCGGCGCCCGCACGAGCGAACCTGCCAAGAAGCCGAAATGAAGCTGCAAGCAGTTCCTCGACAGCGGCGAAGACGACATCGCGGTCGTGCTGACCTAAATGGACGACGGGACGAGCCGCGTTGGCGTTGTCCTGTCCTTCATGATCGCGTCGAGCTTTCGCTCCACGTGGCTCTCTTTCTTCAAAGGCCGCCTTCACCCCGGCAGCATTGCGAAGGCGCTCGACACCATCGCGACCGGCTTGCTGTCGGCGGCCGAGAGCAGCGTGACCCGGCCGAAGCTCATCGTGCGCCCGAGCCGCACCACGCGCGCGTCCGCCAGCACGTCCGATGAGGACACCGCGCGCATGAAATGCGTGGTCTGGTCGACCGTCGTCATGGGACGGTAGCCGCGATTGGCGGCGAGGATCGCGATCACCATGGCGGTGTCGGCGAGCGCCATCAGGGCCTGGCCGCAGACCACGCCGCCGTTCCGGCACAACCGTTCCGAAAACGGCATGCGCAGGATCGCGCCCGGCTGCCAGTCCGCGACCTCCGCCGGCTGGGCATGCTCGATGCGCTCGACCGCGAGATCGAGATCCTGGACCCAGGGCGCAAAGACCTCGCCGAGGATACGCCGGGCGTCGGCGAGGCCGAACTCGGCTTCTGGCTGCGTTTGCATTGCTGTCGCGCTCTCCTCTATTGCCGGATGTTTCCGCCCTCATTGTGCGCGCATCGGCGCGGCAAAGTCACCCGGTCTCGCGACGGCCGGCTCGGCTTGAAAATGCCTGACTTGGCCCGGTATGATGCCCCGCTCGGGTGCGGGTGGATGATGTTGCGTCGGTGTGTCCTGGTCTTTTGCATGGTCGCGCTCGGTTTTGCGCTGAGCGGGTGCACCAAATGCGGTCCGATCTGGGACGACTGGCTGCATGCGCCCAAATCATGCCGATCGGATCGGCTTTAGTGGCCCGCGCGGCCTTGAGCGGTCCGGCTCGTGGCGGGACGAGATGGCGCGGGCGATCCGCGCCGCGTGGATGATCTAAGGAGTGGATGATGAAGCTTTTCCGTTTGGCCGCGGTGCTGGCCGTGCTGGCGGGACCTGCCTACGCGCAAATGCCCAATCTGAATTTGCTGCAGGACGCGCCGAGCAAGACCCCGGAGGAGAAGGCCGCCGAAGCCGAGCGGGACAGGGCCTACAAGGAAACGCTGAAGAAGATTCCGGATTCCAAGGGGTCCAACGATCCCTGGGGCGGCATGCGCGCCGATCCGCCGAAGCAGCCGGCCGCGCCGAAGGCCTCGGCCGCGACCAGCGCGCCGAAGAAGACCAAGAGCGGGACGGCCGCCAACTGAGCGCAAGCTCCGTCCCGGGGGCGCCCAACGCCCTTCGGCCGGGACTCCTCTTGAGCCCGCCCAGGCCCTACATTCTGCCAAGAGTAGCGCGTCAAGGAGTGGCAGGACATGGCCGATCGTCCGCGGGATCTCGCCGAGCGGATGGCGCGCCGGCGCAAGGCCGGCAAGCCGGGCCAAACCGCCGGCGACGGCTATCTGCGCGAGACCTTCACGCTGCCGCGTGCGGCGGCGCGGGAGAGGGCGCTGGCCTTCTTCGCGCGCTACCCCAAGGCCGGCTATATGAGTGCGGTCGAGACCTGGCGCGAGCTGCCCGGCGGCGACATCGAGTTCACCATGCGGCGGCTGCCCAGCGCCGACTGACGCGGCCGCGGACCGCCCATCAGGACTGAGCTCCGTGGTTCTCCCACCATGAACAAAGTTCCTGGATTCATCGCGTAGGCCACCGCAGCCTGGTTCCGTTGCGGGGCGGCATATGCCTTGCTTGCCTGATCGCGGGCAAGCAACCGTGGGACCCATATGCTCGGCATTCCCCGCCGCTACTCTCATTTCGTCTTCGGCATCATCCAGTCGGGACTGACCTCGCTGGTCGCGTCGGGAATTGCCAGCCTGCCCGCCGACAGCCCGATGCTCTTCATCCGGCACTGGATGGTGTCGTGGCTGATCGCATGGGCTGCGATGCTGCCGGTGGTGCTGCTGGCGGCGCCCGCGATCCGCGCCTTCTCGCTGCGCCTGACGCAGGAGGAGCGGGACCCGCGTGCCGGGCGGCAGGCATGAGGAATCGCTATCGGAGACCGAGACGGCCTGACCGCCGGCGGCATCAGCCGCCCGCGGGTGCGACGATCGAAGGCCTCAGACTGGCCCCGCGGCCGTCCAAATTTGGACATCCGCTCGCACCACTGCCGACATACCCGTCGGCAAGATTTCATCCGTTCGGCGCAGCCATGGGGGAAACGTGGCCCGCCGATAATGGGGTGGCATCATGGACAACGTAGAGCGGTCATTCGCCGCCGCGACGGCGGCTGGCTTCCTTGTGCTGGTGATCGGCCTGGTGCTGTTGGCGGTGCTGTAGGCGACGGCCCTGGCGGCAATGCAACCGCGCCGGACGAGCGGCGCACGCCCGCCTTTTCAAAAAGGTGGAAACAACCCCATGCACAGTAGGCCGCCGGGAAAATTCCCTGCATAGCCAATAGCTTAATATTGGTATTTAGATACCTATCCGCGGTTTCGTCTCGCAGTCTGCGGTCGAAGCCAGGCGCCCATCCCAGGAGGTTGCGCGCCTGGGTTCCTCCTGACGGGCTCAGTTGATCCTGATCTCGTCCAAGGGCAGATGGAGCTGGGCGGCGCGCTCTTCGCGGTCCTTCCTGCGGAACTCGTTCTCCTTGCGCTCGAACTTCACCATCTCCTCGCGCGCTGCGTCGAGCAGGGGCTTGCGCCCGATCGTATCGTGATGCGTGTTGTTGTTGTCCGTCATGACCTGAGCTTCCCAGTGTTGCGGTCCCACCCCACAGAAGGCCGAAGACCGCGAAAAGGTTCGGTGCCGCAGGATTACGGAAACATGACGGCGCGCCGGCCGCGCGTCGTTGAGGCAGGTCATGTTCGGCCGCCTGTGTTGCAGGCAAACCGCCGTCGGCCGCACGAATGGGAGCCGCTGACATCCGGGTGGTGTCCCATTGGGGCAGCCATGCCGAATTCTCACGCCAAACGCCGGCTGTCAGAAGCTCGGTGAGCCTGGGTGCGACTGTTGCTGACACGGGCGGAAACGGCCCTTGAAATCGGGCCCGCCAGCTGAATCGGCCTTACTCGCTCCAATACAGGCGCTTGCAGGTCGGGCAATCGTAGACGTTGACATGACCGTTCTTGCGAACGTCGAGAATACGGGCGCGGAATCTTGTCGGTGTTCGGCAATCGTCGCACCGAGGGGTGCGCTCGGTGCTGGTGTGTTCCGCCACTTCCATTGCCCCGGATCCTCGTTGACAGGCGGGAGCGCGCGACTCTCTCAGCCACCGACGCCCCGATAAATCGTTGCCGGTGATGAGAAGGACGGTGCCCGTAAATTACGCAGCCAACAATAACATGCGACAGGCTCGCACAGGTTGCGGTCTGAAGTTGAGAAAACGAACCAGGGCACGGGTCAGAACGATTTAGCCAGATAGGTGCAGGAGAAATCCGCAAAAGAACATATTGCGAACTTAGAACAAATAGGGTACGTTGCTTTTATCGCCGAGCTGCCTCGCAACCGTTTGTCCCTCACGCGAATCCTCGCCATAAGGAGCACGACCCAATGTCCGCAACTGCCCTGCGTATCGTCGAAGGATCCTCCATGGACAAGAGTAAAGCTCTGGCCGCCGCGCTCTCCCAGATCGAGCGCCAGTTCGGCAAGGGCTCGGTGATGAAGCTGGGCAAGAACGACCGCTCCATGGACATCGAGGCGGTGTCCTCCGGCTCGCTCGGGCTCGATATCGCGCTCGGCATCGGCGGCCTGCCCAAGGGGCGCATCGTCGAGATCTACGGGCCGGAATCCTCGGGCAAGACCACGCTGGCGCTGCACACGGTGGCGGAAGCGCAGAAGAAGGGCGGCATCTGTGCCTTCATCGACGCCGAGCACGCGCTCGACCCGGTCTATGCCCGCAAGCTCGGCGTCAACATCGACGAGCTCCTGATCTCGCAGCCCGATACCGGCGAGCAGGCGCTGGAAATCTGCGACACGCTGGTGCGTTCGGGTGCGGTCGACGTGATGGTGATCGATTCGGTCGCGGCGCTGGTGCCGAAGGCCGAGCTCGAGGGCGAGATGGGCGATGCGCTGCCGGGCCTGCAGGCGCGTTTGATGAGCCAGGCGCTGCGCAAGCTGACGGCCTCGATCAACAAGTCCAACACCATGGTGATCTTCATCAACCAGATCCGCATGAAGATCGGTGTGATGTACGGCTCGCCCGAAACCACGACCGGCGGCAATGCGCTGAAATTCTACGCCTCCGTCCGCCTCGACATCCGCCGCATCGGTGCGATCAAGGAGCGCGACGAGGTGGTCGGCAACACAACGCGCGTCAAGGTGGTCAAGAACAAGCTGGCCCCGCCCTTCAAGCAGGTCGAGTTCGACATCATGTACGGCGAGGGCGTCTCCAAGATGGGCGAGATCCTCGATCTCGGCGTCAAGGCCGGCATCGTCGAGAAGTCCGGCGCCTGGTTCTCCTATGACAGCCAGCGCCTCGGCCAGGGCCGCGAGAACTCGAAGGCATTCCTGAAGGCCAACCCCGACATGACCGCCAAGATCGAGACCGCGATTCGCCAGAACTCCGGCCTGATCGCCGAACAGATCCTGGCCGGCACCCCCGAGCGTGACGCCGACGGCGAGGAGCCGGCGGACGAGTAAGCCTTAACGCGAAAGTTTTTCGCGAGGAGCGGGCACTGAGGACGTTGAGTTGCCGACGTCTTCGGTGCCCGTTTGGTTTTTGCGTTGCGTCGATCAGGTGGGGCGATGAGGCGGCTGATCTTGACCGGCTGGGGCGGGGGGAGTGATCTCGCTCGATCGGGTTTGGCGGAGATCGTCATCCCGTTCCATTTTGAGTTTGAATGGGGACCGCTCCCGTACGCGGAGAAGCTCTCAGCTTATTTGGCTGCCTACACCCCAGAGCTTGGCCATGCCGAACATTGGTCGGATTGGGTCAGCTGGCCCCGGGGCGCCCAGGGTCGCAAATTGTCGCTGGCTGAGTTTTGCGAGCCGTATGATAAGATCGAACTCTGGTTCGGAGCGGCTCCCCGCGACCAGCTGCAACTGGCCTGGTTGCTCGATCACCTCGGCAGTTATCCCGCACTGACACGGAAGCTCGGGCTGCGATTGCTGGGCTCCGACCTGTTTTTCAGCCCCGATTATGATTTCGCCAAGAGCGCGCCTCATATTCCTGTCGTAGGCGTCGCTGCGGAGGAGTTCGAGACTGCCACGTCGGCGTGGTCGGCCTATCGCGCGCCAACGCCCGAGGCTTGCATGGATTTGCTTCACCGCGATCTGAGTGCTCTGCTGATGCTGCGGCCGGCTCTGCTCGATCTGCTCGCGGAACTGCCGTCACCCCGGACCGGGCTTGGTGCGACAGAGATGCGATTTCTGGAGATGCTTGCCAGAGGGTTTGCCAACACGAATGGATTGTTTCACCTGCGCTCGCAACGGCGCACCTATGTGTTCGGAGAGTTCGAGCTGGGCTCGTTGCTGGAGGGGCTCGCGCTTGGCCCGAGACCGGCAGTGGCCGGATTGGGTGATGAGCTGCGCACGATCGATCCTGAGAATTTGAGGGCTCGGCATGAAGTCTATCTGCGCAGCCGGCTGTCCCTGACCGAGTTCGGCAAGGCTGTCTTGGCGGGCCAGGAAGACTTCAGCCGCCATAATCCGATTGATCGCTGGTGGGGCGGCACGCATCTGACCAACGATCGGCTGTGGCGCTACGGTACTGTCCTGACGAAGCCGTGAGGAGACCGACGTGACGCGGCTCATTGTGACGACAGACTCGTCCGCCGCCAGCGCGATACAACGGGCCGGCCTCGCCGACCGCGTCATTGCGTTGGAGCGTCGCCTCGTCCGGGGACCGTCGCCTACCGAAACGGAATGCGCGGCATTGTTCTCCCCGCGCACGGCTCAGCCAAATGGCCTGCACTGGCTCGACGATACGCCGGTTTGGCGCCTGAAAGGGTCTGGCACGAAGGGGCGCGGACTGATCGATCTGTTGTCCGAATGCGACTCGGCCGAACTATGGATGGGGCCGGAGCCGAACGCACAATTACTTCTGCTCTGGCTGCTCGACCATTGCGGCGTCGAGAAAGCGGTATTTTCCAAGCTCGCGATACGTCGCCTGGACCTTGCCGTGGGCGATGTCGCGCCAGAGCAATTGGCCAGGATGAACCCGCCGATGGTCAGGCTCACGCAAGACCATCTTGAACTCGCCGCTCGTGCGTGGCGCGCTTATCGTGCGCCGACGCCGCTGGCCTGGAACGACCTTCTCGCTACGGATTTGCGCTTGCTTCCGCAGCTCGAGCCTTGCGTCGTCGCGCTGCTCGAAGAGCTTCCGAACGTGAGCAGCGGCCTTGGGGCCACGGAAACACGGATATTGCAACTGATCGCACCGGGCGAGGTGCAGCCCTTTGACGTCTTCCCCGGACATCAAAAGCCCAACGAGCGGCGCGTCTTCGATTACTGGGAGGTGGGCGCGTTGCTTGATGAACTTGCGCGCGGCCCGGTGCCGGCCGTATCCGGCTTGGAGGACGGACCGTTCACGCTGACCATGCATGATGATGCCCTCCGTCATACGCGTTACAAGCAATCCCGGCTGTCGCTCACGGATTTCGGGAAGGCCGTGCTCGCAGGAGACCAGGACTTCCGCAGCCATAATCCGCTTCGGCGCTGGTGGGGCGGCACGCTTCTCACCCATGAACGGCTGTGGCGGTGGGACGGCGAAAGCCGGCTGTTGATCGCTCCCGACTGACGCGTGTTCACCCGTATTGCTCATCAATTTGAGAGGCGATCATGTCAGGTCTGATCCTGACCACCAACGATCGTGCGGAAGACGTGCTACGCCGGTCGGGCCTGGCGAACGTCGCGCTCGGGTTCTATCCGCGTTTTGTCTGGAGGAAACTGCCTTCCGACGAGCGGCTTTTGAGGGGGCTGGAGCGCCGATCGGAAAAGCACTGCAATCCCGGCGATCATTGGCTCGATGAAGTTTGTCGTGAATCGCTCGACGATTTCGGCACGCGCGATATCGGTTTCTTCGAGCTGTGCGCGAAGTTCGACTCGATCGAAATATGGGTTGATCCACAACCCAACGATCAGCTGGTGCTCGTCTGGCTGCTCGACTTGCTTCGCCCTTACAAGGAGATCACGACCAAGCTGAGCCTTGTGCATGCGGACGATACTATTGGCAACTATGCTCCGGAGTCCGTCGCAAAATGGAAGCTGCCGGCCTTCAAGGTGACGGAGAACCATTTGGTGACGGCAAGCCGGGTCTGGCGGGCCTACCGGGCTGAAACGCCGGAATCCTGTTTTGATCTGCTGATGACGGATCTGATGATCATGCCGAGACTTCGACCAGCGCTCATCGCGCTGCTCGAAGAGCTTCCGGACAGCATTGCGGGCCTCGGTGCAACTGAAATGGATCTGCTGGATTACGTGAACGATGGGCAAACCGACCCAAGGCTCGTCGAGAACGCGCGATGGATTCGCGATGTATTCGACGAGAACGACGCGCGTGACGCTTTGCTCGAATTGGGGGCCTATTCGGCGCCGCCGCTCTTGTTGGGCGATCCGGCGTTCGACAATGAGGATCGTTACTTCGGCAGGAGCGAATGGATGCTCACGCTGACTGAACTCGGGCGTTCACTGCTCGCCCGCGAAGACGACATGTGGTGGCACAACCGAATCCATCGCTGGTGGGGCGGGACGGAGCTCACCAACGAAAAGCTCTGGCGATGGGATCGCGAAAGCCGGCTGTTGGTGGCGCCTTAGGGCAGATTCGCAGGGTGGATTCGCCAAAGGCGCAATCCACCACTGTTCGTATCTGCGGACACAGAAGAGGTGGGTTACGCCGCGCAACTGCGCTTTGTGCAGTCGCGCGGCTAACCCACCCTACGCGACCTTCGTCGCGTCCTACTCCGCGGCTTGCGCGTAATCGCTGACCGGCGGGCAGGAGCATACGAGGTTGCGGTCGCCGTAGACGTTGTCGACGCGCCCCACAGGGCTCCAGTATTTGTCGGTGCGCGAGACGCCCTGGGGGAAGCAACCCTCGGCGCGGGTATAGGCGCGATTCCAATCATCGTCCGCAATGTCGTGCACGGTGTGCGGGGCGTGACGCAAGGGCGAAGCCTCGATCTTGAACCGGCCGGATTCGACATCGGCGATCTCCTTGCGGATCGCGATCATGGCGTCGCAAAAGCGGTCGAGCTCGGCCCTCGATTCCGACTCGGTCGGCTCGATCATCAGCGTGCCCGGCACCGGGAAGCTCATGGTCGGGGCATGGAAGCCGTAATCGATCAGGCGCTTGGCGATGTCGTCGACGGTGACGCCCGATGTCGCCTTCAGCGGACGGGGATCAACGATGCACTCATGCGCGACGCGGCCCTTCTCGTTCTTGTAGAGCACCGGGAAGTGCGGATCGAGACGCGCTGCGATGTAGTTGGCGTTGAGGATGGCGATTTCGGTGGCGCGCTTCAGGCCTTCGCCGCCCATCATCAGGATGTAGATGTAGGAGATGGTCAGGATCGATGCCGAGCCGAACGGCGCGGCCGAGACCGGGCCGACCGGAGCGTCGGCCTTCGTCACGGGATGACCCGGCAGGAACGGCGCGAGATGCGCCTTGACGCCGATCGGGCCCATGCCGGGGCCGCCGCCGCCATGCGGGATGCAGAAAGTCTTGTGCAGGTTGAGATGGCTGACATCGGCGCCGTAATCGCCGGGCCTGGACAGGCCGACCTGCGCGTTGAGGTTGGCGCCGTCCAGATAGACCTGGCCGCCATGGCCGTGGACGATGTCGCAGATCTCGCGGATGTGCTCCTCGAACACGCCGTGGGTCGAGGGATAGGTGATCATGACCGCGGCGAGATTGTTCGCATGCTTCTCCGCCTTGGCGCGAAGATCATTGACGTCGACGTCGCCGTTCTTCTCGCAAGACACGACCACGACGTCCATGCCGACCATCGCGGCCGACGCCGGATTGGTGCCGTGGGCGGAGGAGGGGATCAGGCAGATCTTGCGGTGGCTCTCGCCGCGCGATGCATGATAGCCGCGGATCGCGAGGAGCCCGGCATATTCGCCCTGCGCGCCGGAGTTCGGCTGCAGCGAGATCGCGTCATAGCCGGTGATGTCGCACAGCCACTTCTCGAGCCGCGCGAACAGCGCGTGGTAGCCGGCCGCCTGCTCGCGCGGCACGAACGGATGCAGCGAGCCGAATTCCGGCCAGGTCAGCGGCATCATCTCGGTGGTCGCGTTCAGCTTCATGGTACAGGATCCCAGCGGGATCATGGCGCGGTCGAGCGCAAGGTCGCGATCGCTGAGCTTGCGCATGTAGCGCAGCATCTCGGTCTCCGAGCGATGCGCGTGGAACACGGGATGGGTGAGGAAAGCGGTGGTGCGCTTCAGATCGTCCGGCAGCGCCTCGCGCGTTTCGGCATCGATCTCGGCATAGGCAAGAGAGCCGCCGAAGGCGCGCCAGACCGCCTCGACCGTCGCAGGCGTCGTGGTCTCGTCGAGCGCGATGCGAAGAGCCATGTCGCTGATGCCGAGATTGATCTTCTCGCTTGCCGCGCGCGCGACGATCTCGGCGCGCTTGCCGCCGGCATCGACGCTGAGCGTGTCGAAGAAGCTGTCTGATTGCGGCGCGAAGCCGAGCTTGCGCAGGCCGCTGGCGAGCACGGCGGTGCGGCGATGCACGTTGCGGGCGATCTGGGTGAGGCCTTCGGGACCGTGATAGACCGCATACATCGAGGCGATCACCGCGAGCAGCACCTGCGCGGTGCAGATGTTGGAGGTCGCCTTCTCGCGGCGGATGTGCTGCTCGCGGGTCTGCAGCGCAAGCCGATAGGCCGGCGCTCCACGGGAATCGACGGAGAGGCCGACGATGCGGCCCGGCAGCGAACGCTTCAGCGCATCGCGCACCGCTATGTAGGCCGCATGCGGCCCGCCATAGCCCATCGGCACGCCGAAGCGCTGGGCCGAGCCGATTGCGATGTCGGCGCCGAGTTCGCCGGGCGATGCCAGCAGCGTCAGCGCCAGCAGATCGGCGGCGAGAATCGCGAGCGCGCCCTTGGCCTTCAGCGCGGCGATGGCGGGCCTGAGGTCGCGCAGCGCGCCGGAAGAACCCGGATATTGCAGCAGCGCACCGAGCACGTCGGCCTTGTCGAGATCGGTGAGGGGATCGCCGACGACCAGGGTCCAGCCGAGCGGCTCGGCGCGGGTGCGCATCACCGCGAGCGTCTGCGGATGCACGTCCTTGTCGACGAAGAAGGCCTTTGCCTTCACCTGGGAGTGGCGCTCGGCCAGCGCCATGGCTTCGGCGGCGGCGGTGGCTTCATCGAGCAGCGAGGCATTGGCGACGTCGAGCCCGGTGAGGTCGCAGATCATGGTCTGGAAGTTGAGCAGCGCTTCCAGCCGGCCCTGGCTGATCTCGGGCTGATAGGGCGTGTAGGCGGTGTACCAGGCCGGGTTCTCCAGGATGTTGCGCTGGATCACCGCGGGCAGGATCGTGCCGGAATAGCCTTGGCCGATCAGCGAGGTGAACACCTGGTTCTGACGCGCAAGCTCGGTCATGTGCGCGATCGCCTCGGTCTCGCTGAGCGGCTTGCCGAGGTCGAGCGGGGCCGCCTGCCGGATCGAAGCCGGCAGCGTCTCCGCCATGAGCGCGTCCACGCTTCTAGCGCCGACGGTCTCGAGCATCGCGGTGACATCGCGCGCGGAGGGGCCGATGTGGCGGCGGACGAAGGAGGCGGCGGTGTCGCCGTTGGTCTTGCGGTGCGCGGTCATCATTGGGTCCTCGCTAAAAGTCATATGTCTTCGCCGTCATGCCCGGGCGTAGCCGTCTGAAGGACGGCGTCGCTTCGCTCGCCTATGTCCCGGGCATCCACGTTCTTCGTGCCGTGAGAGAGACGTGGATGGCAGGGACAAGCCCGGCCATGACGATGTGGAAAGATCGCGCGTCATCTCACGCCGTGTGTGCCTTGTACGCAGCCTCATCCATCAGGCCGCCGAGCTCGCTTTTGTCGGCGATCCTGATCTTGAAGAACCAGGCCTTGCCTTGCGCGTCCGAGTTCACCAGCGCCGGCTCGGCCACGAGCTCGGCATTGGTCTCGAGCACTTCGCCGGTCACGGGCGCGTAGACGTCGGACGCCGCCTTGACGGACTCGACGACCGCGGCGGCTTCGGCCTTCTTCAAGCTCCGGCCGACCTTGGGCAGGTCGACGAACACGACGTCGCCGAGCTGCTGCTGGGCGTAGTCGGTGATGCCGACGGTGGCGACATCGCCGTCGATCGCCAACCATTCGTGATCAGAGGTGTACAGCGTGGTGGTCATCGTGGGGTCCTCAGCGTTTGTAGGTGTTCTTCACGAAGGGCATGGCGGCGACCGCGACCGGCAATCGTTGGCCGCGCACCTCGGCGAACAGCTTGGTGCCCAGCGCGCTCGATGCGGTGGGCACGTAGCCCATCGCGACCGGCGCGTTCAGGCTGGGGCCGAAGCCGCCCGATGTGACCTGTCCGATCGGCTCGCCGCCGGTCTCGTTCGCAAACAGCGGTGCGCCTTCGCGCACCGGCGCGCGGCCCTCGGCGCGCAGGCCGACGCGGCGGCGCGGCGCGCCGCCGTCGAAATGGGCAAGGATCTTCTCGGCACCGGGGAAGCCGCCGGCGCGCATCCCGCCGGAGCGGCGGCTCTTCTGCACCGACCATTCCAGCGCGGCCTCGACCGGCGTGGTCGCGGTGTCGATGTCGTGGCCGTAGAGGCAGAGCCCCGCTTCCAGCCGCAGGCTGTCGCGAGCCCCGAGACCGATCGGCAGCACGTCCGGATCGTCCAGCAGCAGCTTGGCGAGGTGTGTGGCGTCGCCTGATGGAGCGGAGATCTCGAACCCGTCCTCGCCGGTGTAGCCGGAGCGCGAGACGAAGCATTTGATACCGGCGACCTCGTGCGGGCCGGCATCCATGAACGTCATGGCCGCGGCCTCTGCACAGAATTTCGCCAGCACGGCTTCCGCCTTCGGCCCCTGCAGCGCGAGCAGGGCGCGGTCGGCGAGGGGCTCGATGATGCAGTCGCCGGACAGATTCGCGCGCAGATGCGCCTCGTCAGCGTCCTTGCAGGCGGCGTTGACGACCAGGAACAGGTGATCGCCGAAATTGGCGACCATGAGGTCGTCGAGAATGCCGCCCTCGGCATTGGTGAACTGGGCGTAGCGCTGCCGTCCCGGCGCGATCGCAACGATGTCCTGCGGCACCAGCCGCTCCAGCGCGCGGGCGGCGTCCTCGCACTTGCCGGATTTCGGCAGCAAGCGGAGCTGGCCCATATGGGAGACGTCGAACAGGCCGGCCTTGGAGCGGGTATGGAGGTGCTCCTTCAGCACGCCCGCGGGGTACTGCACGGGCATGTCGTAGCCCGCGAACGGGACCATCTTGCCGCCCAGGGATACATGGAGCTCGTAGAGCGGCGTACGTTTCAGGGCGGCTTGGTCGTGCGCTGGCATCATGGGACCCTCGGCGGTTCCCCGGGGACGATTCCCCGATGGACACCAGTCGAAGCCCCATCTGTCGCTGTGCCTGAGAGTATTATCCCGTCGGCGGACGCAGTCCGGGTCTTAAGCCCGTCGGCGCCTCTTTCCAGATGCTGTCAAAGCCACGCGGTCCTTTTGCCTGAGAGTTTCCGGGGCGGTTGCTCCTTCGGCGCCGGCTGCCTAAAGCCGGTCTCTCCCGACGTGGCCGTACGATACAGATGGGTACAGATCACAGGGGAGCCAAGCCTGTCAACGCGGCACTGGCGCCTTTCAACGGGATTGCGCTGCTGCGGCAACCCTCTGATCTGTCTGCACAGTTTCTGGACAGGAAAGCTGGCCTTGTCTAAAAGCGCATTGGCCCGCAGATATCAGCCTTAACGTTCCGGTTCGGACGGCAGGACAGCGGGTCCAAGCACACCCGATTGGATGAACATGAGCGGCGTCAACGAGATCAGGTCGACCTTTCTGAACTTCTTTGCCGAGAACGGCCACGAGATCGTGGCGTCCTCGCCACTCGTGCCGCGCAACGACCCGACGCTGATGTTCACCAATGCCGGCATGGTGCAGTTCAAGAACGTCTTCACCGGCGTCGAGAAGCGGCCCTATCAGCGCGCCACCACTTCGCAGAAATGCGTGCGCGCCGGCGGCAAGCACAATGACCTCGACAATGTCGGCTACACCGCGCGCCATCTCACCTTCTTCGAGATGCTCGGCAATTTCTCGTTCGGCGATTACTTTAAGGAGCGCGCGATCGAGCTCGCCTGGAAGCTGATCACGACCGAGTTCGGCCTGAAGAAGGACAAGCTGCTGGTCACGGTCTATCACACCGACGACGAGGCGGCGGGGCTGTGGAAGAAGATCGCCGGCTTCTCCGACGATCGCATCATCCGCATCCCGACCTCGGACAATTTCTGGGCGATGGGCGACACCGGTCCGTGCGGCCCGTGCTCGGAGATATTCATCGACCGCGGCGAGCACATCTGGGGCGGGCCTCCGGGCTCGCCGGAAGAGGACGGCGACCGCTTCCTCGAATTCTGGAATCTCGTGTTCATGCAATACGAGCAGGTGACGAAGGAGGAGCGCGTCGGCTTGCCGCGTCCCTCGATCGACACCGGCATGGGCCTGGAGCGCATGGCCTGCATCCTCCAGGGCGTCGAGAGCGTATTCGAGACCGACCTGTTCAAGAACCTGATCGACGCGACCGCGTCCGCGCTCGGCAGCGGCCCGACCGAGCAGACCGTCGCCTCGTTCCGCGTCATTGCCGACCACTTACGCTCCTCGGCCTTCCTGGTCTCGGACGGCGTGCTGCCCTCGAACGAGGGCCGCGGCTACGTGCTGCGCCGGATCATGCGCCGGGCGATGCGTCATGCGCAGCTGCTGGGCGCCAAGGAGCCGCTGATGCACCGGCTGGTCTGGGCGCTGGTCCGCGAGATGGGCCAGGCCTATCCCGAATTGATGCGCGCGGAAAAGCTGATCGAGGAAACGCTGCGGCTGGAAGAGACCCGCTTCCGCAAGACGCTGTCGCGGGGCCTTGCCATTCTCGACGAGAAGAGCGCGGGCCTTAAGAAGGGCGACATGTTCGACGGCGACGTCGCCTTCACGCTGTACGACACCTACGGCTTCCCGCTCGACCTGACCCAGGACGCGCTGAAGTCGCGCGGCATCGGCGTCGACCAGGCCTCGTTCACCGACGCCATGGAGCGGCAGAAGGCCAAGGCGCGCGAATCCTGGAAGGGCTCGGGCGAGGCCGCTTCCGAGGCGATCTGGTTTCCGCTGCGCGAGAAGCTCGGCGCCACCGAATTCCTGGGTTACGAGACCGAGAGCGCCGAGGGCGTGGTCTCCGCGCTGGTCAAGGACGGCGCCGAGGTCACGAGCCTGAAGGCCGGAGAGACGGGCGCGATCGTGCTGAACCAGACGCCGTTCTATGCGGAGTCCGGCGGCCAGGTCGGCGACACCGGCGTGCTCTCGGGCGAGGGCGGCATCAAGGTCCGCGTCACCGATACGCAGAAGAAGCTCGGCGATCTCTTCGTCCATATCGGCACGGTCGAGAGCGGCGAAGTCAGGCTCGGCACCGCGCTGCAGCTCGAGGTCGATCATTCCAGGCGCTCGACCATCCGCGCGCATCACTCGGCGACCCACATCATCCACGAGGCGCTGCGCCAGGTGCTCGGCGATCACATCGCCCAGCGCGGCTCGATGGTCGCGCCGGATCGCCTGCGCTTCGACTTCGTGCATCCGAAGCCGATCACGGCCGAGGAGCTGTCGCGTGTCGAGGACATCGCCAACGACGTGGTGCTGGAGAACGACGAGGTGACCACGCGCATCATGGGCGTCGACGAGGCCCGCGAGGCCGGGGCGCGCGCGCTGTTCGGCGAGAAATACGGCGACGAGGTCCGCGTCGTCTCGATGGGCAGGACCGCGCGTGAGCGCGGCGCCAATATGCTCGGCTGGTCGGTCGAGCTCTGCGGCGGCACGCATGTGCGGCGCACCGGCGACATCGGCCTGATCACGCTGACGGGCGAGAGCGCGGTGGCCTCGGGCGTGCGCCGCATCGAGGCGCTGACCGGAAATTATGCCCGCCGGCACGCCAACGAGACCATGGCGCTGGCGAAGACCGCGGCGGGCGAGCTGCGCACCTCCGTGGACGACGTGCCGGCGCGCATCGCCGCGCTGATGGAGGAGCGCAAGAAGCTCGAGCGCGAGCTCTCCGACGCCCGCAAGAAGCTGGCGATGGGCGGCGGCGCAGCTGCGAGCAACGGCGCGGCGAGCGGCGTGCGCGAGGCCGGTGGCGTCAAGCTGATGGCGCGGGCCGTGGAAGGCATCGAGATGAAGGATCTCAAGAGCCTCGCCGACGAGGCCAAGAAGCAGATCGGCTCCGGCGTCGTTGCCATCGTCGGCGTCACCGAGGATGGCAAGGCCGGTGTGGTCGTGGGTGTCACGCCGGACCTCACCACGCGATTCAACGCCGTGAATCTGGTGCGCATCGCCTCCGAGGCGCTCGGCGGCAAGGGCGGCGGCGGCCGGCCCGACATGGCGCAGGCCGGCGGCCCCGACGGTGCCAAGGCGTCCGAGGCGCTCGCGGCGATCGAAAAAGCGATCGCGGGCGCGTAAGCCGGCATGCGCCCCGTTCCGCGCGGACGTGGGCTTCGCGATCCCGATCTGCGGGATCGCCTCTACGAATTGCTGGAGCACGATCCGCTGGCCTATTCGGCCGGGTCGCGCTTCATCCAGTTGATCATCGGGGTCATCGTGCTCAATGTGGCCGCGATGATCCTCGCCTCGGTGCCGGAGCTGGACGCGCGGTTCGGCGCGCTGTTCGCGGGCATCACCATCCTGTCGGTGATCGTGTTCGCGCTGGAATATGCGGCGCGGCTGTGGACCGTCGCCGGCCACACCCAGCGCAAGGGCTCGGCGCTGTCCGACCGGCTCGGCTATGCCTGCTCGGCGCTCGGCATCATCGACCTCATGGCGTTCCTGCCTGCGGCGATCGTGCTCGCCACCGGCGAGCATGCGACGCTGGCGGCGCTCGGCGTGCTGCCGTTCTTCAAGCTGATCCGCTATTCCCCGGCGATGCGCTCGCTGCTCGCGGCCGTGCATGCCGAGCGTCGCGCGCTGATCGGCTGCGTGGTCATCCTGATCGGCGCGGTGCTGACCTTCGCCTCGCTGCTCTACGCCATCGAGCGCGACGTTCAGCCCGACAAGCTCGGCACCATCCCGCAGGCGATGTGGTGGGCGATCGTGACGCTCGGCACCGTCGGCTATGGCGACGTCGTGCCGGTGACGCCGCTCGGCAAGTTCGTCTCGACCTTCGCCATCACCGCCGGCTTTGCCATGATCGCGCTGCCGGTCGCGATCATCTCGACCGCCTTCGCCGAAGAGGTGAAGCGGCGCGATTTTGTGGTCACCTGGGGCATGCTGGCGCGGGTGCCGCTGTTCTCGCACCTCACCGCCGCGGAGATCGCCGACATCATGCGGCTCTTGCGCGCGCGCACCATCGAGCAGGGCGAGGTCCTGGTCCGGCGGGGCGACGCGGCCTCGTCGATGTATTTCATCACCGCCGGCGAGGTCGAGATCGCGCTGCCGAGCCAGCATGTGCGCCTCGGCGACGGCACCTTCTTCGGAGAGATCGCGCTCTTGCACAAGACCAAGCGCAGCGGCACGGTGACGGCGACGCGTAAGACGCGCCTGCTCGTGCTCGACGCGCAGGATTTTCACGCCTTGATCGAGCGCATGCCGACACTCGCCGACCACGTTCACGAAACCGCCAAGGCAAGGCTCGCCGACACCGGCGATCTCGCGCTGGCCGAGCTGGCGCAGGCCGAAGAGCAAGGCGCCGACCGGTGAGCGGTCAGCCTTTCTTCAGGAACACATAATCGGCTGCGTAAGGCGCGCTTCTGAACTCGCCGGCCTTGTCGCAGGCGCCGGCGAGCTGGCCGCCATAGGTGTGGATGCGCTGGACGGTGGTCACGGGCGTGAGCACGCCGCTGCCGCGGTGAGCGATGACGTCCAGCTTCAGCCAGGGAATGTCGGCTGCGGTCGCGCCCGGCGCGCTGCCGACGGCTTTGCCGGTCACCGCGCTGCCGTCGGCGTGCTCCCAGTTCGGCCCGGCATAGTGGCGGCCGATGGTCTTGCCGTCCGAGAGAAGCGTCGCGATCGGCTCGCGGAAGGCCCAGGCGAGCTTGCCGTCGGCGCCGGCCTTGCACTCATAAACCTGCGCACCCTCGGCGTGGACGCTGAGCACGACGGTCTCACCCGGTGCGGCGATGGCCGCGGGAAGCCGGTCTGCGGCTCTGGCTTGCCCCGCCATGGCGGCGAGCAAGAGCAGGCATGGGATGGCTGGCTTGATCGGCATGGTCGCTTCTCCGCGCGAGGGCCATGGAAAAGAAAAAGGGCCACGCTTGGCGTGGCCCTTGATCATGCCTGGCCCAGTCGGGCGAAATTGCGGACGGCTCAGGCCGCCAGCTCTTTCGTCAGGTTCTCGGCGACCTTGTCGAGGAAGCCGGTGGTCGAGAGCCAGCGCTGGTCGGCGCCGACCAGGAGCGCGAGGTCCTTGGTCATGTAGCCGGCCTCGACGGTGTCGACGCAGACCTTCTCCAGCGTGTTGGCGAACTTCGCCAGCTCGGCATTGTTGTCGAGCTTGGCGCGGTGGGCGAGGCCACGGGTCCAGGCGAAGATCGAGGCGATCGAGTTGGTCGAGGTCTCCTTGCCCTTCTGGTGCTCGCGGTAATGGCGGGTCACCGTGCCATGAGCGGCTTCGGCTTCCACGGTCTTGCCGTCGGGCGTGAGCAGCACGGAGGTCATGAGGCCGAGCGAGCCGTAGCCCTGCGCGACGGTGTCGGACTGCACGTCGCCGTCGTAGTTCTTGCAGGCCCAGACATAGCCGCCGGACCATTTCAGCGCCGAGGCCACCATGTCGTCGATCAGGCGGTGCTCGTAGGTCAGGCCCTTGGCGTCGAAGTCCTTCTTGAACTCCTTGTCGAAGATCTCCTGGAAGATGTCCTTGAAGCGGCCGTCATAGACCTTGAGGATCGTGTTCTTGGTCGACAGGTACACCGGGTAGCCGCGCAGCAGGCCGTAATTGAATGAGGCGCGGGCGAAGTCGATGATGGAGTCGTCGAGATTGTACATTCCCATCGCGACGCCGGCATCGGGGGCCTTGAACACTTCCTTCTCGATCACGGTGCCGTCCTCGCCGACGAACTTCATCGACAGGGTGCCCTTCCCGGGGAACTTGAAATCGGTGGCGCGGTACTGGTCGCCATAGGCGTGGCGGCCGATGATGATCGGCTTGGTCCAGCCGGGAACCAGGCGCGGCACGTTCTTGCAGATGATCGGCTCGCGGAAAATCACGCCGCCGAGGATGTTGCGGATGGTGCCGTTCGGCGACTTCCACATCTGCTTGAGATTGAACTCCTTCACCCGGGCCTCGTCCGGGGTGATGGTGGCGCACTTGACGCCGACGCCGACCTTCTTGATCGCCTCGGCCGCGTCGATCGTGACCTGATCATTGGTGTGGTCGCGGTATTCCATGCCCAGGTCGAAATAGAGCAGCTCGACATCCAGGAACGGGTTGATCAGCTTGTCCTTGATGTACTGCCAGATGATCCGGGTCATCTCGTCGCCATCGAGTTCGACGACGGGATTGGATACCTTGATTTTTGCCATGATCGGGGAAGCCTCTTGGGAACGGCGCTCGTCGCGCGCCAGCTGGAATATCCGCCGCCTCTTAGCACCACCGCGCGGCGGGCGAAAGCCAAGGGATTATGCACTTTTAGCTCATCCAGCTTGCGCAGGCGGGGAGCGGCGGGCCGGCGCTCGGCAAGCCCTTCGGGTCGCGTTCCCGGCGCGATTCAAAAGTCGAATCCAAGTCGTTATTTCCCTTGAGAATTTCGTCAGGACAGGCAAACGACAGGCGGACAGCGCCCGAGCCGGCCCAAGACCGTTTCGAATGACCGTTTCGAATGACCGGTTCGAATGGCCGGCTTGAATCAATTCCTGAAGAGGGCCTTGCCGGGGCCTTGAGAGACAGTGTGAAAGCGAAGCGAGATGTCGGGGACTGACAAGAGCAAGGCGGGCCTTTCCCTCGACGGGCCCATCGTCATCCTGGTCGAGCCGCAGCTCGGCGAGAACATCGGCATGGCCGCGCGCGCCATGGGCAACTTTGCGCTAGGCCGGCTTCGCATCGTCAATCCCAGGGACGGCTGGCCCAACGTCGCGGCACAGCGGGCCGCCGCCGGCGCCGACCACATCCTCGAAAGGGTCGAATTGTTCGGCACGGTGCAAGAGGCCGTCGCCGACCTCGACCTCCTGTTCGCCACCACCGCGCGCCCCCACGACCAGGCCAAGCCGGTGGTCGGGCCGGAGGCCGCGGCGGCCGAGATCGCCGGTCACGTCGCCACAGGAGGGAAGGCCGGCATCCTGTTCGGCCGGGAGCGCTGGGGCCTGACCAACGAGGAAGTCGGGCTCTCCAACCGCATCATCACCTTCCCGGTCAACCCGGGCTTTGCCTCTCTCAACCTCGCCCAGGCCGTGCTGCTGGTCGGCTATGAATGGTTCAAACGCGCCACCTCCGGCGCGCTGCCGCACGCCATGCCGGAGCGCTCCGAGCGCGCCTCCCAGCACCAGATGCAGGCGTTCTTCGACAACCTCGTGCGCGAGCTCGACAAGGTGGAATTTTTGCGGCCCGCCGAGAAGCGCGACACCATGCTGGTGAACCTGCGCAACATCTTCACCCGGATGGAGCCGACCAAGCAGGACATGCACACGCTGCACGGCGTGATCATGGCGATCGCGGAGGGGCGCAAGGGCCCGGCCAAGGGCGGCGTGCTCGACGGCGAGCAGGCCACGCGCCTGCGCGCGTTGCTGGCCGAACACGGGCAGGGCGGCGGCGTGCCCGACAGCGGCTCGACCGTGCGCGGCCTTGCCCGCCTGCTCCGCCGCAACCCGACCGACGCCGAGCGCCTGCTCTGGCAGGCGTTGACCCGCGACCGCCGCTTCGCAGGCGGGTTCAAGCGGCAGACGCCGGTGGGGCGCCATATCCCGGACTTCGTCTCCTTCCCGCACCGGATCGCGATCGAGCTGGTCAACCCGGGCGAGGGCGAGGCGATCGCGGCGGACCGCGCGGGCCGGCGGAGCTGGCTTGAGGCGCGGGACTATCGCGTGCTCGACATCCGGGCAGTGGATGTGGAGCGCGATCTGGAGGCGGAGCTGGTGCGGCTGCAGGGGATGATCGAGCAGAGCGCGTAGATTTCGCGCCGTCTCGTAGGGTGAGTGAAGCGGAAAGCGTGCCCACCGTCTCTCGCTGATGATCAAGAGAAGATGGGCACGGCGCTGTGCGCCTTTGCCCATTCGACGAGATATTCGTAGCCCGGATGAGCGAAGCGATATCCTGGAAAGCTTCCGCATGTCGCTGCGCTCATGCGGGCTACGGCACTGCATTATGACGGCGCAGTCGCTCTTCTTTTTTCGCTGGTTCGTGCTCACCTGCCGATCAACCCGCCTTCGCCCACTTACCCGCTCACCGATGCAACGCCGGACACGGCGCCCGCGCACCATCCATCTTCCTTGATGCATATCAAAGACCGGGAAACTCCGCCGCCTACGCTTTGTGCGCAACAGGGAGGGTTCGAGATGTCGATCAGCCGTCGCCAAGCACTTGCTGCCTTCAGCGCCGCCATGTCGGCGTTTGCGATGTCCCGAAGCGCCCGCGCCGAGTTCGACGGTCCCGTCATCAGGGCCCTGGAAGGCGGCGAAGATTTCTGGCTCGCTCAGGACGCCTATGTCTACGGCTATCCGCTTGTGACGATGGAGATGACCCGGCGGGTCATGACCAACGTTGCGGCGCCGCAGGGCACGCGCGGGCCGATGGGGCAGTTCGTCAAGCTGCGCAAATATCCGGATGCCAGCTTCAAGGATGTCACGGCGCCCAATGCCGACACCCTCTACACGACCGCCTGGATCGACGTCGGAGACGAGCCCTGGATCCTGAGCATGCCCGACATGAAGGACCGGTACTTCCTGTTTCCGATGCTGGACGGCTGGACCAACGTCTTCCAGGTGCCGGGCAAGCGCACCACCGGCACCAAGGCGCAGACCTACGCGATCACCGGCCCGGGCTGGAAAGGAACGCTTCCCGCCGGCATCAAGGAATACAAATCGCCCACGAGCATGGTTTGGATTTTGGGCCGGATTTACTGCACCGGCACGCCGGAAGATTACGCGGCCGTGCATGCGGCGCAGGACGAGTTCAAGCTCTTTCCTCTCAGCGCCTACGGCAAGTCCTACTCGCCCCCGGCAGGCAAGGCCGATGCGTCGATCGACATGAAGACGGCCGTTCGCGACCAGGTCAACCGCATGGACGCCGCCACCTATTTCACGCTTCTCGCGCAATTGATGAAGCGCAATCCGCCGGCCGCCGCGGATGCGTCGGAGGTCGCCAAATTCGCAAAGATCGGTCTTATCCCCGGCAAGGATTTCGACGCGGGCCAATTCGATGCTGCCTTCGCCAAGCGGGTCCCCCAGGTGGCATTCGACCGCATCATGCTCCAGTTCAAGGTCAACAAGGCGATCAGGAACGTCAACGGCTGGGCCTTCGACGCCGAAGCGGGTGTCTACGGCACCAATTATTTCAACCGCGCCCTGGTCACCGCCATCGGCCTTGGCGCCAACCGGATTCAGGACGCGTGCTATCCGACATCCCAGAAGGACGCCGACGGGAAGGAGTATGTCGGCAGCAACAAATACGTCATGCGGTTTCCGAAGGGTCAGCTTCCACCGGTCGGCGGCTTCTGGTCACTGACGATGTATGACGAGAACTATTTCTTCGTCGCCAATCCGATCAATCGCCAGTCCATCAGCGCCCGCCAGAACCTCAAAGCCAATCCGGATGGTTCGGTCGATCTCTACATCCAGAAGGACAACCCGGGGCCCGGCAGGGAGAGCAACTGGCTTCCTGCGCCCGCGGGCAAGTTCGTGCTGATGCTGCGCATGTACTGGCCCAACGAAAAGTCGCCCTCGATCATCAACGGGACCTGGAAGCCGCCGCCGGTGCGTCAGGTGAAGAGCAGCTAGGCGGCACGGCTTTTAGTCGAACGTTGGGCCAGACGGACCCGCCGCCTGCAAGTCCGCAACCGAGGGCTGTGCAGGCACACGATAGGTTGCTATGAAGTCCCCGGGAATGGAGTGGGGACGACATGGTTGGAATCGTGGGCCGCGCACGAGTTTGTGCGGCAAGCTTCGGTGTCGTGGCGCTGAGTATCCTGTTCGACATATCAGGCGCCCGCGCCGAGATGCCATTGGCCTCCAAGTGCAACGCGGTCGGAAATTTCAGTATCGATGACCGCATTGCGGGCTGCACCGCCATTATCGAGGCGGCGACGGGCACAAAGCAAGGCGTCGTCATGGCCCGCTTCCGCCGCGCCATGTTCTATCACCAGAAGGGTGAGGTCGACCTTGCGATTGCGGACTACAGCCAGATCATCGAGCGCGATCCGGGCAATGTGAACGCGCGCCTTTATCGAGCTTCCATATACGTCCAGAGACGCGACAGCGAAGCCGCGCTTGCGGATTACGACAAGGCCATCGAGCTCGACCCCAGGAATACCTATGCGTATCTTGGGCGTGCGCGGCTTTATCTGAAGGACGATGTCGATCGTGCCATCGCCGACTATGACCGGGCCCTTCTGATCCATCCCGACAATGTCCATGCCCGTATCGGCCGCAGCTTTGCCTATGAGACGAAAGGCGAGCCGGATCGCGCCTTGGCCGATTGTGGGCGGGCGATCGAGATCGGGCCAGACCATTGGATGGGCCAAGTCTGCCGGGGCGACATCTATCTCGCACGCGGCCAGGTCGATCTCGCATTGGCCGACTTCGACCGCGCGGTCGAGCTTAGCTCGAAGGACCCGCGGCCCTATATCGGCCGTGCCAGGGTTTTTCAGGTTCGAGGCGATCTCGGAAAGGCATTGTCGAATCTCGACCTGGCCATCGAGATCAATCCCGGTACCCCCGCAATCCACCGCTTGCGTGGGGCCCTCCACTTCCAATCCGGCCATCTGCCAGAGGCACTTGCCGACCTCCGTCGATCGAGCGAACTGGACCGGAAGGATGCCTATACGCATCTGTGGCTCGATCTCGTGCAGCGAAAGAGCGGCAGCGGGCGTGAGCTCGGTGATGCCGCCAAGCTGATCGATGCGTCGCGTTGGCCCGCGCCCATCGTTCGTTTCTTCCTGGGCGAGATAAGTTTTGAAGCCTTGCTCAAGTCTGCGCAAGACATCTCCGCGCAAAAAACAAGGGAGCAGCTCTGCGAAGCAAATTTTTATGTCGGCGAGCTGGGGCTGGAGCAGGAAGCTGATCAAGCCGTACGGCTGTTGCGCGCCGCCGCGGACGAATGTCCAAAGCGCTTTGTGGAATGGGCCGCAGCTCAGGCAGAGCTTCACAAGCTCGAGACCAAACCCGGCAGCGATTCACGTCCGATGAAATAGATGCTTCGGCGCCGGTTCAGCGCTGAAACACGAACTTGCCGCCGACGAGAGTCATTCCCGCCTTGATGTCCTGGGCCGGTCGAGCGGCTTGCTACCGTTTGTCCAGGAAAAGCAGAGAGCGTCTGGCGCTCAGGCGGCGGCGCTCGTCTCCTGGGCGACGCGCTTGCCCGTGTGCCGAAGCCGGCGCAGCACCGCAATCCCCATGTCGACCGAAGCCAGGCAGCAGCGCGACTTGCCGCCCGACTTGGCCTCGTAGAGGGCGGCATCCGCGACCGCAAGCAACTCGTCCACCTCCAAACCATGGTCCGGCGACATCGAAATGCCGACGCTGGCACCGAGGGGGACGGAGGTTTCGCTATCGAGCTGGCACGGCTTGGCGATCTCGCCGACGATGCGCTCGCCCGTCGCCAGTGCCTGCTCGGCCGTGACGCCATCCACCAGTACGACGAATTCGTCGCCGCCCATCCGCGCGATGGCGGTTGCCCCGGGCACCGCTTCGCGCAGTCGGTCGGCGACGGTCTTGAGTACGGCGTCGCCGGCGGCGTGCCCGAACGTGTCGTTGACCGGCTTGAACGCGTCCAGATCGGAGAAGAACAAGGCAAAGGGGAGCCCATCGCGCCTGGACGCTGCGAGCTTCGCTTCAAGCGCATCGACCAGGCCGGCGCGGTTCAGCAGTCCCGTGAGCGCATCGTGGTGCGCGCGGCGGCTGTTCTCCCGCTCGGCCCGCATGGTGGTGAGCAGCATCCTGTTGAGCCGGAAGGCCGCGCCAGTCATCGCGGCGAGGTACATCGGGATCTGGTAGATCACGATGTAGAGCACCGGCTCGTTGAGCAAAGCGATGTAGGGGACGACGGGGCCGAGGCTGATCAGGATCATGAGCCCGGCAAATCGGGGTGCGCCGAAGTTGCGGAAGCTGATGCCGCCGATCATGGCGGCCGTGGACATGCAGGACAGCATCGCCACCAGCCAGTCGCCGCTCGCAATGCTTGCCACCGCGCCCAGGCCGAGGCTGAGGCTCCAGGCCATCGAGAACAGGAGATGGAGATCGGTCGGGGTCGGCCGGTGCAGCCGGATCGCTCGATGCGCCGCGAGCAAGATCGCCAGACGCGCAAGGCAGATCACGAGCTCGAGCACGAACCATGCGATCAGCAGCGGCGTCTGCATGCGATAGGCGACGATGGCCGCGATGGCGACCGAATTGATGGCGCCGCCCGCAAAGATCGGGACCGCGCCGAACAGCTGGGCAACCAGTGCGGAACGGATGTCGGCCGGCACGTCCGGTCCGACGTCAGTCAACCACCGCATCAGGCGCCAGCGTGGCAAGCTGTATTGTCCAGCGTCGGACAGCATTCCCGAAATCCCTTTCGCCCGCGGATAGACGGCGAAGGGTCCTAAAGCGGCCTTTACGGCGGTTCCACGATCGCAAGCGTACTTGATGGAAAGTTAAATCGGGCTGTTTTCGGCCGCGCGAGCGGCGGCCCGACGCTCGGGAACGGCAGGGGACGTCAAGCGGTCTCCAATTGCTCGGCGCGCTTTTTCTTGCTTTTCGACTGTCCGAGCAGGGGACCTGCCGTGAGTGCCGCCGTATCGGCGACACCCGGATCGCGCGAGATCATCGCGGCGACGATGGCGCCGTCGATGATGAGGCCGAGCTGGTGCGCCAGCACCGCGGGCTCGGCCGAGCCGAGCTCGCCGGCGAGCTTCTCGATATGGCCGAGCACGATCTTCTTGTGCTTGAGCGCGATATTGCGGAATTGCTTGGCATCCTTGTCGTGCTCGCCGACGGCGTTGATGAAGGGGCAGCCGTAGAAGCGCTCCTCCGCGAACCAGCTCTTCAGCGCGGGAAAGATGCGCGTGAGCTTCGCCTGCGCATCGCCGCCGCCGTCTTCCATGGCGCCGATGAACCATTCGCGCCACTGCTTGCCTTCGCTCTCCAGCACGGCGTTGACGAGGTTGGTCTTGGAGCCGAACAATTTGTAGAGCGTGGTCTTCGCGGTGCCGGCCTCCTCGATGATCGCATCGATGCCGGTGGCGTTGATGCCGTTCTTGCAGAACAGATGCGTCGCGGCGTTGAGAAGGCGGCCGCGTGCGGATTCGTCGTCGCCGGCAGCGGCGTGGGGCGAATTCTTCTTCGATGACGTCTTTGCCATGGACTCGAACTTACCCGCAGCCGTGCCGCATCAGCAAGCCGCATCTGTTTGGCGCTGAAAAAATTCGCAAAGCCTGCCCTAGCTGCATCGCGTTTGAGCAAGAAGCAGCCGATCAATCCGCAGGCAGGGAAGCTTAAGCGGCTCCAAAGCCTCGTGTTTTGTTTTTCGCCGGCTCTGGCACGCTCCATGCAAGGAAACAGACCGTTCGGTATCCTACCGAATTCCACTTCTGCCAGGGAGAAGATTGATGACTGCCGTCGTTCAGAAGACAGTGCTGACGGGTTGCCTCGCACCCATCGACAAGAATGGCCTCGAGCAACTGATCGCCAATGGCAAGGCGAATCCGAAGGTCATCAAGACCTTGAAGTGCAAGACGGTCGCGGAAGGCAAGTTCCGCCACGCCAACTACATCCGCAACCTGCCGCCCTACATCGTCGACGAGCCGCCGGGTCTTTTGGGTGACGACACCGCGCCAAATCCGTCGGAGGCCTCGCTGGCCGCGCTCGGCTCGTGCCTTGCGGTCGGCCTGCACGCCAACGCCGTGCATCGCGGCTGGACCGTCAACAAGCTGGAGCTCGAGCTCGAGGGCGATCTCAACATCACCGCGGTCTGGGGCACCGGCGACACCTCCGACAAGCCGGTCGGCTTCACGGACGTGCGCGTCAAGGTCGACATGGAATGCGAGGGCATCTCGCCGGAGGAGATCAACGCGCTGGTGACGCATGTGAAGAAATGGTCGCCGGTCGCCAACACCTTCACCCGGCCGGTCAATCTCGAGGTCGGCATCTAGCAGGCGGCAATCAGGACAGGGTGCGGGAGACGATCATGAGTTCACTGGCTTTATCGCGGGCCGACGTTCTGGATCAACCCGCACCGTCCATTGCGGGCGAGGTGGCGCGGATCGCGCGCGAAGAGCTCGCGCCGCTCGCCGCCGGGATCGACGAGGGCACGGTCTATCCGGCCGAGGTGCTGCGCAAGTTCGGCTCGGTCGGGGCGTGGGGCAGCCACGTGCCGCACGAAGGCCCCGCCGATCTGCGCTGCGCGATCCAGGCGATGGCGGCGATCGGGGAGGTCTGCGGGGCCACGGCCTTCATGGCCTGGTGCCAGAATACGCTGGTCTGGTACGCGGCGAACTCGACCAACGCGAAGCTCGCAAAGCGCTTCGGCGATGCCTTCTCGACCGGTCGCGTGCTTGGCGGCACCGGGCTCTCCAATCCCATGAAGAGCTTTTTCGGCATCGAGAAGTTGAAGCTGAAAGGCCGCAAGGTCGAGGGCGGCTACATCGTGCGCGGTGCGCTGCCCTGGGTCTCCAATCTCGGCCCCGACCATTATTTCGGCACCATCTTCGAGCGTGAGGACGAGCCGGGCAGCGCAAGTGGCGCGCCGGGCACCGTGATGTTCCTCGCCGACTGCTCGGACCCCGCGATCACGCTCACGCCTTGCAAGCCGTTCCTCGCCATGGATGGCACCGGCACCTATGGCGTGCAGTTCCGCGACGTGTTCGTGCCTGATGAGCTGATCCTGGCCGATCCCGCCGCGCCCTTCGTCAAGAAGATCCGCGCCGGCTTCATCCTGCTGCAGGCCGGTATGGCGCTCGGGGTGATCAAGGATTGCATCAACATCATGGGCGAGGTCGATGCACCCCTCGGGCACATCAACCGCTATCTGCCGCAGCAGCCGGTGCATTTCAACGAACTCGCCGCCGAGCTCGAGGCCGAGACGATGATGCTGGCGCGCGATCCCTACAACGAGGAGGAGACCTACTGGCGCAAGGTGATCGCGCTCCGCCTGCGCGCGGGCGAGGCCAGCGTCGCGGCGGCGCATGCGGCGATGCTGCATTGTGGCGCGCGCGGCTACCTCAAGGGCCACCGCGCGCAGCGGCGGCTGCGCGAGGCCTATTTCGTTGCGATCGTCACGCCGGCCACCAAGCAGCTGCGCAAGATGCTCGCCGACACCTGAGTTCTACGAGTCCACCCAAAGACCCCCAACCTCAACGGAGAGGCTGCCATGACTGACGTCCTGATCACTGCCGTCGAACTTGCCGATCTCTTGAAGACCGAGCCGTGTGTCGTGATCGACACCCGCAATCCCGACGCCTACGCCGCCAGCCATCTGCCTGGCGCCGTCAACGTGCATGAGATCTTCACGTTCCTCGCGACCTCGACGCCGGAGGGCATGGCCGAGCTCAAGACCAAGTTCGCCGACGCGTTCGGCGCCGCCGGCCTGTCCGGCAAGGAAACGGCCGTGGTCTACGAGCAGTCGATGAACTCGGGCTTCGGCCAGTCCTGCCGTGGCTATTACCTGCTGACCATGCTCGGCTATCCCAAAGTGAAGGTGCTGCATGGCGGATTCGATGCCTGGTCGGCCGCGGGATTCCCGGTGACCAAGGAGGTGCCGACGCCTGCCAAGGCCTCGTTCTCGATCGTGCCCGAAGCCGGCGAGATCCTGATCGATGCCAAGACCATGCTCGCCGCCGTGGGCAAGCCCGGCATCGCGATCCTCGACGTCCGCGACGTCGACGAGTGGATCGGCGACAGCTCTTCGCCCTACGGCAAGGATTTCTGCCCGCGCAAGGGCCGCATCCCCGGTGCCGTCTGGCTGGAATGGTATCGCATGATGAAGCCGACCGCGGAAGGCCCGCGCTTCAAGTCCAAGGACGAGATCCTGGCGGAATGCGCCACCGTCGGGATCACGCCGAGCACGCCGGTGTACCTGTATTGCTTCAAGGGCGCGCGCGCCTCGAACACCTTCCTCGCGCTCAAGAATGCGGGCGTGAAGGACGTGCGGATGTATTTCGGCTCCTGGAACGAATGGTCGCGCGATCCCTCGCTGCCGATCGAGCAGGGCTTGCCGATTGCGTCTGACGTGACGACCAAGGCGGCTTGAGCCGCCAGCCGCCGCAGTGTTCGTCCACCTCTCCCCAACGGGGAGAGGTCGGGTTGCTATGGCGCGCAGTGCGCGCCTGAGCAATCCGGGTGAGGGGGCGCTGAATTTGGTGAGACCGTAAGCCCTCACCCGGATCGCATCTTTCGATGCCATCCGACCTCTCCCTTCGGGAGAGGTCCCCGTCTCACATCGGTCCAATCAAGACCATCCTGCTTGAGTGGCCCGCGGACGAGGCGCAATTCCCAGCGCCTTGATCCGTGAGGCCAAGGTGGTGGGCTTGAGGTCGAGCATCTCGGCCGCGCCGCCGGGGCCGAACACTTTTCCGGCGCAGGCCTCGAGCGCGGCGAGAATGTTGGCGCGCTCGTGCTCGCGCATTTCCGCCGAGGTCATGATTGCCGGACGCGCGTCGGCCTTTTGACGCGCGGCGCCGGCCGGTGCGTGCGCGCTGGAGGCATCGGGCAAGTCGATGCGCAGGCGGCCGTTCTGCGACAGGATCGCGGCGCGCTCGATCACGTTCTGCAATTCGCGGACATTGCCGGGCCAGTCGTAGCGGGTCAGCCGCCGCGCATCGCCCTCCGACAGGCGCAGGTTGGATTTCAGCGCCTTGCTCTCGCGCGTCAGAAAATGCTGGGCGAGCAGGGGAATGTCCTCGCGCCGTTCGCGCAAGGGCACGGTCTCGATCGGGAAGACGTTGAGGCGGAAATAGAGGTCCTCGCGGAAACGGCCGCGCTGCACCTCCTGCTTGAGGTCGCGGTTGGTCGCTGCGATGACGCGGACGTCGACCGCGCGGGTGCGCTCCTCGCCGACGCGCTCGAAATTGCCTTCCTGCAACACGCGCAGCAGCTTGCCTTGCAGTTCGAGCGGGATCTCGCCGACCTCGTCGAGGAACAGCGTGCCGCCGTCGGCGAGCTCGAAGCGGCCGATGCGGTCGCGCATTGCACCGGTGAAGGCGCCGCGGACATGGCCGAAGAACTCGCTCTCGAACAATTCGCGCGGGATCGCGGCGCAGTTGACGCGGATCAGCGGCCGGTCGCTGCGCGTGGAATCCTCGTGGATGGCGCGCGCGATCAGCTCCTTGCCGGTGCCGGATTCGCCGGTGATCATCACCGCCGCGGTGGTCGGGGCCACCAGCTTGACCTGGCGCAGCGTCTTCTGGATCGCTTCGCTTCCGCCGATGATGCCGCGGGGATTGGTCTCGATGCGGATCTCCTCCTGGAGATAGGCGTTCTCCAGCTCCAGCCGCTCGCGCAGCCGGTCGACCTCGGCAAGGGCCGCGTGCAGCTTCTCGTCGGCCTCGCGGCGCTGGCTGACGTCGCGGAATACGACGACCGCGCCGACCACGATGCCGCGGTCGCGGATCGGCGTCGAGGTGTATTCGACCCAGGCCGGCGAGCCGTCCTTGCGCCAGAACACCTCGCCGTCGACCTGGTGCACGGCGCCGTCGCGGAACGCTGCATAGATCGGGCAGTCATGGTTGTGATAGTGCCGGCCGTCGTGATGGGTGTGGTGCACGATCGGATGGATTTCCTTGCCGACCAGCTCCTCGGCGGTCCAGCCAAGCATGCGCTCGGCCGCGGGGTTCACGAAGGTGGTCTTGCCTTCCGCGTTCACGCCATAGATGCCTTCGCCGGCGGCGCGCAGGATCAGCTGGTTCTCGCGCTCGATGTCCTGGAACACGCGCTCGACCCGCTGCCAGGTGGCGATGCCGCCGCGCATATGGTCCTCGGCAGCGGCGTCGACATTGCGGCGCCGGCGCGCTTCGAGATCGGTCAGCGTGAGCAGCAGCAGCGAGCGGCCGTCATGCGGCAGCAGGCAGCCGGCATATTCCAGCCGGAGAGCCTGTCCGGTCGCATGGCGAGGATTGAGCGCCGTGGTCCAATAGGCGCCTTTGTGCAGCACGGCTTGGGTGAAGACGGTGAGGGCCGGCAGCTCGCCGGCGTGCAGGGTGCTCGCTCTGGTCTGCCGCAGCAGGGCGCGGTCGTAGCCGAGCAGGGTGCAGGCGGCGGGATTGGCATCGACGATCTGGTCGCTGAAGGGATCGATCAGCAGTGTCGCCTCGACTGAGGCTTCAAACGCTGCGACGCGGGGGTCGGCAGGCGCCACCTCATCGGGGAACGTCATTGGCATCATCGCCATTACGAAATCTCGTCATTGAGCTACGAAATTTCGTGTATCACGAATTTTCGTAGTGGCCAAGCGTTGACGAAAGTGCTGCGTCATCAACGCCGTGGCCGGCAGGCAGGGTGTGGCATGCTCCTTGCGTCATTGCTCCTGCAACGACGCGCAGGAGGGCCGATGTCCACGTTCGACAATCCGTTTGATTCCGATCGCAAGCTTCAAGCCGGCTGCGCCTGTGGCCAGCACCGCTCGGCGGCGGAGCATGAGCAGGCGACCGCCCTGCGCTGCGAGCCCATTGAGAGCGAGGAGAAGCGCTATGAAGGCGTCGTCGCATCCGCGGTGATGCGCGCGATGTTCCCGCAGGACGTGGCGCGCCGCGCGTTCCTGAAATCGGTCGGAGCCTCGACCGCGCTCGCCGCACTGTCGCAATTCTTCCCGATCAAGACGGCCACCGAAGTCTTTGCGCAGGCCGGCGCGCCCGAGAAGAAGGACCTCAAGGTCGGCTTCATCCCGATCACCTGCGCGACGCCGATCATCATGGCGGCGCCGATGGGCTTCTATGCCAAGCACGGTCTCAACGTCGAAGTGGTGAAGACCGCCGGCTGGGCGGTGATCCGCGACAAGACCATCAACAAGGAATACGACGCCGCGCACATGCTGGCCCCGATGCCGATCGCGATCTCGCTCGGCCTCGGCGCCAACGCCATCCCGTTCACCGTCCCTGCGATCGAGAATATCAACGGGCAGGGCATCACGCTCGCGATGAAGCACAAGGACAAGCGCGACCCGAAGGACTGGAAGGGAATGAAGTTCGCCATCCCCTTCGACTATTCCATGCACAATTATCTGTTGCGCTATTATCTCGCCGAGCACGGACTCGATCCCGATACCGACGTGCAGCTGCGCTCGGTGCCGCCGCCGGAAATGGTGGCGAATCTGCGCGCCGACAACATCGATGGCTTCCTCGCCCCCGACAACATCTGCCAGCGCGCGATCTATGACGGCGTCGGCTTCATGCATATCCTGTCGAAGGAGATCTGGGACGGTCATCCCTGCTGCAGCTTCGCTGCAAGCCGCGAGTTCATCACGACGGCGCCGAACAGCTTTGCGGCGCTGACGCGGGCCATCGTCGATGCCACCGCCTATGCCTCGAAGGCGGAGAACCGTAAGCAGATTGCGGAGGCCATCGCGCCGGCGAACTACATCAACGCGCCGGTGACGGTGCTGGAGCAGGTCCTGACCGGCACCTATGCCGACGGACTCGGCGGGGTGAAGACCGATGCCAAGCGCGTCGATTTCGATCCGTTCCCCTGGCAGTCCTTCGCGGTGTGGATGCTGACGCAGATGAAGCGCTGGGGCCAGATCAAGGGCGACGTCGATTACAAGGCGGTCGCCGAGCAGGTCTATCTCGCCACCGACACCAAGAAGCTGATGACCGAGATGGGCCTGTCGCCGCCGGCGAGCGCCTACAAATCGTTCGCGGTGATGGGCAAGACATTCGATCCGGCCAAGCCGGAGGACTATCTGGCGAGCTTCAAGATCAAGAAGGCGTCGTGAGGATGGGTCGCGCTCTATCTTCACCTCTCCCCGCTTGCGGGGAGAGGTCGGATCGCTCTTGCGATCCGGGTGAGGGGGTACAGGTCCCTCGACGATCTCACGCGTGGAGAGAGGCCCCTCACCCCGTAAGAACGGGGAGAGGGAGATGAACAACACCTCCCTTCGCGTTCGAGCCGGCCTCGTCTCCATCGTGCTGCTCGCCGCTTTCCTCGGCATCTGGCATATCGCCACGCGCTCGACCGGCACGACGACGACGATGAGCCCGGAATACGCCAAGCTGATGGGGCTGACGGCCACACAAGGCAAATCCGCGATGCCCGGGCCGCTCGATGTCGGCGCCAAGCTCTGGGAGCATCTCAAGCGGCCGTTCTACGACAACGGGCCGAACGACAAGGGGCTCGGAATCCAGCTCGGCTATTCCATCGCGCGGGTTGGTACCGGCTATCTGCTGGCGGTGCTGGTCGCGATTCCGCTCGGCTTCCTGATCGGCATGTCGCCGCTGCTGAGCAAGGCGCTCGATCCGTTCATCCAGGTGCTCAAGCCGATCTCGCCTTTGGCCTGGATGCCGCTCGCGCTCTATACCATCAAGGATTCCTCGGTCTCCGCGATATTCGTCATCTTCATCTGCTCGATCTGGCCGATGCTGCTCAACACCGTGTTCGGCGTGGCGAGCGTCCGCAAGGAATGGATCAACGTCGCGCGGACGCTGGAGGTCGGAACCATCAGGCGTGCCTTCACCGTGATCCTTCCGGCAGCTGCGCCGACCATCCTGACAGGCATGCGCATCTCGATCGGCATCGCCTGGCTCGTGATCGTCGCCGCCGAGATGCTCGTTGGCGGCACCGGCATCGGCTATTTCGTCTGGAACGAGTGGAATAATTTGTCGATCACCAACGTCATCATCGCGATCCTCCTGATCGGGGTCGTCGGCATGCTGCTCGACCAGATCCTGGCGCGTTTCACGCGCATGGTCACGTTTCCGGAGTAGCGGCGGTGTCCGACAAATTCATCTCGATCGAGGGCATCGCGAAACGCTATCCGGGAGCGGGCGGCGCGACCACCACCATCTTCGAGGATCTGTGGCTGTCGATGGCGCGCGGCGAGTTCGCCTGCGTGATCGGGCATTCCGGCTGCGGCAAGACCACGGTGCTCAACATCCTCGCCGGGCTCGATGCGCCGAGCGAGGGGGCCGTCATCGTCGACGGGCAGGCGATCTCGGGCACCAGCCTCGACCGTGCCGTGATCTTCCAGAGCCACGCGCTGCTACCCTGGCGCACCGTGCTCGGCAACGTCGCCTATGCCGTCAGCTCGAAATGGCGCAGCTGGGACCGCGCCAAGGTGCGGGCGCATGCGCAGAAATTCATCGATCTCGTCGGCCTGTCCGGCTCCGAGCACAAACGTCCGTCGGAGCTGTCGGGCGGCATGAAGCAGCGCGTCGGCATCGCGCGGGCGCTGTCGATCACGCCGAAGATGATGCTGATGGACGAGCCGTTCTCGGCGCTGGACGCGCTGACGCGTGGCACGCTGCAGGACGAGGTCCGTCGCATTTGCCTCGAGACCGGACAGACCGCGTTCATGATCACCCATGACGTCGACGAGGCGATCTATCTCGCCGACAAGATCTTCCTGATGACCAACGGTCCCGGCGCAGTACTGGCGGAGGTGGTCGAGAACCCGCTGCCGCGCGACCGCGGCCGCACCGACCTGCACCGCCACCCGCTCTACTACGCGCTGCGCAACCACATCATCGATTTCCTGGTGACGCGCAGCAAGACGTTTGTCGCCGAGACGCCCGGTCACGATCCGCGCAACGTGCCGGTGGTTCAGATCGGCAAGCCCGGCCTCTCGATCGCCGCGAACGGCGAGGAGCAAAGACAGACCTGGATACCCGGGCCCAGTCCCGGACTCACCGCCTGACAGGAGACCCTGACATGAAACGCGAAGACCTCACCGAGAAGCTGCTCGACATCAAGCGCGAGAAGGGCTGGAGCTGGAAGCACATCTGCGAGAAGATCGGCGGCTATTCCGAGGTTCTGATCGTCGGTGCGATCATGGGCCAGATGAAGCTGACCAAGCCGCAGGCGGCCAATGCCGGCGAACTGTTCGGCCTGTCGAAGGCGGAAGTCGCGATGCTCAACGAGGTGCCGATGCGCGGCACCGGCACGCCGATGCCGCCGACCGATCCCCTGATCTACCGCTTCTACGAGATGGTGATGGTGAACGGTCCGGCCTGGAAGGCGCTGATTGAGGAGGAGTTCGGCGATGGAATCATGTCGGCGATCGACTTCGACATGGGCATCGAGCGCGTCGCCAACCCCAAGGGCGACCGGGTCAAGATCACCATGAGCGGCAAATTCCTGCCGTACAAGTATTACGGCGCCAGCGGCAACGTGCCGGAATATGGTTTCAAGGAGGGTTGATTTGGTTTTCTGTCATTCCGGACGCCGCGACAGCGGCGATCCGGAATCTCGAGATTCCGGGTCCGCGCTGGCGCGCGTCCCGGAATGACACTTGGCGTTACTTCCCCGCCTTCACCTCGGCCGCGGCCACCGCGAGCAGCTCGCTCATCTTGGCGCGGATCGCCTGCTCGGTGACGGCGACGTTTTTGGCGGCGAAATCGCCCGTGATCTTGCGCAGGACGTCGGCATCGCCGGCTTCCTCGAAGTCGGCCGCGACCACTTCCTTGGCATAGGCCGTGGCGGCATCACCGGTGATGCCGAGCTTTTCGGCCGCCCACAGGCCGAGCAACCGGTTGCGGCGGGCCTCCGCCTTGAACTTCTGCTCCTCGTCGAGGGCGAACTTCTTCTCGAAGCCTTCCTGGCGCTTGTCGAACTGGCTCATACCTTGTTCCAAATCCCTGCTGAATGGCGCGGGCGCCTTCCGTTGCGGCGGCCCGGCTGCATGCCTACATAGATAGCACGAATCGGCAAAACAACGGGCCGTTAAGCCGCAGGCAAGGCGGTATAAGTTGGTGCCGGACGGCCGGATCGATTGTGCTCGGACAGCCAATCGGATAGGTTGCCTGAAGGCTTGGTTCCCGTTCTGTTTCCAATGGTTAAGAATGGGTTCCCGGCTGTTCACGGCAGCTCCGCTGTGGGTCTCAATCCTCGTCAACCGGAGCACACCAGATTCATGGATTTCAACAAAACACGGTACATCCCCATGAGCCGTCGGCGTCGCATTTATGAAGGCAAGGCAAAGGTTCTTTATGAAGGTCCGGAGCCGGGTACCTTGATTCAGCACTTCAAGGACGACGCGACCGCGTTCAATGCGAAGAAGCATCAGGTGATCGAGGGCAAGGGTGTCCTCAACAACCGGATCTCGGAGTACCTGTTTCAGCACCTCAACGACATCGGGGTGCCGACCCATTTCATCCGCCGCCTCAACATGCGCGAGCAGCTGATTCGCGAGGTCGAGATCGTGCCGCTCGAGGTGGTGGTGCGCAACGTCGCCGCCGGCTCGCTGTCGCAGCGCCTCGGCATCGAGGAGGGCACGCAGCTGCCCCGCTCGATCATCGAATTCTACTACAAGAACGACCAGCTCAACGACCCCATGGTGTCGGAAGAGCACATCACCGCCTTCGGCTGGGCGACGCCCCAGGAGATCGACGACATCATGGCGCTCGCCATCCGCGTCAACGATTTCCTCACCGGCCTCTTCCTCGGCATCGGCATCCGCCTCGTCGACTTCAAGATGGAGTGCGGCCGACTGTTCGAGAACGAGATGATGCGCATCATCGTCGCCGACGAGATCTCGCCGGACAGCTGCCGCCTGTGGGACATCAAGTCGAACGAGAAGCTCGACAAGGATCGCTTCCGCAGGGATCTCGGCGGCCTGCTCGAGGCCTATACCGAGGTCGCCAAGCGCCTCGGCATCCTCATGGAGAACGAGCGCCCGGCGGGCTCGGGCCCCGTGCTGGTGAAGAGCTGAGAGGATTGTGACGTGAAGGCACGTGTCACCGTGACCCTGAAGACGGGAATCCTCGATCCGCAAGGCAAGGCCATCGAAGGCGCGCTGAAGTCGCTCGGCGTCGACGGCGTCGCCAGCGTCCGCCAGGGCAAGGTGTTCGATATCGAGCTCGCCGGCGCCGACAAGGCCAAGGCGGAAGCCGCGCTGAAGGAGGCCGCGGACAAGCTCTTGGCGAACACCGTGATCGAGAATTATGCGATCGAGATGAAAGGCTGAGAGATAGTGATGGCCGAGGTCAGCAACGAGTTGATCTTTGAGGTTCTCAAGCAAGTGCAACAGAGGCTCGACCGGGTTGATCACAAGATCGACGAGATCAAGTCCGAGCTAAATGCGCTCCGAGGACCTCAGATTTCAATGCAGCAGGATCTCCAGAACGTGTATGGGATACTCGGACGTTCTGACGTGAGGCTTGATCACATCGAGCGCAGGCTCGAGTTGAGCGGAGTTGCTGCGCCTTAACGCAGCGCTCACAGCCAACCGACCCGCCGGAACCGCCAGTACAGCGCGCCGCAGGCGGTCAGCATCACGCCGAGCAGCATGAAGTAGCCGTACTCCCATTCCAGCTCCGGCATGTGCTTGAAGTTCATGCCGTAGATGCCGGCCAGCGCCGTGGGCACCGCGATTATCGCGAGCCAGGACGCGAGCTTCTTGGACACCGCCGTCTCATGGGCTTGGCCGACGAGCAGGCTCGCCTCGAAGGCGAAGGCCAGCACCTCGCGCATGGAGTCGATGCGTTCCTGGATATTGCGGACGTGGTCGGTGACGTCGCGGAACAGCGGTTGCATGGCCCGCCGCACCATCGACAGGTCGTCGTGCTCGAGCCGGCGGCAGACCTCCACCAGCGGGCCGATCGCAGTCCTGAGTCGCAAGAGGTCGCGGCGCAGCATGTAGAGCCGCTCGATCTGCGCCTTGCTGATCTGCTTGGAGAGCACGTCGTCCTCGATGCTCTCGACCTCGTCGTGGATGCTCTCGAGCACGGGCGAGTAATTGTCGACGATGAAATCGAGGATGGCATAGAGGATGTAATCCTCGCCGCGGGCGAGCGCCCGCGGACAGCTCTCGCAGCGCTCGCGCACCGGCGTGTAGGACGTCGACGCGCCGTGGCGCACCGAGACCAGATAGCCTTCGCCGACGAAGATGTGGGTCTCGCCGAAGGCAATGCGTCCCTCGATCAGTTGCGCGGTGCGGGCGACGATGAACAGGGCTTCGCCATATTGCTCGATCTTCGGCCGCTGATGGGCGTGGTTGGCGTCCTCGATCGCGAGGTCGTGCAAATCGAACTGCGTCTGCACCGCGCCGAGAAGCGCCATGTCCGGCTCGTGCAGGCCGATCCAGACCACGTGTCCAGGTTTGGCCCGCCAGCTGGAGGCTTCGCTGATGGCAATGTTGGCGACTCGGCGGCCATCGACATAAGCGCCGGCGGCGACCACGCCCTCGGCGGATACCGGTTCGGAGAGGGACGTGTGCGGCGACGGGACGTTCATGGCATGGATCCCGGCAAAGCGAGCGGCCAAATGCGGTGGCTATGGCCTGTGTACAAGGGCGCTCCGCAACGCTAGCACTGGTAAAATCCCCGTCAAATGGTTATGTCTGTTCACGAATTGGCCCATTGGCCAGCCTCGATTCCAGCCTTGTCGGATTCTTTGCCATGAAAGCCGCCATCCTCGTGTTCCCCGGAATCAACCGCGAGCGCGACATGGCGCGGGCGCTGAGGCTGATCTCGGGCCACGAGCCCGCGATGGTCTGGCACGCCGAGACCTCGCTGCCGGCGGGGACCGATCTCGTCGTGGTGCCCGGCGGCTTCTCCTATGGCGATTATCTGCGCTGCGGCGCCATCGCGGCTCGCGCGCCGGTGATGGATGCGGTGCGCGACTATGCGGCCAAGGGCGGTCTCGTGCTGGGTGTCTGCAACGGTTTCCAGATCCTCTGTGAATCCGGCCTGCTACCGGGCGTCCTGATGCGCAACGCGCGGCTGAAATTCATCTGCCGCGACGTGCATCTGCGCGTCGAGCGCTCCGACACGCCGTTCACCCGCGGCTATAACGCCGGCCAGGTGATCCGTGTGCCCGTGGCCCATGGCGAGGGCAATTACGCTGCGGATGAAGAGACCATCAAGCGGCTCGAAGGCGAGGGGCGGGTGCTCTATCGCTACTGCGCGGCGGACGGCACCGTCGGTGACCTCAGCAACATCAACGGCGCGGCGCAATCGATCGCAGGCATCGTCAACGACAGGGGCAACGTGCTCGGCATGATGCCGCATCCGGAAAACCACGTCGAAGACATCATGGGCTGCACCGACGGCCGCGGCTTGTTCGCTGGCCTCGTCCAGCATCTGGAAAAGGCCGCGTGATTTCCTCCCTGCTGAGGCGGCTGTCAGCCGCTGTCGCGGTCGTCGTGTTCGCAACTTCTGCCTTCGCGCAGGACTATCCCAAGCGTCCCGTCACCATGATCGTGCCGTTCGCGGCCGGCGGCACCTCGGACGTGATCGCGCGCGCGGTCGCCGAGCAGATGGGTATCGCGCTCGGCCAGACCATCGTGATCGAAAACGTTGCGGGGGCCGGCGGCTCGACCGCGCTGGCGCGGGCCTCCCGGGCCGAACCCGACGGCTACACCATCGCGATCGGCAATGCCGGCACCAATGCCGCGACCTACACGATCTATCCAAAACTGCCGTTCACGCCGGAGTCCTTCGTGCCGATCGCGATGGTGGCGAAGACGTTCGGCATCATCGCGCTGCGCAAGGATTTTCCGGCGAAGGATCTGAAAGAGTTCATCGCCTACGCCAAGGCCAATCCCGGCAAGATCAATCTCGGCCATGCCGGCGTGGGCTCCTCGAACTATCTGATCTGCAAGAGCTTCGTTACGGCTGCCGGGATCGACGCGACCCTGATCGGTTATCGCGGCGCCGCGCCCGCGCTCACCGACGCGGTCGGCGGCCAGATCGACGGCGTCTGCGATGCGGCAGCCTCGGTCTCGCAATCGATCAACGAGAAACTGGTGAAGGGGCTGGTGGTCGGCTCGACCGTGCGGCTCGCCACGCTCCCGGACCTGCCGACGTCGGCGGAAGCAGGCCTGCCAGAATTCGAGGCGCAGGGTTGGAACGGCTTGTTCGCGCCCAAGGGCACGCCGCCGGCCGTCATCGCCAAGCTGAACGCCGCCGCGCGCACGGCGGTGGAGACGGACGCGGTGAAGAAGCGCTTCGCCGACCTGTCGACCGTCGCGCCTGACCCCGACGAGCACGCGCCGGACGTGCTGCAAAAGCTCGTGACGCGCGACGTCGAGAAGTACCGCAAGATGCTGGCGGACGACGCCAACAAGTAGCCCCGCCGTCGGCCGCAGAGCGATGCTGAGGCGGGATGGCTTTAGGTTGACTCGATTGCCGCAGGCTCGGTGTAACCTCTCCCGCTTGCGGGAGAGGTCGCGCCCACCGGTCGCGCCGCAGGCGCGCCCGATGACAGGCTCCGGCGCGGGTGAGGGCTTTCTCATCTAGGGGGTTATCCCATTGCGGAAACACCCTCTCCCCAGCCCTCTCCCGCAAGCGGGAGAGGGAGTGCACCGCCGGTGGCGCAATCAAACTTAATCCCATCATGCTAGTCGGCCGGGATAAACCGGAGTGTGCCTGCGCGACGCGTTGGCCTGCCGGTATCGTTGGTGTGATTGACGCCATCCATGACGGGCACCTCGGCAAAGTCGAATGGGCTTACCCCCTCCAGGCAGGCCACGTTGACGGCATATGATGTCCGGTCGGATCGTCGTTGATGATGCGTGTATATTCCGCAGCGAGAACAGAAGAAGTGTTGCGCCGATCCGGTATGGAAGCGGTAGGTTGTGAGCGCATCCTCGCCCTGCAGGAACTTGATCCCACCCAGTTCCGCCATGGCAATGACGGCGCCTCGCATCCGGCAGTAAGAGCAAGTGCAGCGGCGGATCGAATTGAAGCCGTCGCTGAGCGTCGCCTCGAAGCGCACCGCGCCGCAATGGCACTGGCCGGCCCAAACGTTCGCGTCGCTCACCATGTTCTGTTTCTCCTGTTCAGATCGATTCCACGGCCATAGCTTGGCTGGGTCCAGACCCTAACGCAGCTTGAGCTTTTCCGCAGGCACCGTCATCGCCGCGACGCCCGCCATCACCAGCAGCAATCCGAGTGCCAGATTCGACGGCACGCTCTCGCCGAGCAGCAGAACCGACAGCCCGACGCCGATCGGGATGCGCAGATAGCCTTGAGCGTTGGTCGTCAGCGTGCCGAGCCGGCCCAGGCAGACATAGAACAGCAGCAGGCCCAATGCACTGGAGACGATGCCCATGACGATGGTGGCGACGATCGCCGTCGGCGTCGGGTGCAGCGTCCAGGGTTGGTCGATGATCAGCGCGGGCGGCAGCAGGACGAGACCGCCGAACAGCAGCGAGCCGGTTGCCACCACCATCGGATCGTACTCGGAGAGACGGAGGCCGAAGATGGTCGCGCAGGCAAAGGAAATGGTGGCGAGCAGGATCGCGATCTCCGCGATGATCTCGCTGCCAAGGCCATGCAGAGCATCGAGCCCGACGATCGCGACAGTGCCGGCCAATCCCAGGATCGCGCCCGCGAGCTTGAGGAGCGTTGCCGGCTCGTGCCGCGTGATCAGCGAGGTGATCAGGAAGGCGAAGATCGGCGTCGTCGAGGCCAGCACCACCGTGTTCGACGCCGGCACGTATTGCTGCGACCAGGTGATGACCAGGAACGGGAAGGTCGAGTTGATCAGCTGCTGGGTCGCGAACAGCTTCCAGGCCTTCACGTCGGTCGGCAGCTTGACGCCGCGCATCCGCAGGATCGCGAACAGAAAGACGAACGCGATCAGCGAGCGCGCCGAGATGAAGGTGATGGGCGGGATGCTGGGAAGCGCCAGCTTGGTCAGCGGATAGGTCGAGCTCCAGCAGCAGGCGAGCGCGAGCAGCAGCGCATAGTCGCGCCAGTTGCGCGCGCCGGTGGCGGGCATGGACGGCAACGGCGTCGATGCGGACGCCGTTTTGCGACCCGCCTGCGATGTGCTCTGCGGCACCTTGTTCTTGCTCCCCGGCGCGAACGCGCTTGCCCGAAAGTCTGGGCGAGCGCGCGCGAAAAGGGAAGCCGCCGAGCTATGCGTTTGGCTGAGGGAGCGCCTTCCGCTTCATCCGCTTGATCGTGCCGGAAAAGGTGAGCAGCACGCGCGACCCTGAGGTCATCTTGCCGCGCAGGAAGATCAGCGAACCGCCGGCGCGGGTCACCTCGCCGGTGCATTCGATCAGCTCACCCTCCTGTGCCGCGTCGAGGAATTCGCAGGCGAAGTTGGTCGTCACCGCCCGGCTGTCCAGGACATGGGTAGCGATCGCGAACAGGGAATAGTCGGCGAAGGCCATGTAGCAGCCGCCATGCACGTTCCCGGAGCCGTTGAGGTGCTTCTTCTCGACCCGGAAGGCGCTGCGGACGTTGCCGTCCGCCCCGATCCGGTGCCAGAACGGGCCGACATGGACTTCAAAACTGTCGCGAATCCAGGTCCGCCAGCCCACAAATTCGCCCTCGGTGGCGACGTGGAGGTCGGGGCGGCGGGGCGGGGGTGCTTTGGTCAATTCGTGCAAGGAAATAGGCCTTCAATTGCGGGTGTCGAGCCCTTAAATCCGATCCGACCGCGCCGTGCAATTCCTGTTCCCGCCGGCCCTGCCTGCAAAACGTGGGACAGCGGGAAAATGCGCCATAAAGGGCTTTTCGAAGCCGTCCGATGTTCCTAGAACGGCCAAACCGCCGCCGAAAGCCTCTGAAGCCATGAAGAACGAACCCAAGATCACCCCCGAACTGGTTGCCGCCCACGGGCTCAAGCCCGACGAGTATGAGCGCATCCTGAAGCTGATCGGGCGGGAGCCGAGCTTCACCGAGCTCGGCATCTTCTCGGCGATGTGGAACGAGCACTGCTCGTACAAGTCGTCGCGCATCCATCTGCGCGGGCTGCCGACCAAGGCGCCCTGGGTGATCCAGGGCCCGGGCGAGAATGCGGGCGTGATCGACATCGGCGATGGCCAGGCGGTGGTCTTCAAGATGGAGAGCCACAACCATCCGAGCTATATCGAGCCCTATCAGGGTGCGACCACCGGCGTCGGCGGCATCCTGCGCGACGTCTTCACCATGGGCGCGCGTCCCATTGCCTGCCTCAATGCGCTGAGCTTCGGCGCGCCCGAGCATCCGAAGACGCGGCATCTGGTCTCCGGCGTCGTGGCGGGCGTCGGCGGCTACGGCAATTCCTTCGGCGTGCCGACCGTGGGCGGGCAGGTGCGCTTCCACACCCGCTATGACGGCAACATCCTCGTCAACGCGATGGCCGTGGGCCTCGCCGATGCCGACAAGATCTTCTATGCGGCCGCGTCCGGCGTGAACATGCCGATCGTCTATTTGGGCTCCAAGACCGGGCGCGACGGAATCCACGGCGCCTCGATGGCCTCCGCCGAATTCGACGACAAGTCCGAGGAGAAGCGCCCGACCGTGCAGGTCGGCGATCCCTTCGCCGAGAAGCTGCTGCTGGAAGCCTGCCTCGAGATCATGGAGAAGGGCTGCGTCATCGCGATCCAGGACATGGGCGCGGCGGGCCTGACCTGCTCGGCGGTCGAGATGGGCGCCAAGGGCGATCTCGGCGTCGACCTTGATCTCGACGCGGTGCCGACCCGCGAGACCGGCATGAGCGCCTACGAGATGATGCTCTCGGAAAGCCAGGAGCGCATGCTCATGGTGCTCAAGCCGGAAAAGGAAAAGGAAGCCGAGGCGATCTTCAGGAAATGGGGCCTCGACTTCGCGGTGGTCGGCTACACCACGCCGAGCAAGCGCTTCGTGGTCAAGCATGGCGGCGACGTCATGGCCGACCTGCCGATCAAGGAGCTCGGCGACGAGGCGCCGCTCTACGACCGGCCGCATGTCCCCTCGGCCGCGCTGCCGGTGGTGCACGCCCGCGACGTGCCGGCGCCGATGGGCCTCGGAGCTGCGCTGGAGAAGCTGATCGGCACGCCCGACATGTGCTCTAAGCGCTGGGTCTGGGAGCAGTACGACCACGTCATCCTCGGCAACACCATGCAGCGCCCCGGCGGCGATGCCGCGGTGGTGCGCGTCGAGGACGGGCCGAAGGGTCTTGCACTGACCGTCGACGTCACGCCGCGCTATTGCGAGGCCGATCCTTATCAAGGCGGAATGCAGGCCGTCGCCGAAGCCTGGCGCAACATCACCGCCGTCGGCGGCAGGCCGCTTGCGATCACCGACAATCTCAATTTCGGCAATCCTGAGCGCCCGGACATCATGGGCCAGTTCGTCGGCTGCCTGAAGGGCATCTCGGAGGCCTGCCGCACGCTCGATTTTCCGGTCGTCTCCGGCAATGTCTCGCTCTACAACGAGACCAACGGCCGCGCGATCCTGCCGACGCCCTCGATCGGCGGCGTCGGCCTGCTCGACGATTTCACCAAGTCGGCGTCGCTCGCCTTCAAGGCCGAGGGCGAGGCGATCCTGCTGGTCGGCGAGACCCATGGCTGGCTCGGCCAGTCCGTCTATCTGCGCGACATCTGCGGTCGCGAGGAGGGCGCGCCGCCGCCGGTCGATCTCGCCGCCGAGAAGCGCAACGGCGATTGCGTGCGCGGCATGATCCATGCGGGCACCGCAACTGCCGTCCACGACCTCTCCGATGGCGGCCTGCTGATCGCGCTCGCCGAGATGGCGATCGCGAGTGGCATCGGGGCCAAGCTGCTGGCGGCGCCGACCGCGCTGGTGCCGCACGCCTACTGGTTCGGCGAGGACCAGGCGCGCTATCTCGTCACCGTGCCGGAAACCGAAGCCGGCCGTGTGCTCGCCAAGATGCGCGGCTGCGAGGTGCCCTGCGTACGCATCGGCACCACCGGCGGCGATGCGATCGCGATCGCGGGCGAGGCGCCGGTTGCGATCGACAGCTTGCGGACGTCACACGAGCGCTGGTTGCCGGAGTACATGGGCGGGAAGGCGGCGTAAGCGGCTGCCTCAACGTCGGTGCCGTAGCCCGGATGAGCGAAGCGACATCCGGGACCGCTGTCGCTTGTGGCAGGACCCCGGATATCGCTGCGCTCATCCGGGCTACGGACCTCGCCGTGACGCGAGGTGATGCCTCACAACACCTTTGACGCGCCCGGGATCTGCCGCAACGCGCGCGTCAGCGCCCAGCTCGCTGCGACTGTCAGTACGAACCCGATCGTGGCCTTGACGATCGCCGGCAGGTCATAGTCGTACAGCCAGTACTGCAGCCACAGCGCGATCGGATAGTGCACCAGGAACATGCCGAACGCGTCGCTCTGCATGGGATCGAGCAGCCTGGCCGAGCCTGATTGTTTGAACCTCTGGAAAATGGCCAGGATCAGAAACATGATGGCCACGCTGAAGACGGTGAAGCAAATGGCATAAAGTGCTTCATACCAGTCCGGCAAAGGCGACGGATTGCCCAGTATTTCGCGCTTGATGAAGATCAGCCCCCATAGGAGGCAATACGGAACGATCGCCAGCACCATCCAGTCCCAGCTGACCTTTGCCATGCGGCCGTCGACAGCGAGCAGCCCGCGATCCATTTGCGCAACACCCACGCCGGCACCGAAAAAGAAGTAGGTCGCGTAGAGCATTACGCGCCCGTGCTGGACCGAGAAGGGTCCGAACTCGAACCAGTTGCTCGGTCCGAAGTGAACCCGCCCGGGAATGTAGAACGCGGCGGTGACGGCCAGCATGACCGCGAAGAACACGGCGGGCCGACGCCGACCGTACAGCGAGAGGCGATTGATCGGATCGAGCAGGTTGGGTGACAGCCGGTACAAAACGCAGGCAACGAGGTCAAAGGCGAACAAGACCCACAAGAACCAGATCGGCCCGCTCGGCCACGGGCCCTTGGTGACCATATTCCACCAGAATTCCGCAAAACCGATCTCGGGATGCTCCCGCAGGGAGATCGCGTAGTAGGCGAGCGGAATGACCGTTAGGGCGCAGATCGCGAAGGGTAAGCCAAGCCGAAGCAGGCGATCTGCCAAATAGCCCCGCACTCCCTTCCGGGCGATGCCGGACCAGGCGAACAGCCCCGACAGGAAGAAGAACATCGCCATGAAGAAACTGTCGGTGGCGAGCACGATCATGTCGAAGCCGAAGAAATAGCTCGGATCGGTATGACCGAAATAGGTATAGGGGATCACGGCGTGATGCAGCAGCACCACCAGCGTGAGGAAGGTGCGGGCGCGATCGATCGCCATATTGCGCACCTTGCTCTGCGGCGCGGCATGCACCTGTGCGTCGATCGTCGCTGAATGTGACATCGTCATCGTGGGCCGCCCCGATCCTGGTCCCGCCGGACTGTGCCGCCGGGAACTCGATTCAGCAAGGGCAGTTTGTTTCGCAAGGTCCGCCCCGACGACCTCTGGGAACCAGTTCCGCATAGCGAAGTTAGCGTTCGCAAGAAAGCGAAGCCGCGAAAAAGCGGCAGTTCGGAGTTTTTCGATGACGATCCTGAAATGGGCGCTGATCTTCCTGCTTGTCTCGATCGTGGCCGGCGTGCTCGGCTTCACAGGCATCTCGGCGGCCTCGGCCGATATCGCCCGCCTCCTGTTCTACGTCTTCGTCGTGATTTTCCTGGTGCTGCTGGTCCTGGGGCTCACGATCTTCAGGGCGTAGCTCCGCGAGTCATTCCGGGGCGGTCCGAAGGACCGAACCCGGAATCTCGAGATTCTCAAGTGCGCAATTGCGCACCGTAGTTCGCGTCTGCGACGCGCCCCGGAATGACAGTTTTAAAAACTACCCCACTTCCTCGATCTTCACCTTGTCCGGATAGAACGCCAGATGGCCCGCAATCTCGGCCATGGCGGGGAAGGGCGTCTCGTAGGTCCAGATCGCGTTGTCGAGCGTCTTGCCGTCGGCCTTGACGCTGTAATAGTTGGCGTCGCCCTTGTACGGGCAATGGGTGGTGCGCTCGGTACGCTCGAGCAGGGCCATGTTGGTGTCCTCCCGCGGCACATATTGCACCGCCGGATATCTCGCCTCTTTCAAGGTCAGGGCCTTGCTGGTCTCGGCAATCACGATGTCGCCCGCAGTCACCCGGACGCGCCGGGGATTTGGGGTGATGGTGATGGGGTGGTCAGGCCCTGGAAGCTTCATGATGTCACGCCTTTTCGATCGATCTGCCGCGCGCGGCACTTTGTCGTGCCTTTATCGTGATGGGATCACGGATATAGTACCGGAAGGCGTGACCTAGAAGCCCGTTCACGCTAAGTTTGGTCCCTGCCGGAGAGGGGACCCCCGGCTGCGATTCGAACGATCCGACCAGAAGGAGCAAGACCCGAATGCCCATGGACGCCCACGATATCGAGGCGATGATCAAGGCAGCGATCCCCGATGCCGAGGTGACCATCCGTGACCTCGCCGGCGACGGCGATCACTATGCCGCGACCGTGATCTCGGAATCCTTCCGCGGCAAGTCCCGCGTCCAGCAGCACCAGATCGTCTACCAGTCCCTGCGCGGCCAGATGGGGGGCGTGCTGCACGCGCTGGCGCTGCAAACCGGTGTCCCCGGCACGTGACGAAGCTGCGCCTGACCTGACCATGCCTAACGAGCGATGAGATTTGGATGAAGCGTCATCGTGCTTTAGGTCGTTGTTGCGCATGATCTTTCCGGAAAGCCGCCTCGCACTTTTCCGGATCATGCTTAGGGGGTGACTATGGCTGCGGATAACCCGCGCGGCGCGATGTTCCGCGTCATCGTGCCGAACCAGCACAGCCGCGTCACCTTCGTCGAGCTGTTTTTCGACCTCGTCTTCGTTTTCGCCGTCACGCAGATTTCGCACACGCTGCTGCACCACTTCACGCCACTCGGCGCGCTGCACGTCGCGGTGCTGTTTCTCGCGGTGTGGTGGGTCTGGGTCTTCACCGCCTGGGTCACCAACTGGCTCAATCCCGAGCTGACGCCGGTCCGCCTCCTGCTATTTGCGATGATGCTGGGCGGCCTCGTGCTTTCGACCACGATCCCGACGGCCTTCGAGGGGCGGGGCCTGTGGTTCGCGATCGCCTATGCGACGATGCAGGTCGGACGTACCGCGTTCTGGCTGCTCGCAACGCCGCCGCATCGAACGGCCGTGCGGCACAACGCGATTCGCATCCTGACCTGGCTATCGATCTCAGCGGTGTTGTGGATCGCAGGCGGTCTGGCCGAGGGAAATACGCGGCTATGGCTGTGGATCGCGGCGGTGGCCTGGGAGTACGTCTCGCCGGCGGCGCGATTCTGGGTGCCGATGCTGGGGTTCTCGTCCGTCGAGGCGTGGGCCGTCGAAGGCGGCCATATGGCCGAGCGCTGCTCTCTGTTCGTCATCATCGCGCTCGGCGAGGCCATCGTCGTCAACGGCGCGACATTCGCCGAACTGGAGTGGACCGCGAGCAACATTCTCGCCTTCGTCTCGGCGCTGTCCTGCGCCGTCGTGATGTGGTGGATCTATTTCCATAAGGGCGCAGAGGCCGGCGCCGAGCGGATCTCGAAGTCCAGCGAGTCCGGCCGCCTGGCGCGACTCGCCTACACCTATCTGCATATGCCGATCATCGCCGGCATCATCCTGACCGCGGTTTCGGACGAATTGGTGCTGAAGCATCCGTCCGGCCATTCCGACATCCGCACGATCGTCAGCACGATCGGTGGTCCCCTGGTGTTTCTGGTCGGCACCATCCTATTCAAGCTGGCGATCCGCGGCTTCCTCCAGCTCTCGCACGGCGTCGGCATCGTCCTCCTGCTGGTGCTGTGGTGGTTCGCCGCCGGCCTTTCACCGCTGTGGTTGTCGGTCGCGACGACCGTGATCATGATCGTGGTGGCGGTATGGGAGTCGCTGTCGCTCGGATCGCAGGTAGAAGAGGCGTAAGCGCGGCATGCGGCGCGTCATTATCTTCGGCGTTGCTATAGCCGCGATATTGATCATCGAGGAAGCCACCAAGGGCTGGGCGCTTGGCCGGGTCCCGGCGGCCTGTCGGGCCATCGGAGGAAAGCCTGCGATCGGGGGCTGCATAACACCGGTTTGTTATTGGCAGGGCGATTGCGGGCAGTGGGCGTACCCAACGCAATGGCTCGACCGCCTCAAGCCGGGCGACCCCGTATCAAGGGTCGTTTTCTGGCTCGGGGAGCCGCTCCAGCGAGACGGTGAGTATCTGTCATGGTCGTGCGGGAAGCCGAGCACCCACAGCTTCCGCGCCGTCATCCGGGACGAACGGCTGGTGTCGGTAGAACGGTGCAAGCCTGATTGACGCCAGCGAACGACGGCTGCGGCTCCTACTCCGCGACCTCCAGTGCGTGGACCGAGAACATCTTCGCCGCATCCGTCCAGCTCTCGCGCACGCGCCAGCCGGCGCCCTGTGCCAGCGCGGCGAAGCGTTCGAGGCTGTATTTGTAGCTGTTCTCGGTGTGGATGCTCTCGCCGGGGCGGAACGAGAAGCTGGTGCCGAGCAGCCGCACGGTCTGGGCCTTCTTGCTGATCAGGTGCATTTCGATGCGGTGCCGCTCGCGATTGTAGATGGCGCGATGGGTGAAGGCGGACAGATCGAAATTGCCGCCGAGCTCGCGGTTGATGCGCACCAGCACATTGAGGTTGAAACGCGCGGTGACGCCGGCGGCATCGTTGTAGGCGTCAAGGAGCACGCGTTCGTCCTTCTCGAGGTCGGCGCCGATGATCATCTGCGCGCCCTTGCCGAGGATCTTGCGGGCGCTCTTCAGGAAGGCCCGCGCTTCCTGCGGCTCGAAATTGCCGATGGTCGAGCCGGGGAAGAAGCCGACCTTGGGCATGGTGGCGACCTGCTTGGGCAGCTCGAACGGCGTGGTGAAGTCCGCCGCGACCGGGTAGATGCCGAGCGAGGGAAAATCCCGCTTCAGCCCGCTCGCCTGTGCCTTCAGGAAGTCGCCGGAGATGTCGACGGGAACATAGGCCGCGAACTTGCAGTGGCTCAGCAACAGGCGGACTTTTGTAGTCGCGCCGGCGCCGAACTCGACCAGCGCCGCGTGTTCCGGAATGATCTTCGCGATCTCGCTGCCGCGCTCCTTCAGGATCGATAGCTCGGTGCGCGTCGGATAATATTCCGGCAGTCGCGTGATGGCCTCGAACAGCTCCGATCCCGTCGCGTCGTAGAAATATTTCGGCGACAGCTTCTTCGGCTGCTGCGAGAGGTCCGCGATCGCTTCGCGGGCGAACGCGGTGGTCTGCTCGTCGGGAAGATGGGCTGCGCCCAAAGCGCTGGCGTGCACATTCATGATACTCTCCTGAACGCGCTGTCCGGCGCGCATGTCTCGTCGGATTATTCGTAGTTGGCGAGCCGCAACCCCGTGAACTGCCAGCGGTGGTGCGGATAGAAGAAGTTGCGATAGGTGATACGGCTGTGGCCTTGCGGAGTGGCAAGCGAGGAGCCGCGCAGCACCAGCTGATTGATCATGAACTTGCCGTTGTACTCGCCGAGCGCGCCTTCGACGGCGCGGTAGCCGGGATAGGGTGAGTAAGAGCTGCGCGTCCATTGCCAGACGAGGCCGAAGGCGTCGTTGAGCTGGCCGGCGCGCGCCGCCACCTCCCATTCCGTTTCGGTCGGAAGATGCCTGCCGGCCCAGCGTGCATAGGCGTCGGCCTCGTAATAGCTGATGTGGCAGACCGGCGCGTTCGGATCGATCGGCTTGAGGCCGGCGAGCGTCATCACCTGCCAGGCGCCATCGACCTCGCGCCAGTAACCAGGCGCTTGCCAGTCTTCCCTGCTGGCCGCGGCAAAGCCGTCCATCAGCCACAGGGTCGCGGTCCGATAGCCGCCGTCGCGCATGAAGGCGAGCCACTCGCCGTTGGTGACCAGATTGCGTGCAATCTTGACGGGGCCGACCAGGGCGCGATGCGCCGGCCGCTCGTTGTCGAAATGAAAGCTGTCATCGGCATGACCGACGGTGTGGATGCCCTCGTTCAGCGTCAGCCACTCCTCGCCGGTGCGTGTCGCGGGTGGAAAGCGCCAGTTCGGGTCGTAGGCCGGGTAGACCGGATTCTGCGCGAAGGCGTGCAGAATGTCGGTGAACATCAACTCTTGATGCTGCTGCTCGTGGTTCAGCCCGACCTCGACCAGCGGCGCGATCTCGCGCAACTTGTCCGCACCAGCGTCTCGGAAGAACTCGACGACGGCGGCATCGACATATCTGCGATAGGCCCCGACCTCGCCGGCGCTTGGCCGGGTGATGTCGCCGCGATGATTGCGGGCATGGCGCGGGCCGGCGCTGACGTAATAGGAATTGAACAGGAACGCGAAATCGGGGTGGAAGGGCCGATAGCCGGCCGCATGCTCGCCGAGCAGGAATTGCTCCCAGAACCAGGTGGTATGGGCGCGGTGCCATTTGGTCGGGCTCGCGTCCGGCATGGACTGGATCTGCTGGTCCTCCGGAGAGAGCGGCGCGGCCCGGCGTTCGGTCTCGTTCCGGACGGCAATAAACGCGTCGGCCAGCCTCTGCGCGAGGCCGCCCTGAGCGGACGGTGACGAAAGCGGGGCGGTCGCCGTGGCTGAGGCTTGTTTCGTCACGTTTTTCTCCAGACAGGACAAGAGAACGTTGTTGGCGTTACCCGGTTCCATGAACAGGGTTCGTCCTAGATAGGGGCTGCGTTACGGTATGAAAGTCCTCTCCGGCCATGATATTGATGTCATCAGACTATGGACCGGGACGGGGGCAAACCCGCCGCCGAGGACTCGTCGCCGCCATTTTACTTTGGATGCACAACGGTTTGGGCTACATATATAGGCAGGTATCGGGTTAAATCGGCCGAGCCGGCCCGAAGCAATTGGTGAGGGCTCTGCCCCAGAAGGACACGGATATGAGCATCGCGGAATTCATCGACAACGAAGTGAAGTCGAACGACGTGGTTCTGTTCATGAAGGGTACGCCGCAATTTCCGCAGTGCGGTTTCTCCGGTCAGGTCGTCCAGATCCTTGACCATATCGGCGTCGGCTATAAGGGCCTCAACGTGCTCGAATCAGCCGAGCTTCGCAACGGCATCAAGGAGTTTTCGAACTGGCCGACCATTCCGCAGCTGTACGTGAAGGGTGAGTTCATCGGCGGCTGCGACATCGTCCGCGAGATGTTCCAGGCCGGCGAGCTGCAGCAGCTGCTCTCGGAGAAGGGCGTCGTCGTCGCGGCCTGACACGTGACCGTGCTGACGCGCCGGATTGGCGGCGCGGAGCTCGAGGTCGTCGTCGCCAACATCACAACCCTCGGCGTTGATGCCATCGTCAACGCCGCCAATTCGTCGCTCCTCGGCGGGGGCGGCGTCGATGGGGCGATCCATCGGGCTGCGGGGCCCGAGCTCGTCGCCGAATGCCGCATGCTGCACGGCTGCAAGACGGGCGACGCCAAGATCACCAGGGGTTATCGGCTCAAGGCCGCGCATGTCATCCATACCGTCGGACCGGTCTGGAACGGCGGCACCCTCGGCGAGGACAATCTCCTCGCCTCCTGCTATCGTCGCTCGATGGAGCTGTGCGGCAAGCACAAGCTGAGCTCGGTGGCATTCCCCGCGATTTCAACCGGCATCTACCGCTTCCCCGCCGACCGGGCCGCCGACATTGCCATGCGCACGACGATCGAAGGGCTCTTTTCGGCGCCAACCCTCGTCCGCGTGGTGTTCTGCTGCTTCTCCGAGCCGAGCGCCAGCCTGCATGCCGAGGCGCTGGAGCGACACAGCGGCCCTTGTGCCTGATCACGCGGTCAGTACACTCCGAGGCGCCATGTTCCGGGGAGGGGATATGATTTCACGATTTGGAGTGCGTGTGTTCGCCTGCGGCGCGCTGTTCTCGCTTGCCGCGATGTCGCTGGCGCGCGCGGAGGGTACCTACGAGATTCCAGCCGGCGCGCGTTTCAATCAGGAGAAGCTCGGCAGGATCACCGAGTTCTTCAAGAACGAGGTCGCGACCGGCAAGATCGCCGGTGCGAACGTGCTGATCCAGCAGCATGGCAAGCCGGTCTATCACGAGGTCTTCGGCGTGCAGGACGTCGTCAGCAAGGCCCCGATCACCGACAAGACGATCTTCCGCCTGTCGTCGCTAACCAAGGTGATCACCTCCGTTGTAGCGATGCAACTGATCCAGGACGGAAAGATCAAGCTGGACGATCCCGTTTCGAAATACATTCCCTCCTTTGCAAATGTTAAGGTCGGTGAGGAGAAGAAGGCCGAGGACGGCACCAAGACGCTCGAGCTGGTACCACTGGCCCGGCCCATTACCATTCTCGACCTGATGCGCCATACCTCCGGGATAACCTACGGCTTCTACGGCGATAGTCTGGTTCGCAAGGCCTATCGCGACGCTAACATCTACGCGGGCGAATTCGATCTCGCCGAGTTCGCCGAGCGGATCGCCAAGCTGCCGCTGCACAATCAACCCGGCGCAGTCTGGCAGTACGGCCATTCCACTGACATTCTGGCGCGGATCATGGAAATCGTGTCCGGAAAGACATTGTTCGAACTCGAGAAGGAAAAGCTGCTGGATCCGCTCGGTATGACCGATACAGGCTTTTTCGTCACCGAACCGGAGAGGCTGAAACGGCTCGCCCAGCCGCTGCCGAACGACAGCAATTTCCGGGTCGGCCGCGAGTACAGGACTGAGGTTCGCCAGAAGTGGGAATCCGCCAGCGGCGGCATGGTTTCGACCATGGCGGACTTTTCCCGCTTTGCGCAGATGCTGGTCAATGGAGGAACGTTCGAGGGCAAGACCTATCTCAGCCCGCAGACGTTTGAGCTGATGGCATCGGACCATGCCGGCAAGGATTCCGGCGTTGAACGGGACTACTTCTATTTTCCCGGTGACGGCTTTGGCATGGGACTTGGGTTTGCAGTGCGCACCGATCCGGGTAATGCCAAACCTCCGCCGCCCGGCGATCTCGGGGAATTGAAATGGGACGGCGCCAGCGGTTGCTATTTGGTGGTTGATCGCAAGCAGGACATGTTCTTCCTGCTGCTGGAGCAGACCCCGAGCGAGCGGCAGCGCGTGCAGCGGACCTTGAAGCAGCTGGTCTATGAAGCCATGGAGAAGTGACATGAACGGGCGCCGCGCGCTGTTCGCGGCGCTCGTTCTTTTGTTCGGCGCTGTAAGTGCGAGGGCGGGCTCGGAGGGCCGCGCACACAGCTTCACGCCCGAAGGCCTCGCAAAAGTCTCCGACTACATCAGGAACGAGATCGCGACCGGCAAATTTCCAGGGGCGATATTGCTGCTCCAGCAACACGGCAAGCCGGTCTATTACGAGAATTTCGGCGTCCGCGACGTCGCAACCCAACTTTCGATGAGCTCGGATACGATCTTCCGCCTGTATTCGATGACCAAGCCGATCACCTCGGTCCTGGCGATGATGCTGATCGAGGAGGGCAAGCTTGCGATCAGCGATCCCGTCTCGAAATACATTTCGGCCTTTGCCGGCATGAAGGTCGGGGTCGCGAAGAAGGCCGAGGACAACAAGGTCTCGCTGGAGCTGGAGCCGCTCAACCGTCCGGTGACGATCGAGGATTTGATGCGGCATACCGCCGGGATCCCTTACGGCTATTATGGCGGGGACCTGGTGAACAAGCTCTATGCCGACGCCGGATTGTTCGACAGGAATTCGACCAATGCCGAATTCGTCGCGAAGATCACGGCGCTGCCGCTCGCCGAACAGCCCGGCACGATCTGGGACTACGGGCACTCCACCGACGTGCTCGGGCGCATCATCGAGGTGATCTCGGGGGAATCGCTGCTCGAGTTCGCGAAGACGCGGCTGCTCGACCCGCTCGGGATGAAGGACACGGCGTTTTACGTCGCCGATCCCGCCAAATGGCCGAGCATCGCCGAGCCGATGCCGCAGGACCGGGCGATCAGCCCGGTGACGCAGGTTCGGGACATCAGGAAGCCATTGCAATGGGAGTCGGGCGGCGGCGGCCTCGTCGGCACGGTCGGCGATTATGCGCGCTTCTCGCAAATGCTGCTCAACGGCGGCACGCTTGAAGGTCGACGCTATTTGAAGCCGGAGACCATCGCCTTGATGGTGTCGGATCGTATCGGTCCCGAAACCCGCGTCGAGCGCGACAAGAACTACTATCCGGGTGAGACCAGCGGCTACGGCCTCGGCTTCGCCATACGCACTGCGGTGCCGCCGGGCACGAAGTGGCCGCTTGGCGAATATCGCTGGGACGGCGTTGGCGGCACCTTCTTCTTCATCGATCCCGAAGACGACCTGTTCGGAATCTTCATGGTGCAGACCCCCTCGCAGCGCGGCCGGATTCAGCTCGCGCTGAAGACGCTGATCTATCAGGCGATGGGGCGGTAGATTCGCGTTTTGACACGTTTTCTTTTTGCGAACCGGTACCTACTTCGCTCGGAAACGCTCTAATCACGCACCGCGCACGATCTCGCGGACGTATCCGATCGTCTCCTCGATCTGGCTCGCATTGACGTCGAGATGGGTGCAGGCGCGGATGCGGCCGTCCATCATCGCAAGCGTGACGCCGCGCTGGCGGAGCGCTGAGACCATCTTGTCGCCCGGGATGCCGGCGCCGTCGGGCTTGAAAAACACGAGATTGGTCTCGGGCTCCTGCACCTCGATGCCTGAGATCTGCGACAGTCCGCGGGCGAGCGCCCGCGCATTGGCGTGATCGTCGGCGAGGCGCTCGACGTGGTGGTCGAGCGCGTAGATGCAGGCCGCCGCGCAGATGCCGGCCTGCCGCATCGAGCCGCCGAGGCGCTGCTTCCATTGCCAGACCGCGTCGATGAAGGCGCGCGAGCCGGCAAGTGCTGCACCGACCGGAGCGCCGAGCCCCTTGGAGAAGTCAATCCATACCGAATCCCAGCCGGCAGCCATCTCGGGTGCAGGGATGCCGTGTTCTACTGTAGCGTTCAACAGCCGCGCCCCATCCATATGAGTGGCAAGGCCGTTGGCTCTGGCGATTTCGACGATCTCGTCTAGATCGTTTTTCTTCCAGATCGTGCCGCCGCCGATATTGGCGGTCTGCTCGACGCTGACCAAGGTCTGCGGCGGCTGGTAGCGCGTGCGCGGATGCAGCGCCTTGCGAAGAGTTTCCGGCGTGAACTGCCCGTCGGGACCCTTCAACTGCGTCACCTGGAAGCCGCCGATCGCGGCATGCGCGCCGCCTTCGCGGGCGATGATGTGCGCGGTCTCATGCGCGAGGATCTCGTCGCCGGGCCGGCAATGCACCAGCGTCGCGGTGACGTTGCACATCGTGCCGGAGGGCATGTAGACCGCCGCTTCCTTGCCGAGCAGATCCGCGACGCGCTCGCACAGCGCGTTCACGGTCGGATCGTCGCCGACCTGCTCGTCGCCGACCTCCGCCCGCGCCATCGCCTCGCGCATCCCCGCCGTCGGCCTGGTCTGCGTGTCCGAGAGCAGATTGATGCGCACCGGCGGCGCCTTGGGATCGATCGGGGGAGGGGCGTAGAGCATCAACTTGCTCCTCGAAATGGAATGGCACTCTCTCGCGGGTCAGCGAGCTTTGGGTGGACGCCGGGCGGCGTGACGAAACCGCATAATAACGATTTCCGTCGCGGTCACACGATAATCGAACAGATAGGGATAAGGGTTGACCGGCAAGCGACGGACGTGTGCACGCGTTGTTGTTCGCCCCGCGTAGGGGTAGTTCTCTAGCAATGCTATGAGAGCGACAATTCGGTCGCGCACATGGCCTGCGCCTTGGGGTGAACGCACCTCGATGTAAGTTAGAACTTGGTCGATTTGGGCGAGCGCCCGCTTCGTATAACGGACCTTCACAGCCCGTGCTTGGCCCACATTGCGCGGACCTCGTCGGCGCTGGCTAACTCACCGCGCGCGATTTCTGCTTCGGCCTCGGCGAGATCCGCCTCTTCCGCCGCCGTCAGCTGGATCGGTGGCTGATCGATCCCGGCAAGCTCGAGCAGGGCCCGCGCCAGATCGTCCTGCTCTGAATCAGGCAGGCTGGAAACCTTGCTGAAGGCCTCTTCCAGAAGACGAGTCATGCTCAACTCCGCGATGTGGCGACCTTAGCACAGATGGGCTGCGACATGGGAATGGCCCGTTCACACAAAAAAGGCCCCGGAGAACCGGGGCCTTTGAACGTCGATATGCCGAACGATCAGCGCGAATAGAATTCGACGACCAGATGGGGCTCCATCTGCACCGGGAACGGCACGTCGGAGAGGTTGGGGACGCGCGTGTATTTCGCGGTCATCTTGCCGTGGTCGACTTCGAGATAGTCAGGCACGTCACGCTCGGGAAGCTGGCTGGCTTCGAGCACGTGGGCGAGCTGCTTGGAGGCTTCCTTGACCTCGACCACGTCGCCGACCTTGAGCTGGTAGCTCGAGATGTTGACCTTGCGGCCGTTCACCTTGACGTGGCCGTGGTTGATGAACTGGCGGGCAGCGAAGATCGTGGAGACGAACTTGGCGCGGTACACGACCGCGTCGAGACGACGCTCCAAGAGGCCGATCAGGTTCTCGCCGGTGTCGCCCTTGAGGCGGCTCGCCTCGACGTAGATGCCGTGGAACTGACGCTCGCTGATGTTGGCGTAATAGCCCTTGAGCTTCTGCTTGGCGCGCAGCTGCACGCCGAAGTCCGAGAGCTTGCCCTTGCGGCGCTGGCCGTGCTGGCCAGGGCCATATTCGCGGCGATTCACGGGGCTCTTCGGGCGGCCCCAGATGTTCTGGCCCATACGGCGATCGATCTTGTACTTCGCCTCACTGCGCTTAGTCATCGCGTCCTCTTCAGGTCATGGTTTGAGGAAACGCGCCCTCCTGTGTGACGGGATGATCCCGGCACCGACAGGTCCGATCCCCAAAGCTGAAGGGAGAGGACCACGGGTCGCGAAACGCTTCGCGGGCCGAAATCGGCCCGCGAGCAGGCGGCTTTTAGGGGAGTTTGGGGCTGGCTGTCAATTCTTTAGCCGTCATTCCCGGGCGCTCGTCGAGCGAACTCTGGTGCGCCCGACGCACACGAGAATCTTGAAGTTCCCCGTGCGCAATTGCGCACCTGAGGTTCGGCTCTTCCGAGCCGGCCCGGAAGACTGTATCTTTACGTCCTTACCGCCCGGACCGGCTTCGACCCGGTCGCCCGCAATTCGGCAGCGATTTCAGTGTTCAGGACCTGTTCCAGCCGGGTCAGCACCCGGGCGATCGGGGCGGCGTCGGTAACGCGGTGATCCCAGCGAATCACGACATGGATGGTCTGGTCCGGCTCGACCAGCCCGTAGCTCAGGACATAGGGGCCTGGCGTGATGGGGTGGAGCTCGCCGCCTCCATAGGCCGCCACCGAGCTCACGCCGAAGCTGCCGAACCAGTTGCCGCGCTGGCGGCCGAAATTCAGACCGAAGGCCCAGGACAGGCGCCGCAATGGCAACGGCAGGCGTGTCGCCCGCATGATCTTGCGGAACATCGGGACGTCCTCGATCGGGGCCGTCTTGCCGCGTCGGATCTCCGCATCGACGGCTGCCAGCGAAAGGGCCTCGGGACCGGCGATTCGCTGCGGCAGCACGCATTCCTCCCCGTCGTCGACCCGCGCGATCGCAACCGTCGCCACGCTCTTGGGCAGCTCATAGAGCGCCGGCCAGGGCCATTTCACGTAGACCGTGCGCAGGATCGGCTCCTCCTGCGCAACGAGGGCGAAAGCCTTGACGAACATCGCGGCCCAGCCGACCGGCGCTGTTGCGCCGGCGCGGGCCTCCAGCAAGGGGCGGATCTTGAGCGAGCGGGCCAGCGAAACGAAGGGCACGCCCATCGAGGCGTGCATGAGGTCGCAGATCAGACGGCGCCGCAGTGAAATGGTCTTGGGCGTCCCGCGCATCGTCTCCAGTTCCAATCAATGACTAAAATATGTGCAGAAAGTGGGCCCCGCCTGCTTGCTCTAGCATGAACCAACCCGCCTGGGGACAGTCGGTTCGCCGCATCAAGCTCCTGGAAAGCCAACAACTTGCAGTTGATGTAATAATCAGTATTTTCAATGGCTTGTTTGGGCCCTTCTCGCCGCCATGCGCAAGTCGCCCTGCGCAAATTTCTCCCGGACCCGGCATTCCAGCACCGCCGCGGTGACCGCAACGCCGATCCCCGCGTTAGCGCGATTCAACGGTTGATCCCCTCGAACGCCGCCATGATGCCGCGCTGGAACAGCGACCAGTCGAAGCCCAGGGCGATGGCGCGGTAGCCGCGGTCGATCAACCGATTGGCCTGGTCGGCGGTGCGCGCCACGCCGCCGATCGGCACGCCGCTTCTGAGGATGCCGGCTTCGGCGCGTGCAATCAGCTCCAGCAGCGCGGGGTCGTCCATCTGGCCGCGCTTGTTGATGGAGGTGGCGAGATCGCCGGGCCCGATCACGGCAACGTCGATGCCCGGAATCGCCATGATCTCGTCGATGCGATTGACCGCCTCGACATGCTCGATCGTGATCATGCAGATCATCTCGTCGTCCGCAGAGGCCATGTAATCAGGCATCGACTGGCCCCAGCGGAACGGCGCGTGGAACGGGCCCCAGAGCCGGTCGCCGCGCGGCGGGTAGCGTACGCTTCGGACCGCCTTCTCGGCCTCCGTGGGCGTGGTGATCATGGGGAAGTTGATGCCGAAGGCGCCGATGTCCATCGGAGCTTTTGCGAGCCACGGCTCGTTCGCCGCGATCCGCACCAGGGGGGTGCATGGCGTGCCCGTGGTCGCCGCGATCATCGCATGCGCTTCGGTCAGCCCGATCGGTCCGTGCTCGAGATCGACGATAATCCAGTCGAGCGAGCGCGCCATGATCTGCACCATCTGCACGCTCGGGATGGTCGCGATGGCGCCGAAGGCGGGGCGGCCCTCACGCCATAATTGGCGGAGGCGGTTGAGCGGCTTGGACGGGACCGACATGGGAGGCCTGCGGCTAGGTGATGACGGCAAAACCTAGCAGCGCGCCGTCGCGGCGCAAGCTCAGGCGACGGCGCGCCCGCCGAAGAACGGCGTCAGCGTGGCCGAAAGGCCATGGATGCGGTTCGAGGTGAAGATCATCTCGGCGCCGGACTGCACGATACCGCTGGTCGCAGCACCGAGCAGGTCGGACACGCGGCGAGCGATTGCGGGCGCCGGATCGATCCAGGCGACCGGCCAGGGCGCGAGCTGCTTCAGCCGGTCGAGCAGGAGCGGGTAGTGCGTGCAGGCGAGCACCACGGTGTCGGTGCGCGTGCTCGCATCCCCGGCGTCGCCGACGAAGCAGGGGGCAAGCTCGGCGAGGATGTCGCGGTCGCTGATCGGCTCGCCGCGGAGTGCGGCCTCGGCCAGCGAGGCGAGGTCGGGCGAGCCGACCAGCGTCACCTCGCATCCTTGCGCGAAATCGCGGATCAGCGCCTTGGTGTATTCGCGTTTCACCGTGCCCTTGGTGCCGAGCACTGACACGCGGCGGGTCTTCGACTGCGCGCAGGCCGGCTTGATCGCCGGCACCGTGCCGACGAAGGGCAGCGAATAGGCCGCACGCAAGTGCGACAGGACCAGGGTGGACGCGGTGTTGCAGGCGATGACGGCGAGGTCGGGATCATGCGTTCCGATCAACTCGCCCATCAGCGGCACGACGCGGGCGATGATCTCGTCCTCGCTGTGGTGGCCATAGGGGAAGAAGGCGTCGTCGGCGACATAGACGTAATGCGCATCCGGGCGCGCGGCTACGACCTCACGGAGCACGGTGAGCCCGCCAAGGCCGGAATCGAATACCAGGATCGTCGGAGAGTTGGTCACACGGTCACCCTAGCCCGCCATGGTTACCATTCAGTTTTTGGGGCGGTTTTGCGGCGGTCCCCGCGAAGCTACGGAGGCCCGCGTCACGCGGCCGTGCAACCTTCACGCGATCCGGTTGGTGGTCGCTGCGCGCTCGGCTGCCAGCTGCTTCTGCAGGCGATCGATGTTCTGCAGGAGGCGCTGGCTGGTCAGCACCAGGAAGTAATAGCCGAACTGCGGATCCTGAAAGTAGATCTCGAGCAGCCGGTCATAGGTGATCGTCAGCACCTGTCCGTCTTCGATGCATTCGACCGTCCCCGTGCGCCGGTTGTCCGGCGTGAGGAAGCCGAGCTCGCCCATCAGCGCGCCGGGCCCGATCTCGACGTTGATCTCCTTGACGAGGAACTTGCCGGTGACCGTAAGGAACATCTCCTTGGCGGGATCGCGCAGCTTGAATAGGGTGTCGCCGCGCCGATATTTGCGCTCGGTCATGAACGGCTTGAGCCATTCCATCGACATGTCGCCTTCGGCCGCATGGCGCGCCTTCTTGACCAGCTTGAGCATCTGCCGCAGGCGCAATGCGTTGATCGGAAGCATCAGGAGATATAGCAGGAACGTCGCGACGTTGGCCGAGAGCGCGCCGAAAAGAGCAAAGAACGCGCAGCCGATCATGTTGGCGACGCGCAGCGGCACCATGGTCCGCATCAAGAGGGTGGCAACGAAGAAGACTGCCCCGACCACAGCGAACAGATTGGCGAGTGTGATGTTGTGGACGAAGATCTCCAAGAGCCGATTGAAGATCGCGTCGTAGGTGACGTTTTCAGGGTCGAGGCCCATCTGGACCAGGATTTTCGCGATCCTGAGATTGTCCGTTGCCGCATCGAGGATGCGGTCGAGGATCGACGAAACGTCTGCGCTGCCGGACGGCATGGTACTAACCCCACGTAAGGCATTCAGTCCTGGTCGGCACCCGTATAGCCGAAATCGGATGACGACCGCTTGAATGACGCTTCCGGCCATCGTGCCGCAAGAGGCAAATTCTAGCCCGATCAGGCGTTTCGGCAATTGCCCGATGGTTGCGCGCCGGGCCGAAGCGGCCGTGATTCGGGGCGGCCTTGCGGGTTTCGGCGCCGCGGACGGGCGCGGACGACGAGAGCGGCCGTCGCTCACGGCTTGGCGGAGGGCGGCACGGCCTGCTGTTCGACCAGGCCAAGGCGTCCCGGCAGCGAACCGGCGCGCAGCAGCATGGCGACGCTGTTGGCCTCTTCCAGGGTGAAGTTGCCGGCAATCTGCCCCGATCCGCCGGTGATGGGCTCGCGGATCACGGGAGCGGAGATCACCTTGTCGTCGAGCACGATGGCAAAGGGCTTGCCGACGTTCTCTGCCGTAATGTGGGCGAAGCGCCGGGTGCCACGGCCGTTGAAGCGGAACGAGGCAATCGGTTCCTTGCTGCCAGCGCTGAATCCCGGGCCGGCATAGCTGATGTCGGAGCCCTCGAGTGCGCTGTCCTTGGCGACGAGATAAGGAACCTTGTCCTTGAAGCCGAGCAGGACTTCCGTGCCCGCCGGCGGCGTGCCCGACTGCGCCTGCTCCGCGGGCATCGAGAGGTCGATCAGGCGGAAGCCGACCTTGACCTTTCTGGCGAAGATCGCGGTGATCGGCTCGGGCTCCATCACGCCCGGCAGGAAGATGCGAATGCGGTCCGTCCCCTCGGGCTGAACGCTGGCCAGTTTGACGCCGGCGTCCTTGAGGCGCTGCTCGATCATCGCGATGGAATCCTCGACGAGATCGCGTAGCCGCGCGCCGGCGGCGGCATCGGTCGGGGCGAGCCTGAGCAGCCCATCTCCGCCATCGGTTACGGTGAGCGCATGGGCGGGCAATCCTTCCGCCGCCGCGGCGAGCTTGCGCGTGAGCTGTTCGCGGCCCTTGGCGTCCGCGATCTTTACGTCGACGCCGCCGTCGCGGATGGCAAGTCCGGAGAACGCGATTCGGCCCTCGCGCAGCGTCCTGTAAACGTCGTCGCGCAAATCCGTGACGACGCTCTCGCGCAAACCGTCGCTGTCCACCTTGTAGACGATGCGTGAGCCGCCGAGCTTTTCCATCTTGTCGCCGACAAGGGCCGCGATCTTGGCGCGCATCTTGTCGAGCTGACTGTCGGCAAGTGTTGCGTCGGGCATGGCGATCGCCCAGGTCGTGGCGAGCGCTGCCATCAGTCGTATGGTCCTGCTCCGCAGGAGCTGGGTCATGGTATCCTCGCATCTCGCGGCCGGGAGCTGGCGGCCACGCCTGCCGCCAGTCTTTGGTCCCGCGATCGTACGAGGAGGTTCAATCCGCCTGCCGCGAGGCGGCAGCCCCGGAATCTGCCTGTCCCCTAGATCACCCGCTCGTTGTGAACGCAGCGGCAGTCCATTTCATAGTCGAGGCCGACGACCGGCGGCCGATTCAAATGCCAGGTCACGCCGTGGCGTGCCGCGCCGCGCCGGCCGAGTTCGCTGGAGAGGAACGGGTGAATGTCGTGGACAGTGTAGACCTGGACGCCGGTGGTGTCGCGCCAGGTGCCGCCGAAGGCGCTCATCCGGCGCTCCATCTCGCCGAGCACGAACTTGGCCTTCTCGAGCATGCCTTCGGGGCTGGTGTCGCCGAGCCGAACCGTGTGGTCGCGATAATTGGCCTTGCCTTCGACGGATTCGCCGCTACCGGCGATGACGAAGGAGGGGGGCGCATCCTTGGCCGGTACGGTGAAGCAGAACGCGTGAAAGCTCGGTTCAGCTGGTGGGTCGATCTCCGGACAGACGTTGCTGCGCGCGACCGGATTGAGGCCGTCCTTCATGATACCCCATTCGATCAACGTCTTGATGTAGATCTCGTTGAACGCCTTGAACCCTTCCTCGGTGAACGGCTCGGGCGAGCGCAGTTCGCAGGCGCCGAACGCCGTCAAGGGCCGGCTCGCCTGCTTCAGAATGTCGGCGATGCGTGCAAAACCCGCTTTCAGCGGCACCGGCTCGGCGAAGCGGATGCGCTCGATCGAAAAGCCGGGCAGGGCACCGATGCCGCAGGAATATTGACTGACGCCCGGCATGAAACGGTAGCCGCTGTTGGGGGCTTCGACGGTGTTGATCATGTTGCCTCTTCTTGACGGATCTGGATCGAACGATTTGGTGACGCGCTGACTCGCTCGCTTATTCCTGGAGCACGCCGAGATAGGCGTCGCGCACGATGGGATCTGCGAGCAACTCCGGGCCGGATCCCGCGCGAACGATACGCCCCATGTCCATGACGAACGCATGGTGACACAGATCGAGCGCGGTGGTGACATCCTGCTCCACCAGCAGGATCGAAGTGCCGTTGGCGTTGAGGGCGCGGAGCGCTGCCACGAGTTGCTCGACCAGCAGCGGCGAAAGCCCCAGTGACAGTTCGTCGATCATCAGCAGCAGAGGTGCGCTCATCAGGCCGCGGCCGATCGCGCACATCTGCTGCTCGCCGCCCGACAGCGTCGCGGCGGCCTGGCGGCGGCGTTCGTGGAGCCGCGGGAAGGTGGCGTAGACCTGGTCGAGATCGCGACTGACTGCAGCCCGGCCGTCCTTGCGCAGGTACGCGCCCATCAGCAGGTTTTCCTCGACGCTCATGGCGCCGAACAGTCGCCGTCCTTCCGGGACGTGCACGATGCCATGAGCGAGAATCTCGGCCGCACTGTCGCCGGTGAAGTCGCGGCCTTCCGAGAAGCAGTTGCCTGCGGCCATCGGGATCAGGCCGGAGAGCACGCGCATCAGGGTGGATTTGCCGGCGCCGTTGGAGCCGATCAGCGCAGTGATCTCGCCGCGACGCACGGCAATGTCGATGCCCCAGAGCACCTGGATTTCGCCATAGCCGGCGCACAGCCCCGTGGTCTCCAGGATGAGCGAGCTAGCCATGGCCGGCGCTCCGCTGCGCATATTTCTGCCCGAGATAGGCTTCGACCACCGCCGGATTGCTGATTACCTCGCGCGGCGCGCCGTCGGCAATCGGCGTCCCGTTGTGCAGCACCACGATTCGCGTGCAGACGTTGAGCACAACCTTCATGAGATGCTCGATCATCACGATAGTGATGCCGCCGGCCGCGAGTTCGTGAATCAGCTTGGTGGCGCGCTCGATCTCGGCGCTGTTGAGGCCGGCGTTGACCTCATCGAGGAACAGCAGCTTCGGCTTCATCGCGAGCGCCTTGGCGAGCTCGAGCCGCTTGCGCATCGCAAGGGTCAGGGTCGCGGCGGGCTGCGAAGCCTGCGCCTCGAGCCCGACGAAGGCGAGATGCGCGCGCGCCGCATCGCGTGCTCCCTTGAGGCTGGCGCCGGGCTGCGAGAACAGTGCGGCGGCCGCGACATTGTCGAGCGCGGTGAACTCGGAGAAGGGTTGCACGATCTGGAAGGTCCGCGACAGGCCGAAGCGGGCGGCCTGATAGGTCTTGATGCGCGTGATGTCGTGGCCGTCGAAGGTCACGGTGCCGGAACTGGCGGGTGTGACCCCGCATATCGTGTTCACCAGCGTGGTCTTGCCGGCGCCGTTTGGGCCGATCAGGCCGAGCACCTCGCCTCTTGAGACCGACAACGTGACCTCGCGCAGCGCCTGCAGGCCGGAGAAATGGCGCGACACGCCTTCGAGGCGGAGCAGCTCAGACATGCTTCACCTTCCGCCACAGATGAGCGGCGCTTAGCGAACTCAACCCGTGCGGCAGGAACAGCAGCAGGACCACGATGAGCAGGCCGAGGACACCGGTGTGGATCTGGATGTAGTTGCGCCACACCACCTCCTCGAGGCCGAGATAGAGGAAGGCGCCGCATGCGACCCCGAGAGGCGAGCCGAGCCCTCCCATCAGCGCCATGACGATCGGCTTGACGGAGTAGAGCACGTCGAACACGTCGGAAGGATCGATGTAATGGACCCAGGCGGCATAGATGCCGCCGGCCGCGCTGACGAAGCAGGCTGACAGGCCAAACGCCACGGCCTTGTAGAGCGTCGTGTTGAGCCCGACCATGCTGGAGGCGGTCTCGTTCTGCCTGATGCAGGCGAGTGCGAAGCCAAGTTTCGAGCCGCTGACGATGATGGCCATCGCCGCGGTTGCGAGCAGCACGCCCCACATCGCGTAGAAGAAGTAGGTAGCCTCCGCCAGGATGCCGGCACCGGCCGCGAGCGGGATATTGAGGCCCATGCCGCCGCCGGTGAGATCGGTGGCGTTGTTGACGAGCTCGCGCAGCACTTCGGCGAGCGAGAGGCTGGCGATCGCAAAATAGTGTCCGCGCAGACGCAGCAGCACGGCGCCGAGAATACCGGCCGCGACGAGCACGCTCAGCGCGGCAAACGCGACCGCCGCCCACAGCGGCCATCCAAGACCGAGCAGGACACCGGCGGCATAGGCGCCGTAACCGAAGAAGGCGGCCGTTGCGAAGGACGGATAACCGGCGAGCCCGCCGACGATGTTCCAGGACAGTGCCAGCACCGCATAGAGGCAGGCGATGGTGCCGAGCCGCAGTGCATAGGCGCCTCCGAACAGCGGCAGCGCGGCGATGCATGCAACGAGGATCAGCAGCGCGATGTTGGTCCGGGTCGTCATTCAAAGCCCTTCCGGCCGACCAGTCCCTGAGGCCGCACGATCAGGAAAACGATGAGCAGGACGAACGACAGCGTGGTCGCATGCGCCGGGCCGAAAAAGGTCGAGCCCACGCCCTCGACCAGCGCCAGCAATAGTCCGCCGGCGAGCGCGCCGGAGACGCTGCCGAGGCCTCCGAGCACGCAGACCACGAAGGCCTTGCCGAGATAGGCCGATGACGTCAACGGTGAGATCGGGAAGATCAGCGCCATCAGCACGCCGGCGCAGCCTGCGAGTGCTGCTCCGAGGCCGAAGGCGATGGCGTAGATCGAGGGGACGTTCACACCCATCAGCACGGCGGCGTCGCGATCGAGACGCACTGCGACGATGGCGCGGCCGATCCGCGACCGACGCAACAGGATGTAGAGCAGGCCGGTGAGTGCCAGCGCCGCCGCCGTCGCGATCAGGCGGTCGACCGGCACGACGACGTCTAGAATCGAAACTGAACCCAGGGACGGCGTCAGCGTCAGCTTGCGATAATCGGCCTTGAAGAAATAGATCATCGCGTTGTTGAGGATCAGGTCGAGGCCAAAGGTCAGCGTCAGCGTGACCAGCACGGGGGCCGTGATCACGCGGTTGAGGATCAGCCGCTGCAGGAGATAGCCGAACACGAAGAAGAGCGGCGCTGCGAGGAGCACGGCGTACCAGGGCGAGACGTGCAGGCTGTTGTAGAGCCCGAGCGCGAGATAGGCCCCGAGCACGATGAACGAGCCGTGGATCAGGTTAATGACGTTGAGGACGCCCCAGACCAGCGAGAAGCCGATCGCGATGCAGGCATAGAGGCAGCCCAGTACGAGCGCGTTGATGAGGATCTGGGCTGCTTGCATGAGTGGCGGCGTGGCTCAGTTCACGCCGATCTTCAGGTCGCCCTGCTGGATGGCCTGCGGAAACAGCACCACCGGCTTGCCGCCCTGAAGCTGGAAGACAGGCGGCTCGAGCGAGTTGATCTGGCCGTTGGTGCCGAATTTCACCGGGCCGAAGAAGGTGACGACATCGAGCTTGGCGAGCTCGTCGCGGACCTTGTCGCGATCGAGCGAGCCGGCCTTTTCGATCGCCATCTGGAACAGCGCGCCGCAGAGCGCGGCGGAGGCCTGGCCGTAATCCGGCTCGCTATTGTACTTGGCCTTGAACAGCTTCACGAAATTCGACGTCGTGCCGAAGATGTCCTTGCCTTCATATCGCTCGGCAGGATGCCACCAGGCGGCGCTGGAGACGTTCTCGGCCGCAGGTCCGAGCGCGTCGATGAATTCCTGATAGGCGGGACCGGCAATCATCGACACGACAGGCGCCTTGATCTGCTGGTCAACCATCTGCTTGCGAACGAGCAGCAGGTCGTTGATGTAGCCGGTGACGAAGATCCATTGCGGGCTCCGCGACTTGATCTGCGACAGGGTGGCAGAGTGATCCAGCGTGCCGATGGCGTATTTCTCGAAGTAGACGACCTCGTAACCTTCCGCCTTGGCCGATTTCTCCATCTCCTGCGCGATGGCGAGCGGGAAGAGGTCGTTGCGGGCGAGGATGGCGACCTTCTTCACATCAGGCACCTTGGCCTTGATGATCTTGGACAGCGGGGTGGTGAGGGTGTCATTCGGCGTGAAGGTCCCGAACAGGTACTTGTAACCCTGGTCGTAGACCTGCGATGACGACGCGGTCGCGGCGAGCGTCGGCATCTTGTATTTCTCGGATACGGTGGAGGCAGCCTTCGCCGCGCCTGAGCCGAACGGGCCGAACATGAAGTTCACGTTGTCCTGGGCGATCATCTGCTCGGTGGCCTGCACCGCGCGGGGGGTGTTCGACTGGTAGTCGGCGTAGACGATCTGCACCTTGTACTTCTTGCCGCCGACGGAGATGCCGCCGGCCTTGTTGGCCTCCTCGGCCCAGAGATCATAGCCCTGCTGCTGCTTGACCGCCTCGGGCGCCAACGCGCCGGTGATCGGCAGGGGTGCGCCGAAGCGGATGACGTCCTCTGCCGATGCAGGCGAGAGCTGAGCCCCCAGTGCAAGCGAGGCGGCGCCCAGAAGGGCGTAATGACGCATGCGGCGAGCAACCCACGACTGATTCATCTCAGCAATTCTCCATGGCGGTCTCTCTGGGATCGAGCATGACAAATCTGCCGTTCGAATAAAAGCATTGAAATTAGAGATCTTAAATCGAATAATTAGAACACTAGTCAGCCCTTGCCGTCCCTTTAGGCAAAGCTTTTCACCGGCTGGAGAGGGGAGCCCCGCCTGTGGTCGAGTCCGCCGCCATTCGATATTTCCGAGAAGTCACCGAGAGCGGCTCGATCAAGCGGGCCGCCATGGCTCTCCGGATCGCGCCGAGCGCGATCAGCCGGCAGGTCCAGGCGCTCGAGGAGGAGTTGTCGGTCAAGCTGTTCGAACGGGGAGCGCGGGGCATGGTGCTGACCGACGCCGGCCGGCTGCTCTATCGCTATGCAGCGGAGAGCCGCCAGCAACTCGACAGCATCCGCGTCAAGGTGCAGGAATTCGAGACGATGCGTCGCGGCCAGGTTAAGTTCGCCGCCGTCGAGGGCATGGTGATGAACTTCCTGTCCAACTTCGTCATTGATCTTTCTGTGGATTATCCCGGCATTTCGACCTCGATGACGGTGGTTGGCTCGCGCGCGGTCGCCGACATGGTCAGCCGCGGCGAAGTCGATCTCGGGATGGTGTTCGGACGCGCGCCGCGCCGCGAGCTGATCGAGCTTGCGCGCATGCGGCAGTCGCTGTGCCTGATCGTGTCGCCGAAACACTCATTGGCCTACCGCGAGAGTTGCTCCGTCCAGGAACTCGCAGGTCTGCGCGTGGTCGTGCCCGACCCATCCTTCGGCATCCGTCAGGAGATCGATCGTGCCTGCACCAATGCCAAGGTGCGGCTGGAGATCTGCAACGAGACGAACTCGCTGGCGTTTGCGCAGACGCTGGCTGCGCGCACGGACCTCGCGACTTTCCTGCCGCGCGATACCGCCATGCCGTCGATCGAAGCCGGCCGGTTGGTCGCCGTTCCGTTGCGGGACAAGCGGCTGGAAGCGACGCAAGTGACCTTGGTGCAGCTCGGCGGCCGCATCTTGTCGCCCTCGTGCGAACTGGTTGCGGACCTGTTGATCGGAAGGATGAAGACCGCGCGGGAGTGACAGTTTAGGCCTGCCGCTCTCGGTCGGTGTGCTTGCCGGCCATGGACGAATGCCAAATCATCCACCATTGTATGTGTGCTCGGCCGGTCAGCGGCCGAGGCCTCGCCGAACCAAAATGTCAAAAAGATATTGGTGGGGACATGCATCTGAGGGAGGACGGAATTTCATGGTGGGCATCCACGCGCTCGATCGGTTGATCGGCAACGACTATCCGGAGCTTTTGACAGACGAGGAGGTCCGGGCGTTCGAGCAGGTCCCCTATGCCGACCGCGTCGCGGCCGAGAGCACCTATGACGCGATCAGGCTCGGTGCCGAGCGCAACCCCGACGGGGCGGCGATCCGGTTCCTGCAAAACGCCGATCCCGCCGACACGCCACTGGTCGTCACGCATCGCGATTTCATCGCGCGCGTCACGCAGGCCGCCAACATGTTTCACGCGCTCGGCGCCGAGAAGGGCGACGTCATCAGCTTCATGTTGCCGCTGGTGCCGGATGCGTTCGTCACGCTGTTCGGCGCGGAGGCTGCCGGCATCGCCAACCCCGTCAATCCGCTGCTCGAGCCGCACCAGATCGCGGAGATCCTGGAGGCCGCGAACACCAAGATCCTGGTCGCGCTCGGGCCGATGCCGGGCACCGACATCTGGCAGAAGGTCGAGCAGATCAGACCGCAATTGAAGCATCTCAAGGCGATCGTGCAGGTGTTCGGGGGCGGGGATCCGGCCAAGGGCATCTTTGCCTTCAGCGACCTGATCAAGCAGCAGCCGGCCGACCGGCTCGTCAGCGGACGCCAGATCCGCGGCAGCGACATCGCCGCCTATTTCCATACCGGCGGCACCACGGGGACGCCCAAGCTGGTGCGGCACACCCATGCCAACCAAGTCTATCAGGCCTGGGCGCTCAATCTGCTGCTGAAGGGCAAGCCCGGCACCAACTTGCTGTTCGGCATGCCGCTGTTTCATGTCGGTGGATCGCTGACCCAGGTGCTGACCACGCTGTCGGGCGGGGGCTCGCTGGTGGTGCTGTCGCCGAGCGGCTGGCGCAACCCGAACGCGGTGAAGAACATCTGGCAGCTCGTCGAGCGCTTCAAGCCCGAAGCCCTGTCGAGCGTGCCGACCGTGCTCGCCGCGACGCTTGGGGTGCCTCCGGGGAATGCGGATATCTCGAGCCTGAAATATGCGGCCGGCGGCGGCTCGGCGATCCCCGTTGCGGTCGGCTCGGCGATTCAGGAGAAACTGAAGCTGCCGGTGGTCGAGGTCTATGGCATGACCGAGACCTCGAGCGTGCACACGCTCGCTTATCCGGGCCGGCCGATCCGGCTCGGCTCGGTCGGTCTGCCGATGCCCTACGCGCGGGTGCGGGTCGTGCAGCTCGATGCCGAAGGACGCCTGATCCGGGACTGCAAGCCGGACGAGATCGGCGTCGTCATCATGGCGGGACCTGGCGTGTTCGGCGGCTATCTCAACGACGAACACAACAAGGGCGCCTTGGTCGACGGGATCTGGGTCAATTCCGGCGATCTCGGCCGGCTCGATGCCGACGGCTATCTCTGGATCACCGGCCGCGCCAAGGATCTCGTGATCCGCGGCGGCCACAACATCGATCCTGCGCCGGTCGAGGAGATCATGTTCAGGCATCCCGCGGTCGGCTTCGCCGCTGTGGTCGGTCAGCCGGATGCTTACGCAGGCGAATTGCCGGTGGGCTACGTGCAGCTGAAGCCTGGCGCGACGGTCGAGCCGGGCGAGCTCGAGGCCTGGGTGCGCGAGCGCACGCCGGAACGCGCCGCCGTTCCGGTGCAGGTCATCCCGATCGATCCGATGCCGGTGACGGGCGTCGGCAAGGTGTTCAAGCCGCAGCTGCGCTGGGACGCGGCCGAGCGCGTGTTCACCAAGGTGTTGGCTCCGCTCATCGAGCGCGGCATCGATTGCAGGGTCAAGGTCGGTCCCCACGGCAGCCACGGCTCGATCGCGACCGTGACGCTTGCGGGCTTGCCACAGGACCAGCGCGAGGCGGTTGCGGGCGAGGTGCACGCGCTGCTTGCACCGTTCGTGATGCGGCACGAGGTGGTGCAGGCGTAAGGCACGTGCGTTGAATCGTGGCCCGGATGAGCGAAGCGATATCCGGACTGAGACGACCCGGTGTAGCTTTCCCGGGGGTCGCTTCGCTCACCCGGGCTACAAGCCGCAAGCGGAGACGGTGTTACTCCGCTGGCATCCGCGTCTCGACCAGACGCGCCCAGAACGAGGCGCCGTGGCCGAGGATGTTGTCGTTGAAAATGTAACCCGGGTGGTGGCACTCGTTGCCGTCGCCCATGCCGACAAGCACCATGGCGCCGGGGCGTGCTTCCAGCATGAACGAGAAGTCCTCGGCACCCATCATCGGGATGAACTTGTCGTTGACGCGATCAGTGCCGACGATGTCGCGGGCGACCTCGGCAGCAAGGCCGGCCTCGCGGGCATGGTTCATCGTCACCGGATACATCCGCGAGTACTTCGTCTCGGCCGAGCCGCCATAGGCGCGCGCGATGCTGTCGGCAACTTCGCCGATGCGGCGCTCGACGAGATCGCGCACCTCGGGGTCGAGCGTGCGCACGGTGCCGCCGAGCTCGGCGACCTCCGGGATGATGTTGAAGGCGGTGCCGGAATGGAATTGCGTGATCGAGATCACCGCCGACTTCAGCGGGTCGACGTTGCGCGCGACGATCGATTGCAGCGCATTCACGATCTGCGAACCGATCAGCACGCTGTCGACGGATTTGTGCGGGCCTGCGCCGGCGTGGCCGCCCTTGCCGCGGACGGTGATCTGGATGTTGTCGGAGGAGGCGAGCATCGGGCCGGGCGTGGTGGCGAAATGGCCTTCGGGCAGGCCCGGCATGTTGTGCATGCCGTAGACCTCCTGGATATTCCAGCGCGTCATCAAGCCGTCCTCGACCATGGCCTTGCCGCCGCCGCCACCTTCCTCCGCGGGCTGGAAGATCATCACGGCCGCGCCGTCGAAATTGCGCGTCTCGGCGAGATATTTTGCCGCGCCCAGCAGCATCGCGGTGTGGCCGTCATGGCCGCAGGCGTGCATCTTGCCCGGGATCTTCGAGGCGTAAGGCACGCCCGACGTCTCCATGATCGGCAGCGCGTCCATGTCGGCGCGCAGGCCGATGGCCTTGCCGGAGCCCGATTTGCGGCCGCGGATCACCCCGACCACGCCGGTGCGGCCGATGCCGGTCACCACCTCGTCGCAGCCGAACTCCCTGAGCTTGTCCGCGACGATGCCGGCGGTGCGGTGGACTTCGTAGAGCAGTTCGGGGTTCTCGTGGAGGTCATGGCGCCAGGCGGCCATTTCGTCGGAGAGGGCGGCAACGCGGTTGACGATGGGCATGAGGGATTCCGTCTTTTTCGTAGGGCGGGTTAGCGTAGCGTAACCCGCCGCGTTGCCGGGGACAGAAGGCGGATTACGCTTCGCTAATCCGCCCTACGGAACTCGTCAGCTCTCGCCGAACACGCGCTTGAAGATGGTGTCGACGTGCTTGAGGTGATAGCCGAGGTCGAACTGCTCCTCGATCTCGGCGTCGGTGAGATAGGTCTTCACCTCGGCATCCTTCTTCAGCAGCTGGAGGAAGTCGCCTTCGCCGCGCCAGACCGGCATGGCGTTGCGCTGCACCAGCTTGTAGGCGTCCTCGCGGCTGGCGCCCTTCTGCGTCAGCGCCAGGAGCACGCGCTGCGAATGCACGAGGCCGCCGAGGCGGTCGAGGTTCTTCTGCATGTTGGCGGGGTACACCAGCAGCTTGTCGATCAGGCCGGCGAGGCGCACCAGCGCGAAGTCGAGCGTCACGGTCGCGTCCGGGCCCATCATGCGCTCGGCGGAGGAGTGCGAGATGTCGCGCTCGTGCCAGAGCACGACGTTCTCCAGCGCCGGCGTCACATAGGCCCGCACCATGCGGGAGAGGCCGGTGAGGTTCTCCGACAGCACCGGATTGCGCTTGTGCGGCATCGCCGAGGAGCCCTTTTGCCCTTCCGAGAAGAACTCCTCGGCCTCCAGCACCTCGGTGCGCTGCATGTGGCGAATCTCGACCGCAATGCGCTCGATCGAGGAGGCGATCACGCCGAGGGTGGAGAAATACATCGCGTGGCGGTCGCGCGGGATCACCTGGGTCGAGATCGGCTCGGGGACGAGACCCATGGCTTTCGCGACATGCTCTTCGACGCGCGGGTCGATCTGCGCGAAGGTGCCGACGGCGCCCGAGATGGCGCAGGTCGCGACTTCCTTCCGCGCCGCGATCAGGCGCTCCTTGGCCCGGGTGAATTCGGCATAGGCGTAGGCGAGCTTGAGGCCGAAGGTCACCGGCTCGGCATGGATGCCGTGGCTGCGCCCGATGGTCGGCGTCATCTTGTGCTCGAAGGCGCGCTTCTTCAGCGCGGCCAGCACCTTGTCGAGGTCGGCGAGCAGGAGGTCGGCAGCGCGGGTGAGCTGGACGTTGAGGCAGGTGTCGAGCACGTCGGAGGAGGTCATGCCCTGGTGCACGAAGCGCGCCTCGGGGCCGACGATCTCGGCGAGATGGGTGAGGAAGGCGATGACGTCGTGCTTGGTTTCGCGCTCGATCTCGTCGATGCGGGCGACGTCGAAGGTGGCGTTCTTGGCCTTGGCCCAGACCGTTTTGGCGGCCTCCTTGGGGATGGTCCCGAGTTCGGCCAGGGCGTCCGCCGCATGCGCCTCGATCTCGAACCAGATCTTGAACCGGGTCTGCGGTTCCCAGATCGAGGCCATTTCGGGACGGGTATAGCGGGGGATCATTGGGGCGGCTCCAGGAAGGTGGGCGGGCGGTCGCAAGGGGGCGCCGGCCAGAATGCTTTTTACGCCGTGATGTAACAGAGCGGGCAGGGCGAAACAAACGGTCTGGGCCGCGGGAGGCCGGGAGGCGCCCGGCTGTCCACCGACCGGGCAGCAGGGGGCCGGCCAGCCTACAAAAAGGAGCTGTCAATCACGGATCATTGACTGACAGATATTGAAATCTGTCAGCGAGACGTGTATATCCGTCCACGGACGTTCCGATTGGGCGTCCCGCGACAAGCCCCGGGGAGCCCGACATCCGACAAGCTCGGATCGGAAGGCGAGTTGAAGAACGGGGACCGCGGACGAATGGAGACTTAGGACAATGACCACCGAAATCATCAATCTCACCGGCGTGATTGGGCAATGGCTCAATTTGCTGGTGGCGCGCCGGATCGCGGCGCAGGCTGCAAAACTGCCGCATTAAGGCATAGGCTTCCGAACGACCGGCAAGGGCGCTTCGGAAGTGGCCCTACTGCCGGGAAACTGAGCCCTGAACGGGAATATGGTGCTGGCATGAATGAAGCCGTTGTCTTGACGCCGGAGCGGATCCTCGAAGTCACCGAGGACGTGCTCAGGCGTTACGGACTTGCCAAGGCCACCGTGGTCGACGTTGCCCGTGCGCTCGATGTGAGCCACGGCAGCGTCTATCGCCATTTCCCGAGCAAGGCCTCGCTGCGCGAGGCCGTTGCCAAGCGCTGGCTCGACCGCATCGACGCGCCGCTCCGTGCGATCGCAGAGGAGCAGGGGCCGGCGCCCGTGCGCCTCGACCGCTGGCTGCGGACGCTGTTTGCCGCCAAGCGTTCGCGCGTGCTCGACGACCCCGAGATGTTCGACACTTATCTGACCCTCGCGCGGGAGGCCTGTGCGGCCGTCAAGTGTCACAAGGACACCATGATCGACCAGATCGCGGCGATCCTGACCGACGGCGTCAAGCAGGGCGAATTCGCCGTTGGCGACGTGAAGGCGACCGCGCGCGCGATCTTCGATGCGACCGTCCGCTTTCATCATCCCGCCCATGCCGACGAGTGGAAGGACGCCGATCTGACCGCGCGCGTCGATGCGACGCTGGCGCTGCTGCTGCGCGGGTTGAAGGCTTAAGTCACGTTTCCCCGTCATGGCCGGGCTTGTCCCGGCCACCCACGCCACGCAGCTCCGTTAAATCCTCGTCAGCCCACAAGCAGCGGCGAGCCGCACCAGCTGCGCATCCGTGCCGGCGCCGGTCTTCGACTTGATCAGGTAGTGATAGTTCTGCACCGTCTTGACGCTGAGATTGAGATGCGCCGCGATCTCTTCCGTGGTGGCGCCGCCGGCGAACTGGCGCAGGATCTCGATCTCGCGCTCGCCCAGTTGATCCAGCACTGAACCCGCCGACAGGCTGTCCTCCGCCAGAATATGCGCGATGTCGTCGCTCATGGCGCGCTCGCCGCGGGCGACGCTGCGGATGGCGTTCACGACGGCGGACGGTTCGCTGCTCTTGGTGACGAAGCCGCTCGCGCCCGCGCCGAAGGCCGCCTTCACTAGGACGGCCTCGTTGTGCATGGTGAAGACGAGAATGCGCGCCCGCGGGCTGCGGGCGCGGATGTTGCGGATCGCCTCCAGCCCGCTCGCGCCCGGCATCGAGATATCGAGCAGGACGACATCGGGGTCGTGCGTCTTGAAGGCAGCATAGGCGTCCGCGGCGTTGTCGGCTTCAGCCACGACATGCAGATCGCCCTGGCTTTCCAGCACGCGCCGATAGCCTTGCCGGACGATCGGGTGGTCGTCGACCAGCAGCACGGCGATGCCTGTTGCGGCCACCTCGCTCATCCCGGCCTCATGCGGCGAGCGGAATGGTGGCGGCGACGCTGAGGCCGCGGTTCGCAGGCAGGATCGACAGTGATCCACCGGCGGCCGTGACGCGCTCGCGTATGCCGGTCAGGCCGAAGCCGGCCGATTGCGCGACACGCTCGGCATCGCCGCCGCCGTCGTCCTCGACGCGGATCAGCAGGGCATCGTCCTCGCCGGCGCGGCGTTCGACGCGCAGTGAGATCTCGCGCGCCGCGCTGTGACGCAGCGCGTTGGTGAGGCATTCCTGCGCGACACGATAGGCCGTGGTGGCAGCCGGCCCGCTGATGTCGGTGAGGTCGCCCCTGAGATCGAGCTGGATCGCCGGCCGCGCCGTGCTGTGCGAGCGCCAGCTGTCTACGAGATTGACGAGGCTGGCTTCGAGCCCGAGCTCCTCGGGCAGCGGATTGCGCAGCCGCTTGAGCGCATCGCGCAGCGAGGCCATCAAATGGTGGGTGGCCTGCGAGATCATGCGTGCGTCCTGCGCGATGGCATCGTCCTCGTTCCGCTTCGTGCTCGCCGTTTCGATCGTGTTGGCAAAGGCGAGGATGGCGGACAGGTTCTGCCCGAACTCGTCGTGCAGCTCGCGGGCGAGGGCGCGGCGCTCGTCGTCGCGGATTTCGATCAGGCGCCGCGCCAGCGCCGCGCGCTGTTCGGTGACTTCCTCCAGCCGGCCGCCGAGCTCGCCGACGGCGCTGCCGATCATCGCCAGCTCCATCGAGCGGAAGCGCGGCAGTTTCGTACGATATTGACCGCGCGCCATGCGTTGAAGCGCGGCGACGATCGCGCGCGCCGGCGCAAGTGCGTGCGCGATGGCGAGCGAAGCGAGCAGTGCGATCGCGGCGGCCATCAGCAGCGCCACGTCGATGACGTTGAGGATGTACGCCCAGGCGAGCGAGATCGCGGCGGCGGCATCGGGCGTCGCAACGACAGTGCCGGCGGACGCGGCGCGCGGGCTGATGGGCCGCACCGCCTCGGCGTGGCTGCCGAGGAAGGTGATGGCGGCGAACCAGCGCGGCGGCGTCTCGCCCAGCCCCTCGCTTTGGCCGCAGAGCGGCTTCTCGAAAGCCGCGGCCGGCTGGAACTCGACGCAGATGCCAGGCGAGATCAGCTTCATCGTCTCCAGCGTGCGCCAGTCCGGAACCGGCACAAGCTGCTCGCGCGCTCTGCTGCTGCGCAACAAAAGCTCGCGCCAATACAGCGCCTGAAGCGCCTGCGCGACCCGCTGGGCGGAGGCGGCGGTCGCCCGGTCGACGCTGCGATAGGCGTCGAATGTGGCCCACACGGTCGCGGCTCCCAGGCAGAGCACGACGATGAGCAGAAGACGGGCGACAAGCTGAAGCACGAGGCGCATGCGATCACCCCCGACATTTGATAAGGTCAGCCTAACAACGCCGCCGCGCCTTGCCAATTGCAGGGCTGGTCCGGATTGCAGCTCGGGCAAATTTCCCAAGCCGGTCTGGGCATGGGTCTTTGGACCTGAAACGGCGGCTTTGATCTAATCGGTGAGGAGACGTCGCAGGCCGGTGCTTGCAAGCCAGGAGCGGTGCAGCATGAGTTCGATGACGATTGGACCAATCGCGCCCGAGGCTGCCGATCCATCCGAGCGCAGCGCATTGCTGTTCTGGATGATCTTCACCGGGCTATCGATCTTCGCCGTCGTGCTGCTGTGGCGGTTCGGCCTGATCCACCTGATGCTGACCTCGGACCGCACCTACATCTCGAGCGTCATCGCGGGCCTCTATATCCTCACCTGCGGCCACTGCTTCCTGCGGACGCGGGCGATCGCGCGGGAGGGGGCGGCGGCGCGGCGCTGCCGCGCGGTGCTGTCGGCGGCCGGCGGCAGCAAGGCGCTCGAGGCAGGCACGGCAGAACTGCCGCGCGGCCTCGTGCGCGACCATATCGAAAGCCTGGTGACCAAGGCCGCCGCGCAGGACTACCGCCCGGTCGACCAGACCCTGCTGCTGCGGACGCTCGCCGACCGCTTGCGGGGGTCCAACGGGTTCGGAGCCTTCGTCTCCGACACGTTGATGAAGCTGGGCCTGCTCGGCACCATCATCGGCTTCATCATCATGCTGGCGCCGATCGCGGGGCTGGATGCCGCCGACAAGGTCGCGATGCGCTCCTCGATGGGCCTGATGAGCGACGGCATGGCGGTCGCGATGTACACGACGCTGGCCGGCCTCGTCGGCTCGATCCTGGTCCGCATCCAGTACTACATGCTGGATTCCGCAACCCAGCAGTTGTTCTCGGATGCGGTGGTGTTGACCGAGACCTATGTGACGCCGGTGCTGGAGCGCAAGGGTTCTGGTGCGCGGTCATGATGGACGATTTCGGTCTCTATCCGCGCGAGGAGCCGTTCGACCCGCTGGGCGTGATGCTGTTCAAGGCGCTCCAGGTCATCGCGTTCCTGTTTTTCCTCGCGCTGCTCGCGGTCTCTCCGGACGCCAAGGACGGCAAGATCGACTCCAAGGCGGAGTTCATCATCACGATGGACTGGCCGGACAATCATCCCGACGATCTCGACCTGTTCGTGCAGGATCCCGCCGGCAACATCGCCTGGTATCGCCACCGCGAGGCCGGCTTCCTCACGCTCGACCGCGACGACCGTGGCGGGGCCAACAATTTCATCATCGTCAACGGCCAGAAGATCGCCTCGCCCATTCGCGAGGAGATCGTCACCGTGCGCGGCATCCTCGCCGGCGAATACACTGTCAACGTCTCGCATTTCGTCGCCACCACCGGCGAGCCTGTGACCGCCAGTGTGAAGGTCCAAAAGCTCAATCCGGCCGCGCAGGTGATCTTCGACAACAAGCTCACGCTCGACCACACCGGCGACGAGAAGACCGCGGTCCGATTCCGGATCGATGCGGAAGGCAAGGTCGTCGATGTCGATCAGCGGCCGAAATCGCTGCTGGAGACGTTCCGCAGCAGCTGGCGTAACGGCGCCGATCTCGATCCCAGGACCGGCGTGAGCAGGAACGCGACGAGGGTCCGCCGTGACTAACCTGCAGACTGTCATCCTGACGCTGTCGGTCGCCTACGCCGTCATCGGCGCATTGCTGCTGGTCGTGCTGGTCTATGCGCGGCTGCATTGGTCATTGAAAGCGGTCGCCGTGGTCGTGACTAGCACATTCTATGTCGTCAGCTTCACCGAGATGCGTGGGCTGCTCGGCTGGGCCAGCACCGACCGGCTGCCGACCGCCTTCAAGCTCCTGAAGGCCCGCATCGTCGAGCCGCATTCGGTGGACGGCGATCCCGGCTCGATCTACCTCTGGGTCGAGGCGCTGGACGAGGACAATCGCCCGAGCGGCATTCCGCGGGCCTTTCGTGTGCCTTACAATGACCGGCTGGCCGACAAGACCCACGCCGCCGAGAACGAGATCGCGGCCGGACATCCGCAAGGAGGGCGCGCGGCGGATTTCGGCGGCGGCGACGGCAGCTTGATCGACATGGTCCGGGAATACGTGACGCCGAAGACCATCCTGGAGACCAGCGGCGGCGATTCCTCGACCGGCGAGTTCATTGCCCCGCCGGCCGGCGCGGAAGGCGCGGTGTTCACCCCGATCCCGCCACCCCGGATGCCGCCCAAGGACGAGCAATAGGCCCTTCACCATTCCCGCCGAGCAGTGCTGGAAAACGGCCCAGTGCTGGCGCATCTTGTTGACTTCCCTCAATTTGGCCTTTTCGGCCTCGAATAAGAGTCTGAGGGTGGAGGGTGCGTGCTCCTAGCTGTCTTCTCGGATATCCACGGCAACAGGCAGGCGTTCGAGGCCTGCCTGAAACTCGCGCGTGCGAAAGGCGCGGAAGGCTTCGTCCTGCTCGGCGATTTCGTCGGCTATGGCGCCGATCCGGAATGGGTCGTGGACACCGCGATGGAGATGGTTGCACAGGGCGCCATCGCGGTGCGCGGCAATCATGACCAGGCCGTCAATTCCACGGCCGAGACCATGAACGCCGAGGCGCAGATCGCGATCGAATGGACCCGCGGCCGGCTCGACACCGTGCAGCGGCGGTTCCTGGCCGAGTTGCCGATGCAGGTGGACGACGACGGGCGCCTTTTCGTGCACGCGGAAGCCTCTCATCCCCAGCGCTGGCACTATGTCCGCTCGACCGCGGACGCCGCCAAGAGCCTGATCGCGACGAAGGCCCACGTCACGTTCTGCGGCCATGTCCACAGGCCGGCGCTGTATTCGATGTCTGTCACGGCGAAGATGACGAGCTTCGTGCCGAAGACCGATGTCCCCGTGCAGCTCCTGCGCGGGCGGCAATGGCTCGCCGTGCTGGGCTCGGTCGGCCAGCCCCGTGACGGTGATCCGTCGGCATCCTTCGTGCTGTTCGACACGGACTCCTGCGAGATCACCTATTGCCGCGCACCCTATGACGTCGAGACTGCAGCCAGCAGGATCCGCGACAACGGCCTGCCGCCTTGGCTCGCCGACCGTCTGTTGCAGGGGCGCTGACGGCGATGCCCAAACCCCTGGTCAAAACAGGTGCGGAGATCGACGGGTACACGATCGGCGAATGCGTTCATGCCGGCGGCATGGCGACGCTGTGGACCGTCACCCATCCCGGCATCGACGTGCCCTTGCTGATGAAGATCCCGCGGGTGTCGGAAGGCGAGGACCCCGCCGCGATCGTCTCTTTCGAGATGGAGATGATGATCCTGCCGCGGCTTGCGGGTCCGCACGTGCCGGCCTGCTTCGGCACCGGCGACTTCGCCCGCCAGGCCTATGCCGTGATCGAGCGCATCCCGGGCGCTACGCTGTACAAGCGGCTGCCCGAGCTGCCGCTGCCTTATGACGAGGCGCGCGAGCTCGTCGCCAGGATCGCAACCGCGCTGGCCGATCTGCACCGGCAGAACGTGATCCATCACGACATCAAGCCGAGCAGCATCATGTTCCGCGAGTCCGGCGAGGCGGTGCTGATCGACTACGGCTTGTCGCATCACAACCATTTGCCGGATCTGTTGCAGGAGGAATTCCGGCTGCCTTACGGCACCGCGCCCTATATGGCACCCGAGCGGCTGCTCGGCGTGCGCGACGATCCGCGCAGCGATCTGTTTTCGCTCGGCGTGCTGCTGTATTTTTTCACGACCGGCGAGCGTCCGTTTGGGGAGGGCGAGACGCTGCGCGCGATGCGGCGCCGGCTGTGGCGCGACCCGCATCCGCCGCGGAAGCTCCGCGCGGACTATCCGCCCTGGCTTCAGGAGGTGGTGTTGCGGTGTCTGGAGATCGAGCCGGTGTGGCGCTATCCGACCGCGTCCCAGCTCGCCTTCGATCTGACTTATCCGGACCAGGTCAAGCTCACTGCGCGCTCGGAGCGCGTGAAACGCGATCCCCTCAGCGTCGCCTGGCGCCGCCGCTTCAACCAGGGCGTCATGGCGCCGCGCGCGAAATCGGATGTCGCCGCCCAGATCGCATCCAGCCCGATCCTCGCGGTTGCGCTCGACACGGTGGAGGGCGCGTCGGAGCTGAACGAGGCGCTGCGCGTGACCACCGAGCGCATCCTCGCCACCTTGCCGTCGGCGCGACTTGCCTGCGTCAACGTGCTCAAGCTGAACCGGCTTGCGATCGACCGGATGCTGGACGAACAGGGCTCCAATAAGCACATCGACCGTCTGGTGGCACTCAGGCACTGGGCGACGCCGCTCAAGCTGGATGAGAGCCGGCTGTCGGCTCATGTGCTGGAGGCGGTCGATCCCGCCGCCGCAATCCTGGAGTTCGCGCAATCCAACCAGGTCGACCACGTCATCATCGGCGCGCGGCAGAGCTCGTTCAAGCGCACGCTGCTCGGCAGCGTCTCGGCCAAGGTGGCCTCGGAGGCGTCCTGTACCGTCACCGTGGTGCGGCCGCCGCGGATGGCCGGCGATCCCCGCGAAACGGCGGGTTAGGCCGCTAGGCGCCGTCCGGCTGGATCAGGCCGCGCGGACGGTGTGGGCGACGCGATTGCGGCGGATCGGCCAGCAGAACTGCGGCCCCGGCTCGCCGTGATCCGCGCTGCCGCCGAAATACTGGATGATCTCGCGGCAGGGCTCGCAATTGAAGAGGTTACGCGACGCGGACGCCTTGGTCATTTCCTTCAGGCAGTTCGGGCAATGCGGTTTCATGGGGCGGTCCGGAAAAAGGAAGTCTCAGTGTCGGCGTGGCGAGCCAAACGAACGGTCGAGGTCCGTCGTGTCGAGCCCGCCATCGTCGGCCAGCGTGCCCTCGGCTCGCTCGAGGCGGCCGAAGAAATCGTCGAGGTTCGGATGCGGGCGGCGCGGAATACGGCACCTGCGCTTCGGCTGACGTTTCACGAGGGCGAGCTGCATGGCATCAGCGCCGGCGAGGAAGAAGATGGATGATGCGGCCGGAGGATGCGACCTTCACCGGCCGTGCGACGTAGAGGCCGCGAGCTGCAATCGCCGCATTGAATCCCAACCACAACGCTACGCCAGTCCAAATCAGGGTCGTCGTCATGATGTGCTCCCGTCAAAAGCAGGCAGGAGTCACTTGCGGTGATTTGCACGAATCAGGGAAGTCCGGATGAGTACGGATTTGAGTTGCAATTTTAGGCATTGCGCGCCGCACGATCCGTAGAAGCCGCAGTTTTTTCCGGGGGTGAGCGACGCATCTTGCCGGCGCGAGCGTCGGCGAGGATGCCGCGGACGTGCGCGGGGTTGCGAACGCAGCGAAAGCCGTAGCGCCCGGTGTAGTCGGTATCGGGCGAGCGCGTCGACCGCCCCGATGCGAAGTTGAGGTGGCCGGCACCGCGGCCGATGTCGAGGATTTCGAAGACTGCATCCATGCCCTCGAACGAGGTCTGGCTCACCGTCCGTCTGCCCCAGGCGGTGCGCAGGATCAGCGCGCGGCGATCGGTAATCACGTAAAGCGTTTGCAGGTCGTGCAGCAGCATCACCAGCGGGGCGGCAACCATCGCAATCCCGACCATGACGAGCGGTTGAACCGCCTGGTCGATCCAGCCGGCGCTGAATGCGAGGACGGTCAGCAACAGCCAGGGAAATCCGATCCACCAGAGAAATCGCCACATGGCCGCGCGGGCGATGCCGTCTGGCTGCCCCCGCCAGACCACCCGCTCTCCATCGCGCAAGGACTCGGCGAGAAGGCGAAGCAGGCCCGCCGAAAACGGAGTTGCGCGCAAGTCATCCATTGCCGTTGGTCGCAGCGGCCGCCGCACGAGTTCGGACGGCGATGGCCTCAAATCGCTTCGCCGCGGGCCCCCAGTGCCGCATTGCGGATCGCCGCGATGTTGGTCTTGTAGGCTTCCTGCGTGCCGCCCTTGAACACGGAGGTGCCGGCGACGAAGGCGTTGGCGCCGGCCGCGGCGAGCGGGCCCGCGACGTCGGGACCGACGCCGCCGTCGACCTCGATGTCGATCGGGCGTCCCGCCGTCATGGCGCGGATGTCGCGTATCTTGGCGATCGCGGAGGGGATGAAGGCCTGGCCGCCGAAGCCGGGATTGACCGACATCACCAGAACGAGGTCTACGAGGTCGAGGACGTATTCGAGCGCGCTGATCGGCGTCGCCGGATTGAGCGAGACGCCGGCCTTCTTGCCGAGCGCGCGGATCGCCTGCAGCGAGCGGTGCAGATGGGGACCTGCCTCCGCATGCACGGTGATGTGGTCGCAGCCGGCTTTGGCGAAGGCCTCGAGATAGGGATCGCAGGGCGAGATCATCAGATGCGCGTCGAAGATCTTCTTCGTGTGCGGGCGCATCGCCTTGATGACGTCAGGGCCGTAGGAGATGTTGGGAACGAAATGTCCGTCCATCACGTCGAGATGGATCCAGTCGGCGCCGGCGGCATCCACGCTGCGCACCTCCTCGCCGAGCTTGGAAAAGTCCGAGGCCAGGATCGAGGGGGCGATGGCCAAAGGGCGGGGGACGAAGGCTTGGGTCATGGCGCATTTTCCCGTGGCGACGGACGACGAAGGGCCTCGCCTAACATGGGCCTCCGTGGCGGGCAATGCAGGAGGGGCGGGCTTCCTGTGGGCGGAAATTTCTGCCGCGGCCGGCATGAATTGCCGACGTTCCCGCGGTCTCCACGAACCGACGGATGCGGATTTCGTTGAGCTTTTCGCGATGGCACGGCGCTTGCTGACTTCAGCCGCAGAAATATTGGTCGCGGCATGCCGCGCCCCATTGGAGTTGTGCAATGTTGCTCGCCCTTGGTGCGGTATCGAGCGCGCTCGGCGCGATCCAGTCGCTGGCGAATGCGAAATCGTCGTCGGCGGCGCACAAGACAGGCTCCTCGCAGAGCGCGGCGACCAATCCGTTCGCGATCGACAGCGGCAGCAGCAGCGCGACCGCCGCGACCTCCTCGGTCAACCCAGGCAAGCATCCGCAGATCTCGCCCGAGACGATGAACGCGCTGTTCGCGGTGCAGGGCCAGTCGGCCGACGGCGCGGGCGCGACATCCTCAACGACGAAGAGCCGCGAGGCTGCGCTGAAGGACCTGTTCTCACAGATCGACGCGGACGGCAACGGCAAGATCACCAAGTCCGAGTTCGAGGACGCCCTCGGCGCCGGAGGCACCAATCTGGCGAAGGCCGGCGAGGTGTTCTCCAAGATGGACGCGAATGCGGATGGCGACATCGATCTCGGAGAGATGACGAAGGCGCTCCGGGGCGGCCAGGGCCATCACGCGCAGGGTGTCGGCGGCGCAGGCGATGGCTCGGACTCCTCGTCGCAATCCGGCGGCGGCTCGACGTCGACCACGACGACCAATGCCGATGGCTCGACAACCACCACCGTCACCTATGCCGACGGCTTCAAGATGTCGACCACCGTGCCTGGCGCTTCCAGCACTTCGAATGCCAACGGCGGCGGCAATTCGCCTTATGACTGGTTCGGGCAAATGATGCAGCGTCAGGCGCAGGCTTCGGCGGGGTCGGCATCATCGATGTCGATGAGCGTGTAAGCGCGCCCCGAGGCTAACCCGCATATTCGTGCGTGATGTCACGATAGACATAGCGGTCGCGGATCTCGCGATTGAAGAAGATCCCTTTCGAGCGCGCTTGACTGAATGCAGCGGCGGCCTCGGGCGGGACGTCCTCGTAGAGGTAGATCCTTCCGCTGACGAAAGTCACCTTCAGCTCGCGCGTATCCGGCGCATATCGAAAGAAGCGGATCACGGACGACGGCATGACGAACATCTCGGCCCGCCGGGACAACGCCGTATCAGCCGTTTCGTTTCTCCCTAGCCGAACTTGTCCTTCCACGCCGGCAGTGCACCGGGGAACGGCAGCGCGGTCGCGCTGTACACGCCGCTTGCGATCGCGCGTGCGACCACGTTGGCGGCGACCATGCCGAGCTCGGTGAGCCCCACCAGCGGCTCGATCGGCTTCTCGCAGGTGGCCGCGGCAAACAGCACGTCGCCGTCGAGCGGGGCGTGCACAGGATAGATCGCGCGGGCAAATCCGGTCTGCGCGATCATGGCGAGCCGCTTGGCCTGCGCCTTGCTCAGGATCGCGTCGGTGACGACGAGGCCGATCGTGGTGTTCTCGCGCTCGCTCGCGGCCGGCCCGCCCTTGATGCGCATCGCCAGCATGTCGGGCGTGAACGCAGGCGGAAGGCCCCGGCCGCCGAACTCGCCGTTTTCCTCGAACGGCGCGGCCCAGAACCAGGGACCGTTGCCGACGGTGACGCTGCCGACCGCGTTCACCACCATGATCGCGGCGACCTTGACGCCGTTCGTCGTGATGGCCGACGCCGAGCCGATTCCGCCCTTGAAGGTGGCGGTGGTCGCGCCCAGACCGGCACCGACGCTGCCGAGCGCGAAGTCGGTGCCTGCGTTGGCGGCTGCGGCATAGCCGAGATCGCGATAGGGTGAGAAGCGGCCCCAGGCCTTGTTGCCGCCGTTGAGCAGGTCGAACACGATTGCGCTCGGAACGAGGGGCACCACGGCGTCCCGGACCCTGAAGCCGCGGCCCTGTTCGGCGAGCCAGGCCTGCACGCCCCCGCCTGCATCGAGGCCGAAGGCGGAGCCGCCTGAAAGCGCGATCGCGTCGACCCGCTCCACGGTATTGGCGACGTCGAGCGTCGAGGCCTCGCGTGTGCCGGGGCCGCCGCCGCGAACGTCGATCGCGGCGACCGCGGGAGAATCGAAGATGATTGCGGTGACGCCGGAAGCGACTTTCGCATCTTCGGCATGGCCGACCCGGACGCCGGCGATATCGGTGAGAAGATTCTTCAAGACGACCTCGTCACTGAGAGCATTTCGCGATCTGCGATAGCGCAGCGATGCCGCAGGCTCAACTGGAGAGCGCGGCCCTCAGCATCTTGGCGAGCTCGGACTTGCGGTAGGGCTTGGCCAGCAGCAGCACGCCGGAATCGAGCCGGCCGTGATGGACGATGGCATTTTCGGTGTAGCCCGAGGTAAACAGCGTCTTCAGGCCGGGGCGGCGCTTGTACGCTTCGTCCGCCAACTGGCGGCCGTTCATGTTGCCGGGCATGATGATGTCGGTGAAGAGCAGCTCGATGGTCGCGTCGCTGTCGATGATGGTGAGGGCCTCGGCGGCGTTGGCGGCCTCGAGCGCAGTATAGCCGAGGCTCCTGACCTGCGTCACGACATACTGCCGCACCAGCGCATCGTCCTCGACGATCAGGATCTTCTCGTTGCCGCCGGCGATCGGCGCGTTCTGCAGCGCCTCGAACTCGGTCTCCTGCACGCCGGTTGAGCGCGGCAGGTAGATCTTCACGCTCGTGCCGTGGTCTTCCTCGCTGTAGATCTTGATATGGCCGCCCGACTGCTTGACGAAGCCGAACACCATGCTGAGGCCGAGGCCGGTGCCCTTGCCGACCTCCTTGGTGGTGAAGAACGGATCGAACACCCGGTCGATCAGCTCGGCGGGAATTCCGCTGCCGGTGTCGCTGACCGCAATCATCACGTAATTGCCGGCGACGACGTCGGGATTCATGCTGGCGTAGCCGTCGTCGAGGAAGATGTTGCGGGTCTCCAGCACGAGGGTGCCGCCCTCCGGCATGGCGTCGCGCGCGTTCAATGCGAGATTGAGGATCGCGGTGGACAGCTGGCCCGGATCGACCAGCGTCGGCCAGGCATCCTCGGTGAGCTGCGGCATGATGGTGATCTGCTCGCCGAGCGTCGGATGCAGTAGCTTGGCGGCTTCGAGCACCAGTGCGTTGACGTCGATTTCGCGCGGCTGGAGCGGCTGCTTGCGGGCGAAGGCGAGCAGATGCTTGGTCAGCTGCGCGCCGCGCTCGGCGGCGTCGTCGATCAGCTTGGTGATGGCGGCAAGCTCGGGCCGGTCGGCGACGGCGTCGCTCAGAATGCCGATCGTGCCCGTGATGACGGTCAGCACGTTGTTGAAATCGTGGGCGACGCCGCCGGTCAGTTGGCCGATCGAGTCCATCTTCTGGACCTGCCTGAGCTGGGCCTCGGCAGCCTGCTTGTCGGTGAGGTCGCGGCCGATGAAGAAGTGGCGCTTCACCGGCTCCGACCAGGTGCCCATCCAGTTCAGCGCGACCTCGTGGCCGTCATAGTGGTAGTAGCGCGCTTCGAAGCTGCGCTTGACTGCCCCGCGACGGGCTGCACGCATCTCGCTCCGCGTCTTTTCGAGATCGTCGGGATGGATGAACTCGGTCGCGCTGTGCCCGACCATGTCCTCGGGGCCGTAGCCGAGAATGGTCTTCACGCTCGGGCTGACCTGGACGAAATTGCCGTAGCCGTCGGTGACCAGGATCAGGTCCTGCGACGTCTCGAAGATGCGCTGGCGCTCCTCTGTTTCCCGGCGCAGCTTCTCTCGGGCCTGCTTTTCTTCGGTGATGTCGTGGGCAATTTTGGAGGCGCCGATGACCTCGCCGTCATCCGTCCGCAGCGGTGAGATGTTCAGGACGACGTCGAGGGGGCGGCCGTCTTTCCGGATGCGCACCGTCTCGTGTTGAGCGATCGACTCATTAGCGGCGATCCGGTTGAGGATGCCCCTGACCTCGCCCTTGCGATCCGGCGGCACGATGATGTCGATCGGCTTGCCGACGGCTTCGGCGGCGGAGTAGCCGAACAGATGCTCGGCGGCCTTGTTCCAGCCCGTGATGATGCCATCGAGCGACTTGGTGATGATGGCGTCATTGGATGACTCGACCACGGCGCCGTACAGGGCGAGGCGCTTGCCGAAATAGTCGCGTTCCGAGGCCGATTGCTGCCGCAGCTTTCCGACGAGGCCCACCGTACGCGCCTGGACGCGAACATTCTCGATCAGCAGAACCGCGAGCACGAAGGCCGCCGCGGCAAGGCCATAGAGGCGGCCGGCATAGAAGCCAAGATCGAAGCGCGCGACGTTGACGATCGCCGACAGCGCGATGTCGAACAGCCAGGCGCACATCACGACCATCAGCCAGACGTCGATCACCGTATGCGGCCTGCGGAACCAGAGGGAGACGAGGGCGGCAAAGCTCAGCGACCACACGAACGACACGACTCCGATCATGGTCGTCGTGTAGCGGCCCTCGCTGAGCAGGACCGGCAACAGATCGTGCTGCGCGGTGACGATCCATGCAAAAACCACGATCGCGGCGATGACGCCGAGCACGCTGGCACAAATCGCGCGGCCGGCCGTGCCGCTGATCTGGGGGCCACCATCCTTATCCTTGAGCCAGGCGTAAGCCATCACGCACAGTGGAAAGCCGGCGTGCCAGATCATGTAGAGCCAGACCGTAGTCTGGCGGCCCCCGCCAAAAAGCCCGGCCGGTGCGAACAGTCCGGGAAAGGTGAGGGCATGAACCAGCGCCGCCGCCGCGGTGAAGAGATAGCCGCCCGCGAGCCACAGCAGCGCGCGGGTGCGCAAGATCACGAATTGCGACAGCAGCAGCACGGCCGTGACGATGTCGCTCACGGCGAGCGCGGATTGATAGGAGGCGACGAAGGCCGGAACATGCGGGAGCGGGGTCCCCGCGAAGGGCACGGCCGCCGCGAACAAGACAGAGGACACGCCGACAATCGTGAATGCTGCAGCGCGGTCGGTCGCAGTGGCCGGCATGGTCGAAAGAAAGGTGCTTCGGTCCATTATTGCAGACACGTCCACCTCGCGCAGGCCGGTCTTGGGCAAATCGGTTTTGAGCATTTCCGCAAGTCTCATTCGACCGGCACTCCGCTCATGGTAGCCGGTTCTTGGCGCGCATCGTGAACGGACGGCTGCGACTCAACCGAAAGTTACAGTTTACTTAATCCCGGGGGGAGCACAGAACAAAGATCGGGTAAGGTGCGCTTTACTGGACGGTGCCATTATGCAGGCCGCTACGGCGGGTTCCACGTAGGATCAGACGATTTTGCCGATATCGGGAGATGTTCCATGCCCCGCGTTCTCATCATCGACGATCAGAAGGACGTCCGTGCAATGGTCGCGATCGTGCTTCGGGTTCATCATTTCGAGGTGGTGGAAGCAGAAACCGGTGCGGCCGGGCTGAAGGCGTTCGCGGAAGGCTCCTTTGACGCGGCGATCGTGGACATCTTCCTCGGGGACACCAGCGGCATCGACGTGATCAACAGCCTGCGCGAGCGCGTGCCGGCCCTCCCCGTCATTGCGGTGTCCGGGATGACGACGTTCGATTTCATGGAGCAATCACCCCACCTTGGCAACGTGGCCTGCCTGCAAAAGCCGTTTCGGCCGAACGATCTGCTGCAAGCTCTGCGCAAGGCCCAGGCAGCGGTCGCCGGAGCCCTGCCCGAGGCCGTCTGATCCCGCCGCAAGAAGAAGCGCCCCGGGGGTAGCCGGGGCGCGGGGGTGTGTAGTGGCGGTCCAAAGCGGGCAGCGCGCTCAGGTGCCGCCGCCGGTGATCTCGGCGTAGCCGCCCTTGGCGTCCCACTTGTAGACGACGTAGTCGATCTGCTTGATGTCGCCCTTGGCGTCATACTCGATCGGGCCGATCACGGTGTCCCACTTGCCGGCCTTGATCGTCTCCATCACCTTCTTGGCGTCGGTGGTGCCGGCCTTCTTGGCCGCCTGCGACCACACCTGCATCGCCGCATAGGTGTAGAGGGTGTAGCCTTCGGGGTCGATGTTCTTGGCCTTGAAGGCCTCGACGATCTTCTTCGCCGTCGGCTTCTTGCGCGGGTCGGGGCCGAAGGTGAACAGCGTGCCCTCGCCGGCGGGACCGGTGATCGAGGCGTACTCCTTGTCGGCGAGCGCGTCGCCGGCCATCAGCACGGTCTTTAGGCCCTGGTCGCGCATCTGACGCAGGATCAGGCCGCTCTCCTGATGGTAGCCGCCGACAAAGACGAGGTCGATATTGTCGCGCTTCAGGCGGGAAACGATCGCGTTGAAGTCCTTGTCGCCCTTGTTGTAGGACTCGTACATCTTCTCGGTGATGCCGGCCTTGTTGAGCGCCTTCTTGGTCTCGTCGGCAAGACCCTTGCCGTAGGTGGTCTTGTCGTTGAGGATCGCGATGTTCTTGCCCTTGTAGTTCTTGGCGATGTACTGCGCCGCGATCAGGCCCTGCTGATCGTCACGGCCGCAGACGCGCGCCACGTTCCAGAGCTTGCGCTCGGTGAACAGCGGATTGGTCGAGGCCGGCGTGATCTGGAGTACGTTGCCGTCGGCATAGGCTTCGGACGCCGGGATCGACGACGACGAGCAATAATGCCCGGCCACGAACGGGATCTTCGCGCCGGCGATCTTCTCGGCGATCGAGCGCGCCTGCTTCGGGTCGCAGGCGTCGTCCTCGACGGAGAGCGCGAGCTTCTTGCCGTTGACGCCGCCGGCGGCATTGATGTCGGTCACAGCCATCTCGGCGCCGTTCTTCATCTGGCGGCCGAAGGCGGACTCGCCGCCGGTCATCGGGCCTGCGACTGCGACGGTGACATCCTGCGCGAATGCCGCGCTCGACAGCGCGAGCGATGCGCCGAATGCCAGACCGATGAGCTTCAGTGATTTCATGAGATACCTCGCGGGTGGTCGCCTGTGGAAGTTGCCGGGGCGTGCCCGGTTCAAACCGGCGCCATTCTTGAATGAATTCGAGGAGAAGTCACCGGCAAAATACGGGCATTTGCGGAAGATATGGCGCCACATTCGGCCGCATGCGCCGGGCCCGGAGCCTGCCGTCAGCCGTGGCGGCCACCTTCCAGATAGGCGGCGCGAATCTCGGGGCGCTGCAACAATTCGGTGCCGGTCCCTGCCAGCGTGATCAGGCCATTGACCATGACATAGCCGCGATGGGCGAGCTTGAGCGCATGGTTGGCGTTCTGCTCGACGATCAGGACGGTCAGGCCGTCCTGCCGGTTGAGGGTCCTGATGGCGTCGAAGATCTGCCGGGCGATCAGCGGTGCCAGTCCAAGCGAGGGCTCGTCGAGCAGGAGCAGACGGGGGCGGCTCATCAGCGCGCGGCCGATGGCCAGCATCTGCTGCTCGCCGCCGGAGAGAGTTCCGCCGCGCTGGCCGTAGCGTTCCTTCAGCCGCGGAAACAGCGCGAAGACGCGCTGCAGTGTCGCCTCGCGCTCAGCCTCCGTGCAGTCGGTGGCATCCGCCCCCATCTGGAGGTTTTCCGCCACGCTCATGCGCGGGAAGATGCGGCGGCCTTCCGGCGACTGTGCGATGCGCAGATGTGCGATCTCGTGGGTGGGCACGGTGGTGATGTCGCGGCCTTCGTACAGGATCTGTCCGGCGCGGGCCCGCGGCTTGCCGAAGATCGTCATCATCAACGTCGACTTGCCGGCGCCGTTGGCGCCGATCAGCGCCACGATCTCGCCGGCATTGATCTCGACGTCGACGCCCTTCAGCGCCTCGATCTTGCCGTAGGCGGCGCGAAGACCGCGGATCGCGAGCAGGGGCGACGTCACGTCCCGCTCTCCATCACGGCCACGGCCTCGTCCTCGTCCGCGCCGAGATAGGCGGCGATCACCTTGGGATCGTCGCGAACCTCCCGTGGCGTGCCTTCGGCGATCTTCACGCCATGATCCATCACCACGATGTGGTCGGAGATCTCCATCACCACCGACATGTCATGCTCGATCAAGAGGATCGAGGTGCCGAGCTCGTCCCGGATCGAGAGCAACAGCTCGCTCAGGGCCGCGCTCTCGCGTGCATTGAGGCCGGCCGCCGGCTCGTCAAGGCACAACAGCGCAGGCTCGGTGCACATGGCCCGGGCGATCTCGAGCCGGCGCTGGTCGCCATAGGCGAAATTGCCCGCGGCATCGTCGGCGCGGTCGAGCAGATTGACGCGCTTCAGCCAGTCGGTGGCAAGATCGATCGCGCGTTTCTCAGCTTCGCGGTAGGAGGGGGCCCCGACGAGGCCGAGGAAGGTGAAGCCGGAGGCGCGCAACAGCGCGTTGTGCTGCGCCACCATCAGGTTTTCCAGCGCGGTCATGCCGGGAAACAGGCGGATGTTCTGGAACGTGCGCGCCACCCTGGCCTGCTTGGCGATGCGAAAATCGTTGAGCCGCTCCAGCGCGACAACTTTGCCGTCGTCATGGCTCAGGCGAATGGTGCCGCCGGTCGGCTTGTAGAACCCGGTAATGCAGTTGAAGACCGTGGTCTTGCCGGCGCCGTTCGGCCCGATCAGCGCGGTGATCTTCTTTCGCTCGGCGGTGAACGACAGGTCCTGCACGGCGACGATGCCGCCGAAGCGCATGGTGAGCCGCTCGACGCTGAGAATGGTGTCGCCGCTCATCCGTGCCCCTCCTTGACGAGGTCGGAGGAGATCGCTTTCGCCTTGGTCAGATACACGGTGGGCGCGCGGTGGCCGACCAGGCCGCGCGGCCGCCAGATCATGATCAGCACCATCGACATGCCGAACACCAGCATGCGGTAGTTCTCGAGGCCGCGGAACAGCTCGAAGCCGCCGATCATGGCGAGCGCGGCAAGCGCGACGCCGAGCTGCGAGCCCATGCCGCCGAGCACGACGATGGCGAGCACCAGCGCCGATTCCTGGAAGGTGAAGGATTCCGGGCTGATGAAGCCCTGGCGGGTGGCGAAGAAGGCACCGGCGAAACCGCCGAACATGGCGCCGGTCGCAAACGCCGTGAGCTTGGTGGTCGTGGTGTTGATTCCGAGCGCGCGGCAGGCGACCTCGTCCTCGCGCAGGGCTTCCCAGGCCCGGCCGATCGGCAGACGGCGCAAGCGGATCGTCACCCAATTGGTGAGCAGTGCAAGCGCCAGGATCAGGTAGAACAGGAAGACGATGCGGTGGGTCGCCGAATATTCGATGCCGAGCCTGGCGGCCAGCCCGTCATCGCTGTTGTCGAGCGGGATGCCGAAGAAGGAAGGACGCGGAATGCCGGAGACGCCGTTCGGGCCGCCCGTCAGATCCTGCCAGTTGATGATGACGAGCCGGATAATCTCGCCGAATGCGAGCGTCACGATGGCGAGATAGTCGCCGCGCAGGCGGAGCACGGGGAAGCCGAGCAGCACCCCCCAGAACGCGGCGAGAATGCCGGCGAGCGGCAGGCAGATCCAGAACGACCAGCCGAAATTGGTGGCGAGCAGTCCGTAGGAATAGGCGCCGACCGCATAGAAGGCGACGTAGCCGAGGTCGAGCAGGCCGGCGAGCCCGACCACGACGTTCAACCCCCAACCCAGCATCACGTAAGTGAGCACGAGGATCGCGAGGTCGAGGATGTAGCGCTGATTATAGAAGATGACGGGCACCAGCACCGTGAAGATCAGCAGCGCCGGCGCGACGTAGCGGCCGAGCAGGGACACGCCGCTTTGCACGGCCGGCGGCACCAGCTTCTCGGCGCCGGTCGTCCCGATCCATTGCCGCAGCAGTTCGATCACGATCGAGCCGCCGAACACCGCGGCGACGAGCGAGGCCAGCTCGCCGAATCGCGTCCAGTAGGTGAGCTGACCGTCCGAGCCCGCCTCGGTGCGGATGCCGACCATCAGCGAGAACAGCACCAGCGCGATGAGCGCGTTGACGAAGGCGGTCTTGAGGAGGGCGGAGATGCCCGTTGCAGGTTTGGCCGTATGGGTCGAGGGAGCTGTCACGCGGCGGTCCGTCAGACTTTTTCGACTTCGGGACGGCCGAGCAGGCCGGTCGGCATGAAGATCAGCACGACGATCAGGATCGAGAACGCCGCGACGTCCTTGTACTCGACCGAGAAATAGGCCGACCAGAACGTCTCGATCAGGCCGATCGCGAGGCCCCCGAGCATGGCGCCGGGCAGCGAGCCGATGCCGCCGAGCACGGCGGCGGTGAAGGCCTTGATGCCGGCGACGAAGCCCATGAAGAAATCGACCAGGCCGTAATAGAGCAGGTACATCAGGCCCGCGACTGCGGCCAGCGCGGCCCCGATCACGAAGGTCATGGAGATGGTGCGGTCGACATTGACGCCGAGCAGCGCCGCCATGGTCTGGTCCTGCTCGCAGGCGCGCATGTCGCGGCCGAGGCGGGTGCTCGACACCAGCCAGGTGAAGATCGCCAGCAGCACGATGGTGGTGACGACCACCATGATCTGGATGTTGGAGAGCTGGATCACGAAGCCGTCCGGGCTCTCGTGCAGCGTGTAGCCGCCGGTGATGAAAGGCGGGATCGGCTTGACGCGCGCGCCCTGCGCGACTTGCGAATAGTTGGTGAGCACGAAGGACATGCCGATCGCCGATAGCATCGGGGCGAGGCGGAAGGAATGGCGTAGCGGCCGGTACGCGATGCGCTCGATGGTCCAGCCATAGAGCGCGGTGATCGCCATCGAGACCAGCAGCACCACGAGCAGGATCAGCGGGATTGCGGTGAGGCCGAAAGAGATCAGGATCAGGAAGGTGATCAGGGCGATGAAGCCGCCGATCATGAAGACGTCGCCGTGAGCGAAGTTGATCATGCCGACGATGCCGTAGACCATCGTGTAGCCGATCGCGATCAGGCCGTAGATGGAGCCGAGCACGAGGCCGTTGATGAGCTGCTGGGCGAAATAATCCATAAGCTGCCGTTACCCAAACTTGTCGCGGCTCAAAGGGAGCTCTTGCAGAGAGTTCTTGGGCCCCGGCAGCCCTTGAGCGTCATCTGGTTTTGTAACAGGACGGAACTGGCCGCTGCAACCGGCCTGACCTCGGCAATCCGGCTTGTACAGAGATCATTTCGCGCTTCGGTTCCCGCGTGCCGAGGAACCTGGTTCCCGGCAACCAAAATGGATGCCGCCCGTTGTCTCGTCTCTGACGTCCAACAAGGGAGTTCCCCGAATGACGAAGCAGCAGAACCAGAACCCGGATCAGCAGAGTCAGAACCCGGGCCAGCAGCGCCCAGGTCAGCAACCCGGGCAGCAGCAGGGCGGTGGTCAGAAACCCGGACAGCAGAACCAGGATCCGCGTCAGGGCGATCGGCCTGGCCAGCAGCAGGGCGGCCAGCGCGGCCAGGAATAGTAAGTTTGGGAGTCGAGGATCGAGGAGGCCCCGCCGCAAGGCGGGGCCTTTTCTCTGCTTGGCGTCATTCCGGGGCGATGCGAAGCATCGAACCCGGTATCTCGAGATTGCGGGTTCGGCTCTCTAAGCCGCCCCGGAACCACAGAGCGAAATCCGGCCCAGTTAAGGTAAACAAACGGTTTAAATTGCCGCCACAGTCTGGTGCGAGTTAGCTCCGGCGAAGCCGCCGCCCTTCGAGGAGGGGCTCGGCGAACCAGGCGGGAAGCGGCATGTTCAGGAATTGGCGGATCGGTTCGGTCAACGGCGCGCTGCTGGCGGCCTACTTCATTCCGGTATGGATCCTCGTCGCTTTCAACATCATCGTCGCCCCTGTGCACGGCCTCTATGAGCGGCCGAGCGTCGCGGTGGCGCTGTACCTGAGCGACCACCTGCAAATGGCAGGCATGGACACGGTGCGCGCGGCCTGGCTGCTCGCGCTGGGACGCCTGACGGTCGTGGCGTTCTTTGCGATCTATCTCGTGCTGCTCTGCATTCCGCGGACCCGCAGAAGCGGCGGCAGCGACGAGGCACTCGGCATTGCACTGGCAATCGGCAGCCTGATCTCGTTTGCCAGCATGGTTATGGCCTCGAAGGTCGGCGAGATGGCCGCGCTGCGGCTGCATGCCACCGAGCTGCTCATGCTGCTCGGTGCCGCCGTCGTGGTCGTGATCGAGAAGCCGGCGGCGGCGCCGAAGCCGGCCGAGAGCGCCGCGCCGCTAGCTCTTGAGCAGGCCGAGCTCCTGCACAATCGCTGAGGCTTCCTTGACGGCGTGGTTGGCGGCCGGCACGCCGCAATAGATCGCCTGCTGCAGCAGGATCTCCTTGATGTCCTCGGGTGTGAAGCCCCCCTCGGCGAGCGCCGCGCGCACATGCAGGCGGAATTCGTCCCATTGCCCGAGCGCGACCATTGTGCCGATCACCAGCACCCGGCGCGTGCGCTCGTCGAAATGCGGCCGCGTCCAGATCTCGCCCCAGGCATAGCGTGTGATCAGATCCTGGAAGTCGGTGTTGAAGGCATTGCGGTTCGCGATCGACTTGTCGACCCACGCATTGCCCAGCACCTTGCGGCGCACGTTCATGCCGGCATCGCGGCGCTTCTGGTCGTCCATGTTTTTCTCCGGATCAGTCATTCCGGGGCGATGCGAAGCATCGAACCAGGAATCTCGAGATTCCGGGCTCGCCTCTCCGAGCCGCCCCGGAATGACGGTGATTAACAGTTAGCGCTGCGTCAGAAATCCCACCACCGCATCGGTGAACGCGTGCGGCTGCTCGACATTGGAAATGTGTGCGGCGTCGATGATGGTCATGCTCGCGCCGGGAATGTTGGAGCGGATTAGCTCGGCGGCCGAGATCGGCGTCGCCACGTCGTGGCGGCCGGCGATCACCAGCGTCGGGCTCTTGATCTTGGGCAGCAGCGCGCGCTGGTCGAGCGTCGACAGCGCCTCGCAGCAGGCAAGATAACCCTCGACAGGGGAAGCAAGCAGCATCGACTTCATCTTCGCGGCGATCGCAGGCTCGCGCTCGCGGAAGTCCTGTGTCAGCCAGCCCGCGATCACGGCATCGGCGACGGCGGCGATGCCGCCCTCCTTCACTGCCTTGATGCGATTGTGCCAGTTTGTCGGATCAGGGTAGTAGCAGGACGTGTTGGCGAGGATGAGCTTGCCCATGCGCTCGGGCGCATTGGCGCCAAGCCATTGCCCGACCATGCCGCCCATCGACAGGCCGCACCAATGCACCTTCTCGATGTTGAGGTCGTCGAGGATCGCCAGCACGTCGCGGCCGAAGCGTTCCATCGAGTAAGGACCCGGCGGAACGTTGGACTTGCCGTGGCCGCGGCGATCGTAGCGGATGACGCGGAACAGCTGCGTCAGCGCCTTCATCTGCGGCTCCCACATCTGCAGCGTGCAGCCGAGCGAGTTGGAGAGCATCAAGGTCGGGCCGCCGTCGCGGCCCTCGACGGAGACGTTGAGCAGGCAACCGTCGGCATCGATCATGGGCATGGCATGCTCCTCGTCATGCGCGGGCTTGACCCGCGCATCCATCTTAAAAAGTGAATCTATCCAGGATGATGGATTGCCGGGTCAAGCCCGGCAATGACATCAGGAGAGATCCAGTGAATCCAGCAGCCGGTCGATGAGGGCTTGGGAAGCCCCTTGATAGGCCATCGGCTCGAACAATGCCGCAATTTTTTCCGGGGAGAGGTGCGCATTGACCTGCGGATCGGACGACAGCACCTCGCGCAGATGTTTCCTCTCGGCGACCGCGCGCTTGCTGGCGGCCTCGACCAGGTGATGCGCGTCGCTCTTGCCGATCCTGTCAGCCAGCGCGAAGGTGACCGCTTCGGCCATGATCAGCCCTTGCGTCGCATCGAGGTTGCGGAGCATGCGCGCTGCATCGACCTCGAGGCCCTCGGCAATGTCGACGATGGCGGCAAGTGCCCCGGAGGTGACCAGCATCAGTTGCGGTAGCGTCGGCCATTCGGCGTGCCAGGGTCCGGCGCTGCGCTCATGGTCCTGCACCTGGGCGGCGAAGATCGTGGCGGCGAGCTGCGGCGCCATGGTGGCGGCGCCGAGCGCGCTCGCGGCCGCGACCGGGTTGCGCTTGTGCGGCATGGTCGATGAGCCGCCGCGGCCTTCGCCCGCGGGCTCGAACGCCTCGGCGACGTCGGTCTGCATCAGCAGCGAGACGTCGCGTGCGATCTTGCCGCAGCTGCCGGCAAGAATGGCGAAGCAGGATGCAGCCTCGGCGATGCGGTCGCGATGGGTGTGCCAGGGCGCCTCGGGCAGCGGCAGATCGAGCTCCTGCGCCAGCCGTTCGGCCACCGCGAGCCCCTTGTCGCCGAGCGCGGCGAGTGTGCCGGCGGCACCGCCGAATTGCAGCGCGAGACCCTCGCGCGCGAGCCGCCGCAGGCGGCAGCGGGCGCGGGCGAGGCTCGCGGCATATTCCGCCGCCTTCAGCCCGAACGGCATCGGCAGCGCGTGCTGGAGCCAGGTCCGCGCCACCATCGCGGTGTTGCGATGGCTGCGCGCCAGTGCGGCGAAGCCCTTGATGGCGCGGCTGAGGTCGACATCCAATGCATCAATGCCGGCGCGAAGCGTCAGCATGGTCGCGCTGTCGATGACGTCCTGGCTGGTCGCGCCCCAATGCACGTAGCGCGCAGCCTCCGCGTCGGCCTTGCCGACATTGGCGGTCAGCATCTTGACCAGGGGAATCGCGAGATTGCCCGATCGCGTCGCGGCCTCGGCCAGTGCGGCCATGTCGAAGGAGTCGGCCTTGCACGCGGCTTGGATCGGGCCGACGGCGGATGCCGGAATCACAGCCGTGGCGGCCTCGGCGCGCGCCAGGGCTGCCTCGAAATCGAGCATGTTCTGCAGGGTAGACCGGTCGTCGCAGACCGCGCGCATGGCTGGGCTCGACAGCATCGGCGCGAGCAGGGGGGAGAGGGATGTGCTCATGTTGCACGCGACCTAATCACCACGGCCCGGCTGTGCCAATCCCCAACCGCCGACACATGTCTTTTTGCAGTTGCGAATATGCATGGCACGTCCTGGCCCGCCCTTTCCTTTGTCGCGTCCCTGCGTTACTTGATCAGCACTATAGTTGCGGAATCCGGGAGAGACCTCATGGCCATGACGATGAACGGCGAAGTCCAGCTTGCGGCGCCGCGCGAGGCCGTGTGGGACAAGCTCAACGACCCCGAGGTGCTGAAGGCCTGCATCCCCGGCTGCGAGGAGCTGGAGAAGACGGACGACGGCGGCTTTCGCGCGACGGCGAAGATGAAGGTCGGCCCGGTCTCCGCGCGGTTCAAAGGCAAGGTCACGCTGTCCGATCTCGACCCGCCGAACGGCTACAAGATCTCCGGTGAGGGCGAGGGCGGGGTGGCCGGATTCGCCAAGGGCGGAGCGGTCGTCAAGCTCGCGGAGAAGGACGGCGGCACGCTGCTGTCCTACGATGTCGAGGCGCAGATCGGCGGCAAGTTGGCGCAGCTCGGCCAGCGCCTCATCAATGGCGCCGCCAAGAAGCTGGCCGACGAATTTTTCGCGAACTTTGCCAAGGCGGTACAAGGCTGAAACCTATCGCCTTTCGGCATGGCGGGTTGCGTCCGGGGTGATGTTGCCCCAGGGGACAATGGCCCATATGATGGGCTGGAATAATTATAAGAACCGCTTCGACGGGACCCGTCGGGGCGCTGATAGAGAGTGCTTATGGCAAAAATCTCCCTCATCGTGAACGGCAATCCTGTGACGGCCAATGTCGATCCCCGCACGCTCCTGGTGCAGTTCTTGCGCGAGAATCTGCGGCTGACCGGCACCCATGTCGGCTGCGACACCTCGCAGTGCGGCGCCTGCGTCGTGCATCTCGACGGCAAGGCCGTGAAGTCCTGCACCACGCTTGCCGTGATGGCCGACGGCCACGAGGTCAAGACGATCGAGGGGCTGGCCGCCGATGGCGCGCCGCTGCATCCGATGCAGGAAGCCTTCCGTGAGCACCATGGCCTGCAGTGCGGCTTCTGCACGCCCGGCATGATCATGACAGCGATCGACATCGTGCATCGCAAGGGCCACGAGCTCGACGACCACACGATTCGCGAGGAGCTGGAAGGCAATCTCTGCCGCTGCACCGGCTATCAGAACATCGTCGCCTCGATCTCCGCCGGCGCCAAGGCGATGGCGAAATCCGACCTCGCGTAACGCGCATCCCGCGATCAGGACATTCAGATGTACGAATTCAAATATCATCGCCCTGGGACGGTTCGCCAGGCGGCCAACCTCCTGGTGAAGAACGAGGACGCCAAGCTGGTCGCCGGCGGCCACACGCTGATCCCCGTCATGAAGCAGCGCCTCGCCAGCCCCCCGCATCTGGTCGACCTCTCCCATATCGAGGGGCTCAACGCGATCGAGATGAAGGGGCGCTCGCTGGTGATCGGCGCCACCGCGAAGCACGCCGAGGTCGCGAACTCGGCAATCGTCGGCGAGGCGATCCCGGCGCTGGCGAATCTCGCGAGCCTGATCGGCGATCCCGCCGTGCGTCACAAGGGCACGATCGGCGGCTCGCTCGCCAACAACGATCCGACCGCGGACTATCCGGCCGCGGTGCTGGCGCTTGGCGCCACCATCGTCACCAACAAGCGCCGTCTCAAGGCGGAAGAGTTCTTCCAGGGGCTATTCACGACCGCGCTCGAAGCCGACGAGATCATCACCAAGGTGATGTTCCCGCTGCCGAAGAAAGCCGCCTACATCAAGTTCCGTAACCAGGCTTCGCGCTACGCGCTGGTCGGCGTGTTCGTGGCGCGGCGTCCGTCGGACGTGCGCGTTGCCGTTACCGGTGCCGGCTCCGAAGGCGTGTTTCGCGTCACTGCATTCGAGGAGGCCCTCAAGAAGCGCTTCGCCTCGAAGGCGCTGGAGGGCATCACCGTGCCGGCAGAAGGCCTCAATAGCGATATCCATGGCAGCGCCGAATACCGCGCACACCTCATCGGTGTGCTGACGCGGCGCGCCGTCGACGCCGCCAATGCCAAGGAATGAGCTGAGCTCATTCCTCGATCCAAACCTGTCCCTGGCGAGGGCGTAGCGAGACTGGCTTCCTTATGACTTCAGCGACCAGTTCTTCCGGTGCTTTGCCGGCATCGGTCGATGCGATGCTCGAACTCCTGACATCGCGCGGCTATCTCGCCGAACGGTCGCTGGCGACTGTGACCTATCTGTCGCTGCGCATGGGCCGGCCGCTGTTTCTGGAAGGCGAGGCCGGCGTCGGCAAGACCGAGATCGCCAAGGTGCTCTCGGCGGCGCTGGGGCGAAAGCTGATCCGCCTTCAGTGCTATGAGGGCCTCGACGTCTCCTCGGCAGTCTACGAGTGGAATAGCGCGGCACAGATGATCGCCATCCGGATGGCGGAAGCGGCCGGCGACACCGACCGCGACCAGCTCTCGAGCGACATCTTCGCCGACCGCTACATGATCAAGCGTCCGCTGCTGCAGGCCCTGGAGCCCGATGTCGCCGGCCCGCCGGTGCTGCTGATCGACGAGCTCGACCGCGCCGACGAGGCGTTCGAGGCTTACCTGCTCGAAATCCTCAGTGACTTCCAGGTGACCATCCCCGAATTCGGCACCGTGAAAGCGCCGCACCCGCCGATCGTCATCATCACGTCGAACCGCACCCGCGAGATCCACGACGCCCTGAAGCGGCGCTGCCTCTATCACTGGGTTGATTATCCCGCCGCCGAGCGTGAGCTCGCGATCGTCAAGACGCGCGTGCCCGGTATCTCCGCGAAGCTGTCGCAGCAGGTCGTGCGCTTCGTCCAGGCGCTGCGCAACCAGGACTTCTACAAGTCGCCCGGTGTCGCCGAGACCATCGACTGGGCCACCGCGTTGTCGGAGCTCGATGCCCGCTCGCTGACCCCGCAAGTGGTCGGTGACACGCTGGGCGCGCTGCTCAAGTACCAGGACGACATCACCCGCATGCAGGGCGATACCTTGCAGAAGGTGCTGAAGGAAGCGACGAGCGAGAATTGACGCGCGTCATAGCTGCTCCCGTCATTCCGGGGCGACGCGCAAGCGTCGAGCCCGGAATCCATAACCACGATCGGGAGTATGGATTCCGGGCTCGCGCCAAGTGGCGCGCCCCGGAATGACGACCAAGAGTGTGGACGCATGGCCATCAACCACCTTGCCCCTGACAAGACCGAGCAGTTCGCCGACAACATCGTCGGCTTCGCCCGCGCGCTGCGCTCCGCCGGGATGCCGGTCGGGCCGGGCGCCGTCATTGATGCCATGAGCGCGCTCCAGGTGATCGACATCGGCAACCGCGCCGACGTCTTCACCACGCTGGAGGCGATCTTCGTCAAGCGCCATGAACATGCGCTGATCTTCAAGCAGGCCTTCAACCTGTTCTTCCGCGCCTCGGAGGAGTGGAAGCACATGCTCGATTCCGTGCCCCTGCCGGAGGAGGCCAGGAAAAAGCCGCAGGCGGGCGCCCGTCGCGTCCAGGAGGCGATGTCGCAGCCGCGCATGACCGAGACGCAGCAGCGCCAGGAGCAGGATCTGCGCCTGTCGGTCTCCGACAAGGAGATCCTCCAGAAGAAGGACTTTGCGCAGATGAGTGCGGCCGAGATCGCCGAGGCGCTTCGCGCCGTCGAGCGGATGCGGCTGCCGCAGGCCGAGCTTCTGACGCGCCGGCACCGGCCCGATGCCCGCGGCCTGCGTCTCGACCTCCGCCGTACGCTGCGCGCATCGCTGCGCACCGGCGGCGACATCATCGACATCCATCGCCTCGGGCGGATCGAGAAGCCCGCGCCGATCGTGGCGCTGCTCGATATTTCGGGCTCGATGAGCGAGTACACCCGCCTGTTCCTGCATTTCCTGCATGCGATCACGGATGCGCGAAAGCGCGTCTCGGTGTTCCTGTTCGGGACGCGCCTCACCAATGTCAGCCGTGCGCTGCGCCAGCGCGACCCCGACGAGGCGCTGGCGAGCTGCTCGGCCTCGGTCGAGGATTGGGCCGGCGGCACCCGGATCTCGGCCTCGCTGCACAACTTCAACAAATTGTGGGCGCGGCGCGTGCTGAGCCAGGGCGCCATCGTGCTGCTGATCTCCGACGGGCTGGAACGCGAAGCCGATTCCAAGCTGGCCTTCGAGATGGACCGGCTGCACCGGTCCTGCCGGCGGCTGATCTGGCTCAACCCGCTGCTGCGGTTCGGCGGTTTCGAGGCCAAGGCGCAGGGCATCAAAATGATGCTTCCCCACGTTGACGAATTCCGCCCGGTACATAATTTGAGTTCGATCCAGGAGCTGATCACGACGCTCTCCCGGCCGCTGCCGCCGCATCACCGCAGCCTGATCCGTTCCGCAGCTTGAGAGGCACCCCATGCTCGATCGCGACGAGGACATCCTGAAGGCGGCGGAGGACTGGCAGAAGGCCGGCCGTGGCGTCGCGTTGGCGACGGTCGTCGAAACCTGGGGCTCGGCACCGCGCCCGGCGGGCTCGAGCCTCGTCATCAACGACGAGGGCACCTTCCTCGGTTCGGTCTCCGGCGGCTGCGTCGAGGGCGCCGTGGTCACCGAGGCCATGGATGTGATCCAGAGCGGCAAACCGAGGATGCTGGAGTTCGGCGTCGCCGACGAGACCGCCTGGAATGTCGGGCTGTCCTGTGGCGGCACCATCCGCGTCTTCGTCGAGAAGGTCGGCTAGCCGTGAAGCTCGAGATCCTGCACGAACTCAATGCCGAGCGCGCCGCGCGCCGGCCGGTGATCCTTGTCACCGACACCGAGAGCGGCGAGCAGCGGCTGGTGAAGGCGAAGGATTTTGCCAGGGATCCCCTGCGTGCCGAGCTGGAGAAGCAGCTTCGCATGGGCAAGAGCGCCAGTGTCGAGGCCGGCGGCAAGAAGCTCTTTCTCAACGTCTACGCGCCGACGGCAAAGCTCGTGATTGTCGGTGCGGTCCATATCAGCCAGGCGCTCGCGCCGCTGGCGCGGTCGCTCGGCTATGACGTCACCGTGGTCGATCCGCGCACGGCCTTTGCGAGCCCGGAGCGCTTTCCCGACATTCCACTGATCGCGGAATGGCCGGACACCGCGTTGCCGCCGCTCAACGTTGATGCCTATACGGCGTTTGTCGCTGTGACGCACGATCCGAAGATCGACGACCCCGCGCTGCTGCACGCCTTCGAGCGCAACTGCTTCTACATCGGCGCGCTCGGCTCGCGAAAGACACACGCCAAGCGCGGCGACCGGCTGCGGGCGCAGGGCGCGAAGGACAGCGACATCGCGCGCATTCACGCGCCCATCGGACTTGCCATCGGCGCGGTTTCGCCGTCCGAGATCGCGGTCGCGATCATGGCCGAGATCACGGCGGTGCTTCGGCTGCCTCCGAAAGAAAAAGAAGAAGCGGCATGAAATTCGGACCGGCGAGCCCGAGGGATGCGATCGGCGGGGTGACCGTCCACACCCTGCGCCAGGGGCCGCTGGTTCTGAAGAAGGGCACGACGATCGGGCCAGCCGAGGTCGAGTCGCTGGAGCGTGCCGGCATCAAGGACATCGTCGTGGTGCGCCTGGAGGAGGGCGACGTCTCCGAGGACGTTGCGGCCGCCAGCATCGCGCTCGCCATCGGCGGGGAAGGCATCCATGTCGAGCGCGCGTTCACCGGCCGCGCCAATCTGTTCGCCGCCGGGCCGGGTGTGCTGGTGGTCGACCGCGCCGCGGTCGACCGCATCAACAACATCGACGAAGCCATCACCTTTGCCACGCTAACCGCCTTCAAGCCCGTGGTCGAGGGCGAGATGGTCGGCACCGTCAAGATCATCCCGTTCGGCGTCGAAGCGAGTTTGCGCGATGCCGCGGTGAAGGCGGCGGGCAAGGAGGTGCTCAAGGTCGCGCCTTACGTGATCAAGCGCGTCGGCGTGGTCTCGACGCTGCTGCCGGGCCTGTCCTCCAAGGTGATCGACAAAACGCTGCGCGTCACCGCCGAGCGGCTCGCCCCGGCCGGGGCCGGCATCATGGCCGAGCGCCGGGTCCCGCACGAGGAGCAGGCACTGTCGGCCGCAATCCAGGAATTGCTCGGCCTCGGCGCCGAGCTCGTGATCGTGTTCGGCGCATCCGCGATCGCCGACCGCCGCGACGTGATTCCGGCGGCGGTGACCGGCATCGGCGGGGAGATTGAGCATTTCGGCATGCCGGTCGATCCCGGCAATCTCCTGCTCATCGCGCGGGCCGGCGACGTTCCGGTGCTGGGCGCGCCGGGCTGCGCGCGCTCGCCGGTCGAGAACGGGTTCGACTGGGTCTTGATGCGGCTTCTCGCTGGCATCGAGGTGACGCGGTCCGAGTTGATGGGCATGGGGGTCGGCGGCCTCTTGATGGAGATCGTGACGCGGCCGCAGCCGCGCGCCGAGCCGGAGATCGAGGGCAACAGCCAGGTCGCCGCAATCGTGCTCGCGGCGGGCCGCTCGACCCGCATGGGTGGCCCGAACAAGCTGCTCGCCGAGCTCGACGGCAAGAAGCTGGTGCGACTGGCGACCGAGCAGGGGCTGGCCTCGAAGGCATCCGAGGTGATCGTCGTCACCGGTCATCAGGCCGAGCTGGTCGAGCAGGCGCTGCAAGGGCTGAAGGTGAGGTTCGTCCGCAATGCGGATTTTGCCGGCGGCATTGCGAGTTCAGTCAAGGCCGGAATCGCCGCGGTGCCAGAGAGCTGCGACGGCGCCGTCGTGTGTCTCGGCGACATGCCGCTGATCGATGCTGGCCTGATCGACCGCTTGATCGACAGCTTTGCACCCGATCGCGGCAACCTCATCGTCGTGCCGGTCTGCGAAGGCCGCCGCGGCAATCCCGTGCTGTGGTCGCGCCGCTTCTTCAAGGAATTGATGACGCTCGACGGCGACGTCGGCGCGCGTCATCTGATCGCCAAGCACACCGAGGCGGTCGCCGAGGTGCCCGTCGATGGCGAGAGCGCGTTCCTCGACATCGACACGCCGCAGGCATTGGAAGCGGCAAGGCGGGGATGAAGGTGCGTAGGGCGGATTAGCCGAAGGCGTAATCCGCCGCTGTGTTTCTCCGTGGAAACAAAAGAGGCGGATCACGCTTTGCTAATCCGCCCTACGGGACTACGGCACTCTCCAAGCCTTCTGATTTCCAACCACCCGTTCACCATCTGGAAACGACCGCGGCTTAGAATCGGCCGCACCTGCCTTGGGGGGAGGGGTTTTTCCATGGCTTCGAACGTCGTCGCGCGCCGTTGCGCGATGCTTTGCTTTGTTTTGTCGCTTGCTGTCACGGGTGCTCGCACCATCACCGATGCTGATGCCGCCGGAGCGTTTGCGGTCGGCAAATGCGGCGCATATGGCCAGGCTTTTGATTATGGTCACGAGGACGAAGCGCGTGCCGCGGCGCAGAAGCAGTGCAAGGGCGATTGCACGACCGTGACGATGAAGCACGCTTGTGCCGCCATGTCGGTCGACATGACAAATCCCTGCGGCGCCTATGGCTATGCCGTCAAGCCGAAGATCTCTGCCTCGCTCAACGCTGCCACGCGCGAATGCTACAAATACGGCGGCAAGGAATGCGTGATCCGCGCCTGGGCCTGCGACGCCAAGGGCTGATTTTTCCTTGCCGTCATTCCGGGGCGATGCGTAGCATCGAGCCCGGAATCCATCGTGCTACAGAGCAGGTGGGCGAATGGATTCCGGGTTCGGTCCTATGGACCGCCCCGGAATGACAATCGAGGGAATCCATGCAGTTCGAGACCAAGATCGCCGTGGTGATCCGTACCGATCTTCAAGCCTGGCAGAAACTCAACGTCGCGTCTTTCCTCACCAGCGGCATCGCCGCGGCCTTTCCCGAATGCATCGGCGAAGCCTATGAGGACGCCTCGGGCACGCAATATCATGCGCTGATCGGCCAGCCGATCCTGATCTACGGCGCCGACGGTCCCGCATTGTCGCGCGCGCTGGACCGCGCGCTCACCCGCAACGTCAAGCCGGCGGTCTACACCGAGGACATGTTCAAGACCACGCACGACGCCGCCAACCGCGAAGCGGTGAGGGCCGTTGCGCGCACAGAACTCAATCTCGTCGGCATCGCCATGCGTGCCGATCGCAAGGTGATCGACAAGATCGTCGACGGTCTCAAGTTCCATAGCTGAGCGCTTGGAACTCGTGATGTCATGGTGACGTCACGATGACGCGAGCGCTTGCGCAAACGTTGTGCTGTTTGATCGCCATCAAGAGCAACGTCGCCGGTATCGCTAATCTGCCCCAGCAATCAAAGGGAGCAGACCGATGCCGACCATGAAAGCCGCAATCGTCAAGCAATTCGGCAAGCCGCTGGTGATCGAGGACGTACCGGTGCCGCAGCCCGGTCCGGGCGAGGTTCTGGTCAAGGTCAAGGCCTGCGGCGTCTGCCATACCGATCTACACGCAGCCTCAGGCGACTGGCCGGTGAAGCCGGTGCCGCCTTTCATCCCCGGCCATGAAGCCGCCGGCACCGTCGCCGCGATCGGGCCCGGCGTGAAGAATCTGAAGGTCGGCGATGCCGTCGGCGTCGCCTGGCTGCACGATGCCTGCATGTCCTGCGAATATTGCGAGACCGGCTGGGAGACGCTGTGCGAGCATCAGCACAACACCGGCTACAGCGTGAACGGCGGCTTTGCCGAATATGTCATCGCCTCGGCGGCCTTCGCCGCCAAGCTGCCGGCGAGCGTCGATTTCGCCGCGATCGCGCCGATCCTGTGCGCCGGCGTCACTACCTACAAGGGCTTGAAGGAGACGGAGGCAAGGCCCGGCGAATGGGTGGTGATCTCGGGCGTCGGTGGGCTCGGCCACGTCGCGGTTCAGTATGCCAAGGCGATGGGACTCAAGGTCGCCGCCATCGATATCGCCGAGGACAAGCTCGAACTCGCCCGCGAGACCGGGGCTGACCTCGCCGTGAATGCGCTCGCGGCCGATGCGGTGGACAAGGTGCTGGCGGCAACCGGGGGCGGAGCCCATGGCGTGCTGGTGACGGCGGTCTCGACCCCGGCATTCGCGCAGGCGCTGAAGATGGTGCGGCGTAAGGGCACCGTCAGCCTGGTCGGCCTGCCGCCGGGCGAGTTCCCGACTCCGATCTTCGACGTCGTGCTCAAGCGCATCACCGTGCGCGGCTCGATCGTCGGCACGCGGCGCGATCTCGACGAAGCCATCGCCTTTGCCGTGGACGGCAAGGTGAAGGCCGAGGTGACAAAGGTGCCGCTGGCGCAAATCAACGACGTGTTCGACCGCATGAAGGCCGGCAAAATCGACGGCCGCATGGTGCTGGATTTCGGCTAGCAACTCACCCGGGTGGCATGCCTTCGAATTTCGGCAAGTCAAGCTCGAGGCGATCCCAGCCAAGCCCGCGCGCGGCGTAGGTCACCGCCTGCGGCTTGTAGCGGGCGGGCTCGTCGAGGCTTGCGGCGCGAATGGTGAAGATGTCGGGCTGTGCCGCGAAGGTCAGGTAGACCGGCGTGCCGCATTGCCCGCAGAAGCCGCGCGTCTTCACGTTGCCGCTGTCGGCGACCATGCTCCAATGCCCGGCATCGCCGGTGAGCGTGACGCCGGCGCGCGCGAACGTCGCGTAGGAGCCGTGCCCGCTGCCGCTTTCCCGCTGGCAGTCGCGGCACTGACAGTGATTGCTGAACAGGGGCTCACCGAGGATCGAATAGCGGATCGCGCCGCAGGCGCAGCCGCCGGTATAGGGCTTGTCCATCACCGGTGGCTCCTACTTGTCTTCGCCCGAGACGGCATCGAGCCGGTGCAGCACCTTGACCCAGCCCTCGCTCATGTTGCGATAGGCGGTGTCGTTCTTCGGCGTCACAAAGCCCGAATGCACCACGCGCACGCGCGTGCCGGCTTCGACCGGCGTCAGGGACCAGGTCACGACGGTATCGAGCGCCGAGCCGTAGCCGGTATTGCTCTCGTCGCCGCCCTTCCAGGCATAGACGAAGCGCCTGCAGGCCACGACCTCCAGCACCCGGCAATGGATCGTGCCGTCCCAGGCGCCGGCCGGGTTGGTCTTGAATGTGAAAGTGTTGCCTTCGACGGCTTCGAAACCGGTCGGCGGCATCAGCCAGCGCGCAATCAGTTGGGCGCTGGTCAGCGCCTTCCAGATCGTCTCGGCCGCATGGGGGAAGACCTCGTCGACGACGATGTCCTGGGTCTGGACCTTGGAAGCAACTGCACTCACGGATCGATCTCCTTCAAGAGGTCACGCAGGTTCTGGAAGCGCTCGCGCCAGAACACGCCGTAATGGTCCATCCAGGTGACCAGGGGCTCCAGCCCTTGCGGCGCGGCGCGGTAATAGACGTTGCGGCCCTCGGCGCGCTCGGCCACCAGGCCGGCCTGCTTGAGGGACTTCAGATGCTGCGAGATCGCGCCCTGGGTCACGCCGCTGCCCCGCGTGAGCTCGGCGACGCTGATCTCCTTGCTCTCGAAGACACGTTCGAACACGGCGCGGCGAGTCGGGTCGGCGAGGGCGCGCATCACAGTGGTGATGGGATTTGGGCTGGCATCGATCATGAGGAATCATTAGCAATCACTAATTCATTAGTCAACGCTAATTATTTGAGGTGGCACCTGGACGCGCTGCAATTTGACAATGACTGACTAGTCAGTCATTGTATCATCATGTCCAAGAAGCCGACCAAAGCCGCCACGCCCTCCGCCGCTCGCGCCAAGGGGAGGCCCGATGCGCGCGATGGCAGCGACGGGGCGCCCGTCTCGAGCCGCGCCACGCGTGCGGCAGAGCGGCGTGCCGCGATCGTGGAGGCCGCGATGGAGGAGTTCGTCGCGCGCGGCTTCGCCGCGACGCGGCTCGACGACATCGCCAAGCGCGCCGGTGTCGCCAAGGGGACGATCTATCTGCACTTCAAGGACAAGGAATCGATGTTCGAGGAGCTGGTGCGCATCGTCATCGTACCCGTGGTGGCGCGGCTGAATGCGCTGCCGCCGCCGACCGGATCGGTGCGCGAGCTCGTCGAGACCTTTGCCGGAAACTTCCTGAAAGAGGTCATCGGCACGAGGCGCGGCGATCTCGTGCGTCTGATCGTGGCGGAGGGGCCGCGCTTTCCGGCTATCGCCGATTTCTACTATCGCGAGGTGGTCTCGCGGGGGATTGCCGGCATGCGCGCGCTGATCGAGCTCGGCATTGCCCGCGGCGAGATTCGGCAGAAGGACCTCGCACGCTATCCGCAGATCCTGGTCGCGCCCGCGATGATCGCGGTGATCTGGCAGAGCCTGTTTGCGCGGCACGCGCCGCTCGATGCCGAGGAGATGCTGCGCGTCCATCTCGATCTGATTTTCGGCGAACGGAGGACGACATGAGGTCGTCGTACACGATTTCTGTAGTGGCATTGCTCGCTGTCCTCGCAACCGGCCTCGCCGGCTGCAAGGAGAAGCGCGATCCCGGCTTCCAGGGATGGGTCGAGGCCGACATGATCTTCGTCAGCCCGGACGAAGCCGGACGGGTTACCAAGCTCAACGTTCGCGAGGGCGATCAGGTCAAGGTCGGCGATCACCTCTATTCCGTCGATGACGATCTCCAGCTTGCCGACCTCAACCAGCAGAAGGCGACGCTGGCGAACGCGCAGCAGACCTATGACCGTGCGGCCTCGCTGAGCAAGACGGGTTCGGGCACGCAGGCCAATCTCGATTCCGCCGTGTCCGCCTTGCGCGTCGCCGAGGCGCGGGTGGTGACGTCGGAAACGCGGATGGCACGCCGCCGGGGCTTCGCGCCCGTCGCCGGCACCATTCAGCAGATCTATTTCCGCGAGGGCGAGATGGTGGCGGCGCAGCGGCCGGTGCTGTCGATCATGCCGCCCGGCAATATGAAGCTGCGCTTCTTCGTCCCGGAGACCGAGCTGTCGAAGCTTGCGATCGGCGACACGGTGCGCATCGCGTGCGACAATTGCGCCGCCGACCTCACCGCAAAGATCTACTTCATGGCGACCTCGGCCGAATACACCCCGCCGGTCATCTACAGCCTCGATGAGCGCAGCAAGCTCGTCTACCTGATCCAGGCGCGGCCCTCGCGTCCCGATGCCTTGCGTGTCGGACAGCCGATCGACGTCCACCTCAATCCCAAAACCCCGGTGGCGGACAAGCGATGAATGGCGGAAGCGGCATCGCGATCGACGTCAAGGGCCTGACCAAGTCGTTCGGCGGCCGCGAGGTCGTGCACGATCTGTCGATGCAGGTGAAGCGCGGCTCGATCTACGGCTTTCTCGGACCCAACGGCTCGGGCAAGACCACGACCATCCGCATCCTCTGCGGGCTGCTCACGCCCGACAGCGGCGAGGGCACTTGCCTCGGCTATGACATCCGCCGCGATGCCGAGAAGATCAAGCGTAAAGTCGGCTACATGACCCAGCGCTTCAGCCTGTATCAGGACCTCTCGGTGCGCGAGAATCTCGAATTCGTCGCGCGGCTCTATGGCCTGCCTGATGCGCGCGGCGCGGCGCGCGACATGATCAAGCGGCTCGGGCTGTCGGGACGTGAGGAGCAGCTTGCCGGCGAGCTATCCGGCGGCTGGAAGCAGCGGCTGGCGCTGGGGGCCTGCACCTTGCCCAATCCGCAATTGCTGCTGCTGGACGAGCCGACCGCCGGCGTCGACCCCAAGGCGCGGCGCGATTTCTGGAACGAGATCCACGCGCTTGCCGCCGAGGGCCTCACCGTGCTGGTGTCCACTCACTACATGGACGAGGCCGAGCGCTGCCACGAGATTGCCTACATCGCCTACGGCAATCTGCTGGCGCACGGCACGGTGGAGGAAGTGATCGCCAAGTCCGCGCTGACCACCTACACTGTCACGGGCGAAACGCTGAACGAGCTTGCCGCCGCGCTCACGGGCAAGCCCGGAATCGACATGGTGGCGCCGTTCGGCACCTCCTTGCATGTCTCGGGGCGAGACGTGGCGGCGCTCGAAGCCAGCATCGCGCCCTGGCGCGCGAAGGATGGTCTGCATTGGCAGAAGTCGCCGCCCTCGCTCGAAGACGTTTTCATCGAGCTGATGGGGCGCTCCAAGGACAATTTCCAATGAGCGCGGTCGAGCATCCCGTACCGCGACGCGAAACCCGGGACCGTTTCGGCTTCCTACGGCGCTCCTATGCGATGCTGATCAAGGAGTTCATCCAGCTCAAGCGCGACCGCGTCTCGTTCGCGATGATCGTGATGCTACCGGTGATGCAGCTCATGCTGTTCGGCTACGCCATCAACACCACGCCGCGCCATCTGCCGAGCGCCGTGCTGCTCCAGGAGGATTCCGATCTCGCCCGCTCGATCCTGAAGGCGCTGGAGAACACCGCCTACTTCCGCTTCCTCTATGAGGTGCACGACGTCGATGATTTCGACAATCTCCTGAAGTCGGGCAAGGTGCTGTTCGGCGTCGAGATCCCGCGTGGCTTCGAGCGGGCGGTGCGGCGCGGCGACAGGCCGGCGCTGCTGGTCGCAGCCGATGCCACCGATCCGGTCGCGGCCAGCGCTGCCATCGGCTCGCTCGGCATGGTGGTGCAGACCGCGCTCAAGCACGATCTCTACATCGGCGCCCCCCCGGAAATGCCGTTCGAGATCCGCGCCCATGCCCGCTACAATCCGGCAGCCAGCTCCAGCCTCAACATCGTGCCGGGGCTGGTCGGCACCATCCTCACCATGACCATGTTGATCTTTACCGCGTTGTCGGTCACGCGCGAGGTCGAGCGCGGCACGATGGAGAGCCTGCTGTCGATGCCGATCAAGCCGGTCGAGGTGATGCTCGGCAAGATCGTGCCCTACGTGCTGGTCGGCTTCATCCAGGCCTTCCTGATCATCAGCATCGGCGTCGGCCTGTTCGGCGTGCCCGTGCTTGGCAATCTGTTCCTTCTGGCGCTGCTCTCGACGCTGTTCATCACCACCAATCTGTCGATCGGCTACACCATCTCGACGCTGGTGCAGAACCAGCTCCAGGCCATGCAGATGTCCATGATGTTCTTCCTGCCGAGCATCCTGCTCTCCGGCTTCATGTTCCCGTTCGCAGGGATGCCGGCCTGGGCGCAATATCTCGGCGAGGCTCTGCCGCTGACCCATTATCTGCGGATCGTGCGGGCCATCATGCTCAAGGGCGCCACAATGGAGAACCTGCGTTTCGACACGCTGGCGCTGGCCGCCCTGATGCTGCTCGCCATGACCATCGCCGTGACGCGCTTCCGCCGCACGCTGGATTGAGGCAAAGTGTCTCCGGCGTCATTCCGGGGCGATGCGTCAGCATCGAACCCGGAATCTCGAGATTCCAGGCTCGCGGCCGCGCCGCGCCCCGGAATGACAAGGGGGGAAGATGGTTCGTTTTGCCAGCAGGAAGACACGGCACCATGCCGCGCTATCGGAGGATTTCGAGCGCGAGCTGACGCGGGAGGTGCTGCGCACCGAGCTGCTCCGGGTGCGGGCGCTGATCATGACCGGCTGCATCCTGATGCTGCTGCTCACCGCGATCTATCTGATCGACCCCGCCGTGGTGAACCGGGTCTGGCGCGGAACGGAAGGTCTCATCGAGGTCTATGGCCTCCTCGTCGGATTCATCCTGTTCGAGGTCTGGGTCCACACCCAGATCAGGAAGAACCTCCGGCTCGATCGCGATCTGCCGGTGATCAGGCGCTATATCGGCACGCTGATCGAGACGTCACTGCCAACGGTGATCCTGATCCTGCAGACCCGGACCATGGGCCCGAGTCAGGCTCTCGGCTTTGCCGTGCCGCTGATGTACTTCATCTTCGTCATTCTCTCGACCTTGCGGCTCGACTTCTGGCTCTCGGCATTCACAGGCCTGGTCGCTGCAGCCGGGCTTCTGTCAGTCGCGCTGTACTACAACGCGGCTGACGAGGCCGGCGATCCCCTGATCTATTTCCACGCCGTGCGCAGCGTCGTGATTTTGATCTGCGGCGTGCTGGCGGGCGCCGTCGGCGCTCAGCTGCGCCGCCAGTTCGCCGCGAGCATCGCGGCGGCGACCGCGCGCGATCGCGTGACGAATTTGTTCGGTCAGCACGTCTCCCCTCAAGTGGTGGAACGCTTGATGACGGCGGGGACCAGTACGGGCGGCGACGTTCGTCGTGTGGCGGTGATGTTCGTCGATTTCCGCGGCTTCACGGCCGGCGCACAGTCGCGCACGCCGCAGGAGGTCGTCGACCGGCTCGACGGCGCCTTCGCCGTGCTCGTCGACATTCTCGATCGCCACGGCGGCATCGTGAACAAGTTCCTCGGCGACGGCTTCCTCGCGCTGTTCGGCGCGCCGCTGGAAGCCGCCGACGCCGCACAGCGGGCGGTCGCCGCAGGCCGTGAGATGTTGCGCGCGATGGACCGCATCAACGCAGAGACGAGCTGGCCGCTGCGCATCGGCATCGGCATCCATTTCGGTGAGGTTGTCGCCGGCAACATCGGCTCGCCCCGGCGCAAGGAATATACGGTCATCGGCGACACCGTGAACTTCGCCTCGCGCCTGGAGGCGCTGAACAAGGAGTTCGGCTCGCAGCTGTTGATCTCCGCGACGGTGCGCGAGGCGCTGGGCGATGATGGCAGCGATGCCGTCGCGCTCGGCGAAGTCACCGTCCGCGGTTACGAGCAGAAGGTGCCGGTGTTTCAACTGGGATGACGCATCGCCATTGATTGCTCCGATTGCACTCAATTTTGGGGCATGACGGGCGATATTTTCGCCTTGTAGAATGCTGCGCGATGCGGCCGGTCGTGGCCGCCATTGCATGAGGAAGTGACGATGCAGCGCCGCTACATCACCGTCGATGTGTTCACCGACCGCGCCTTCGGCGGCAACCAGCTCGCGGTGGTGCTCGATGCCGGAGGACTGTCGACCGCGCAGATGCAGGCGATCGCCACCGAGTTCAATTATTCCGAGACGACCTTCGTGCTGCCGCCGCGCGACAAGGCGAACGACGCAGAGGTGCGCATCTTCACGCCGGTCCGGGAGCTACCGTTTGCGGGCCATCCCAATGTCGGCACCGCCTTCGTGCTGGCGGGAATCGCGAAAGAGCCGAAGCCGCGGCTGCTGTTCGAGGAGAAGGCGGGTCTGGTCCCGGTCGATATCGTTCGGGAGCAGGGCAGGGTGATGAGCGCCGAGCTCACCGCGCCACAGCAACTGGCGAGGCTGGCGCAGTTGTCCGCAGCCGACGTCGCCGCCTGCATTTCGCTGGCGGCGGATGACATCAAGACCGATCATCACGCGCCGCAAGTCGTCGGCGTCGGCACGCCGTTCGTGGTGGCGGAGGTGGGATCGCGCGAAGCCGTGCGCAGGGCCAAGCCCGACGCAGCAGCGTTCGGCCGGATGCTGCCGCGCGACGGCGCTTTCTCGGTCTACTTCTACACGCGCGACGTGCCGGCCGCGGAGGCGCCCTGCGAGCGCCAGGCGCGGATGTTCTTTCCCGGCGCAAGCGGCCTGATCGAAGATCCCGCCACCGGCAGCGCGACGGTCGCCGCCGCCGCGCTGTTCGCCGATCTCGATCCCAGGCCCGACGGCGAATTGAAGCTCACCATCGGCCAGGGCTTTGACATGGGCCGCCCGAGCATGCTTCTCACCCGCGTGCACAAGCAGGACGGCAAGATCGTGTCCGCCCATGTCGGCGGGCAATGCGTGCAGATGATGGAGGGGACGTTCCGGCTGGCGGGGGAGGGCTGAGCCCTCTCAACTCGTCATTCCAAGGCAGCGCGAAGCGGTGAGCCCGGAATCCATTCGTCCGCCGACACTGCCGCTCGATAGATTCCGGGCTCGCGCTACGCGCGCCCCGGAATGACGGGTGTAGCTACACCTGCCGCCCCGCTAAATTCCTCACCGTCACCCCATCGCGGTCCTCGATGATCTCCGCGATCATCTGGCGGTGGCAATGGGTGTGGTCGCGCTCGTAGCACAATAGGCAAACCGGGCCGGCCTTCTTCACGAGCGACGAGAGCTCATCCATCGCTTCCCGCGCCTCGGGCGCCTTCAGGTGCTTTGAGAAGATCTTTTCCAGCACGTCGTATTGACCGCTGCGCGCGGCGAGCCGGCCCTCTTTCGGCGTGCCGAGCGCGGCGAGATGGACGTAAGCGATGCCACGCTCGTCCAGGCCTGCGGAAAGCTGCTTCTTGGAAAAGCCGGGCCGGCGCGATGATGTGACCGCGCGCACGTCGACCACGAGCTTGACGCCGGCCTGTTCCAGCTCGTCCAGCACGGCCTTCGGCGGTGTCTGCTCATAGCCGATCGTGAAGAGCTTCTTCGCCTTTGCCATGGACCACCCTCAGCTCACGCGCGCGATCAATTCCATGGCGCCGTGAGGCGCGCGCACCTTGCCCTCGTGGATGACGTAGGCGAACACGTCGCGCGGCGCCTTCTTCGGCTTCGCCTTGTCAACTTTCGGCAAATCGTCGGGTTCACCGCCCGAAGCCCAATCCTTGAAGCGCTCGGCCCAGGCATCGAGCTGCTTCGGCGGGTAGCAGGTCTTGATCTCGTCGTTGCCCTTCTGCAGCCTTGCATAGACGAAATCACCGGCGACGTCGGCGATCGCCGGGTATTTGCCGTGCTCTGCGAACACCACGGGCGTCTCGAACTCGCGGATCAGCGCCACGAAATCCGGCGTGCAGAAGCTGTCGTGGCGGACCTCGACGACATGGCGCAGTGCGCGCCCCTCGAGCTTGCGCGGCAGCAGCTCCAGGAACTTGCCGAAATCGGCGCCGTCGAACTTCTTGGTCGGCGCGAACTGCCACAGCACCGGCCCGAGATGGTCGCCGAGTTCCAGCACGCCGGAATCATAGAACCGCTTGATGGAATCGCCGGCCTCCGCGAGCACGCGGCGGTTGGTGGCAAAGCGCGGCCCTTTCACCGAGAACACGAAGCCTTGCGGCACCTCGCTTGCCCATTTGCGGAAGCTCTCCGGCTTCTGCGAGCCGTAATAAGTGCCGTTGATTTCGATCGAGGTCAGCTTCGAGGCGGCATAGGACAGCTCCTTCGCCTGCGCCAGCTTCTCCGGATAGAACACGCCGCGCCAGGGCTCGAAGGTCCAGCCGCCGATGCCGATGAAGATGTTGCCGGATTTTTTTGACGCAGTTTTTGCTTTGGCCACGGGAAGATCTCGCATCGACGGGAAGGATCTCATCCTAGTCAAACCAGATGGGATTGGCCAGTTGTCCGGTCCGGTCTAAGCTCGCGCCGAGGCCCGCGGACAAGGAGAACAAGATGCGGAGGCTTTTGGTGGGAGTCGCACTCGTCATGATGTCATCTGCTGCCATGACATCGTCCGCCCTGGCGGATGACGACGACGACAGTGCGCAGAAGCTCGCCAAACAGGGCCGCGACGATTACTGGCGTTGCCTTTCGCGGGAATATTCGCGCGACAGCAATCAGGGGCGATCGGAGCAGGACTTTGGCCGTTCGGTCGCGAGCGCCTGTCCCTCGGAGCGGCAACATTACCGGGTGGCGCTGCTCGACTATCTCACGACGCAATATCCTGACATCGATGCCGGCGCCCATCTCGCGACCGCGAACAGGGCGGTGGAGGCGGCGCAGAAGGACATCGTGACCGCCTTCGTCAAGCGTAGGCCGCCGGTGAAGTAGGAGTAGGCCTTCCTGCTCTGCGCTCATCCGTGGTATCACCGGGCGCATCTGGAAGAGGGATGGGTGTTCCATGGCGTCCGAGTCGGTGGGAGGCGTTTTGGGCGCGATCGTTGCCGCGATCGTGCTCGCAGTTGCCGTGTTGTTCGGGCCGATCGGCCAGTACGGCAAGCCGCCCAAGCCGGCAAAGGTCGAGCCGGCGCCGGCTGCGGCCCCGGCGGTCCCCGCCGCGCCCGCGCCGCGTGGCCCGATCATCCGGGAAGTGCCCAACCAATAGGGCACAAAATGCGAGCTCCGCCCCTTGCGGAGTGCTTTCGTCGTCCCCATCTAGCTTGTAACGGCGACGTTGAGCGAACAACTCCGGCGCTGGGACGACCTTGGAATAGCTTGGGCTTGCGCCGGATGTACGCGCGGTCCGCCGTTCCGGGGTCGTTGGCATTTTAGGGCCCCTTTTGGGGCGTTTCCCTCAGACCTCCCGGCTTGGCAGCGCAGGATGCGGCAGATATACGCTGCCGTCATGAATGAAGCGATCAGACCGGGCGTCGGCAATCAGGCCCAAGAGGGGCCGGAACTGTCGGTTATCGTCCCGACCTTCAACGAGCGCGACAACGTCACGGTGCTGTATCGGCGGCTGGAGGCGACGCTCGCCAACGTCGTTTGGGAGGTCGTGTTCGTCGACGACAACTCGCCCGACGGCACCTGGGACGTGGTGCGCGCGCTGGCCCAGCGCGACAGCCGCGTGCGCTGTGTCCGCCGTATCGGCCGGCGCGGCCTGTCCGGTGCGTGCATCGAGGGCATTCTGGCCTCGAGCGCTCCCTATGTGGCGGTGATCGACGCCGACCTCCAGCACGACGAGACGCAGCTGCCGAAGATGCTGCTCTTGCTCGCAAGCGACCAAGCCGATCTCGTGGTCGGCAGCCGCTACATCGAGGGCTACACGAGCGAAGGCTTCAACAAGCAGCGTGCCGGCGCCAGTGCGCTGGCGACCGAAGTCGCGAGGAAGATGCTGCGGGTCGAGATCGCCGACCCCATGAGTGGCTTCTTCATGATTCGCCGCGACCGGTTCGAGCAGCTCGCGCCCAAACTCTCCGTGCACGGCTTCAAGATCCTGCTCGACATCGTCGCGAGCGCGCATGGCGGCTTGCGGGCGGTCGAGATTCCCTACACCTTCGGCGCCCGCCAGCACGGCGAGAGCAAGCTCGATTCCATGGTCGCGCTCGACTTCCTCGGTCTCGTCTTCGCCAAGCTGACCAACGACGTCGTCTCGCTGCGCTTCATCCTGTTCGCGATGGTCGGCGGCATCGGCCTCGTGGTGCATCTCGCCACGCTGTTCATCGCGCTTCGCCTGTTCAACGCGCCGTTCGCGGAAGCACAGGCCGCCGGCGCCATCGTCGCCATGACCAGCAATTTCATCCTCAACAACTTTCTGACCTATCGCGACCAGCGGCTGAAGGGCTTTGCGCTGCTGCGCGGCCTGATCGCGTTCTACATCGTGTGCAGCGTCGGCCTGCTCGCCAATGTCGGCGTCGCCTTCTCGGTGTACGACCAGGAGCCGATCTGGTGGCTGGCCGGCATGGCCGGCGCGCTGATGGGCGTGGTGTGGAACTACGCGATGTCGGGCCTGTTCGTCTGGCGCAAGAAATAGCGCGACATGGCCGGAGCTGACGCGCGGATCGTCCGCAACACCACGTTGGTGATTGTTGCGCTGGTTGCTTTGCGCCTAGTCGCGGCCGCCTTCACGCCGATTACCTTCGACGAAGCCTATTACTGGATGTGGTCGAAGAACCTGGCCGGCGGCTATTACGACCATCCGCCGATGGTGGCGTACGTCATCCGGGCCGGCACCTTGATCGCGGGCGATACCGAGCTCGGCGTTCGCCTGGTCTCGATCCTGCTGGCGCTGCCGATGAGCTATGCGGTCTATCGCTCTGCCGCGATCCTGTTCGGCGGGGTGCGCGTGGCTGCGACCAGCGCCATCCTGCTCAACGCGACGCTGCTGGCCTCGGTCGGCACGCTAATCGTGACGCCCGATGCGCCGCTGCTGGTCGCCTCCAGCTTCGTGCTGTTGTTCCTCGCCAAGGTGCTGGAGACCGGCCGTGGCGCCTGGTGGCTCGCCGTCGGCGCTGCCGTCGGCGCTGCGCTGCTGTCGAAATACACGGCGATGTTCTTTGGCGCCGCGATCCTGATCTGGCTCGCTTGCGTGCCGAAGCTGCGACGCTGGTTCCTCTCGCCCTGGCCCTACCTCGGCGGCTTGGTGGCGCTGGCGCTGTTCTCGCCCGTGATCCTCTGGAATGCGGACCACCAATGGGTCTCGTTCGCAAAGCAGCTCGGCCGTGCCAGGATCGAGGACTTCCGGCCGGTCTTCATCGCCGAGCTGATCCCGACCCAGATCGCGTTCGCAACCCCGCTGGTCTTCATCCTCGGCGCGATGGGATTGCACGCGCTGACCTGGCAGCGCACGGGCGCGCTGGCCTCGCGCGTGCTGATCGCGACGATGTTCTGGACCATCGTCGCCTATTTCGTCTGGCATTCCTTGCATGCCCGGGTCGAGGCCAACTGGTTCGCCCCGGTCTACCCGCCCTTCGTCGTGGCCGCGGCTGCCGCAGCCAACATCGCACAGTGGAAGCCGCGCCAGCGGCGCCTCGTCGACTTCTGCCTGCGCTGGGCCGCGCCTGTGGGCATCCTGATGTTTGCGGCCTTGATCGTCCAGGCCAACACCGGCTGGCTTTCGGGCTACCGCCGCGACGCCACGGTGCGCAGCGTCGGTGTCGGCTGGCGCGAGCTCGCCGCGGAGATCGAAGCGGTGCGCGCGCGCGTCGGTGCGACCTGCGTGCTTGCGCAGGATTACGGGACCACCGGTTGGCTCGCCTTCTATCTGCCGCCGGGCACCTGCGTCGTGCAGCAAAGCCAGCGCATCCGCTGGGTCAACATGCCCGAGCCGGATCCCGCGCTACTCGCCGGCAAGCTGCTCTATGTCGACGAGTTGCGCGCAGGGGGGCGTCCCGCCCTTAACGAGCTCTTTGCGAAGGTGACAGAGGTCGCGCAATTGCAGCGCAAGCGCGGGCCGCTCGTGATCGAGACCTACGGTATCGATCTGCTCGAAGGCGCCAGGGGCGAGGTGCTCGATCGCTCGCCACCGCCGGAAGCGCGGTAGCGCCCAGAGCGGAATGGCTTCAAGTCGAACCGATTGCCGCGGGCTCGGTGCAACCTCTCCCGCTTGCGGGAGAGGGAGCGCAGCTCCGTCTTTCAGCGATCGAGCCTCGCTTCATCGCGCTCAGCCAATAATCTCGGCCTTGGTCGCAACCTGGCCCCGGTCGCCCCGGTCGCGCCAGAACCAAACGGTCACGATGCCGGAGCGGCCGCGGACCTGGGCGAGCAGGGGGCCGGACAGGACGCCGTCGGGAGCGCCCTGGAAGTCGGCGGCATCCAGCAGCGTATCGCTCAGCGCGAGCCGCGCATCGTTCTGGGCGGCAACCTCCATCAGCCGGCTGGCGACGTTGACGGTGTCGCCGGTCGCGGTGATGTGGTGATGGCTTTCGCCGAGCCGGGATGCGACGATCTCACCGCAATGCGCGCCGATCTTGAAGCCGAGCTGTCCTGCGATCGCCGGCGGCAGCGAGGCGATCCAGCGTTCGGCCCCGCGATGCAGGTCGATCGCGCATTTCAGCGCGCGCGTCGCGTCATCGGGCATGGCGCGCGGAAGCCCGAACAGGATCATGGCGCCGTCGCCGAGAAAGCCGGTGATCATGCCGCCGCAATCGACCGCGGTCTTGTCGATCAGTGCGTGAAATCCCTTCAGGAGATCCCTGAGTTCGTCCGGATCGGTCCGCTCGCTCAGACCGGTGAAACCCGAGAGGTCGATGAAGACCACGGCGGCATCCTGCCGGACGGGCTTCGACAGGAAGTTCGGGTCGCGTGCCAGCCACTCCTGTACCGCTGGCGCCTGGAATTGTGCGAGCGACCTGCTCTTGGCCGCGAAATATTGCGTGCGGCGGCTTCCGGCCCACAGCTGTATGCCGGCAAAGACGGCGACCGGCGGCACCGCCGCGACGAGCGTGGTCGCAGCGTTCAGCCAGACCCCGTGCGTGAACGCGAACAGATTGAGCCCGGCCCAGGCCGTCATCACTGCGGCGGCCGCGATGATGCCGAGCGCGCTCCGCCGCCAGGCGAGCAGGCCGACCAGCAGCATCGGCAGCAGGACCGCAGTGAGCGCATCGGCGATGCGGACCCTGCGGTCGCGCAGGACGCCGTCGCCGGCGACGAGATGCGTGATCGCGGTCGAGATCACCTCGACGCCGGGCATCAGCGAGTCGAACGGCGTGGGAAAGAAGTCGCCGCCGCCGGCGACCGAGGCGCCGATCACGACGATCCGGTTCTCGATCGCGGCGCGGTCGAGCGTGCCGTCGAAGATGCTCTGCGCGCTGACGGTGCGGATCGTCCGGCGCGGGCCGTAATAGGTGATCGGCAGCGCGAAGTCGCTGTCGGTCGGCACCACGCGTTCACCCAATCTCAGATGGTCGGGTGCGACTGTCAGCGGCTCGTCGAGCGCACGGGCGGCGACGCGCAGGGGGAACGACAGCTCGACCTTGTCGCGGGTCCGGAACAGCATCGGCACCGAGAGCGGCGACCCGGATTGCCCAGTCGCGACGTTGACGACACCGACCTCGGCATGGTCGGCGAATGCGGGCAGGGGCTGCAGGAAGCGTTCGGCCTGCGGCAGAACGGCGAGGGGACCTTCGCTCTCCGGCGTCACGGTGTCGCTGTCGGAGGGGAAGATCGCCGCGGCGGCGAGCACCATGGGCCCGGTGGCGAGCGTGTTGGCCAGCGTGGCATCGCCGATCGCAGCGCTGCGGTCGACCAGCAGGAGATCGATGCCAATGACCTTTGGCTTGAACTGCACGATGGTGTCGACGACGCGGGCGAGGTCGGAGCGCGGCAACGGGTAGCTGCCGCCGCGCTTCACCACGGTGTCGTCGATCGCGACGATGGTGACGAGATCGGGTGGACGCTGCACGCCGCGAATCTGCGTCCGCCAGTCCGTCAGCGTGGCTTCGAGGCGGTCGAGAAAGCGCAAACGGCCGTTGGCGTGCGCGGCATAGATGCCCGCGCCCCACAGCGCGGTGAGGACCAATGCCACCAGGATCTGAACGCGTCGCCTACGCATGCGGTGTCTAGCACTCGTCTGTTGCCAAAATTTCGTGTGCCGTGCCTCGTCGGCCGGGTCTCATTGCCGAAGCCTGATCGCCCGAGCCTTATTGTTGCCCGAGCCTTGCCATCAGCGCGTCGACGCGCGGCTGGCCCCACGTCTTGACGGTCAACGGGCCGGTCGGCTCGACATCGACGCCTTCGCCGGGTCCGAGCACGACGCCGCGTCCACGGGCCCTGCGGGTCACGCCGACCCGGCCGTCGGCGACGAACACGGAGGTCTTGGCGTCAGCGGCGTCGACCGCCCATTTCGTGCCGCGCACTGCGGCAATCGCTTGCGGCGTCAGCACCTTGAAGGGGGTGCGCCGCGACTTCCTGGGCACCTCGACCAGCAGGGCTTTGCTGCTCAACTCCACGGAGTCTATATGTCCGTCGCGGTTGGCGTCCTTTAGTTCAAATCTGGCGCCATTTTCCGCAACGATCGTGATGCCGTTGTCACAGCGCCAGACCTGGGTGCCCGCGGCCGCCAGCGATGCCATGCAGCCGCTATTGGCAGCCGGCTGTGCGCTCGCAAGACCGATCGAAAATGATGACCACAGCAGGGCGCAAAGCCCAGCGCGCGAAAAGCCCCTCATGCCAGCCTCCGTTCAAAGTGCTCGGCACCGTCCAAGGCAAAGCAATACGGTGCCGTATCACAAGCAGAGGCTGCTGAAAAGTGCCGAGGTACCGAGCTACTTTCTCGTGGCGGCGATTTCCAGACCGGCGCGATCAACTTTCTATCACGGCGCCGTGGCGCGCGACCGCTCTGTGCGCGAAGTGTGACGTGGACGGCCGCGCTGCGGCTTGAGCGGAGAGGGCGCAGCGCCAGCCCCGCGCAATGCTTCCCCGTTATCGTCCGGGTCTCGAAGGCCACGAAACGACTTGGTTGGATGGCCTTGAGGGATCGCCCAAGGCATCCGCCGAAGGCGCCGAGTTGGCTGCGAAAGATGGTTAACAGATACTGCTAAGTCCGTAATACTGCGGGCTTTTTCCCAAAATGAGACAGCGTTAACGGGTTGCCTCATATCGGCCTGAACTTAATCCGCATTTAACTAAAAGTCGCCTTAATGACGCTCCGACCCTCTGCGAGATGCTGTTCCCGGATCGTGACCAGCGGCACTTTGAAGGGGGACCGAGTGACACCGTCCTGGACGCAAGGCGAATGAGTACGAGTATCGCTGCGCAAAGTAACGCGGCACGGAAGTCCAAGAATTTCTCGAAGCGCAATTCGCGGAAATCTTCTCCGAGAATGACCATGACCAATTGGCTCGGCGCCGCCGCGATCGGCTGCGTCGTGGTGGGTGCTGGCTGGACCATCCACAGCAACATCTTCGGCGCGAGCGTCTATCCGACCGTCGGCAGCATCGGCTACGACGAGCCGGTGATCAGGCGCCCGGCCAAGATGGTGCTGCGTGAGGCCGGCGAGGCCATCAAGGAGACCTTCGCCCTGCTGCCCGATCGGCTCCAGGTCGCCGCCCCGATCTCGCGCGAGATGTTCAACGAGCGTTTTGCAGCAGCTGCCACGCAGGGCGTGCCATCGAATGCGGCGAGCGCTGCGCCAGCGACCCAGATGGCTGCCGTCCCGGAGACCTCGAAGGAGGCTTCGAAGCAGGGCGTGATTGCCAAGGTCGCCGACGCGCTGAAGCCTGCCCCGAAGACCAATGACAGGTCTGCCGACAAGGCCAGGCGCGCAGCGGAGGGCCAGGTCCAGCTGGCCTCGGCCGATCCGGCCCAGATCGTGCCGGCGCCCGAGGCGAAGCCGAAGTCGTTTGCCGATCGCGCCAAGGCGGCCGTGATGTCGATCACCACGCCGCGCCAGTCGATGGTGGAGAAGCTCTGGGGCAAGCGTGAGCCGTCCGGCGGGCTCCTGGCCTATGCCTCCGCCGACGCCAGCATCACCGCATCCATCGCGCCGAAGGAGCAGAACCCGATGTTCGGCGGCGCGCCGCCCTACGAGCGGGACACTGCGGTCTACGATATTGCTGCCAAGATGGTGTATCTGCCCGACGGCACCCGGCTCGAGGCGCATTCCGGCCTCGGCGCCAACCGCGACGATCCGGACTCCCGTCGCCTGCGCATGCGCGGCGTGACGCCTCCGCACATCTACACGCTGAAGCCGCGCGAGGCGCTGTTTCACGGTGTGCCGGCGCTGCGCCTGACACCGGTCGGCGGCGAAAGCGCGATCTACGGCCGCGACGGCCTGCTCGCCCACACCTACATGCTCGGGCCGAACGGCGATTCCAACGGCTGCGTGTCGTTCAAGGACTATTACGCCTTCCTCGACGCCTACCGCAACAAGGGCATCCGCAAGCTGGCGGTGCTGGCGCGGGTGGACTGAGGCGCGATCGCGCCCCGCACCGCTTGCCGGCCGCGCCTGCATGCGTTCGAGGTCGGCCGTCAAGGACGGCCAAGGCGCGATGTCAATTCTTGCAGAGCGCCGTCAAACCGGTGCGTCGGTGCGCGCGATGATCGCGAAGCGGTCCGACAATTCAGCCAGCGCCACCTCGTGAACCGTCCTGGCGGCGAGCGCGCCGCCGCGTCCATCGGGAAGATCGCGGGTGGCGCAGGCATCGGCCGCGATCGTCGTGCGCAGGCCGAGGTCGAGCGCGGCGCGGGCGGTGGAAGACACACACATGTGCGTCATGAACCCGGCCAGCACGATGTTCGTGCGTCCGGTGGCAGCAAGCCGGGCCTGCAGGTCGGTGCCGGCGAACGCGTTCGGCAACCCCTTCTCGATCACCGGCTCGCTCGCGCGCGGCGTCAGGCGTTCGACGATGGCCCCGCGCGGCGCCTCGCGGTCGAACAGGCCGCCGGCGCGGCCCTTGTGTGCGACATGGAAGACTGCGGCGCCGCTCTCCCGTGCCCGCGCCAGCAGGCGAGCAGCCGCCGCGATCGCCGCCTGCGCATCGGGCAGGGCCAGCGGGCCGGCGCAATACTCGTTCTGGATGTCGATCAACACGAGGCAGGCCTCGTTGAGCTTCGGCGGATCGAGATTGGCGCCGGCGAGTTCGAGCAGGGTCTTTGGAGCGGTCATGCTGGTCAGGCCTTCCAGGGCTGTGGGATGGCGCGACACTAGCGCAGCCGAGGCCTGCCATTGTGCAGGACTATTGCAGCTTACGGCTGCGAATTTGCAGGTATCTGCACCGGCTGCTAGGCTTTCCCCCATGAACTGGGACGATCTGCGCATCATCGCCGCGGTGAGGGACGAGGGCACCTATGCCGGCGCCAGCGCGCGGCTGCGCATCGACGAGACCACCGTCGGCCGCCGGCTGGCGCGCATCCAGCGCGATCTCGGCGTGCCGCTGTTCGATGCCGTGGACGGCTTGCGGCGGCCGACGCGCCATTGCGAGGCGGTGCTCGAACATGTCGGCGCGATGGCGGCGCATGCCGCGGCGATCGATCGCATCAAGGAGAGCCAGGCGGGCCCGGTCGGGCGCCTGCGCATCGCCTCGACCAATGCGGTCGCCGAAGAGCTGCTGGCCCCGCATGCGAGCAGCTTCCTGCGCGATCATCCCGGCCTGACCCTGCAATTCCTAACCTCCAGCGACAACGTGAAATTCTCGCGCTGGCAGGCCGACCTCGCCATCCGCCTGCGCAAGCCGGAGAAGGGCGACTTCACGATCTCCAAGCTCGGCGACGTCAGCCTCTACTTCTTCGAGCCGGCGGACCGCAGCAGTGGCGAGCCCGTCGCCTGCGTCTATCCGGACGAGCTCGACGCGATTCCGGAAGCGCAGTTTCTGCGTTCCAGGCGCCTGACCAACACGCGCTGCGTCACCGACAATACCCGCATCATCAGCACCATGATCCGGTCGCATCAGGCCGTCGGCGTGCTGCCCGAGCACAGCTGCGCAGCCCTGCTCGCCGACCGCAGCCTGCGCGCCACCCTGCTGCCGAAGCGCCGCGACGTCTGGCTTCTGGTGCAGAACCACCTCAAGCGCGATCCGGCGACCCGCGTGACCATCGACTGGGTGAGGGCTTGCTTCCAGGACGTCCCGAAAGCCTGACCGTCGGCGACGGCCGAGGCCGCCGCAATGAACGCAGTTTGCACGACGTGCGACCAAGACCACGAGCGGGGATTGCGCGCGCGCCAGGGTTGCGTAATCTCATGACGAGACTTGACGGGGCAAGCCTATGGCGACTCTTTCCGAAACGATCCGGCCCTCGCGGGCACAATCGCGGGAATGGAAGGCGATCGTCGTCCTGATTCTCATGATCCCGGTGCTGTGGTCGCCGCTGATCCTGTTTCGTTTCGTCCTCTATCAGCCGTTCAACATTCCATCCGGCTCGATGACGCCGACGCTCATGGCCGGCGATTACGTCTTCGCCGCGAAATATGCCTATGGGTATGGCCGCTATTCCCTTCCTTTCGCCTCGTCCGTTATTTCGGGCCGTATCCTCGCCGCGGATCCCGAATACGGGGATATCGTCGTGTTTCGGTCGCCGAAGGACAATTCGACCGACTACGTCAAGCGCGTCGTCGGGCTGCCAGGGGACCGCATCCAGATGCGGCAGGGCCGGCTCATCCTGAACGACCGCCCGGTGACGCGCGTCGCCCTGGAGGCAGCGCTTGCCGGCGAGGCCTGCGGCGTGGACGACGGCAAGGCCGTCAAGCGTTGGCGCGAGACGCTGCCGAGCGGCGCAAGCTACGTGACGTATGATTGCGTCGAAAACGGCTATCTCGACAACACCGACGTCTTCGCTGTGCCGCCCGGCCACCTCTTCGTTCTCGGCGACAACCGCGACAATTCCACCGACAGCCGCATGCTGTCGACCTTCGGCTTCGTGCCGATGGACAATCTCATCGGCAAGGTCACGCGCATCATCTGGTCGCTCGACGAAGACGGCGAGCCCCGCTTCGAGCGGATGGGAAAGGTGGAGTGAGGTAGGGGGTCTCTCCTCCCGTCATTCCGGGGCGCGCCCTCTTGGGCGCGAGCCCGGAATCCATATCCACAGGCGGATGTTGTGACCTACTACATCTACATCCTCGCGAGCAAGAAACACGGCACGCTCTACATCGGCGTGACCAACGACTTGGTGCGCCGCGTGTATCAGCACAGAACGAAAGCCGTCCCCGGCTTCACCAGCAAGTACGGCGTCAACAAGCTCGTGCTGTTCGAAATCTATGATGATCCTGCGACAGCCATTGCCCGCGAGAAGGAGCTCAAGAAATGGCGGCGCGACTGGAAAACGCGCCTGATCGAAGAGCAGAATCCGAACTGGGATGACCTCTATCCGGGGATCGCCACATAAGGTTCATCCTGCACTCCTTGTCATTCCGGGGCGGCGCGCAGCGCCGAGCCCGGAATCCATAATCACAGGCAGATCGAATGGCCCGCCTATGCCTGTCGCCCGTGAGTTTCGTGGTTATGGATTCCGGGCTCGCGCCCAGGGGGGCGCGCCCCGGAATGACGGGTGGAGAGGACGGTGCCGCTCACAAACAAAAACCCCGGCATCGCTGCCGGGGTTTCGTCGTTCTTGATGTGGTTGGATCTTAGAAGTCCATGCCGCCCATGCCGCCGCCGGGGGGCATTGCCGGGCCGGCGCCGCCCTTCTTGGGCAGCTCGGCGACCATGGCTTCCGTGGTGATCAGGAGCGCGGCCACGGAGGCAGCGTTCTGGATCGCGGTGCGGACCACCTTGGTCGGGTCGATGATGCCCTTCTTGACGAGGTCACCGTATTCGCCGGTCTGGGAGTCGAAGCCGTAGGCATAGGCCTTGTTCTCCAGCACCTTGCCGACGATCACCGAGCCGTCTTCACCGGCGTTGATCGCGATCTGGCGGGCGGGGGCCGACAGCGCCTTGCGCACGATCTCGACGCCGGTCTTCTGGTCGTCGTTCTTGGTGCGAAGGCCCTTGAGCTGCTCGGAGGCACGGAGCAGGGCGACGCCGCCGCCCGGAACGATGCCTTCTTCCACGGCCGCGCGGGTCGCATGCATCGCGTCATCAACGCGATCCTTGCGCTCCTTCACCTCGACCTCGGTCGCGCCGCCGACGCGGATCACCGCGACGCCGCCCGCGAGCTTGGCAAGACGCTCCTGGAGCTTCTCACGGTCGTAGTCCGAGGTGGTCTCCTCGATCTGCGCCTTGATCTGGGCCACGCGCGCCTCGATGTCGGCCTTCTTGCCGGCGCCGTTGACGATCGTGGTGTTCTCCTTGTCGATCATCACCTTCTTGGCGCGACCGAGCATGTTGAGCGTGACGTTCTCGAGCTTGATGCCGAGATCTTCCGAGATCGCCTGGCCGCCGGTCAGGATCGCGATGTCCTGCAGCATGGCCTTGCGGCGATCGCCGAAGCCCGGAGCCTTGACGGCCGCGACCTTCAGGCCGCCGCGCAGGCGGTTCACGACGAGGGTCGCGAGCGCTTCGCCTTCAACGTCCTCGGCGACGATGACCAGCGGCTTGCCGGTCTGCACCACGGCCTCGAGCAGCGGCAGCAGCTCGTTCAGCGAGGAGAGCTTCTTCTCGTTGATCAGGATGTAGGCGTCGTCCATCTCGACGCGCATCTTGTCGGCGTTGGTGACGAAGTAGGGCGAGATGTAGCCGCGGTCGAACTGCATGCCCTCGACGACGTCGAGTTCGGTCTCGAGCGACTTCGCTTCCTCGACGGTGATGACGCCCTCGTTGCCGACCTTCTTCATGGCGTCGGCGAGGAACTTGCCAATCTCCGCGTCGCCGTTGGCCGAGATGGTGCCGACCTGGGCGATCTCGTCGTTCGAGGTGACCTTCTTGGAGTTCTTCACGAGGTCGGCGACCACGGCTTCCACGGCCAGGTCGATACCGCGCTTGAGGTCCATCGGGTTCATGCCGGCGGCGACCGACTTGGCGCCTTCACGCACGATCGCCTGGGCCAGCACGGTGGCGGTGGTGGTGCCGTCGCCGGCCGCGTCAGCGGACTTGGAGGCGACTTCGCGCACCATCTGGGCGCCCATGTTCTCGAACTTGTCCTCGAGCTCGATCTCCTTGGCGACGGTGACGCCGTCCTTGGTGATGCGGGGAGCGCCGAACGACTTGTCGAGCACGACGTTGCGGCCCTTCGGGCCGAGCGTGACCTTCACTGCGTTGGCAAGGATGTCGACGCCGCGCAGCATCTTGTCGCGCGCATCAACCGAGAATTTGACTTCTTTGGCTGCCATGTGGGTTTTTCCTTGAGATGTTTGACTGGAGGGAGAGAAGGGCTCTTAAGCCGCCTTCTTCTTGGACTCGCTGACCTCGAGAACGCCCATCACGTCGCTCTCCTTCATGATCAGCAGGTCCTGGCCGTCGATCTTGACCTCGGTGCCGGACCACTTGCCGAACAGCACGCGGTCGCCGACCTTCAGGTCGATCGGGATCAGCTTGCCAGCTTCGTCGCGGCCACCGGGGCCAACGGCGACGATTTCGCCCTGGGAGGGCTTTTCCTTGGCAGTGTCGGGAATGATGATGCCGCCAGCGGTCTTCTCTTCGGCGTCGATGCGCTTGACCACGACGCGGTCGTGAAGCGGACGGAATTTCATGCAGTCCTCCTAAGCAATTGCTCGGGTTGAGGTTTTGAGATTGTTAGCAATCGTTGCCCGTGAGTGCTAGCACGAGCGAGCCTGAAATAGGCCAGGAATTTTGTGGGGGCAAGGGCTTGTAGCAGAAAAATTAGCAGCCAAAAGCGTGGACTGCCAGAAGGCGTTCACTATCGTTAACCGATGCCGGAGCCCGTATTAGCACGGTGGCGTATCTGCTGCTAACGCATTGAATTTCAACAGCTTGTTAAACTTTTGGGCTTGAGATGAATTGTCGGTTTGCGTCACATTTCTGGTGTGAGCGCATCAGCAGCCGGGTGGCTCCCCGGGGCACGGATCAAGCCACCCGCCGAATGCGCTCCTGCAAAGGAGGTTTGGCATGGGACTGCGCGTTGGGGGTGTTTCCGACGATTTCCGGAAACAGATGCTGGGCTACGGGCTGACGACGGCACAAATTCTTTATCGAATGCCGGATCATCCCTCGCTGCTCCAGACCTACGTCTGGCAGAACTACGACATGTTTCCGAAATTCCCCGCGCTGAAGGATTTCCTGGCCTTCTGGCAGGAAAAGCTCGACGGCCCGCTCCATTCGGTCACCGTCGCGCATTCCAAGCTGATCAAGCCCGCCGAGCTCCGCGCCGTCGACGGCGTGTTCCGGCTGCATTGAACAGAGCGCCGGTCTCTTAGTGCGGACAAAGGCGCGCACTGCGCGCGCCGTGCCCACCAACTCTCCGCGATGGCGAGGGTGGGCACGCCTCCGCTTTGCCGCCCCTACGATGTGCCGCTGCAATAACGTCTCCACATCGCGCGATAGGTCTGGTCCACCGCTCGCCCGTACGCGACGGGGTTTCCGGCGGCTGCGGCCCGGATCTTGTCGGGCAGTTCAAGGCGCAGCGTGTTGAGCTCGGCGATCTCCGAGCCACGGCGCGTTGCGATCTCGACATATGCCTCCGCGCTATCTGCGACCCAGTCCGGCAGGCCAAGCGCCGTCAGGATGGAGCCGGCCGCGCGGCCGGGCAGGCTGTTGCCGAGCTTCGCCACAACAGGCACGCCCATCTGCAAGGCTTCCCAGGTGCTGACGCCGCCATTCTGCGGGAACGTGTCGAGGCAAATGTCGACGCGATTGAACGACGTCAGATGGTCGTCCCGGGAGGTGGCGCCGAGCAGCTCGACCCGATCGGCGGTCAGGCGGCACGCGGCAAGCCGCGCCAGCAGGTTGTCGCGCACCAGCCCATCGTCCAGCGCGAAATCCTTGATCAGTAGCCGCGAACCCGGCGCTCGCTCGAGAATTCTGGACCAGGCTTCCACCGCCGCGTCCGAAATCTTGCTGATGCGGTTGAAGACGCCGAAGGTGACGAAGCCGTTCGCGACCGCCGGCGCCGGTGCCCGCACCACGCCGCCCGGCAGCGGCGCCAGCGTCACGAAGCACGGCAGGTCGACGACGGTCTCCGCAAACAGATGCCGGACCTCGTGAGGAATCGCGACCGGGTCGGAGCAAAGATAATCGATCGTCGGCAGCCCGGTGCCGGTGCCGTGGCCCCAGCCATGAACCTGGATCGGCGCCGGCTTGCGTGCGAACACGCCGAGGCGGTTTCCCCTGGTGTGGCCGGACAGGTCGATCAGGATATCGACGCCGTCGGCGCGGATCTGAGCGGCGAGGCGATCGTCGGTCCATTGCGATGCGTCGCGCCAACGGTCGGCGATCCCCTGAAATTCGCGCGTCGTCGCATCGATCTTCGACGAGCACGCGTAGCACACGATCTCGAACTGCGCCCGGTCATGGTGCTGCAGGACTGGCTTGAAAATGAACGCGGCCGAATGCGCGTTGAAGTCCGATGACACGTAGCCAAGCACGAGGCGGCGATCGGGATCGCGGCTGTTGTCATGCGGTGCCGCCGCATCTGAAGCGATTTTCGTTCCGATCCGCTCCCACCACAGGTGTCGCGCCTGCTGATGCTGCGCGACGCCGGCGTCCGCCACGAAATCGAGCGTGAATATCCTGCTGGAGATCGCGCTCTCGAGGTCGGGCCGGATATCGAGGGCTCGGTCGAAGCTGGCGAGGGCCTCGTCGACCCGGCCGAGTCCGGCAAGACAAAGGCCCAGCACCAGGTGAGCTTGATCGGAGTCCGGCGCGATTGCGAGCGCCCTCTCGCAATCGGGCAATGCCTGGGCGATTTTCTGGGTCTGGAGCAGGATATTTGCGCGGCAGAGCCAGCCATTCGCGTCGTCGGGAGCCAGGGCGATGGCCCGGTTGCAATCTGCCATCGCCTCGTCGGATCGCTGCAGCTCCCGCAATGCGACGGCGCGGTTCGCGAGCGCGGCGGCATCATCAGGCCTGATCGCGAGCGCGCGGTTCAGGCTTGCGAGAGCCTCGTCGTAGTTGCGCAGGCGGCAGAGCGCCGAGCCGCGGCCGTTATGGGCTTCGGCAAGGTTTCTGTCGATGGCGAGCGCCCGGTCGTAACTCTCGCGTGCTTCCTGGTAGCGACCAAGGGCTGCGCTCGCGTTCCCGAAGTTGGAGAGGGCGAGAGCGTAGTTGGGCCGCAAGGCGAGCGCGGTTCGATAACTCTCGCGGGCCGCATCGTGACGCTTCAGCCCGTTCAGCGCGACGCCGAGGCTCATATGGGCTTCGGCAGATCGCGCATCCATGGCGACCGCGCGGCTCAGCAGGATTTCGGCCTGCTGATAGTTCCCGGCATCCGACTCCAGGACGCCGAGCATATGCAGCGCGATGAATTGATCGGGCGCGATCTGCAGGAGCTGGCGATAGGCAGCCTTGGCCTCGGCGAGGCGCCCCTTCTTGTGCAATTCGAGCGCTTGCCCGAGCAAGGGCAGCACGTCGGCCTTTTGCCGCTTCTGAAGCCGCGCATTCTGAAACGCACGCTGACCGACGCCGTTGCCCATGAATCAAGTCCTCCGGATCTGTCGGCGAAACTAGTTCAGCGCGAGAACGAAGACGAGACGACGGCCGCTTGCCACGCCAGCTTGGGACAAGCTACGGTCGATCGGGCCATCGCGTGGTTGGACTAGGCTCCGCATTGCTGCCTCGCCCAGGGCTGGATAATCTGCCCCTCGGATCGGACCCGTGCGACGGGCGCGGCGGAGATCAGGGAGGAAGACAATGGCCAGGCAAAAGGCATCAAGACCCGCGATGAAGACCGCAGTGAAGAAGCGCAGTGCCGCCAAGGCTGTGGCGCTATCCGCGGCTCGCAAGGCGGTGAAGGCGAAGCCGCGCAGCGTCGCTGCGAACAAGCCCGCACGGCCGAAGCAGCGCATCGCGGTCAGCCATCACCGCGAGGAAGATTTCAAGGCCGACGGCCTGCGTGCCTATGCCAGCTACCGCGATCTCGGCATCGCCGAGGCGACCCATGGCCTGGCACAGGCGCATGTGATCCGCTTGCAAGGCCCCTGCAATCCGGCCGAGGTGTCCAAGCTCCACTATCACGACGTCGAATTCCAGATGGTCTACGTGCTCAAGGGCTGGGTGAAGACCTATATGGACGGGCAGGGCGAGACCTTGATGAAGCAAGGCAGCGCCTGGACCCAGCCGCCGAAGATCAGGCACATGATCTTGGATTACTCCGATGACGTCGAGTTGCTGGAGGTGATCCTGCCGGCCGAGTTCAAGACGGTGGAGCTGAAGGCGTAGGGTTTACGTGCAGTCGCGCGCCGTAGCTCTCCGCCGTCATTCCGGGGCGATGCGCAGCATCGAGCTATGGTGCGCAATTGCACACCTGAGAATCCATCGGGCGGCAGTGCGTGCAGTGAAATGGATTCCGGGTTCGCCGCTTCGCGGCGCCCCGGAATGACGAGCGGCGAGAATCAAGCCAACACCCCCACCACCGCTCCCATCAGACACGTCGTCAGCGTCCCCGACACGATCGACTTCAATCCCAGCGCGTTGATCTCCTCGCGCCGTTCCGGCGCCATCACCCCTAAGCCGCCGATCATGATGCCGAGGCTGGCGAAATTGGCGAAGCCGCACATCGCGTAGAGCATAATCAGGCGCGAGCGCGGGTCGAGCGCGCCGGGTGGCAGCTTCGAGAAGTCGACATAGGCGATCAATTCGTTGAGCACGGTCTTGGTGCCCATCAGGCTGCCGGCGGTGATCGCCTGATCCCACGGCAATCCCATCAGCCAGCACACCGGCGCCATGACGAGACCGAGCAGGCGCTGCAGCGAGATCGCGGCACCGCCAATGTTCGGCAGAAGGCCGAGCACGGCGTTGACGAGATAGACCAGCGCCACCAGCACCAGCAGCATCGCGACGATGTTGATCAGCAGCTCGATGCCCGCGCTGGTGCCCTTCACGATGGCGTCCATCGTGCTGGCGACCTCCATCTCCGGATCCTCCAGCGCGCCGCCGGTGCGCTTGTCGGAGGTTTCAGGCACCATGATCAGGCTGACAAGGATCGCGGCCGGCGCGCCGAGCACCGAGGCGATGACGAAATGCGCGGCGGCATCGGGGATGAGGGGCGCCAGCAGCGTTGCGTAGAGCACCAGCACGGTGCCGGCGATGCCGGCCATGCCGCCGGTCATGACCAGGAACAACTCGCTGCGGGTCATCTGCGCCAGATAAGGCCGCACAAACAACGGCGCCTCGACCATGCCGAGGAAGACGTTGGCAGCGGTGGACAGGCCCACCGCGCCGCCGACCCCGAGCGTCCGCTCCAGCAGCCAGGCCATGCCGCGGACGACGGGCGGCAGTATCCGCCAGTAGAACAGCAGCGTCGTGAGCACGCTCATCACCAGCACGATCGGCAGCGCCTGGAAAGCCAGGATGAAATCGGCGCCCGGCACTTTCAGGTCGAACGGCAGGGCGCCGCCGCCGATATAGCCGAACACGAAGGCGGAGCCGGCGCGCGAGGCCGCAGAGATCGCGCCGACCGCGTCGTTGATGGCACCGAAGGCATGGGCGACCACCGGCAGCTTCAGCAGCAGGATCGCGGTGGCGAATGTCGCGGCGAGGCCGATCGCCGCCTGGCGCAGCGAGACCGCACGGCGCCTCTCGCTCAGCACCCAGGCGATCAACAGCAATGCGAAAATGCCGAGTGCCGATTGCAAGCGCAGCATGATGTCCCCGAACCCTCAATGATTATGGTCGCGCCTGCGCTGCAAAGGCAATGCCGCGAGCAGTTGAAACGCCCTGGTGTTGACAAGCAGCTCCACCTCAGCCACCCGGGGACCTCGACATCGAGGGAAAGAGCGGTCCGAGGGTGACCCAACAGGTGATGCCAGAACAGCCAATATCCGGACATCGGCCGGTCAGCGCCCGCGCGCTTCTCGGCCACCGCGCCTTCCTGTTCTTCTTGCTTTCGCGCAGCCTGTCGCGCTTTTCCAGCCAGATCGCGGCCGTCGCGATCGGCTGGCAGATCTACGATCTCACCGGCTCGGCCTTCGACCTCGGCATGGTCGGCCTCGTCCAATTCCTGCCGACAGCGCTTCTGGTGTTCGTCGCCGGTCACGCCGCCGACCGCTACCAGCGCAAGCGCGTCGTCCAGCTCTGCCAGCTGGTGGAAGCCGCGACCGCGCTCTATCTCGCGACCATCACCTATCTCGGCGCGGTCAGCGAGGTGCAGCTCTTCATCGCGACCTTCCTGCTCGGGATCGCCGGCGCGTTCGAGAGCCCGACCACGGCGGCGCTGCTGCCGCTGATCGCGCCGCAGGGCTCGCTCCAGCGCGCCACCGCCGTCTCCAGTGGGGCGGCGCAGGTCGCGACCATCACGGGGCCTGCGCTCGGCGGCCTCGCCTATGCGATCGCCCCGTACCTTGCCTATGCCGCGATGGTCCTGTTCTGGGTCTTGGGGATGATCTTGACCGGCTTCATCCGCCCGCGCCCGCAGGCGATCGCAACGGAAGGGATGGACTCAGACAACATCTTCGCCGGTGTCCGCTTCATTCGCAGCAACCCGGCAATCCTCGGGACCATCTCGCTGGATTTGTTCGCCGTGTTGTTCGGCGGCGTCACGGCGCTGCTGCCGATCTATGCCCGCGACATCCTCCAGACCGGCCCGGTCGGGCTCGGCGTGCTGCGTGCCGCGCCGGCCGTCGGCGCGCTGCTGATGACGATGGTGCTGGCGCGGCACGCCATCTCCCGCCATGTCGGCCTGCGCATGTTCCAGGCCGTGATCGTGTTCGGCCTCGCCACCATCGTATTCGCGCTGTCGTCCTGGATGTGGCTATCGGTGCTGTCGCTCGCCGTTTTGGGGGCCGCCGACACGATCAGCGTCGTGATCCGCTTTTCGCTGGTGCAGCTGTCGACGCCAGACGAGATGCGCGGCCGGGTCGGCGCAGTGAATTTCCTGTTCATCAACGCCTCGAACCAGCTCGGCCAGTTCGAGAGCGGGGTAGCAGCCGCGCTGCTCGGCGCCATGCCCGCCGCCGTGCTCGGTGGCGTCGCCACCGTTGCAGTGGCGCTGCTCTGGATGAAGCTGTTTCCGAGCCTGCGCAAGGTGGAGAGTCTGGAGTAAGGTGAAGGTCTCGTGTCCCGGACAAGCGGCAACGCGTCAGCGTTGCGGCGCAGAGCCGGGACCCAGAAGCCCGGAACGAGGGATGGGCCCCGGCTCGGCAGCGCGTCATTGCATGCCGCGCTGCGTCCGGGGCACGAGCGCGGAACTAGCCCCGTCCGACGAACGGCATCTTGGTCGCCATCACCGTCATCGTCAGCACGTTGGCGTCGAGCGGCAGGCTGGCCATGTAGGCCACGGCGTCGCCGACCGCTTTCGAATCCATGCGCGGCTCGTGCTTGGTGGTGCCGTCGGGCTGCAGCACGCCGGGGCCGTTGACCATGCGATCGGTCATCGGCGTCGCCGCGTTACCGATGTCGACCTGGCCGACCGCGATGTCGTACATGCGGCCGTCGAGATTGCTGGCCTTGGTCAGGCCGGTGATGGCGTGCTTGGTCGAGGTATAGGCCGCAGAGAACGGCCGCGGCGCATGCGCCGAGATCGAGCCGTTGTTGATGATGCGGCCCCCGCGCGGGGTCTGGTCCTTCATGATGCGGAAGGCGTGCTGGGTGCACAGGAACGGGCCGGTGAGGTTGGTGTTCACCACCGCCTGCCATTGCTCGAGGCTGAGGTCCTCGAAGTTCACGGCAGGGGCGCCCATGCCGGCATTGTTGAACAGCACGTCGAGCCGGCCATAGGTCATCTTCACCTTGTCGAACAGGGCGGCGATGGAGTCCGGCTTGGTCATGTCGGCGGTGACGCAGAGGCTTTTTCCCGCAGGGCCGAGCTTTGCGGTCTCCTCGAGCATGTCGAGCCGGCGCCCCGCAAGCACCACGGTGAAGCCGGTGTTCATCAGCGCCAGCGACGCCGCGCGGCCGACGCCGGTGCCGGCGCCCGTCACCAGGGCGATCTTCTTTGCTTCACTCATCGTTTCCTGCCTTTTCTCTTCTGCTGTCAGGTTTTGGGTTCTTTGTCGTTCTTGTAGGGCGGACGCGGAATGTTCTGGTGAGCGGCGCGCAAGGCCGCCGACCAGCGCGAGCGCAAATCGTGGAAATATGGCTCGCCCGCCTCGATGCGGTGGTTCAGATCGGCTTCGCAGGCGTCCGTGCGCACCACCAGCACGTCGATCGGGAGGCCGACGCCGAGATTGGATCGCATCGTCGAGTCCATCGAGATCAGGCCGGTCTTGAGTGCCTCGTAGAGCTCGACGTCGTAATGCATGGCACGGTCGAGCACCGGCTTGCCGTATTTGTGCTCGCCGATCTGCAAGTAGGGCGTGTCGGTGGTGCACTCGATGAAATTGCCGGCGGTGTAGACCATGAACAGGCGCATGCGCGCGCCCTTGATCTGTCCGCCGAACAGGAAGGAGACGTCGAAGGACACGTCCTCCGATTTCAGCGCCGGGCCTTCGGTCGCGTGCACGGCGCGGATGGCCCGGCCGATGCGCTGAGCGGCCTGGAACATGGTCGGCGCGTTCATCAGCGTCTCGATCTCGCCCGTGTTGGGATCTTCGAGACCTTCGGTCAGCGTCGACAGCACGGACTGGCTGATGGCGAGGTTGCCGGCGCTGGCGATCGCCATGATGCGCTCGCCCGGCTTGGAGAAGATGTGCAGCTTGCGGAAGGTCGAGACGTTGTCGAGGCCGGCATTGGTGCGGGTGTCGGCGATCATCACCAGACCGTCCCGAACCAGGATTCCGCAGCAATAGGTCATTTCCAGTCCCCGAACGCGTTTGCGCGGAATTACTAGCCAATTTCAGGGAGCCATGAAACCCCCGATTCCCGCGGGGGAAGTCTGTCATTCCGGGCGCGCGTCGCTCAATCCGCGGCACCCACCAGAAACGCCTCGTCGACCGGCACGCCGAGCGCGGTGACCAGCCGGTTCGTCTCCGCGGCCATGCCGACGATGGCGAGCAGTTCGGCATATTCGGCCTCGGTCATGCCCTTGGCCCGTGCGGCGGCGGTGTGGGAGTGAATGCAATAGCTGCAGCCATGCGCGACCGACACCGCGACATAGAGCATTTCCTTGACCTTGGGATCGAGCGCGCCGGGAGCCATCACCTGCTTGATGCTCTCCCAGGTCCGCCGCAGCGTCTTCGGATCATGCGCCAGCGCACGCCAGAAATTGTTGACGAAGTCCGACTTCCGCACCTTTCGGATATCGTCGAAGACGGCGCGTGCCTCGGCCGAGAGTTCATCATCCGAAAGCAGTTTCACTGTCGCCATGGCTACCTCGCGGGTCTGATCCGATCCCGCAAGTGTAGCACGCCGAATGTGTTCGGCCGGCGGCTCCTAGCTCTGCCGCTGGGACTGCGATTGCGACTGGCCGCCGCGGCCGGCCTGCTCGACCTTGACCGCCACGGTCAGCGTTTCCGTGCCGCCGCCATAGCGCGTGCCGCGCACCGGCGCCGCGCCGAGATAGTCGAGCCCGATCGCGACGCGGACATGGGCGTCGGTGGCGCAGATGCTGTTGGCGGGATCGAAGCCGACCCAGCCGAGATCGGGCACGTAAGCCTCCGCCCAGGCATGGCCGGCGTCCTGATGCACCGTGTCGTCTGCCCGCAGGAAGTGGCCGGAGACGAAGCGCGCCGGCACGCCGCCGGCCCGGGCGCAGGCGATGAAGATGTGCGCGTAATCCTGGCAGACGCCGCGCTTGAGCGTGAACGCCTCCGCCGCTGACGTTCCGCTGTTGGTGGGGTCCTCATCGAACGTCATGTGATCGCCGATCTCGGTCATCAGCGCGTGCAGGAAGCCGAGCGTGTCGCTCTCGGCCTCGCTGCGCAGCTGGCGCGCGACCGCCGTCATCGCCGGATTGACGGCGGTAAGGTCGGTGGATCGCAGGAACATGCCGGCCGGGAAACGCTCGTCGGCGCCGCGCAGCACGCCGCCGGTGTCGTTGGTCTCGATCAGCCCTTCGGCGGTGATCTGGATGTCGCCGACGGGCCCGCAGGACAGCACATGGGTGACGTTGCCGAACGCGTCCTCGTGCATCTCGAGCTTGGTGTCGGTGGAGACGTCGATCTGCCATTCCGCGACGTATTGCCCATCATGGCTGCCCGGCGTCATGCGCAGAATCTGGATCACGCCGGAGGCCGGCGGCTCGTAGCGATAGGTCGTGGTGTGCAGGATTCGCAGGCGCATGGCGTTTCTAGACGGTCATTCCGGGATGGCGCGAAGCGCCAGACTCGGAATCTCGAGATTCCGGGTTCGATGCTTCGCATCGCCCCGGAATGACGAAGGGTGAAAGTTTCAGTCTGACTAGATCAAATACTGCTTCGTGATGATTTCGCCCAGCCTGGAATTGTCGGAGATGAATTCCTGAATGAATTCATGCACGCCATGCTGGAAAATGTCGTTCATGTTGCTGTGTTCCAGCCTGTTGCGGATGCCGCGGGCGTGGCGCTGGGCCGGGCCCTGGCGGCCATAGGCGACGCCGATCTGGTCGAGGTTGCGCACAAGGTTGCCGTAGCAGCTGGCGAGCGAGCGCGGCAGCGTGTCGTTGAGGATGAGTAGATCCGCGATCAGCCACGGCTTCAGCGTCTCGCGATAGACCCAGTGATAGGCGGTCAGCGCCGAGACCGAGCGCAGGATCGAGCTCCACTGGTAGAAGTCGAGCGGGCCGCCGACATGCTCCTCCTCGGGCAGCAGCACGTGGTACTTCACGTCGAGGATGCGGGCGGTGTTGTCGGCGCGCTCGAGGTGCACGCCCATGCGCGAGAACCAATAGGCGTCGTTGCGCAGCATGGTCCGGTAGGCCGAGCCGTCGAAGCGCAGCGAGGTCTCCTGCACGAAGCGGAGGAACTTGGCGAGGTCCTCGCGCGTAGAGGTGCCCTTGCTCCATACCGCCTGCAGCTCGATCCAGGCCGAGTTGATGGTGTCCCACATCTCGCTGGTGAGCGCGGTGCGCACCGAGCGGGAGTTCAGCCGGGCCGCCTCGATGCAGTTCCGGATCGAGGACGGATTGTTCGGCGAGAACGAGAGATATTCGACGACATTGTGCTCGTTGGCTTCCTCATAGGCTTGATAGAAGCTGGCGGCGACGCCGGCGGTGAGCAGCGCCGAATCCCATTCATTGGTCTTGCCGATATAGGCGGCGGGAAGCGCGGTGACGCGCAGCGTCGCATCGATGGTGCGCGCGAGATATTCGGCCCGTTCAACGTAGCGGGCAAGCCAGTAGAGGTTTTCGGCGGTGCGCGACAGCATCTCTCTACTCGTCCAGGATCCAGGTGTCTTTGGTGCCGCCGCCCTGGCTCGAATTGACCACCAGCGAGCCTTCCTTGAGCGCGACGCGGGTGAGACCGCCGGGCACGATGGTGGTGCTCTTGCTGCCCGTGAGCACGAAGGGTCTGAGATCGACATGGCGCGGGGCAAGGCCCGATGCGGTGCAGGTCGGGCAGGTCGAGAGCGCCAGCGTCGGCTGCGCGATGAAGCCTTCCGGCTCGCGCTTGAGCTTGTCGCGGAACGCTTCGATCGTCGCTTTGGTCGCGGCAGGGCCGATCAGCATGCCGTAGCCGCCGGAGCCGTGCACTTCCTTGACGACGAGTTCGCTCAAATTGTCCAGCACATAGGCGAGGTCCTTCGGCTCGCGGCAGCGCCAGGTCGGCACGTTCTTCAGGATCGGCTCCTCGCCGAGATAGAACTTCACGATGTCGGGCATGTAGGAGTAGATCGCCTTGTCGTCGGCGATGCCGGTGCCGACGGCGTTGGCGAGCGTGATGTTGCCGGCAGCGTAGGCCGACATCAGGCCGGGCACGCCGAGCACGGAGTCGGGACGGAAGGTGAGGGGATCGAGGAAATCGTCGTCGACACGGCGATAGATCACGTCGACCCGCTTCAGCCCTTCCGTCGTCCGCATGAATACTTCGTTGTTCTTGACCACGAGGTCGCGGCCTTCGACCAGCTCGATGCCGAGCTTGTCGGCCAGGAACGAGTGCTCGTAATAGGCGGAGTTGTAGACGCCGGGCGTAAGCAGGGCCACGGTCGGCTCGCCGGACGCGCTTTGCGGCGCGACCGAGCGGAGCGCCGAGAGCAGCTCGTCCGGGTAGCGCTCGACCGGCGCCACCTTGTGGCGGGCGAACAGATCCGGAAACAGCCGCATCATGATCTCGCGGTTTTCCAGCATGTAGGACACGCCCGACGGGGTGCGGGCGTTGTCCTCGAGCACGATGAAGTCCTCGGCGTCGACGCGGACGATGTCGATGCCGGCGATGTGCACGTAGACGTCGTGCGGCACCTGCTGGCCGTTCATCTCGGGCCGGAATACCGGGTTCTGGAAGATCAGATCGTCGGGCACGATTTCGGCGCGGAGGATGTCGCGTCCATGATAGATGTCGCGCAGGAACATGTTGAGCGCACGCACGCGCTGCTTCAGGCCCTTCTCCAGCCGCGCCCATTCGTTGCCGGACATAATCCGCGGGATCACGTCGAAGGGGATCAGGCGTTCGGTCGATTCCGAATCCCCGTACACCGCGAAGGTGATGCCGATGCGGCGGAATAGGAGTTCGGCTTCCTGGCGGCGATATTCGAGCGCCTCTGGAGGCGTCTCCTTGAGCCAGCGGGCCAGCTCCTGATAGGCGGGACGAAGATCCCCGCCGGGAATATTCATTTCGTCAAACGCGACTGCCATAGATCCCGACTGCTCTCCCCCAGGCGTAGCGGCACCGGTCAGGTCGTGCGGCCTTGTTGAAGACCGCAACGACCTGTAGCCATGCGGCAAGAGTGCATGACTTTGATGTGGTAGCAAGGGCCGGGCCAGCGCGATAAGCATGGAGGAGGGGCATTTGCCGGCGAGGGCCGGCGGCCTGCCTGAAAAAATGGCTGAGGACTGCTTATTTCGGAAGCAAAACCACGTGACTTCAACGCGTTACCTCGGCAAAGTCGGCGTCACAGGTGAGGGACTTAAGGCATGAGCGACATCGTCACGGCGGGCATTCTGGTCATTGGGGACGAAATCCTGTCGGGCCGGACAAAGGACAAGAATATCGGCTTCATCGCCGAATACCTGACCAATATCGGCATCGACCTGAAGGAGGTCAGGGTCGTCTCCGACGACGAGGCCGACATCATCGCCGCCCTGGACGCACTGCGGCATCGCTACACCTACGTCTTCACAACGGGCGGGATCGGACCGACCCATGACGACATCACCGCCGATGCCGTCGCCAAGGCGTTCGGCGTCGGCATCGACCATCATCCGGAAGTGGTCGCCCGCTTCCGCGAGCGCTGGAGCGAGCAGGACCTCAACGAGGCCCGCCTGCGCATGGCCCGCATTCCCGATGGTGCCGAGCTGATCCAGAGCGCGACCATCCTCGCGCCCGGCTTCAAGATCGGCAACGTCATCGTCATGGCCGGCGTGCCGTCGATCATGCAGGCAATGATGGACATCGTCGCGCCCAAGCTGAAATCGGGCGTGCGCATGCTCTCCGAGCAGGTTCGCGCCAATGCGCGTGAGGGCGACATCGGCGGCCCGCTGCGGGAGATCGCCGCCGCCCATCCCGACACCATCATCGGCAGCTATCCCTTCATGGACGAGGAGCAGAAGCCCAACACCAATCTGGTGGTGCGCTCGCGAGATCCGGAGAAGCTGGCGGCTGCGATGACGGCGGTGAAGGAAATGCTGGCGGGATTGAACGTCACACGCTAGCACCGCCCTGACGCAGCAGGAGACGACAATGGCTGGTGAAGCACCGGAACTGAGTGCGCAGGAGCGCGCGGGCAGGGCCTTTCCGGTCTCGTGGGACCAGTTCCACCGGGACTGCCGGGCGCTGACCTGGCGCCTCAACGAGGTCGGTCCGTTCCACGCGGTGATCGCGATCACCCGTGGCGGCCTGGTGCCGGCCGCGATCGTGGCGCGCGAGTTAGGGGTGCGCGTGATCGACACGGTCTGCATCGCCAGCTACGACCACAACAAGCAGGGCGAACTCCAGGTGCTCAAGGGCATTTCCGAGGCGACCATGACGCTCGGCGGCGGTACCGGCAAGGGACTGTTGATCGTTGACGACCTCGTCGACACCGGCAAGACCGGCAGAATGGTGCGCGAGATGCTGCCGGATGCGCATTTCGCCACCGTCTATGCCAAGCCGATGGGACGCCCGCTGGTCGACACCTTCATCACGGAAGTCTCGCAGGATACCTGGATCTTCTTCCCCTGGGACACCGCGTTGTCCTACCACCCGCCGCTGCGCGACGGGGCGGCGTGAGATGTTCGTCATTCCGGGGCGCGAAGCGAACCCGGAATCTCGAGATTCCGGGTTCGATGCTGCGCATCGCCCCGGAATGACGGTACCGAAAAAATGCCCCTCCAAAACCGCGTCAAACCCACCGGCGACATCATCGCCACCCCGCATCGCGGCCTCTTCACCGGCAATCGCGGCATCATACACGACCCCGCAACGAAGACGCTGCTGAACAAGCGCTGGTCGTCGCCGGCCTGGATCACATGCCTGTGCGAATTCCGCGGCTGGCGGCGGCCTGTGATGGCGCGGCGGAGTTGGACCGAGCTGTTCTTCCTCGACGAGCCGACGGCCTTTGCCGCCGGACACCGGCCCTGCTTCTTTTGCAGACGGGACGACGCCAAACGGTTTCGCGCGGCGTGGGAGAAGGGCAATGGTGCGAGCGGCATCAGCGCGAAGGAGATGGATGCCGTTCTGCATCGCGAGCGTCTCGATCGCGGCCGCAAGCGATTGCACCCGCTCCCGATGCCGCTGTCGGGCCTACCCGACGGCGCGATGGTGCAGCAGGGCGAAGACAGCTTTTTGGTGATGCAGGGACGGGTGCTGCGGTGGTCGCCGGCGGGCTATGCCGATGCTCAGGGGCGGCTCGACGACGCCAGGCTCTTGACGCCGCCCTCGACGCTGCGTGCGCTGAGCGCGGGTTATCAACCCAGGCTGCATCCGACGGCACTCAGCTAGACGTATCCTATGGTCGTTCCGATGGCGGCTATACCGCTTTTATAACATCGTCCCGTCGGTCCCATCGATCGGCTATGCCCGGCAGCTTACCTTCTCGTGCAACATCGAGGAGAGAGTCAAATGCTGAACTTTCTGACCCGCATCGACAGGTACATGACGAGCAACTTGCACGAGCACGGCCAATATCTGCTCGGGCTGAAGTCGCTCGACGGCCATGCCTGCAAGGGCGATGACCAGCAAGTCGCCGTCAGAACGCGCGAGTCAGCGCCCGGGACCGGAACGTCGCTGCCGCGCAATTAGTGCCTCACCCCAGCTTCTCGCGCGCCAGCGCCGCGCCGGCGCCGAGCGCCATCAGCTTGGCCTCGGCGATCTCGCGCCGCATCGGTGCCATGCCGCAATTGGTGGTGGCGATGATGTTGCTCTTGGGCACGAATCGCGCCACCGCGTCGATCACTTTCACGACGTCCTCGGCGCTCTCCACCGTGTCGCTGGCGACGTCGATCACGCCGGCCTGCACGATCTTGGTCTTGAGCAGTGCGAGCAGGTCGAGCGGCACCTTCGAATTCCGGCACTCGATCGCGACCTGCTGGATCGGGCTGGCGTCGATCGCCGGGAAGATCTGCTCGTATTGCCGCCACTGGCTGCCCAGCGTCTCCTTCCAGTCGGTGTTGGCCTTGATGCCGTAGCCGTAACAGATGTGCACGGCGGTGGTGCAGGTCAGCCCCTGCGCGGCGCGCTCCAGCGCCTTGATGCCCCAATCGTTGACCTCGTCCATGTAGACGTTGAAGGCGGGCTCGTCGAACTGCACGAGATCGACGCCGTCGGCCTGCAAGGCCTTGGCCTCCTCGTTGAGCAGCTCGGCGAAGGCGAACGCCATCTTGACGCGATCGCCGTAATAGCGGTCGGCAATGGTGTCGATGATGGTCATCGGGCCGGGCAGGGTGAATTTCAGCTTCTTCTTCGTGTGCGTGCGCGCCACGCGCGCCTCGAACGCATGGACGCGATCCTTCAGGCGGAGCGGGGCGACCACCTGCGGCACCATCGCCTTGTATCGGTCATTGCGGATGCCCATCTCGACCTTGTGGGCGAAATCGATGCCCTCGATCTTCTCCAGGAAACCGTGGACGAAATGCTGCCGGGCCTGCTCGCCCTCGGTGACGATGTCGATGCCGGCGTCCTCCTGGATCTTCAGCCAGATCAGCGTCGCATCTCGCTTGGCCCGGAGCAGCTCGTCACCCTCTGACCTCCAGGGCGCCCACAGCATGTTGGGCTCGGCCAGCCATTCAGGCTTGGGCAAGGAGCCGGCGATCGTGGTTGGAAACAGCATGGCGGCTCTCCCGGCAGGTTGTGTTGCGCCCCTTCCTGCCATGTCCTAACGTCGAGGTACAGGACAACGAAAGTCGCTCTCTGAACCAGCGGCGGCGATGGGGAATACCAAGGGAAAAGGTCATGATCGACCTCTATTACGCGCCGACGCCGAACGGCTGGAAAATCTCGATCATGCTGGAGGAACTCGGGCTGCCTTACACCGTGAAGCCCGTGGACATCCGCGCCGGCGAGCAGTTCAGCCCTGAGTTTCTTGCGATCTCCCCGAACAACCGTATTCCCGCGATCGTCGATCACGAGCCCGCCGACGGCGGCGCGCCGTTCGCGGCTTTCGAGACCGGCGCGATCCTGATCTATCTGGCGGAAAAGACCGGCCGCTTTCTGCCGGCGGACTTGCGCGACCGTTCCACCACGATCCAATGGGTGATGTGGCAGATGGCCGGGCTCGGTCCGATGCTCGGCCAGCACGGTCATTTCGCGCTGTACGCGGCCGAGAAGATTCCTTACGCGATCGCGCGCTATCGCGACGAGGCGGCCCGGCTCTACGGCGTGCTCGACCGACAGCTGGGGAAGACCGGAGCTTTCGTTGCTGGCGATTATTCCATCGCCGACATCGCCTGCTTCCCCTGGACCATGACCCACAAGGCGCAGGGCTTTACGCTCGACGACTATCCGAACGTGAAACGCTGGTATGCCGAGGTCCGCGCCAGGCCGCAGGTGCAGGCGGGGCTTGCGATCGGCAAGTTCGTGAAGGAGCCGTTCGACGAGGAATCACGCAAGATCATGTTCGGGCAACGGGCTAAGGAAGTGCTGGGAAGGAAGTGATGGCCGCGCCGTCATTCCGGGGCGCGCGAAGCGCGAACCCGGAATCCATCGGGCCGCGGAACGAGAGGCAGAATGGATTCTCAGGTGCGCAATTGCGCACCATAGTTCGCGCCAAGAAGGCGCGTCCCGGAATGACGACGACGAGACAAGACGCGACAAAGGAAACCCCCATGATCGAATTCTTCTTCGACTGTTCCAGCCCCTGGACCTATCTCGCTTTCCACAACATCCAGCCGCTGGCGAAGGAGGTGGGCGCCGAGATCGTGTGGCGGCCGATCCTGGTCGGCGGCATCTTCAACACGGTCAACCCCAGCGTCTACGCGCAGCGCGAGAAGCCGGTACCGCTGAAGGCGCGCTATATGAAGAAGGATCTGCAGGACTGGGCTCGCTCGGCCGGCCTTGCGATCAAGATGCCGCCGACGGTGTTTCCCGTGAACAGCGTCAAGGCGATGCGCGGCTGCATCTGGCTCGGCAAGGACATGGTGCCGTTCGCGACCGCCGTGTTTGAAAGCTACTGGGGTGAGGACAAGGATATTTCGCAGGACGCGGTGCTTGCCGGGATTTGCAGCAAGGTCGGCATCGACGAAGCGAAATTCTTCGCCGGCATTACCGAGCAGAGCATCAAGGACCAGCTCAAGGCCAATACCGAAGAGGTGGTCGCCCGCGGCGGCTTTGGCTCGCCGACGATCTTCGTGAACAAGACCGACATGTACTTCGGCAACGACCGGCTGCCGTTGATCCGCGAGGCGCTCATGCGCACCAAGGCGAGCGCGGCCTGATGGTGCGCGCCGTCGTCTGCCGTGAGCTCGGCCCGCCCGAGACGTTGCGGCTGGAAGAGTTTCCGCCCCGGGCCGTGAAGCCCGGCGAGGTGCGGGTCGCGATCCGTGCAGCCGGGCTGAATTTTCCCGACGTGCTGATGGCCGCCGGCGAATACCAGCTCAAGCCGGAGCTGCCATTCACGCCGGGCATGGAAGCCGCCGGCGACGTCATCGAGGTGGGATCGGAGGCAAGCGGCGTTGCCGTCGGCGACAAGGTCATCGTCAAGATGCGCCATGGCGCATTCACCGACGAAGCTGTGGTCTCGCCGTCGCAGCTCACGCCGATGCCGTCCACCTTCGACTATGCGGAGGCTGCGACTTACCTCGCGGGCCACGGCACGGCCTATCATGCGCTGATCGATCGCGGCCGGGTCGCGCCGGGCGAGGTGCTGCTGGTGCACGGCGCCGGCGGCGGCGTAGGCCTTGCCGCCGTCGAGATCGGCAAGATGCTGGGCGCGACCGTGATCGCGACCGCCTCCAGCGACGAGAAGCTCGCCATCGCGCAATCGCGCGGCGCCGATCATCTTGTGCGCTACGACCGCGAACCGTTTCGCGATGCCGTCAAGCGCATCACCGACGGCCGCGGCGCCGACGTCGTGTTCGATCCAGTCGGCGGCCAGGTGTTCGAGGACTCGATGCGCTGCATCGCGTGGGGCGCGCGGCTTCTGGTGATCGGCTTCACCGGCGGGATCGGTTCGGCCAAGACCAACCTGTTGCTGATCAAGGGGGCCAGCGTGCTCGGCGTGCGCGCCGGCGAAGCTGTGCGGAAAGATCCCGCGCTGGGTGAGGTGCGCCTGAAGGCGCTCTTGCGGTGGGCGGAGGAGGGCAAGCTGCGTCCGAACGTCTCGCACCGCCTGCCGCTGGAGGACTACGCGAAGGCGATGCGGCTGTTGATCGACCGCAAGGCGATCGGGCGCGTCGCGCTGATGATGGAATGAGATGTCATGCCCCGCGGAGGCGGGGCATCCAGTAATCACCAGCGGTCGTGATAATTGACGCTGGTGGAATACTGGATCACCCGCCTTCGCGGGTGATGACAGCGGTGAACGAGGGACGAGCCCTTCGCCTCACTTATACTCCCGCTCCGTCCACCACGGGAAATAGTCCGGCATGTCGCTGGACACCTTGTTCTTGAACTGCGCCGGGCGCTTCTCCAGGAAGGACACCACGCCTTCCTTGACGTCGTCGGAGCGGCCGCGGGCATAGATGCCGCGGCTGTCGACCTTGTGCGCCTCCATGGGATCGTCGGCGCCCATCATGCGCCACATCATCTGCCGGATCAGCGCGACCGACACCGGCGCGGTCTTGGCGGCAAACTCCTTGGCGAGCGCGCGGGCGGTCGGCAGCAGGTCATCCGGAGCGACGACCTTGCTGACGAGACGGCCCGCAAGCGCTTCCTGGGCCGGGAAGACGCGGCCCGAATAGCACCATTCCAGCGCCTGCGAGATACCGACGATGCGCGGCAGGAACCAGCTCGAGGCCGCCTCAGGCACGATGCCGCGCTGGGAGAACACGAAGCCGAAACGTGCGGCGTCCGAGGCAATGCGAATATCCATCGCGAGCTGCATGGTGACGCCGATGCCGACCGCGGGACCGTTCACCGCCGCGATGACGGGCTTGAGGCACTTGAAGATACGGAGCGTCACCTGGCCGCCGCCGTCGCGCACCTGCGGATCGCTGTAATCGACCTTGCCGTCGGCGAGGCGCTTCACCGGGCCGCGCCGCGCGTCGCGGTCGAACGTATCGGCGCCGGAGGAGAGGTCGGCACCCGCACAAAAGCCGCGGCCGGCGCCGGTGACGATGATGGCGCGGACATTGTCGTCCTTGTCGGCGGCGTCGAACGCGTCGATCAGCTCGGCTTGCATCTGCGCGTTGAAGGCGTTGAGCTTGTCGGGCCGGTTCAGCGTGATGGTGAGGATCTGCTCGGCGACCTCGTATTTGATCGTCTCATACGCCATGGTGGTTTCCTTCCTTTGTTCTTCGCTGCGCAGATGGCAGGGCTTGAGTTTTTTACCCTCCCCTGGAGGGGGAGGGTCGATCGCGCGCAGCGCGAGCGGGGTGGGGTGATCTCTCCTCTCGGGCAGTGTTGGACGCCGAGAGACCGTCACCCCACCCCGTCTCACACTTCGCTTCGCTCAATGTGAGCCGACCCTCCCCCTCCAGGGGAGGGTAAGCAAGAGTCTTCGTATGTTGCCTGTCCCAAATCATTCGGGCTTGCGCCTAAAGGGCGCGCTGTCCCGGATAACGAAAGCGTCTCACTTCGCCGGCGGCTGCGGCCAGGGCCGCTGCGGGCCGCGCAGGCCCTCGAACGCCTTGGCCATGCCGAGCACACCGATGTCGTCGAAGCGGCGGCCGACGATCTGCACGCCGATCGGAAAGCCCTTGGCGTCGAAGCCGCCGTTGACGGAGATGGCCGGGTTCTCCGACATATTCCACGGCACGGTATAGGCGATGTGCTCGAACGGCTTCATCGGATCGTTGGTCGGCGAGGCCCAGTCGGCCGGATAGTTCACGTTCGGTGCGGTCGGCGAGATCACGTAGTCGAGCTCACAGAACAGCTTTGCCGCCGCCGCACGGATTGCCATCGTCTGGTTGACGCCGCGGATGACCTCGACGCCCGAGAGCTTCGCGCCGGACTCGCCCCAGGCGAAGATATAGGGCAGCACCTTGGCCTGCTCGGCCGGCGTCAGCCTGGACAGATCGTCCCACATCCGCGCGCGCCAGAAATTGTCGAGGCCGTCGAGCATCTCGCGCGTCAGGATGCCGTCGACTTCGGTGACCACGCTGCCTGCGGACTCGAACGCTTTGGCGGCCTCCACCGCGACCTCGCGCACCGGCTTGTCCGGCGACAGGCCGCAGCCTGCATCGAGCATCAGGCCGATGCGCAATTTGCGCGGGGATTTCTCCAGGCCCTTCCAGTTGAGCGGCTCGGCGGGCAGGCTCATGCCGTCGCGCCGGTCGGGCTTTGCGATGACGCTCATCATCAGCGCGCAATCATCGACCGTGCGGGTCATGGGACCGGCGACGCGGCCGACATAGGTGGGATCGATCGGCACGCGGCCGAAGCTCGGCTTCAGGCCGACGAGGCCGCACCAACCCGCAGGCAGGCGCACCGAGCCGCCGATATCGGTGCCGAGATGCAGCGGGCCATAGCCGGCCGCGGCTGCTGCGCCCGCACCCGCACTGGAGCCGCCGGGATTCTTGGAGAGGTCCCAGGGGTTGCGCGCCAGCGCGTGGAAGCTGGAGAGCCCGGAGGACAGCATGCCGTAATCGGGCATCGTGGTCTTGGCGAAGATGATCGCACCGGCCTCGCGCAGGCGCGCGGCGGGCGGGGCGTCCTTCTCGGCCGGCACCAGCTTGACGCTGGCGGCACCCAGCGGCACCGGCACGCCCTTGGTCGCGATGTTGTCCTTGACCGTGACGGGGACGCCGTCGAGCGCGCCCGACGGCTCGCCGCCGCTCCAGCGCGCAGTCGAGGCCTTGGCGGCCTCGCGTGCGCCGTCGGGATCGAAGGCATAGAGAGCGTTGAGATGCGGTTCCCACGCTGCGACATGCGCAAGCAAATCCTCCAGCACCTCGCTCGGCGAGAATTGCTTGGCGCGATAGCCCGCGATCAGGTCGACCGCGGACAGATCGTGCAGCGAGGTGACCGCGTCCTCGACGCTCTTTCTAGGCATTTCCGCCCACCGGCATGCGCGTCTCGACGATGCGGGCGAACACGCTGGCGCCGATCGGCAGGATCTTGTCGTCGAGCACGAAGCCGGGATTGTGCACCGGCACCGAGCCGTCATGCCCGACCCAGAAATAGGCCCCGGGGATGGTCTCCAGCATGTCCGCGAAATCCTCGCTGCCCATCTTCGGCTGGAGGCGGGTGATCACGTTGGCGGGATCGACGATCGTGCGGGCGACCTCCTCGACCACCTTGGACTGCTCGGCCTGGTTGACCAGAACGTTGAATGTGTCGCGGATGTCGACCTCGATCACGCAACTATAGGCGCTTGCGATGCCGGCGCAGATGGTGCGGATGCGTTCAGAGACCAGGGCGCGAACTTCCTTCGAGAAGGTGCGGATGGTGCCGCACAGATGCGCATCGCCCGGAATGACGTTGTAGGCGGACCCCGCATGGATCTGGGTGATCGACACCACTGCGGCCTGCAGCGGCTCGACGTTGCGGCTGACGATGGTCTGGATCGCCTGCGCCAGCGTCGTTGCGATGATCACGGCGTCCTTGGAGCGCTCGGGCATCGCGCCATGCGCGCCGTAGCCGGTGATGCGCAGGTCGAAGAAGTCGGCGCTGGCCATCGCCGGGCCCGGCAGGATCGCGATCTCGCCATGGTTGAGGTCGGGCGCGTTGTGCAGGCCATAGAGTTCGTCGCAGGGAAACTTCTCGAACAGGCCGTGCTTGATCATGGCGCGGGCGCCGCCGAGGCCTTCCTCGGCCGGCTGGAAGATCAAATGCACGGTGCCGTCGAAATTCCGGGTCTCGGCGAGGTAGCGCGCGGTGCCGAGCAGCATGGTGGTGTGGCCGTCATGGCCGCAGCCGTGGAAGCGGCCCGGGATTTTCGAGCTCCATTTCAGGTTGGTGTTCTCCTCCATCGGCAGCGCGTCCATGTCCGCGCGGAGACCAATGCGCTTGCCGCCCGAGCCCTTGCCCTTGATGACGCCGATCACGCCGGTGCCGCCGAGGCCGCGATGCACCTCGATGCCCCAGCTCTTCAGCTTGTCGGCGACGATGCCGGAGGTGCGCACTTCCTCGAAGCCGATCTCGGGATGGGCGTGGAGGTCACGCCTGATGGCGGTGAGTTCGTCGGCGTAGCCGTCGATGCGGTCGATCGTGGGCATATGGTCCTGTCCGGGTTAGCGTGAAGGAGGATTGAAAACGGGGCCGTTCGGCTTGATGCGGATGCCCGGCCGCAGGCGCGTCCAGGGCAGGGTGGCGGTGTCGGCCGGCATCGCGCCGGGCGCGGCGCAGATCATCAGCTTCTCCGCGATCGGCTCGAAATCGGCGCGGAAGTGTACGGAGCTCTTGTTGACCAGGATCTTCTCTTTTGTGGGCTCGATGCCAACGTAACGATACATCGCCTGGTCGGCGAGCTGGGCCTTGTGCGAGGAGACGACGACGCGGACATCGCCGATGCGCAAGGCCGCGGACGGGCCCATCTCCATCTCGCGGCCGCCATAATAGGGACCGGGCGCGACGAAGCGGCCATCGGAGAGCTTCTCGACGACGAAGGTCTCGCGGTAGGGTTCGTCGCCGGGAATGCCCGACTTGCCGCCGAGCGACAGCGTCACGGTGGCGCCGACGCCGGCCGCATGCGCGGCCTTGGCCGATTCCGGATCGTAGATCGCGCCGGTCGCAGCACTTGCTCTGTTGCGCACCAGCGCGCGCAGCATGCCCGTGGTGTCGGAATCACCGCCGGCGCCCGGATTGTCCTGGGTGTCAGCGATGATGATCGGCTTGCTGGCGTTCTTCGCCAGTTCCATGGCGTGCCGCACGCCCTCGTCCGGCGACCAGATCTTGCCGTCGAAATCGTCCTCGTGGCTCTCGATCAGCTTCGCGATCGCGTCCGCCGCGCGATCAGCGTCGGCTTGCGTCTTGCCATAGGCGAAGACACTCGGCCCGCAGTCCCGGAAATCGGCGGCCGGGAAGCCCGGCGCGAACGAGAGGGTCGGAACGGCGTCGCCTTCCAGTGCGGCGAGCTTCTCATAGATGCCCTTGGTCGGCTGGTCGTTGGTGCATTGCCAGCTGATCGGGATTAGGAACGGCAATTGCCGGAACGCCTTTGCGAAACGCTGCTTCGTGTTCAGCAGCAAGGCGAGATGCCGCGCGCAGGCGCGGCCGGTCTCGGCCATGTCGACATGGGGATAGGTGCGGTAGGCGATCAGCGCATCCGCGTGTTCCATCATTTCGGGTGTGACATTGGCATGCAGGTCGAGGCTCGTGACCAGCGGAACATCCTTGCCGATGACGCGGCGCACGCGCGCCAGGATCTCGCCTTCGCCGTCGTCGAGATGCTCGGTCACCATGGCGCCGTGCAGATCGAGATAGACCGCGTCGAGCGGGCCGGCGGCTGAGATGCCGTCGACCATCACCTTCACGATGCGCTCGAACGCATCCTTGGTGACATGCGCCGAGGGGCTCGCGCCGCAAGCGATGGTCGGAACGAGTTCCCAGCCGTTCGCTTCGGCACTGTCGACGAAGCCGGCGAGGCCGACATTGATGCGGCGCATCACCTTCAGCACGTCGGCGCCTTCCGTCATCGCCGGCCAGCCGCCGCCATGCTGGAAGTCCGCGAACGTCGCCTTGGTCGGAGCGAAGGTGTTTGTCTCGTGCAGGAAGCCGCCGACGGCAATACGTGTCATTCAGTTCAGTCCCAATTGAAAGTGCGCGACGTTAGCCTTGGCTCGGAGGAGAGGGCAAGGCAGGAAGCACTCGCGACGTGCATAGGGTCAGGACGATTTGGGAATGCTGCGTCCCAACTCCGCCGTCATTCCGGGGCGCGCCACTTGGCGCGAACCCGGAATCCATCATGCGACAGAGTCTGCGGCCAAATGGATTCCGGGCTCATCGCTGCGCGATGCCCCGGAATGACGACAGAGAGTGTTGCTACGCGCTCGCCGCCACGCTTTCGGCCACCGGCCGGAAGTTCGCAAAATCCCAATCGCGCCCGGGCGCGGCATCCAGCAGCGCCTTGGTATAGGCCTCCTTCGGATGCGTCAGCACCTCGCCGGCGGGGCCCTGTTCCACGACGCGACCGTGCTGCATCACCACCACCTCGTCGCAGATCTGCGCGGCGACGCGAAGGTCATGCGTGATGAACAGGATGGCGATGCCGAGCCGCTTCTGGATCTCGTCCAGGAGTTCCAGCACCTGCGCCTGCACCGAGACGTCGAGCGCGGAGACCGCTTCGTCCGCGACCAGCACGTCTGGATCGAGCGCGAGTGCGCGGGCAATGGCGATGCGCTGGCGCTGGCCGCCGGAGAACTGGTGCGGATAGCGCGAGACGGCATCGGCCGGCAGGCCGACCAATTCGAGCAATTCGCGCGCGCGCTTCATCGCGTCGGCATGCGCCACGCCGTAATTGACCGGGCCTTCCGCAATGCTCTCGCCGACTGTGACGCGCGGGTTGAGCGAGCGATAGGGGTCCTGGAACACGATCTGGATCTTCTGCCGGTGCGGCTGCAGCAGGCGGCGCGAGATGTCGGCGATCTCGCGGCCGGCGAGGCGCACGCCGCCGGAGGTCGGATCGATCAGGCGGACGATGCAGCGTGCCACCGTCGATTTGCCCGAGCCGCTTTCGCCGACGATGCCGAGGGTGCGGCCCTTGCGCAGCGTGAGCGTGACCTTGTCGGCGGCCACGACCTCGCGGCCTTTGCCGAAGAAGGCGCGCTCCTTGTAGACCTTGCTGAGCTCGTTGGCCTCCAGGACGACGGGCTCGCGGCTGTCTTCGCGCGGCGGCCGCGGCACCAGGCTCGGCACCGACGAAAGCAGGTTGCGGGTGTATTCCATGGTCGGATTGCGCAGCACGGTTTCGAGCGGACCGGTCTCGACCAGCCGGCCCTGCCGCATCACCGCGACGCGGTCGGCGATCTCGGCGACCACGCCCATGTCATGCGTGATGAACAGCACGGCGGTGCCGTGATCGCGCTGGAGCTCGCGGATCAGGGACAGGATCTGCTTCTGCGTGGTGACGTCGAGCGCGGTGGTCGGCTCGTCCGCGATCAGGAGCTTCGGCTCCAGCACCAGCGCCATCGCGATCATGATGCGCTGGCGCTGGCCTCCGGAGAGACGGTGCGGATAGGAGGCAAAGATGCGCTCGACCTGGGGCAAATGGACCTGCTCCATCATGTCGAGAATGCGCTTCCTGCGGGCCCTCGCGTCGAGCTTGGTGTGCGCGCGCAGCACCTCGTCGATCTGGCGGCCGACCGGTACCACCGGATTGAGCGCGGTCATCGGCTCCTGGAAGATCATCGCCATCTGCGTCGCGCGAAGCTGGCGCAGGCGGCGGTCGGTCGCGGTGAGCAGCTCCTCGCCGACCAGCTTGACGCTGCCGCCGGTCGGCACCAGCGTGCCCTTCGGCAGCAGGCCCATCGTGGTGAGCGAGGTGACCGACTTGCCCGAGCCGCTCTCGCCGACGAGGCACAGCGTCTCGCGCGCGCGCACCTGGATCGAGATGCCGTCGAGGATGTTGGCCCCGTTCGGCTTCTTGCCGACGGAGACGACGAGGTTGTTGATGTCGAGGATGGTGTCGGTCACGTCAATTCTCTCCGTCATTCCGGGGCGCGCGTAGCGCGAACCCGGAATCCATCGGGCCGCAGTGTCGGGGTGAAATGGATTCCGGGCTCGCGACTTCGTCGCGCCCCGGAATGACGAAACCGAGGATCATCACTTCCCCTCCCGCTGCTTCATGCGGGGATCGAGGGCGTCACGGGCGGCGTCGCCGATAAGGTTGATGCTGAGGATGGCGATCGAGAGCAGAAGGCCCGGCCAGAAGATCAGCGACGGCTTGATCTGGAAGTACTGGCGACCCTCCGCCATGATGTTGCCCCAGGTCGGCGTCTCCGGCGAGATGCCGGCGCCGAGGAAGGAGAGGATGGCCTCGGTCAGGATCGCGGACGCGCAGATATAGGTGCCCTGGACGATCAGCGGCGCAATCGTGTTCGGCATCAAATGGCGCCACATGATCTTCGGCAGGCTCGAGCCGACCGAGATCGCGGCCTCCACGTAAGGCTCCTCGCGTGCCGACAGCACGACCGAGCGGACCAGGCGCGCGACGCGCGGAATCTCGGGGATCGTGATCGCGATCAGCACGGTCCAGAGGCTGGCGCCGGACAGCGACACCACGGCGATCGCGAGCAGGATGCTCGGCATCGCCATCAGGCCGTCCATGATGCGCATCATCACGGCATCGACCAGCTTGAAGAAGCCGGAGACGAGGCCGATCGCGAGCCCGATGACGATCGACAGGATCGCGGCGCCGATCCCGATCAGCAGCGAGATGCGGCCGCCATAGATCACGCGCGACAACACGTCGCGTCCGTAGGCGTCGGTGCCGAGCAGGAACTGGCCGGACGAGGGCTTCAGCCGTTGCGAGGGCGCGAGCTGGATCGGGTCATGCGGCGCGATCAGCGGCGCCAGGATCGAGATCAACACGATCAGGGCGAGCAGGAACGTCGCCGCGGCGATGATCGGGGTCGAGGTGAGGAATCCGAACCGCGGCCGCAGCGGCGTGGTGATCGGAATGGACGACTGGGGAAGGGTATCGACCGACATATTGTTGTTGTCCTTGCCTCAGTACCGGATCCGGGGGTCGAGAAGGGTGTAGGCGACGTCGATGACGAGATTGACGACGACGTAGATCAGCGAGGTCAGCAGGATCATCGCCTGGATCACCGGATAATCGCGCGCCAGCACCGCATCGACGGTGAGGCGCCCGATGCCGGGGATGTTGAACACGCTCTCGGTGACAACGACGCCGGAGATCAGCAGCGCGAAGCCGGTGCCGATCACGGTGATCACGGGCACCGCGGCGTTGCGTAGCGCATGGCGCATCATCACGGCAACCTCGTTGATGCCCTTCGCGCGCGCCGTTCGCACGTAGTCTTCACCGAGCACGTCGAGCATCGCCGCGCGCGTCATGCGCGCGATCAGTGCGATGTAGATGAAGGAGAGCGCGCAGGTCGGCAGGATTATGCGCTCGAAGAACGGACCGAAGCCGTTGAAGATGCTGCGGAAGCCCTGCACCGGCACCCAGCGCAACTCGATCGCGAAGATCTGGATCAGCACATAGCCGACCACGAATACCGGCACCGAGAAGCCGAGCACGGACAGGCCCATGACAAAACGGTCGATCCAGGTGCCGTGCTTCCAGGCGGCGATCACCCCCAGGGGAACCGCGACGATCACGGCGAGGACGATGGTGCACAGCGCGATCGAGATCGACGGCTCGACGCGCTGGCCGATCATCTTGATGACCGGCAGGTTGGAGATCAGCGACGTCCCGAGGTCGCCGTGCAGCAGCTTGTTCACCCAGGTGATGAACTGCACGATCAGGGGCTCGTTGAGGCCGAGCGAGTCGCGGATGCGTTCGAGCCGCTCGGGCGTGGCGTTGTCGCCGGCCAGAATCGCGGCGGGATCGCCCGGCGTCAGCCGCAGCAGCAGGAACACGAACAGCGCGACGACGCCCATCACGGGCACCGCGGCCAGAACGCGGCGAATAAGATAACCCAGCATGCACCTATCTCCGGCTAAGTAACGTGGGGGGCCTCGAGGCGCCCGTGAACTCTGTCGTGTCTATCATGCCTGTCACTTGGGCTGAAAAGGCCGTCCGGAGACGCCGTCCTCTTGGGGCAAATTGTGTGCCAAGGCCAGCGCTGTCGCAAGAGGCAGGCATGTCTCCGGTTGGCCACTCAGGATGCATGCCGCAGCTCGCGCTCAACCCCAAGTGAGGCAACGGTCGGCGGTGCGTTGAGCCCGCGCCAGCCGTCGATGGTCCCGGCGATCATCTGCGCGGTCGCCGCGGACAAGGTCCAGCCGAGATGACCGTGCCCGGTGTTGAAGAACACGCCCGGCATCCGTCCTGCGCGCACCACCGGCATCATGTTCGGCATCATCGGGCGCAACCCGGCCCAGGGCACGACGCGCGACGTTTCGACGGCTGGGAAGTTGCTGCGCACCCAGTCGATCAGCGGCTGCACGCGGTCGGCGCGGATGTCGCGATTGAAGTCGTTGAACTCGGCCGTGCCGGCCACGCGGAAGCGATCCGCGCCGAGCCGGCTGGTGACGATCTTGGCGGCCTCGTCGAGCAGGCTCACCGTTGGGGTGGCATTGCGGCTTTCGGCGGTGTCGAGCTGCACGGTGATCGAATAGCCCTTCACCGGATAGACGTTGACGCGCTCGCCGAGCAGGGCGGCGAAGTGACGGCTGGCAACCCCGGCGCAGACCACGACACCGTCCGCCTTCAGCATGCCGCGCGCGGCGGCATCGCTCGCGGAAAGATCGGCCCAGCCGAGCACGAAGCCGCTGCCGGCAGGCGCGATCGAATCGATGCCGGCTTCGTGGATGAAGGTTGCGCCCCGCCGCTTGCAGGCGTCCGCCAGCCCGCGGGTGAACTTGTGGATGTCGCCGGTCGCATCCGACGGCGTGTAGAAGCCGCCATAATAGTCTTTGCGCAGCGTCGGCTCGATGCTGCGGATTTCCTCCGGCGTCACAGGGCGGCGGTCGAGACCGCCTTCCTGCAGCAGCGCGTTGACGCGCAGGCCGGATTCGAACCCGGCCTTGTCGCGATAGATGTGAAGGATGCCGCGGCGCTCGAGATCGAAGTCGATGCCCTCGCGCGTCGCAAGGTCGAACAGATACTTGCGGGCTTCGATCGCGAGCCGTGTGGTCTCGATCGTGTTGGCGCGGTAGTTGCCGATGTTGGCGACGAACTCGCTCATCCACGAATATTTGTGCCAGTTCGGCCGCGGATTCATCAGCAGCGGCGCGTCGCGCCGGAACATCCAGCGCAAGCCCTTCAGGATCGTCGCGGTGCTGTTCCAGACTTCGGCGTTCGATGCGGAGAGCTGTCCGCCATTGGCGAAGGACGTCTCCATCGCGGCGTAACGGTGCTTGTCCAGCACCGTCACCTTGTAGCCGCGTTCGAGCAGGGCATAGGCGGTCGTGACGCCGGTGATGCCGGCGCCGATGATGGCGATATGAGTCATGACGTGGTTCGGGGCTCCCGTGTTTAGAGTCGGCTAACCGCCGGCCAAAGGCCGTTGGCGGCGCCCCATCTGTCACGGTTACCTGAGAGCTTGACCCGCCGCGGATTGCGCAGCGGATTATCCCCTTCGGTGGACGTCACGATTGCATGCAATCGCGCCGCCTCTCTCCAGATCGTCCTGACGATACGGTCCTTTTGCCTGAGAGTTTCCGGGGCGGTTGCTCCGTCGGCGCCGCAATGAAGGCTGACAGCCTTCGTTGCGATCTCTCCCGCGTCGTCGCGTGGACGGCCGAGCAGTACGACACGCCTCATTTTTGGACAAGGCTAAATTTAAACCGCCACTGCCGCCGTATTGTGCAGTGCAATGTTGATTCAACTTATTCCAGCGTCGCCAGCAATCCCGCCATCAAGCGGCCGCGCTCGACCAGGCTGTCGACCTCGATGAACTCTTCGAGCGTGTGGCCATTGCCGCCGCGCACACCGAGGCCGTCGAGGGTGGGGATTCCCATCGCGCCGGTGAAGTTGCCGTCCGAGCCGCCGCCGGAGCTTGCATGCGGCAATTCCATGCCGAGAGATTTGGCAATGCCGCGGGCCTGTTCATAGAGCGCCATGGTGCCGGCATCGGGCTCCCAGACCGGCCGCGTCACGCCGCGCGTGACCTTGAAGGTGACGTCGTTGCTGGTGCCGGACAGCGCCAGCATCCGTTCGACGCCGCGGTCGAGATCGGCCTGGCGCTTGGCCATGGAGAGCGCTTCGCCGGTCGCCGTGGTGGCAACGCAATTGACCCATTGGCCGCCATGGACCACGCCGACCGAGAAGGTGCAGTCCTCGGTCGTCATCGCGTCGATTGCGAGGATCTGGCGCGCCATCTCGCGGATCGCCGAGCGTCCCGCCGACAACGTCGCGCCGGCGTGGCTCGGCCGGCCCGTCGCCTCGAGATTGAAGCGCGCGATGGCGTAGCGCCCGGTGGTGACGCCGTTGTCGGCGCGGCCGGGCTCAGGCACCAGCACATACTTGTTGCGCGCGGCTTCCGCCTCGATGATGTCGCGTGTGGAGGGCGTGCCGACTTCCTCGTCCGGCGTGAACAGCACGGTGATCGGCAGCGGCGTCGTGAAAGAGGCGCGCGCCAGCTGCCGGATGGCTTCCAGGGAGAGGTAGTTGCCGCCCTTCATGTCGTAGATGCCGGGGCCGTAGCACTTGTTGCCCTCGCGCCGCCATTTCAGCTTCTCGATGGTACCGACGGGGTGGACGGTGTCCATGTGCCCGGCGATCAGGATACCCGGCTCGCCCTGCTTGGGATGAGGAAAACGCGCGCGGATGACCCCGCCGAAGCCCTGGCGGCCGGCGATGCGTTCGATCGTCGCACCCATGATTGCCATATCCCGCGCTGCGATATCGAGCATGCGGTCCACGGCGCCGGCGTCCCAGGTCGGGCTTTCGCATTCGACCCAGCCGCGCAGGCCCTCGAGCATGGCCTCGGAATCAAAGGGAAGATTGGCAGGATTCATCTCAATGTCTCTCAAGCATGGAAAGATGGAACGCGCATTGCATTGGCGCGGACGGGACAAGCGGAGGGTGTTGTAGAGCCAAACCGGTCTTTGTGGAGCCCGTGCGCGCGCCGCCAGGGCTTGCACCGAAACCGGATTGACGCGCTTCGCACTGTCTGCAAGTCTCGAAAAGATAAAGGCATTGCATGAGGTTAGATCGCCCAACGAACGAACCTCATGCTCAACCAATAATCTGCCTTTGAACAGTTTCACGTCAGGAGAACTTTCTATGTTCCACTTCATGCGCCGGGGGCCTCGCGCGTTCGCCTCCAAACTTGCGCTGTCGGTCGTCGCGCTTTCGACCGCGCTGGCCTCGCCGGTGCTTGCGGCCGGCAAGACCCTCACGGCGGTGATGCATTCGGATCTGCGCATTATCGATCCGATCTTCACCACGGCCTACATCACGCGTGACCATGGCTACATGGTTTACGACACGCTGGTGGCCACCGATTCCAACTTCAAGGTCCAGCCGCAGATGGCGGACTGGAAGGTCTCCGACGACAAGCTCACCTACACCTTCACGCTGCGCGACGGCCTGAAGTGGCATGACGGTGCGCCGGTGACGGCGGAGGACTGCGTCGCTTCGCTGAAGCGCTGGGCTGCGGTCGACGGCATGGGCCAGAAGCTCATGGACTTCACCGCCAGCATCGAGGCGACCGATCCGAAGACCATCACGCTGAAGCTGAAGGAGCCCTACGGCCTGGTGCTCGACTCCATCGGCAAGCCGTCCTCGCGCGTCGCCTTCATGATGCCGAAGCGCCTTGCGGAGACACCGCCGGACAAGCAGATTCCCGAGCAGATCGGATCCGGTCCCTTCAAGTTCGTGCAGGGCGAATTCCAGCCCGGCGTGAAGGCGGTGTACGTCAAGAACACCGACTACGTGCCGCGCAAGGAGCCGGCGAGCTGGACCTCCGGCGGCAAGGTGGTGAAGGTGGACCGCGTCGAGTGGATCACCATGCCGGACTCGCAGACCGCGGTGAACGCGCTGCAGTCGGGCGACATCGATTTCATGGAGAACCTGCCGTTCGACATGTTGCCGGTGCTGGAAGGCAACAAGGAGCTCACGATCCAGGTTCTGAACAAGTTCGGCTTTCAGACGCTCGGCCGGATGAACTTCCTGCATCCGCCGTTCGACAACGTGAAGGTGCGTCGCGCCGCCTTGCTGGCCATCAACCAGAAGGACGTGCTCGATGCGCTGGTCGGCAACGCCAAATACCAGAAGATCTGCGGTGCGTTCTTCATTTGCGACACGCCGCTCGCGACCGATATCGGCTCGGAGACCCTGGTCAAGGGGAACGGCATGGCGGAAGCCAAGAAGGCTCTCGCCGAGTCCGGCTATGACGGCACGCCGATCGTGATCATGGCCCCCGGCGACGTCACGACGCTGAAGGCGCAGCCGATCGTCGCGGCCCAGCTGCTGCGCGAGGCGGGTTTCAAGGTCGACCTTCAGGCGACCGACTGGCAGACGGTTGTGAGCCGCCGCGCCAGCCAGAAGCCGCCGAAGGAAGGTGGCTGGAACATGTTCTTCACCAACTGGGTCGCGGCCGACGTGTCCAACCCGATCGCCAATCTCTCGATCGGCGGCCAGGGCAAGAAGGGCTGGTTCGGCTGGGCGGAGGACGCCAAGATCGAGCAGCTCAAGGACGCTTTCGTCCGCGCGGCCTCGGTCGACGATCAGAAGAAGATCGCCGCCGACATCCAGAAGCAGGCCTATGAGCAGGTGATCTACATTCCGCTGGGGCAGTATCTGATCCCGAGCGGCTGGCGTAAATCGCTGACCGGCGTGCTCGACGGTCCCGCGACCCCGGTGTTCTGGAACGTCGACAAGAAAGAGTAGACGCAGCACGCCTCGCGTGTGGAAAAAGAACGGCGCCGCAGTCTCCTGCGGCGCCGTTTTCTTTCAACGATTTTTGGATCGCTATGGTCTAACAGTGACTGTCGCGCAGCTGCTCCAGCCCTTCGCTCGCGAACGCTAGGCTCGGACCCATCCGTTCATCGGACCGAGGCCGCGAAATCGGCTGTTCGATCTCGGACGCGAGCTGGTCCGATCTGTTGTCTTGTTCCATCTCGACCATCCTCTGAATTGCTGCGGTACAACATCGGCAGGGGCGGGAAGTTCCTGACGGATGGTCACGAAAGGTGCGCCGACAATTGCGTCCTTCACTGGACGTTTTCCTGCGACCTCGGGCGATGGCAGCATTCAGCTTCCCGCCTGAACCGATCGCCTTGCCTGCGGCCGACAGCTGTCGAAATGCCATCGACATCGCCGAGGCCCGAGGCCGGGGGGAGTTATCGACTTGGCCGATCAACAACCGCTTGAATTGATTGCCCCGGCCCGCTGCAGACCGTGAGACAAATCGATCTGCATTCTCGTGGTTTGCCGCAAAGCCTGCTACCCGTCACTCCTTCGAGTGACCGTCGGTATTTCGCCTGTCGCGCCTGGAACGACGATACTCGCGCGGCGTGAGCCCGGCAAAGGCCAGCATCCGGGCAACGAGATGACTCTGGCTGGAGAAGCCCGCTTCCGCGGCCACGGCGGCTATCGACATCGTTTCATGTTCAAGCAGCCACATCGCACGACGAAGGCGCTCGTCCCGGACGTAGTGTCCGGGGGTCGTTCCGAACGCATGCCGGAATGCGAGGGCGAAGCGAGTCGTTCCCATGCCCACCAGACTGGCCAACGCGGGGACGTCGATGCGGCCGTCCAACGACGCGCCGATATAGCTCCGCAGAACCTCAATCTGGGCCCCTGTCAGCGTCGGTTGGGCGGCATGGCCCGGTGTCGGCAAAACAACGGGATTGGCCGCGCCATGCGCGGGTGCAGAACGCCTATATCTTGAGAAATTGTGGGAGTGCTGGTCGAGCAGCAACGATAGTCCGTGCTCCGCAACGCTCTCAACTGGGTCGGCCGGACAGTCATGAATGGCGGTGAGTGCGTCCAGCGCGCCAACGATTTCGGCCCATCTGGCGGCAAGGGACGGTGCCAGGGGCGAAGAGTCGAGTTTGAGTGGCTCCGCTGGGGCAGCCCCCAGATACAAACGGCAAGCGGCATTCACCAGGGACGGTGCAATGATGATCGCAGTATCGGCGAGGTCGTGCGACGTCTCGACCTCACGAGCCGCTCCGGATGCGAAAGGTATCCAGCGGCCTTGCTCGCAATCGACGACCCGATCGGGTGTCTGCACTCTTGCGTTTCCCTTCGTGCGCAAGAAGATGGCGAGACCCCCGTCATCTGAAGCCAACCCCTCGAGGCTCAGCCGGAAGGGCATCGAGAAACGAGCTCGAATGACGCCGACGCCGCCGGCCGAACGTCCATGCAGCGTGATCCGGGCCCGGCGGTCATCGCCCAAAAATGAAAATCGGTTCTTGCCGTAAAGGCTTGTCAGCGTCGCTCTTACCTGATCGGGGCCGGCGTCGGAAAAACGGAAACTACCCAAATTCATTTTTCCCTTCCTCGCTCATCAGCGGGGCTGTGCGGGCTCGTAAATGATTGGCGTGAGGCTTTTGATGGCCGATGTAAAAAATGCGTCGAAATCTGCAAGCGGAGTTCCGCCATTGTGCCCTATGGAGAAGTCCGGCGCCAGCGGCCGCTCGCGTTGCGGCGAGGGCGGCCCATCTAAAAGGTGAATAGCAATGATTTTGACCAAGAGATTGGAAGTGTTGGTTTTGGGGGCGACCGTTTCCAGCGTGCTCATGGCAGCTCCCGCGCTCGCCGGCACGGTCTTCACCGACGGCACGTTCAGTACGAGCAACTATATTGTTACCTCTTATTCGGGTCCGGCAGTAACGACGTCCTATGGACAGACGCCTTCAGGCAATCCCGGCACTGCACTGGAAGGCAGCTACGGCGCACAGGGCGGAAATGCTCCCGGGGTGCTGTTCACGGCCATCAACACGAACTTCGTATACAATCCGGGCGTAAGTGGTGCCATCGGCTCGCTATCAGCCTCTCTCGACCGGTTCTTCGAGCCGACGGTCAATGGGGCGCAGATCGCAGTCGGGAGCTACTCCCTTCGCATCCTGGCGCAGCAGGACGGTAAGATCTACCAGAGCATCTTTACGTTCGGCCCGTTCAATCAGCCCGGCGGCAACTGGTACACGCTGGCCGCGACGAATATTCAGGCAAGCGATTTCAAGCTGTTCGATCCCGCCAACTTCAGTGCAGCGGGATCGGCGACCGGGCTGGACTTCTCGGGAGACGCCATCACTTTCGGCTTCGCCATGCGAGCGGCCGGTGCAGTCGATTCGAACGGCGCTCCGATCGATTTGCCCTCGTCGGGCATTTTGCGAGCCGACAACTTTGAGCTTTCGATCGCGGCGGTCCCCGGGCCGATCGTCGGGGCAGGATTGCCCGGCCTGATCATTGCCTTCATTGGGATCGGAATCGCACTGCGGTCGCGCAGGAGCTTGTCGCCGCTGGCGGCCTGACCTCCCGCGTGCGAAGCTCCGGCCCGAGCACGATTGGCCGCAGGCTTGGAAGGTCATGGACGCGTCGCCCGATTCCGACGATACGATCGACGATGATCGGAGCGGACGACGCGCCAAGCGCGGCCTTATGGAGCGTCACTTCCTCATCTCGGAACGTGGGAGCACCGTCGGCAGGGAAATACTTGCCGGCCTGACGACCTTCGTGGCCATGGTCTACATCGTCGCCGTCAATCCCGCGGTGATGGCCCAGGCCGGCATGGACCGCAACGACGTCGCGATCGCGACGATCATCGTCTCGATTGCCGGCAGCATGGCAACCGGCTTGTTGGCAAACCTGCCGCTAGGTCTCGCGCCGTCCATGGGATCCAACGCGTTTTTCGCGTTCGTCATCGTTGGTCAGATGGGCCTGTCATGGCAGGCGGGCCTGGCGATCATGCTCATGTCCGGCGTCATCGTGCTCCTGCTGGGCATCGCAGGCATACGCGAGCGCCTTACGCAAGGTATTCCGGACGACATGAAGATCGGCCTGAACGCTGCCTTCGGAGTGTTCCTATGCCGGATTGCGGTCAGCCAGATGGGTCTTTCAGCCGGCCCGGATTCCCGCCCCGACGCGGGATTGATACTCTTGCTCGTTGCCGCAATACCCGCAACGTTCGTACTGGCCGCACGCCGGACTCCGGGAGCCCTGATCGGATCCGTCCTGGTCACGGCGACGATCTGTGAATTGGTGAGCGGGCGTGGCATGGCGAATATGTTCGCGGCCTTGCTTCCGGTTTGGCCGCATTGGCCTCTGCATACGGCATTCGCGCTGGACCTCGGTCCTCTTGCAGCAAAGCCGCTGGAGGGACTGATCGCGCTGGCCTTCGTGACCTTCAACGAATGCGTCGGGCTGATCGCCACCACCGTCACCGTGACGCGAACAGCGGGGTTGGAGATCGCCGGCAGCGTGCGTGCCGCCTATATGAGCGACGCATCTGCGACAGTGCTTAGTGGCCTTCTCGGCACCGCGAGCGTCAGTCCATACATCGAATCCGTCGCTGGCGTCGAAGCGGGAGGCCGCACCGGCCTGACCGCGATCGTGGCCAGCGTTGGATTCATCGCGACCCTGTTCTTCTCACCGCTGTTTTCGTCCATCCCCCCGGTTGCGACCACGCCTGCTTTGATGACCCTGGGCGGACTGATGGCATGGCGCAGCATCGGCGAGCTCGCGGCAAAGGACATCGTTTCGACCATCGTGAGCGTCACCATGGCCGTTGCCGCCCTGTTATCCGGCAATTTGACCGATGCCCTGGCGCTGGGGATGATTGTCTACCTCGTCGCGCGATGGCATGCCGGCATCGTTTCCCGACCTGCGCGGGTTTTCTGCATCCTGTTTGTCGCGACGTGGGCCGTTTCCAAGCTTGTGGTCTGAGTTCTCAACTGCAGACACGCATGCGCCCTATCAGCGGCCCATGCACGAGCTTGAATCGGGCTAGTTGATCGGGCGATGATGCGGCCTGAACAGCCGCCCTTTCTCCACGACCAGCACGATCGCGAGCGCGGCGAGCGTCGACAGAAAGAAGCCGACCGAGAAGGGCATCAGCGTGCCGTCGAAGCTCTGCCCGATCGCCATGCCGACCGCGATCCCGATCAGCGTCGTGATAGACCCGTAGAGCGAGGAGGCGGTCCCGGCGATGTGGCCTTGCGGCTCCATCGCGAGCGCGGTGAAATTGGCGACCATCATGCCGAACGAGAACATCATCAGCGCGGAGAGCAGCATGAACAGCGCGAGCGGCAGCACGCCGAGGCTTTCCGTCAGCAGCATGACGCCGGCGACCGCGGCATAGAGCGCCAGCGCCCCGTGCGAGATCACGCGCATGCCGAGCCGCCCGACCAGCCTTGCATTGAGGAAGCCGGCAATGGCGACGCCGGCCGCGATCGCCGCGAAAGCGAGCGGGAAGTATCGGCCGAGATGGTAGATGCCGGTGAAGATCTGCTGGGCGCAGAAGACGTAGGCGAACAGTGCGCCCATCACGCTGCCGGCGGCCGTGGCATAGCCGATGGTCTGGCGATGGGTCACGGTCTGCCGGAACGCCGAGAGCACGTCGGCGGGCGCCAGCGACCTGCGCTTCGACTCGGGAAGCGTCTCCGGCAGCCGCAGCACGCACCATGCGAGCGCGAGCAGGCCGTAGAGCGTCAGCACCACGAAGATGCCGCGCCACGCCGTGACCAGCAGCACCGTCTGCCCGAACGAGGGCGCGACCACGGGCACCGCGATGAAGATCATCATGGCGAGCGACATCACGCTCGCCATGCGGCGTCCGGCATAGCAGTCGCGCACGATCGAGGTCGCGATCACACGCGTCGCCGCGGTGCCGAGCCCTTGCAATGCGCGCGCCAGCAGCAGCGTCTCGAACGATGGCGCTGCGACCGCCAGGACGCTCGCCACGGCATACACCGCCATGCCGCCGAGCAGCACCGGCCGGCGTCCGAAGCGGTCCGACAGCGGCCCCATCACGAACTGGCCGACGCCGAAGCCGATCAGGAAGGTCGACAGCACCAGTTGAAGATGGTTGGCGACGGGGATCTTGAAGGCCGCCCCGATATCCGGCAGCGCCGGCAGCATGATGTCCATCGCGAGCGGATTGAGCGCCATGATGGACGCGATCACGATAACGAATTCCGGAAAACCCATCGGGCGGTGTCCGGCGGACACCCAATCGTCGGCATTGACGTCGGACAAGGAAGCTCACCTCTGCAGTCGAGCGACCTGTTTATCGCCAATGTTGCGCTGCACAACCCATGTTTCGGGATGGCTGGCAGGCGGGGCGGCGGTGGACAAGATTTGGTGAGGGCCGGCTCATGATCTCCGAACGACGAGCCGGAGTCCCGATATCTGGCACGCTCCAATATCCCTGACGAGGCCGCCCGACGCTAGTCGGCCTCGTCCTTGAGGAGGCCATGGATCACTGCGGCAAGAGGCCCTTCGTCGCCGTCGAACGCGGCGATCATCGCATTGAGAACGGCGTTTGGGTCCAGGTCCTGCAGGTCGAGCGGATGCCCGGCGTGATCCGCCAGCAGGAGGAAGAACGACAGCTGCGTGCGTCCGTTGCCCTCCCGGAAGGCGTGTATGACGTTGAGTTCGGAAAGAAAGTGCGCCGCCCTTTGTGCGAACAACTCAGGCTCGAGGCCGCTCAGAAACTTGTCCTTCTTTAGCTGCGCGAACGGCTTGTTCGCTTGGCCTTCGATGTTCTCGGGAAAGCAGAAGGGATTTCCGCCCTTCGAGATGCGGACCGTACGGATTTTTCCGGCCCGCTCGTAGACGTCCTGGAACAGGTGCCCGTGAATCGCCTTGAAGTGCGTGAAATCCAGATCACCGGCGGGCAGTTCCTGGTCGGCTCTGACATCGCTGGCTTCGGCCTCGAACGCATCGAGCTCGTCGCCGTCTGTGAGATCGAGCTTGTTCTTCAGGACCGTCGTGCCGGGATAGCAGTAGCCGTCAGCGACAGCATCATACATGCCGGATTACGCCTTGTGGTAGGCCTTGATGATCACCTTCAGCCGTTCTTCGGGGGTGCGCGCCTTGCTCTTGGCGACCGCGCTGCTGCCCTTCATCTCGGACGAATAGACGATGCCCTCGACAGAACTGATCTTTCTGAAGCGCGCACTGCCGACCACAAAGCCGGATGCCTTGCCCTTCTTGGGGGATGATTTTTTGGGTGCCATGGACTCACTGTACCACAAGTGAAGCTGGCCCGCGCCGTGGGCTCGTTCGTGGTGCGGGCAGCCGGGGTCGAACCGGCACAGCGCTTGCGCACCGAGGGATTTTAAGTCCCTTGCGTCTACCAATTCCGCCATGCCCGCTTGATCCCACGAGATCAAACACTTAAGTCCGTCTCCGGCCGTCTGGAATTGGCGCGTTATGGCGCCGGAGGGACGGTTCTTCCTTAAGCGAGCCGGGCGCACAAGGCAAAGCCTCAATCCCGACATCTGGTCCTGCTTTAGGCATTCTCAATCCACGGGGGCTATTCATCCGGCATGACTGTTTCGAGGTCCTGTTCGCTGCGCGGCTTCGGCGCGCTCTTCGCGCTGCTGGCGGCCGGGCTCGCGCTGTCCGGCTGTGCCGGCATGAGCGAGACGATCGCGCCGGCCTTTGCCGATCCTGCCAAGTACGATTTGTACGACTGCAAGCAGCTGGAGGGTGAGCGCAGGCTGCTCGCCAAGCGCACCGACGAGTTGCAGAAGTTGATGGAGAAGGCCGAAACCGGAGCCGGCGGGGCCGTCGTGGCCGAGCTCGCTTATCGCAACGACTATATCGCGGTGCGCGGGCAGGCCCAATTGGTCGACGAGGCCTGGCGCCGCAACAGGTGCCGCGAGACGCCGCCTGAGCCGGCACAAGCGGCGGCATCGCCCGTGGCGCCCGCCAAGCCCGCAGCGAAATCCGGCAGGGCGGCCCATTGAGGTCTTGCGCCGGCCGCGCTTCGCATCACGGCCGCCAGCCGTAGATCCAGTCCTGCCGCGCCAGCATGCGCTCCGGCCCGAGCGCGCGGATCGCAAGGTCGCGCGCGACCGCGAGCGGCCCGCCGAGATGATAGATGCGGCCCTGCTGCCGCGCGGTCCGCTGCACCCGCCGGACCCGCGCCTGGCGTGCCCGGCCGTATTGCGTCAGCGCCGCCGAGATGTCCGCGGCGCTCTCGGCAGCCTCAGGGCTCAAATGCCGGGCGAGCACGGAGGCATCCTCGATCGCCATGCCGGCGCCTTGCGCGGCGAACGGCAGCATCGCGTGCACGGCGTCGCCGAGCAGCGCCACCGGACCCTTGCTCCAGGGGCAGCCGTCGGGCACGCCGAACAGCGCCCATTTCCGCCAGCTGTCGACCGCGGCGAGCATCGTCCGCGCCGCCGGCGGCCAGCGCCGAGCGGCGAAGACCTCCATGACCTCGAGCGGATCGCCCGGCGTGCTCCAGCCCGGCCGGTTCCAGGTGCCGGGCAGCACTGCGACGACGTTGATCTGGCGTCCGGCCGCGATCGGATAGGCGACCAGATGGGCGTTCGGCCCCATCCAGAGCTGCACCCGGCGCGCGGTGTGATCCTTCGGCAGCTGCGTGGCGTCCAGCGTGCCGCGCCAGGCGATCAGCCCGGAAAAGCGCGGCTGCACGTCGGGGAAAAGATGCTGGCGGACCGCCGACCAGATCCCGTCGGCGCCGATCAGGGTGCTGGCGAGATCGCTGCGGCGGATCGTGCCGCTGCGATGGGCCACCGTCAGCCCCTTGGCATGGGGCGCGACGTCCTCGAAGCTTGCGCCGAGCTTGAGGTCGATGTCGGGATGATCGGCGACGGCACCGGCGAGGGCGGATTGCAGATCGGCACGGTGGATCACCCAGTAGGGGGCGCCGGCGCGCGCGGAAGCGGCTTCACCGAGCGGCATCCGCAGCACTTCGCCGCCGGCCCGCGCGCTCATGATCGAGAGCGCTTCCGGGGTGACCGCGCGCGCCTCGAGACGCTCGGAGAGGCCGAGCTTGACCAGCACGCGGCTGGCATTCGGGGAGAGTTGCAGGCCGGCGCCGACTTCCTCAAGGCGCTCGGCCTTTTCCAGCACGACGATGCGGAAGCCGCGGGCCGCGAGCGCAAGCGCGGCCGTCAGTCCACCGATGCCGGCACCGGCGATGACAATCGTGCGGGAGAGCGCCACCCCTGACCGACGGACGCGGTCAGGCCACCTTGTCCTTCACCACGCATTCCGGCGGGCGGGCTTCGCCCGGCTTCAGGTCGGCCGCGAAGCGGTACAGCGTCGAGCAATAGGGGCAGATGATCTCGTTGTCGTTGCCGAGGTCGAGGAAGACGTGCGGATGATCGAACGGAGGATTGGCGCCCACGCACATGAACTCTTGCGAGCCGATTTCGATGACGGGAACACCGGCATCGTTATGGAAGTGCGGGACGACATGGTCGGACATCGTAACTCATCCTGGAGTGGCAATGGCGGCAGATACAATCATTAACTGACGCGGCATCATGATGGCGCCGCGGACCATACTGGCGGGTGCAGATGATTGCTAGTCCAGCGGAACCGAAAGCCCCGCAATCGCCCCATGCTCATTTGCTCATGCAAATTCGACACAATCTTGCGGCCTGAGAGAAGCCCTTCTTTCGTCGGGGACGTTGTGTCGCAATTTTGGCATACTATCTCTGTGGGCGCGTGCATTCGAGACGAAAGACGAATTGTCGGCGCGAGCGATCCCAGGGGCATCCGGGCTGTTCCACATGAAGTGGCTGCGAATCAGTACGGCGTTGGCGGGCATTGCCGCGTGCAGCTATTTGCTCGCGCAGGTGGCGCCGCACGCCCGTGAGGCCGGCGCGATCCTCGCCGCTCAGGACGATCCGGCCGCGCTGTCCGAACTCAGGCTCGATGGCTTGCTGCGGCAGAACGAGCGTCTGGTTCAGGACAACATCGAGGCCGCGCTCGCGGCCGGAGACGCCGATCTCGCCGACAGCTTCGTCGCGCTCGCGCGTGATCGCAACATCGCGCTGCCGGACGATCTCCTCGCCCGCGTCAGCGATGCGGTCAGGGGCGAGAATTCCACCTCGCATTTTGCCAAGCGGTTCGCCACCGGCCTCGTCACCGGCAATGCCGACGACGTCGCGAGCCTCTCCGGTACGGTCGCAGGCGATCTCTTCGTGTTCGGCGACATCAGGGACGTGGTGCGCGAAGGCAAGAATCTTGCGATGGGCGAGGACGCCGACCGCTTGGTGCTCGGCCTTGCGGCCGCCGGCCTCGCGGTAACGGCGGCGACCTACGTGACGGTCGGCGGTGCCGCGCCGGTGCGCGCCGGGCTGACGCTGGTGAAGGATGCGCGCAAACTCGGACGGCTCGGCGAAGGGCTCGCCGCATGGGCCGGCCGGTCCGCGCGCGAGGTCGTCGACACGCCGATGCTGCGGAACGCGGTGGCGTCGGGCTCGGTGCTGCGGCCCGGCCAGACCGTGAGCGCGATCAAGGCGGCGTTCCGGGCCGAGAAGGCCGGTGCGCTGGTCCGGCTCGGCAAGGACGTCACGCGCGTTGCCGGAAAGACCGGCACGCGCGGGGCGATGGATACGCTACGCATCGCCGAAGGACCCAAGGACGTCGCACGCGCGGTGCGGCTCGCCGAAGCGCAAGGCAGCAAGACGCGCGCGATCATCAAGCTACTCGGCCGCGGTGCGCTGCTGCTGGTCGGCGGCGCGTTCGATCTGGCGATGTGGCTGTTCGGCGCGGTGCTGACCTTGTTCGGTCTTCTCTCCTCCATCAAGGCGACCACCGAGCGCTTGACCCAAGCCTGGTGCGATCGCAAGCGGGCGCGCCGGCTCCGCCGCGCGCAGATCGCAGCCGACGCCGCTTTGGCCAATGCGGCCGCGACGGCCTGAGCGCCTGCGCGCGTCAGGCTATTGTTTGAGCACGATGTTGCCGGAAAACCGCTGCACTCTGTGCCGGATCATGCTCTAAGATCGCGCTGTCCCCCAACAAGACCTCACGGAACTGATGATGCCGAGCTTTCACAACGGCGCCGTTGAAATTGCCTATCTCGACGAAGGCGAGGGCGATCCGATCATCCTGGTGCACGGCTTTGCCTCCAGCAAGAACGTGAACTGGGTCTATCCAACCTGGGTCTCGGAGCTGCGCAAGAACGGCCGCCGCGTGATCGCGCTCGACAATCGTGGCCACGGCGAAAGTGCGAAGCTTTACGAGCCCGCGCAATATTCGATTCCGACTATGGCCGGCGACGTGCTCGCGCTGATGGATCATCTCGCCATCCCGCAGGCCGACATCATGGGCTATTCGATGGGCGGGCGGATGACGGCCTGGCTCTCCCTCAACGAGCCGCAGCGCCTGCGCTCGGCGATCCTCGGCGGCATCGGCATCGGCGGCCTGATCGAGGGCTCTGGTCCCGGCGAGAACGTCGCGAAGGCGCTGGAAGCGCCCTCGCTCGACGACGTCACCGATCCGGTCGGCCGCACCTTCCGCGCGTTTGCCGATCAGACCCGCTCCGACCGCAAAGCGCTCGCCGCATGCCTGCGCGGCACGCGCGATCTCATGACTCGGGAGGAAGCTGCGCGCATCGAGGTGCCGGTGCTGATTGCGGTCGGCACCACCGACGACGTCGCAGGGAGTGCCAGCGCGCTGGGCGCCATCATCCCCGGCTCGGAAGTGCTCGACATTCCAAATCGCGACCACATGCGCGCAGTCGGCGACAAGGTCTACAAGACCGGCGTGCTGGATTTTCTGTCACGCCGGGGATGAGGTGACGAGATCGTTGGCCGGCTAGGAGCAGGATGAGATTGGGTTGAATCAAGCCGCCGCGGGCTCGGTGCACCTCTCCCGCTTGCGGGAGAGGTCGGCGCAACGCGCCGGGTGAGGGTTCTCTCCTCTAGGGGAGTGTCCCGTTGTGGAGAAACCCTCTCCCCAGCCCTCCCCCGCAAGCGGGGGAGGGAGCGCCCCTTCCGTGTCGCGGCAAATGAAACCTAATCTCATCAGGCTCTAATGAATCGGGCTGACCACGATCGAAATGACATCGACCGAGGCGCCGCTGATCTGGAGCACGATCGGATTTGACGCAACGTCGAAGCGGACGGACTTCCTCAAGCCGGTGCAGTCGCTCCGGCCTGTGCTCCCGATCGATCGCGCGTAGCCGCCGTTCTGCACGACATCGACCCAGGCCTCGTCAGGCCGGCGTTTCGATCTGCTCCGCGTCGGATTTTTCGTCCCGCGCATCACGCGCCCGGATCGCTTGCGTTCGGATAGAAGAGTTGCTCGCCGTTGATCTTGTAGCCGGCGATGGCTTTCTGTCCTTCGGACGAAGCCAGCCAGTCGATGAATTGCTGGCCGAGGTCCTGCTTCACGCTGGGGTGTTTCTGCGGGCTGACCAGGATGACGCCGTACTGGTTGAACAGGCGCTTGTCCCCTTCGACGACGATCGCAAGCGGGCCACGGTTCTTGAACGAAAGCCACGTGCCGCGGTCGGCGAGCACATAGGCGTCGGACGCCGAGGCGGTGTTGAGCGCAGCGCCCATTCCCTGCCCGATCTCCTTGTACCAGGCGCCCTTGTCCTTTGCGAGGTCGATGCCGGCGACATTCCAGAGATTGAGCTCCGCTTGATGTGTGCCTGACTTGTCGCCCCGCGAGATGAAGGCGGCGCCCTTGTCCTTGATCGCCTTGAGGGCGGCGACGATATCCTTGGTGCCTTTGACACCGGCGGGATCGCTTGCGGGACCGATCAGGATGAAATCGTTGTACATCACGGGGTGCCGCTTCACGCCCGCCCCTTCGGCCACGAACTTTTCCTCGGCGGGCCTCGCATGGACGAAGACCACATCGGCATCACCGCGGCGGCCGGTATCGAGCGCCTGGCCCGTGCCCTGAGCGACCACCTTCACGGCAATTCCGGTCTTGTCCTTGAACAGCGGCAGGAGGTGGCCGAACAGGCCGGAGTCCTGGGTCGATGTCGTCGAAGCGACCACGATCGACTTGTCCTGCGCAACCGCGGGGGCGCAAAGCAGGGCACAGGCGGCGATCGCAATCAGATAGCGGCGGCTCAACATGTCGATCTCTCCGTCTTGATTAGATGATGAGTTCGCCGGCGACGAACTTCCTCGCCTCGGCGGTTGCGGGCGCATGGAAGAACGACGACGCAGCGGCCGTTTCGATCACGCGGCCCCGGTGAAGCATGACGATGTCCCCCGCAAGCCGCCGGGCCCCGCCGATGTCATGGGTCGACATGACCACCTTGATCCCGCGTTCGCTGACGGCGTGGATCACATCCTCGACGGCCTTGGTTGCAGCCGGATCGAGGCTGGCCGTGGGCTCGTCGAGGAAGAGGACGGCAGGCTCACGAGCGAGCGCGCGTGCAAGGGCGAGCCGCTGCTGTTCGCCCCCGGAGAGGCGGCGGGCAGGGCGTTGGGCAAGCTGTTCGAGCCCGACGAGTCCCAGAACCTCGTCGACGCGACGCTTCCATTCTGCGCGCTTCGTGCCCGCAACGCGCAAGGCGTAACGGATATTGCCGCTCGCGCTCCGCCTCAGCATGACCGGACGCTGGAACACGATGGCACGCCGTTGCGGGGCAACGTCGGTCCGGCCACCCCAGGTGACGCGGCCGCGCGACGGCGACACCAAACCCATTGCGGCGCGCAGCAGCGTCGTCTTTCCGGACCCGTTCGGGCCGACGACCACGGTCGGCGCCCCCGGAGTCAGCGTCAGGTCGATCCCGTCCAGGATGGTCACCGGGCCAACGGAGAAGCTCACGTTCTCGAAGCGGATGGGAAGTTCGCTGGACGGCGCGCGCATGCTCATCCCGCCAATCGTTCGCTCGCGCGCCGTGCGGTCCACGCGAGAATGTTGACGGCGATCACGAGCGTGATCAGCACGATGCCGAGGCCGACGGCCAGAGGCAGATCGCCTTTCGAGGTCTCCAGCGCGATCGCCGTGGTCATGGTGCGTGTGAAGCCCTCGATGTTGCCGCCGACGATCATGATGGCGCCGACCTCGGCCGCGGCCCGGCCGAACCCGGCAAGCAGCGCGGTGATGAGGCTGAAGCGGGCGTCCCAAACCAGCGTTGCCACCCGGCCCAGCGGGCCGACATTCATGGCGGTCAGTTCGTCCCGGTATTCGGTCCAGAGGTCCTCGATCGTTTGCCGCGTCAGCGCGGCGATGATCGGGGCGACCAAGATGGTTTGAGCGACGACCATCGCTGCGGGCGTGAACAACAGCCCCCATGACCCGAGGGGCCCCGACCGCGACAGGACGAGAAAAACGCCCAGCCCGACCACCACGGGCGGAAGCCCCATTAGCGCGTTGAGGATGACGATGACGGCCTGACGCCCGGGGAACCCGGTGAGCGCAAGAAGCGCCCCGAACGGCACACCAATGATGGCGGCAAGAGTCACGGCAGACAGGCTGACGACGAGCGAGAGCCGCACAATGGCAAACAGCGCCGGATCTCCAGCAAGGACGAGATCGAGCGCGGATACGTTCTCGGGCATATGCAATATTGCGCCGATCATCCCGTTATGGTCAAATCCGGAATATTTTCATGAATCTGCAGGAATTTTCTCGTGCGCCAGCTCCTCACGACGGATGAAGCGGCTGAGTACCTCCGGCTCTCCGAGCGCAAGCTCTACGAACTGGTCGCGAAAAATGCCGTCCCCTGCAGCAAGGTGACCGGCAAATGGATATTCCCGCGCACGGCTCTCAACCGATGGGTGGCGTCGGGCCTTTCTCCCACCGCCATGTCGCGCGAGCCTGCTCCACCCATTGTCGGGGGCAGCCACGACCCGCTCCTGGAGTGGGCGCTTCGTGAAAGCGGCTGCGGACTGGCGAGCCTGCCGGAGGGGAGCGAAGCAGGTCTGCGGCGGCTGACTGGTGGCGAGATCATGATGGCCGCAATCCATCTTCACGCCCTCGATGAGGATGGGGAGCAAACGAATATCGCCCGGATCGCCGATGCCCATGACTTCTACGACGCCGTCGTCATAGCCTTTGCCCGGCGAGAGCAAGGCCTGATCGTCCCGCCGGGCAATCCACTGAAGCTCGGGGATCTGGCCTCCGTCGCGAAGTCGGGAGCGCGCATGGCGCAACGTCCGCGCGGCGCCGGCGCCCAGCTCCTCATGATGACGTTGGCGGCCCGCGAGCGCATCGCAATCGGTGAGTTCGATCTGCAACAGCCCGTTTGCGCGACCGGAGACGAAATCGGCCACGCCGTGCGTTCGGGAAAAGCCGATTGTGGAATTGCAACCCGATCCGTTGCGCGCGCGACCGGACTGGACTTCGTGCCGCTGACCTGGGAGCGCTTTGATCTCGTCCTGAGGCAACGCGATTACTTCCTGCCGCAGCCGCAGAAGCTCTTCGGCTTTGTTCGTTCAACTTCTTTCCAGGAGCGGGCAAAGGAATTGGGCGGCTACGACACCACCGATACCGGTCATGTCCGGTTCGTGAACTGAAGCAATCCAATCGATACCCGCAATTCACCCTGCTGAATTTCGGTGCCGGCCGACGCTTCACGCCGCCTAGTCGCTGAACGCGGCGGGAAGCGTGCTGAGAAACGCCATGACGCGCTGTGTGCGCAGGGGCGGGCGGCGGCCCGAGTTGCGCAGCATCCATAGGGGTTCCGCAGGCGCGCGCCAGGGCGCCAGCACTTCGACCAGCCGGCCGGCGCGAAGGTCTTCGCCAAGGAGCCAGGCTGGCCCCCAGCCGATCCCGAATCCGTTCGCGACCAAAGCCAGCGAAGCATGCGCGTCGTCGCAAATGTGCTTGGGCTTGGGCGTGATGCGAACGGGTGCTTTGCCGCGCGGGTCGGCGAAGCGCCAGGTCAGGATCTGACCGGTCGCGGGATTGCGGAAGCCGACATGGTCGTGCGCGGAAAGCTCAACGGGCGTGGCCGGCGCGCCGCGCGCCTTGAGATAGGCGGGCGAGGCGCAGGCGATCCAGGAGAACGTGCAAAGCCGCCGCGCCTGATGGCCGGGCGCGCGGTCGAGGGGGCCTGAGCGGATCGCGACGTCGACGCCTTCCGCCGCGAGATCGAGAATCTCGTTGCGGAATTTGACCTCGATCTCGATTTCCGGCCGTTCCCGCAGGAACGCTGGCAGCCGCGGCAGGATGCAGGCACGCGCGAACGAGGCGGGGGCGGTCACGCGCACCCGTCCGCCATCGTCGCGCGCGACTTCGCCGAGCGCGGATTGGACACGGGCGAGACTTTCAACAAGCGCGCGCCCCGCCGTCATCAGCCTGTCGCCCTCCGCGGTCAGCGCCAGCGAATGGGTCGAGCGGTGCAACAGCCGCAAGCCGTGAGCCTGTTCGAAGCGGGCGACCGCCTTGGACATCGCCGAGGTGGTCGTCCCCGCCCGCCGCGCGGCTTCGGCGAAGGAGCCCGCCTCGACGACGCGGACGAAGGCGAGCAGGCGTGAGAGATCGGGAGGTAAGGCCGTTGTGGACATGGAGTCCACATAGTCATGGCTGGACGGTCACTACAAGGGCGAAGTCCGAACGGCTAGCTAGGGAGTGTCAGCGCGCATTCTGCAGCGCCAAAAACACGGAAGTCCGATGAACCCCATCGAAATCACTCTGCAAGCCCTCGACGCCGCCGAGCGGGCGATCCCGTCCGGCCAGCCGATCTACATGCTCAATCTGCTGCGCTACCGCGCGCAGGCGCGTTACGAGGACGGATTCGACGCCGCGCCCTGCTCAGGCCGCGAAGCCTTCAATGAACGCTACAGGCCGGCATTCCGGCGTCTGGCGGCCGGTAAGCCGCTCGTGCGGGTATTCTCCGTCCCGGTCCTGGCGCCCATCGTCGGCTCGCCAGGCGAACATTGGGACGAAGCCGCGATCAACGAATACGGCGATTTCGCCACCTTCCGCGCGATCGTGGAAACTGAGGAGTACATTCGCGAAGTCGCCCCGCATCGCCACGCGGCGCTCGAGGATTTCCGTCTGCTCGCGCTCGCCAAGGCGATGTGAAGCATTGAGGCGACGGCCTCCGCTTTCGCCTTAAGGGAGCTGCTGACGCTCTTGTAGTTGGAGCATTTGCCTCTCCTGTGAGGGGCGGGACAGTCTTGGAAGACGAGGATAATAAGCCGCCAGTGAGTCGGCCACGCGCCCGAGTTAACTGGACGGCCTGTTCTTGTCCCTTTGAGCCGGGGGCGCGTGAAGCTTGTTCCAGAAGTGGCTTAGGACGGCGTTGATGGCCCTGTCGCTCTTATTTGACCATTTCCTTCGGAAGTCGACCATCCTCTTCACGCCAATGCGCGCTCGACGCATCATGTCGGCGCTCGCAGGCCAGGTGATCGCAGCCACGCGTTGATATGCAAGCCTGTTTCGGCCTGCCGGGCTTTGCGGATTGCATGTTCCCGCTCGATGCCGGGTGGAAGCAGTTTAGCTTTCTCACGGAGGCGCAGAGCCTCTGCAGTAAGGCGCTCTTCAAGGGATGTGGCTTGTTTGATGCGCAACTGCATGGGTTAGCTCCTTTCTAGAGGGAATGGAGGCGGGAGCGCGTGATGGCGTTCTCATCACCGAAGAATTGCCGTGCGGTGATCAGTGCAATCTGTCATGTGCGATGCCAGACATATGGTCAATTCTGATCACCCTCGAAAAGTTAGTGAGAACGAGATTAGGACAGTTCGTCGCCTTCGGGTCATAAGCGGCGGTCGAGGCAAATACGGTTCGACGTCCGGTCTGCCGGCGAGGGCAGACATTATCTCGCGCTCAAGCATTCTTCGGCCTAGGACCAGAACGGGACAGCCTGAGGTCATCGTTAGCGGGTGTCCGTGAGGCGACGCCGAGTCTCATCAGCCATCGTCCGGGGCCGGCGTTCGCTTCCGCAAGCACCTGGTCGCGCAACACCGAGGGCCAAAGCTCGCCGCGCTGGGCTAGCTCGATGACCCTCACGGCGATGGTCTCACGAGCCCGCGCGTCGCCATTGATATGAAGATAGTTGCAGACTTCCTCACAAGCTAGGGACATCGCCTCAATATCGTTGGGCTCGAATGCGCCTGCTGATACGAACGGAAGGATGACACTCATAATTCAACTCCTCTTTAATTGGACGCCTCTTGGTTCGGCATCTTCTACAACGAAGAGTCTGCGTACATCTGGAGCGAGAGTCTGAGCTTTAGTGCTCACTTGGCGGGGAACACGTGCAACTCAACCGCGCCCACACGCGGCAAGAACTTTCTTGATGTTCAATTTGTCCTAGAATGTATGCTAGTGAATAATTAAAGGCGGAAAGTATGGCCAAGGCAATGAAGAAGCGGCCCTTCGACGTCCAGGTGTTCCTCCACACCGTGGCCGGGGGGAGGACCGTTTCGAAGTATCAGAAGAATCGGAAGGTCTTCTCTCAGGGAGACCCCGGTGATGCGGTCTTCTACATACAGGAAGGCAAGGTCAAGGTTTGCGTCGTCTCCGCGCAAGGCAAGGAGGCGGTAGTCGCCCTCCACGGAAATGGAGACTTCTTTGGTGAGAGTTGCCTGAATGGGCATCCGCTGCGGGTGGCGACGGTCGTGACGGTGACAGAGTGCGTCATCATGCGGCTCGAAAAGACGGCTATCATGCGTGCGCTTCGCGACGAGCCGAAGTTTTCTGAGATGTTCATGGCTCACCTGTTGTCTAGGAACGCCCGAGTCGAGGAAGACTTGGTCGACCAGCTGTTCAATTCCAGCGAGAAACGTTTGGCGAGGGTCCTCCTGCTAATGGCGAACTTCGGCAAGGAAAGTAAGCCCGAGCCGGTCATAGCGAAGATAAGCCAGGAGACACTCGCGGAGATGGTCGGGACCACGAGGTCGCGGGTCAGCATGTTTATGAACAAGTTCCGCAAGCTTGGGTTCATCAAATATAACGGATCACTGGAGGTCCATAATTCTCTGCTGAACGTGGTGTTGCACGACAGTCCTCACCTCAGGAAGCGTGCCGAAAAGCAGAAATAGGCTAAACCCGCCGACGTTGTCTCTCTGGCTAGCTGCAGCACCAGCGTGGGGACCATCCGATGCTTCCATCTATAACCGCTTGTGAATCTGGTAGCCCACGATCGCTTCGGGTCACGAGAGCGCCCATAGTCCGCCAAGGGCTGTTATCGGGCTCTGGTGCTTTGCCGACGCGGATAGGCTGTTGAACGCCGAGTCAGTTCTGGGTGCTTCTTTTTGATGATGCGCTCGCTGCTCGGACGAAACCAAGCACGATATTTTCATCCAAATCTGATCACGCTTTGATGTCGTCGCCGAAACGGCGCGTCGCGGCGATCAGCACCACGAACGTCGCAACCCATACCATCCGCGCGCCGTAGCGGTCGTGCGGGCCGGAGATTACGGCGCAGATGAAGGCGTTGCCGAGCAGGGCCAGCGTCACCGTCGCCGCCAGCAATGTGAGATCGTCGAGCCGCCGGTGCGCCAGCGCATGGGCGAGCAGGGCGAGCAGCCCCAGCATCGAGGCCAGCGCCACCGGCACGTGAAGCCAGTTGATCGCGGTGAAGTCGAGCTGCCAATTCTGCTGCCGCGCCGCGCGCATCGGCGCGACTTGCGCGGGGATGTAGCGCTCGATGATGCCGCGGGTGTGCGGGATCCAGCCGTCGGTGCCTTCGCCGGTCGCCACGTGCAGCAATTGCTGTCCCATCGCGCGGAGCGCCGCGCCGGCCTGCCAGGCCGGATAATCCTTCAGCGACTGCACGACGATCGTCCCCATCTCCTCGTTCATGCCTTCGAAGCGGCCGAGCGTGTTGAACATGCTCTTGCCCCACAGGAACTCGTCGGCGCTCGCCGGCAGCTCGTTGCGATAGGGACACAGCTTGTAGCGTTCGCGCGGGCAGCGGTCGTTGAGATAGCGTGCGACGATGCCGTCCTGCATCATGCGGCCGAAGGCGACGCCGTAGCCGCCGGGCGTCCAGGCCAGCTTGCCCGACAGCGCATAATTCGCCGAGACCAGCATCAGCCCGCCCGCGACGATGGTGAGGCTCGCCTGCACCAGTCCGGCGAGCGGCAGGCGCTGCCTAAGGAACGGCCGCGCCATCCAGCCTGCGACGCAAAGACCGAGCAGCACGCCGAGCGTGGCGCTGTGGGTGGCCGCGGCAAAGCCGGTGAAGACGAACAGTGCGATCTTTTCCAGTGCCGAGGTACCGCCTGCGCCGACCACCAGGAGGAACAGCGACAGCACCGACAGCCCTGCGAAAATATCGGTGAGCAGCATGCTGGCGAGCCAAGGCAGGGCGGTCGTCACGATCAGGCAGAGTCCGATCGCGACGAAGCGGTAGGTCTGCGTCAATCCCAGCACGCGAAGCGTGAGCTGCAGCAGCCACAGCGTCGCCAGCGACTGGAGCGCGAGGTTGATCCAGAAACCGAAACTCTCGCCATAGTGCAAATAGAGGCCGAACACGGTGGAGCGGCTGGGGACGAGATAGCCCTCGTACCAGCGCGCGAGATAGCCGCCTGTATCCCATTGCAACAGCGGATAGCCGTTCCAGATCGCCGGCGCGATCATCAGGAGGGGCAGGGCCACCGCCGCCAGCCGCAGCCAAAAAGCGCCCGCGGCGCGCGCGCGCAATTGATCGGTGGTGATGGTCAAATCGGTTCAGCGCCCCTCATTCGGACCTTGCCTGCAATAGCGGCTCGGAGAGAATTCACCAATAGTTTCACACCGCCGGCTTGAATTTGGCGAAACCCTGACCACTTTGAGCCGACCTTGCCGCTCGGGGCGCCAGGAGAAACTGTTGTGTTTCAAGGTCTTGGGATGCCTCCGCGGGGCAAGGTGCTGTTTACTTCCGGGACAGGCCCGTCGGGACTTTGTCACCTGGACTGTGCTATACAGCGAGCAAAAGACGCCACTTCGAGAGAGCATCCCAAGAGAAAAACCATGGCAGTGCATCAGGTCAATCCGGGGGGAAAGCTCGCATCGCTCGATCCGATCTGGGACCGGATCCGGGGCGAAGCGGAGGACATCGTCCGACGCGAGCCCGAGCTTGCGACCTTCATCTATTCGGCGGTGCTGCATCACGGCCGCCTGGAAGATTCGGTGGTCCACCGCGTCGCCGAGCGGCTCGATCATTCCGCACTGTCGGGCGACCTCGTGCGCCAGGCCTTCATGGAGGCGCTGCGCGACGATCCCGATCTCGGCAACGCCTTCCGCGCCGACCTCGTTGCCGTCTACGACCGTGATCCAGCGACCTCGCGCTTCATCGATCCCTTGCTGTACTTCAAGGGCTTTCACGCCATCCAGACCCATCGCCTCGCGCATTGGCTCTATCTGAAGGGCCGCAAGGATTTCTCCTACTACCTTCAGAGCCGATCGTCGGCGGTGTTCCAGACCGACATCAATCCCGCCGCGCGCATCGGCCGCGGCATCTTCCTCGACCACGCTACCGGTTTCGTCTGCGGCGAGACGGCGATCATCGAGGACGACGTCTCGATCCTGCACGGCGTCACGTTAGGGGGCACCGGCAAGGAGAACGAGGACCGTCACCCCAAGATTCGCCACGGCGTGCTGATCGGCGCCGGCGCAAAGATTCTCGGCAACATCGAGATCGGCCATTGCGCGCGCATCGCCGCGGGCTCGGTCGTGGTCAAGCCGGTGCCGCACAACGTCACCGTCGCAGGCGTGCCCGCCAAGATCGTCGGCGAGGCCGGCTGTGCCGAGCCCTCGCGCACCATGGATCAGATGATCAACGCCATGGGGCTCTGAGGGCGCTTTCGTGCTGAAAAGGACCGGATTTGCCGGTCCTTTCCCTCCCCAAATTCTTTGGCAATTCATGCTGGCGGTTCGTCGCGTCTCGTCCTAAAACCCGCCGACCATTTTGATCGGAGACTTGCCGTGGACGTCAAAGAAGTCAGAAAGTTGGATGCGTATCTGAAGCGCGTATTCGGCAATCCCAAGATCCGCGTCGTGCCGCGGCCGAAGAAGGACGATTCCGCCGAAGTCTATATCGGCGAGGAGTTCATCGGCGTGCTGTTCGTCGACGACGAGGACGACGATCGCTCGTTCCAGTTCCAGATGGCGATCCTCGAGGACGATCTGGTCGATCAGGAATAGTTTTCCGACGCCTCTCGTGTCCCGGACGCATTGCAATGCCAACTAGCGTTGCAATGCAGAGCTGGGACCCAGAGAGCTACACGACGCATCGCTGCGACATGGGCCCGGGCTCTGCAGCGTACTGTCGAAGCGACGCTGCGCTGCGTCCGGGACACGCATCGACATCGAGCCGCGCTCTCTTTCCATCGTGCCACTCTACCCCTGTATTGCCCGACGCTTCAAGGCGAATTCGAAAAATTCGAAGAGAGTGGGTGTTGGATCCCGCCTTGGCAGGCGATTTTCGGCGCGGTGATCCGAAATTCTGAAAAGACGAATTGAGCCAAGCACTTGGCTACTGTGCATGGGGTTGTTTTCGGACAACTTGTCTTGAAAGGCTTTGCTCAGCCCCGCGGCCCGCGCAATTGCGCGGTCAGCCTGTCCATCGCCTCCGCCACGTCGCGCCACTGCGACAGCCAGCTGCGGGGAAACCGGAAGGTGAGGTCGGCGCCGCCGACGCGGCGCTCGGAGAGGCACATGCCGGGTGTGGCCCCATCGCGCGTACAGCGCGCGGTCAACGCCGGGCTTGCGGTCGAATAGAGATCCTCGCTGCCGTAGGGCGTTTCGGCGCGGAACGTCCGCATGGTGAGGCCGTCCGCAGGGTTCGCCGCAGCCGGGTCGAGATAGCGCGGATAGATCGTCGCCATTCGCTGCTCGGGCGACAGCGCATTGTGATGGGCCGCGATCGACAGGAAGATGCGGTCGATCGATTGCAGGGCCGCCTCCGCCGTGTCGGCGGTGACGTGCTTGGGCGGGCCGGGCGGCTGCAGCGAGGGATAGAGGAAGTCGAGGTCGATGCGCTCCTGCGGTCCCGAGTGCCGCTGGATTTTCATCCGGATCGCGGTCACCGGCAGGTTGAACAATGTGCCGCCGACGCTCACCGGCAGCCTGTCCGGCGCGTTCGCGCCGCGGCTGCCCCAGGTCGGCCACAACAGGTAGGCGACGAGCGCGATCGCAGCCACCGCAGCCGCGCCGCCGAGCACGATCGGGACGATGTGAGTCCAGGTGCGCGTGCGAGGGGACCTGAGGGAAACTGCCGAAAACACCGTCATGACCAGAGCGCTGGGAAAGCGGGACGTCGCCCAGGGGGCCGACGAATCAGCGCCGAATATGCCACGCGGCGGCGAGTTCGCGCAGCGTTCCCGGCTGCGGGGCTGGGGTAGGGCCCTGCGCGAGGCGGCCGGCAGCGTTAACCTTTCCTTAAGGATAATGTAGCGTTAACCCGCACTCTTTGTCACAGGAACGGGGTGGCGTTGCGTAAGGGCGAACCGTTCCGATGACACCTGAAGCTCTCAATATGTTTTTTGCCATCGGGATTGGCTTCGCGCTCGCCGGCGCGCTCGTGAACGGCTACCAGGCGCTCGCGCGGCGGCCCGCCGGCTTCGGCCTGCTGCAGGAGGGCGTGGCGCCGAAGACCTTCGCGGCGGTTCCGTTCCTGGTGTTCGCCGCGCCCTTCATCATCATGCGCAACACGCTGCGCGGCATCCAGGTGGAGCGGCGCCGGATCGAGTTCGTGATGATGGCCACCGTCATCGCCAGCTTCTGGAGCATGATGAGCGGCACCTTCTTCCTGATGACGTTGCGCGCGGCCGGCATTCCGGTCTGACGACCCGCATTTTTCCGCGCGGCCGGCCCTTTGCGTCCGGCTGTCGTTTCGCTATGGCTGGGTCGACGCGACAGGAGACCTCCATGGCGATCTACGAGCTCGACGGGCAGGCGCCCGACCTTCCCGCCGACGGCAATTACTTCATCGCGGAGACCGCGTCCGTGATCGGCCGGGTGCGCCTGAAGCCGGGAGCGAGCGTCTGGTTCGGCGCGGTGCTGCGCGGCGACAATGAATGGATCGAGATCGGGGAAGGCGCCAACGTGCAGGACGGCTCGACCTGCCACACCGATCTCGGCTTTCCGCTTCACATCGGCAGGGACTGCACCGTCGGCCACAACGTCATCCTGCACGGTTGCACCATCGAGAACGGCGCGCTGATCGGCATGGGCTCGATCGTGATGAACGGCGCCAGGATCGGCCGCAACAGCATCGTCGGCGCCGGCTCCGTCATCACCGAGGGCAAGGAGTTTCCCGAGCGCTCGCTGATCATCGGCTCGCCCGCGCGCGTGATCCGTACGCTCGACGACGCGCAGGTGCAGAAGATGGGCAGCGCGGCCAGGTTCTACGTGGCCAACGGCCCGCGCTTCAGCAAAGGCCTTAAGCGGATCGGCTAGGTGCCTTCGGACTCGCGGGCTTCCATGGCGCCTGCAACCTTCTCATGGCCCGCCGACCACAGCGCGTGGTCATCGCTGCCGTCCGGATAAGGATTTGCTTCAGCCGGAATGTTCTTGCGCGCGGCGCGCTCGCCCTCTGCAAATGGATCGCGATCGGTCATGGTGATGGCCTCCCTCGTCTGGCAAGCCGAGACGAGGAGATTTGTTCCGGAAGCACTCGTCTCGTCGCAGCCAAGCCTCGACATCCGGCCTCGCGCGGAAGTGAGACAACGTGGCTGTCGGGAATTGCCGACTGACGCTAGCTTGGCCCTGCTTTGAAGTGTGGAGCGTCTCCACGCGGGAAGGATCGAGTGATGTTACGCAAGTTGATCATGACGGCGCTGGCCGCGGCGGCGGTCGGGCTGTCGGTGCCGCAAATCGCCGAGGCGCGTGGCTTCGGACATGGTGGAGGCTTTCACGGCGGCGGCTTCCATGGCGGTGGCTTTTATCGCGGAGGCGGCTGGGGACACCGTCATTGGCATGGCGGCGGCTTCTGGCCGGGGGTCGCAATCGGGACAGGTCTCGCCGGCGCCGGCCTGTACGGCGGCTATTACGGATATGGCTACGGTTATCCCTATTACGCCGTCCCCGACGACTATGGCCCCGCCTATAACGATGGTTATGGCGGCTGCTACGTCGCGAGGAAGCGCGTCATGACCCCGTCGGGATGGCGCTACCGCCGGGTCGACGTCTGCGAGTGAGGCGGAATGCCGTTAAAAAACAAGGTCGTTGACGCAGTATACCGTCAACGACCTTGCCAGCCCCGGATATTGAAATCGGCTCACGCCATCCGGTAACGGTGAGCATCGCGCGGAATCATATCGACGAATGTGATCCAGTTCACAAGTGCCTAAAATAAAGTTCCCGTCGCGCTGTCTCGGCTCAGCCGCGCGAGCGCTTGCGTGCACTGGCCTGGACGCGGTGCCGCGCCGGTTTCCTGCGGGTAACCGTCGGCGTTTCGACCTCTGTCGTACGCGCGCTGGCAAAGGATTGCCGCAGACCATCGATGGATTCGTTCAAGGCGGCGACCTGCTCGGACAGGCGCTTGGTGTCGGCCTGTTGTGCGGCCATCAGCCGCTTCATGGTCACGAGCTGGTCCTGCACGACCTGAAGCTGGTCGATCGATTCCTGCTGGGTCGCCTCCAGCCCCTTGGTCTTCTCCACCAGCTGCTCGGAGGCCTGGGCGGTGCGGGCCTGGAGCTGCCGCGATGCCACCACGCGGTCCGCCTCCGGCGCAGCGCCCGTATAGGCCCGCCAGATCGCGATCGAGGTCACTCCCGCGATCAGCAGCAACAGCGCTGCAGCGGTCAGCGCGATCGGCTGGGCGCCAAGGCGAAGGAGAGGATTGGACGGCGCGTTCTGGGCGAGATCGATCATCGCTGACAAGACCCAAATTGAAACTTGGTGAGTGGCGAAGACCGGCAACCCAGAGGCGGCCACCGGGGCGTCCCGAAAGCCTTACGTTTCGGCAAGGAATGGGACCAAAAAGAGGCTGAGGGCCAAAAAACCAGCGATCAACGGGCCTTGCGGGCTCGGAGCGCCGCGTGAAGGGCACGATCAGGGCTGAAACTGCGAAAACGGCCCGGAATAGCTCTTCGCGCGCGGCGCCGCGTAGGGGCCGAGGCGGGACGTCTTCAGCCCCAGCCGCACCAGTGATTCGGCCAGCGTCACCGCCGCGGCGACGCCGTCGACGACCGGCAAACCATGCGTGGCGGCGAGTTCGGCAGCAAGGTCGGCCATGCCGGCGCAACCGAGCACGATGGCCTCGGCGCGGTCGTCGCGGATTGCGGCGGTGATCTCGGCAGAGATTCGAGCGAGAGCGTCACTGTTGCGTTCCTCGAGCGCGAGCACGGGGACCTCGGCGGCGCGGACGCGGACGCAGCGTTCGGCGAGGCCGTATTTCCGCAAATTGTGCTCAATCGGAACGATGGAGACACCGAGCGTGGTGACCACGGCAAAGCGCGCCGCTATCAAGCTCGCCATGTGGAAGCCGGCTTCGCCGATGCCGATCACGGGGGCCTTGGCAGCGGCGCGCGCGGCGTCCAGGCCGGTGTCGTCGAAGCAGGCGATGATGTGCGCGTCTGCGCCGTCGCGGTCGGCCTCGCGGATGCAGCCGAGCATGCCGGGGACGGCGAAGGCCTCGTCGTAGAAGCCCTCGATCGAGACGGGGCCCATCGCAGGCTGCCGCGCGTCGATCACGGTGCCGGGGAGGGCGACGCTGCGCGCCGCAGCGGCGATCTTCGCCGTCATCGACGCCGTGGTGTTGGGATTGACGACGTGAAGCCGCATCGTGGTTGGGCCAGCCCTTTGTGGTGAGCTCTTCTCAGACCATTCCCTTGCCGGCGTCAGAGCCCTTGGCCGCCTGCCGCTTGTTGAGCATGGCGATGGTGCCGAGCGCAAGCGCGATGACCGTGAACGAGACCGCCGAGATCACGGTGCCGAGTGCATAGATGTCGGGGTTCGTCACGGTCGTGGTGAGCCCCTGAAGATCGAGCGGCAATGTATTGACGGCCCCGATCGCCTGGCTGGAGCGCGCGAGCTCGTCCCAGGAGAGGGTGAAGCCGAACAGCCCGATGCCGATCACGGAGGGCAGGATGATCGGCAGCACCACATAACGGAACGTCTGCCACGGCGTGGCGCCGAGATCGCGCGCGGCTTCCTCGAGGCGCGGGTCGAAGCGATTGAAGATCGCAAACATGATCAGCAGGCCGAACGGCAGCGTCCAGGTCAGGTGCGCGCCGAGGCCGGAGGTCAGCAGGCCCATCGAGGTCTCGAAATTCTCGTTCCAATGCGCCTTGATCAGGTCGTCGATGATGCGGAATTCCAGCGAGATGCCGAGCGAGGTGATGATCGAGGGCACGATCAGGCTGGCGATCGCCGAATAGAACAGAATGCTCTGCGCCCAAAACTTGCGCCGGAACGCCATGCCGGCGGCGACCGACAGCACCACGGTGACGATCATCACGATGATGCCGAGCAGCAGCGAGCGGCGGAACGCGGCGCCGAGATCGACGATGCCGGTGCCCTGGAACAGCTTTGCGATCCAGAACGTCGAGACGCCGTTCATCGGGAAGGTGAGGCCGCCCTGCGGCCCCTGGAACGACAGCACGTAGATCGCGATCATCGGCCCGTAGAGGAACAGCACATAGGCCGCGAAGAAGATCGCGAGCACGTAGAAAGAGCGCGGGCGTCCTTCCTTCATGCTCTAGAGCTCTTTCTTGATGTCGACGATGCGCGACATCATCGTGATGATCAGGAAGGTGATGACGAGCAGGATCACGGCATTGGCCGCGGCCGCCGGGAATTGCAGCGCGTTGACCCGCGTCTCGATGATCTTGCCGGCGGCGGCGATCTGCTGGCCCCCCATGACGCCGATGGTGATGAAATCGCCCATCACGATGGTGATGACGAAGATCGAGCCGATCACGATGCCGGGCTTGGACAGCGGAATGATCACGTTGACGAGGGTCTGGAAGCCGCTGGCGCCGGCATCATAGGCGGCCTCGATCAGCGACTTGTCGATGCGCACCATCGAGTTGAAGATCGGGACCACCATGAAGAAGGTGAAGAGGTGAACCAGCGCCAGCACCACCGAGAATTCGGAGAACAGCAGCCATTCGATCGGATGGTTGATCAGGCCCGTCTTCATCAGGCCCGAGTTGACGAGGCCGTTGCGCCCGAGCAGCGGGATCCAGGCGATCATGCGGATCACGTTGGAGGTCCAGAACGGGATCGTGCACAGCAGCGACAATCCCATCTGCCAGGTCTTGGACCTGACGTGGAAGGCGAGGAAGTAGGCGACCCAGAAGCCGATGAAGAGCGTGATGGCCCAGACCATGAAGCAGAGCTTCAGCGTCTTCACATAGGTCCTGCCGATCGTGCACAACTCGGGGAGCTGCGCGAGGCAGCCCTCGAACGTGTCGGTGTAGCCGCGGCCCGAGAAGACCGGCAGCAGCTGGTATTCGTTGTAATCCCAGAACGAGACGATGACGACGAAGACGAGCGGAATGAGGAAGAAGCCGAGAAACACCAGCATCATCGGCCCGGCCTGAAGCCAGGAGATCAAGGACGGCGACAGGCGCATCGGCTTGGCGGCGCGCGCTGTGCCCGACCCCGGGATCAAGCCCGGGGCTGCCTGTTGCAGGACTTCTTCCGACATGTCCGTTACGCCTACGCCGCGATGAACTCATTCCATTTGCGGACCATGTAGTCGTTCTCGTCCATCACCGCGTTCCAGCAGGCGACGCCGCCCATGCGGTCCTCGTAGGAGCCGCCGTCGCGGACCGCGCCGGCCTTCTCCAGCAGCGAACCGTCGGGCGCCTTGATGTCCTTCTCGGCCGGCTTGCCTTCCATCCAATAGGCCCACTCGTACGGCTCCATATGCGCCTTGGCGGTGGAGAGCACGGCGGAGTAATAGCCCTGGCGGTTGAGATAGGCGCCGGCATAGCCTGATAGAAACCAGTTGACGAACTCATAGGCCCATTCGAGCTTGGCACCCGAGACGCCCTTGGAGACGCAGAAGCCCGAGGCCCAGGAGCGATAGCCTTCCTTGAGCGGCTGGAAGGTGCAGGGGATGCCCATCGAGCGCACCTTCGTCACCGCCGGCGACCACATCGACTGGATCACGGTCTCGCCCGACGCCATCAGGTTGACGCTCTCGTTGAAGTCTTTCCAGAAGGCGCGGAACTGGCCGGCCTTCTTGGCTTCGGTCATCACCTTCATGGTGAGATCGATCTCATCCTTGGTCATGTTGCCCTTGTCGGCATATTTGTACTTGCTGGAGGCTTCCACGACCATCGCGGCATCCATGATGCCGATCGAGGGAATGTTGAGGATCGAGGCCTTGCCCTTGAACTCGGGATTGAGCAGCTCGGACCAGGAGCTGATCGGCCGCTTGATCAGGTCGGGGCGGATGCCGAGCGTGTCAGCGTTGTAGACGGTCGGGATCAGCGTCACGAATTCGGTCGCCGACGTCGCGAACTTCTTGGAATCCTTGCCTTCGAGATAGAGCACCTTCCAGGGCGCGGTGCCCTGACCGCCGATCTTCTTGCCGCCGGGCGTCTCCCCCTTGGTGAAGACGGGCGTGATGTTGCCGAATTCCTTGATCTTCCTGGCGTCGAGCGCGAGGATGTTTCCGGACGGCACGATTTTCTTCAACGAGAAATATTCGGTATCGAGCACGTCGAACGAGTTCGGCTGGGTCATCACGCGCTTGGTGACGTCGTCGGTGGTCGCGGTGATGTATTCGATCTTGATGCCGGTGTCCTTCAGGCACTGCTTGGCGATGTCGTCGCCCTCGTTCACGGCGGTGCCGAGATAACGCAGCACCTTCGCATCGGCCGACTTCACATAGGGGAAGCCGGTGATGGCGCCGGAGCCGGCGGCGAGGCCGGCGAGACCCGCGGTGCCCTTCAATAGCGTGCGGCGGCTGACGCCGGTTGTCCTGGTCGTCTCGGTCATTTCGCTCACTCCTCTGTGTTGCGCATTTTCTGTCGTGAAGGGCGCTATTGCAGGCGTTGCGCCTTGGCGGGATCCCATGTGGCGAGCACGCGATCGCCCGCGCGGAAACGGTGGACGTCGAAGGTAATCTCGGGAAGGTGGGAGAACAGGGCGGTGCCGTCGTCGAGCGTTAGCGAGACGGCAATGTAGGAGCCCTGGTACTCGGTCTGGGTCAGCAGCGCCGGCGCGCCGAACGCGCCCTCGGTGAACGGCACGATGCCGAGCTGATCGGCACGCACGGCGATCAGCCTGCCGGCATCGCTGAGAACGTTGTGACCGCCGATGAAGCGCGCCACGAATTCGGTGCGCGGATGATGGAAGATGTCGCGGGCCGTGCCCTGCTGCTCGATCCGGCCCTGGTTCATCACCACGATGTGGTCGGCGAGCGCCATCGCCTCTTCCTGGCCGTGGGTGACCTGGATGAAGCTGATGCCGAGCTCGCGCTGCAGCCGCTTCAACTCGCCCCGCATCTTGACGCGCAGGAACGGATCGAGCGCGGAGAGCGGCTCGTCGAGCAGGAGGATCTGGGGCTCGGTGATCAGCGCGCGGGCGAGCGCCACGCGCTGCTGCTGGCCGCCGGAGAGCTGCGCCGGAAGCCGGCCCGCATATTGGCTCATCGCGACCAGCTCGAGCAATTCGCCGGCGCGCCGGTGCCGCGTCGGCTTGTCAATGCCGCGCATCTTCAATGCGAAGGCGACGTTGTCGAGCACGGTGAGGTGCGGAAACAGCGCGTAGGACTGGAACATCATCGCGGTGCCGCGCTTGGCGGGTTCCAGATCGGTGACGTTCTGCGCGCCGAGGATGATGTCGCCCTCGCTGACCGCCTCGTGCCCGGCGATCATCCGTAAGGTCGAGGTCTTGCCGCAGCCGGAGGGGCCGAGCAGGCAGCAATAGGTGCCGGCCGGGATCTTCAGGTTGACGTTGTCGACCGCCAGCGTGGTGTCGTAGCGCTTGGTGACGGCGACCAGTTCGAGAGCGGCGGGAGTGGCCATGGCGTATCCGAGCAAGGGCGATGCTTCCCGCCTCTCTCCGCAAGCTCCGTGCCAAGCGCCTTCAGCCAACCGATTTCAGAAAACTGTGCAGTGGAGTCAGATCGTTAGGTCACTTCCGGCCGCGTTCGGCTGGCTGGCGCCCGCACTCCTCTCTGCACACAAAACGGGCGCAGATTGTATAAAGTTTCGCCTGTGATTGGATACAGCTCGTCGACTACCATTCGGTCGAACGTCGCCGATCGAGCCTCACACCAATGGCCGCCAAGACCCACCCGAAATCCGATGCGCCAGATGCGAGCGATCGCGTCAGCCGTATCCGGGAGGGCGTAACCGCCGCGATCCTCGAACATCGCCTGCTGCCGGGCACGAAGCTCGGCGAGGACGAGATCGGCGAGATCTACGGCGCGAGCCGCACGCTGGTGCGCACCGCGCTGCAGCAGCTCGCGCATGAGGGCATCGTCAGCATCGAGAAGAACCGCGGCGCCTTCGTCGCGCGCCCGACGCCTGCCGATGCCCGCGAAGTGTTCGAGGCGCGCCGCCTGATCGAGCCCACCATCGTCGACCATGCGATCGACGCGGTCTCGCCGGCCTGGCTCGATCGCCTCGGCCAGCATATCGCCGAGGAGCGTGAAGCGGAATTGCGCGGCGATGCGCGCGCCTCCGTCCGCCTTTCCGGCGAATTTCACCGTCTCCTAGCCGAGATGAGCGGCCACACCATCTATCTCGGCTTCCTCAAGGAGCTGATCGCGCGTTCCTCGCTGATCATCCTGCTCTACCGCCGCCACGACACGCCGGCTTGCGGCACCGATCATCACGCGGCAATCGTCGCGGCGATTGGAGGGCGTGACAAGCAGGCCGCCCGCGCGCTGATGCTGTCGCATCTCACCGAGATCGAGGCCGAACTGTTCCTGAAGGATCCCTCGGCCGACGAGTTGCGGCTCGCCGACGTGCTCGGTGCGTGAGCTGCTTACGCATGATCTTTCCGGACAACCGCTTCGTACTTTTCCGGATTATGCTTTAACGGCGTGCAGATGTCGTCGCCGGCTTTCGCCGCAGCTGCTTCGCGGCGGCGGGACGTCGCTCATACGCCGCCAGAAACACGTTGATGCCGTTCTCGATCAGCGCGCGATGGCGAGCTGGGCTCGGTGTCTTCATCGAGAGAGCCCATTTCAGGATTTCCTTGCCCTGGATCAGGCTGAGAAACTGAGTCGCAGCCATGGCGACGTCGGGAACGTCGACGAGCCCCTGCGCCTGCGCCGCACGAAGGAAGGCAGCAACTTCGGCGTCGCAGCGCTCCGGGCCCGACTTCATGAAGACCTCCGCCACGCGCGGATAACGCGAAGCGCAGGACATCACGAGTCTGTGCACGGCGAGCCCGCGCGGATCGAGAAAGGCTTCGAGGAACGTCGTGCCGATGGCATGGAGTTCTGCCCTGAGGTCGATCTTGCCGCCATGGTCGCGCCATAGCGTCTTCGGCCCGAAGCGCTTGCACTCCTCATTCACGAGCGCGAGCAGCAGATCGTCCTTGTCGTCGAAATGAACGTAGAGCGTAGCCTTCGAGACCCCGGCCTCGCGCGCGACCGCGTCCATGCTGGTGGCATCGAAGCCGTGATCGAGAAACAGAACGCGAGCGCTGTCGAGAATTTGGCTGTGCTTGGCCCTGGCGCGCGGTTTCTGACTCGTATCCGCCGGCTCTTTGGTCTCTCGCATCTGCGCCCTATGCACTGTCCTGGTCATCGACCCGTAACCCCACGGCTTGACTTTTGGTTCCAACCTGCAACATACAGCCTCCCGGACAAAAACTAAACGGTTTAGTTCTTTGATGGCTCATCTTCCAGGTAGGCCCAGGCACGTTCCCGTCGTCGCAGGAGGTTGGGCGCGGGCCTCGGCCTGGGCCGGCGTCTCGCTCTGCGGTGCGCTGCTCGCATCATGTGCCGTCGGACCGGATTTTGTGTCGCCGGCCGGACCGGCGGTGAGCGGCTACACACGCGAGCAGCGGCCGGGCGCCACCGCGAGCGCGCCGACGGCCGGCGGCAATTCGCAGGGCTTCGAGACGGGCAGGGACATTCCCGGCGCTTGGTGGGCGCTGTTCAGGTCGCGGCAGCTCAACGCCTTCGTCGAGGAGGCCATCCGCAATCATCCCGACGTGCAGGCGGCGCAGTTCGCCTTGCGCTATGCGCGGGAGAATGCGCTGGCGCAGCAGGGCAGCCTGTTTCCGCAAGTGTCCGGCAGCGCCTCGGCGGAGCGAGATCGGGTCAGCACCTCGCAGTCGGGACAATGGCCGGCGCAGGCCTCGACCTACACGCTCTACAACGCCTCCGTCAGCGTCTCCTACGCGCTCGACATCTGGGGCGGCACCCGCCGCTCGGTCGAGGCGCTTCAAGCGCAGGCCGACTATCAGGGCTTCAAGCTCGAAGCGACCTATCTGGCGCTGACGGCGAACGTGGTGACCGCCGCGATCACGGATGCTTCGCTGCGGGATCAAATTCTCGCGACGGAGGAGATCATCAAGGCGGATTCGGATCAGCTCGCGCGCATCCAGCGCCAGTTCGAGATCGGCGCCATCGCGAAAGCGGACGTGCTGTCGCAGGAGGCGACGCTGGCTCAAGCCAAGGCGACGCTGGCTCCGCTGCAGAAGCAGCTGGCGCAACAGCGCAATCAGTTGATGGCCTATCTGGGACGGCTGCCGAGCCAGGACCGCGGCGAACACGTCCGACTGGCCGATCTGCGCCTTCCGGGGCGCCTGCCATTGTCGCTGCCTTCGACCCTGGTGCGTCAGCGTCCGGACATTCGCCAGGCCGAGGCCACCCTGCATCAGGCGACGGCGACGGTCGGCGTCGGCATCGCCAACCTGCTGCCGCAGCTCACGCTGTCCGGCAGCTACGGTGCCACGGGGCCCGAGCGGCTGTTCTCGCCGGAGACGATCGTTTGGAGCGCGGCCTCCAGCGTCAGTCAGAAGATCTTCGACGGTGGAACGCTTTACCACACCAAGGAAGCGGACGTGGCGGCGTTCGAGCAGGATCTCGCGCTCTACAAGAGCACGGTCGTGACCGCCTTCCAGAACGTCGCCGATTCCCTGCGCGCCATTCAGTACGACGCCGCAGCGTTGAAGGCGCAGGCCGCGGCGGAGAAGGCGACGGCCGATAGTCTTGCGATGGCGGTCGAGCAATTCAAGACCGGCGCCGTGCCTTACGCCAACATCATCAACGCGCAGCAATCCTACCTGAACGCGCGGGTGTCCCGCATCAAGGCGCAGGCCACCCGCTTCACCGATACCGCCGCGCTGTTCCAGGCGCTCGGCGGCGGCTGGTGGAATCGCGTGGACGAGACGCCGGACGCGCTGCCGCGCGCCAATGCCGGTTACTTCGCCGGCAGCAACAAGAAGACCGAGGACGCGTTGCGATGATGAAGCGGATGACAATCATGCTGTGCGGGATGGCGGTCCTGTTCGGCGGCCTTTACGGATTCCAGACCTTCAAGGAGATGATGATCAGGAAGGCGATCGGCGCGTTGGCCAACCCGCCGCAGACCGTCTCCACGGTGGTCGCGGCGGACGCGCCCTGGCAGTCGAGCCTGAATGCGGTCGGCTCGCTCCGGGCGGTGAACGGCGCCGATCTCGCACTCCAGGTCGCCGGCATCGTGCAGAGCATCGAGTTCTCCTCGGGCGACAGCGTCGCGGCTGGGCAGACCCTGCTGTCGCTGGTGGCGACCGACGACGTCGCCAAGCTGCGCTCGCTGCAGGCGACGGCCGAAAACTACGCGATCGTGCTCAAGCGCGACGAGGAGCAGATCAAGTTCAGCGCCGTGAGCCAGGCGACGGTCGACAGCGACAAGGCCAACCTGAAGAACGCCCAGGCGCTGGTCGAGCAGCAGAAGGCCCTGCTCGAGCAGAAGACGCTGAAGGCGCCGTTCTCCGGCCGTCTCGGCATCCGCGCCGTCGATCTCGGCCAGTACCTGTCGGCGGGTACCAGCATCGTCACGCTCCAGAGCCTCGATCCGATCTACGTCGACTTCTATCTGCCGCAGCAGGCGCTGGCCTCGATCCGGATCGGGCAGGACGTGACCGTCGCCGTCGACGCCTTCCCGGCCGAGCGCTTCACCGGGCAGATCACGGCGATCAATGCGAAGATCGATTCGGCCAGCCGGAACGTCCAGGTCCGTGCCACCTTGCGCAACGGCGAGGCTCGGCTGCTGCCCGGCATGTTCGCCAAGGTCGAGATCGCCGTCGGCAGGCCGGAGCAGGTCGTCACCGTCCCGCTCACCGCAATCGTCAACAATTCCTACGGCGATCTCGTCTACCTCGTCGATGATCTCCGCGACGGGCAGGGCACCGCGCGGCAGATGTTCGTCAAGTCCAGGCCGCCGAAGGGTGATCGCGTTGCGGTCAACGAGGGCATCAAGCCGGGCGAAACGGTGGTGATCGCCGGCCAGCTCAAGCTGCGCAACGGCAGTCCCGTCAAGATCGACAATTCGCACGTGCCGCAGGCCGAGGCCGCGCCGAACATCGTCGACCAGTAGTTTCGCGGCGGCCGCTGCCGTCAGCAGAGAGAACGAGCCAATCCAGATGCGTTTCACCGATATCTTCATCCGCCGGCCGGTCTTGGCGCTCGTGGTCAGCGCCCTGATCCTCGTGCTCGGCCTGCGCTCGATGGCGACGCTGTCGATCCTGCAATACCCGCGCACGCAGAACGCCATCGTCACGGTGAGCACCGCCTATGCCGGCGCCGATTCCGACATCATCGCCGGGTTCATCACGACGCCGCTCGAAAACGCCATCGCCCAGGCGAATGGCATCGACTACATGACCTCGAGCAGCGTCACCGGCTCCAGCACCATCACGGTCAATCTGCGGCTGAACTACGATTCCGGCAAGGCGATGACGGAGATCAACGCCAAGGTCAATTCGGTCCTCAACCAGTTTCCGACCGGGACGCAGCAGCCGACCCTGACGCTGAAGGTCGGCCAGACCATCGACGCGATGTATATCGGCTTCGCCAGCGAGGTGCTGGCGCCGAACCAGATCACCGACTATCTGACGCGCGTGGTGCAGCCGCGGCTGCAAGCCGTCGCCGGCGTGCAGACCGCCGAGCTGCTCGGCGCCAAGAAGTTCGCACTCCGGGCCTGGCTCGATCCCGACAAGCTGGCCTCCTACGGCCTCACCGCGAGCGACGTCTCGACGGCGCTCTCGGGCAACGATTACATCTCCGGCCTCGGTACGACCAAGGGCAGGCTGGTGCAGGTCGATCTTGCCGCCTCGACCAACCTCCATTCGCTGGAGCAGTACCGCAACCTCGTGGTCAAGACCGTCAACGGAGCCATCATCCGCCTGCGCGACGTCGCGAACGTGACGCTCGGCAACGACGATTACGACAGCGAAACGAAATTCAACGGCAAGACGGCGGTCTATATCGGCATCCAGACGGCACCCACGGCCAATCTGCTCGACGTCGTCAACGGCGTGAAGGCGGTGCTGCCTGACATCAAGGCGCAGCTTCCGAACGGTCTCGTCGGCGAGGTGCTCTACGACTCCACCGACTTCGTCAACTCCTCGATCGACGAGGTCGTCCATTCGCTGGTGGAAGCGGTCTTGATCGTGATCGTGGTGGTGTTCCTGTTCCTGGGCTCGTGGCGATCGGTCCTAATCCCCGTGATCGCGATCCCGCTGTCGCTGGTCGGAACATTCGGGCTGATGCTGCTGATGGGCTTCTCCATCAATCTGCTGACGCTGCTGGCGCTGGTGCTCGCGATCGGTCTCGTCGTCGACGACGCCATCATCGTGGTAGAGAGCGTGCACCGGCTGATCGACGAGGGCGTCGCGCCGGTCGAGGCCGCGATCGAGTCCGCACGCGCGCTGGCGAGCCCGATCATCGCCATGACCGTGGTTCTGATCGCGGTCTACGTGCCCGTGGGATTCCAGGGCGGCCTCACCGGCGCGCTGTTCACCGAGTTCGCCTTCACGCTCGCAGGCGCCGTGACGGTGTCTGCGGTGATCGCGCTGACGCTGTCGCCGATGAACTGCGCCTGGCTGTTGCGCAAGACCGAGCGCGATGCAACGAACTGGGAGGCGCGCCTGGTCCGGACCATCGACCACGTGCTGGAGTGGCTCTCAGGTGCCTATCGCCGCCGGCTGGAGGCAGTCTTCACCATGAAGCCGGTCGCGGCCGTGTTTGCGCTGCTGTTGCTGGCCGGCATTCCCTGGCTCTACACGACCTCGACCAGCGAGCTCGCGCCCGATGAGGACCAGGGCGTCGTACTCTCGTTGACCACTTCGGCGCCCTCGGCGACGCTGCAGCAGCGGCAGTTCTACAGCCAGCAGATCTACGATCTCGTCGCCAAGCGCTCGGAAACGAAGACCCTGTTCCAGATCGACACCCCGACCCAGGCGATCGGCGGCTGGGTGCTCAAGCCCTGGGACCAGCGCAGCCTGACCACGAAGACGCTCCAGCCGGATTTCCAGGCCCTGCTGAACACCATCGCCGGAACGCGCTCGGTCGCCTTCCAGCCGTCGCCGCTGCCGGGCAGCAACGGCCTTCCGATCCAGTTCGTGATCGGCACGACTGGATCCTACAACGAGCTCGACCGGGTCTCGCGCGATTTCATGGTGCGGGCGCTGGAGAGCGGCCAATTCATCTTTCTCGATACCGACCTGAAAATCGACCGGCCCCAGACGCTGGTCGCCTTCGACCGCGACAAGGCCGGCGATCTCGGCCTGAAGATGAGCGATCTCGGCGGTGCGCTCGCGACCCTGCTTGGGGGAAACTATCTCGATTATTTCAGCCTGGACGGCCGATCCTACAAGGTAATTCCTCAGGCCAAGCAGAACGATCGGCTTACGGCAGACCAGCTGCTGGGCTACTACATCAGGGCGAGCGACAATTCGATGGTGCCGTTGTCGACCGTCGCCCATCTCGAGAACAGGACCGTTCCGCAATCGCGCAATCATTTCCAGCAGATCAACGCGGCCACGATCTCGGGCGTGGCGATGCCGACGGTGTCGATGGGCAGCGCGCTGGCCACGCTCAAGGATCTCGCGAAATCGCTGCCGGCGGGCTACACGATCGACTTCGGCGGTGCCTCGCGCCAGCTTGAGCAGGAATCCGGCGGCTTCGTCACGACGTTCGGCTTCGCCGTCATCATCATCTTCCTGGCGCTCGCCGCTTTGTTCAACAGCTTCCTCGATCCCGTCGTCATCCTGGTCTCGGTGCCGATGTCGCTGGCCGGCGCGCTGATCTTCATCAGCCTCGGCATCGGCGGCGCAAGCCTCAACATCTATACCCAGGTCGGGCTGCTCACGCTGATGGGACTCGTCAGCAAGCACGGCATCCTGATGGTCGAAGTCGCCAACGAGCTGCGCGCGGCGGGGAAGGGGGTGACCGAGGCGATCATCGAGGCGGCGACGATCCGGCTGCGGCCGATCCTGATGACGACCGCGGCGATGGTGCTCGGCGTCGTTCCGCTGATCACGGCGAGCGGCGCAGGCGCCGTCTCGCGCTACAACATGGGGCTCGTGATCGCCACCGGTCTGTCGATCGGAACGCTGTTCACGTTGTTCGTCGTGCCCGTCGCCTACGTCCTGATCACGCGGCCGGCCGCGGCGCGAACCGAGCCGGTTCACGCATAGTTCGAGACCCAGAAAGAATTTCTCGGGCCGCATGAACCGAGCTCGGCGATGCGTTCATTTCGATTCGAGGACTGCTAGAGTTCCTCGCAGGTACGGCCATTCGTCTTACGCGGCGCCGAATGAATCGAAACCCCGCGCCCAATTGTGACACTCCTCCTCGATACCAGCGGTTGAGATGTCGCATGTGGACGATGATGCGTTGCGACGCAAATTGACAATTCCTCGCGCGGCTTATCCGCTATATCTTCGCGCTCTGTCATCAAACTGTCACGTTGCCCTTCATGCTGAAGTCAGATCCCATGCCGGCCCTGAAAACTCCGGGCGCGCCGGATAGGAATCAGCCGCCGAAGGAGAACAAAAGAGCGCCCGTCGTCGCCGGCTTCCTGAGGCAGACTGAACCGGCAGGGCCAGAAGCGGAGTCGGGGCACAAGGACGCCGTGCGTGATCGGACGCCAGCGCGAAGAGCGACGCCTGATCTGCAACCAGCTCAGCCGGGCAGCGCCGCTCATCCTGCCGGTGAAATCGAGCTCAAGCTGCTCGTCGATGCCGATGGCATGGCGCATCTCGCATCTGCGCCGGTCATCGCGGCGAACGCACGCAACAAGGGCACGCGCAAACGTCTCAAGTCCGTCTACTACGACACGCCCGGGCGCGCGCTTCGTCGCGCCGGCCTGAGCTTGCGCGTCCGCCAGAGCGGCACGCGCTTCGTGCAGACCGTGAAGACCGAGGTTGCGGACGATCCGTTGCGTCGTGGCGAATGGGAGGCAAGCGTGCCCTCGCTTGCGCCCGATCTCGCTTTGGCGATGCCCTTCATTCCGGAGAAGCTGCGCGAGCGGCTCGAAGCGCAGCCGCTCGAGGCGGTGTTTATGGCCGATGTGCATCGGCACACGCGCATCGTGGACCTGCCGTCCGGCACGGTCGAGGTCGCCTTCGACCAGGGCGGGCTGACGGCCGGCGACCGGTCGGTTCCTGTCAGCGAGATCGAGCTGGAGCTGAAGGGCGGCAGCGCGAGCGCGATCTACGAGATCGCGCTGCGCCTTGCGGAGCACGGAACGGTAAAGCCGTCCATCCGCAGCAAGTCCGCACGCGGTTTCGACCTTGCCGCGGACCAGCCGCCGTCGGCACCCCGGCCGCGCAAGCTTCGCCTCGATCCCTCCATTGCGCTCGACGAGGCCTTCGCGGCGATCCTGCGCTCCTGCTTCCTTCACCTGCTGCAATCGCTGCCGGCAGCCGAGGACGGTCGCAATCCCGAAGGCGTGCATCAGCTGCGCGTCTCGCTGCGCCGGCTGCGATCTGCGCTCGACCTGATGCGATCGGTCGGCGCGCTCGGCAACCTCGATGCGCTGCGCTCGGAAGCCAAATGGCTGGCGCAAGGCCTGTCTGCCGCGCGCGACTGGGACGTGTTCCAGCTCGACACCTTGCCGGCGATCGCAAAAGCATGTCCATCCGTCGCGGGCTTCGATGCGCTCGCGCGGGTCGCTGCCGAGCGTCAGGCGGACGCCTATCGCAAGGCCCGCAATGCGCTCGACGATCGCCGCTGCGCCCTTTTCCTGATCGGTCTCGGCGGCTGGATCGAGACGCGCGGCTGGCGCAACGGAGTGGCGCCCGAAGATCTCGGCCGGCTCGCCGAGCCCGCCGTCAATTTTGCGGAACGCGTCCTGTCCGAGCAGCATGCGAAGGTGCTGAGGCGCGGCCGTCGCTTCAAGTCGCTCACGGTCGACGAGCTCCACCGGGTGCGGCTCGCCGCCAAACGGCTGCGCTATCTCAGCGAGTTCCTGCTGCCGCTGTACGAGGATCGCAAGTCCGCGCGAAAATTCGCGCGCCGGCTCGCCGGCTTGCAGGAGGAGCTCGGCGTCTTCAACGACATGGCCGTGACGGCCTCTTTGCTCGACGGGATCGGCGCTGAAGATCGCGACAGCACCATTGCGGCGGCGGCGATCGCCGGCTGGCAGGCGCGAGCGTCGATCGGCGTGCAGCAGGCGCTGCTGGATAGCTGGCGGGATTTCACCGCCGCGCGCGTGCCCTGGTCGCGCGAGGGCCAGCAGAGCTGATCGCGCATCCCCGAAAAAGTTGCGGCCAGGCTTTGGGGGAAGCCTGGCCGCGCGCGAACCGGTCTGGGACGGGGAGGGGTGGGGATGTGACCGGGTCGCGGGTCCTGTTGTCTTGCCTCAATCTCTTGCACTGGCGGTGGAGACCGCCGGCTTGGTATCGCCGAGCGAGACCCAGACATTGGGATCGCTCTGCGACTGGCGCTTGACGAAGCGGTAGCCGGTCTCCGTCCAGGCCAGGACGTTCTCGTTCTGATTGTCGAGAACGAACTCGCCCTTGTCGGTCTTCACCGTCAGCACCGCATGCCCTTCGCCCTTCTTGTCGCGCACGACGGTGATGAGCAGGGCCTGGCGCGGCCAGCCGGCATCCATCAACATCTTGCGCTTCAACAGCACGTAGTCTTCACAGTCGCCGTAACCGTCCGTCGGCAGCGACCACTTCTCGATCACGCCCCAGTGGTCCTGGTCGGTCAAAGGCTTGACGGTCTCGTTGACCCAGCGATTGACCTTGACGAGGTCGCGCCAGACGGCCTGCGACATCACGATGTCGCGCGGCTGCATCGGCGTGCCCTGGCACTGAGCAGCATTGTCCGCGCAGAACTCGACCCAGCCGATCGGCGCACGCGTGGTGTCGCCGAGGCTCGCGTAGAGCAGACGGCTTTCGCCGGCCTGCGCTGCCGCGCTGATCCCGAAGAGCATGGCGACAATCGCCAGCTTCTTCCCCTGTCCCCTGAAGTCAAACATTGCGGCCCCCGTTTCTTGTTGGGACCACATTTCGCACGGAGCTTTTGAGCTGCCGCTAAGTCAGCCAAGTCAAATCGAGGCGAATACGAGTAAAAGCTGCGGCGAATTCGATCTATACTTGAATCGAATTCTCATAAAATTTGAAACGACTGCAATTGATTCAAGTTTTATCGATTAACGCGCAAAGGCTGGCGGAACCGCCATTTCATCCACAAAAGGGCCGCGCGTTAACCCGCGCCGGAGAGCCTGGGCGACATGACAAAGGCGGCGTCCGCGTCACGGAGGCCGCCTTCGGCGCTGGAAATCCGGGCGTTTTCGCGTCCTTGCGCTTTACCGCGCGGTAACGCTCTCTTCGAGAGTCTCGATCGGCTGCGCGTGCAGGAATTCCAGCGCGAAGCCGTCTTCGAGGTTTCGGACCACGCGACCCTGGACCCGGCCGAGGAAAACGGTCGATCTCAGCGGCGGGCGGTTTTCCGCGGCGATCGCAGCGCCGGACAGCGAGAGGTCGATGATGCGGCAGGTCATCTTGGTGCCGTCCTCGAGCGTCAGCACGGCGATCGGGTTGCGTGGCACGATACGGTCGTGACGGCGGTCCTCCGGCAAATTGAGGATGTCGCGGTTGGCGAGCCAGGTCAGCTGGGCCGCGAGCTTGTCGCGCTTCCTCGGCGTCGCCCCGATCGTCATGGCAAAGCCGTTGTCGATGATGCGGGTGATCTTGCCCTCGACGCGGCCGATATGGTCGAGATAGGCGACCACCCGGTCGCCGACATTGCCGATGCCGGGGGCGAGCAGGGCGAGGCCGCCCGGCGACATGTTGATCACCTGGCAGGGAAATTCGCGGCGGTCCGGCAGCATGTAGCGGCCGAGCAGGTGCACCTTCACCCGCTGGAAGCGCCGACGCTCCTCGGCGGCCGGAAGAAACTTTTTGTTCGCCAACGCCATTTTCAACACCCGACCCCCCGCCCGGGCGGAGTCCGGCACGACCCTAAGGTGCATAGGGTTAATGCCGCGTTAGGATCGGGCGCGGCGGCAACGGACAGACACAATGCGTTTGAAAAGCCACACCCCGAGGCGGCGCCCGCCGCTCAAGCCGGTTGCGCCGCGCGCAGTTGCAGCAAGAGCAGCAGAGCCAGCAGCACCGCCGCCGACAGTCCGAGCGACCAGTGGATGCCGATCGCCGCGCCTGCTACCCCGACTGTGATGCCGCTGAAGGCCCGCATGCCCAGCCCCGCCATATTATACAGGCCGACCACTCGCCCGCGGATGTCGTGCGGCGCGTTCAGCTGCACCAGCGCCTGCGCCATCGTGTTGAAGGAGAGCTCGAAGAAGCCCGCGAAGAACAACAGCGCGATCGCGACCGGATAGATCGGCACCAGCGCGAAGCCGAGCAGCGCCACGCTCCACAGCATCGCGAGCGCGATCGCGGTGCGCGGCGTGCCCTTGAGCCGCCCCCAGGATTCCAGCGCGATGGCGGCGAGCACTGCGCCGGCCGCATCGGCCGCGAGCAGCACACTGTAGGAGACGCCGGGATCGCCATGACCGAGATCGCCGGCAAAGCCCGGCATCTGGGCGTGATAGGCATTGCCGATCATGAAGGAGGTCAGGCCGGCGAGCCACGTCATCGCCGTCAGCACCGGCTGGGTGCCGATCGCTCGGATGGTCAGCACGATGTCGGCAAGCCCGCGCACGGCGAAGCGCCGCGCCGCCGCGCTCCTGTCGCGCACCGGCGCCCAGAACAGCCAAAGCAGCATCGGCAGGTAGAACAGCGTGTTGAAGATGATGCCGTGCGAGGGGCCGAGCGTCAGCATGATGATCCCGCCCACCGCAGGCCCGACCAGGATGCCGAGATAGCGCGCCATCGCGTTCAGCCGCACCGCGCTGGGAAGATCCGCAGGCGCAACGAGGTCGTAGAGCAGGAGCTGGTTCGGCGTCTGCCAGAGCACGCCGGCGCAGCCATGGATCACCAGGAGCAGCATGGCGTGCCACATCTGGATCGTATCGGTGAGGAAGAAGAAGCCCCATCCGGCGGAGGCAATGATGAACAGCAGCATGCCGCACTGGATGATGCGGCGCGGATCGAACCGGTCGGCAAGCCCGCCCACCGCGACCGAGAACAAGAGGAACGGCAGCCAGTGCGACAGCACGGCGAAACCACCCAGCGTCGGCGACTGGAATTTCTGGAACACCACCCAATAGCTGATCACATGCTCGATATTGTCCGCCATCATCGCCAGCACGTAAGAAGCGAACTGGAGACGGTACGGCACGGACTTCATCGCCGCAAACGATCCGGATGCGGCCACGGGATTTTGGGGGAGGGGATTCACGGGATGACCTGAGGTGAGACTCGTGGCGCCTTACACGTTCGCCGGTCGACGCTCAAGACAATTGGGTGTGGTTGAAGATCAGCCATGCTGGCTGGCCACATGCTCAGCCGTCATCCTGAGGTGCGAGCAAAGCGAGCCTCGAAGGATGAGTTGCAGGCGCCCGTGGCTAATCCTTCGAGGCTTCACCCTTGCGATGCGGTGCATCGCAAGGCTGGGACCTCAGGATGACGGTTGAGCTTGTGGCAGCAGACGCAAGCCGGGCCGTTCCGTCAGGTTGTGCGGCGTCCTGACATTCCACGCCAGCCCGACAGCCTCAAGCAATCGGATCAGCCACCAGCCGGGATCGACCTGTCCTGGCAACAGTCCAAGCTTGGCCGAGCCTGGATAGGCGTGATGGTTGTTGTGCCAGTTCTCGCCCATGCTGATCAGCGCGGCGAGGCGGACATTGTAGCCTTGGGCGGCGACGCCATCGACGACCCAGGTCTGATCGCCGCTTGTGTGGGAGAAGTGCCCGACCAGCCAATGGCCGGTGACGCAGACGCTGACGCGCACGCAAATGCCCCAAACCAGCCAATCCAGTCCGCCGATTGCAAAGAAGAGGAGGGCCCACGGCAATTGCTGAAATGTCCATGTGCGTTCAATGAATGCATAGAATCGGTCACCGGCAAGCCGCGGTTCGAGCTGAAATCTTGGCGGATGGCGCAGCACCAGCCGGCAATGCAGTTGCCACCAGGCATCGCGCCAGAAGCCGGCGCCGTGGCGGGAATATTCATGGCACGTGGGCTGCCGCTGCGCCCAGTCGCGGACATCGTGCAGACGGATCATGCCGAGCGGCCCGGCCATGCCGACGAGCGTGCCGAGATAGACGAAGAGATGTTCGAGCCAGAGCGGGCAGTCGTAGCTCGCATGGATCAGCTTGCGATGCATGCCGACGGAATGTCCGCAGCACAGCGTGACGGCACTGGTCGCGATGAAGAGAGCGAAGGCCTGCCAGGAGAAGGTGATCGGACCGAGCGCGATGGCCGCTGCGGTCATGCCCGCGAGCCACACCGATTTCGCCGGCGCCCATTGCACGGTGCCATCCAGCGGATCGGTGTCAGGCGTGACGACAATTCGTTCAGAGCCCGGTTGCAAATCCATGGTCTGATCCCGGCAGAATTCCGAAGCAGGCGATGCTGGCGCACGTGCAACCTGCGGATACAGCTGCCGCGTGTCAACGGGGGCGCTGCTATTTGCAATGTCGCGTACTGTCATAGGCTGAGTGCGCCCGCATCATCAGAACACAACAAGCGGGCAGCGAGGAGGCACCATGGAGCAAATCCGCGTCTGCACCCACGCAGGGCCGGGCAGTGAACCCGTCATCCGCACCGTTCCGTGGCCTAAGGTCGGCCGCAAGGCCGCGCTGATCAAGGTCGGCGCCTGCGGGGTCTGCGGCACCGATCTGCATATCCTGAAAGGACATTGGCCGAAGCCGCTGCCGTGGCCGCGCCGTTCACACTGGGGCACGAGATCGGCGGCGTCATCGTCGAATGCGGCGACGAATTCACCGAGGACTTCATGAGCAAGCCGCTTCCGGTCGGCTCGAAGGTGATGATCCCGCCGCTGATGCCCTGCGGCCATTGCTACCATTGCATCCCCTATCCGGAGCGGGGACCGGCGAGATAGTGTTCGGGACCGACCTTGATGACCTGTGCGAAGTCGAAATAGCGTCGTTCGATGTCTTCGAGATCGTTTGGAGATGCTACGCTGCGCCGGGCGTCGGCAAGGACGAGCTCTGCATGACGGTTGAGAACGTGCATGCGGGCCGTGTCCCGTTCGCAGCTGGCGACCTGGGTCAAGGCCCTCAGCAATTGGATCAGCACGGCCGGCGTTCCTGCTGCGCTCTGCCTGATCATATGGAACATGGTGTTCACAAGCTGATCGTACTGGATGCTCGGCACGTAGAGCGCGAGGCGCCCGCCCCGATGGAACACGCCGGTCGGCAGATGGCGCTGGCTCAGGCTGCAAAGGGTGGCGCCAAGCCGGTCAACAACGCTGATCGCGGTATGGGGATCGTTGATTCCCGGCGAAAGCGCGCGCACGGCGACCTCGACGAGCTGTCGGACCGCGAAGCGCAAGTCCAAAGAGCTGTTACGCTCCTTCGCAATCACGCTTCGCTCCCGGATCGCTTCCTCGACGCCGTCCGGCGCAGGCTTGGTCAGAGCAATCGGCGCGCCCGGGGCAACGAAATCGCCGATGCCCACGAGCAGACGAATGACGCAGCCATGTTCGGCCGCCCAGGAGGCAAGGCCCTCATCGTCGATCCGCTCCAGATAACCGCGCCTCGTGTCGGTCACCATCCGCGCACCCAGCCAGAATTCAGCAGACGGTGGCTCGGTCTCGCGCTTGTCAACGGTCAACCGTTCGATCGCATCGTCCAGATCTTCCGTGACGAGCTCCAGCACCGTGTCGACATTGATGCGCGAGGCCATGTGACCGATGAAGTACACCATCGTACCGACGCAGGCGATGCCGAGCGCGATGCCGACGGTCAACCCCAAATGCGGGACGAAATTGCCCTCTGCCTCCGTACGAATACTCCTCAGGGCGATCAGCGCATAGCTGAAGGTTCCGAGCAAGACTCCGAGCGTAACCTGATTACCGCGATCACGCGTGAAGTTGTGCAGCAGCCGCGGGCCCATCTGGCCCGCCGCGAGCGACAGCGCGGCGATGGTGATGGAAAACACGGTGCCGGCGACCGTGATCGTGGACGAGGCGATTGCGCTGAGAAGACTTCGTGCACCGGCGGCTCCGCCGTCGTAAACCCAATGCTGGAGCAAGGCCTTCGGTAGCAGGTCGCCGTGGTCAAGCTGGACGAGGCCGTAGCCGCCGAAGAGTCCGAGCGCAACGAGCAAGCCCGGAATGGGCCAGAATGAGCCCGCCAACCTGTCTGCCAAAGTGCGTAGCCGGACCAGCATGGCGGGTGTTTTTCGGGACTTTCGGCGGAGATGATTTGAGTGAGTTCCATATCCAACAAAGCCGTTTGGCAATGGTTCCGCGTCAGCGCCTCATCGCCTCCGCAGCGACTGGTCCTCCCGTCTTGTCGTCGTCTTGCAGCCCGGACGAGCGCCGCGACAACCGGGGCCGCTGCCCCGCATGTTGCTTTGCTCGTGTGGGCTACGAGACTGCTCGCTTGGCACCACCGCACATCTCACATACGCTTGTCGCCAGCCCGCACCAATCATAACAGACGGGCAGCGAGGAACGCATCATGGAGCACATCCGCGTCTGCACCCACGCCGGTCCCGGCTCGGAGCCCGTCATCAAGACCGTGCCGTGGCCGAAGGTCGGCAGGAAGGCCGCGCTGATCAAGGTCGGCGCCTGCGGGGTCTGCGGCACCGATCTGCATATCCTGAAAGGACATTGGCCGAAGCCGCTGCCGTGGCCGTTCACACTGGGACACGAGATCGGCGGCGTCATCGTCGAATGCGGCGAGGAGTTCACCGAGGACTTCATGAGCAAGCCGCTTCAAGTCGGCTCGAAGGTGATGATCCCGCCCTTGATGCCGTGCGGCCGCTGCTATTACTGCATCCATTATCCGCAGACCGCGAACAAGTGCCTGACGCCGGTCTATTACGGCCGCTATCTCGGCTTCGACAAGGCGCCGCATATGTGGGGCGGCTGGGCCGAATATGTCTATGTCGATCTCGAGATGCTGCCGGGCACCAAGATCTACAAGCTGCCCGACGACATGTCGCTGCGCCTGGGGGCGCTGTCGGAGCCGCTGACCTCCTGCATCCGCGCCTTCAACCGGGCCAGCCGTGCCGGCGGCTTTTCGTGGGGCGATACTGTCGTGATCCAGGGCTCCGGCCCGATCGGCATTTTGGCGGTCGCCGCCGCAAAGGAAATGGGAGCAGGGCGCGTGATCTGCGTCGGCGCGCCGGAGGCGCCGCGGCTCAAGCTGGCGCGCGAGTTCGGCGCGGAGGCGACGGTGAACATCGAGGAGCTGAAGTCGCCCGAGGCGCGCATCGCGCGCGTGCGCGAGATCGTAGGTCACTTCGGCGCCGATCTCGTGATGGACTGCTCGGGCCATCCGACCGCAGGCCCCGAAGGCATCGAGATGCTGCGCGACGGCGGCACCTATGTCGAGATGGGCCAGTTCACCGACGCCGGCTCGATCGACACCTCCTGGCACCGCATCTGCACCAAGGACCTCAACGTGCTGGGCTCCTGGGGCTTCACCGGCAACGACCTGCCGCTCGGCGTCGACATGCTCTACCGCACGGCCGGCAAATATCCGTGGCTGAAGATGCAGACGATCTATCCGTTCACGGAAGAGGGCGTCGCGCAGGCGGTGAGGGACGCGATGGCGATGAAGACGGTGAAGTCGACCATCGTGCCATGGCCGGAACTGGTGGAATGACGACGCGTAGCCCGGATGAGCGAAGCGATATCCGGGGGCTTGCTGATGACTCCCGCATGTCGCTTCGCTCATGCGGGCGACGCGTCAACGATAGACGCAAGTCCTCACGACCCGGGCCACGAAATCGCCCAGATATTATTACACCAAGTGCGACGTAAGTTCGGCTTGATGCGAGTTCTGAAATGACTGGTCTTGCGGCATCACGAACGTCGTCCGCGGCGGCCAAAGAGGCCTGAATGACGCCCGAGGAATTCCGAAAACGAGGTCACGAAATCATCGACTGGCTGGCGGACTATCACGCGAAGATCGCAGACTATCCGGTCCAGCCTGCGACACAGCCGGGTGATGTCAAGGCGATGCTTCCGGCCTCCCCGCCGGTCGAAGCCGAGGGGTTCGATGGAATCATCGCTGATCTCGATTCCGTTGTTCTCCCCAACATCTCGCATTGGCAACACCCGCGATTCTTCGGCTACTTTCCCTCCAATTCGCTCGGATCCGGTATCCTCGGCGATTTGGTGAGCAGCGGACTTGGAGTGCTGGGCCTGTCCTGGCAGTCATCCCCCGCCGTAACGGAAATCGAGGAGGTCACGGTCGACTGGTTCAGGCAGATGGTTGGCCTGTCTTCCGCCTGGTTCGGCGTGATCAATGACACTGCGTCGACAAGCACCTTGGTTGCTCTGCTGTGCGCCCGGGAGAAGACGACGGGCTTTTCGCTCGTTCGCCGAGGCCTGCAAGCGGAGCCGAAGCCGTTGACCGTCTACACGTCGGCAAGCGCCCATTCTTCCGTCGAAAAAGCGGCGCTGCTGGCGGGTTTCGGCCGTGAGAATGTCCGCATGGTCGATGTCGACGCCGATTTCGCGATGCGGCCAGGAGCGCTCGAAGATGCGATCATCGCGGATAGTCGCGCTGGTTTCACCCCATGCGCGATCGTCGCGGCAGTGGGCGGGACCGCCACCGTGTCCATTGATCCGATCTCGGAGATCGCGGGCGTCGCGCGGAGGCATGGCCTATGGCTCCACGTCGATGCTGCCATGGCCGGGAATGCGATGATCTTGCCGGAGCTGCGGTGGATGTGGGACGGCATCGAGGACGCCGACAGTGTGGTGATCAACGCGCACAAATGGCTCGGCGTCCCCTTTGACTGCTCGCTCTATTTCGTTCGGGACGAACCTCACCTCCTCAGGGTGATGTCTGCCGACCCGAGCTTCCTGCAATCTCAGGCCGACGAGAAGGTCCGCAATCTGCGTAACACCGGCATTCCTCTCGGAAGGCGGTTCAGGGCGCTGAAACTCTGGTTCGCCATTCGGGAGCAGGGCGTTTCCGGGTTGCAAGCCAGGTTACGGCGCGACATTGCCTTGGCTCGAGATCTTCGGTCGAAAGTCGAGGCAACACCGGGCTGGCACGTCATCGCGCCCGTCGCTCTGCAAACCGTCTGCATCGTGAACCGGCCAAAGTCTGTGCCTTCCCATCGTCTCGATGATTTCACGCGCGCGTGGGCGCATGCAGTGAATGCCTCCGGTCAAGCTTATGTCACGCCCGCCATCGCGGCGGGGCATTGGATGGTCCGCGTCTCGATCGGCACGATCTCCACCGACGCGGTCGATATTGAAACGGCCTGGCGTTCGATACAAGAAGCGGCCGCCGCCCTCGTTCCGGAGTTTTCTTGAGCGGTCGATGGATCGTCGCATCCCGGGGGCACATTGGTGTGTGCCGGACCGACAGTCGCTAAGGCGCGGTGTATGGGGCGTTCTGTATCCAGAACGAGTAATGGCAGCAATCCTGCAACCCCTGGGCGCGGTGCTTTCCCGTAAGCCATGCAACATAGGCATGGTGATTTCCCCGCGCTTGGCGTAAAGAGCATCCAAATCAAATCGCCCGTGTTGCTGGCCAGCTGCCGCGCACGCGAGCTCAGGCCCGCCGGTTTACCGTTTGCGCGCCTGAATTAACCAAGGTTTCCATCCCGTGTCTCTTCCGGCCCTGACCCCGCCGCTCGCCCGCGCTTTGGCCGAGCGGAATTACGATTCACTGACGCCCGTCCAGCTTGCGGTGCTCGCCCACGAAGCCGCCGGCCGGGACCTGCTGGTGTCGGCCCAGACCGGCTCCGGCAAGACCGTCGCCTACGGACTCGCGATCGCCAAGAATCTTCTCGATGACGCCGAGCAGTTCGGACCTGCGGCCGCTCCGCTTGCCCTGATCGTCGCGCCCACCCGCGAGCTTGCGCTTCAGGTCCAGCGCGAGCTGGCCTGGCTCTACGGGCGCGCGGGCGGGCGCGTCGTCTCCTGCGTCGGCGGCATGGACCCCAGGCGCGAGCAGCGGGAGCTCGCCGCCGGCGCGCACATCGTCGTCGGCACGCCCGGGCGGCTGTGCGACCATTTGCGCCGCGGCCGTCTCGACATCTCCGAGCTACAGGCGGTCGTGCTCGACGAGGCCGACGAGATGCTCAATCTCGGATTTCGCGAGGACATGGAGTTCATTCTCGAGACCACGCCGGAGGCGCGCCGCACCCTGCTGTTCTCGGCGACCTTTCCGCGCGGCATCGTCGCGCTGGCGCGGCAGTATCAGCGCGATGCGTTCCGGATCGAGGTCGCCGGTGACGAGGGCGGTCACGCCGACATCGAGTATCGCGCGATCCGCATCGCGCCCGCCGACGTCGAGCATGCCGTGGTCAACGTGCTGCGCTTCTACGAGGCGCCGAGCGCGCTGGTGTTCTGCAGCACGCGCGACGCCGTCCGGCACTTGCAGGCGGCCCTCCTGGAGCGCGGCTTTTCCGTCGTCGCGCTGTCGGGCGAGCTGACCCAGAACGAGCGCACCCTGGCGTTGCAGTCGTTGCGGGATGGACGCGCCCGTGTCTGCGTCGCGACCGACGTCGCCGCCCGCGGCATCGACCTGCCGAGCCTCGACCTCGTCATCCAAGCCGACCTGCCCAACGACGCCGAGGTGATGCAGCACCGTTCCGGCCGCACGGGACGTGCGGGCCGGAAGGGGACCAGCGTCATCCTGGTGCCGCCGGCGCGGCGGCGGCGCGCGGAGCTGCTGCTCGATCTCGCAGGCGTCGAGGCAGTCTGGGGCACTGCGCCGCAGGCGGACGAGATCCGCAAGCTCGATCATGCGCGCATGAAGGACGTGCTGTTCACGGAGGAGACCACCGCCGACGATCTGGCTTTGGCGCAGGCGCTGCTGGCCGAGCGCTCGGCGGAGGACATCGCCGCGGCGCTGGCGCGGCTATACCGGGCGCGGCTGCCGTCGCCCGAGGACATCATCGATCCCGGCGAGCGAACTTCCCGGCCGCGCGAGGAGCGTGGCCGCGACAGGTTTGAAAGCGGCGACGATCGTCCCGCAAAACCTCGCGCCAAGTCCGCAAAGGCATCGTCGAAGCACGGCATGGCCGAGGGCAGCGTCTGGTTCCGCGCCGCGATCGGGCGGCGCAAGAATGCGGAGGCGCGCTGGCTGCTGCCGATGATCTGCCGCCGCGGCGGCATCGACAAGCGCGACATCGGCGCCATCAAGATCATGGACACTGTCACCGAGTTCGAGATCTCCGAGCGGGCCGCGGAATCCTTTGCCGCCAAGATCAAACGTCCGGACAAGGAAGACAGCATCCGCATCGAGCCGATGGCGGACGCCCCGCAGCACCAGGCGCCGGAGGGACGCTCGGACGCGCCGCGCCGCGAGAGGAACGATGGCGACCGTCGCGAACGCCGCGACGAGCGCCCGCGGCAGGCGCCTGAATTCAAGCCACGCGGCAAACCGCCCGGCGAGCGCGGCGCGAAATTCGACGATGCGCCGTCCTTCGCAAAGAAAAAGAAGCACCGCGACAAGCAGGCCCGCGCGGAGCCATCGGTCACGCCCTGGCCCGCGAAGGGCTCACCGGGAAAGAAGATGAAGAAGAAGCATCGCGGTTGAACGCCCCGACGGACGGCAAGGATGCCGCCGGATTGCACCGGCGGCATCATCTGCAGGGTGAGATCGGCTCAGCGGCCACCGCCACCGCCGCCACCACCTCCGCCGCCACCGCCGCCGGCATCGCGCATCGATGAACTGTAGCGCGGGTCGGTTTGCTTCATGTAGATCGGCGAGATGTCGCGATTGATGGTGGATTTTCTGCCCACGTTCGGCGTTTCGATCAGGACGCCGCAGCCTTCGAAGAAAGCGGTGTCGCAGCCATAGGTCCGATACTGCGTTGCATTGGCGCTGGTCGCGGCCAACGCGCTCGCCGCGACGCATGTCATCAAAGCGATCTTCGACAAAGTGAGTTTCATGACTTTCTCCAGCCTCGGTTCGGCGAGACCGGAAGGGCTCGCACACACCTTCGACGGAGGCTGATCGGACCCGGTTCGAGGCGGCGGTTTCACGCCCGCGTGAGCCGGAGGGCGGCCGGGGAGGGACGTTACGTCGCAGCGAGGCCGCGCAGCATGTAGGTCGCGCCTTCGCCGTAGCAGGCCAGCTTCGCGCCCAGCGCCGCGTCCGCTGCGACCGCACGAAAGCCGAGGCGCTCCCACAATGGCCGCGTGGTGTAGACCGAGACCAGCGCGAACGTTGTGATTCCAGATGCGCCCGCCAACTCCGCAAGCCGGGCAAGATAAGCGCGCGTCACGCCGCCGCGAAAATCAGGCAGCACGGCGACGTCGTGGATGTAGAGGCAATCCGCACGATCGGGCAGTTCTTGCAGGAACGTGTCGAGCGGCGGAATCCGGTGCTGCATCCAGGGATGCGCCAGCCCGTAGCCGACAATGTCCTCACCCGCAACGAGCGCGCTACATCCGTCTGGATAGAGCCGCATCTTCTCCGCGAACACTTCGGGGCGCTCCGGAAGATCGGGATGGATCCGCGCCGCGATCGCGTCGATCGCAGGCAGGTCTGATCGGTGTGCCGGACGCCAATGCGGCTTGCTCATGTCATTTCGTCGTTCCGTCTCGGTCGGTCCAGTTTATTCCGCTGCGTCGACGCGCGCAGCGAAAAAAATATCCGCCTGCCCTCTCAGGAATACGAGGCCTTGCGCGGCGTCCTACTCATGCAAGCCCATTGCATGACAGGAGATATCATGACGTCCTCGATCCGCCTCGCGCTCGCGCTGGCCTTATCGCTCGCGCTCGTTCCCGCCGCCTTCGCCGCGCCGCCGACCAAGACCGGCAAGACCGACAAGGGCACGGTGCTGACCGATGCCAAGGGCATGTCGCTCTACACCTTCGACAAGGATGCGGGCGGCAAGTCGGCCTGCAACGGTCCTTGTGCGACGAACTGGCCAGTGCTGAAGGCCGAGGCGAGCGACGTCGGCGGCGACGGCTACACCATCATCACCCGCGACGACGGCTCGAAGCAGTGGGCCTACAAGGGCAAGCCGCTCTACACGTTCGCCAAGGACCAGAAGCCCGGCGACGTCACCGGCGACGGCTTCCTGAACGGCGCCTGGCACCTGGCGATGCCGTGAGAGCTGGCGGCTATCGCAGCCCCTCATACACCATCAGCCCGCGCGCGATCTGCAATTTGCGGATGGCGCGCGGCAGGAGTTTCTCCGGCTGGTGCAGATAGCGCCATGAGGTGAGGGTGAGGGCGGACAGCGTGCCGCATTCGTCGTCGAACGGCGCGAGCACGCCCGTCACGCTCACCGGGCTGTGCGGGCGGGCGTTGAAGGGCAGCAGCAGCAGTTCGAGATGCGCCTTGCTGCCGTCGCCGCGTGCGGCGGTGACGCCGGCGATCGCACCCAGCGTCTCGTCGGCGACGACCGTCGTGATGTCCTCGATCTCGCCGCGGCTCGCGTCGGTGAACAGCGCCGCGAAGCTCCGGTCCTTGAGGTCCGTTCCTGCGAGTGCGCAGACGCGCGTGCCGGCGACGCGGAACGGGAAGCCGAGGTTCGGTTCGCAGGAGAGCACGAAGATGTCGCCGAGCAGGCCGCGGACCGCGGCCGGGTCGATGTCGGCCCGGTCGGGGGCCCGCGCAGCGCCGCGCTTGTTGTCCCAATACGCGAAGAACGCGCGGCTCGACGGATGTTTCATGTCTGAACGCTAACCCCGGGGCGCAACCGCTCGGGACAGTCCTGTCCCGCTTCAGTGCACCCGCGATCCCTTGTGTTGTTGTGCAGGAGGGGATTTGCAGCGTCCATGCCGCAGCGGCGGTTTTGGGCCCGCTGAAGCGGTGTTTGCGTCGTTAACGTTAAATTAACTATGCGCTTTGTGCCCGCCGCCTGCCTGTTATGGTGACGGCGGTCGCAAGCCTTGCCGCTTTCTCCAGGTTCTCGGCAAGGCCTGTACACAGGGCGTCAAACAGTTTGGTCACGGGCCGCGGGGAGGGGTGGGGATACTCCTTATCTCTCCGGCCACCGGAAGACCGACACGGACAGGCAGGGCTTCCCAGGGCCCTGCCTTTTCCTTTTCGGTCATCAGCGCTCGTGCCCCGGACGCAGCGCGCACTCCTTCAGTGATGCGCTGCAGAGCCGGGCCCATGTTGCGAGCTCGACGGAGAATCTGGGTCCCGGCTCTGCACCGCGGCCCTTCGTGCCGCGCCTTGTCCGGGACACGGAAGCGGCTCAAATGCGCGAGGTCGTGTCCCGGACGTGCTGCGGCGCGTAGCGCTGCTGCGCAGAGCCGGGGCCCAGTCAGTCTGCCAGCGAACGAGACATCCTGCACCTTTTCCTATTGTGCACTTGCGCAGGGCGGGCAAAGGCGACTATCTCCAAGCTCCGTCGCTCCGATCTCGCCCGAAAGCGAAGCTGCCTTGGATTCCCCGCACGATTCGACGCCCGACCTGCCGGCTGCCCATGAGGAGGCCCCGCGCGAGCCGATCCTGACGCTTCCCACCGCGCTGACGGCCTATATCGCGCTGCTGGCGGTGATCCATCTGCGGGTGCTGCTGCCGCCGGAGCTCGAGAACTGGACCATCGACGTGTTCGGCTTCATCCCGAAGCGCTACGATTCCTCGCTGCTCAATCTGGAGATCCCGGGTGGAGCGGGGGCCAAGGTCTGGACCTTCGTCACCTATTCGCTGCTGCACGCCAATCTCACCCATCTCGGCTTCAACGTGCTGTGGCTGCTGCCGTTCGGCAGCGCGCTGGCGCGGCGCTTCGGTGCGGTCAGGTTCTTCGTCTTCCTGGCGGTGACGGCGGCGGCCGGCGCGCTGGCCCATCTCGTCACGCATGAGCATGCGGTGGCGCCGATGATCGGCGCTTCGGCCTCGGTGTCGGGCGCGATGGCAGCCGCAATCCGGTTCGCCTTCGTCCGCGGCAGCTTCCTGTCGTTCAACCGATCGGATGCCGATACCGCCGCGAGGGTTCCGGCGCTGCCGCTGTCGCGCGCGCTGCGCGACGGGCGGGTGCTCGGCTTTCTCGCAGTGTGGTTCGGCGTCAACATCATCTTCGGTGTCGGCGCGATCGGGGTCGACGCCGAAACCACGAGCGTCGCCTGGCAGGCCCATATCGGCGGCTTCTTCGCAGGGCTGCTGCTGTTCGCGCTTTTCGATCCCGTGCCGCGCGTGCGGCGCGATGCTGCGGATGCGTGATCACGGGACATTTCGCACCGTATTCTAAGCGGCGCTTGCGGCGCGGCCCGAATTCATCCATCATTCGTGGAAAAGAATGTTCCAAAGCGACACGCCCTTGGCGGCGATGCTCGCCAAAGCGCACGAGCGTGAAACCGGCGCTGAAACTGTTAGTTGAAGACTCGACGAACAAGTCCGGACTGCCACAGGCGGAACGGCCGATTCAGGGAGGCGACAATGACGGTACGCTCCATTCTCAACACCAAGGGCCACCAGATCATGAGCGTCGAGCCCGACGTCAGGCTGGAGGCCGCGATCAAGCTGCTCGGTGAGAAGAAGATCGGTGCAGTTCTGGTGATGAACCAGAGCCGGCTCGAGGGCATCCTGTCGGAGCGCGACATTGTGCGCGTGCTCGCCGAGCGCGGTGCCGGCGCGCTGGAGACCCCGGTCTCCGAGGTGATGACCCGGAAGGTCGTGACCTGCAAGGAGACCGACACCGTGGCCGAGCTCATGGAAATGATGACGACCGGCAAGTTCCGTCATCTGCCCGTGGTCGACAACGGCAAGGTAGTCGGCCTGATCTCGATCGGCGACATCGTCAAGCGCCGCGTCCAGGAATACGAGTCGGAGCAGGAAGCCCTGCGGGACTACATCAAGACCGCCTGACGGACGTCATTCCTGCGCCGTCGGCGCTGCGCCTTCCGGCGGCGGCGCCAGCACGTGGATCGCTTCCTGGATCGAGTCCAAGGCACGCTCTGCGGCGCGCACGCCGTGCGCGATCAAATCCTCGGCACGGTGGAAGTCGAACCAGCCGAACTGACCGACTCGCGGCGTGATCAGCAGGTCGGGCGGATCGCCCGCGAGGCGGGCGCGAGTGATGCGGTCCTGCATGATGTTGAAGGCATCCACCATCACCGAGGAGATGCCGGGCCGACCGTTGCCGCCGAAGAACTCGCGCTTCATCGTCTTCTCGGGCGAGAACAGCCGCGGGAAGCGCCGCTTGGCCGCCGGCTCCTCGGCCTCCGGCACGACCGGGCTGGGCGCTGCGCCGTGCGAATAGATCGTGGTGGAATGGGTGAAGATGTCGCTGGAAAGATTTGCGGCGATCACGATTTCGGCGCCGAGCGCGCGAGCGGCCGAGACCGGCACCGGATTCACCAGCGCGCCGTCGACGAGCCAGCGGTCGCCGATCAACACGGGCGCGAAGATGCCGGGCAGGGCGTAGGACGCGCGCATGGCATCGACCACGCGGCCCCGCGTCAGCCAAATCTCGTGCCCGGTGCGGACTTCGGTTGCGACGCTCGCGAACTTGATGGGAAGGTCCTCGATCAGGATCTGCCCGATCGCGTCCTCGAGCCGGGTCGCGAGCTTCTCGCCGCCGAGCAGGCCGGAGCCGTTGAGACGGATATCGAGATATCCGAGGATATTGCGCATCCCTTGCAGGCTGCGCCCCCACTCTTCGAACGTATCGAGCCGGCCGGCCGCATGAAGGCCGCCGACCACGGCGCCGATCGAGGTGCCGACCACGACGTCGGGCACGATGCCGTTCGCGAGCAGGGTCCTGATGATGCCGATATGGGCGAAGCCGCGCGCCGCGCCGCCGCCGAGGGCAAGGCCGATGACCGGCCGGCGGATGCTGCCGAGGCCGACTTTCTCGGCGCCCTTTTCGCCGTTCGAGCCGTTCACGCCCCGACCCTTCAAGATGTCCAGCACCGAAACTCTCCTCCGCCGGGCCTGTCCTTAGCCACAGACTAGGCACCGCTCTTGCCCTCCGCCATATCATGGGCGAAGCATGGTTTATGCCGCTTTGGGAAGGGCAGGGGGCGAGAGTATGGCGAGCGGCCACTGCCTCCGGCGAAATCACGCAGGTGTCAGCCGGGTTCCAGCCATCGCCCGTGAGCCCGTATTTCCTGGGATTTCAGAGGCTTGAATTTGCCGCGTTTTCGGTGAAAAGCAGGGGCATGACACGCGGGGGTGACGGCATCATCGGATGGCGGCGCAGCGGCAGGCTGCTGCCGGCGCTGATTCTTGCCGCGTGCTTCGTTACCACAAGCCAAAATACTGTTCAGGCGCAGCTTTTCTCCGATCGCCCGCCGCCGGTGCCGCCGGCATCGGTGCCCAATCCCGGCGGCGCCGTCAGCCTCGCGCCGCCCTCCGGCCTCGGCGCCGGTCCGCCGACCCTGCCGTCGACGCTGATGCAGCCGACGACGCCGAGCATGCCGCCGCCCGCCGTCTCCACCGTACCGCCGGCCGCTCCGCTGAATGCGGCCGTGCCCGGACAGGGCGTGCTGTCGCTGACAGCCAAATACGGCAAGGACTCGGCCCCCATCACCAGCGGCCTGGTCTGGCGCGTGTTTGCCGACCGGCCCGACGAGAACGGCACCTTCAAGCTGATCCGCGAGGACCGCAGCGGAACGCCGAACATCGTGCTGCCGCCCGGCAATTATGTCGTCCACGTCGCCTTTGGTCTTGTCAGCGCGGTACGCACCGTCAGCCTGAAGTCCGAGACCAATCGCGAATCCTTCGTGCTGCCGGCCGGCGGCCTGCGCATCGAGGGCCGCGTCGGCACCAGCCGCATTCCGCAGAACCAGATCTCGTTCGCAATCTACAAGGGCAGCCAGTTCGAAGCCGGCGAACGCGCGTCCCTGGTGCCCAACGTCGCCGCCGGCGACGTCGTCCTGATCCCGGAGGGCACCTACTACATCGTCTCTAATTACGGCGATGCCAATTCGGTGGTGCGCTCGGACATCCGCGTCCAGGCCGGCAAGCTCACCGACGTCACCATCACCCACCGCGCCGCCGTGATCACCCTCAAACTGGTCAGCGACAAAGGCGGCGAGGCGCTCGCCAACACCGCCTGGTCGGTGCTGACCCCCGGCGGCGACGTCATCAAGGAATCGATCGGCGCCTTCCCGCGGGTGGTGCTTTCGGAAGGCGAATACCGCGCCATCGCCAAGAACGAGGGCAAGGTCTACGAGCGCGGATTCAATGTCGTCAACGGCGTCGACGGCGAAGTCGAAGTCATCGCGCGCTAACAACATGATCCGGAAAGGTGCGAAGCCCTTTTTCCGGAAAGATCATGCGCAAACAACCATCTCAAGCGCGATGACGATTTATCCAAATCTCACCGCGCTTTAGCGGTCGGGTGGGGCGCCGCCCGGGCGAGACCCGCGCGCCGCAATTCTCATTTCACGCACGAAGATGCATCTCTTGTTACCTCCGCTTCCGGCATCGGAGTCTCCAGGTAAGTGCACGTCGGCGTTATGTTCAGTACTGAACACTGCCGCCGCCAGGGGATGTCGGAAACACCGAGGCCACCGGCTTATTCCAGTAGCGGCGCACCTGCCGCACGTCCGGTGGACGATGCGTATTCCGACAATCAATCTTGTTCTCTTTCCATGCTGCTGCGCTATATGTCGGACGCCCGTCTAACGGGGGAAGGCCGGAGCAGGCGCATGCCTTGCGAGACCGGCAGGAGCAGGAGACCGGGCTCGTCGGCATGTTCGAAGTGATCCTCACCAGGCGCAAGCGATTTGGCTGGCGGTGGCAGGTGTGCGACCAGTCCGGCAAGATATTTGCCGCCGGCTTCGAGCGCACGCGTCCGTCCGCCAAATATCAAGGCGAGCGCGCGTTGTTCTTCCTGCTGTCGCAGGCCTATCTGCTCAATCGCTCGGCGGCCTCCAGCGAGGACTAGGAGCGGCGTTCCGCCGTCTGCGGGGTAGGCAAAGGCGCGCGTCCTTACGCGCCACGCCCACCATCTTTCGACGGTCGCATCGTCATCGTGGGCACGATTCGCTTGCACGCCCTGCGTATCAACCCCTCGCATTGCCGACGGGCAAAACACCCCAGCGCTTGGTCAATCCGCGCCGCCGAAAATATTCCGCTTTACCGAAATTCGGAAACGGCGTAGGTGTTGCGGCAACCCGGCCCAAGGAAGAGGGGCGTATCGCGATCGTCACGAACGCGGGCCGGGCGGCGGTGGACGTGGGTCACACCGGCGCGGACGGCTTCGCAGGGCGGGCAACCGTGAGCGAAAGACCTCGTGCCAACGACGGGTGCGGCTGGCGTACGGCAAAATCGTGTGGTCCTGGCGCCCGGGGTCTGTGCGCCAAGCGTTGCGGTGATGCGGCGGCCCGACCGGGCACGCGCATCAGTCATCCGCAAGGCGACGGGGGCAATAGTGCATCGCTCCCCGGGGAGAGCACGACATAAGCCGTCAAACCACTGCGCAGGGAAGGCCGGGATGTCCTGGCTACACCTGTATGCCGCTGTGCAGCTTCTCACCACGCAGATTCGCACAGTGGACCTCGGGTGCCTGCGGGCTCCCGGTCTTCCCTGCGCCCTCTTTCATTTCAGAGGGTGAGGCGACAAACGCAAAGCTCGGGCAAGATGCGCCGCGAGGCCGCGAAGGCGTGTCTGGGACATGAGCTGCGTGCCACAAGCTCGATCTCGTAGGGTGGGCAAAGCGCAAGCGTGCCCACGCCCTGTGGCTCATCGAAGGAGATCGTGGGCACGGCGCAATGCGCCTTTGCCCACCCTACGCACCGCCGCTGGGATGTACACTGGAGCATCGCTAATGACGACGTGCAGACAGAATCCGCCATGCCCCAACTCTCGTGCCCCGGACGCAGCGCAGCGCTACTTCAGCGGTGCGCTGCAGAGCCGGGGCCCATGCATCAGCGTGCCTGGATTGCTGGGTCCCGGCTCTGCGCAGCAGCGCCAGAGCGCTGCAGCGCGTCCGGGACTCGAGCGCATTGCCTTCGCACGGCTGTCATAGTCTCTAACGACCGCTAACCAACAGTCGACTTAAAACTGTCATAATCATTGAAAGGGAACCCGCGCCCGCGCGCCCTTTACACGTCCTTAAGCGCGCCTGCATTGGATGCGCCGGCAAAGTGCGTTGGGGACACCATGACTGCCGCGAAGAAGATGCCGGGGAAACCGGCCGCCGACATGTTTGATGACATCCCGGTGCTTCAGCGCAAATGGCGCGCGGCGTTGAAACCGGGCGAGCGGCTGCCGCGCTACGAGGACGTGATGCTCGGCAGCCTCGGCCGGCTTGCCGACCACATCGCGCTCCTGAAGAACGAAGGTGTGCTCGAACTGTCGCGCAGCGGACGTTACGCGCAGAAATGGCTCGGCGAGGAACGCTGGGACATTCCCGTCGCGGAGCTGTCGCCCGATTGCGCCACGGCGCTGACGGAAGCCGCGTCCATCGCGCTGGCGACGGGGCAGCCGCATCACGCGAACGCGCATTGCGTCCGTGACGGCATGGTGAGGACCTACGATCTGCTGGCCCTGCCCACCGCCTCGCGCTGGGGCGCCACGCTGGTCGGCGCCTATGTCAACGAACGCGGCCTGCACTACAATCTGCTGGACGCGATCTTCGCCGCCACCGACGATGCGGTGATCTCGCTGACGACCCTGCGCGATGCCGGCGGCAAGCCGTTCGATCTCCAGATCGTGCATCACAACGACAGCGCAAGCGCGCTGTTGAGGGTGGCGAACGGCAGCCTGCTGTGGCGGCGGATCGGCGAGGGGACCACGCTATTGGCCTTGCCCGAGATCATGGAATTCCTGCTCGAGGCCGTCGCGGGCGGCCGCGGCGAGCAGCTCGAGATCGAGCACGAGGGCCGCCATCTCCGCCTCAGCGCCACCGCCTTCGCCGGCGTGGTCTCCCTGGCGATCTCCGACGTCACCGCCTTGAAGCGTCGCGATGCCTCGTTCCGCCTGCTGTTCGACAACAACCCGATGCCGATGTGGGTGTTCGACGCGCAGACCAAGGCGTTCCTCAGCGTCAACGACGCCGCGGTCCAGCATTACGGTTATAGCCGCGCCGCGTTCCTGCGCATGAAGCTGAACGAGATCTGGCCGGAGGACGAGTGGGACAGCCATTCCGAGGCGCTGGAGCGGCTCGGGGACGCCTATCATTCCTCGCGCAACTGGCGGCACCTGCGCGCCGACGGCAGCGAGATTGAGGTGCTCACCTTCGGCCGCCGCGTCGCCTTCGACGACCGCGACGGCTATCTGGTTGCGGTCGTCGACATCACGGAGCGGCGCAAGGCCGAAGCGCGCATCGCCCATATGGCCCATCATGACGGGCTTACCGACCTGCCGAACCGCGAATATTTCCAGGAGCGCCTCAAGCAGGCCCTGGACCAGGCCGCAGGAAAGCGCGTCGGCGTGCTCTACATCGATCTCGACCTGTTCAAGAACATCAACGATTCCTTCGGCCATCCTGTCGGCGACCGCCTGCTCAAGGAAGTCGCCGGACGGCTGACCACCGCGGTCCGAGGCGGCAATCTCGCTGCGCGGCTCGGCGGTGACGAGTTCGCGGTCATATTGGTCGCCGACGTCTCGCCGAACGAGGCCAGCGCCTGCGCATCCCTGCTGATCGACACGGTGAAGGCGCCTTATGAGATCGACGGGCAGGAGATGGTGATCGGGGCCAGCGTCGGCATCGCATTGTCGCCGGGCGACGGCACGACGCCGGAAGAGTTGATGCGCAATGCCGACATGGCGCTGTACCGGGCGAAATCCGACGGCGGCGGCGTGCACCGCTTCTTCGAGCGCGAGATGGACCTGCATGCGCAAAAGCGCCGCGACATGGAGCTCGACCTGCGCCGCGCGTTCGCCAACGGCGAGTTCGAGCTGCATTATCAGCCGCTGGTGTCGATCGCCTCCGACCGAATCTCCGGATTCGAGTCGCTGCTGCGCTGGCGGCATCCGGAAAAGGGCATGATCTCGCCGGCGGAGTTCATCCCCGTTGCCGAAGACATCGGGCTGATCATCCAGCTCGGCGAATGGGTGCTGCGCGAAGCCTGCGCCGAGGCGGTCAAATGGCCCGCCGACGTCAAGGTCGCGGTCAATCTGTCGCCGGCGCAATTCCGCAGCCGCAACCTGGTTCAGGTCGTGATCTCGGCCCTGGCGCAGTCCGGCCTGTCGCCGAAGCGGCTCGAGCTCGAGATCACCGAGTCGATCTTCCTGGCCGAGACCGATGCCAATCTGGCCATCCTGCACCAGCTGCGCGAACTCGGCGTCAGCATCTCCATGGACGATTTCGGCACCGGCTATTCCAGCCTGAGCTATTTGCGCAGCTTTCCATTCGACAAGATCAAGATCGACCGCTCCTTCGTCAAGGACCTGGCGCAGCGGCCCGATTGCGGTGCGATCGTGCGCGCGATCTCGGGTTTGGGGCGCAGCCTCAACATCACCACGACCGCGGAGGGCGTCGAGACCGAGGATCAGCTCGACTGGCTGCGTGCGGAAGGCTGCAACGAGGTGCAGGGGTTTCTGTTCAGCGCCGCCCGGCCTGCCGCCGAGATCGCAAAGCTGCTCGCGGATTTCCGCCAGCGCACCTCACGGGCGGCGTAGCCCTTCCGGGTAGCAGTCGTAGACCAGCGCCTTGAACGCAGGCGTGATGCGGCCGCGCTCGTTCTGGGTCTGCTGCATCATGAGGTAGACCATGTCGAGCTTGGGATCGACGCCGAAATAGGTGCCGCTGCCGCTGTCCCATTTCAATTCGCCGAGCGACCCTGGCGGCGGCGGCTTTGCATTGCCGGGATCGGTGCGCACGGCAAGGCCGTAGCCATAGCCGAAGCCGTCGCCCGGGAAATAGAAGTAGTCGCGTCCGACGCCGGAGCCGGGCCCGATCTGATCGGTCGTCATGGCCTTGAATGCTGCCGGGCTCAGATAGCGCCTGCCCTCGAACTCCCCGCCATTGAGCAGCATCTGCGAGAAGCGCTGATAGTCCGTGATGGTCGAGAGCAGGCCGCCGCCGCCGGATTGCCATTCCGGATGGTCGAGACGGTCGCGCTCTCCGGCAAGCAGGATGAAATCGTTCGGCAGCGGCCGCGCCATCCGCCTCAGCTCGTCCTCCGTCGCGACCACGAATTTGGTGCTGTTCATGCCAAGCGGATCGAAGATGCGTGCCTTCAGGAACTCGTACAGCGTCTGGCCCGACACGATCTCGATCACGCTGCCGAGCACATCGGTGGAATGGCCGTAGCGCCACAGCGTTCCCGGCTGACGCGCCAGCGGCAGTTTGGCGATGCGATCGGCGAATTCCCTGTTGTTGAAGTGACCTTCGAAAATGTTGGCCATCTTGTAAGCGTGCTCGACCCATTCGCTGCCGATGTAATCGTAGCTGATGCCCGAAGTATGCCGCAGCAGATCCTCGATATTGACGGGGCGGTCCGGTGGGTCGAGGTCCAGCTCCACCGTGCCGTTGGGCAGGGTCACCTCGCGGCCCACCAAGGTCCCTGCGAACAGCGGGACGTATTTCGACACGGGGTCGGTGAGCGCAAGCTTGCCCTCGTCGATCAGCATCATCGCGCCGAGGCACGTGATCGGCTTGGTCATGGAATGGATGGCGAAGATCGTGTCCGGCGTCATCGCAAGACCGGTCCGGGTGTCGCGCACGCCGAAGCACTTCAGGTAGACCGGCTTGCCGTGCTGCTGAACCAGGATCACAGCGCCGGGCAGCCGGCCGCTTGTCACCTCATTGTTGAAATAGGCCGTGATACGATCGAGCCCCTCGGACGCGGGGGCGGGAATAGCGGCCGCCCGGCTTCGCATCGTCGAGCCGGCGAGCAGCGCGGCCCCGACCAGAAATTCACGGCGTCGCATCCGGGCTTCCTCCCTCGCCGGGATCAAAGCCGCACAACGCCAGGGGCGTCAACAAGCCTTCGATTAAAAACGCGTCACGATTTCGGAAAGGAACGGTCGCGGACGGTCTTCGCTCGGCTTGGTCGGCGTACCGATATGGATGAAGCCGGCGAGCTTTTCGTCCGGCTTGAGGCCAAGCCCGTCAAGCACGTCACGGTCAAACGAGAACCACCCGGTGAGCCAGCAGGCGCCGTAGCCAAGCGCGGTCGCGGCGGTGACGATGTTCATGGCGCTTGCGCCCGCCGACAATTCCTGCTCGAAAGCCGGCACCTTCGGATGCGGTTTGGTGAAGCTGACGATGCCGATCACCAGCGGCGCATCCATCAGGCGCTTGCGCTCGGTCTCGACGTCGGCGGCCGGTGCGCCGGGATTCTTCCGGGCAAAGACCTTGGCGATCACCTCTCCGGCACGTGCGCGGGCATCGCCCTCGAAGACGATGAAGCGCCAGGGCGCCAGCTTGCCGTGATCGGGCACGCGCGCGCCGATGGTGAGGATGGTTTCGAGTTCGGCCGGCGAGGGCCCGGGCCCGGTCATCTCGCGCGGCTTGACCGAGCGTCGGGTTTTCAGGAGTTCGATGGCGTCGGGCACGGGCAGTCTCTCTCGTGGGGTCGGTATGAGCCTCGCATTAGCATGCGCTCCCCCTCGCCACGAGGCCATAGAGCCCCGATTAGATCGATTGTGATCACGGCCGTCCTGTGCCCGGGCTCACCAGGCGAAGCGCACGACGCCCTTGCCGGCATAGGCGCGCGTCGACCGGGAGAACTCGCCCTCGAAGGACGCTGCGGCCGACCAGCCGCCGGCCCATGTCATCTCGACCGAAGTTGTCATGAGCGCGGAGTCGCGCGCCTGCGCGGCGCCGCTCACCGCAAAACTGGCGCCCGGCAGCGCCAGGAAGCTCGCGGCCGCCGAACGGTCAGGGTTGAAATCATGGGCCCAGGCGAGGCGCCCGCGCAAGGCCAGCATGCCGTCCGGCACCGCGAACGACTTGTCGCTGCGCAGGCCGAGTTCGCTGCGATTGTCGGCCAAGCGCTTGCCAGCATAGCCCAGCGCAAAGGTCGAGGCGCCGGAGACGACCTGCTCCGCATAGCCCGGTTGGTCGAATAGAGCGGCCTGTACCGCCGCGTATGGCGCAAGGCCCACGCCGCCGCTGACGGGCAGGACGAACCGGTAGCCGCCCTCGAGCCGACCCGCCCATGCATTGGCTCTGAAGTTGGCGCGCAGCCGATCGGTGCCGGCGATCGTCACGGTGCGGTCGGTGGTGATGTCCTGCCAGCCATAGGCGAGGGCGGCAGCGATAAAGGCGCGCCCTTCGGTATGGCGCAGATGGATTCCGGCCTGGAACAGATCGGAACGGCCGGAACCCTGGCCGTTCACGCCAAAGCTGGTGCCGCCACCGGCCAACGCAAAGCCGGTCACCGTCTGCGCCGACAGCGTGATCGGCGCCCGCAGCGACGGCATAGGTGCGGCTGGTCGCATCGTTCGATCCGGCGGTCGCGTTGCCGGACGTGGATTGCGCGCCGCCGACGCCGGCCGCCCACACGTCCCAGCGCTGCTCGAAGCTGGCAGCCGGAGCGCGGGTGAGCCTTGCAAAGGCATTGGTTCGCCGGTGGTTGTGCTGATCCGCAAAGCCGCTCGCGCCACCTCCGCCCGCGACGCCGCGCGTGGTGGGATCGGTGAGCAGGGCGGCGAAGCGGCCCATCGCATCGAACGTCGCCTGCTGCGCGCCGGTTGCGGTCTCACCAGAGGCCTGCGTCAGGCCAGCAGGCGTCAACCCGGCATAGATGGCGGGAATGCCACCAATGCGATTGAAGGAGTCGGTGAGGGCGCTGCCGACGGCCTGCTGGTTGCCGTTCAATCCGGACGGAATGCCGAAGTTCAGAGCGAGATTGAGATAGGCGTCGTTGGCGTCGTAGCTCAGGCTGGTCTGGAAGTTGGCGGGCAGGTTGGTGGAGACGATATCTGATGCGAACGTACCGGAGATGCCGCCGCTGGCGGTGAGGATGGTGTAGCTCTTGCTGACATAGGCCCCATTGGCAAATACCGCATTCACCGTGGCACCGCCGAGCGAGGCGGTGCCGTTCACGGTCGTGAAGGACGCGGCCGAGGGATCGAGCTGCACACGATAAATGGCGCCGGATTGCATGACGAGATTGCCGTCGATCGTCATCGACGATGCCGCCGTGCCATTGCCCGGCGCCAGTACGCCGCCTGCATTGATCGTCACCGTGAGAGGATCGATCAGGCCCTCGCCGGACAGCGTGCCGCCCGCATTGACAGTGACGGCGGAGGTGCCGCCGAGTGTCCCTTCGACGTCGAGCGTACCGCCGTTGATGATGGTCGCGCCCGACTAGGTGCTGGTGCCGGTCAAGCGCAGGGTGCCGCTGCCGGACTTGGTCAGTCCGCCGCTGCCGGAGATCGTACCGGCGAAGACCGTACTGCCATTGTCGCCGCCGGTGGTCAGGGTCGCCGCACCGAGCGTCACGGCGCCGCCGCCTGCCAGCGAGCCGATGGCTTGGTCGAAGCCGTTGAGGTCGAGTATCGCGCCGCTCGCCACGGTGAAAGCGCTGGCGGAGGAAAACGCTCCGGTCGCACCCGCCTGCAGGACGCCGGCGTTCACATGGGTCTCGCCGGTATAGGTGCCGGTGCCCGACAGCGATAACGTGCCGAGGCCGATCTTGGTCAATCCGCCGGTGCCTACGATGTCACCTGCGAGCGTCGCGTTGTTGCCGTTGGTGTCGAAGCTGCCACCGCCGCCGTTCAGCGAGATGACGTGGCTTGTGACGAAACCGGCGAGAAACCGCAACGTGCCGCCGTCCAGCGTCAGCCCGCCCGAGACGTCGCCGAGACTTCCATCGGACGACACGGCGAGAACACCCTGGTTGATGCTCCAGGGCGTGGTCGCGGTCGTCGTTCCCGTCAACGTCCAGGTGCCGGTCCCGGTCTTCACGAAGCTCGAGAAAGCCCTGATACTGCGCCGCCGGACCGATGCTGGAGACATCGAAGGTGTCGTCGGTGGCGCCTCCGAGGCGGAAGGTATCCGTGCCGGTGCCGACGACATTGCCGGTGATAATCGATCCGGCATGGATTTCCAGCACGTTGATGCCGCCGGTGAAAGTGATGGCGTTGGCGGTTGTAGGGCCGCCGGCTTGCAGCCCGCCCGAAATCGTGCCGCTGTTGATGACGGTCAGATCGGCACCGAGGATGGCGAGGCCGGCATCGCCGGCTGTCCCCCCTGTCGTGGGGCTGGAGCCGGTGCCTACGTTCCCCGAACTGCCGCCGGTGATGCTACCGGAATTGATCACCGTCGCCGGACCGCTGGCATAGACACCAACCCCGCCATCGCCGCCGTCGCCGCCCGAGGAGCTGAACGAGCTGCCTGGCGCGTTGCCGCCCTTGCCGCCGCTTCCGCCGGTAATGCTGCCCGCATTGCTGAGGACACTGCCGCCGGACAGGAAAACACCGATGCCGCCGTCGCCTCCGTTTCCGCCATAACCGTCGCTCAACGTGTTGGCGCCCCCGGCACCGCCATTGCCGCCGCGAATGATCCCGGTACTGCTGTTGGTGTAGGTGAGCCCACTGCCGTCCACGACGGCGCCGTAACCCCCTGCGCCGCCGCCTCCACCGGAGCGATTGGCGCCGGTCGTTGAGCCGCCGTCACCGCCGCGGGTTCCGGCGACCGTGCCCACATTCGTGGTGCCGGTCGTCACCACCGCGCCGTGAACGCCACCAGCGCCTCCGCCGCCACTCGTGACGTAGTCGCCATTTTCGCCATCGTAGCCGTTTCCATCGCTGTCGGTGCCGGAGCCGCCCAGAACGTTGCCCGAGCTGTCGCTCCCGCCGGCGCCGCTGGTCACGCCAGCGCCGCCGCCGCCGCCGCCGCGTGTCGCATTCGCGCCGTCGAGCCCGTTATCCCCTGCACCGGTCGCCGAACTCAGGCCGCCATTTGTAAAGGCGGCGCTGCCGCTGCCGCCCGAACCGCCGCGGGGTGTCTGCGCCAAAGCGGGGCCGGCAATAACCAGCGCCAACACTGCGGCACTTGCCAGATGGGAAAATCTCGGCCGCCGCGGGGTCCCGCCGGGAAGGTCGCGAACGGATATGTGAGCGGCCAGCAACGTTGCCCCCTTGCGCAAAGACGCCCATACAGCCCTTGCAGCGTCTTCGGCTCCGCTCCTTGCGGAGCGGCCTGCGTCCCAACGAGTTACCTGCGCCGGAGGACCGCTCAAACTGTGACTTTTTGGGTGCATTCCGGATGCGCCGATTGCACGGATTGACGTGACTTGCGTGCAACATGGCCGGGAGTGCCTCCAAGCGATCGCGGCGATCCGTCCGGATTTCCCGTGTTGTGGAGGCCCGGGTGGGTTGCTATCGCTTGCAGTGAGGCCGGACGCCCGGCCGGTTGTTGTGAATTGCTGGAAATGCCTGACGCGGCACACATCCCTTCGCCCGACGCCGTTGCCGCGTTGCGCCGCCATCCCGGATTTTCGCATGCGATCCGGTCCTCGGCAGCCAGCGCAGTCGCGCTCTACCAATCAAGTCGCCCCCTCAATGCCTTGTTGAACGATCGGGCCCGGGCGCTGTTCGGCCACGTCGCGCTTTACCTGCATCATCAGGGCATCGAACCCGGCGAGCCGGGGCTGACCGTGGGTGCCATGAAGGAGCACTGCGTACAGCTCGACCTGTGCAGCGGGGGGCGTTGCGAAGCGATGCTGGCCTTGATGCAGGCAACCGGACTGCTTGCTCCTGCGCCGGATCCGGATCGGCGCAAGCGGCTGCTGGTGCCGACCGAGAAGCTGATCTCTTTGCATCGGGTGCCTGGGATGCCCATTTCGCCGCAATGCGCAGCGTGCTGCCGAGGGCGACTGCCTACAGCGCCGCGATCATGGACCCGGACTTCGTGAGGGCGTTCGTGATTGCGCTTGGCCGGCGGTTCGTGGCAGGTCTCCGCGTTCTCGACAGCGCGCCCGAACTCGGGTCGCTCGCCGAACGCAACGCCGGAATTGTCATCCTGTTCAGCCTGGCACTGAGCGGAGACAAGAACGGGCCGTTTCCGCCACGCGAACCGGTGCCGCTCTCGATCAACGCGCTGGCGAAGCGGTTTTCGGTGTCGCGCAAGCACGTGCTGACCTTGCTGCGGGATGCCGAGCGGCAGGGCCTGCTCCAGCGCTGCGGACCGGGCGACAGCGAGATCGTGCTGTTGCCGCCTGGCCGCGATGCGCTCGAAGCGATGCTCGCGACGATGTTTCTCTATCTTGCCGAATGCGGGGACGAAGCGATGCGCAGTTGCGCGCGCGGCGCCTCGCCCCCGATGTCGACGACGGCGCGGGCCGGCTAGGTCGCAGCGACCGCCTCGCGCATCCGCTTGACGTCCGGCGGCGTCGCCTCGTCGACCAGCGCTGCGATCGCTTCCGCCGTGCTCATTACCTTCTGGCCGTCGCTGCCGAGCCGGCGCACCGAGACCGAATGCGACTCGGCTTCCTTCTTGCCGACCACGAGCAGCGCCGGGATCTTGGCCAGCGAATGCTCTCGGACCTTGTAGTTGATCTTCTCGTTGCGCAGGTCGATCTCGGCCCGGAGGCCGGCGCGGCGTGCCTGCTCGAGCACCACCTTGGCGTATTCGTCGCCTTCCGAGGTGATGGTCGTGACCAGCGCCTGCACCGGCGCGAGCCAGAGCGGGAAGTTGCCGGCATAGTGCTCGATCAGGATGCCGATGTAGCGCTCCATCGAGCCGCAGATCGCGCGGTGCACCATCACGGGCGGCTTCTTGCCGCCGTCATGGTCGATGTAGAACGCGCCGAACCGCTCCGGCAGGTTGAAGTCGACCTGGGTGGTGCCGCACTGCCAGTCGCGGCCGATGGCATCGCGCAGCACGTATTCGAACTTCGGTCCGTAGAACGCGCCTTCGCCCGGGTTGATCTCGGTCTTGATGTGATTGTTCTGCGACTGGATCTCGCGCAGCACGGTGGCCATCACGCGCTCGGCGTGATCCCACATCTCGTCGGTGCCGACGCGCTTTTCCGGCCGGGTCGACAGCTTCACGGTGAGATCGCCGGTGAAGCCGAAATCGGCATAGGTCGACAGGATCAGATCGTTGATCTTCAGGCATTCCTCGGCGAGCTGGTCCTCGGTGCAGAAGACATGGGCGTCGTCCTGGGTGAAGCCGCGCACGCGCATCAACCCGTGCATCGCGCCCGAGGGCTCATAGCGATGCACCACGCCGAACTCGGCGAGGCGCAGCGGCAGGTCGCGGTAGCTCTTCAGGCCGTGCTTGAAGATCTGCACGTGGCCCGGGCAATTCATCGGCTTCAGCGCAAACCAGCGCTTGTCCTCGGCCTCGTCGCCGGCCGATTGCGCCGCGAACATGTTTTCGCGGTACCAGCCCCAATGGCCAGAGGTCTCCCACAGCACCTTGTCGAGGATCTGCGGCGCGTTGACCTCGTTGTAGTCGCCGGTCAGGCGCCGGCGCATATAGGCGATCAGCTGCTGGAAGATGGTCCAGCCCTTGGGGTGCCAGAACACGACGCCCGGACCCTCCTCCTGGAAGTGGAAGAGGTCGAGCTCGCGCCCGAGCTTGCGATGGTCGCGCTTCTCCGCTTCCTCGATCTGCTTGAGGTAGGCGTCGAGGTCCTCCTGCTTGGCGAAGGCCGTGCCGTAGATGCGGGTCAGCATCGGGTTGTTGGAATCGCCGCGCCAATAGGCGCCGGCCACCTTCATCAGCTTGAAGGCGTTGCCGACCTTGCCGGTCGAGGTCATGTGCGGGCCGCGGCAGAGATCGAACCAGTCGCCCTGGTAGTAGATCTTGATCGGCTCGGTGCCGGGAATGGCGTCGACCAGCTCGACCTTGAAGGCCTCGCCCTTGTCGCGGAACACCTGCTTGGTCTTCTCGCGGTCCCAGACTTCCTTCGTGAAAGGCTTGTCGCGCGCGATGATCTCGCGCATTTTCTTCTCGATCGCGGCAAAATCTTCCGGGGTGAACGGCTCGTTGCGGAAGAAGTCGTAGTAGAAGCCGTTCTCGATCACCGGACCGATGGTGACCTGGGTGCCCGGCCACAGCGTCTGCACGGCTTCCGCCAGCACGTGCGCGCAGTCGTGGCGGATCAGTTCGAGCGCACGCGGGTCGTCGCGATTGACGAGTTCGATCTTGGCATCGTCCTCGATCGGGTCGTTGAGATCGGCGAGGCTCCCGTCGAGCGCCATCGCAACTGTGCGCTTGGCCAGTGACGGCGAAATGCCCTTGGCGACGTCAAGGCCGGTGACGCCCTTGTCATATTCACGCCGGGCGCCGTCGGGAAAGGTGAGGGTGACTTTGGGGGCAGGGGTCACGGGCTTTAGGTTGGACAGGCTGTATTGAAAGCCGGACTCGGATTTGGGCTGGTCGGTCATTGCTTTTCTCCTGAGGCTCACTCCTGCGAACGAGCGCAGGTAAGCGGGAACGAGCGAACGCCTATCCTAAGTTAGTCCAGCCTACAATACTAGAATGCCTACGATTTGCCCCCTGTTACTGGTCGCTCTCGGGTTGCATCAGCCACCTTGTCAGGCGCAATTTTGTCTTCTCCGGAAGCTCTATTGGAGTTGTGCACACCGTCTTGTCTATTCCAAGCAGACCCCGTGCGAGACCTTTCGTGTACGAGGGTGGTGCACCAATGGCAATGTCCATCGAGACAGCGCCAGCAACGATGGCATTTGCGCCCAAATAAGGGTTCCAGGCCTTGGAGCACACTTGCTCAAGCACGCGCTTGGCCATCTTTTGATAGTACTCCTCTGTTGATAGCGCCTGTGAAGCGCATACTTCCCAATTGGCAGATTTTGAGGCTTCGGGCTCCATTTCCTTTTGAAGTCGCGCCTCGAGCAATTCTCGTGTTTGAGCCTGCTGAGACTCGGGTCTCTTCTGGACGATCCGCGATATGAAATTCTTGACTGATCTCGGCGTAGCCCTGGTTGCTGTGACCGAAGAGTCTAGTCCGCTCCGATTTACATCGATGATCGCATCAGGTTCAACATTCTCGATCTGAGCCCCGTTGCACGACGCGCCAGTTGTACGCCACACGTAAGGTCGCGCCATTAAAGTTGTTTCCAATATTGCCCCCTCCATGACGGCTCCTTGCAACTGAACCTCGGTCATCCGTGCTCCCGTGAGGTTGGCTTGGGTAAGCGTGGCTCCCTGAAATTTCACTAGGTACAGTGAAGCGCTTTGAAACTCCGCACTTTCAAGGTTGGCTGCCTGGAACTCTGTGCCCCAAAGAGAGGCTCCCTGAAGCTGTGCGGACGAGAGGTTGGCTGCGTGGAAAAGAGTATCTCGGAGATAGGCTCCTCGCAGGTGCGAATAAGACAGATCCGCATCTTGAAAGCCGGCCCCTTCGGCATGCACTTCCGTTAGCTCTGCGCCGGTCAGGTCTGCATTATGAAACTCCGCCCGCTTTAACGATGCTCCTGATAACTTTGCATACCTGAGGGTCGCCTCCGACAGGTGGGCATTGTCCAGGGTGGCTCCCTGGAGTTCGGTATCGTTTAAGTTCGCGCCCGACAAACTAGCCTTTTGAAGATCGACGTGGCGGAAATCTGCATTGGAGAGGTCGGCGCAACTTAGGTCGCGATCACGAAAGTTTCGCGTAGCTTCGCCTTCATGAGCATTTTCTTTCATCCGTTCTTCCGTAGCTCGGATGATCTTTGCGAGTTTTTCGTCGTCAACGACGTCCACATTGCGTAAGATCAAGCGGTCGTACGTCTTCGCGAACCAGCGCTCACACTGCGTCGAACGCGGGGGATGGCCGGTTGCCAGATTCACATGGAGCTCTCCAGGAAAACTCGCGACCGACAGCGAGACCGTGACATATAATGCAACTAAGGCTATTGGCAAAGCTACGCGCCGTCCCATGCGAGAGCATTGCCGACACCATCGACGCTTTGGGGACGCGAACACGCGTCTTTTCGAAGTAAACGTTCGCGAGGCCCATGCAACAAGCGTAGCGAAAAGGGCAAGCAGGCCTCTAAGCCAGTCCTTGATCTTCGACCATCCAACCTCTCGTCTCGCGTCGAGAATCGGCGTCCATAGCCCAACAACCGCCACTAGTTCCGCGAGGATGAGGAGGCGGTGGACCCATGTCGCCAAGTGATCATGATAGGGCAGGAAAGCAAATTGAAATGAGAGCAGCAGCAGGACAGGCGCAACGGCAAGCGTGATCCACGCGATTCCCTTCAGCAGCAAGCCTAGCCATCCCTGTCGCTCGCGTGGAGAGCCAGCAAAGATTTGAGCAAACAGCGTATTGGCGAGCCGTTGACGCATAACGGTGTTGTTCGACTTGAGAGGAACAAGGCGATCAAGGACGTCGTTGTAGACGGCGGCCGTCCGGGCAAGCAGAATGACCTGTATCAACACATAGGTATGGAAGATTACGAAGAGTATCGGTGCCAAAATGAAGAAGCCCCGAAGGGGCAATTCGATTCCTAGAACCGGCAATTTGACGGGGTCTGCTAATAAGAGTTGACGATCATCCACCGTTGTAGCTGCGACTAACAGATACAAGGAGAAGATCACGAAACTGACCCAGATCGTAGATACTCGTGTCGCCGAGTCGTTAAGCGACTTCTCCAGTGCCTCTATATTGTAGGGATCAATTTCGGTTTTAGACATGTCTTGGCCTGCCCGCCTCGGTTGTATTTTTTGCAGGCAAATGCGTCCGAGACAAGGGTATCTCAGTCGTGAGCTTTTCCTGCGATGTCGGGTTGGCGGCGAAGAGGCGGCTTGAGCCGTATCGAGGCAGCTATTTTATCTGGCCGCCCTTTACCCCAGAAACAAGTGCCGCTACATGCGTTTGCATGGAAAATGCCCCCGCCGCCGGCCGTTTCGCGCCGACCGCCCTGATGCTCGGCAACCTCGTCACAGGCTGCTCGGTGCTGGCGCCGGCGGGCATGCTGCCGGAATTGGCCGGGGGACTCGACGTCAGCATCCATGCGGCCGGGCTGCTGATCACCTTCGGCGCGGTGACGCTGTGCGTCGGCTCGCCGCTCACGGCCTGGCTCACCAGCCGCATCGAGCGGCGAATGCTGCTCGCGATCACGCTTGCGGTGCTTGCCTTCGGCAATCTCGCCTCGGCCTTCGCGCCCGGCTACACCAGCCTCCTGATCATTCGCCTGGTGATGCTCGCCGTCGGCGCGCTCTATACGCCGCAGGCGGCCGGCACGGCTGCGCTGATCGTGCCGGTGAAGCGCCGCGGCAGCACCATTGCGTACATTTTCCTCGGCTGGTCCTTGGCCGCTGCCGTCGGTCTGCCGCTGATCACCTTCATCGCCAGCCGCTATGGCTGGCGCGCGTCCTATGGCTGCATCGGCGCGCTCGGCTGCATCAGCTTCCTGCTGTTGATGCTGCGTCTGCCGGCGGGCCTGAAGGGCGCACCGGTGGATCTGAAGACATGGGCCGCCGTCGGCCGGAGCAGGACGATCCTGCTGCTGCTTGCGATCACGATGCTGCAAATGTCGGGACAGTTCGTCGTGTTCACCTACATGGGCCCGCTGCTCAACAAGCTCACCGGCGCTGGCCCCGATGCGATCGGCATGGTGTTCGCGCTCTACGGCGTCTGCGGCTTTCTCGGCGTCGTCATCGCCACCCGCATCGTCGACACATCGGGGCCCTATCGCACCTCGCTGCTGTTCACCTGCCTGCTTCTCGCCGGCGTCACCGGCTGGGCGCTCGGCGCCGGCTCGCTGGTCTTGATGGCGGTCGCGGTTACGATCTGGGGACTTGGCTTTGCCTCGACGAATTCGATGCAGCAGGTGCGGCTGGTTGCGGCCGCGCCGCCGCTGGCATCGGCGACCGTCGCGCTCAACACCTCGGTGCTCTATATCGGCCAGGCCGTGGGCTCCGCCATCGGGGGGCTGCTGTTTGCCCACGACCGCCTGCACACGCTCGGCTTCGTCGCGGTCGGTTTCGTCGTGCTGGCGCTGATCCTGGTGATCCTGACCCGGCCCCGTCCGACGGCTGCCGCCGCCTGAATGCCGCCTCTCCTGCACGCAAGGTGCTTGGCAAACTGCGCGGGAGAGCGTTAGAAGGCCGGTTATGGGGACCAAAGAGAGTTGACTGAGATGAGGATGATTCTGGCGGTTGCCGCGGTGCTCTGTTCAGCTTCCGCATTTGCACAGACCGAGAAGCCACCTATGGTGGGGGACAAGCCGCTGGTGCAGGTCAAGCCGAAAGGCACCAAGGAGGCTGTCGCCGCTCCGAAGGGCAAGCCCCAATCGATCGCCGTGCGCCTTCAGGCCTGCCTCGATATCGACGACGGCACCAAGGATCGCCTCAACTGCTACGACGCGGTTATCCCGCCGGCGCCGAAGCCGAAGCCGGCCAAGGCCAAGGGCTATGCCGACTGCCGCTTCTTCAAGGAAGAGGACGAACGGCTGACCTGCTTCAACGGCTTTGCCGAGAGCATTCCGAAGCTGCCGAAGACCTGATCCACGCCAGGCTAGCGATTGGTGGCGGCGACGCGCGTCAGCGCGAGCGACGGTGTCGCCGACATCTTCACGAGCACGTCCTTGAGCGGATCCCGCGTCCAGGCGCGCGTCACGTAGTCGCGATGGGTGATGCCCTCGCCAGTCTCCACGAACACCACACTGCCGGGCCGTAGCGGCCCGTCCATGTCCTCGGCGACGCTGATGCCCTTCTGCCTGAGCATGCTCATCAGCTCGCGGTCGCGGCGCGCCGTGTGGCGGGTGTAGGCGCTGACGAAGAAGCCGGAACGGTGGCTCTCGATCCAGGACGCGAACTTGTCCATTTCGCCGTAGACCGCATCGAGCAGCACGACGCCGCGGACGCGGTCGCTGATGCCGCCCACCTCCAGGCTCCAGGCCGTCGGCAGGAAGCCGCCGCTATAGCCGACGATCACGATCGGCATGTTGGCGAAGGCGCGCGCGCTGTTGGGATCGCCGGTGAGGCGGGCGAGGTGGGTCGCCGACTCCTCCATGAAGCGCTTGAATCCGCCCTGCTGCCAGAACTTGCCGGCGCTGGAATCGGCGGCATCGACCGCCATTTGCGGTGCGAGCAGGATGGCATTGGCGCCGGAATCGGTAATCTGTTTCGGCACCATCTGCCGGTCGCGCACGTCGCGCTCGAGCGTCGCGCCATTACCGTGGAAGAACACCACGATCACGCCCGGCTTGCGCAGGTCGAAATGCTCGGGCACGTGCACCAGCACGCGGCTGTCGCTGTAGGTCTCGTCCTGCCAGTAGACGCGCCCGGAATAGCTGCGGTGACCGCGGCGGTCGCCCTTGGAGATGTTGAGGAAGGGCGCGTCGGAGGCGGGGTTGTTGCCGAAATAGGGGAAGGCCGACGACTTCATGCTGACGAGCGTCGTCAGGTCCTCGCGGGGCGGGCGCTTGTAGGGGAGTTGCGGCTCGAGCGACGCCACTTTGTACGGCACCTGATCCGGCTGAGGCTGCACGGCGCGCTTGGGCGAGAAATCCGACATCTGCCGTTGCAGCAAGCTTTCACTCGCCGAGGGGAAGCGTTCCCTGAATTGAGGGGCGGGGAAGCGGTCGTCGAACGTGTCGCCGCTCGCCGCGCGCGAGGTTTGCACATTGGTTTTGGCAACGACCTGGACGTTCGCCTGCGAGTTCGCCGCCAGCGCCGCCGGATCTGGCGCCTTGCCGCATTGAACCAGCGCCAGCGACAACGGCACCAAGGCTGAGATCAGGCCAAGCCGGAGCGCACGACCGTGCCGACCGGACATCGCCGGATCGGCACGAAAGTCAGCTCTCAGTATCGGAACGGCCCCGAACATCCACCCATGACCCCAAGCCGCGACATCAAGTCCGTCGGCACGATTTGAGACAATTGAGCCGACCGGCGTTTAGGCGACGTTAAGTGTCCGGACAAACTTCCCCACATCCGGAACGCTCAAGAGGACCATGCAATCGTGTCCTGATTGTGGGAGGGAAAACCGGGAGTTCGCGGCAAATCCAGCGCAATCGTCGGAAAAGCGTGGTTGGGCGGTGTCTTGGTACCCCGCGGCGGCTGCCTCATTTAACCCTTGTTAACCCTGCTTGAATTGACTGGGCCAAACTGCACGATGGGCTCGCAAGGCGAAACGCCTGAGGTTCGAGGACCCTGATGACGGCATCAGATGCGGCGACCGTGCCCTGGACGCGACGGCTGACCGGGAGCGGGGCCGGGGTCTCCGTTCCGGTCGCAACCGCCATCGTCGTTGCCGACATGATCGGGGTCGGCGTCTTCACCAGCCTCGGCTTCCAGGTCAAGGACATCCCGTCCGGCTTTTCGATCCTGTTGCTCTGGATGATCGGCGGCGTCGTCGCGCTGTGCGGGGTCTTCGCCTACAGCGAGCTGGGCGCGATGTTTCCGCGCTCGAGCGGCGAGTACAATTTCCTCGGCCGCGCCTATCACCCGGCCTTCGGCTTTCTTGCCGGCTGGGTGTCCGCAACGGTCGGCTTCGCCGCGCCGGTCGCGCTCGCCGCGATGGCGTTCGGTGAATATGCCAAATCGGTCCTCCCGGATCTGCCGCCGATCCCGCTCGCCATCGGCGTGGTGTGGCTGGTCTCGCTCGTGCAACTGACCGGCGTCAGGCACTCCTCGGCCTTCCAGCTGATCTCGACCATCCTGAAAGTCGTGCTCATCGTCGCCTTCCTGGTCGCCGGCTTCGTCATCGGCGTACCGCAGCCGATCGCCTTCACGCCGCAGCCGGGCGATCTCGTCCACATCGTCAGCGCGCCCTTCGCGATCGGGCTCGTCTTCGTGATGTATTCGTTCTCGGGCTGGAACGCGGCGACCTATATCATCGGCGAGATGAAGACGCCGCAGCAGAGCCTGCCGCGCGCGCTGCTCGCGGGCACGTTGATCGTGCTCGTGCTGTATGTCGCGTTGAATGCGGTGTTTCTCTATTCTACGCCGGTGAGCGCGCTCGCCGGCCAGCTCGACGTCGCCAGCGTCGCCGGCACCGCCATCTTTGGCAGTCTCGGCGGCCGGATCGTCGGCGCCATGATCTGCTTCGGCCTGATCTCCTCGATCAGCGCGATGATGTGGATCGGCCCACGCGTGATGATGACGATGGGGGAGGACATTCCGGCCTTGCGCGTCTTCTCGAAGCGATCGGTGAGCGGTGCGCCGGCCTATGCCATCCTGTTTCAGCTCGCCGTCGCGAACCTGCTGCTGTTCACGCGCAGCTTCGAGGCGGTGCTCGACTTCATCCAGTTCGCGCTGCTGCTCTGCTCGTTCTTCACGGTGGCCGGCGTCATCAAGCTGCGCATCACCGATCCTGATCTGCCGCGGCCCTATCGCGCCTGGGGATACCCGGTCACGCCGCTCGTTTTCCTGCTCGTGACGGCATTCATGATGTACTACCTTTTGACCGAGCGGCCGGTTCAGTCGCTGTCGGGGATGCTCGTCATGCTCTCCGGCCTGTTGATTTATGCTGTTTTCCGCAGGCGGCCCGTCGCCGCTGCCGCTTCACCACATCGCGAATAGAGATGCTCCGATCACTGAGAATTGCGGCCGTCGCCTTCGCCCTCCTGGCTGCGGCCGTGTCATCCGGACGCGCCGCCGAGGTCACTTTCGACGACACGGCGCGCTTCCTGGCGGGCATGCAGCCTTCGGCCGACTCGCCCCTGGTGCCGCTCACCCGGGACCCGGCCTGGCAGCGTCACGCAAAATTCTTCGACAACGCCTTCGCCCAGCTCGAGCAGCGACAGCTCGCGAAGATCCGCAGCTGGGCCGACGTCAATCTGGCCGCGCCCCGGCCGACCATGTTCTACATGTTCAGCGGCCCCGACTTTCTCTACGCCAACACCTTCTATTCCAGGGCCGGCACCTATGTGCTCGGCGCGCTCGAGCCGGTGGGCGCGGTGCCCGACCTCACACGCCTGCCGCGCGGTGCGGTCGGCGCCGCGCTCTACAACGTCGAGCGCTCCCTCGGCTCGATCCTGAGCTTCTCCTTCTTCATCACCAAGCAGATGAAAGTCGACCTGAGCGCCAATCAGGTCAACGGCACCTTGCCGATCCTCTATGTCTTCCTCGCCCGATCCGGCAAAACCATCCGCAACGTCGAGATGGTCGCGATCGACGACAAGGGGGGGATGCATGCCCGCGATGACAACCCGGGGCGGAACGCGACGCGCGGCGTCCGCATCACCTTCGCGGGCAGCGACGGCGAAGCGCGCACGCTGTATTATTTCTCGACCGACCTCTCCAATTCAGGGGCGCGCAGCACGGGTTTCCTGAAGTTCTGCGAGACGCTCGGCCCGGGCAACAGCCTGCTCAAGAGCGCGTCCTATCTGCTGCACTCCGGCAACTTCACCGTGGTGCGGGACTGGCTGCTCGCCAACAGCGCCACCATCATCCAGGACGATTCGGGCATTCCGCTCTCGAACTACGATGCGCGGCAATGGCGGTTCTTCCCGTTCGGGCGCTATCTCGGTCCCATCGACGAATTCCCCGGTCGCTACCAGGAGCGCTACGCCGCGCTGTTTACGCGTGCCCAGCCGATCGATTTCGGCGTCGGCTATCGCTGGCGGACGCACGAATCGAACCTGCTATTGTCCGTGAAGGTGCCGGGCAGCGAGGCCGCGCCGGGAGCCGAGACCACTTCGGTTGCTGAACCGCCGCCAAGGCCGCCGCGTCCGAAGCGGCTTCGTCCGCCCGAGTCGATCCCTCCGTCACAGGGACGATTCTACTGGTTCCGATGATTACCAATGCACGCTTTGGCTCGGCACGATGTAAGTCGTCGTGCTGGGCTGTGTTGCCAAGCTTCTCGCCAGGTACCAGCCCGAGCCGAGGACGAGTGCGAGCAGGGCCATGATGATAAGCAGGTCGATGGTTCTGGGATCGTGTCCCCTGCGACCGAAATGCGGACCAGGCTTGACGTGAAAATGCGGGCTGATTTTCCAGCGCATCGTTGTTTCCTCCCGTGGGGAGCATCATGACAACGCGCGCGGAAAGTCTTGGTTTCCAGTCAGGGCGGCGCCCCACGAAGCACCGCAGCAAGCGTCAGCGCGCATTGACCCCGCGCCAGCGGCCATAGCGCCAGGGCAGATACCATCGGGCCCCCTGCGGCGGGGTGAGTGGCACGTTGTCGATGCCGGACGTACCGAAGGGATGGCAGCGGAGCAGGCGCGCGAGCGTCATCCAGCCGCCGGCCCAGAGCCCGAAACGCTCGATCGCCTCATCGCCGTAGACGGAGCAGGTTGGAAGATGCCGGCAGTTGTAGCCCACCAAGGGCGACAGCGTATGGCGGTACAGCCAGATCAGCGCACGGCCAAACCTGCGCGGCAGGAGGAGCGCATCCTCGAGGGGCTTAGAACAATGCTCGCAGGTTGAATGCTTCATGGGCGCTTTGCCGCGACCTTGACCAAGGTATTGCACGGTTCCGGCGCAGGGAACCGTAAGTTGTTGTTTGTACGCCATATTTTGCATATTTTTTGGGAGCAGTGCAGCAAGTATCTATGGACGATCTGTATTCCCCCGGATACCTTTTTTGTGACGTTCATGTGTAGACTCATTGAACGCAACACGGGGCTTGCCTGAATCGCTCTTGGGGCTTGGGGAAGGGACCAGTTTGAAACTCCTGACGTCGCTCAAATTTCGCGGGTGGTTGCTGGTGGGGACCGCCGTTTGTGGAGTCGCGCTGGCTGGCGCTCTCGCGACATTCGGGTCGTCGGCCCGAGCGGGCGCTGCCCTCGAAGAGCGCAAGCTGCCGATGAAGTTCGGCTGGGTCGCCTGCGAGCCGAACTGCCGGGGCTGGATCAGTGCAGTCGGCATCATCACCGCCGATACCCCCAGGGAATTCGAGGAGTTTGCGCGCGGGCGCCAGCTCGGCGGTGCGACCGTCGTGCTCGACTCCAGCGGCGGTTCCGTCAATGACGCGATCACGCTCGGCCGGCGCTTCCGCAATCTCGGGCTTTTGACCACAGTCGGCGTGAGCCTCCGTGGCGGGCCGTCGACGCGCCCGGCCGTCGCGCCCGAAGCCTATTGCGAATCCATGTGCGCGTTCCTGCTGCTGGCCGGCAAGAAGCGCTACGTGCCGGAATCCGCTCACGTCAGGGTTCACCAGATCTGGATGGGCGATCGCGCCGATGATGCCAAGTCGGCGAGCTATAGCGCGCAGGATCTGATGATCGTGGAGCGCGACATCGGCCGCCTCGCCAAATACACCTTTGACATGGGCGGCGCCGGCGACCTGCTGTCGCTTGCGCTCAGCGTCCCGCCCTGGGAAGACCTGCGCGAGCTCGACGCCGGTGAGCTCAAGCTCACCAATCTGGTTACGACCGATCTCGTGGCCGACGTGCTCCCCCATGTGGACATCTCGGTGCCGGCAATGGCGGAGGCTGCACCGAAGTCCCAGGCCAGGTTCGGCGCGGAACCGGAGCAGGCGAACAAGTCGACCAAGACGGCGGAAGCCGTGGTGCCGACCGGTGGCGTCGTCACGCCGGCCGCCGCGACGCAGAAGTAAGCCCACGATTCCCCGTAATCGTTCCGGGGCGCGCGTCGGCGCGAACCCTGGTGTGCAAGTGCGTGCGCAGGTATGAGCCTGAAGCTCTCGCGCTGCTTCGCTCGGCATTCCCGGTTTGATGCTGCGTATCGCACCGCAACGACGGAGAGGGGGCTTCAGCCCTGCGCTGCGGCGGGCTGCTTGGCCTCGTCCTTGGCTTTGGCCTCGATCTGACCGATGGCATCGACCACGGCATCGAAGGTCAGGAGCGTCGAGGCATGGCGGGCCTTGTAGTCGCGGACCGGCTCCAGAAACTTGATCTCTTCCCATTTGCCTTCAGGTGGCGCGCCGTTCTCCTTCAGCATCTTGCGAACGGTTTCGCGTAACTCACGGAGTTCGCTCGCAGTCGAGCCGACCACGTGACTTGCCATGATGGATGAAGAGGCCTGCCCCAGGGCGCACGCCTTCACGTCATGGGCGAAGTCCGTGACGGTGTCGCCGCTCATCTTGACATCGACCTTCACGGTCGAGCCGCACAGCTTGGAATGGGCAGTCGCGGTGGCATCGGGGTCCGACAACCGCCCGAGGCGCGGAATATTCCCGGCCAACTCGATGATCCGCTTGTTGTAAATGTCGTTCAGCATGTGATGGAGTCCAACACTTCCCACACCCGCGTCCGGGCCGGATCGGCCTTGGCGGGCGCCGTCCACGGTCCTATATAGGGGCGGAACTGGTGGAAAAACAGTCCAGCGGTGCGGCGGCGGAGATCCAGATCTGCGCGGCCGGCGTTATGACCCAGGATCTTTTCGCCGAAAGTTGTTCTGTTCAGGCGTCCGGCGGCTCGCCGCCCCGTCTGCCGGTGACACTCCGGCCGTGAGGCCGTCGAACGGAGTCGATATGGACGCTGCAATCACATCCATCCGCGCTGGCAAGCCCACCGACCGGCAGCCCGAGAGCCGACCGGCCGAGCTCGATCCCGCCGAATTCCTGGCGGCGGCCGTCCGCGCCGACCAGCCTCGCCCGGCCCGCGCCGAGGCGGAGGCGGCGGTGAAGACGCTGCTCGCCTATATCGGCGAGAACACCGACCGCGAGGGCCTGCTCGACACGCCGCGCCGCGTCGTCGAGGCTTTCGACGAGCTGTATCAGGGCTATCACCAGTGCCCGGCCGAGGTGCTGGACCGCACTTTCGGCGAGACCGCCGGCTATGACGACTTCGTCCTCGTGCGCGACATCGAGTTCACCTCGCAATGCGAGCACCACATGATGCCGTTCTACGGCAAGGCGCACATTGCCTATACGCCGGTGGAACGGGTCGTCGGCCTGTCGAAGCTCGCCCGCCTCACCGACATCTTCGCCCGCCGCCTCCAGACCCAGGAGCATCTGACGGCGCAGATCGCGGCGGCCATCGACGAGGTCCTCAAGCCCCGCGGCGTTGCCGTGCTGATCGAGGCGGAGCATACCTGCATGTCGGTGCGCGGCGTTGCCAAGCACGGCGCCTCCACCTTCACCAGCCGCTTCACCGGCATGTTCCGCGACAATCCGGCGGAGCAGGCCCGTTTCCTGTCGCTGGTGCGAGGCACGCGCTGACCTCGCGAAGCTTTATTTTTTGAGCCTGGTCTCTTCGGAAAACGACCTTGCACTTTTCCGGATCATGCTTTGGCGAGGGGTGCCGTGTCAGCTCACTCTCATGACATCGAGGAAGGACTCGCCTTCCGGCCCAGGTTCGATGCGGCCGGCCTCGTGACCTGCGTCGCGACCGACGTCGCCACCGGCGACGTGCTCATGGTCGCGCACATGAACGACGAGGCTTTGCGCAAGACCATTGCGACCGGGGAGGCCTGGTACTTCAGCCGCTCGCGCAATGCCTTGTGGCGAAAAGGTGAGAGTTCGGGTCAGACCCAGCGTGTGATCGAGATCCGCACCGATTGCGATCAGGATGCGGTGTGGATCCGCGTCGAGCAGGTCGGCGCAGCCTGCCACACCGGGCGGCGGTCGTGCTTCTATCGCAAAGTCGAGGGAGCGGGCGGGGAAGCGAAGCTGGTGTTCGCCGACGCCGAGCGGCTGTTCGATCCGGACGCGGTCTACAAGAAGTAGGTGCCGTCATTCCGGGGCGCCCGAAGCGCGAGCCCGGAATCCATCGTACGGCATCACGTGCGGCTCGATGGATTCCGGGCTCATCGCTTCGCGATGCCTCGGAATGATGGCGGAGACCCGAACCGCCGGATTAACCCCGCGTTAACCATACCTGTCCCACGGTGAGACGATAGGGCGTCCGAATTGCCGGCGCCGCTCAACGCCGCGCGGGTCGGGCACTCCAACATGTCGGTCGACAATTTCAGTGCGACGCAGACGGCCGGTCTCGATCCGTCGCGCGCGCGCGTCGCCGGTGCGATCAAGCAGGCATCCAACATCTCCGGCGTCAGCTTCCAGTACATGCTGACCACCGCCAAGATGGAATCGGACTTCAATCCGGCGGCCGCCGCCACGACGTCGTCCGCGCAGGGGCTCTACCAGTTCATCGACCAGACCTGGCTCGGCACGGTGAAGGAAGCGGGCGCGCAGCTCGGCTATGGCAGCTATGCCGATGCCATCACCAAGACCTCGTCCGGCAGCTACACCGTCGACGATCCCGTGAAGAAGCGGTCGATCATGAAGCTGCGCGACGATCCCGAAGCCGCTTCCGCCATGGCCGCGGCGCTGACGCAGTCGAACGGCTTCAAGCTCACCGGCCTGCTCGGGCGCAGGCCGAGCGACAGCGAACTCTACATGGCCCACTTCATGGGCGTCGGCGGCGCGGCAAAACTGATCGCCAATGCCGAGGACAATCCGCAAGCGGTCGGCGCGCGGCTGTTTCCCAACGCAGCCGCGGCCAACCGCTCGATCTTCTACGCCAGGGACGGCCGCGCCCGCAGCGTGTCCGAGGTCTATTCGGTGCTCGATGCGCGCTACGCCAGCGCGGCCAACTCGAAAGTGACCCGTAGCGCAATGGCGATGTATGGCAGCACGCCGTCGACCACCGAGGTCGCGAGCGCGACCGGCGTGCAGCCGACGGCACGGGTGATCGACAATGCCGCCTATCTTCAGACCTTCCCGAATACACGCGCCGTGACGCCTGTCAGTGCGACGTCGTCGACGACCGTCGCGGACAGCGCGCACGGCACGCCGGTGTTTCGCTCGATCTATCAGCCCGGCGATGCCGCGCAGCCGGTCTCCGCGACGGTGCAGAAACTGTGGGGCAACAACGCCTCGCTCACGTCCGTCGCCTCGGTGACGCCGGACGTGCGGCCGCCGCAGCCGCTCGACCTCTTCAGCGATCGCAGCGGGACGTTCTCGAGCTAGCCGAGATCTCGTGTCCCGGACGCGCTGCGGCGCGCAAGCGCTGCTGCGCAGAGCCGGGACCCATGCTGCGACGAATCCTCTTGTTGGAAATGGGCCCTGGCTCAGCAGCGCATCACAGCGTGCTGCGCTGCGTCCGGGGGTACGAGCAGGGCGCCTCTGTTCCCTTAACAAATCATCAACAAAACCAGCCGGTTATGGTGAACGCTTTGTTAAGCGTCGTGGTTTATTTTGTGTTGCAGATGACGAGCCGTCATCGTTTTTCGTCTGTTGTGTAAGCCGGAAGCAGGATGATTGTTCGGCAATTCATTCATTGGATCAGGACGGCGCCCGCCGGCGAGCGCGCCGAGGCGACACGGGCGTTGGCCCGGGCCTGGCTGATCTCGGACCTTTCCGCAGACGATCGCATCGCCGCCGAAGGCGCGCTCCTGATGCTGCTCGACGATCCCTCGCCGCTGGTGCGGCAGGCGATGGCCGAGGCTTTTGCCCGCAGCAGCGAGGCGCCGGCGACGATCGTGCGGGCGCTGTCGGCGGACCAGCCGACCGTGGCGATGCCGATCCTCGAGCATTCTCCGCTGCTGATCGACGCCGATCTCGTCGACATCGTCGCGACCGGCGATGAGGCGGTGCAATGCGCGGTTGCTCGGCGCATTGCGCTGCCGGTTTCGGTCTGCGCCGCCATTGCCGAGGTCGGCTGCGCGGCGGCAGCGCTTGAGCTGATCGAAAATCCCCATGCCGAGCTCGCCCCGTTCTCCTGGGACCGCATCGCCGAGCGCCACGGCCACCTCGCTGCGATCCGTGAGGCGATGCTGGTGCTGGAGGATCTGCCGGCCGCGACGCGCGCTGCGCTGGTCGCAAAGCTCTCGCAGACGCTGGCGCAATTCGTGGTGGCGCGAAACTGGCTGAGCGCGGACCGTGCGGACCGTATCACGATCGAGGCGCGCGACCGCTCCACCATGAACATCGCGGCGCGCTCGCGCGGCGAGGACATGCAAGGCCTGGTCTGCCATTTGCGCGTCACCGGCCAATTGACCGCGGGCCTGATCCTGCGGGCATTGCTCTCGGGCAATCTCGATTTGTTCGATGCGGCCCTCGCCGAGCTTGCCGATCTGCCGCTGCCGCGCGTCTCGGCGCTGCTGCACGATCGCGGTGGCCACAGCGTGCAAGCACTGCTGCGCCGCGCGGGGCTGCCCGAGACGGCGTTCGCGGCATTCCAGGTCGCGCTCGATGCCTGTCACGAGCAGGGTTTCGTCGACACCGACGACGGTGCGGCGCGGCTGCGCCGGCGCATGGTCGAGCGCGTGCTCACCCATTGCGAGTCCGATCGCGGCGCCACCGAGCCGCTGATGGTCCTGCTCCGCCGCTTCGCCACGGAGTCCGCGCGCGAGGAGGCACGGCTGTTCTGCGACGAGCTCGCCGCTGATGATGCCGGCGTATATGACGATTTGATTGCAGCGTAATAAGATGCCGTAGATGCCGTAGGATGGGCAAAGGCGCAGAAGCGCCGTGCCCACCACTCTATCGGCACAATCGAGATCGGTGGGCACGCTCCGCTTTGCCCACCCTACGAGTCCGATCGTGGTGATGAAGGCAAGCCATTCAACATTGTCATTGCGAGCGTAACGAAGCGATCCCGGCTGCTTCCGCGGAGGGATTTGGATTGCTTCGTCGCACCAGTGCAAAATTGCTTCGCAATTTTGTCACGGGCTTCTCGCAATGACGGGAGGAGAGAGCGGTGCGGCTACTCCGCCGGCGCGATGCTCGGGGACAGGATCACCTCGAGATGCTCGGGGCGGTCGCGGTTGACGTGGGCGAGATAATCGTCGGCGACCTTGCGCAGGCGGCGGCTGAGCTCGGCCGAGACGCTGATCCTGTCGAGCCTGGTGTTCTCGTGCACGATGGCGAGAATGGCGTTGATGTGATGCGTGAACAGCTCGGCCGGGACTTTTTTCAGCTCGGGTGCGTGCTCGATGACGCGGCACAGGCTCTCCGCGATTTCCGCCGCCGAAGGAAAGCCGAACGTCGCCGCATCGCCCTTGATGTCGTGTGCGGCGTGGAACAGCTCGTCGCGCAGCTTCTTGGTGAAGCCGTCCTGCTGCACGGCAGTCCATGCGGCGGACAGTCTCTGGACCTCGATCGTCATCCAGTCCTTGAACTCGCCGGACAGGCCCGCCAGCGCCTGCTCGGCGCGGGCGACCGGATCGTCCATGTCCTTTTCCTCGACCCGGCGCAGAACCTTGCGCAGCGGATTGGGCTGCGTGATGATCTGGTGCGTAGCGAAGGCTTTGACCTCGATGTCCTTTGCGGTGTTCTTGGCCATGATGCCTGCCTCGTCTGAAAGAGGTTGCGCTAGATGGAGGAGCGGGCCTTGTCGAGCAGCGAGGGCTGCTGCAGCACCTCGTGCTTTTCGCCGACGCGGCGCTCGGGGCCCATATAGGCGGAGTTGGTATTGCGGCGGCGGTCCGGCCCGAAATAGGTCTTGGTCTTGATGAAGGGGCGGGGATTGGCGACCACGTTGAGGATGCGCTGATAGAGTCCCTTGGCCGAGATCGGCTTGGCGAGGAATTCGGTGACGCCGGCATCGCGTGCGATGGTGACGCGGCGCTTCTCGGAATGCCCGGTCAGCATGATGATGGGCGCGTAAGGATTGCCCTTGGATTCCGGCTGCCGGATCATCTGCGCGAGCTCGAGCCCGTCGAAGATCGGCATGGCCCAGTCGGTGATGACTATGTCGGGCACGTAATGGCTGTACATTTCGAGCGCGGTCGCGCCGTCCTCGGCCTCATAGACTTCGCGCGCGCCGAACGAATGCAGCAGCGTCCGCAGGATGCGGCGCATGTGCGGATTGTCGTCGCAGACGAGGAAGCGCAGTTTGTTGAAGTCGATGCGGAACATGACGCCCGGGCCAAAGCGGTCAACCTTCGTTAACCATATCGCGCCGGGAGTTAACGAAGCGTTGCGACGGCGGGGTCCGAGACGTTGCGGGACGGGGGCTCAGTAGCCGAATTGCTCACGCAGGATGCGCTCTTCCAGGCTGTGGCCGGGGTCGAACAGCATCCGCATCGAGATGGTCTTGTCGGAGAGCACCTCGACGCGGCGGACGTCGCGTACCTCGTCGTGGTCGGCGACGGCAGCGACCGGCCGCTTGTCGCCCTCCAGCACCTCGATCACGACATAGGCCGTGTTGGGCAGCAGCGCGCCGCGCCAGCGGCGTGGGCGGAAGGCGCTGATCGGTGTCAGCGCCAGCAACGCGGCGTTGATCGGCAGGATCGGCCCCTGCGCGGAGAGGTTATAGGCCGTCGAGCCGGCCGGCGTCGCCACCATGATGCCGTCCGCGATCAGCTCGGACATGCGCTCGCGCTCGTCGATCAGGATCCGCAGGCGCGCGGCCTGGTAGGTCTGCCGGAACAGGGCGACCTCGTTGATGGCATGATGCAGGTGGACGCGATCATTGACGTCAGTCGCGCGCATCAGCAGCGGATTGATCTCGGATTCGTGCGCCGCTTCGAGCCGCGCACGCAGATCGTGCGTCGAGTATTCGTTCATCAGGAAGCCGACCGTGCCGCGGTGCATGCCGTAGATCGGCTTTCCCGAGTGCATGTTCTGGTGCAGCGTCTGGAGCATCAAGCCGTCGCCGCCGAGCGCGACCACGACGTCGGCATCGGCGGGTTCGCAATTGCCGTAGTCCCGCGTGAGCTGGCTGAAGGCGGCCTGTGCCTCGCTGCTCGGGCTGGCGACGAAGGCGATCCGGTCGTGTCGCGAGGACTTGGTCATGACTTCCCAGGCAGGTGCCGCTGGCTCGAATATGTTCCGCCGGGCTCGTCTATACGAGAAGGGCCTGCATTGTCGAGGAGGCCTCTCTGCAAAGCAAACAGGCGGCCGTTTTGGCGGCCGCCCCGTTCAATCCAGGGTGAAAAGCGGGTGGATCGCCCGCTCGTCTCAGTATTTCGCGACCACCGCCTGGGGTGCAAAGCGATAGTTGAGGCCGACCTTCACCTGGCTGACGTCTGCCTTGTCGGTCAACGTGGTGGTGCCGTCGCTCGCCAGCGCCGAACGGCGGCCGAAGGCGAGGTAGTCGTACTCCGTCTTCGCCGACCAGCCCTTGCCGAGATCGAACTCGCTGCCGAAGCCGATGGTCCAGCCGACGCGGGTGTAGCCGGACGTCGAGAAGCCGGGGGTGATCGCACCCGCCTGGTTGAGGCAGGCGCGGCCGGCAAGCGTGCCGGTCGATCCGTAAATGCAGTTCACCGAGACATTGCCGTCCTCGATCGCGACACCGGCCTTGCCGTAGAACAGCGTGCGGTACCAGGAATAGCCGACGCGACCGGTCACGGTTGCCATCCAGTTGGATCGGTCGGTGGCGGTCATGAGGGCGGGGCTGAAAGCCACGCTGTTGCCGGTGACGGGATCGAACCCGCTGGCGGTGCCAGCCGTGCGGCTGCCGTGCAGGTTCGTCGCGACGATATCGCCTTCGACACCGAGCACCCAATTGTTGGCCAGCTGATGATTGTAGCCCAATGCGAGGCCGCCAAGACCACCAAGAGTCCAGGGCTTCGTACCTGAGCCCGGCGGGTTGCCGCCGAAGCCGATATCGGTGCGGCCGGCCGCGCCACCGAGCACGCCGCCGACATAGAAGCCGGTCCAGTTGACCATCGTGACCGCGGGCCGCACCGCCTTGACCGGCACCTTGGTCGGCATCACGGCAGCGATCGTCTCGGGCGTGAACTGGTAGCGAATGCCGGCATTGCCGGTCCAGCCGTCGATGTTGTTGCCGTTGCGATAATCGACACGGGCGTAGCCGAGCCAGCCGGTGTTCACGATCTGCCCGGCGATGCCCAGCGAGTATTGGCCGTAGGTGCCGACGCGCGAGGTCGAGGTGGTCTGGGTGAAGGTCTGCGGGACGAGGCCGGGACCAAACGGCCCGCCGGTGAGGAAGGCGCCGTTCGGCAACGAGGTGTAGTTAGTGGTGATGCTGCCCGCGAACTCGTGGAACACGCTGGCGGAAGCGAACGGCTGCCAGACCACGTTCGGCGTCGCGATCGTGGTGCCGGCGCGAAGGCTGAGGCGGCCGATCTCGCTCTTGATGTCGCTGGTGGACACCGTGCCGGGGATGCTCAGCAGGGCCGTGCCGGGGTTGACGAAGCTGTCGACCGAGGTGCTCGAATAGATGAAGCCGGCCGAGGGCTCCACGAACCAATTGTTGCCGACGTCGAAATTGTAGCCGGCCGAGGCCGATACCGAATAACCGTGCGCCCTCACCGGCTGGTTGAAATAGGTCAGGCCCGGATTGTTGAGGGTGATGTTGTAGTATTCGGTACGGACCATCAGGTCGGCGAAGAACCGGCCTTTGGTGGCGACGACATAGGTGCCCAGGAACGGTACTTCATACTTGTTGTTGAAGCCGAAGCTGTCGTCCGATTTCGAGCCGAGATAGCCGGCCGTGGTGCCGAGATGGACGTTCCAGCCGTTCCAGTTCAGCCGCGCGATGTCCGCGCCGACCTGCACGCCGGCGAAGTTCGCCTTGACCGAGTTGGCGCAGTTCGTGGTCGAGGTGTTGACGACCGCGCCGGTGTCGTTGCGGACGTTGGTGCTGCTCGAGCTGGACGTCGTCTTCAAGGTGACTTCGCCGCCGATGGCGCGGCCCCACACGCCGCCGCCCGGCTGGTCGGGCGCTGGATTCGCCGGCGCCGAGACGAAGGCGCTGCCCTGCTGGGTCAGGAAGGCGGTATTGACGTTGCCGATCGCGGCCGAGATCGCCGAGGCCGCGGCAGAGGGGGGAATGACCAGCAGGCCCTGATTGGTCAGCGGCACCCCGGTCTGGACCGGTGCCGCGCACTGCGCGAAGACCGCCGAGGAGCTCAGCGCAAGAGCAACCACAGCTCCGGAAGCGATCTTCAACTGACTGATCCGCCCGATCAGCGAGGGCGCAAACGATGCCATCCTTAGTCCCCAATAAAAAAGAATTTGCGTTCGCACGCCAGAAACTTTCAGAAACGTAAATCACCCGATCGGCGCTCGAAAGCTTGATCCGCCGAGGACCGGGGCCTCCACAGCGGATTTCGGCGACGTTGTACCCGCAAAGTCACACATGTGATGTGACGTCACAGCGATTGACGGCGTCGAGTTGTGACGCAGGTCACGCACGGAAGGCGGCAGCGGGAATAAAACACCTTTGGGCGCAGTCGATTCGCGCATTGATCGGTTGGCGACCCGAAGATAAAGTTCGGCCAGATTTATAGTTTTTCGGACAGGCCGCGTTTCGCGTTTTCAGCATCCCGGTCCCGTGGACGTCATCCCGGGCCGGAACACCCCGGTACGGTGCCTGCCGACAGGAATTTTGATGCTCAGGCGCTTTATCGCAGCGGCTGCGACGATCGTCGGGACCTTCTGGCTCGTGGTCCTGGCGAGCGATTGCGCGTTCGCCGAGCGGCGCGTGGCGCTGGTGGTCGGCAACTCGCTCTATCAATCGGTGCCGCAACTGCCCAATCCGTCGCGCGATGCCAATTCGGTCGCAAAGATGTTCCGCGATGCCGGCTTCGATACTGTTGAGACGCTGAACAATGTCGGCAACCTCGAATTCAAGCGCGCCATCCGCAAGTTCGAGACCACGGCGGACCAGGCCGACATCGCGGTTGTTTATTATGCCGGGCACGGGCTTGAGATCGCCGGCACCAATTATCTCATTCCGGTCGATGCAAGGCTGGCTTCCGACCGCGACGCCGACGACGAGGCGATCCATCTGGAGCGGCTCGTTTCCTCGGCCGATGGTGCCAAGCGGCTTCGTCTGATCATTCTCGACGCCTGCCGCGACAATCCCTTCGTCGGCACGATGAGGCGCGAGCGTCGCAACATGGCGACCCGGGCGGTCAGCGGCGGTCTCGGCAAGGTCGAGCCGACCATGACCGATACGCTCATTGCCTACGCGGCGAAGGCCGGCTCCACCGCGGACGACGGTGACGGCGACCACAGCCCGTTCACGACTGCCGTCCTGAAGAATCTCACCGTGCCCGGTCTCGACATTCGCCTGGCGTTCGGGCGGGTGCGGGACGAGGTCCTGAAATCGACGGGAAACCGCCAGGAGCCTTACGTGTACGGCGCGCTGGGCGGCGGCACGATTTCGCTGGTGCCGGCGCCGGCCGTACCGAAGGAGGCCCCTGTCAGCGACGTGAAGGCGGATTACGACCTGGTGCAGAAGATCGGCACCAGGCGGGCGTGGGAGGTTTTCCTGTCGACGCACCCGACCGGCTTCTATGCGGAGCTGGCGCGTGCGCAGATGGAGGCACTGGCGAGCCAGCCGCAAGCGCCGCCGGCCAGTATCCAGGTTGCCGCCTATCCCCAGGCTGCGCCGCCAAGCCGCGATACGCTGCCCACCCGGGAACAGATTGAGTGGGACAAGATCAAGGACAGCGTCGACATCCCCGTGCTGCAGCGCTTCATCAAGCGCTTTCCCGACGCGCCGCTCGCGCTCGCTGCGCAGCAGCGCATCGACCTTCTGAAGCGCGCCATCCAGGAGCGCGAGGAGAAGGCGCGTGCGGAACGCGAGGCGGCGGCGGTGGCTGCCGAGGAAGCGAGACGCAGGGCGGACGCGGAGCGGGCCGAGCTCGCCGCGCAGAGGAAGCGTGAAGAGGACGAGCGCCGCGCCCGCGAGGCGGAGGCGGCAGAGAAGGCGAAAGCGGCTGCGGCCGCCGCGGCTGCCGAAAGAAAGCGCATCGAGGATGAACGGCGGGCGGCTGCCGCCGAAGCCCAGCGGCTTGCCAAGGCCGCCGAAGCCGAACGCAAGGCGCAGGAGGCCCAACAAAAGGCCGAGCAGGCCGAGCGGGACCGCGCCGCCGCAGCGGCGGCCGCCGCGAAGGCAGCGGCGGACAAGCAGGCCAGAGAAGCCGAGGAGGCGCGCAAGGTGGCCGAGCAGGCCGCCGCCAGGGAGGCCGCGTGCAAGGAGCAGCAAGCCAGCCTGGATGCGATCATCGGCAGGGGCAGCGAAGGGTCCGGCGTCGATGATCTGAAGGCGTTCTCCAAGACGGTGACCTGCGACCGGCTGGGACCGCTGGTTGTCGCCGCGATCGACCGCTTCAATGCGGAAGCCGCCAAGCGGGCGGCGACCCTGCCGAACTCGCCCCAGCTCGTCACCTCGGCGCAGACCGAGCTGGTCCGGCTCGGTTGCCTGACCGGAAAGCCCGATGGCAGACTGAGCGAGCCGACCCGGGCGGCGCTGGTCCGCTATCTCGCCATCGGCGGCCAGCCGGCCGAAGCCGACAAGATCAGCGTCACCCAGAATCTCGTCGGCGAGCTCGCCAAGCACGCGACGCGGGTCTGCCCGGTCCAGTGCAGGAGCGACGAGACCTTGAAGGGCGACGTCTGCGTCGCCGATGAGAAGCCGGCGCCGGCCGCGACCGCCTCGCGCAAGACCGACGATGCGGACAAGCCGCGCCGCAAGCAGACGAGCCGCGAAGCCGACCGCGAGCCGGTCAAGCGTGCGAGGCAGGAGAATGACGTCCCCCGTGCCCGCCAGCAGGCGGTCGCTCGTCCGAGCATCGTGAGTGGCGGCGGCGGTCACAGCACCATGATTGGCGTCGGGTTCTGAAACGGTCGGCGGCGGGCGCCGTTGGCTGCTCGGTTGGGTCGTGATGGAGGGAGCAGGATATGATCAGGTTTCAAGCGCTGGCCCTTGCTGCGGCGGTCCTGGCCGCGGCCATGATCTCCGCGGCGACGCCCGCGGTCGCTGATTCCGGAATCGAAAGATCGGCCGCAAGGCCATTCGCGTCGAGACATCATGCCGCGCGTGCCGGTTCGCCAGCGTTCGTGCGCGCGCGTCCGCTGACGCGCATTGCAGCGATCCCGGCACATGTCGCGTGCGGACCCTGGTGCGGTCGCGACTTCGTGTTGATCCTCGGCATCGGGTTCTAGAGTTTCGCGCCTCCCGTTCCCCAAAGCGTCGCAATTGCCCCCTACGACTTCGGCCCTCGCGAGCTAGCGCGGGCCAGGGAGAGCGGTCATGGTGAGGTGTTGGTCGATGCGGCGAATCGGGCTGGTGCTCGCCGTGTCCGCGGTTGCCCTCGCCGGCGTCGCGCGTGCGGATGAAGCGCCGCAGCCGCGCTCCGAAGCGGCCTCGCCGACGGGACAGAAAAGCGGGCGCAGCAGTGGCGCGCAAGGCGCGACGCAGGCAGCCGAGCCGCACCGCCTCCCGCCGGATTCGACCACGAAGCAGACGGTGGAACTGCCCGGTCGCACCCTCAACTTCGCTGCGACAGCCGGCTCGATCCGTGTGTTCGACGGCAAGGGCGAGCCGCTGGCCGATATCGCCTACACGTCCTACCAGCTCGACGGCGCCGACCGCGCGACGCGCCCCGTGACCTTCCTGTTCAACGGCGGGCCCGGCGCGTCTTCGGCATGGCTCCAGTTCGGCGCAGCGGGGCCGTGGCGGCTGCCGCTCGATGGCGAGGCCCTGTCGCCCTCGGCCGCGCCCGAGGTGAAGCCGAACGCGGAGACCTGGCTCGACTTCACCGATCTCGTCTTCATCGATCCCGTCAGCACCGGCTACAGCCGCTTCGTCGCGAGCGGCGAGGACGCGCGAAAATCGTTCTACTCCGTCGATGGCGACGCCAATTCGATCGCGCTCGTGATCCGCCGCTGGCTCGAAAAGCACGAGCGGCTGACGTCGCCGAAATACGTCGCCGGCGAAAGCTATGGCGGCATTCGCGGACCAAAGGTCGTGCGCCAGTTGCAGCTCCAGCACGGGGTCGGCGTCAGAGGCCTGATCCTGGTGTCGCCGCTCCTGGACTTCCGCGAATTCACCGGCACGAGCCTCCTGCAATATGTCGCGACGCTGCCGAGCTATGTGGCGGTGGCGCGCGAGGCGAAGGGACCGGTCAAGCGCGCCGATCTCGCCGATGTCGAAGACTACGCGCGCGGCGAGTTTCTGGCCGACCTCGTCAAGGGCGAAGCGGACAAGGAGGCGACGACGCGTCTGGCCGACAAGGTCGCCGAGCTCACCGGCATCGACAAGGCGGTCAGCCGCCGCCTCGCCGGCCGCTTCGACGTCGGCGAATTCCGCCGCGAGCTCGACCGCAAGAACGGCAGGGTGACGGGACGCTATGATGCCTCGGTGCGTGGCTTCGACCCTTATCCGGATTCGAGCAGCTCGCGTTTCGGCGATCCCTCCGGCGATGCGCTCCAGGCGCCGCTGACGAGTGCGGCGGTCGATGTGTCGACGCGCAAGCTCAACTGGCGCCCCGACGGTTCCTACGAAGTTCTGAACGGCAGCGTTGGGGAAGGCTGGGATTTCGGCCGTGGCATCAACCCGCCGCAATCGGTCTCCGAGCTGCGCCAGATCCTGGCCACCGACGCCAAGCTGAACGTGCTGGCTGCGCACGGCCTGTTCGATCTGGCCACGCCCTATTTCGGAACCAAGCGGGTGCTCGATCAGCTACCGGCTTTCGTGACGCAGCGCGTGAAGTTCGTCGTCTATCCCGGTGGCCACATGTTCTACTCGCGCGACGGATCGCGGCAGGCGTTCCGTGGCGAGGTTGAAAGGCTGATCAGGGAGTAGGCCGGCGCTTGCGCGGCTTGTATTTGCGCGCGATCTCGCGGGAGACGACCTTCTCCGGCTTCACATTCGCCCCGGCGATCCAGATGTCGCTGATCTTGCCGCGCTTGTCGCGGACGCGGCGCACCGGCTCGCCGTGGCTGGAATAGCCGGCGGCCCAGGCGAGCCTGCCGGTGTCGCGGCCGGTGACCTCGATCTCGGCGGCATCCATGAACGGGTTGTTGAACTGCGGATTGGCGACCAGCACGCGGTTGCCTGCGGGCACGAGATCGGTCGCCCCCCAGATCGTCCACCAACGACCGGTCCAGTCGCGCAGGCGCCGGTCGGGCGCGCCGCGGGTCTGGAAGACGCGCAGGATCTGCATCGCGCCATCCATCCAGAACGGCGCCGCGCCGTCGATGGAGTTGCTGAGGATGCTGATCGACAGCTCGCAAGCGGGGATCGAGCAGGTCCGGGAGATGTAGCCCTGAAAACCGCCGCTATGGCCGAACCAGTCCCAGCCGTCGGTCTTGCCGGCGTTGACGCCGAGGCCGTAATAGCCCTCGACGCTCTGCGGGATGCGCCAAAGATGTCGCGTCATCTCGCGGCGGCTCGCGACCGAGAGCACGCTCTTCTTCGCATTCGGCGACAGCTGCGCGAAGAAGCGCGCGGTGTCGGCGGCGGTGGCGACGAAGCCCGCGGCGGAGGCCATCGCATGGGCAGGATTGTCGCCGGGGATCACGCAGCGCTCGCCAAACGGCACTTTTCGCGTGTGGCCGCGCGCGAACCGGGCGCCCCTCGGAAGCGGTGCGTCCGGCTCCGTTTCACGCAAGCCGGCGGGCCCGATGATCTCGCGCCTGATCCAGCTTGCGTAGGGCTCCTTCGTCACCGCCTCGATGACCAGACCAATCAGCCCAAAACCGTGATTGGAATATTTGAAGCGCGTGCCGGACTCGATCGCGGTCGGCCGCTTCAACTCCTCGCGCAGTTCGTTCGCGTTCAGATAGGGGCGGCGGTCGATGAACTGGCCGGAATCCGCGCCGTCGCGGGTCAGCCCGGCGCTGTGCGACAGCACTTGCGCGATCGTGGTTTCGGCGACGCGCGGATGCAGCCCGCCGACATACTGGCCGACCGTGTCGTCGAGCCGGATCCTGCGCTGCTCGCGCAGCTTCATGATGCCGGCCGAGGTGAAGCTTTTCGAGTGCGAGGCGATGCGGAAGCGGTGGCGCGGGGTCAGCTTCTCGCCGGTATCGAGATTGGCAAGGCCGAATGCTTGCTCGGCGACGACCTCGCCACGATGGACGAATGCGACGAGCACGCCGGGCTGCTGGATCGTCGTCATCTGGAATTCGATCCAGGAGCCGATGTAGTCGATCGCGGATCGCAGCCAATTGTCCATTGCGCACCCAGATGCGAGGGGGAGAAAGGTGCGCGAGGCTAGCCGAGAAAGCGGAACGGGCACAACCCGGAGGTTGCGCCCGTTCGCTTGCATGCAGAGTTGCGATCGTCAGTAGACCAGCGTCGCGCCGGTCGGCTTGTCGAGTGCTTCGGCGAGCGAGCGATACTCCGAGCTGCCGGTGCCCGCGAGCGAGGCGATCTTGTCGAGGTGATACTGCGCCTGCTCGCGGTTGCCCTGTTCGAGCTGCCAGAGGCCGTAATACTGCCAGGTGCGGACGTGGTTCGGATCGTCCTTCAGCGCCAGTTCGTAATAGGCTTTGGACGACTGGTAGTCGCCGAGCTTGCGATAGGAGTAGCCGATCAGGTTGGCGACGTCGGCGACGTCGTCACGCCGGAGCGACTTCAACTGGCCGATCGCGCCCGTGTAGTCCTGCTTGTCGTAGATCGCGGCGTAGGCGGTGCGATAGGCCGCGAGGAATTTGGGATCGCTGACGGAAGAGCTCTTCTTCTTGCTCTTCTTGGTCGAGGTGTCCGATTTTGGCGGCGACGAAGGCTCGTCGCTGCCCGCGGCATACGCGCTGGACAGCACGGGCGCGGCCGCCAGCGTCATGGCGACAAGTCCCGGCACAAAAAGCGTTGAGAGTTTGCGCATCTAAATTCTCCCGTATGGAACGTGGCGATCCTACACGATTGCCTGAAGACCGGAACACCCTCCGGGCAAAAACATTCCCGCTTCGCCCGGTCTATTCGCCCCTGCGCGGATGACAAACTTGTCATCGAGATGAACGGGAGCCTGCAAGAGGCTTCAGACAGGGTTCAGTGCGCCCCGCCTACGCTCCGCCCCATGATCGACGGGGAGGCGAGAGGGCGCCGCCTCGAGATCCTTCCAAGAGGAGACCACCATGTTGAAGACGATCTCTGCAGCCTTGCTCGCCACGTCCGTGATCGCCGCCCCGGCCTTCGCCGCCGAGTCCGGAAAGACCGCCACGACCACCCCGGTGATCAAGGCGGACCAGAGCCAGACCAAGGCAGCGACCACAGCCGCGAAACCCGACACCGGCGTCAAGGCCGACGCCAAAGCGGACGTGAAGGTGGATGGCAAGTCGAAGGCGATGGACGCCAACGCGGCGGCCACGGCCGACGAGCACAAGACGGTGGGCAAGCATCGCAAGCACGACAACCAGGTCTCGGCAAAGGAATCGCAGAAGGCGCGGCCGGATGTGACCAAGCCGGTGACATCAGACAAGCGCAACTGACGACTGATCCCGCGCGGCGGCATCCCTGGCATTGCCCCGCCGCCGCGCGCGGAACTCGGGCCCGGTCCGACCGCAACGCCTCGTGCGAAAGCCCGAGGTGCGGCGGCGGGCCGGTGCGCTGTTTGCGCAATTGCAAGCGAATTCCCTTCGTGCAGGCTTGCGGCTAGAACATCGCTGAGTCCAATCGAACGGAGCGCGGGCCTGTGGGACGTGTGGCGAGATGTGCGGTGATCCTGGCGTTGCCGCTCGCGCTTGCGGGGTGTTTTGGCAGCGACGGTGACCGTCCAACGCTGTTCGATGGAAGCCAGGCCGGCGGGCCGCAGCCCTTTCCCGACAATTTCCGCAGCGACACGCTGGCCCTGATGCGGACCTACCTTAACAACCCCGTCGGAGTCCGCGAGGCCAGCATGGCTGAGCCGGTGCAACGAGAAGTCGGCGGCCGGCAATTCTATGTGAGCTGTCTCCACTTCACTCCGCGCGAGAGCGACGGCAGCTACAAGGCCATGCGCGAACGCGCCGTGGTCTTCGTCAACGGCCGGGCGGACCGCGTGGTCGACCGCACCACCGACCTCTGCGCCGGTGCGGTTTACGCACCCTTTCCGGAACTGGAAAAGATGACGCGCTAGCGCAAAGGCGGCCTTCATCGCCGGGTGCTAGATGGAAAGCCGCCGGAGCCGCGGGATCACATTTCGGGGAGCTTTGAACGGGTAGTTTTGTCTTGCGACAAATCGATGCGGCAGCCTTGCGCAGTCGAATTGACGGAACAAATCCGCGTTGTTGCCGCGCCGTCACAGTAACGAACGATCAACGTTCCGGCATCGCCGCGAAGCAACCCAATTCACGCCACGTTGTTTCCTGAGTGTCGTAAATGAAAGAACGGGGATGATTATGAAATCGATCTTGCTGGGTGCAGCCGCTCTGCTTGCGCTGGCCGTGCCGGCTGCGGCCGCGGACATGCAGCCGCGCACCTACACCAAGGCTCCGGCCTATACGCCGCCGCAGGTGATCTACAACTGGACCGGTTTCTACATCGGCGGCCATGTCGGCGGCGCGTTTGCCGGCGACAGCAGCTTCCAGTCCAGCGACGCCCGCTTCCTGGGCGGCGTGCAGGGCGGCTTCGACTACCAGTTCGCGCCCAACTGGGTGCTGGGTATCGAGGCTCAGTATTCCTGGCTGCCGACCAACAACAACGGCGCCACTTTCCCGCTGGGCACGCAGGTCACCTCCAACACCGACCAGATCGGGTCGGTGACCGGCCGCATCGGCTACACTTGGGGGCCGACGCTGCTTTACGCCAAGGGCGGTTACGCCTGGCGGAATAACAATCTCGGCGTCAACATCGCCGGCGTGCCGCAGGGCTTCACCACCACCGGCAACGGCAAGGACGGTTATACCGTCGGCGCCGGCCTCGAATACATGTTCGCGCCCAGCTGGTCGGCCAAGGCCGAGTACCAGTACTACAATTTCGGCAGCACCACCTTCACCTCCGGCCCAGCCGACGTCGTCGGCGTTCGTGGTCGGGAAGACGAGCATACCGTCAAGGTCGGTGTGAACTACAGGTTCGGCTGGGGCGGCCCGGCGGCCTCCCGCTACTGACCGTCCTGGCGGCAATTCAAGACCCGACAAAGGCCGGCTCCGCCGGCCTTTCGTTTGCCGGTTCTTCCGGGGCTGGAGCCTCTTCGCTTTGCGCGAACAATTTGGCGCGTCATTTGCTTGCAAACGATGCTGGCGCGCTTTCTCACGCGCGTCATGGGGCTGGAGTAAAGCAAAAATAATTTTTGCGCTTTACGGAACTCGCGCTCCGGAACGCGTTATTATGTGAATTACCGGGCTGGTGGGACGACGGACATGCGTATCTTGGTGTCGGCAGTGATGCTTTCTTGCTTCTCCTGCCTGCCGTGCTCTGCACAAACAATCCTCAGATCCGAGCCTCTGATGTTGGCACCTTATGAGGTGGCCTTCGTCAAGGACGCGTCTTGCCCGTCGGGCAAGGTGATGAAGGTCACGGGCGCCATCCGCGGGCTGCATCGCCGCAAGGCCTGCGTGGTCATGCCGGGCGAGCAGGCCTCGCTGGCCGCCGCGACGCCCTAAACTGCCCTGAGTTCATCCCCCGACCTCTCAGGAGTTCAGCTCGAGCTCCACCCTCGACTGCTGCTCGGCCTCGGCCTTGTTCCTGGCGGGGTCCTCGCCCGCGGCGGCCTGGCAAGGCGCGATCGCATAGTCATTGTCGAGCACCCGGCGTGGTCCCGGCCGCTCGTCGTCGGCCGACGCGTCAACGACGAGTCCGCTTCGCTGCGCGAGCTTCCAGACGTCGGCCTCGGTTGGATAGGCCTTGCTGATCTGGGCGTCGTTGCAGAACAGGGCGTAGGGCATTCTTTCCGCTCCAGGAAAGCCTGTTAACGAGTTCGCGCGGCAACGGGTTCCGGGGGCGGGCCCGTTCACGGAGCCGTGATCGATCCGGCGGTCCCTGAGTCCTTAACGAGTCCTGAATCCCGGAAAAAAGAATCCCTGGGACTCCTTGGCCGGAATCAGCGGATGTTTTCCGCCATGACGAGCGACCTGAACACATCCTGTGGGCACATGCTGCTGCCGCTGACGCTGGCGCTGCTCGGCGCCTGTGCGGCCAATCTCTGGCTGGTCTGGTCCTGGCTGTAGCCCTGGCGGGGCGGGCTTATTTTTCGGCCGGCGGGCTGGAGGCGTCGCGGATGGCGGCCCGCAATTTGGTTAGGGTCGCCGCGCAATATTCCTCACGCTCGCGCTCGAAGCGCTCCTGATGCTTGCGGAAATTGGCGATGCGGGCCTGCATCTCGGTGCGGAAATTGCCGCTTGCGGGCGGTGAGAGAGGGGCAAGACGCGGCGGAAGGGAGGCTCGCGGCGGTTCGAAGGCGACGGCGACCGCCTCCACGGCAAGGATCTCCACTGCAGCAGTCGGCCCAGCCGCAGGCGCCTCCGCCTGGAGCAAGTCGTCCTTCCTGCCTGTCACCGATTGCACGAAGGCCGTTGTCTGCGCGATCAGTGCGTCGCGCTCCCTGATCCATTTCATGATCCACCTTAACCTCGCGCATTCCAGCAAAGCGGCTGTCTCGAATCAAGGCTGTTTGCAGGGGATTGCATATTTTTCCCGATCGCCCGACATTGGGGGAATGGATGCACCCAATGAACGCCCCGACGAGGCCGAGGGCTTGAAGCTGATCCGCGCGTTCCTGTCGCTGCCGCCCGGCAAGCGGGCGGAGGTGATCGCGTTTGCGGAACGATTGGCACGTCCGTACGGCCGGCCCGTGGAGGAGGGGGCGAACGCCTCCCCGAATAGCGCTACCGCTCGCGTGGATTGACGTTGGGCTCGAACGGGGCGCCGACGACCCGAACCGGTATCTGGGTTGGCGTGGTGTCGCCCGTCACGGCCGTTTCGGCCACCAGCTTGTCGGGCGCCCGTCCCGGCACCGGCTCAATCATCGCCAAGACGCCGGCAAAAGCGCTACAGCACAGCGCCACGGTTGCCAGCAGAACCATGTTTCGGTTTTCTTCCCGGATCAGCATGGGTCGAGAACGAGCGACCCACCTCTTTGGTTCCGGTGCCGTCTGACCAGATCGGCCGCCTCCCAGCTGGACCGGATCGCTGGCATGGCGATGCATCGCCTGTACACTGGCTCGCGACTTCGCAGAGGCTCGCCCGATGATCTCCCGTCGTCCTCCCGTGGTCGCCCACGAACGATTCCTGGCGGACCGCGAGAATTTCGCAAGTCTCGATCTCGCCGCCCGGTTCGAGCGCATCGTGCGGACCAACCTCTGGGGCGCGGCGACTTCGGTCTCCGGCCTTGGCTCGGAGGATCCCGCGACCGACGCGATCCGGGAGGCGCTTCCAGCGCTGCTGCAACGGCTCGGGGCGCGCTCGCTGCTGGATGCGCCCTGCGGCGATGCCGGCTGGATCGGCCGGCTGGAGCTCGGTGTCGATTACACCGGCATCGACATCGTGCCCTCGCTGATCGAAGCGAACGTGCTCCGCGCGTCCCGCGGCGAACTGCGCGGCCGCTTCCTGGTCGGCGACGTCACGCGCGATGCTCTGCCGCGTGCCGACGTCATTCTCTGCCGGGACTGTCTGGTGCATCTGAGCTTTGCCAACATCGCTCGCGCCCTTGTCGGCTTTCGCGCGAGCGGCGCACTATTCCTGCTCGTCACGACGTTTCCGGAGTGGGAAAACAATGAGGATTGCGAGGACGGCGACTGGCGCGCGCTGAACATGGAGCAAGCGCCGTTCAACTGGCCGCGGCCACGCGAGCTGATCAACGAGCGCTGCGAGGAGGGCGGAGGCGGCTGGCGCGACAAGAGCCTTGGCCTGTGGCGGCTGGACGAACTGCCGTCCCGGAGCTGCGTGCCCTGAATCTGGTGCCGGCTGAGGGGATTGAACCCCCGACCTTCGGTTTACAAAACCGCTGCTCTACCGCTGAGCTAAGCCGGCGACGCGCGAGGACGCGGAACGGGCTCGACGTGTACGCCGGGCCGTCCGCCCGTGCGCGCCGCAATACCAGACTTGATGGCAAAGTGCCAGAACCGGAAGGCCGCCGTGCAAGACATGAATCAGGCGGCCTTGCGGGCCGCCTGACATGTCGTGTTCGCTTCGATCCGCCTTACTGGCAGAGGTGCGGGCGGCCGTCCTGGCCCTTGAAGTACGTGCCGGGCGTGCAGACGAAGCCGTTGCGCTGGGCATAGGTACGGGTGTCCCATCCGCGATTGTCCCAGCCACGGTCCCACGAATTGTCATAGGCGTAGGAATTGTCCCAGGCGCGGAAGGGTGCGGAGGCAATCGCGCCGGCCGTGCCGATCGCGGCGCCGGCGACGCCCGCCGCGACGTCGGTCGGCCAGAAGCCGGTACGGCTCCTGTTCCAGTCGTTATTCCAATCGGAGCTGCTTTGCCGGTAGGCGCGACGATTGCGGTAACCGCTATCGGTGTACGGGTTTCCAGGGCCGAGGTTCTGGCAGTTGGCGTTGGGGAATTGCGCCGCGCAGCGGGCTGGATTGGTGACGACCGCCTGCGCCATGGCGGCGCCGCCCAGCATGGTCGCTGCGATCGCGGTAGCTCCGAGAAGCTTGATGTTCATGGTTCTTCGCTCCCAATTTGTTTGACGGGAGCTAAATGCCGAGGGCGCGTGACGTTCCGATGCAACCCCAGGATTTTTGCAAGCGAACAGTCAAACGGATGTGAGCACGCGGGGCTCGGTTCCACCTGCAAGGACCGCCGTTAACGCTTCGCTAGTTCGCCGTGCAGCATTTGAGCGGCGCGTAGACCTTGCACGTTAGGCTTACCGGAATTTGGCGGGCGGGCCTTAACTCTCTCTGCGTTGCGATCGGCTAGGTTGTTGCCGGACAACCGGGATCCCCTCATGCGTGCCGTGACGCTCGCCGCCCTTCTGATTGGATTGCCTGCGACGGCGTCGGCCGGCGAGGGCTTTGATATCGTCATTCCCGGCCGTCCCGGGGTGCCGATCATCATCAACAACATCGACGCCAGCTATGCCGTGGTCGAAGGCACCTGGGGCCTCGGCAAGAACCAGCAGGTGCAGCCCACGATCTATGGCGGCCGCTATATCGCCGAGCGGCAACCCGACCATGTCGGCCACTATTATCCGACGCTGGGCCATCGTCCGGGCTACGGCCGGCTCGAGGTCGAGCCACCTGCCAACCGCAAATTGCCGAAGCCCGCCGAGAGCTATCACGAGAGTTGGGGCGCCTCGTCCGCGCCGCTGCCGGCGCAGATGGACCCGCCGGTCGATGCGCCGCCGCTGATCTACGCGCCCGAGATCAACGAGCGTCCGCGTCCGCGTCCGCGGCCGCGCACAGAAATACCCGGCAGGCGGCCGGGCTGAGAAACGTGAAAATCCAAGAAACGGAAATCAACAGGAGAGAGTCATGCGTCAGATCATTTCGGGATTGGTTGCGGCAGCTGCCGTGACGTTCGCCGCCAGCGCGCCCGCCGCGGCCTGCGGCTTCAGCACCTGCGCGCCGGTTGCGCCGGTCTATTCCGGCTGCAACACCGGCTGCGGCGGTTATAGCTACGGGTATGGCTACGGCTACGGCGCCTATGAGCGTCTCGCCGCGCCGACCACGCAGTATTACTACGTCAACCAGGGCCCGACCTATACCGGTCCGGGCGCCTTCGCGCCCTATCCGACCTATCGTGAAGATGCGGTCGTCGCGCCTGCCAATTACGGCTATGGCTATGGCTATCGTGCCGCTGCGGTCGCGCCGCCGGCCGCTTATCCCTATCGCCGCCCGTACTACCGTCCGTATCGCTATGGCTACGGCCCGCGCTACGGCTATCTGCCGCGCGTGCAGTACGGCCATGCTCATCGTTACGGTTACGCCCATCGCCACGGCTACGCCCACCGTGCCGCGCCGCATTATTACGGCGGCCACCGCGCCCTGCGCCGCCATTACTGATCTCTGATCGGCGAAAGCCAACGGGGACGCCCGTCCGCATAATGCGGGCGGGCGTTTCGTTCTGTCAGCGCTTCATCAGGCCGAGCCGGCTTGCGCCGACATAGAGCGCGAGCACGGCGGCGTTCGAGACGTTGAGGCTCTTGATCTCGCCGGGCATGTCGAGCCGTGCCACGACGCTGCAGGTCTCGCGGGTCAATTGCCTGAGGCCCTTGCCTTCGGCTCCCAACACCAGTGCCAGCGGCTGCCGCAACTCGACGTCGCTGATGTCCTCGCTGCCTTCGCTGTCGAGGCCGACGGTCTGGAAGCCGCGCTCGTTCAGCGCCGTCAGCGCGCGGGCGAGGTTCTGCACGGTGATCATCGGGACCAGCTCGAGCGCGCCGGAGGCGGCCTTGGCCAGCACGCCGGTCGCTTCGGGACTGTGGCGCGCCGTGGTGACGATCGCCTTCACCGCAAACGCCGCGGCCGAGCGCAGGATGGCGCCGACATTATGTGGGTCGGTGATCTGGTCGAGCACCAGCACCATGCCGTCCTGCGCCAGGGTCTCGATGTCGGGCGAGGGCAGGTGATCGGCCTCGGCGAGCAGGCCCTGGTGCACGGCGTCGGGCGACAGCAGCCGGTCGATCTCCTGGGGGCGCACGATCTCGGGCGTGACGCGGGTCTCGATGTTTTCGTCCGCAAGACGCCTTGCGGCGTTCTCGGTCAGCGTCAGCTTGCGGATCCGCCGCTGCGGGTTGGCGAGCGCCATGGTGACGGTGTGCCAGCCATAGAGAATGACCGGCCCGTCAGTTTGCGAATCGCGGTCGCGCCAAGCCGGCCGGCCGCCAGATTTTCCGGGTCTGTTGAAGGGCTTAGCCCCGCCGCGAGCCCCCTTGGGGCCGAATTTTCGATCCTTCATGGGCTCGCTTCTGTCATGGGTTCCGGAATATGGCAATTTCGCTGCCGGCGGGGGCCATTTTAGCTGCTTGCCTCGGTTGACTTTGCCCCACCGCATCGCCCATAAACGCGCCCGGTCGCGCCCCGATCCGGGTTGTCGCGGCCTTCACGTTCCATGGCCGACTTCGGTCGCCGGCAAGGTCCGGCCCGATTGTGCTGCCGTCGAGCGGGGGAGTGTCCCGAGTGGCAAAGGGAGCTGACTGTAAATCAGCCGCCTCATGGCTTCGCAGGTTCGAGTCCTGCCTCCCCCACCATCCTGCTTCGCGCTGACGCGCTTCGCAGGATTGCAGCCTTTCACTGCGCGAAGCAGGATGCCCTCCGAAGCCTTGGCGAAGGAGGGCGGCGGCGATGCACTATGTCTATCTTCTGGAGAGCGAGAAGTTCGGAGGTCAGCGTTATATCGGCCTGACGATGAATCTCAAGCAGCGCCTGGCAGACCACAATGCAGGCAAGTCACCGCACACCTCGAAGTACATGCCCTGGCGACTGGTGACTTACGTGGCCTTCTCCGACATTGCGAAGGCACGTGAGTTTGAACGTTACTTGAAATCCGGTTCGGGTCACGCCTTCGCGAAAAAGAGACTCTGGTGAGCGAAGGCTGTCGCGCCGTAGCCCGTAGGGCGTAGGCGGACTGGCTCTGCACGTACGCTACCCCATCATCTCCCGCACCATCGGCACCACCTTGCGCCCGTAGAGCTCGATGCTCCGCATTAGCTTCTCGTGCGGCAATGGCCCTGCCGAGTACTTCAGCTGAAACCGTGAAATGCCGAGCGCCTTCGCGGTCTTCGCGATCTTGCGTGCGACCGTTTCCGGTGAGCCGACATAGAGCGAGCCGTGCTCGGCCTCGCTGACGAACTCGTCCCGTCCCATCGGCGGCCAGCCGCGCTCCTTGCCGATGCGGTCGCGCATGGCCTTGTAGTCGGGCCAGAGCTCCTCGCGTGCCTGCGCATCGGTCTCGGAAACATAGCCCGGCGAGTGCACGCCGATCGGCTGCGCGGGACGGCCGAACTCCTTGAACGCGCGGTGGTAGAGCTCGACATAGGGCGCAAAGCGCGCGGGATCGCCGCCGATGATCGCGAACATCAGGGGCAGATCGTAGTGCGCGGCACGCACCACAGATTGCGGACTGCCGCCGACGCCGATCCAGGTTTTCAGCTTGCCGTTCTCGACCGGCGGATAGACCAGCTGATCGCGCAGCGGCGGACGCAGCTTGCCGTCCCAGCTCACCGGCTGCTGCGGCAACAGTGCGGCGAACAGATCGAGCTTCTCCTCGAACAGCTCTTCATATTTGCGCAGGTCGAAGCCGAACAGCGGAAAGGACTCGGTGAAGGAGCCGCGGCCGAGGATCACCTCGGCGCGCCCGTTCGAGAGCGCATCCAGCGTGGCAAAGCGCTGGAACACGCGAATGGGATCGTCCGAAGACAGCACCGTCACGGCGGAGCCGAGATGGATGCGTTTGGTGCGGGACGCGATCGCGGCCAGCACGGTCTCCGGCGAGGAGACCGCGAAATCGGCGCGGTGGTGCTCGCCGAGCCCGATGAAGTCGAGCCCGAGCTCGTCGGCCAGCACCGCCTCGTCCACGACGTTGCGGATCACCTGCGCATGCGTGATCATGGCGCCGGACGCATCTCTCGTGACGTCGCCAAAGGTATCCAGTCCGAATTCGAGCGGTGCGGTCATCGATCAGGTCTCTGTGGGATGATCGGCCAGATCTAAGGGACCGCGGCCCGGTCACAAGCGCACGTGCGGAAATGCTCGGTTTCCGTTTATGCGTGCTATGGCGCGATCCGCACCACCATCTTGCCGAGCGCAGCGCGCGTCTGCATCGTCCTGAACGCCTCGCGGAAATCCGCGAAGGCGAAGACCTGGCCGACCACGGGCTTCAGCTGGCCGTCGGCAAGCCAGCCCGTCAATTGCGACATCAGGCGCGTCTGCACGTCGGGCTCGCGCGTCGCAATCTGCGCGAGGTCGACGCCGAGCAGGGCGCCGCCTTTCAGCAGCGGCAGATTGAATGGCAACGCGGGAATCGTGCCGGCGGCAAACCCGACCACGAGATGCCGGCCGCGCCAAGCGATGGAGCGAAAGGCCTGCACCGAGATTTCGCCGCCGACGGGGTCGAAGATCACGTCGGCGCCGTGTCCTCCGGTCAAGTCCTTCAGCGTGTCGCGCCAGCCGGCCTGGGTGTAGTCGATCACGGCGTCGGCGCCGTGCGCCTGCGCGAACGCGCGCTTGTTCGGCGTCGATGCGGCTGCGATCACGCGGGCACCGAGCAGCTTGCCGATCTGGACGGCCGCGATTCCGGTGCCGCCAGCCGCGCCCAGCACCAGTAGCTGTTCGCCTGCGCCGAGCGAGGCGCGGGCGCTGAGTGCATAGAGCGCGGTCAGATAATTGGCGCGAAACGAGGCGGCGACCTCTGGCGCGACGCCGTCCGGCAGGGGATGGAGCGCTGCAGGGCTGACGACGATCTCTTCGGCAAGCGCGCCCGAGCGCGTTATCCCCATCACGCGCATGCCGGGGTGATAACCGCCGGGTGCGCCGGGCGCGTCCGTCACCACACCTGCGAACTCAGTCCCGGGGATAAAGGGCAGGGGATCCTTGGTCTGGTAGCGGCCTTCGATCTTCAAGCCATCGACGAAGCCGATCCCGGCAGCTTCCACGCGGATGCGCAACTGGCCCGGCGACATGGACGGAGGCGGGACGTCCTTGAGCTCGATCTGATCGATGGGGGCATATTGCTCGACGACGACGGCTTTCATGTCCGGACCTCTGCTGTTCCAGTTATCCTGACACCTCTCGCGACCGGCCTCTTGCGTCTACCGCCACATCCCGCGCATCCGCGCCCCGATGTCGATCTTCGGGCCTTGTGCCGCGGTGCGCGCCGTGCCCGCCGCGGCCTTCGGCCAGGCGGTGCGCTCGAACAGGTGGACCAGCTGCTCCGGGATGAAGCGGGTGCGCGAGGCGTAGACGTGGCGGTCGCCCTTGGCGGCCTGGCCGTGGGTGAAGAAGCGCTGGGGAACGACGAGGTGGAGGTCGTCCTTGGCGCGCGTCATCGCGACATAGAGCAGCCGGCGCTCTTCCTCGAGCTCGGCCGAGGTGCCGGCGCCGAGATCGGAGGGTATGCAGCCGTCGACGACGTTGAGCACGAACACCGACTTCCACTCCTGGCCCTTGGCGGAATGGATGGTGGAGAGGATCAGGTAGTCCTCGTCGCGCAACGGCGGACCTGATTTGTCGCTGGTCGCATCCGGGGGATCGAGCGTCAGCTCCGTCAGAAACTTTTCGCGCGACGCATAGCCGCTCGCGATCTGCTCGAGCTGCATCAGGTCGGCGCGGCGCGTCTCGGAATCCTCGTGGATGCGATCGAGATGCGGCTGGTACCAGAGCCGCACACGCTCGAGATCGACGGGCCATTCCGAATAGCGCAGATTTTCGACCGTGCGGACGAAGTCGGTCCAGTCGCCGCCGGTGCGCGCCGGCACCGGAAGCCGGCCGAGCGTATGAAGCGGATCGGTGCTCTCCGCCATCTGGTCGAGCACGCGCTGCGCGGTGGCGGGGCCCACGCCCGGCAACAGATGCAGGATGCGGAAGCCGGCGACGCGGTCGCGCGGGTTCTCGGCAAAGCGCAGCAGCGCCAGCACGTCCTTGACGTGCGCGGCGTCGAGGAATTTCAACCCGCCGAACTTGACGAAGGGGATGTTGCGGCGGGTTAGCTCGATCTCAAGCGGACCCGAATGCGAGGACGTCCGGAACAGCACGGCCTGGTGCTTGAGCAGCGCGCCTTGCTCGCGGTTCGCCAGCACTTCCTCGACGATGTAGTGCGCCTGGTCGGCCTCGTCGTGCACGGTGACGAGCTGCGGCTTCTGCCCGGAGCTGCGGTCGGTCCACAGGTTCTTGGTGAAGCGTTCGCGGGCGAGGCCGATCACGCCGTTGGCCGCCGCCAGCACCGCCTGCGTCGAGCGGTAATTGCGATCGAGCGTGATCATCTCCGCGCGCGGGGAAAAGCTCTGCGGGAATTCCAGAATGTTGCGTACGGTGGCGGCGCGGAACGAGTAGATCGACTGCGCGTCGTCGCCGACCACGGTGAGGCCGCGCCCGTCCGGCTTGAGCGCCAGCAGGATCGAGGATTGCAGGCGGTTGGTGTCCTGGTATTCGTCGACCAGGACGTGGTCGAAGCGGCCGCCGATCTCCTCGGCGATCAGCGCATCGCTCATCATCTGCGACCAGTACAGCAGGAGGTCGTCGTAATCGAGCACGTGCTGGGCCTGCTTGGCCTCGACGTAAGCGGCGAACAGTCCCTTTAGCTCGGCGGCCCAGCCCGCGCACCAGGGATAGTGCTGCCCCAGCACCTTCTCGATCTCCATCTCCGCGTTGACGCAGCGCGAGTAGATCGACAGGCAGGTGCCCTTGGCGGGAAAGCGGCTCGAGGTTTTCGACAGTCCGCGCTCGTGCCGCACCAGGTTCATCAGATCGGCGGAGTCCTCGCGGTCGTGGATGGTGAAGGCGGGATCGACGCCGATCCGCTCGGCATATTCGCGCAGGAGCCGCGCCCCGATCCCGTGGAAGGTGCCGGCCCAGGTGAGCGCATCGCGCATGATCGCGGCATTGGTCTCGCCGAGCACCTTGCGGGAGATGCGCTCGACGCGGCCGGCCATCTCGGCTGCCGCGCGCCGGGAGAACGTCATCAGCAGGATGCGGCGGGGATCGCTGCCGGCGACGATCAGATGCGCGACGCGATGGGCCAGCGTGTTGGTCTTGCCGGAGCCGGCGCCGGCGATGACCAGCAGGGGGGCACCCACGGTCGCCCCATCGGCCACGCCATGCTCGACGGCGCGGCGCTGCTCCGCATTGAGCGTGTCCAGATATGTCGCCACGAATCGCCCCGGTGAAAGGCTGAGAGTCGGCCATTCCGCCGGCAATCGCAATGCAGCTGGACGAAGCCTGCTTTAGGTTTTAGGGGGAAAGACAGCCCGAAGTTCCCGCAACCCGTGACCGAGATGACCGAGCTCAAGCCCGAACAGTTCGAGATGCGGCGGCTGGAGTCGCTGAGCAACACCATTTTCGGCGTCGCCATGACGCTGCTGGCCTACGATCTGCCCAAGGCGGCGGTGTTCAGCGGCGCGCCGGACTGGAATGATCTGGCGCGGGTCTATTCCGGCAAGCTCGCCGGCTTTGCGCTCAGCTTCATCATCGCCGGCGTGTTCTGGATCAGCCATCACCGCCGACTGGCACGCCAGCCCCTCGGCAGCCGCGGCATGGTGGTCCTCAACCTGTTCTTTCTGCTCTCGATCGTGCTGCTGCCGGTGACCAACGGCCTCTACACCAATTACGCCATGAGCAACGCGGTGGCGGTTCTCTATGGCCTGCATTTGACCGCGATCGCCAGCCTCAATGCGTTGCTGTGGTGGACGATCCTGCGCGGCTGGAGCCGCGAGATCGTGGCGTCGCTGTTCCCGGTGGCCGTGTTCATCCCCGGCACGGTCGTTGCGGCGTTCGCGCCGCATTTGGCGCCCTTCGTGTGGTTCCTTGCTTTTGGCGGGCTGCTGATCCAGCGCTTCTACGTCGCGCCGAACCCATCGGCCGGCACGTAAAGCTTGACCGGGCGGATTTCGTAGACCGCCGTCGGGTTGACCGCGCGCAGCTTCCGCGCTGCTGCGATCGCTTCCTCCTCGGTGGCGCATTGCATCAAATGGAAGCCCAGAAGCTGCTCCTTGGTCTCGGCAAACGGCCCGTCCAGCACCATTCCGGCGCCGGGCCCCCGCAACGTGCGGGCTTTCCGGGTTTCGTCCAGCCGGGCTGCCGGCCCAAACTGACCGCTTTCCCTGAGGGGCGCCTGAACCTCGATGACTTTGGCGACCACCGCCGCGTCCTGCTCCGGCGTCCAGGACATGACCTCGTCTTCCACGTGATAGGCCAGGATGGCGTACAGCATCGTCACCTCGTTGTTTTTCTGCGCAAGTCCAGAGGACGTGGCACGGCAGCACGTCCCGACACTCCCGAAGCAAAATATTGCGTGGCCGGCAAGCGGCGAAACCGTCCGGAAACCCGATTGCGGCCTCGCCATGTGAACGCCGCCGGCACCGGTCGCGACTGATGAACCACAAACAACAAGTTCTTTGCTGGAGGCGGCAATGTCGGGTCACACCATCAAGATCATCTGCGACGCGCGGCGGGCGGGGCAGTCGGAGCCGGCCGATCTGCACGACCAGACCGGCCACCACCGCTATTACGGCAGTTCGGCCGAGAACGGCGGCGAGCGGATCGTCGAGAGCCGGCGCGGCAAACGGCGGCGCGTGCTCGGCATCTTCGGCTTCTGAAACCTACCGAGACCGGCGTTCGAATGGACGTCCTGCAAATATCGATCGCGGCGATGCCGCTCCTGCTCGCGCTGATGAGCCGGACCTGCAAGGCCATCGCGCCCTGTCTTCTGACGAGCCTCTTCACTTCACGGTGCTGCTTGGCGGGGAGCCGCATCGGGTGGTCACGGCCTGGTGCGTCGGCATGCTGATCGCCGCCGTCGCGCTGCGCGAGCGGCTTCGTGCGAGCTGAACCGGCGATCCCCTCAAGAAACCTTGGAGAGAGAAACTCGAAGAAAAGGCGCGGCGGGGAAGCCCCGTCGCGCCCGATTTCTTGCTCGCTGGTCCAGGGCTGAGAGCGCCCCGATGCCAAGCCCTTATTAAAAGCTCAGCGGGCGATCCCAGCGAGGTGACAGCGCTTGGTAAAAGACACTGGATCACCTCCTTTCGTTGGTTTCGGAAGACCTCAATATAGGTGGCGATTGCATCGCTGTTAAGAGGGCGGGGAGCTGCCGGAACCGGTGGCGGGTTCGCAAGGGGTGGAGGACGACCAAAGGCGGCCTCCTGGGCAGTTGAGACCGCCGCCCGGCCGTGTTAGGGAGCCCGTAACGCGGGTGTAGCTCAATGGTAGAGCAGCAGCCTTCCAAGCTGAATACGAGGGTTCGATTCCCTTCACCCGCTCCAGAACCCAAAGCATGATCCGGAAAGCGCGACGCGGCGTTCCGGCAGGATCATGCGTCAACAACAAGCTGAAGCGCGATGACGAGTCGTCGTCGAAATCTCATCGGGCGTTAGTGCAGCGCGGCGCGGGTCAAGGCCAGGCTGGCCGCTTCCAGTGCCTCGTTGGCCGCTTGAAGTTTGTTGGCGCGATCGGCCTCGGGTAGATCGTACAGGTTATCGGGCAGGTCTTCGGGCAGCCTTGCGCTTCGGACGGCTGCCGCGATCGCCGAAAATTCCTGCATCGTCGTTGGGGCGCCGGCCGAAGCCTTGCGCTCCGTTTTGAGCGCCTGGCTCAGTCCTCCGCGCGCGGCGGCAATCAGGCGGCCGACCTTCGGGCTCGACGCCTTCCGCTCACGCTCCCACAGAATGGTTCCCACGTCGAACTTTTCGCCGGCGGCGAACTGGTGCTTGAACGAGGATTCCAGCTTCTGTCGCGCCGCCAGGTAGATTTTCGAAAGCTCGAACCGGTCACGTGCGACAAGGGCAGGGGAGGCGTAAATCTCCTGGTGCAGCTTGATCATCAGATCGTCCGCGACGGGTGACCGCTGCCCCTGTGATTTGATGATCTCCTGCTCGATCTGCTCGTAGCGATTGTGAAAGGGCAGGTGCGAGACGAAGGCGAGGTCTTCGCTCGCCAGCGTCTCCAGATGGGCGAATTCCAGCAGCAGATAATCGACATTCTCCAACGGCTTTGCCCCGGCACCCTCGCCCTGGTAGACGATACCGTCCCGCACCGACAATGCACCGTTGATTCCTTCGCTGGACGCGGCGAGCAGATAATGACCGCTCTGGCGCAGCGGATCGCCGTCCAGCCTCGCGAACCTCGTTTCCACGCCACCGGAGCCCAGCAGGGTCTGCAGCTTGCCGGTGAGATCTCCAGCCATGCGCACGGGAGCCGCCATGCCTTCTCCGCCGACCGCCTTGGCCGCCTCCGCGGCGAAGCCGAGAAGTCCGCGTGCAACCGAATCGTCCTTGAAACGGCACAGTGAGGAATAGAGCGTCAGCCCTTGCCCGCGCACCGGCAAACGGCGCACCAGCTCCATGTCGTGGATGGCGAGATTACGACCGGCATCCCGCGGGGCGTTGGCGCCGAGCCCGCTCCGGATCATCTCCGCGCCGATGACAAAAGGCATCGTCCGGGCCGCATCGCCCAATCCCTCGCGCAGGAAGCACGTGCACATCGGCAAGTAGTCGTTGAGAAGAGCACCCGCTTCGGCCAGGCGAAGCTCGCGAATGCGAATGGTGACGTAGCTGCGCTCCGGGATGAATGATTTTGCAGCCGGCTCGTCCGGTGCCGCGACACGCGTATAGATCTGGCGGAGGCGCGGCCGAGTCTGGAATCCGTCCCAGGTGCCGCTGATCCACTCAGCAATGCCCTTCAAAGCGGTCATGCCGTCCTCCTTGCGATATCAGTCTGCGGCCAGCGCGACGGCGCTGACCCAGGCAGGGTCCTCGGGCAGCTGTGCCCTCTGGCAACCGGCCCTGTAGGCGCCGGCCACCGACTTCCGCTCGCGCAGATGCGCGTCGTAGAAGCCGCTGACGAACTCCGGGATGCGCTTTGCCACGACCTTCCAGCGGAAGCCGACCAGGCTGCATCCCTTCGCCAGATGCAGGTGCTCCGCGGAAGAGATCGAAGCGGTCTGGCATGCGGCGAGAAACACGACCCGGACACTCTCGGGCAGCCATTCGGCGAGTTCTCTGACCTCCAGCAGGTCGACTTCCCCGGCGCCCTCACCGGGCCGGGCCGGAGCGGGCGGCAATATCAGCCGCGTCTCGGACTGATGCTGGCTGATCCCGTGGCCAGCGAAGTGCAGGATGTCGACAGGTTTGTCGCCGTCCACCGGCCGGCAGAGCCGGGACTGCAGCGCGTCCCGGAAGCTTCTTGCCTTCTTGAGGCCGCGCGCTTCGCAGCACTCGTTGAAGTCTTCGAGCGTCAGCTGCTCCAGCGTGCAGAGGCCGTCGTCGCGGAGGTCGTCCAGACGTTCTCGCTGCGCGTCCGTACTGTTCCGAATAGAGGGCAGCGACCGCAACGAGATGCCCTCCTTGCCCAAAATGGAGAACTCGCCCTCGGCCGCCCCGGCATCCACGAACAGGATATGCGGACGATGATCGCTGTTCGCAGGACGCCTCTTGATGTTCGAGGCGCTGCGAGCCATGGGACGAAGATTGCAGAGGAAACCATCAGGCCGGTCGTTGGCGACGAGTGCGATGAGTTCGAGCGGCAAGGCGAAGCGCCGCTGAAACTGCATCCGCTCCATGTCGAAGCGGAATTCGACAGACTCGTTTGGATCGTTGCTGATAAGCGCCTTGCCGATCGGGCCGAACAGCGCATTGAAGGCGCTGTAGCCGCTCGACTTGTAATTCCGCCATGTTTGACGAAGGTCGCCGACCTCGGAAGGCTCGAGGTCAACCGTAGCCAAGTCATCAAGCGTGGATTTTGATTCCGCGTCGGTGAGCAGGGGACGATCGCGGATCACTGAAATGCCGTTCTCTTCGACACTCAGCGTCACGACGTCGCCCGTGAAGCTGACGATCGCCCTGAAATTGCGTGCCTTGGGCGCAGCAGAAGCAATCGTCAAAGCCCGGTTCAACCGTTCCTCCGGATCGAGTCCGCCGTTCGTTTGCGCGCAAGTGTCCCATGTCCAGACCCGTGGCTTGCGTACCGCCTCGACCTCGTACTCCGAGCCGGGCGCACGGAGCACGAGCACGGCGCCAAACTTCGGGTCCGCACCCGAGAAGCGCTCGAGGAAGCCCCGTATGCTGCTCTCCCCCTGACGGCCTCCGCCGGTCTCGGGATCGATCAGCGCAACGTCAGGCAAATTCGTCTCGAGATACTGGGTTGCGACATCGACATTGGCGAGTGTCGTGAAGCTCGCTCCTCTGACGGTCTTCTGCACCATCAATTGCATGGTCGGATCGTTGCAGATGAACAAGACGTTCACGGCCGTGTCTCCGTGTCTTGTGCAAGCGGGACATGGAGCTGGAAGCCGGCTGCCGTGCGCTCCAACCCGCCGCCATGGGCCAGCAAGACCGCGCGCGCGCTTCCCTGTGCGTCCGCAGCGGCTTCCAGCGCCTCGGCACGCACGACATCATCCGGCTCCGAGGACGGCTCGATCTCCGCTCCCGACAATTGGATCTCGGCTTGCGAACGGAGAGGGCGAAGCGTGATGGTGATCGGCCTCGTGTCCCGCGAGAGCATGTAGCCGAGCAAGGTCCGAAGAGCGTAGGCCAGCCGGCTCCGATCGCCGCTGACTTCGGCCTCGCCGGTAGCCTCCAGCCTTAGCCGGTCGCGGTCCGTTTCGGGAAGTGCGTCGCGGAGTTCATCCAGCAGCGCTTTGAGCGGTACGATGCGCTCCTCTCTCTTTGGATCGCGCCAGGCTCCTCTCGCCTCGGCGAGCCGCTCGAACGTGATGTCGGCTTTTGCAATGCCCTCGCGCACTTGCTTCGCCAACGGTGCAACCGCCTCCTCGAGGGAGCCGCGCCCGAGCTGTTTGGCCAGCGTGGCCGCCAACAACAGTGGCGCACGCACCTGCCGGGCCACTTCTTGCACCGTCTCCGCAATATAGCGCGTGTCGACGTTGTAGACCTGTCGATCTGCGCCGCTGAGCAGCCAGATGATGTCGGACGTCCTGGTCATGTCCTCGAGCCGCCGGACATGCGTCTCGACGCCCCTGCCGCCCTTCGGTCCGATGCTGAGCGTTGCCTCCGTCTGGTGGGCGCCGGGAAGTTCGGCCTCGTTCGGTCCATGCACGAACTCGATGAGGCGATGCTCTCCCTTGTCGAAATACAGCGGCGGGAGGCCGAGAAGCTCGCGCGCTCGCGGGTTGGCGCGCAGGATCACCCCCGCGTCGTCGGTGATCAGAACGGCTTTGTCGATCAGGTCGATCAGGCGTTCGTTCAGCTTGTATTCGCGGAGCTGCGAAATGCGCGCAGCCAGGCCTTTGACCAGGGGAGCAATATGGTCCCCGTCCTCTTCAATGAATGCGTTGGGCTGGCGGGAGACCGTATCCAGCACCCAGCGCGTGCGGCCGTTGATGGTGATGGCGATGGTCAGCGCCGAGCGCGGCTTCGCTCCGACCGAACGGAACCAGTGCGGCGGTCGTCCATCCCCGTCGAGCTTGGTGACATCGCTCGCGACGAGCACGCCGCTTTCGCCGCGGCGTGCGCTGCGAATGGCGGCGCCGAGCATTCCCGATTCGCGCGCACGGGCCTCATCGAACGGCTCGCCCGGACGGGGATCGTACAGCGGCTGTGTATAGTCCTTCGGGATCGCCAGGGGATGTGTGGCGCCATTCTCGGTCTCCGGAAACTGGGCGAAAAGCTGCAGCTCTTCCGCACCGGCATGCGGACCCGCCCCGCGCGAGCGCATCGTCTCCGTCCCGTCCGGATGATGCGTGATGAAGGCCGCTGCATGGTCCCACCCGAAATGCCTGACCAGCTCGCGCAGCAATGTGAGCACCGCATCGGGTACCGTTTCCGCAGCCTCGATGTTGGCGACGAGGGCCCTTTGCTCGGCCTGGGCCTCGCGTCTGGCGCGCCGGAGCATCATGAGCAGAAGCGTGTCGAGGCCGAGGCGGTCGAGCACGGCGAGCGGATCGCGCGGCAACTCCTCTTCGTCGTCGCAGTCGGATCCGGCCGGTGCTGCCCTGCTCGACACCTCGAAACGCCTTGGCTGCGTCGAAGCCAAGGTCAGGACGGCCTCGGTGCGGCCATTCGGCCGAATGGGGACGATGGCAAAGGACTCCAGCGCCTTGCCGCCCGGCCGCACCTCGCGCAGCAGGTTCAACAATGGTTCGTCCTGACGATCGGGATTTGCCTGCATCCAGCGCGTAAGCTCTTCGCGATAGGGGCCGGCGTCGAACTGCGCGAGCTCCTCCTTCGACATGCGCCACCACATGCGTGGCCATGGTTTTGAGGGCTCCGGGTGCATCAGCGTGGGGCGTATCCATTGCGAGCTGTCGGAGACTTCGCTGACGATCGCGAGGTCATGCGGCAGGACCTCCCGCAGCAAGTCGAGCATTCGGCGGGTTCGATCTCGCCAGGTCGGGCTGCGCGCGCCATCGGGCTTCGGGGTCGATTCACCCTTCGCCGTTTCCAGCGCTGCTTCCCGCAATGCGACGCGCAACGCATTGATGATGCCTTCGCGGATCACGATCTGCACGCCGCGCAAGGTGCTGCCCTCCAGGAATTCCGGGAGCAATGTCAGTCGCGGCTCCGAATGCACCTTGTGGGAGCCGATGAGCACGGCCGCACCTTCTGTAAGCCTGACGGAGCGCGACGTCCGGGTGTCCAGCACCTCGCCCAGCTTGATGAGAAATTCGTCTCGGAACTCCCTGGGCAGCAGATCCACGAAGCGCTGTCCGACCAGGTCTTTCCTGTTCCAGAGGCGGAGCGCCGCAGCGTTGGCGAAATCGACCCGACCGTCGAGCCCAAGGCGGACGACGCCGTAAGGTGTCTGCTCGAATTTCTGCCTCTCCGCGGCTTGCAGTGCATCGAGGCTGACGATCAACAGCAGCAATCCATCTGCCCGTCGCACCGGCTGCACCAGGACGAGTGTTGGCGTGGGCGCGGTATGGAGCAGAGCGGGCAACGGCTTCGGTCGATCGGACTGGGCCGCCTCCATCAACGCCTTGAACGGAATCGAGAGCAGGGTCTCGAGCGGTGCACCTGGCCTGACGGCGGTTGCGAAATCGTATGGCGACAGATCGGCGTCACCAACTCGTCCGTCGTGTCCGAGCAAAACAAAGGGCAGCGGGATGGCGCTTGGCGCAGCATGACGGGCACCCGTGAGAGCCCGCGGGTCATCCGTGGCACTGGTTGGATCGGCCGTCGTGGACGTGGACATGAGCGTGCCTCCGTCTTTGTCGGACCGATCAGCTCGCGTTTCACGAGCTCACGGTCGGAACCGTGACGCGGAACCCAACCGCTCCCGACATGTTCAGAGTACAGCAGCCCCCGGGGCGACGATGTGAAGTGCTTCACACGCTCGGCGTGCAAAGGTGCCGCTGCGTCAGCGCGATTGTCCACGCACGCCGTCGCGGCAGCGGCGTCGCAATAGGTAGGTCAACATGACCTATTCAACGTCGAGCCGATGCCGGACGAGGTGCTGAAGAGATGACGTCCCGGTGAACGAGAGTGAGCCGCGCTGCTGTCGCGGCTCCCGATGCCCGCTAGCTCGGGTTCTGATTCTGAAAAATCCGGGAAATGGCGATCACCCCTTCGGGCCGCGCGTCCGCATTCTCACCGGCAGGAGCCTTGGGGCGCGCCTGGTGCATCGTCGCTCCAACAACGCCTGGCTGATCGGGTGCCTGATTCGGGACATCGCGAATTTCCGAGTCCGTTACGACGAACGTGGTCTGGACAAACGGGGTCTGCATGAATCTCCTCCCAGTTTTCGATGTTTCACGGATGCTGTGGAAGCAGCATGACCGCCAGGTGGATGCGCAGTTAACAATCCTTCATCTTTTGGGCCGCCATCTAGCTTGGTGTCGCGCCGTGCGCCGCCGGTTCAACGGCTCGTCCCAAAACGAGAGGCAGTAACGCGTTCTTGTACTGCGCCCGGAATGCTGCAGAAGTCGAGGAACCATCGTCTCGAGCGGGAGTTCGCCGATGGGGGAGAGACATTCCGGCAAGAGGCTCATCGTGCAAGACGACATGCGCGTGCATTCCACGGCGCAAATCGCGGGTCATCCCATTCATCCGATGCTGGTGCCGATCCCGATCACGTGCTTTGTCGGGGCGTTGCTCACCGACATCGCCTATGTCGCCAGCGCCGAGATCATGTGGGCGAATTTTTCCGCCTGGCTGCTGCTTGTCGGCGTCATCTTCGGCGTTCTGGCGGCCATCGCCGGCCTGACCGACTTCCTCGGCAACCGGCTGGTGCGGGCGCAGCCGCCGGCCTGGCCGCATTTGATCGGCAATGCCGTGGTGCTGATCCTTTCGATCGTCAATCTGATGATCCACATGCGCGACGGCTGGACCTCGGTGTGGCCGAGCGGGCTCGCCTTGTCCGCGATCACCGTGCTGATCCTTCCGGTCACGGGCTGGCTCGGCTGGGCCCTGGTCTATCGCCACGGCGTAGGAGTTGCGCGATGAAGTTTTCGGTTGTCCGCGCGCTGCTATGCTGTTCGCTGCTGTCACTGGCCGGATGCAACGACGGCAGCGGCGATCCCAATGCTCAAGTTGGCCCCAATCCGACGCTGCCTGAGATCCGGCAATATCTGCTGCCGCCGATCCACATTGCCCGCATCGTCGGCTGGAAGAAGGACGAGACACCGACGGTTGCGCAGGGCCTGCAGGCCAAGGCCTTCGCCACGGGCTTGCAGCACCCGCGCTCGCTCTACGTGCTCCCGAACGGCGATGTGCTGGTGGTGGAATCCAAGGCGCCGAAGCGCGCGCCGGTCAACCGGCCCAAGGAGATCGTGATGGGCTTCATCATGTCCTTGTCGACGTCGGGCGGCGGCGATACCGGGCCGGGAAATCGCATCACGCTCTTGCGCGACAGCAACGGCGACGGCGTGCCGGAAACGCAGAGCGTCTTTCTCGACCATCTCAACTCGCCGTTCGGCGTCGCGCTGGTCGGCAACGAGCTCTACGTCGCCAACGCCGATGCCATCATCAGATATCCCTACACCGAAGGGGATACCAAGATCACCGCGCCGGGCACGGTGCTGACGCCGCTGCCGGGCGGTCCGATCAACCATCACTGGACCAAGAGCCTGGTTGCCAGCCCCGACGGCTCGAAGCTCTATGCCGGCGTCGGCTCCAACAGCAACGTCGCCGAGAGGGGCATGGAGGCCGAGCACAATCGCGCCGCCATCCTCGAGGTCGACCGCGCCAGCGGGCGCTGGCGCGTGTTCGCAAGCGGCCTGCGCAATCCCAACGGGCTCAGCTTCGAGCCGCAGACCGGGGCGCTATGGACCGTCGTCAACGAGCGCGACGAACTCGGGCCCGATCTCGTCCCGGACTACATGACCTCGGTCAAGGATGGCGGCTTCTACGGTTGGCCCTACAGCTATTTCGGCCAGCACGTCGATCCCCGGGTCAAGCCCGAGCGGCCGGATCTGGTCGCCAAGGCGATCGTGCCGGATTACGCGCTGGGCTCGCATGTCGCGCCGCTCGGGATGGTTTTCAGCACCGGCGCCGGCCTTCCGGCCGCCTATCGGGGCGGCGCCTTCGTCGGCGAGCACGGCAGCTGGAACCGGGATGCGCTCAACGGCTACAAGGTCGTGTTCGTGCCGTTCACGGACGGCAAGCCGAGCGGTCCGCCGCAGGATGTCGTCACCGGTTTCCTCGACGGCGACAACCAGGCGCGCGGCCGTCCCGTCGGTGTCGCCATCGACAAGGCCGGCGCGCTTCTGGTCGCCGACGACAGCGGCAACACGGTGTGGCGCGTCACCGCCGCGCACCCGCAGCTGACGCAACATTAAGCGCGCAGGCGCGTTGTCGGGCAGATCTTCTTCTGAACCTGAGCCAGGAGCTGGACAATGGGCCTTGCGCAATATGCCATCGTGCCGGTGCGCGACGAATGGGGCGTGCTGCATGATGGCGACGTCAAGAACACCTACGCCACCAAGGAAGCCGCGTTCGAATCGGCGGTCGCGGCCGCATCTCTGGCGCTGCGTGAGGGACATGAAATCCATGTCACCGTGCCCGGCCGCGAGGCGGGAGGCAATGCGCTCGGCGTCAAGGACAACGCTTGAGACGAGGAAGCCACATGACCAAGCCCCGTGAGCCCAACGGCGTCGAGCCGCCTCGCTCCGAGGACGACATCCAGCGCGACCAGCTCGGTCCACGCGGCGTGCCCGGTGCGCCCGATCCGGCCAAGATGACGCCTCAGCGCGACAAGAAAATGCCGAAGCACGTCGACCCCGGCCACGCCGCGTGATGCAACTTTGCTCTGCGGCCAGTGCCGCGCTGCTATTCGGAACCGGCATTCCCGCGACATCGGTCCGCAGGTAAGACGAGCTGCGCTGGCGCAATCTGCGCCTGCCGGGGCAGGCGACGTTTGGAATGCAGTTCTTGAAATCTGACCGCAGGCTGCTCGGCGTCCTGCTGGTGCTCGCCATCACCCAACTCGTTGGATGGGGGACGATCGGCCTTCCGGCGATTGTCGGCCGTGACATTGCGGCGGATCTGGGCATGAGCCTGCCGGCGGTGTTCGCCGGCACGTCGGTTCTTTATGTCACCATGGGACTGAGCGCGCCCTGGCTTGCCAAGGCCTTTGCACGGCACGGCGCGCGGACGGTCATGATGGTCGGCACGGTCGTCACCGTGCCGGGCTTCGTCCTGCTGTTCTTCGCGCGCGAGCCGGTGCTCTACTTCGCGGCCTGGGTCGTCTTTGGCCTGGCCGGCAGCGCCACGCTGTCGACGGGCGCCTACATCATGCTGAACGAGGTTGCCGGGCGGCAGGCCAGGAGCGCGATCGGCGCGCTCATGCTGGTGACGGGGTTGTCGAGCAGCATCTTCTGGCCGACCACCTCCTTCCTGAGCGGTCATCTCGGCTGGCGCGGAACGTGCCTCGTCTACGCCGCGATGATGCTGCTCGTATCGCTTCCGCTCTATGCCTTTGTGGCGCCGCGCCGCAGAGCTGGGCAAGGCGATGCTGCCGAGCCGGCCAGACCTTCGCCGCCGCCCGCGATTCCAAGGAGCACGTTCGGCCTCGTCGTCGCCGCGATCACGCTGAATGCCTTCGTCACCTTCGGCCTCAGCGCCGTGTTCGTCGAATTGCTGCGGACGGAGGGGCTGACGCCGGCGCAGGCGATCGCGTTCGGCTCTATGCTCGGCGTGATCCAGGTCAGTGCCCGCGGGCTGGATTTCCTCGGCGGCGGGCGCTGGGACGGGATCACGACCGGTCTCGTCGCCAGTATGGCGCTGCCGGTGGCGATGCTGCTGATGATGCTGAGCGAGGGCGCCACCTGGGCGGTCGCCGTCTTCATCCTGCTCTATGGCGCCGGCAGCGGCGCCATGGCGGTCGCGCGCGCCACCATCCCGCTCGTGTTCTACGACCAGGCCGAGTTCGCGAAGGCGATGTCGATGATTGCCCTGCCGCTCAATCTCGCCTCCGCGCTGTCGCCACCATTGCTGGCCGGCCTGCTCACCCGGTTCGGCGGCCGCGGCGCGCTCGGTCTCACCTTCGTCTGCTCCTGTGCTGCAGTGCTGATCCTGGTCCTGCTCGCGCGCCGCCGGCCGCAGGCGGCTGCGGTGGCTGGAACGTGAGCCCGCAGGGCAATACCGCGCGACGGGAATTTGCGGACCGGAAGCTCGCTGTCCGGCGGGAGATGGCCGTATGTCGCCAGCGCAGTGCTCACCGCGCGAAAATGGTGTATCCGCAGGAAGCGCGGTCCGCGATCTTGCCGTCGCGCCAAAATCAGCTCCAAGACAGCTCCAAGACAGCTAAAAGTGCAAATCAAGACCAGTTACCGGAGGAAATCGAAATGTCGGCCCTGCCGCTTTCAGGCATCAAGATCCTTGACCTCACCCGCGTGCTTGCCGGGCCCCTGTCGGCCCAGATGCTCGGCGATCTCGGCGCGGAGGTGATCAAGATCGAGCGGCCGGGCACCGGCGACGATGCGCGCGCCTTCGGTCCGCCCTACCTGAACGACCCCGAGGGCAAGGCCAACAACAACAATTCGTTCTATCTCTGCGCCAACCGCAACAAGAAGTCCGTCACGGTCAACATCGCCAAGCCGGAAGGGCAGGCGATCGTCCGCGAGCTCGCCAAGGATGCCGACGTCTTCATGGAGAACTACAAGGTCGGCGATCTCAAGCGCTACGGCCTCGACTACGAGACCATCAAGGCGATCAATCCCGGCATCATCTATTGCTCGGTGACCGGCTTCGGCCAGACCGGGCCCTATGCGCCGCGCGCCGGCTATGACGCCATCCTCCAGGCGATGGGCGGATTGATGAGCGTCACCGGCCATATCGACGGCGAGCCGGGTGAGGGCCCGATGAAGGTCGGCCCCTCCATCGTCGACTACATGACCGGCATGAACTCCTCGATCGGGATTCTCTCGGCGCTCTACCATCGCGATGCCAATGGCGGGCAGGGCCAGCACATCGACGTCTGCCTGTTCGATACCGTCATCGCGTCCCTGTCGCACTGGCTGCAGATCTATCTCGTCAACGGCAAGATGCCGCCGCGCCGCGGCACCTGGGGCAATGGCGGTATGCCGGCCGGCGTATTCCGCTGCGCCGACGGCGAGCTGATGCTGGTGGTCGGCAATGACGGCCAGTTCCAGCGCACCTGCGCCGTACTCGGCGAGCCCGAACTCGCGAACGATCCGCGCTTTCTCAAGAACAACGACCGCGTCGTGCACGGCAAGGAGATCATGGCGATCTTCGCCGGCCTGTTCCTGAAGCAGAAGGTGTCCTATTGGCTGGAGAAGCTGGAGGAGGCCGGCGTGCCGTCGGGCCCCATCAACAATTTCGAGCAGGTGTTTTCAGATCCGCACGTGCAGTCGCGCGGGATGCGGGTGAAGGTCGACCATCCCTTCGAACCCGATCTGTCGCTGGTCCGCAACGCGCTGACGCTCTCGGAGACGCCGATCAAGGACTATCGCGCTCCGCCGCTGCTGGGCGAGCACACCCAGGAGGTGCTCGGCGGCAAGCTCGGCTATGATGCCGAGAAGATCGCGGCCCTGAAGCAGCAGGGCATCATCTAGCACGCTCTGCCCCTCTCGAGGGGCCCCGTCGTGCAGAGCCGCGCGCCATGTCGGGGCTTGCCTGAAGCTTGCCCGCAATCCCCAGCTAATCCCGGTCCGTAATCGCACAGGCTTCCGCTTCGCGCGCGACTCTGATTCGATCTCTCCGCTTAAGTTCCGGGAGGGAAGCGAATGTCCTATACGATCGGATTCCAGGCCAAGGACCAGAAGGCCGTTCTGGCAACCGAGGCGGCCACCGCCAACCAGGCCGTCGCCATCATTGCCGCGTTGCGGCAGAGCGCCGACGAGATCAAGTTCATCCGCTCGCCGCAGGAAGGCGAAATGGGCATTGAAATGCTGCTGCTGCTCGCCAAGGAAGAGGCCGAGGAGATGCCGCAGCGGGCGTAGCCTGCCGCCGCAGCAGCCGCGCCATTCAGGTCCCCGCGCAGGAGCGACTCGCTCCGGCACCGGGCTCATCGATCAGCGCGCGTCTCGCGCCAGGGCGCGCACCGGCGCCTTGCTCTCCGTCCGCCCCGCCGTCAGCGCCATCGTCGCTACGCTGACCACGCGCTCCACTACGTCCTCGACGTCGTCGAGGTCGCATTTGCCTTCCGACAGTTTCGTCAGACGCTCGCTCTCGCGGATGGTGTGATGCGCCATGGCGAGCGCGAAGTTGAGCCCCCAATAAATATCGACCTCGCTGCGGTCGGGCAGGGACCGCCGCATCGCGCCGGCGAATTTCCGCAAATGGTCGATCTCGCGGTTCTTGATGCGGCGGATCGGCGGCACGGATTCGATCGAGGCGCGGATCATGAACCGTGCGGCGGTCGAGCGCTGGTTCTCCGGACCCAGGCAGCCGCGCAGCGTCGGGCCGACCAGCGCACGCAGGATCACCTCGATCGGCGCGCGGCCGCCGCCTTGCTCCTCCGCCGCCTTCAGTTCCCGCAGGCGCTCGCGGTTGGTGGCGATCGAGCGCGTGACGAACAATTCCGCGATCAGTTCGTCCTTCGAGCCGAAATGATAGTTCACCGCAGCGAGGTTGACGCCGGCCTCCGCGACGATGTCGCGCAGCGTCACGTCGCCGAAGCCGCGATCGGCATAGAGCCGTTCGGCGGCGGCGAGAATGGCAGACCTCGTATGATCGCTGGCCATGACCTTGATCCCGTCATTCCGGGGCGACGCATTAGCGTCGAACCCGGAATCTCGCGCCACATTTCGAGATTCCGGGTTCAGCCCCGCGGGCTGGCCAGGAATGACGTCGTGAGCGAGGGAGTTGCAATTCAAACACTTGTATGAAACTATCGTTTGAAGGCTGGAGAAAGTCAATCCGCAATCGAGACTCGTTCGCAACGCGCGGGCTGGCCTCGGCAAGCCGCCAAGCCAGCGCATTCGCGCTTGCCGGTCGCGCCATGCGGGAGGACAGTCCGGCGCAAAACCAGATCGCAAAGAGAGACGAGGAGCGTCCCATGGACTTCGATATGTCGCCCAAGCAGAAGGAATGGCTCGACCGCGTACGGTCGTTCATGGCCAAGCACGTGCGCCCGGCGGTGCCGATCTATGATCAGCAGGACCACAGCGGCGAGCGCTGGAAGGTGATCCCGGTCCTCGAGGACCTCAAGAAGAAGGCGAAGGCCGAGGGCCTCTGGAACATGTTCATGCCGCCGAACGAGCATGAGGATGACGAATTCCGGGGCGCGGGATTGACCAATCTCGAATACGCGCTGCTCTCCGAAGAGATGGGTCGGATCACCTGGGCTTCGGAGGTGTTCAACTGCTCCGCGCCTGATACCGGCAACATGGAAGTGTTCATGCGCTACGGCACCAAGGAGCAGAAGCGCAAATGGCTGCGTCCGCTGATGGACGGCGAGATCCGCTCGGCCTTCCTGATGACGGAACCGGCGGTCGCCTCGTCGGATGCCACCAACATCGAGACCCGCATCGAGCGCGATGGCGATCACTACGTCATCAACGGCCGCAAATGGTGGTCGTCCGGCGTCGGCGATCCCCGCTGCAAGATCGCGATCCTGATGGGCAAGACCGATTTCAAGGCGGCCAAGCACCAGCAGCAGTCGCAGATCCTGGTTCCGCTGGACACGCCCGGCATCAAGGTCGAGAAGATGCTGCCGGTGTTCGGCTTCGACGACGCCCCGCACGGCCATGCCCAGGTGCTGCTCGAGAACGTGCGCGTTCCGAAGGAGAACATCCTGCTCGGCGAAGGCCGCGGCTTCGAGATCGCACAGGGTCGCCTCGGTCCGGGCCGCATCCATCACTGCATGCGCACCATTGGCAAGGCCGAGGAGGCGCTGGAGAAAATGGTGAAGCGGCTCACCTCGCGCACCGCCTTCGGCAAGAAGATTGTCGAGCACAGCGTGTGGGAGCAGCGCATCGGCGAAGCCCGCACCAACATCGAGATGACGCGGCTGCTCTGCCTCAAGGCGGCCGACATGATGGACAAGGTTGGCAACAAGACCGCGCAGGCCGAGATCGCCATGATCAAGGTCGCCGCGCCCAACATGGCGCTGAAGATTATCGACGAGGCGATCCAGTCGTTCGGCGGCGCCGGGGTGTCGGACGAGGCAGGTCTTGCCAAGGACTATGCCCACATCCGCACGCTCCGTCTCGCCGACGGTCCGGACGAGGTGCATAACCGCGCCATTGCCAGGCTTGAGGTTCGGAAGTATGCCAACTCTCCCAATCACTAAGCGGGGGAGCCCTGCGGCGCTCCCGACTTGAAGAAACGACAGGACATGATCCAATGGCGGTAACCGCTTGACGCAAGTGCGTCAGCGGTTACCGATTAGGATCATGTTCGGACTGAAGAGGGAGCGTCACCGTGGCTGACGGCGTCAGGAAAGACGAGGAGTTTTCGGGCACCAAGCCGGTCGAGGAGCGTCATCGCTTCGACGAGATGCGGCTTGAGGCGTGGATGCGCGAGAACGTCGAAGGCTTCGAAGGCCCGCTGGTCGTGCTCCAGTTCAAGGGCGGCCAGTCCAATCCGACCTACCGGCTGAATACGCCGAACCGTTCCTACGTGATGCGCAGGAAGCCCTTCGGCAAATTGCTGCCGTCGGCGCACGCGGTCGACCGCGAATATCGCGTGATCGCAGCCCTCGGAAAGCAGGGTTTTCCGGTCGCGCGCGCCTATGCGCTGTGTCAGGACGACAGTGTCATTGGCGCCGCCTTCTACATCATGTCGATGGAGGAGGGGCGCGTGTTCTGGGATCCGACGCTGCCGAGCCAAGCGCCGGACGATCGGCGCAAGATCTTCGCCAGCAAGATCGAGACGCTGGCCAAGCTCCACATGTACGATCCCGTTGCGATCGGCCTCGGCGATTTCGGCAAGCCAGGAAACTACTTCGCACGCCAGATCGACCGTTGGACCAAGCAGTATCGGGCCTCCGAAACCCAGCACATTCCCGAGTTCGAGAAGGTCGCCGAATGGCTGCCGCGGACCGTGCCGGAGCAGGCCCGCGTCTCGGTCGTCCATGGTGACTATCGCCTCGACAACATGATCTTCCACGCGACGGAGCCCCGCGTGCAGGCGGTGCTGGACTGGGAGCTGTCGACGCTTGGCGATCCCATGGCCGACTTCACCTATCTCCTGATGCAGTGGATCATGCCGGGCCTTGATGGCGCCGACCTCAAGGCGCTCAACATCCCGAGCCTCGACGAGGCCGCTCAGATCTATTGCAACGTCACCAAGATGACGGTGCCTGATCTCAACTGGTACTTCGCCTACAATTTGTTCCGCCTCGCCGGCATCACCCAAGGCATCGCCGGCCGCGTCCGCGACGGCACCGCCGCCAACGCCAAGGCGCTCGAATCCGCCAAGCGCACCGTGCCGCTGTCGAAGGCCTCATGGGACTACGCGCAGAAGGCGGGGGCGGTGTAGCGAAAACGAAGGCGCGGCCGGTGGCCGCGCCTTGCGCTTCACCGAAGCTCTTGTAGGGTGGGCAAAAGCGCGCAGCGCTGTGCCCACCATTCTTCGGTTATCGCGCAAACTGGTGGGCACGCTTCGCTTTGCCCACCCTACGATAGCGGTTGCTGATCATCCCTTCGTGCAATGCGCGATCAGCTTCTCCACGAAGCCCGCGCATTTCTCCAACTCGGCCATCTCCACGAATTCGTCAGGCGTATGCGCCTGCGCAATCCCGCCCGGACCGATGACCACGGAGGGGACGTCGGCGATGTCGGCGAACAGGCTCGCCTCGGTGCCGAAGGCGACCTTGGCGTGGTCGTTGCGCCCGGCCAGGCTCTTGGCCAGCGTGACGATTGCAGCATCGGCGGCCGTGTCGAGGGCGGGGTAGTCGAGGATCTCTTCGAACGCGATGCCGCAATCGGCATTCTGCGCCTTCATCGCCGGCTCGAGCTCGGCCTTGGCCCAGGCGACGATCGCATCGGTCACCTCCTTGGACTCGGTGATGCCGATGCCGCGGCACTCGAATTCCACCGTGCAGGTGTCGGGGACGATGTTCAGCGCCGCGCCGCCATGCACGATGCTGGTCAGCAGCGTCGAGTGCGGGACGTCGTAGAGACTGCCATGCTCGGCTTGGCCTGCGAGCTCGACCGCGCGGCGGCGGATTTCGACGATCAGCTCGGCGGCATATTCGATCGCATTGACGCCGTCCGGCGCGATCGAGGAATGACGCGCCAGCCCGCGGAAGGTCGCGCGCACGCCGTGCTTGCCCTTGTGGCCGATGATGACCTGCATGGAGGTCGGCTCTCCGATGAAGGCACCGAGCGGCTTGACTTTCTTCTTCGCGACCTCGTGCAGCATCGGCCGCACGCCGACGCAGCCAATCTCCTCGTCATAGGAGATTGCCAGATGAATGGGCGTTTTGAGTCTTGCCTCCACCATCTCCGGCACCATGGCGAGGCACACCGCCACAAATCCCTTCATGTCGGTGGTGCCGCGCCCGTAGAGCTTGCCGTCGCGCTCCACCAGCTTGAACGGATCGTGGCTCCAGTCCTGGCCCACGACAGGCACCACGTCGGTATGGCCAGACAGAACGTAGCCGCCCCGGTCCTGCGGCCCGATCGTGACCCACAGCGAGGCCTTCTGGCCCGTTTCATCGGTGATGCGCTCGCCCTTGACGCCGAACGTGGCGAGATAGGTCTCGATATGGGCGATCAGGGGCAGATTGGTGCGGTCGCTGATGGTGTCGAAGGCGACGAGGTCGGCAAGAAGCTTGCGGATGCGGTCGGGTCTTGAGCTCGGCATGTCCAATTTCGATGGGTGGGGTTAGGACCGGTCTGGTCGCCGGCGTGCTTGCATGAAGCATACCAACGGCCGGCCTCTCAGGGCAAATCCGCGCCGGTCGTGGAAACCGCCGGGGGACGGCGAGGCCGCTCAGTTCTTCTGCGTGGCGCTTTTCTTCGCCGCGGGGACCGTAGGCGCGGCTGAGGTCTCGGCAGGAACCTGCGGGGTGGCAACCGAGATGCCGAAGATCCGCCGCTGGTTGCCGACGTTCTGGAATGTCAGGTCGAAATTGATCTGAAGCGGGCAGGTCGGAAAGAAGCCGGTCGGGCGCAGCGTCTTGTTGGGGTCGAGATAGGGCGGGGTCGAAAGCTGCGGCGCCGCCAGCGCCACCGAGAACCGGTCGAAATTGCGCCGCCGCAAGTCGGTGAAGCCCAGCGCCAGGTCGGCGGCGGTATTTTTAACCTGAAAGTCGGGCGCGGCAAGGTCGCGCAGCACCGAATAGTTGCCGGTGCGGTTGGCGTCGTGAGCGTGAGCAGCGTCGAGCGGATGAGGTAGAGCGCCTGGTCGATGCCAACGGGCATTGAGGCCGGCTGTTGCTGTTGTTGCTGCTGCGGTGGGGGAGGCGGCGGCCGGTTTGTCGCTCTGCGCCATGGTCGCGGGCGTCATGGCAGCGCGAGCAGGCCGGCAACGAGCGTGCAACGCCGCGCGCGCATGATCGGTCTCACCATCCGACCCTGACCCCGACGCGTCCGCCGTACAGGTTTTGGTTGGCGCCGTAGCCGAGGCCGGCATTGAGCTGGACGCGGTCGCTGACGCGCGCGGCGGCGTTGAAGGCTAGCCCGTTCGTGCTCTGGAACGTGCCCCAATTGGCGGTCACGGCGAAGCGCTCGTGCGGCATCAGCGTCGGCACGCCGGCCAGTGCGAACGCCATGGCCACGCCGTTGGTCGCCTTGTTGCTGCGTGAGGAGAGATCATCGAGCCGGGCATTGATGGCGCCGATGTCGCCAGCCGACGCCAGCCCGAGCCCGGCGAGCGTCGTCGTGGCGAGATTGCCGGCGCCGTCCGCCGTCACGAGCTGGGTCGGGCCGGACTGCGCGGCCTTGCTCGCGCCCGAACTGATGCCGCTCATCGTGTAGGTGCTGCTGGCGGTGCCAACCGCCACCTGGTTGACGCGGGTCGTCGCGACGCCGGTGCCGATTGCAATCGAATTGTCGAAATTGGCGCTGGAGCCGGTGCCCATCGCGATGGCATTCGCGCCGCTCACGCTGGTGCCGCCACCGATCGCGATGGCGGAGGCGCCCGAGACCGTGCTGCCGTTGCCCAGTACGATCGCGTTTGTGGCGTTGACGGTGTTGCCGTTGCCAAGCACCGAGGCGCCGGAAGCGCTCGCGGTGCCGGCGACGGCGTTGTTCGATCCGATGACCTGAACATTATCGCCATTGCCGGCGACGGCAGGCCCGTTCACGATGTTGTTGTCGCCGAGCACGAAGCTGCCGTTGCCGTTGACGGTGTTGGGATCGCCGATAGCGAAGGTGCCGTTGCCGTTGACGACCTGGCCGGTGCCGAACGCGCCGCTGTTGGCGCCGGTGACGGTGTTGTTGGACCCGACCGCGGTGCTGTTGTTGCCGTTGGCGATCGTACTCCGGCCGAATGCCGCGCTCTGGCTGCCGAGCGCCTCGGCCTGCCTGCCGAACGCCGAGGAATTCGCGCCAGTGGCGACCGCTTGGTAGCCAACTGCTGTGTTCGACCTGCTGGTGCCGCTGGCGTTGGCATAGTTGCCGATGGCGATATTATTGCTTGCGTCTCCGTGTGCGTCGGCATTGCCGCCGGTCGCGATATTTGTAGCAAAGTCTCCCCTAGCGTTGGCCAAGTAGCCGGTCGCACTATTGAAAGAATGAAAGCCCGAAGCGTTTGCGGAATATCCGGTCGCGATATTATAACTCATGTTGCCGAAGCTGCTGGCTTGATAACCCAGCGCTGTGTTGCCTGAGCCGAAACCGCTGGCGCTGGTATTAGCTCCGCAGGCTAGATTTGTGGGTTCGCTGGCGGCATCGGCGCCTCCATCGGGAACAACGACGTTGCCGCCCGAAACCGCGTAGGTGCCGCCGAGTCCGCATGTGACTTGCGCCGCAGCCTTCTGCGGCAGAAGCACGACGGGGGCCGTTAGGGCCATGACGAGGAAAATGAAACGCGCCGGATGCTTGACCGAAGACATCTTTGGCAATTCCTGGTTCGAAGGCTGGCCGTTAACGAAATGGTTTGAAAAACGGTTTGAAGGCTTGGCAACATCGAATTATTGCGCGCGGGATGCAACCGGAACTAGTGCCATTGAGCAACAGGCGGAACAAAAGTGTATCGACGCCGGGGCGGCACCGGTGACCCACGAGGTCCGGATGACACTTGCGCGCGACCCGGGCTACCAGACCTTGCGTTGCCGGACGGGCAAAACACTCCATCCCTCGGTCAATCCGCATCGCGTAAAATATTCCGCTTTACCGAAATTCGGAAACGGCGTAGGTGTTGCGGCAACCCGGCCCAAGGAAGAGGGGCGTATCGCGATCGTCACGAACGCGGGCTAGGGGGCGGTGGACGGGGGTCACACCGGCGTGGAAGGTTCGCAGGGCGGGTAACCGTGAGCGAAAACCATCGCGCCAACGACGGGTGTGATCGGCGTACGGCAAAATCGTGTGGTCCTGGCGCCCGGGGTCTGTGCGCCAAGTGTTGCGGTGATGCGGCGGCCCGACCGGGCACGCGCATCAGTCATCCGCAAGGCGACGGGGGCAATAGTGCATCGCTCCCCGGGGAGAGCACCACATAAGCCGTCAAACCACTGCGCAGGGAAGGCCGGGATGTCCTGGCTACACCTGTATGCCGCTGTGCAGCTTCTCACCACGCAGATTTCGCACAGTGGACCTCGGGTGCCTGCGGGCTCCCGGTCTTCCCTGCGCCCTCTTTCCATTGAGGGTAACGCAAGAGAGCAAAGCTCGGGCGAGATGCGCCGCGAGGATGCGAAACTGTGTCTCTACGTCAAAAGCGAATACCGGATGCGACCGCGAGCTCCATCACCGTCACCCTGAGGTGTGCGTCCTGCGACGCGACAGCGTCGCACGACGCGCCTCGAAGGGCGACGGCCCGGCTGCATCTGGACCGTTCATCCTTCGAGGCTCAGCTTGCGATGCGTGCGCATCACAAGCTTCGCACCTCAGGATGACGGAGCTGATGTCAGCGACGAGATTAAACCGGCTTGCCCGTATACGGCATCGACGCGGTGAGGCCGCCGTCGACCGGGAACGCCTGGCCGTTCACATAAGACGCCTCGTCGCTGGCCAGGAACAGTCCCATCGCCGCGAGCTCGTGCGGCTGGCCGGGGCGCTTGAGCGGATTGAGCTGGCCGATCTTGTCCTGGGTGCCGCGCTCCTTGGCGCGGTCGAAGATCGGCTTGGTCATGCCGGTTTCGATCAGGCCCGGGCAGACCGCATTGATGCGCACGCCCGTGCCGGTGAGCGAATAGGCGGTGGTTTGCACCAGGCTAATCACGCCGGCCTTGCTCGCGGCATAGGGATGTCCGCTGGCGCCGGCCTTGAGACCCGCGACGGACGCGGTCAGCACGATCGCGCCCGACTGCTGCTTGATCATGTGCGGCATGGCATACTTCACCGCGAGGAACGGCCCGATCAGATTGATGCGCAGGATCTCCTGCCAGTGCTCGACGGTCTGCTCGGGAATCGGAACGAGGCCGCCGGAGATGCCGGCATTGGCCCAGATCACGTCGAGCCGGCCGTGCGTCTTCACCGCCTTGTCGATCACGGCGATGACGTCGTTTTCGGAGCCGGCATCCGCGATCATGGCTTCCGCAACACCGCCGGCCTTCTTCACCTCGTCGACGGTCTCCTTCACCGCCTCGGTGCGATCGACCGCGATCAGCTTGGCGCCTTCCCTGGTGAACAGCAGCGAAGCCGCGCGGCCGATGCCGCTGCCGGCGCCGGTGATGATGACGGATTTGCCTTGCAGGCGGCCCATGCGTTTCTCCCTTTTGCTCGCGCGCGACGCTTGCCGCGCGACGGAATTTCAAACAAGATTTCAAACGGTAAAGTGTCTTGAGACACGTTCGCTACTGACGTACAGCGACATCAGACGTGATGGAAGGGTTTCGATGGCGGGTGCAGACAAGCCGAATGTGGTCGTCACGCGATGGTGGTGGGTCCGGCACGCGCCGGTGCGCAGTGACGGCGGCAACATCTACGGGCAGAGCGATATCGCCTGCGACACCAGCGACACCTACGTGTTCAATGCCGTTGCCAAGGTGCTGCCGCGCAAGGCCGTCTGGTATTCGAGCAACCTGATGCGCACGCACCAGACCGCGGAGGCGATCTGGGCGGCCGGCTTCCCCAAGCCTGCGTCGATGACATGGGAAGCGGATCTCGCGGAGCAGAATCTCGGCCGTTGGCAGGGCATGAACCGCGCCCAGTTCATCGCCAGCCGTCCCGTCGGATCGAGCTGGTTCGCCGACATCAACGAGCCCGCGCCCGGCGGCGAAAGCTTCATGGACCTCTACAACCGTACGCGCCGCACCATTGAGCGGATCAACAATGAGGCGGCCGGGCAGGACATCATCGCCGTCGCGCATGGCGGCACGATCAAGGCGGCGCTGGGACTCGCGCTCGATGGCCAGCTGGAGAAGGCGCTGTCGTTCGACATCGACAATTGCTCGATCACCCGGCTCGACCATTTTGCGAGCCCCGAGCGCACGCTCTGGCGGTTGCCCATGGTCAACCAGCAGCCGTGGATCGCGGATGCTGCTCACGCGGCGATGCATCAGCCCGCGGGACCGGAAGTCAAGAAGCTGGCGTGAGTAGGTCGTCATTCCGGGACGGTCCGTTAGGACCGGACCCGGAATCTCGAGATTCCGGGTTCGCTGCTTCGCATCGCCCCGGAATGACATCAACACCAAGATCAAATTCTGGGAGAGACACATGACCTTGTTCGACATGAAGGGAAAAGTCGCCGTCATCACGGGATCGACGCGCGGCATCGGGCTCGCGATCGCTGAGCGCATGGCCGAGCACGGCGCCAAGGTCGTGATCTCCTCGCGCAAGGCCGACGTCTGCGAGCAGGTCGCAAAGGGGATCAACGACAAGTTCGGCAAGGGGACCGCGGTCGCGGTCGCCGCCAACATCTCGTCGAAGGAGAACCTGCAAAACCTCGTCGACGAGAGCAACCGCGCCTTTGGCAAGATCGACGTGCTGGTCTGCAACGCCGCCTCGAACCCGTATTACGGCCCGCTCGCCGGCATCTCCGACGATCAGTTCAGGAAGATCCTCGACAACAACATCGTCGCCAACAACTGGCTGATCTCGATGGTGGTGCCGCAGATGATCGAGCGCAAGGACGGCTCCGTCATCATCGTGTCCTCGATCGGCGGCCTCAAGGGCTCGACCATCCTCGGCGCCTACGCGATCTCGAAAGCCGCCGACATGCAACTCGCGCGCAACCTCGCCTGCGAATACGGCCCGCACAACATTCGCGTGAACTGCATCGCGCCCGGCCTGATCAAGACCGATTTCGCCAAGGCGCTGTGGGATAATCCGGAGAACCTGAAAGCCTCGACGTCGCGCTCGCCGCTGCTGCGCATCGGCATCCCCGACGAGATCGCGGGCGCAGCGGTGTTCCTGGGCTCCAAGGCCGGTGACTTCATGACCGGCCAGACCATGGTGATCGACGGCGGCGCGACGATCAGTTGAGCGATAGAGCGTAGAAGAGGCACGTAGCCCACCCAACAACCGGTGTCATCGCCCGCCTTGTGCGCACTTGCGCACTGAGGCGGGCGATCCAGTACGCCGCGGCGGGAGTTGTGTGGACGCACTGCCGGCGCGGCGTACTGGATGCCCCGGTCAAGCCGGGGCATGACAGTGAGTCTGGGGATGCAGCGTCGCGCGTAAGCGCCGCCTCACTCCACCGCCGCGTAAACCAGGTCCCGCACCAGGGTCCGCGTGTAGTCGCGCTGTCCGGGGCCCTGGCTCATGAACACCGCGAACAGATCCTCCTGGGGGTCGATCCAGAAGAACGTGCCGGCGATGCCGCTCCAGAAATACTGGCCGACGCTGCCGGGGAAGGGCGCGATGCCGGCCTCCTTGCGCACGGCGAAGCCGAGGCCGAAGCCGTGGCCGGGCGACAGCAGCGTGCCGTTGATGGCAACGCCGGGAGCGAGGTGATCGGAGGCCATCAGCTCCAGCGTTTTGCGGCCGATGATCCGGTTGCCGTCGAGCGTGCCGCCGTTGCGCAGCATCAGGCAGAAGCGGGCATAGTCCATGGTGGTCGAGACCAGGCCGCCGCCCCCGGATTCCATCACCGGCTGCTCCAGCATGTTGAACAGCGCGACCTTGTCTCCGGTCCAGGGATCGGCCGCGAACGGCTCGGCGAGGCGGCCGGCATTGGCCTCGCTGGTCGAGAAGCCGGTCTCGGCCATCCGGAGCGGCGCGAGCACCCGCTCGGCGAGGAACGCGCCGAGCGACTTGCCGCTGACGACCTCGATGATGCGGCCCAGAATGTCGGTGGACCGGCTGTAGTTGAACTCCGCGCCGGGCTGGCAGACCAGCGGGAAGCTCGCCACCAAGGCGGCGTGCTCGGCGTTGCTGATCTTGCGGCTGCGGACGCGGGACTCCTGGTAGAGTTTGTGCACGGGGCCGTCGCCCTGGTGCTCGTAGGTGAGGCCGGAGGTGTGGCGGAGCAGGTCCTGCACGGTCATGGGCCGCGCCGGCGGCACCAGCTCCAGCCGATCGCCACTGGCGACGCCGACCTTCTGGTTCGCAAATTCCGGGATGAACTTGGCGACGGGGTCGCTGAGCAGGAGGTGGCCGTCCTCGACCAGCGCCATGATGGCGACCGAGACGATCGGCTTGGTCATCGAGAAGATGCGGAAGATCGAATCACGCGCCATCGGCGCGGCGGCCGACGGGCTCTGTTTTCCGAGCGCCTCGAACCAGCCGACCTGGCCGCGCCTCGCCACCAGCACGGTCACCCCGGGCACGGTTCCCTTGTCGATCTCGCGCTTGAAGGCGTCCGACATGGCCTGGAGGCGGGGACGTGACAGTCCGAGCGTCTCGGGGCGGGCTTCCGGCACAGGCGGGGTCTGCGGTGTGGCCTGTGGGGCGGCTGTGGCGGTCGCTGTCGCGGTCATGGGCACTCCCGGTTGGTTTTTGTTATTGCCAACGGACTGTGGCCCAGAAAGCCCGGCACAAACAAGCGAAGCCGGCGCGGTTCACCCTTGCAAAGCGGCCGTCCCTTGTGCTTGAAAGCGCGCCTGATCCTGTGGCGACGCGGGGTCCGTAGGAGTGTAGCTCAATTGGTAGAGCACCGGTCTCCAAAACCGGGGGTCGCAGGTTCGAGCCCTGCCACTCCTGCCAGTCAAATCAATCGCTTAAGTTGGATGCTGGCGGGATAGGGACGGGTGCGTCCCACGAACTTGACGCCAGGAGCAGGTCCCAATTCTCGCATTCAAATGCCAGGCCCGCCTAGCGCGCCGGGACCCGCTCGCGGTCGCCGGGAACCTGGCTGAGATCGACGTGACGAATGGGAACGCGGCGGATCAGCGAGAAGATCGTCCCGATGAGCTCGAAATAGGTGCGCAGCCGCAGCGCGCGGGACGAGCCCTTCAGCTCCGCATTCAGGCTGACCGGCACCTGCACGTAGGTGAGGCCTAGCTGGAGCAGCGAGATCAGCGCGCAGATCTGATAGCCGTAACCGTCGGCCTTCACCGCGATCTGGCGCAGCCATTTCACGGGATAGACGATCATGCTGTGGTAGTCGGACAGCCAGAAGCCGAACAGGCAGTTCAGGACGAACCGCAGCGAATGCGATTGCAGCGAGCGGTTGATGGAGCGGTCCGACTGGTTGTCGCGATAGGTGATGACGAGGTCGGCGGCGCCCGCCGCCTTGAACATCCGGGCGACACCCTCGTTCTGAAAGGCGTGATCGCCAGGAATGAGCGTGATGGCATCGAATTTCGCGCGCGCCAGAGCATATTCGAAACCTGCGCCAACGCCCCGCCGTTCGGGGTTGTGATGCACGATGATGCGCGGCTCGCCGGCGGCGAACTCGTCCATGATCGCGCCGGTCGCATCGGTGCTGCCGTCGTCGATCAGGAAGATCTCGAAGTCGTCAAGCAGCTCGCGGGCGAGCGGCAGCACGCCGCCGATGGTGTCGGCGATCTTGTCCTGCTCGTTCAATGCAGGGATGACGATCGTAAGCCGTTTTGCCGCCCTGGAAGGTGTCATCGTATGCGCCCGTTGACGGGGCCATTCTGTCCCGATGGCCCCTGTGCAAAGTCTAGGTCATCTGAACCGGGCGAACAATGCAGGTCCCCTGCATGCCCACAGGACCAGCGCGAAACCTGGGATGTGTGTGATCCGCGCAACTATTCGGAAAAATCATAGAGACTGGTATCGCCGATGCCGAACGCGCGTCGCAGCCGCCCGACATGGCCGGCCATGTTCCGACCCCTCGCTGTTGCCGCAAAGTGCGAATCTGACCGTTCGACAAGGCCTCCGTCGACCAAATTCCCAATTCGTCCGCGGAACAGATCTGGAACCTGCCGCTCCACGATCTCCGACAGCGGGGCCCTGCGATCGGGGCGGTCGACGAGGCTGAGCAGGATGCCCAGCGAAACCGATTTATAGACGGCGCCAAAGGCGAAAACGTAAGCCATCACGCAAAATCCGAAAACCGAGGCGGCGTCCCAGTACTGAAACTGCGGGACGGCGAGAAGTCCGAGCGTTACCCCCAAACCGTGCGAGACAACAGCAGCAATCGCGAGCAGGGCGACGGGTCCAAGCGGCCATGCGCGTGTGCGCGCCATGAATTGCAGGGCAGGCGCCAGCAGGGCGAACACGGCGACGGCGGCAAGTCCGACAGCAAAGGACATCGCCTCACCCAAGGCCTGTCGACAGACGAACGAGCTTGACGAGATGCGCGACCGCAACTCCCTTGGTGGTGGGGGCAAGCCGGCCGTCCGCCGTGACGACCATGCCGGCCCCGATCAGGAGCTTCAGGCGATTGTGCGTGAAGGTGCCGAGGTCTCCACCTTGCATGTAGGCTGTCGCCCATTGCTCGAGGGTGAGAGGCCGTCCGGCCTGAACGAGCGCCGTGAGCAGCGTCAGCGTGAAGCCCCAGGCCAGCAGGCTGAACAGGATGTAGCAGAGCATCATTGCGGTCCCGAGCAGGAAGAGACCGCCAAGCACGTCGCCGACCTGGCGCTGACCTGGAAGGGCGATACAGGCGACCGCGTAAAGGATGACGAGGCTGACGCAGCCCAGCCGGAAACGACGGCCGGCTCCGCCGGTGGCGGCGATGCGCGCGTAAAGCAGCAACAACAGTGGAAAGGCGAGGCTGAGACCAATCGCAGCAGCTTGCGCCGGGCCTGGTAGCAGGTTCATTGCGGAAAATCGTCCCGGACGCCTCTCAGGCCAGCCAGAGCGGAAGTCTATAGGAGGTCGTATTTTTCAGGTCAAGGCAGCCCCGGCGCCCCTGACGGCCGGTCGTCACGCGGGCTTGCAATCATGTGCCGCGACGAAAACGACTTGCAGGTCACACTGTGCCGCCAGCCTGCCGCTCGTAGACCATTTCGGCCAGTGAGATGTCGCTCACCGAGTCCGCGCCGGACGCGAGGGGTATTTTGCAGTCCACGATATCGGCGACGAAGGCGTCGGCTTGGCGCCGAAATGCCCAGCTCGTTGCGCGCGCCAGTCGGGTGGATTCGCCGTCGTGATCGATGATGACCTGCGCCTCCTGTTCGGCGAAGGGAGCGGGCAATTCGAGGGTGAGGCTTCCGCGCTCGAAATCGATCGCCAGTCCCTCGCGCCAGGCTCCTTTGGCTCCGTTCGCGAGATCCAGCGTGCAAACGATGCCGTTGAAGTCGAGGGCCATGCGGGCGGCTCCCGAGGTCTCGATCGCGCTTTCGAGGAGCGTCGGCGATGGTCCGAGCAGGTAGCGGGACAGATTGATGATATGGCTGAAGACGTTCAGGAAGTTGTCGTAGCCCTGGCGCATCGCGCGCGGCATCCAGTCGGGGCCATCGTCCCAGAGTTCGAGTCCGTCCGGCCGTGCTTCGCCGGTCATCACGAAATTGTCCTGCGCCCGGCCCGTGTCGCCGCCGAGGCACCAGCCGCGCGCGGCGACGATGCGCCCGAGCGAGCCGTCTGCGCGAAGACGCGCCAACGCGGCCAGTGCGCGTGCCACGCCGGCATCGTGTCGTTTCATGTAGCCGATGCTGTAGATGAGGTCCTGTCGCCGTGCCGCCTCGACCAGCGTCTCGGCTTGGGCCGTCGTGTAGGCCATCGGCTTTTCCGACAGCACGTGACGGCCGCTGTTCAGGGCGTCCAGGACGATCGGACCGGTCGCGCGCCGCTTCGTCACGACGACGACGGCGGTAACCTCGCTGTCCGCAAGCAACTCCCGGTGCGTTCCATAGACCCGCGCAACGCCGAACTTCTGCGCGGCGGCGGCGGCCAGATCCGGGCGGAGATCGGCGACCGCGACGACGCGGCAGGCCGGATTGGCAGCGAAATTGGCGAGGTGGCACATCTGGCCGACCATGCCTGTCCCGATGATGCCAATGCCTGGCTTCACTGGCTATGATTCCCCGGAGCGCTTTCGGACGACGAGGAAATGCGCCGGCTGTCCCCAGCTGTCGATGAACGCTGGATCGGTTTGGGTGAGGGCAGTGACCGCGGACGCATCCCGTCGCCCGATCGCGCCAAAGATGCGATGGAAGCTGTCGAGCGTCGCAATGATGGCTTCGATGTCGGCGGCATCGTCGGCGAGGACGTCCGTCGTCCGGATCGTCTCGCGCAGCGAATCGAGGCTCGCGACCACGCGCGGCAGGCTGGCGCCGAAGGGATCGTCGATCAGCGCGTCGACGTCGAGAACCAGCGCCTCGATCGATGCCGAGATCGCCTCGACGGCATCGGCCTTGCCGACCAGGTAGAGCTTGCGTCCGCCCAGGAAGCTGAGGCGGCTGCGGTCGAGATGGCGCACCGCACGCCGCAGTTTCTCGTCGCCGGGCAAGACTTTCTTGTGCCAGTAGATGTCCAGGCTGTCGCGATAGGCCGGCCACGCGGAATGGATATCGAATCCCTGCTCATGCGCCGCCGTGCACAAGGCTGCCGCGTCGAGGAAGTACCGATACCGCACAAATGGATTTTCGAGCACGTCCATCAGCCAGGATTCGAAGCTGCGGGTGTGCGGGATGCTGTCCCACTTGGCCTCGAACAGCAGCCTTGCCGTTTCGAGCGCAGGACGACCCGTCAACGCCTTGCCGGCCGCATGGATCGCCTTGAGCGCGAGTTCGAAGAAGCCGCCATAGCGCTCGTAATAGGACACGACGGCGTAACCGTCCGGATTGAGCAGGCCGTGGAAGATGCCGAGCCAGTTTTCCGTCGGCTGCACCGTGTAGATGAACCCTTCGGCGTCGATGATGTCGAAGCGGCGATCGCTGCGGAATCCCTCGACATCGGCCAGTGCGAGCTCGCGCAGCCGCTCCGTCAGGCCGAAATGCGCGAAGTAGGCCTGGATCTTCGGGTGTGCATGCCGGTTCGGCTCGGCGAGCGTCATGTTCGCGCCCCAGCCGGCAAACACCAGCGCGTTCTCGCCGGAATCAGGACCGAACTCGAGCACATCGGCATTGCGGAATAGCCGCGGCGGCAGCACCAGCTTGTCCGCAAACAGTTCGCGGCGCTGGCCGGCATAGGCTGCGAGCTCGGCGGACGACTTGAAATTTCCGAACGTCGGCAGGACGTCCTGACGTTCGTAATAGTTGAAGAGCTTGTCCTCAGCCATGCTGCGACCTTAGCGCCGCCTCGAGACGGTCGAGCTCGCTCCAGATGTCGGAGGGCGCGAAGATCGAAACGATGTGGAGCGGACGCTTCACGTTCTCGCGCAGCCGGCCGCTCACCTTGGCTTCGTTCTCTTGGTTCACGGCGAGGAGACAGACGAGCGGCCCAGGCTTGCCGGCGAGATCGTCCGGCGAGCGGATCGGAATCCCGGTGCCGGGCAGGAACAGGCCCTGGCGCTCCTTCTGGTCGTCGACCGAGAGGTCGACGAGATCGGCCAACTCATGGGCATTGGTGAAGGTGCAGGCGCGACAACCGGCGCCATAGATGGCGATCTCGGCGCCGTCGGCGCGGGCCTTGGCGAGGATCGGGCGAAGACGAGCACCATATTCCCTTGCGCGCTGACCGAATGTTTCGCCGACGCCGGACGGCGCAGGCGGAGGCGTCACGCTGCCCGCGGCACGGCGGGCCGCAACCGCGAGGCTGCCGCCGCTGAAATTGTATTTCTTCACCGACACGGCCTCGAAGCCGTGCCGCGCCAGTAAAGCGAGCAGGGTGGGTTCGGTGAAATAGCTGACGTGCTCCTCCCAGAGGACGGAGAGGTCGCCTACGGTCGAGCCGGGCGCGAAATCAGGCACGTCGATGAACAGCAGCCCGTCGTCGCGCAGCGCAATCTTCACGCAATCGAAAAAGTTCTCGAAGTCGACGATGTGCTCCAGCACCTGACGCGAGACCACGAGATCGAACTTGCCGGCCTGGGCGACCGCGTCGTGACACAGGGCCGGGCTGATCATGTCGGAATAGACCTTGATGCCGCGCTCGCGGGCAATCTTGCCCGACACGGGGTTGGGCTCCACGCCCACGAGGACCTTCGCGCCGCGTTCGCGCAGCTTGTCCATGAACAGGCCGTCGTTGCATCCGATCTCGAACACGGACTGGTGCTTCGAGAACTTCGCGATGGTGTCGAGCTCGTCGACCTGGTGCGGCTCCGGCTTCCAGCTGCTGAAATTGTAGTTGAACTGACGATACAGGATGTCTGGATCGATCGGCTTGACGATCTGCGGCAGGCCGCAGTCGCCGCAGGCGAGCACCTCGAACGGATATCGCTCCTCCTGCTCGTTCCGGCTGCGCCGAAGCCGATGCGCGATCGGCATTTGCCCGAGGTCGATGACCGGTCGCAGGTTGGTCGAATGGCAGAGGCGGCAATGATCGGTCACTGATTATTCTCGCATTTGGGCAGGTCCGACGAGGCGACCTTCAATGGAAACCGGCGCGGCTGGCAATGAGACGGTCCCGGATACATTCCATCCGGGCTACGCGGAGCATTCCTCCAGCCTATGCGTCCTCGGCCGAAGCAGGTAGCAGCCGTGGATAGGTCTTGCAAGACGTGCCGCCATCCCTCAATCGGAGGTGGATGCGGCCGGCCATGTGCGCGCGCGACGGCTACGAGCACGGTCGACGTCAAGGCCGCCGCCGCTCGTAGAGTGTCAAATTACCCCTGGTCTCCACGGCCACGAAATCTTGCTTGATCCGCTTCATGACCTCTCGAACATGGTGGTACTCCGGCCTGCGCTCAACCATGCTATCATAAAACAGCCGGTCCGCCGGGTTCATGGAGCGATCCAGGAACCGCGCGTCAAAGGACACCAGGAACGGCATGAAATAGGCCATGGGTGCCCGATGGGCCTGCGCCAGATAGGCCCAATCCTTGATAGCGATGACCAGGACCCTCTCGTCCGGCCTGGTTTTATCCTGGATGAACTTCGCATCGGCCTCGGTGATCTGCTCAAGGTCTTCCTGCCACGTGACCGGCGGGCTCGAGACGAACGGCCACCGCAGAAGGCTGGGATAAGTTGCATACGATCTCAGGCCGTAGAGGTGGGGATTGTTCTTGTCCTGCACGAACAGCAGCGCAAGAACGGTCGCAGCCGCCGCTATGGCGCCAGCGGTTCTTCGGAACGACGGTTGCCACCCCGTCGAAAACTGGCGGATCCACCATGCCGAGACCATCACCAGCGGCAACGCGTTCTGGTGCCAGACAGCGTCCAGCGTCCGGTTGACCCATTTGATCATCAGCGCCATGCCAATCATCGACAGCGTCATCAGAATCCCGGTCACGAACCGGTCATGCCAAGAATCGGAGTGCCGTGACAGCCGGATCGCGGCCCAGCCGACGGTGATGCATCCCATGATCTGGAGCGGCAGATTGTAGATGATGCCCCAGCCCAAGTCCCATTTGATGGGCGTGCTTCCCCACCCAGTCCCGTAGAGTACGAGCGGGCGAAAGCATTCGATCAGAAACTCCAGGGAGAAGGCTCTCGTGCCGAACAGCACCAGGCACATCAGGATTGCGGCACCTATCGATGTGACTGCGAACACGAGGGCATTGCGATAGTTCGGAAAGCCTCCGACGATCGCCGCGACGAAGGTGCCTGTCACAAGGAAGAACAGTCCGATCTCTGTCTGCCAGAGCAGCGAGATGGCGCACATGATGGCCGACGTGATGAGCCATGTCAGGCGCCCGGGAGCGGTGCAGTGCAGGCTGATCGCGAGCGCAAAGACGATCAAGAGAGGAAATCGCGTCGGGTAGGCGGACGGCGAGTAGAACTGGCCGGTGGTGGAGAAAGCCAGCACGGCGAGCGCCGTGATGACGGCGATCGCGGCAAGTCTCGACCGGATCATGTAATTCAGAAGAAAGTAGGCCTGGATGTAGGTCGCGAGCGTGATCGCGATGTTCAATCCGACCGCTCGCATCGCCGCCGATTTCCAGCCATCTCCCATGATGAGATGAAAGAACCAGCCGAGTGCGGGGCCGTAATGCGAATGGAAGTCCAATCCCGGAACGAGTCCGGGGGCGTAGCCATAAAGCGCCGGACCGATGAAGTAACTTACCTTGTGCGCTTCGTCCCGCACGGCGGCGGTCAGGCCCTCGAGGTCGGAGGGGATCAGCAGCACGGCGAGGAATATGATCGCGAGCAGATCGGCCGCCCCCACGCTGAACGGGATGTCGGCCGAGGGTTTTGCGGCAGGAAGGTAATTGTTGGCGCCTCGATTGAGAGCGACGGTGATGGCCGCGGCCGCCAGCAGGGCGATCGCGATCCCGGGGCTCCTCCATTCATTGGCGGCGTCGAGGGCAAGATAGACGAAGCTCGCCGTGATGGCGCTCAGTGCGAGCGAGCCCGATGATCGATACGCCGCGTACAATGCCGCCGCTGCCGCAATCGGCCCGGACAGGAAGAACGAGCCGTAGAACGCCTTCTTGCAGAAATCGCAATTCCTGTCGGCCAAGGCCATATCGAAGCCTTCGACGAAGTTCGATCGAAACGACGGAAGGTAGTTTTTCAGCAGCAGCAGCACCACGTAGGCGGCGGCGCACGCGAGCAGGGCGGCCACAACTGCTCTGGCGGCGACCGAGAATTCCCTTGTGTATTGCACTAGGAGATCTCGACGTCGGCTATGATCGACGTCGGGGAGTAGGCTTCGTCGAACACAGCGGAAATCCAATTTTCTCTGAAATCACGTCCAGTCCCCAATTGCCTGAACTTCCCGTCGCGAGGCGCTTCTACCACCACAGTATTCCCTGAACAATCCCGCGAAGCCCGCGGTTGCATCCGGCATGGCAGTGTTCGCGCCTGAAATGATGACGCGCGGTCTAGCGAACTCCAGAGGCGGCACTTTCACATGCGGGGGCCGGCAGCGCCAGCAACCAGGCCGCCCCGCGGACGCCGGGCCGGTTGCAGGGCGGCCGATACTCGGCTCTCGCCAGAGGGACCGGGTTTCCGTCCTTCAATTGCATCAACTCCCCGCGGCCTTCCGTGGCCGAGGAGCTCCTTCCGAGGGTCGCCGTCAGAAGCTCGATGTATCCAATGTCGTCGGGCCGCGGAATGCCCGGGGCGGGGCGATAGCGCCAGGTCTCGCGGCGGGGCGGGCAAGGAAAGGTTTCGAGGTAGGAAACCGGGCAGTGGCCGTTCACGACGAAGTTCGGATCGGTAAAATCCCCACAAAAGTCCGTATAGACAAACGACCGCTCGCGATTTTCGTCCCGCAGGATCGTCTGTGCCACGTTCATGTCGTTGGCGCCGAGGCATCGTGAGCGGAACGAGAAGACGTGCCAGTTCTCGAACTGGAGCTTCACGACCTTCGGCTCAGGATCCGCGAGCAAGGCTGCTCGGACTTGCCGCAGCATGTCGCTGCTGAGCAATCCGTCGTAGAGCAGCCATTTGGAATCGTGAGCCGTCGACAAGGCGAAGATCGCGATCAGGGCCCCCGCGGCTGCTGCGCGTACGCGCACTCCCGGGATGGCCTGTATGACCGTTGCCAACAGGATCAAGACGCCGAACTGCGAAGGAAAGAGTAGCCTGGACTCACCCCGCGTCACGTCGCCATAAAGCCCGGCAAGTGCGTAGGGCACCGCGCCGAGAAGGGAAATCGCGGCGCCCAGCATCAGCAGCAGGAGCGTCGCATTCCTGTTCGAGCGTCCGTTCAGCACCCAGGGCGTCCACAATGCGGTCGACGAGAACCGGGCAAAGACGGCAATCGCGGCCAAGGTCACGACCGCGGACACGGGCAGCCCCAGCAGCGCGAAACCGCGAGAGCAGGCGTAGCCCAGGCCGCGGGGGAAGGCCGCGAGGTGGGCATAGAGTGCACTGGCTATGATCGAGAAATCGTTCGCGAAACTATATTGACCGGCGTAGTGACCGCTCTTCCCCAGAATTGTCAGTCGCAGAACGATCATGGCTGCAACGGCCAGCCAGAACGGTGCAAGACGCGCGAGCGTCTGCCTCCAGCGCTCGCGGCCAGACCAGGCGAGCACGACGCGAAGCGGTTCGAGGGCGATCAGGGTCTCGAGCGACAACGCGAATAGCAGGCAGAATGGTGCGCTCCATCGAAGCGCGCGCAGCTTCGAATAGGACAGCTCGTAGGAGAGCAGATAGAACAGCAAGAAGAAGTCGTAGACCGCGTTGAGGGTCAGGCGAATCGCATAGAACGGGCTGAGCAGGAACAGAGCCGTGACAAGACCGGCGATCCGTCTCGTATAGGAAGATCGCGACAAGACGGAGTGAAGCAACACGCCGTTGACCAGGTGGCAGGCCAGTCCGGCAATCCGCGCAGAGACATCGGGAGTGTCGTTGAAAAGCGCCACAAACAGCGTCATGGGGATCGCAAAGCCCGCGTGCGCCGATTCCCACAGCACGCGAGCAACGCCGGCTGCACCTTGGGTCCAGTAGATGTAGTACACGGTCCAATCGTCGCCGAAGACTTCACGCGCGAACAGAGCGGGCGCGGCCGTGACAAAGGCGAGAGCCAGCGCAAGGTAGACGTATCCGATGCCTGCCCGCTCCTCTCGTCGGAGGGCGGCAGCGCTCGGATCTACATTCATGCGAGCATCCTCGAGCCCGACGGGGATGGCCATGCTCCTAAGCTTTGCCTCGACTGTCCAAATATTCCGCAGCGAGGGTGCCGGTTCTCGTCACGTAGGCTTGGACCTCGGCAGCGTCGCCGCCGTCGGGGGCCCAGTCGGGGAATGCCGTGCGGGACGGATCGAATGGACCGGCGGTGGTCTCGTGAAACACCAGCCATTCGGAGGTGATCAGGATCGAGTGGAAGACCTTTTCCGGCATGCGATAATAGCAGCGTTTGCCCTCACCGTAGGGCGCCATCTCGAGCACGTCGCGAATGCGGCCGTCATCCTCGAAGATCACGACCTGTGCGGTGCCTTCGATCACGTGGAACGATTCCGGTTTGCCGATGTGCTTGTGGGGTCGCACATAGGCTTCGCGATGATGCACGATCAGCATTTCGTGCAGGCCTGACGAGGGATCGGGGTGTGTGCACAGCCGGCTGCGCAGACGCGGGTTGCCGGCAGCAATCCGTTTCAGCTCCGCGATCGTGGCGTCGTCCGCCGTGACGATCGCGTCGTCCGAATAGTACACTTCCGGATTTTGCGCACGCAACGAGGTCGGCCCGCGCAGGCCTGCTTCATTCGAAGAAGATGAACCCATGGTCGCCCCGGTATCCGCATTTGTCGTAGATCCAGGCCCATGTTTCCGGACCATGGAAGCTCAGGCAGGTGAGCTGCCAGTAAAGCAAGTTCGCCTTCTCGCGCTCGTTGCGGAAGGATTCGACCATCAGATATTTCGAGGCGCCGCGTCCGACGCGCTCGATCTCGGGCACCGCGCGGAAGACCTCCTCGAGCGGGAGATTGTGCAGCACGCCGAGCGACACCACGAGGTCGAAGCTGTGATCGGGATAGGGGAGTTCGACGGCGCTGCCGACCTTCAGATGGGGCCGCACCTCCTCCTTGGCATTGGCGATGCCGTACTCGGAGACGTCGATGCCGGCGATCTGGAGGTCCGGAACGAGCTGGGTGAACTCGTAGAGCAGGTAGCCCTTGCCGCAGCCGACGTCGAGCACGCTCATGCCCGGCTTGATGCCGTAGCGATCGATCAGGGTCTGGGCCAGCGGTCGCCATCGTCCGTCATAGCGGTAGCCGCCGTAGCCGTAGCGTCGGTCGCCGTCCCAATAGTCACGGCCCCATTGCCGTGCGACGGCGGCGGATTCCGCCTTGTCGTGCTCGACCACGCGCTGGACGTAATTCCGCTTTGTCGATGCATGCATCGGCTGGAGCAGGTTGATCTCGGTCATGGGAGCCAACCGGTCCGCGTCACCGTCACAGGATGGTCGCGAACTTGTTGACGAGCAGGATGTCCTCGACGGCCTGGACGTCCTTCTGCGATGCCAGCGTGATCTCCTCGACCGCGGCATGGAGGTCGCAGCCCTCGCGCAGCACGCGGTCGTAGATCTGGCGACGGCGCGCCTCGTCGGGCGGCAGCATGAAGATGCTGTAGAGGATCAGGCCACGCAGCCGGGGCAGCTCGTCCAGGATATCCTCGAGCACCATGTAGCTGCCGGGCATGGTGTGCTCGGCGGCGCTGAGCAGATAATGCAGGTTCTTCCGCCGCGCATAGTCGCGGATCACGATGTTCTGGACATGCTGCGGGGTGCGGCTGCCGTTCAGCGGCCGGGCGCCGATGTAGCCGCGGTGGCCGGCTCGCTCAGCCATGGAAGCCTCCCGGCAGCTTGTACTGCATGCCGACGCGGGTCGCCGGGCGCAGCAGGATCGGCTCGAAGAACTCGCCGAAGCGCTTGTCCGCGTAAGGCGACATGATGCTCTTGAAGCGGCAATTCATGCTCCAGCGCGTGCCGGCTTCCTCGTTGACGCGATTGCCGTGCATCAGAGTCTGGTTGAACAGCATCACGTGACCGTAGGGAATCTCGATGAAGGTCGCGTGCGGCTTGATGGTCTTGTACAGTTCCTCGGCGCTTCGCAGGGCGGCCATCCGGTCCTGCATCTCGCCGTTCAGGGACGGGGGCAGCAGATACATCGACTTGGTGCGGTGGACGTCGACCAGCGGCACCCACACCACGACCTCGAACGGCGAATCGCCGGACCAGACGTCGGAATGTGTGGCGAGCAGCGAGGAGCTGTCGCCGGGAAGCTGGATGCTGAGATTGACGCGGCGCTGCATGCACAGCTCGTTGCCGACGATGGTCTCGATCGTCGAGCGTGCCAGGCGAAAGTAGGTCGGCCGGAACCAGGGCTCGGCGTTGAGGCCGTTGAAGACGTGCAGCCGCAGGCCGTTGAGATCATCCACGCTGACCCGCGTGTGGATGGTGTCGAGCATCGCATAGGGATCGTTGCTGTGCGGCAGCTTCAGATAGTCCGCGGCGAGCTCTGCGGCACGGCGCTGGATCCGGTCGAGCCCGGCGCGGTCGTCGGCCGGCGTGGTGACGAAGCCGTCGTCGATGAAGCGCTGCGCCAGCGCCTGCTCGTCGGCGTGCAGGAAGTCCGTGTCCGTCATGCAAAATACTCCCGGGCGGTCGCGCAAATATAGCTGATGTCGGCGGCCGACAGGAACTGGTTGATGGGGAGGGTGAGGATCTGGTCGGCCTGCCGTTCCGTCACCGGGAATGCGCCGCGGCCATGGCCCAGATGCGCCGCGGCCGGCTGCAGGTGGATCGGGACCGGATAGTGGATTGCGGTCTCGATGCCCTTGTCGGCAAGATATTTCTGGAAATCGTTGCGACGCTCGGTCTGCACGACGAAGGTGTGGAAGGTGTTGAACTCGATGTTGCGGCAGGGCGGAATGAACAGCGGCAGGCCCGCGAGCTCCGCGCGGTATTGCGCGGCGTTGCGCCTTCGGCGTTCGATGACCGATGGCAGGTGGCGCAGGCGAATGCGCAGCACTTCGGCCTGAAGCGTGTCGAGCCGTGATACGAGGCCCCATTCCTGGACGTCGCTGCGGTTGATCAGGCCGTGGTTGCGCAGCCGGCGGATTCTTGCGGCAAGCTCCGCGTCGGCGGTGACGAGGAAGCCGGCATCGCCGGCCGCGTTGAGATTCTTCAGCGGGTGGGCGGAGAAGCAGCCGAACGTGCCGATCGTGCCGCTCATCCGGCCGTCATAGGTCGAGCCGATCGCCTGGGCGCTGTCCTCGATCACGGCGAGCGCGTGCTTGGCCGCGATCGCCATCAGCGGGCCCATGTCGGCCATGCGCCCGGTCAGGTGCACCGGCATGATCGCCTTGGTGCGCGACGTGACGGCAGCCTCGACCGCGGCGGGGTCGATGTTCTGGTCCGGCAGCACGTCCGCAAACACCGGCGTGGCGCCGACCGCGATGATCGCGGCGGTCGATGCCACGAACGAATTCGGCGGGGTGATGACCTCGTCGCCGGGGCCGATGTCGAGCGCCCGCATGGCGAGGATCAGCGCGTCGGTACCGGAGTTCAGCGTCACGACATGCGGTGAGCCGAGATAGGACGACAACTCCTCCTCGAGCTTTCCGACCGCCGCGCCGCCGATGAAGTCGCCGCGCTGGAATACGCCCTCGACCGCCTGCATGATCTCGGCGCGCTCTTCCTCGAACTGCGCGGGGAGATTGACGTAACCGATGCGCCGGCGGCCGGTGTCAGCGTCCATGGCAGAACTTCCTGACGGTCTCGATGACGCGGTCCTGCTGCGCGCGCGTCAGATGCTGGTCGACGGGGAAGCTGATGACTTCCCCGGCGTGGCGGTCGGTGACCGGGAAGGTGCCGGGCGCGTAGCCGAGATGCTTGAGGCCTTCCTGCTGATACAGCGGGATCGGGTAGTGGATCTTGGCCTCGATGCCGTTGTCCAGGCAGTATTTGTAGAGTTCGTCGCGGCGCTCGGCGAACACCATGTAGAGATGATAGACGTGCTTCACGTTGGGCCGGCGCGGCGGGATGCGCAGGCCGGGCAGGCCGGCGAGGCCCGCGTCGTAATAGGCCGCATTCTCGATCCGGCGCCGCGTGATCTCGTTGGTCTGGCCGATCAGCCAATTGCCGACCACCGCCTGGAGAGAATCGAGCCGCGAATTGCAGCCGAGGATCGCGATCTCGTCGCGGTTCTTCATGCCGTGGTTGCGGATCAGGCGGAGCTTTTCGTTCATGCCGTCGTCGTTGGTGACGACGACGCCGGCATCGCCCCAGACGTTGAGGTTCTTGAGCGGATGCAGCGAGAAGCCGGCCGCGATGCCGTGGGTGCCGGAGCGCTTTCCGGCAAACTCCGACAGGATGCCCTGGCAGGCATCCTCGACCACGGGCAGGTTATGGCGCTGCGCGATCGGCATCAGCTTGCCCATGTCGGTGACCTCGCCGGTGAGCTGAACCGGCATGATCGCCTTGGTCTTCTCAGTGATGGCGGCCTCGACCTGGTCGACATTCATGCAGAAGGAATCGTCGCAGTCCACCAGCACCGGGGTGGCGCCGGTTTCCGCGATCGCGCCGACCGTGGCGATGAAGGTGTTGGCGGCGGTGATGACCTCGTCGCCATGGCCGATGCCGAGCGCCTTGAGCGGCAGCTTGAGGGCGTCGGTGCCCGATCCGACGCCGATGGCGTGCCGGACCCCGATCAGTTCGGCAAAGCGCTTTTCGAATTCGGCGACGGGCTTGCCAAGGGTGAAGTCGCCGGTCGCCACCAGCCGGCCGATCTCGGCCAGGATCGGAGCGGGGTCGGCGAACTGCTCGAGCAGATAGGAATAGCGAACGTCGTACATGGGACCCGTCAGGTGGAATGGAGTTGAGGGGAGGAAGTGCGCGACGCCGCGAGCGCATGCTCGATCGAGGTCGCAATCGCGTTGGCGGAGAGTCCGTGCTTCTTCAGCAGCGAGTCCTGCGAACCGTAATTGTGCATGAAGCGGTCCGGCAGCGACAGCCGCAGCATCGCCGGCAGACCCGAACCGAGCTTGTCGATCATCGCCTCCGCGACCGCGCTGCCGAGTCCGCCCGAGGGCACGTGCTCTTCCAGCGTCGCCACGAGCTTGACCCCGCGGATCGCCTGCAGCAGCGCCGCGGTATCGAGCGGCTTGACCGTATGCATGTGCAGGATGCCGGCGCGAACGCCCTGCGCGGCAAGCAGGTCGGCCGCGGCGATGGCACGCTGGAGCATGATGCCGGTGCTCACCATGAGGACGTCGCCGGGGGAGCGCATCAGGATGGCCTTGCCGATCTCGAAGCCGTGCTCGGCCTTCGAGACGATGGCGTCGCCGCCCTTGCCGAGCCGGATGTAGATCGGACCCTTCCAGTCGAGCGTCTGCTCCATCATGCGCGCGGCCTCATCGGCGTCGCACGGGCAGATCACCGTCATGTTCGGCAGTGCCCGCATGATGGCGATGTCCTCGATCGCCTGGTGGGTGGGACCAAGCGGCGCGTAAACGAGGCCGCCGCCATTGGCGATCAGCCGCACCGGCAGATTGTGGAGGCAGAGATCGACGGCGACCTGTTCGTAGCAGCGGCGGGTGAGGAACGTTGCGATGGTGTTGACGTAGGGCACGAAGCCCTCCATCGCGAGGCCGGCGGACATGCCGATGATGTGCGCTTCCGAAATGCCCTCGATCAGGTGGCGCTTGGGAAACTCCTTGCTCATCGCGCGCAGGGTACCGGCGCCGGGATCGGAGCCGATGTAAAGCACCCGCTCGTCGCGCGCAGCGAGCTTGTGGACCATGTTCATCGCGGTGTTGCGCATGGGGAGCCGATCAAAAATCGCCGACGGCGACGCGGATGGCGTCGAGCTCGCTGTCGGTCAGCTTGTTCTTGTGATGCCAATCGGCGTTGGATTCTGCCTGCGGCAGACCCTTGCCCTTGACGGTATGGCAGATGATCGCGGTCGGTTTGCCCGCAACGGCCGGGATTTGTTCGAGCACGCCGCGCAGGGCGCCAACGTCGTGGCCGTTGACCTCCTGCACGGCGAAGCCAAAGCTCCGCCACTTGTCCGCGAGGGGTTCGAGCGGCAGGACGTAATCGGTGGGCCCGTAGCTCTGGAGTTTGTTGTAGTCGATCATGGCGACCAAATTGTCGAGGCCGTGCTTGGCCGCGCCCATGGCGGCCTCCCACACCGATCCCTCGTTGATCTCGCCGTCGCCGAGCAGCACGAAAGTCCGGTAGCTGCGCTCGCGCATGCGCGCCGCGAGCGCGAGGCCGACACCGATCGACAGGCCGTGTCCAAGCGCGCCGGTCGACGCCTCGACCCCCGGCACCATGCCGTATTCGGGATGTCCGCCCAGGATGCTGTCGGAGCCGCAGAAGCCGTCGAGCTCCGACAGCGGAAAGAAGCCGCGATCGGCGAGCAGCGCATAGAGCGCGAGACAGCCGTGTCCCTTGCTGAGGATCGCGCGGTCGCGATTGGGATCGCGCGGGTTCGTCGGATCGATCCGCAGCACGTCGTCGTAGAGCACGCGGACCATCTCGATCAGCGACAGGGCAGGACCGACATGTCCGCGTCCGGCCGAGCGGACAGAACCGAGGACGAGGCGGCGCAGATAGAGGCTGCGCTCGTCGAGCGTGCAGGTGAGGGCGGCTTCAGCGTGGGGCGAGATCTGGATCACGTTGGCAAATCGTTTGGTGGAGCCGGCGGGCTTTGTCGAGCTGGCCGGCAAGGCGGACCGTCAGATCGCCGCCTTGCGCGGCCAGGGCGCGCCGGGAGCGGCTTTCCGGCAAATAGGCATTCAGGACAATCAGGCACCAAATCGCCCCGAACACAGGATACAGTACGTCAAGGCGGATCGCAAACGCGTCATCCCCAGCCACGAAGGCGCGCGAGAGGCGATCGATCAGTCGGTTCGCGTCGGCTGCTGGGAGATCGCTGCCGGGGTGGATCGCGGTGTCGGACACGAGTTTCACCGGGTCGTCCCAGCCGAAATACTCGAAGTCGATGAATCGCAGCCTGCCGTCGCCGGTGCGCAGCGCGTTGTGCAGTCCGAAATCCGACGGGCTCAATGCACGCTGGCCCGGGGCCAGGTCCGCTGCGGCATTGAGGCCCAGTTCCGCATAGCGCTTGCGGAGTTTTTGGATCGCTATTGCGGTGCTCGGAACCAGGCTGCCGTCCATGAACGCACGCAGGTCCGGATCATCCTGCGACGCGCGCCGCAGTACGTCCAGGCGCTGCTCGTACTGGGCGATGGCCTCCTCGGGCGAAAAGATGCTGGCCGAGGCGTTGCGCAAGTTCTGCGCGCCTTCCGCGTTGCGCAGCCTCTGCAAGCCGATCAGGAAATCCGCCAGCTGGTCGGCATCATCGTGCCGGGGGTGCAGGACCGCGGCGTCACCGTCGAACCATTGATACAAAGCGCAGAATGCAGCCGGATCCTTTGCGATGGGCCCCGGCGTCGACGTGATGCCGTGTCGCGACAGAAAGGTGAGAGCGTCATATTCCTGTCCCAGGCGATCACGCCCGTCGGAGGGATAGTGCTTGAGGGCGAGCGGGGGTCCCTCCGTCATCTCAAGTCGAAACACCCGGTTGTTGCCGCCGGACCGGGCCGGTTGCGCGGCCACAACAGGCGCTCCGGAGAGCCGGCTGCCGATCGAGATCGCATCCTGTACGCCGATGTCAGGCTCGCTCATTGCGCGAACACTCCGCGGCGGATATCGGCCCAGGTCGCGATCGGTTCGCACTGAGCGGGATAGGGAGGCGGCGACTGCGTGAACAGGATCGATCGCGTCGTCTTCGGAAAATGCGGCTGCGCGAACACGTCGACCAGATCGTCGATGAAGATATCGAGCTCCAGGCTCGCGAGCCGCGCGACCTTGGCCGCGAGCGTGGCCTCGAAATAGATGTTGCCCGCGACCAGCGCCGCATCCGCAGCGTCGATGAGACCCGCGCCCCTCAACCAGCCGCGCGCGGCCTCGCGCAAATCGACGCGGTCAGGGTCCTGGTGGCCGAACTGCGTCTTGTGGCTGACGATGAAGACGCCCGCGCGGGCCTTGCGGCACGCGGCGAGGAACTCGCGGACCCCCGGATAGATCTCGGCGCCGCCGATGCCCTTGCCGTAGACGAAACCCTGCAGTCCCTGCCAGGCCAGTTCGCCCCCGGCACGAGACCGCAGATAGTCCCGTACGTCCGTCTTCAGCCCGTCCCAGCCCTCCGGCACCAGCCCACGCTGGCGCGCGGCGACGGCAAAGACCTTGTCGTAGCAGATGATCGTGTTGTCGAAATCGATGCCGATCCGCACGCCGCTCACTTCAGGCTGATGTTCTGCATCATCTTGATGTTGAAATACCTGGGATCATTGAGCGAGTTCGGCAGGCGGCCGGCCTTGAAGGCATTTACCAGGCCGGACACGGCCTGCTCGATCGTGTGCGTCGGCGCAAATCCAAGCTCGCGGCGGATCTTCTCCGAGGAGACGTGGTAGGAACGCAGATCGTCTGTCGGCTCGACCGCCACCTCGACATTGTTTCCGACCACCGACTTGACGATGTCGGCGATCTTCATCAGCGAGTGGTTCTCGTAGCCGATATTGTAGGTCTTGCCGTCGATCTTGGCGTCATCCTGCTGCAGCAGGAACAGATAGGCCGCGGACATGTCCTCAATGTGCAGATTGGGCCGCTTCTGCGTTCCGCCGAACACACGGATGCGGCCGGTGTTCACCGCCAGATTGGTGAGGATGTTCACGACGACGTCGAGCCGCTGCCGCGGAGCGTAGCCGCAGACGGTGGCGGGACGAACCGTGCAGGTGACGAAGCCGGACGCGGCCTCTTCGGCGAGGTCGGTCTCGCACATGGCCTTGAATTTCGAATAGTCGGTGAGCGGCTCGCAGGACAGCTCCTCGGTCACCTCGGGCTCGTCCTTGATGCCGTACACGCTCGAGGAGGATGCGTAGATGAAGCGCTTGATGCCGGCCTTCTTGGCGGCGCGCACCATCGGCCGGAAGCAGTCGTAGTTGATGGACTTGCCGAGCCCCGGGTCCAATTCGAACGAGGGGTCGTTGGAGATGCAGGCGAGGTGGATCACCGCATCATTGCCTCGCAGGGCCTCGTTGATCGCAGCCTCATCGCGGATGTCGCCCTTGATCAGGCGCAGGTTCGGATTGCCACGAACGGCGTCGAAGACGTCCTCGCCATACATGAACAAGTCGAGCACCGTGACCTTGTGCCCCGCCGCGAGCAACTGGGGAACCAGCACGCTGCCGACATAGCCGGCGCCACCGGTGACCATCACGTTCCATTTCCGATCAATCACTGTCGCTCTCCGGGATCTATCTCTTGCGCTATTTCAACAACGCGGTGACGAACTTGACCAGCGGCGCCTTCTCGACCGAACTGCGGTGGCCGACGATGCCGACCTTGATCGCGCCCGCGGCGTTGCCGATGAAGGCGACATCCTCGATATTGCCGCCGGCCGCCACCAGCGGAGCCGTGATCGTCAGGAAGGCATCACCCGCACCGACCGTGTCGACGACGGTCTTGGTGAAGGCGGGGACGCGCGCCACGCCGGTCTTCGAGGAGAAGGGGTAGCAGCCGAAGGAGCCGTGCGTGATGATCATGTTGCCGCATTCGATCTTGCGGTGCAGGCCGTCCTGGATCACCGACGCTATGTCGCTGAACTTGTCGGTGGCGGCCAGGCGGGCTTCCGGTGCGTCGATGCAGATGTAGTCGGCCCGCGGATACTTCGTGATCAGGTTGTAGCCGTGGTTGCCGCTGTTGCTCTGGGCGTTGACCGCCAGGAATTTCGAGTTCGCAATCAGCGTGTCGATCGTGCTGGATGCGATCATGCCGTGACCGAAATCGGTAACGATGACGACGTCGGCCCCGCGCACGCGGTCGGCGGTCACCCGGTCGATCTCCGCGCGCGCGGTCTCGTCGAGCGGCGTGTCGTCCATGGTGTAGACTTCGAACAGCTTGTGCAGGTAGCCCATCTCGACGTACCGCAATTTGCAAGTTGTCGGACGGCCCTGAATGCGGATCGGGGTGAGCGTGACGTTCGGGCGGACATGTGCGCGAATGAACTCGTCGGGATAGTCGTTGCCGCCCAGCGTCGTGACGATCTCGACCGACTTGCAGAAGCTCGCAACGTGGTTCGCCGCGGCGATCACTCCGCCGGCGAATTGCTCGCCGTTCTTGAACAAGGTTGCGACGATGTTCTCCTTGGAAGCCTTTCCGAGCGCCGTAACGTATTGGTACTCGTCGATGATGGTATCGCCGACCAGCACGACGTGCATGTCCTGGATCTTGTCGATCAGCTTCAGCAGCCGTTCGGCGCCGCCGCCATCGCGCACCTTCTGGAGGTAGTCGCGCAGAGGGGGGTCGTAGATGTCGAAATAGCGGTTCAGCAGTGATGACGAGCTGAACGTCACGTCGCGCGTGAAGACGATGCGGCCGCCATGGCGCTCGACGGCTTCGCGCTCGACAGCGATCTTGCCGGTAACGTCATCCTCCGGATTCTCGTAGTCCGAGCCCTTGACGTAGATGTCGGGGCGGACGGTATCGAGGACCGGCTCGGCGCTGGAGGTCCGGTTGATGCCGACCCAGTCGACCGTGCCGAGTGCGGCCAGCATCTCGGCGCGCATGTTTTCGGGAAAGATCGGCCGTCCCGGACCCTTGTTGACATAGCGGTCGGCGGTGATTGTCACCATGACCACGTCGCCCTCGTTGCGGGCTGCCAGAATGTGCCGGACATGGCCGAGGTGCACCAAATCGAAGACGCCATGGCAGAGAGCGACTTTCAGGCCCTTTGCCTGCGCGGCGCGTGCGATCTCGCCGAGTTCCTCGACCGTCTTGATCTTATCGTGCGGTGCCGGATGTCCGGTCGGCTTTTCTGCAGCATTGCCCATGCGAATTATCCAAAGCGCCGGTAGGTCTCAGATGGCCGGTCCGGAAATGATCGGCTGGCGGCAAATGTCACGACGTGAACGAGCCTGCTCAACGGCTTGCCTTCTGCGAGGTGGCCGTGTCGTCACCGAGATACTTGAACCAGTCCTTGGTGGCGTCCGCGATCTTGTCCACCGTCCACAGGGGAGCGTCCCTGTACTGATCCATCGACTTCAACATCGTCGCGACGCCGTCCTCGAACTTCACCTTCGGTGCCCATTTCAGGACCTGCTTGATCCTGGTGATGTCGGCGTATGTGCAGTCGGGCTCGCCGGGACGCTTGGGAATGTGGACCTTGTCGCCGCCGAGAAGCTCGACCAGCCGGTTGACGCTGTAGGTATTGTCCGAGCCGACGTTGAATATCTCATGAGAGACATCGGAGCGCGCAGCGGTCACGAAGGCATCGGCGACATCGCTGACGAAGGTGAAGTCGCGTGTCTGCTCGCCGTCGCCTACCACGGTGAAGGGCTTGCCAGCGAGCTTCTGCGCCATGAACACGCCAAACACGGCACCGTAGGTGCCCGTGGTGCGATGGCGGGGTCCGTACACGTTGAACAGGCGCAACGCCACCGCGGGCAGCTTGTAGACCTGGCACCAGTGCATGACGCATTGCTCGCCGAGATTCTTGGTGAGCGCGTAGGGATACATCGGCCGGATTTCGGCGGTCTCCGGCGTCGGATAGACGTCGGGAATGCCGTAGCAGGAGGAGGATGCCGCGTAGACGAAGCGGCTGACGCCGGCGTGCCGCGCCGCCTCCAGGACGTTGACCGTGCCGTCGACATTGGCGCGATGATAGGGGATCGGCGACTCGATCGAGGGAACGATGTCGGCGAGTGCGGCGAGATGGAAGACCCAATCGACACCGTGGAAATACGGTCTGATCGAGTCGAGGTCAGTGACGTCCGCCCGCACGACCTTCAACCGGCTCGAACTGGCGTGTGCGGCCAGATTTTCGGCGCGTCCGATGACGAAATTGTCGAGTGCAATGACCTCGTGGCCGTCATCGAGGAGGCGATCGACGAGGTGACTGCCGATGAAGCCGGCGCCGCCAGTAACGATGCATTTCATGGGGAACATCCGTGACGCGAATGCCCAGCGAAACAGGCTCGCCAATGTTGTGAAACCCGAAAGCCGACTATCAGCCGCTCACAAACTTTGCAAGTATTATACCTTTGCAATCCTTGGTAATAGCCGGTATCACCCGGACATGTTGCAACCGAGCCGCCAGCCCATGCCTGCCGAGTCCGTGGATCCCGATCACAAGGCTTTCCTCGACGATTACGTGGGACGCCTGCATCGCGCGACGGCGGCTGACGACGGTATATTTGCCAGGATCTCCGCCACTCGCGCGTCCTGGTTGCGCACGCGCGAGCAGGGCGGCCGGGTCATCTTCATCGGCAATGGCGGTTCGGCCGGCATCGCCTCGCATCTGGCGATCGATCTGGCGAAGAACGCGTCTGTGCCCGCGCTCTGCTTCAGCGACGCGAGCATGATGTCGTGCCTTGCCAATGATTACGGGTTCGAGGACTGGATCGCGCACGCCGTGAGGCTGAACGCCCGCGCCGGCGATTGCCTGGTCGCCATCAGCTCGTCGGGGCGCTCCAAGAACATCCTCAATGCGGTTGCGCAGGCGCGGACGATGAAGCTCGACGTGATCACGCTGTCGGGCATGAATGCGGACAACCCGCTGAGCACGCTCGGCGACGTCAACTTCTGGGTCGACAGCCGCAGCTACAACATCGTCGAAACCACGCACCAGTTCTGGATGATGGCCGCCATCGACCTCGTCATCGGTCGTGCGGAATATCCGGCGTCCTGAGGCGGGCAACCGATGCAGTCGCGAGTCAAGCAGGCGGCCCTGTTCTCGGTGAAGCTGCTGCTGTCGATCGCGGTGCTGGTCTACATTGCGCGTGGTCTCGACCTGCGCCAGCTGCGCGATCATCTCGTCTCGGTCGATCCCTTCCTGTTCGGCGTCGCGCTTGTGCTGATCTTCTTGCAAACCTTCGTGCTCAACGGCCGATGGGAGCTGATCATGCGCGCGCTCGGCGTGTCGTTGGACTGGCTCGCGGGTTGGCGGATCCTCATGATCAGCCTCTGGTTCAATCAGGTGTTGCCGTCATCCGTCGGCGGCGACGCAGTGCGGATGTGGCTGCTGCGCCAACGCGGCGTGCAGTGGTCGGAGGCCGTCAAGGGCGTTGCGGCAGACCGCTTCACGGCGCTGATCGGGTTGATCGTGCTGATGGTGATCGGATTGCCGCTTCTGCTGTCACGCGTGTCCAATCCGGCCGCGATCCTCGCCATCGGCGGACTGACGCTGGCGGGCGTCGCCGGCACGGTGGTCCTATTGACGCTCGACCGTCTGCCGAAACGCTTCATCGCGCTTCCCGCGATCGCGAGCTTCGTGCGGTTCGGAACGTTGGTCAGGTTTCTGCTGCTACAGTCCGAGCGCCGTGCGCCGCTTTTCGGATCGGCGCTCCTCATTCATCTCGTCACCGCGACGGCCTGTTACACCCTGGCACGCGGTGTCGGAGCGCAGCTCTCCGTCCTGGACGCAGGCATCCTGATTCCGCCGGTGGTGCTGTTGACGGCCGTTCCGATCTCGATCAGCGGCTGGGGCGTGCGCGAAGGGGCGATGGTCGCCTGCCTTGGTCTGGCCGGGGTGCCGTCCGAGCAAGCGCTGTCAGTTTCGCTGCTTCTGGGTGCCATCAGCGTGATCATCGGCGTCGTCGGCGGTGTGATCTGGCTGGCGAGCCCGGAGCGGGGGTCTTATTCGGCGGACAAGGCCAAGGCGGCCGAGGCAGCTCCCAGCTACGCGCTGGCCAAGGAAGTCTCGAGCCACTCATGACCCACGCGAGCCCATTGCCGATCTGGCTTTCACAGGGTGGGATAATCTCACTCGCGCCCGTATCTCATTTGTCGGTTCCACGATGAAAAACCTGTTCTACGTCCGCACTACCTGCCGCCTCTGCCATTCGGATAAGCAGGAACTGGTCGTCCCGATGGCAGGGATGCCCATCGGCACGCCGAACTTCCAGGTGCCCAACGCCAGCGCCGACGATCCCGTCTTTCGCGCCGCCGTGCCGATGGCGCTCTATTTGTGCAGGGACTGCGGCCACCTCCAGATTCTTCATGTCGGCAATCCGGAGATCCAGTACCGCAACTACGTCTATACCACCTCGCTCTCGCTCGGCCTGCGGGAGCATTTCGCCGGCTATGCCAACGACGTCGTCAGCCGCTTCGAGGTGGCGCCTGGCTCGCTGATCCTGGAACTCGGCAGCAACGACGGCTCACTCCTTGGCTTCTTCAAAGAGCGCGGCATGCGGGTGCTGGGTGTCGATCCCGCCGTCGACATCGCGCGGCGCGCGACCGAGGCGGGAATCGAGACCATCGGCGATTTCTTCACAGACGCCATCGGGCGCCGCATCCTTCAGAGCCATGGTGCGGCGAGCGTCGTGATCGCGAACAACATGATCGCCAATGTCGACAATCTCGATCCGCTGGTGATCGGGGTGCGCGACGTGCTCGCGCCGGACGGATTGTTCGTCTTCGAAACGCAATACGGCGTCGACGTCACCGAGAAGAACCTGCTCGACACCGTCTATCACGAGCATCTGTCGTATTTTAACATCAAGCCGCTGACGCACTTCTTCGCCCGGCTCGGCATGGAAGTGATCGACGTCCAGCACATCTGGACCAAGGGCGGCTCCATTCGCGTGACGGTTCAGCGGGCGGGCGGGGCGCGGAAGCCGTCGGCCGAGGTCGCGCAGTTCATCGCCGAGGAAGACCGGCTCGGCGTGGACCAGCCAGCCTATTATGCGCCCTATGTGAAGAGGATCGCGGCCATCCGCGACGAATTGGTCGCGATGGCCGATGCCGCCCATGCGCGGGGCGAACAGGTGGCGGGCTACGGCGTCTCGGTCGGCACCACGACGCTGCTGCCGCAGTTCGGCCTGGAGAATAAGATCGACTTCCTGGTGGACGACGATCCCAACAAGGGAAACGTGATGGCCGGTCCGGGTTACGACATTCCGATCCTGCCGCCGGCTGCCCTGTACGAGCGCAAGCCGGCGTTCGTCGTCGTGTTCGCCTGGCGCTACGTCGACCCGATTCGGGCCAAGCACGCCCGCTATTTCGCCGAAGGCGGGAAGTTCGTGGTGCCGCTGCCGGGCATTTCCATGATCGACCGGGCCGACTGACCGGTCCGGGCCGATGCCCCTTTGAGGGATCGAGCCTTGCGAGCGGTGGATAACCCCTTGATCCGCATGGATTCCGTACCGGGGGGCGGGGGAGGGCGGATTGCCGCGCGAAGTCTCTTTACCTTGACCTTTGGCCCCATCCGCAGTAGATACCCCGCACTCGCAGCCGGCCCGTTAGACGCGGATTTCCGGCGCGGCCTTGAAATCCCCGAACAATCGAGCCCGGTTTCCGGCTCATCCTTCGAGACAGAGGGCTGGGCCAACGGCGGCTGTTCGGATCCCTGAAATTCATTTGCGTCTGTCGAGGACGCTGGACCCTAGACGATGGCAGTCAGCCCGTTCAAGTTCTTGCAGGAAGTGCGCTCGGAGACTGCCAAGGTCACTTGGCCGACCCGCCGTGAGACCACGATCACCACCATCATGGTGTTCGTCATGGTCGCCGTGGCCTCGATCTTCTTCTTCGCCGCCGATCAGATCATCCGTTATCTCATCACCTTCCTCCTGGGCATTCACTGATGGCAACAGCAACCGCTCAAGTGTCCGACAAGCGCTGGTACATCGTCCACGCCTACTCGAATTTCGAGAAGAAGGTCGCCGAATCGATCCGCGAGCAGGCCAAGCAGCGCGGGCTCGAGGAGCTGTTCGAACTGGTGCTGGTTCCGACCGAGAAGGTCACGGAAGTGCGCCGCGGCCGCAAGATCGATGCCGAGCGCAAGTTCTTCCCCGGCTACGTGCTGGTGAAGATGAAGCTGACCGACGAGGCGTTCCACCTGATCAAGAATACGCCGAAGGTCACGGGCTTCCTCGGCGCTGAAAACAAGCCGATGCCGATCTCGGAATCCGAGGCCATGCGCATCCTGCACCAGGTGCAGGAGGGTGTGGAACGGCCGAAGGCGTCGGTGTCGTTCGAGATCGGCGAGAACGTGCGCGTGGCGGACGGCCCGTTCGCCTCGTTCTCGGGTGTGGTCGAGGAAATCGACGAGGCGCGCTCGCGCGTGAAGGTCGCGGTGTCGATCTTCGGCCGCGCCACGCCGGTCGAGCTGGAATTCGGTCAGGTCGAGAAGGTCTGACTCGAGCTGTCATTGCCGGGCTTGACCCGGCAATCCATCTGCTTCGCAAGAATGCTTTCTGCGAAGAGTGATGGATGCCCGGATCAAGTCCGGGCATGACGAGAGGAGTGGAGGCGGGGACGTCTCCAGGAGAGGCCGTGGGAGGACGAGAGCGGTTGCCAGCCGCACATCGATCCCGACCACGAACCTGAAACCGCCGGCGGCATGCCGGCAGAACAGGAGTGATACATGGCAAAGAAAGTGACCGGATACCTGAAGCTTCAGGTCCCGGCCGGTGCGGCGAATCCTTCGCCCCCGATCGGTCCCGCGCTCGGTCAGCGCGGTCTCAACATCATGGAGTTCTGCAAGGCGTTCAACGCCCAGACCCAGAAGGAAGAGAAGAACACCCCGATCCCGGTGATCATCACCATCTATGCGGACCGTTCCTTCACCTTCGAGATGAAGACGCCGCCGATGTCCTACTTCCTCAAGCAGGCTGCCAAGATCCAGTCCGGCTCGAAGGCGCCGGGCCGCGACAAGGCCGGCAAGGTGACCAAGGCGCAGGTGCGCGAGATCGCCGAGAAGAAGATGAAGGACTTGAATTGCGACACCATCGAATCGGCCATGAAGATGGTCGAGGGCTCGGCCCGTTCGATGGGTCTGGAAGTTGCGGGGTAAGCGGTCATGGCAATCGGAAAGCGTTTGAACAAAGCCCGCGAAGGTATTGACCGCGAAAAGCTTTACCCGCTCGCGGACGCCATCAAGATGGTCAAGGAACGCGCGAAAGCGAAGTTCGACGAGACCATCGAGGTCGCGATCAATCTCGGCGTCGATCCCCGTCACGCCGACCAGATGGTCCGCGGTGTCGTGACCCTGCCGAATGGCACCGGCCGTACGCTGCGCGTCGGTGTGTTCGCCCGCGGCGCCAAGGCCGACGAGGCCAAGGCCGCCGGTGCCGACGTCGTCGGCGCCGAGGATCTGGTCGAGAAGGTGCAGAACGGCACGATCGATTTCGACCGCTGCATCGCCACCCCCGACATGATGCCCCTGGTCGGTCGTCTCGGTAAGGTGCTCGGCCCGCGCGGCCTGATGCCGAACCCGAAGATCGGCACCGTGACCATGGACGTCACCGGTGCGGTGAAGGGCGCCAAGGGCGGCTCGGTCGAGTTCCGCGTCGAGAAGGCCGGCATCTTGCAGGCCGGCGTCGGCAAGGCCTCGTTCTCCGAGGAGAAGCTGGTCGAGAACATCAAGGCTCTGGCTGACGCGGTCTCCAAGGCGAAACCGGCCGGCTCCAAGGGCACCTACATCCAGCGCGTTGCGGTGTCCTCGACGATGGGCCCCGGCGTGAAGGTCGAGCCGGGCACCATTCTCGGCTGAGGTTTGGAAATTGCATGAGGCGAGGGGCGGAGTCGGGCGACCGATTCCGCCCCTCGTCGTTTGTGGCGGCGCTCACTGGAAACAAGAACAATGGCTGACAAGGTCCTGATCTATTCGCGCTTTCCCAAAACAATGATGGCGCGTTTCGCCGAGCGATTCGAACTGCTCGACACCGGCGGCAAGCCCGCGCAAGAGGTGTTTCCGGCGGACGAGCTCAGGGGTATCCGCGCGGTGCTGACCGCGGGCGGAACCGCGCTCGGCGCGGAGGCGATGGATTTCTTTCCGAAGCTCGGTGCCATCGTCTGCTACGGCACCGGCTATGACGGCGTCGACCTGAAGGCGGCGGCCCGCCGCAACATCGCGGTCGGCCACAGCCCGGGTGCCAATGCGGCGTCCGTCGCCGATATCGCGATGACCCTGATGCTGGCGACGACGCGGCGGATTTTGGTCGCCGACCAATATGTTCGCAGCGGCGATTGGGCGGCCTCCAAGCAATCGCCGATGATGCGCCCTCAGGCCGGCATGCCCGGCCGCCGCATCGGCGTCTACGGCATGGGCGAGATCGGCCGCAAGATCGCCGCCCGCTGCGCCGCCTTCGAGAGCGAGATCGGTTATTTCAGCCGCACCAGACACGATCTGCCCTATCAATATTGTCCCTCCCTGGAGGCGCTGGCCGACTGGTGCAGCGTGCTGATGATCGCGGTCCGGGCAGGGGCCGAGACCCAGCACGTCGTCAATACCGACATCCTCAAGCGCCTCGGCGCGGACGGCTATGTCGTCAACATCTCCCGCGGCTCCGTCATCGACGAGAAGGCTCTGGTCGCCGCGCTCGCCGACAACACCATCGCCGGCGCCGGCCTCGACGTCTACGAGGAGGAACCGCACGCCCCGGATGCGCTGACAGCGCTCCCGAACGTCGTGCTCGCCCCTCATATCGGCGGCCACACCCTGGACTCGCACGTGGCCATGCAGAACTGCGTCTTGGCGAACCTGTCGGCGTTCTTCGAGGGCAAGCCGCTGCCTTATGGGGTCAAATTGGCCTGAATGGGGGCCTTGTTGGGCCATCTCAGGCCCGGCCGGCAACGGATTGGAACTGGTGTGAATTTTGCTCTTGGCAAGCAGGCAGAGAGCGGTTAAAGAACCGCCTCCGGACGTGCCGGCCTCGGCTGGCGCGTTCGTGCACGCATTCCGAAAACCTGACACGACAGGAGATCATTCCTTTTCAGGACGTCCGCAAGGATTTGCCCGAAAAGGAAAGAGAACCCGTCGGTTGGTGGGATGCGGGCAGAGGTCGGACGGTTCGCCGGCTGGCCTCGTCCTGTCCAAGACTGCAGGCGCCTGCGGGAAATTTCGATTTCTCAACGGCTTAATCGCATAGCCTGCATAGACGGGTGAAGACCGGATTTCACTTCGCCTTCCACCTCAACGGTGATTGCGGAACGTGTCTGGTTCGGACCTCGACACGCCGTGGGCCTCAACGGGCTCTCGGAGGGCAGGCTTTGAATCGTCGTCTCGCCCGGCGCGTGTCCTTTGGGTTTTGGCCCCGAGGTTCAGGTTTTGGGTGGGACGATGGGTGCAACCCGGCGGTCCCGCTTTTTGCGATGACCGCCAACCGGAGAGAGCTTGCTGTGGAACGAGCGGCAAAAAAAGAGGCGGTCGAACAGCTCAATGAGGTCTTCAAGACCACGAGCGTCGCGATCGTTGCTCAATATTCCGGCCTCACCGTCGCCCAGATGCAGAAGCTGCGCCAGCAGATGAAGCAGGCGGGCGCTGCGGTGAAGGTCTCGAAGAACCGTCTCGCCAAAATTGCTCTTGAAGGCACTGACGTCGTTGCCATCGGCCCCATGCTGAAGGGACCGACCGTGATCGCCACTTCGAACGATCCGGTAGCGGCGCCAAAGGTCGCCATCGAATTCGCCAAGGCGAACGAAAAGTTCGTCATCGTCGGCGGCTCGATGGGAAAGACCGTCCTGAATGTCGACGGCGTGAAGGCGCTTGCCTCGCTGCCGTCGCTTGACGAACTGCGCGGCAAGATCGTCGGCCTCATCGTGGCCCCGGCGACCAAGCTGGCCCAGCTCGCCAACGCGCCCGCGGGCAAGCTCGCGCGCGTCATCCAGGCTCATGCCTCAAAGGGCGAAGCGGCCTGACGCCCTTCGCAAATACTCAAACCCGAACCAGACTGACACGTAAGGAACTGAACAATGGCTGACTTGCAGAAGATCGTTGACGACCTTTCGAGCCTCACCGTGCTCGAAGCTGCCGAACTCGCGAAGCTCCTCGAAGAGAAGTGGGGCGTTTCGGCTGCCGCGGCTGTCGCCGTTGCCGGCCCGGCTGCCGGTGGCGCCGCTGCCGCTCCGGCCGAAGAGAAGACCGAGTTCACGGTCGTTCTCGCCAGCGCCGGCGACAAGAAGATCGAGGTCATCAAGGAAGTCCGCGCCATCACCGGCCTGGGCCTGAAGGAAGCAAAGGACCTCGTCGAGGGCGCGCCGAAGCCTGTCAAGGAAGGCGTGAACAAGGACGAAGCCGAGAAGCTCAAGGTCCAGCTCGAGAAGGCTGGCGCCAAGGTTGAGCTGAAGTAACGCAAGTTACTTCGGCGACATCCCGGGCTCGCGAAGCGAGACCCGGGAGCGCGTCCCACGATCGTCAGGGCCGGGTCCAGCCCGGCCCTGACGATCTGAAGGAAGGCGGGGCCAGATGCAAAAGGCGTGCGACGGAACGTCCCGACGCGAGCCAAACACGAAAAAGTGTGGGGATTTGTGGGTTTAACCCTCGAATCTGCACTATTGTCGCCCCATATCGGGTCGGCAGCACGAAAGCGCGGTGGGCAGGGAGGCTGGATTTCCCTGTAAGCCGTTGGGAGATCAGACTATTTCGGGCTTTTGCAGTCCGTGAAGAGGATGGTTGTGACGGGCGGGTGCGCATCTGCGCCCCGCACGTCGTTTTGCGTTTTGAAGGTCTGAAGAACAGATTCAGGACATTGGTGCCTGAAACACTGCGTCTCGGGCCCTCAAGACGGGTTCGAAAGATTCAACCCGGGAAGCGGTGGCAGCCGCGGTCCGGAGGGCGCGCCCAAAGCGGGCGACGAAAATGAGAGGCCACGATGGCGCAGCAGACATTCACCGGTCGCAAACGCGTTCGCAAGTTCTTCGGACACATCAAGGAAGTTGCCGAGATGCCGAACCTCATCGAGGTTCAGAAGGCGTCCTATGACCAGTTCCTGATGGTCGATGAACCCCAGGGCGGCCGTCTCGACGAGGGTCTGCAGGCGGTGTTCCGCTCGGTGTTTCCGATTTCCGATTTCTCGGGCACCTCGATGCTGGAATTCGTCCGCTACGAGTTCGAGCAGCCGAAATACGACGTCGACGAGTGCCGCCAGCGCGGCATGACCTTCGCTGCGCCGCTCAAGGTGACGCTGCGCCTCATCGTGTTCGATATCGACGAGGAAACCGGCGCCAAGTCGGTGAAGGACATCAAGGAGCAGGACGTCTACATGGGCGACATTCCGCTCATGACGATGAACGGCACCTTCATCGTCAACGGCACCGAGCGCGTCATCGTCTCCCAGATGCACCGGTCGCCCGGCGTGTTCTTCGACCACGACAAGGGCAAGACCCACTCCTCGGGCAAGCTGCTGTTCGCCGCCCGCGTCATCCCGTATCGCGGCTCCTGGCTCGACATCGAGTTCGACGCCAAGGACATCGTCTATGCGCGTATCGACCGTCGCCGCAAGATTCCGGTGACGTCGCTGATGTTCGCCCTCGGCCTCGACGGCGAGGCGATCCTGTCCACCTTCTACAAGAAGATCCTCTACAAGCGGACCAAGGAAGGCTGGCGCGTTCCGTTCGACGCCAACCGCTTCCGCGGTTACTCGACCGTCAACGACCTGATCGACGCCGACACCGGCAAGGTGGTTCTCGAGGCCGGCAAGAAGCTCACCGTCCGCGCTGCCCGCCAGCTCCAGGAGAAGGGGCTGAAGGCGCTGCGCTTGGCCGACGAGGAACTGGTCGGCAACTACGTCGCCGAGGACCTCGTCAACCCCAAGACCGGTGAGATCCACGCCGAGGCCGGTGAGGAAATCACCGACAAGCTGATGAAGGCGCTCAACGAGCAGGGCTACAAGGAGCTGCCGCTGCTCGACATCGACCACGTCAATGTCGGTCCCTACATCCGCAACACGCTCTCGGCCGACAAGAACATGACGCGCGAGGACGCGCTGTTCGATATCTACCGCGTGATGCGTCCGGGCGAGCCGCCGACGCTGGAATCGGCGCAGGCCATGTTCCAGTCGCTGTTCTTCGACGCCGAACGCTACGACCTGTCCGCGGTCGGCCGCGTCAAGATGAACATGCGCCTCGACCTCGATGCGCCCGACACCCAGCGCACGCTGCGCAAGGAAGACATTCTCTCCGTCATCAAGACGCTGGTGGATCTGCGCGACGGCAAGGGCGAGATCGACGACATCGACCATCTCGGCAACCGCCGTGTGCGTTCGGTCGGCGAGCTGATGGAGAACCAGTACCGCATCGGTCTCCTCCGCATGGAGCGCGCGATCAAGGAGCGCATGTCCTCGGTCGACATCGACACGGTCATGCCGCAGGACCTGATCAACGCCAAGCCGGCGGCTGCCGCCGTGCGAGAGTTCTTCGGCTCCTCGCAGCTCTCGCAGTTCATGGACCAGACCAACCCGCTGTCCGAGATCACCCACAAGCGCCGCTTGTCGGCGCTCGGACCGGGCGGCCTGACCCGCGAGCGCGCCGGTTTCGAGGTGCGCGACGTGCATCCGACGCATTACGGCCGCATCTGCCCGATTGAGACGCCGGAAGGCCCGAACATCGGCCTGATCAACTCGCTCGCCACCTTCGCGCGCGTGAACAAGTACGGCTTCGTCGAGACGCCGTACCGCAAGGTCAAGGACGGCCGCGTCACCGACGAGGTCGTGTACCTCTCGGCGATGGAGGAAGGACGCTATTCCGTCGCGCAAGCCAACGTGCCGGTCGACGCCAAGGGTCGCTTCACCGAAGACCTCGTGGTCTGCCGCTCGAGCGGGACCCGCGACGTCGTGCCGATGACGCCCGACAAGGTCGACTACATGGACGTGTCGCCGAAGCAGCTGGTTTCGGTCGCAGCGGCGCTGATCCCGTTCCTCGAGAACGACGACGCCAACCGCGCGCTGATGGGCTCGAACATGCAGCGCCAGGCGGTGCCGCTGGTTCGCGCCGAGGCGCCGTTCGTCGGTACCGGCATGGAGGGCGTGGTTGCCCGTGACTCGGGCGCCGCGATCGCGGCGCGCCGTTCGGGCGTGATCGACCAGATCGACGCCACCCGCGTCGTCATCCGTGCCACGGAAGATCTCGATCCCACCAAGTCGGGCGTCGATATCTATCGTCTGATGAAGTACCAGCGCTCCAACCAGTCGACCTGCATCAACCAGCGTCCGCTGGTGAAGGTCGGCGACATCGTCAAGAAGGGCGACATCATCGCTGACGGTCCGTCGACCGATCTCGGCGAGCTCGCGCTCGGCCGCAACGTGCTGGTCGCGTTCATGCCGTGGAACGGCTACAACTTCGAAGACTCGATCCTGCTCTCGGAGCGGATCGTGAAGGAAGACGTCTTTACCTCGATCCACATCGAGGAGTTCGAGGTGATGGCCCGCGACACTAAGCTCGGGCCCGAGGAAATCACCCGCGACATTCCGAACGTCTCGGAAGAAGCGCTGAAGAACCTCGACGAAGCCGGTATCGTCTACATCGGCGCGGAAGTGCGCGCCGGTGACATCCTGGTCGGCAAGATCACGCCGAAGGGCGAAAGCCCGATGACGCCGGAAGAGAAGCTCCTGCGCGCCATCTTCGGCGAGAAGGCCTCCGACGTCCGCGACACCTCGCTGCGCGTCCCCCCGGGCGTGCAAGGCACGATCGTGGAAGTGCGCGTGTTCAACCGTCACGGCGTCGACAAGGACGAGCGTGCGCTGGCGATCGAGCGGGAAGAGATCGAGCGCCTCGCCAAGGACCGCGACGACGAGCAGGCGATCCTGGACCGCAACGTCTACAACCGTCTCGCCGAGCTGCTCGAGGGGCGCCAGGGCATCGCGGGTCCGAAGGGCTTCAAGAAGGACACCAAGATCACCCGTGCGGTGCTCGAGGAGTACCCGAAGTCGCAGTGGTGGCTGTTCGCTTCGCCGAACGATAAGCTGATGGCCGAGATCGAGGCCATGCGGAAGCAGTACGACGAGTCGAAGAAGGGGCTGGAACAGCGCTTCCTCGACAAGGTCGAGAAGCTTCAGCGCGGTGACGAATTGCCGCCCGGCGTGATGAAGATGGTCAAGGTCTTCGTCGCGGTGAAGCGCAAGATCCAGCCCGGCGACAAGATGGCCGGCCGCCACGGCAACAAGGGCGTGGTGTCGAAGATCGTGCCGATCGAGGACATGCCGTTCCTCGAAGACGGCACGCACGCCGACATCGTGCTCAATCCGCTGGGCGTGCCCTCGCGCATGAACGTCGGTCAGATCCTCGAGACCCATCTCGGCTGGGCCTGTGCCGGCCTCGGCAAGCGTATCGGCCAGACGGTCGATGCGTACCTGTCGAAGCAGGATATCAAGCCGCTCAAGGAAACCTTGAAGAAGGTCTACGGCGAGGACGAGACGATCAAGTCGCTCAACGACAACGAGCTGATCGAACTCGGCCATAACCTCAGCCGCGGCGTGCCGATCGCGACGCCGGTGTTCGACGGTGCCAAGGAAGCCGATATCGAGGAGATGCTGAAGCTCGCCGGTCTGGACGCTTCGGGTCAGTCGACCGTCTATGACGGCCGCACCGGCGATCCCTTCGATCGCAAGGTGACCGTGGGCTACATCTACATGCTCAAGCTGCATCACCTGGTCGACGACAAGATCCATGCGCGTTCGATCGGTCCGTACTCGCTCGTCACCCAGCAGCCGCTGGGCGGCAAGGCGCAGTTCGGCGGCCAGCGCTTCGGCGAAATGGAAGTGTGGGCGCTCGAGGCTTACGGCGCGGCGTATACGCTCCAGGAGATGCTGACGGTGAAGTCGGACGACGTCGCCGGCCGCACCAAGGTGTACGAGGCGATCGTGCGCGGCGACGACACGTTCGAGGCCGGTATTCCGGAATCGTTCAACGTGCTGGTCAAGGAAATGCGCTCGCTCGGCCTCAACGTCGACCTGCACAACTCCAAGATAGGTCCGGCGCCGACGTCGGAAGCGGCCGAGTAATTCGACCTGTCATGCCCGGCCTTCGCGGCCGGGCATCGGCGCCCCTCCCGAGGCCTTGAGGGCAGGGCGCCGTGCAGAAGTGATTTTCGAATTTGCGGCCGGAGGCGACCGGCACGCGAGGAGAAGACGATGAACCAAGAAGTTATGAATCTCTTCAACCCGACGACGCCGGCTCAGGTCTTCGACCAGATCCGGATCTCGATCGCGTCTCCAGAGAAGATTCTGTCCTGGTCCTACGGTGAGATCAAGAAGCCGGAGACCATCAACTACCGTACCTTCAAGCCCGAGCGCGACGGCCTGTTCTGCGCCCGCATCTTCGGGCCGATCAAGGATTACGAATGCTTGTGCGGCAAGTACAAGCGCATGAAGTACAAGGGCATCATCTGCGAGAAGTGCTCGGTCGAGGTCACGCTGTCGCGCGTCCGGCGCGAGCGCATGGGCCATATCGAGCTCGCGGCCCCCGTCGCCCACATCTGGTTCCTGAAGTCGCTGCCCTCGCGCATCGGCCTGCTGCTGGACATGACGCTGAAGGATCTCGAGCGGATCCTCTACTTCGAATATTACGTCGTGCTTGAGCCGGGCCTCACCGCGCTGAAGGATCGCCAGCTGCTGTCGGAAGACGAGTATCTGAAGGCGCAGGACGAGTACGGCCAGGACAGCTTCACCGCCATGATCGGCGCCGAAGCGATCCGCGAGCTGCTCAAGGGCATGGACCTCGAAAAGCTCGAGGCCACGCTGCGTGTCGAGATGCAGGAGACCGACTCCGACATCAAGCACAAGAAGCTCGCCAAGCGGCTGAAGATCGTGGAAGCGTTCCGCCACTCCGGCAACAAGCCGGAATGGATGATCATGACCGTGATTCCGGTGATTCCGCCGGATCTGCGTCCGCTGGTGCCGCTGGACGGCGGCCGCTTCGCGACCTCCGATCTCAACGACCTCTACCGCCGCGTCATCAACCGCAACAATCGTTTGAAGCGGCTGATGGAGCTGCGCGCGCCCGACATCATCATCCGCAACGAGAAGCGCATGCTTCAGGAGGCGGTCGATGCGCTGTTCGACAACGGCCGCCGCGGCCGCGTCATCACGGGTGCCAACAAGCGCCCGCTGAAGTCGCTCGCCGACATGCTCAAGGGCAAGCAGGGCCGCTTCCGCCAGAACCTGCTCGGCAAGCGCGTCGACTATTCGGGCCGTTCGGTGATCGTAGTCGGTCCCGAGCTGCGTCTGCATCAGTGCGGCCTGCCGAAGAAGATGGCGCTCGAGCTGTTCAAGCCGTTCATCTATTCGCGGCTTGACGCCAAGGGCCTGTCCACCACGGTGAAGCAGGCCAAGAAGCTGGTCGAGAAGGAGCGGCCCGAGGTCTGGGACATTCTGGACGAGGTCATCCGCGAGCATCCGGTGCTGCTGAACCGCGCGCCGACGCTGCACCGCCTCGGCATCCAGGCGTTCGAGCCCGTGCTGATCGAGGGCAAGGCGATCCAGCTCCACCCGCTGGTCTGCTCCGCGTTCAACGCCGACTTCGACGGCGACCAGATGGCCGTGCACGTTCCGCTGTCGCTCGAAGCGCAGCTGGAAGCGCGCGTCCTGATGATGTCGACCAACAACATCCTGCATCCGGCGAACGGTCAGCCGATCATCGTGCCGTCGCAGGACATCGTGCTCGGCCTGTACTACGTCTCGATCATGCGCGAAGGCCTGCCCGGCGAGGGCAAGGTGTTCGGCGACATGGCCGAGCTGGAGCACGCGCTGCACGCGAAGGTCATCCACCTCCACACCAAGATCAAGTACCGCTGGGAAGGCATGGACGAGACCGGCAAGGTCTCCAAGCGCTGGATCGAGACCACCGCCGGGCGCGTCATGCTCGGCAACCTGCTGCCGAAGAACCCGCGCATCTCGTACGAGATCATCAACAAGCTGATGACCAAGCGCGAGATCTCAGGCGTCATCGATCAGGTCTATCGCCACTGCGGCCAGAAGGAGACGGTGATCTTCTGCGATCGCATCATGGCGCTCGGCTTCTACAACGCGTTCAAGGCCGGTATCTCGTTCGGCAAGGACGACATGGTCGTGCCGCACGGCAAGTGGAAGATCGTCGACACCACCCGTACGCTGGCGAAGGATTTCGAGCAGCAGTACAACGACGGTCTGATCACCCATGGCGAGAAGTACAACAAGGTCGTCGACGCCTGGTCGAAGGCGACGGAAGAGATCGCCAAGGCGATGATGAAGGAGATCTCCGCCACCAAGAAGACGGCGAGCGGAGCCGACGCCGACATCAACTCGATCTACATGATGGCTCACTCCGGTGCCCGCGGTTCGCCGGCCCAGATGCGCCAGCTCGCCGGCATGCGCGGCCTCATGGCCAAGCCCTCGGGCGAGATCATCGAGACGCCGATCATCTCGAACTTCAAGGAAGGCCTCTCGGTGCTCGAGTACTTCAACTCGACCCACGGCGCCCGCAAGGGCCTCGCGGACACCGCGTTGAAGACCGCGAACTCGGGCTACCTGACCCGCCGTCTCGTCGACGTGGCGCAGGACTGCATCATCACGCAGAGCGACTGTGGCACCAAGCTCGGCATCAAGATGCGCGCCATCGTCGATGCCGGCACCGTGGTCGCCTCGCTCGGCTCGCGCATCCTGGGCCGTACGGCCTGCGAGGACATTCGCGACAGCTCGGGCAAGGTGATCATCAAGCGCGATACGCTGATGGAAGAGAGCCATCTGGAAGCCATCCAGCAGGGTGGCGTCCAGGAGGTGAAGATCCGCTCGGCGCTGACCTGCGAGCTCGTCAACGGCATCTGCGGCAAGTGCTACGGCCGCGACCTCGCCCGCGGCACGCCGGTCAACCACGGCGAAGCGGTCGGCGTCATCGCGGCGCAGTCGATCGGCGAGCCGGGCACCCAGCTCACCATGCGCACCTTCCACATCGGCGGTGCGGCGCAGCTCAACGAGCAGTCGTTCGTCGAAGCCAATTTCGACGGCAAGATCGTGATCAGGAACAAGGCCATCGCCCGCAACAGCGAAGGTCACCTGATCGCGATGGTGCGCAACATGGTCGTCGCGATCGTCGATGCCGACGGCACCGAGCGTGCGACGCACCGTATCCAGTACGGTTCGCGCCTGCACGTCGACGAGGGTGACATGGTCAAGCGCGGCCAGCGCATCGTCGAGTGGGATCCCTACACCCGTCCGCTGCTCACCGAAGTCGAAGGAACCATCGGCTTCGAGGATCTGGTCGAGGGGCAGTCGATCTCGGAAACGCTCGACGAGGCCACCGGTATCGCCAAGCGCGTGGTCATCGACTGGCGTTCGACTCGCGGCGGTGCGGACCTGCGTCCGGCCATCGTGGTCAAGGGCAAGGACGGCAAGGTACTCAAGCTCGCCCGTGGCGGCGATGCCCGCTACATGCTGTCGGTCGACGCCATTCTCTCGGTCGACATCGGAGCCAAGGTCCAACCCGGCGACATCCTCGCCCGTGTCTCGACCGAAAGCGCCAAGACGCGTGACATCACCGGCGGTCTGCCGCGGGTGGCGGAACTGTTCGAGGCTCGGCGTCCGAAGGATGCGGCGATCATCGCCGAAATCGCGGGCACGATCCGGTTCGGGCGCGACTACAAGAACAAGCGCCGCATCTCGATTGAGCCGATGGACAAGACCGACGAGCCGCGCGAGTACCTGATTCCGAAGGGCAAGCACATCCACCTTCAGGACGGCGACGTCGTCGAAAAGGGCGACTTCATCGTGGAAGGCAACCCGGCGCCGCACGACATCCTTGCGGTGAAGGGCATCGAGGAACTCGCGGCCTATCTGGTCAACGAGATCCAGGAGGTCTACCGGCTCCAGGGCGTGCTCATCAATGACAAGCACATCGAGGTGATTGTCCGTCAGATGCTCCAGAAGGTGGAAATCACCGACCAGGGCGACACGGACATGATCTCCGGCGAGCAGGTCGACAAGATCGAGTTCGACGCGCTGAACGAGAAGGCTAAGGAAGAAGGCAAGAAGCCCGCCACGGGAACGCCGGTTCTGCTCGGCATCACCAAGGCGAGCCTGCAGACCCGCTCGTTCTTCTCGGCGGCATCGTTCCAGGAGACCACCCGCGTCCTCACCGAAGCGGCGGTCAACGGCAAGATCGATCCGCTCGAAGGCCTCAAGGAGAACGTCATCGTCGGCCGGCTGATCCCGGCGGGCACCGGCGCCTCCATGGCCAAGATCCGCGAAGTCGCCATGAAGCGCGACAAGCTGATTCTGGACGAGCGCGAGAAGCAGGCGGCCGTCGTGTCGCCCGCGCCGGAAGCCGAGCTTCCTGCGCTGCCGCCTGCGGAATGATCGTTCATCCGTAGGAATACCGAGAACAATGAAAAGGCCGGCTTTTGCCGGCCTTTTTGCTGCCTTCCTGGCTTGCTGCGTTGCGGGATCAACCTTCGTTCATCTTTCCTTCAGCCGCAAAAGCGCTTCTGCTAGGAGAGCTTGGACCGGTGTCCCGCGAAGGGGGCAGGGCCGGAGACCACGGAACTTTCATGCTTGATCTCGCAATTGTAGGCGGCGGCCCCGGCGGGCTGATGAGCGCCTGGTATCTGAAGCGCAAGCTCGGCGATCTCTGCCGCGTCACCATCTACGAGGCCTCCGACCGGCTCGGCGGCAAGATCGTCACGCGCAAATTCGATTCGGCGCCTGCGATGTACGAGGCCGGGGTTGCCGAGATCTACGACTACTCGATGACGGGGCCGGACCCGCTGCGCGAGCTTATCCAGCATTTCGGACTGCAGACCATTCCGATGGACGCCGAGCAGGTGCATTTCGGCGGCGAGCTCCTCAACGACGTGCCGGGCATGCGCCGCAAATACGGCGCCAAGACCGCGGCCGCGATCGAGGCCTTCCGCAAGCGCTGCGCCGAGGTGATGTCGCCGATCGAATATTACGAGGGCGTCGGCGCGCACGACAACGAGAATCCCTGGGCCTACAAGACCGCCGAGCAGGTGCTCGACGAGGAGGTCGCGGACGAGACGGCCAAGCGCTTCTTCAAGGTGATGGCGCGCTCCGACATCGCGACCGAGAGCCACAACACCAACGGTCTCAACGCGCTCAAGAACTATCTGATGGATGTCGACGGCTATATCGGCCTCTATTCCATCCAGAACGGCAACGAGCAGCTGATCGAGTGCCTGCAGTCGGAGGTCAATGCCGACATTCAGCTCAATCATCGCGTGCTCACCGTCGGCAAGGCCCCGACCGGTCGCTATCAGCTCAAGATGATGAACGGCAAGGGACCGGAGACCCGCGACTTCGATCTCGTGCTGGTCTGCCTGCCGCATTCCTGGCTCGCCACCCTCAGCTGGGAGGGCGAGCAGCTGCGCAAGTCGATGGTCAAGCACGTCGCCTATTTCGACCGCCCCGCGCACTATCTGCGCGTCTCGATCCTGTTCGACGAGCCGTTCTGGGGCGAGAAGATTCCCGGCGCCTGGTTCATGTCGGAAGCCTTCGGCGGCTGTTGCGTCTACAACGAGGGCGCACGTCACGACGTCGGCAAGCATGGCGTGCTGAACTGGCTCATTCCCGGTTCCGACGCGCTGGCGTTCGCCAATCTGTCGGATCAGGAGCTGATCGAGGCCGCGCTGAAATCGCTGCCGGCTTCGCTCGGCGATGCTCGTGCGCATTTCATGGAAGGCAAGATCCATCGCTGGCTGTCGTCGGTGAATGCGGTCCCCGGTGGTCTGCCCGTGCGCGACGTCATGACCAATCACCGGCCCGAGCCGAAGGACCATCCCGGCATCGTGGTGGTCGGCGACTATCTGTTCGATTCAACTCTGAACGGCTTGCTCGATTCCTCCGACGCGGCGACCGATATCATCCTGACCGAGATGATGCGCCTGCGCCGCGAACGCGCGCAGGAGAACCAGCCGCTCTCGGACAAGATCGATCGCGATTATTTCGAGAACTATCGCGGCCTCGGCCCCTATCACGAAGCGTGGCGGCACTTCACCGATCCCGATTATCTGACCAGGTTGATCGGCATCGTCTGGGGCAAGCCGACGGGCGCCAAGCTGCTGGTCGCGGGCTCCGCCAGCGGCGAGCTGGTCGGCGCGCTGCGCGACCGCGGCATCGATGCTTGGGGCATCGAGAACAACCGCGCCATTCACGCCAGGACGCCGAAGGCGCTGAAGAAGTACAACAAGCTCGGCTCGATCACCGACATGCCGTTCAAGGACGGTGCGTTCGACTTCGTGTTCGAGACCAGCCTTTGCCACGTTTCCCCGAAGCAGGTGGTCCGCGCGATCCGCGAGCTCAACCGCGTGGTCAAGAGGGGGCTGGTGTTCGGCTCAGTCACCTCGGACATGGCGCCGGCGCTGATCGACCGCTACGACCTCCTGCGCGGCGTGAAGAAGCTCGGCACCTGGTGGGAATGGTCCGAACTGTTCTTCGGGAACGGCTTCGATCTGTCGATGCACCGCAAGGATTGCACCGACGCGCTCTGGGAGGCGACCCTCGCCGCCAACAAGGGGCCGGGGCAATGGTACGCGGACGCGGACTCCTTGCGCTATTCCTTCTTCGATAAGGTCGAGGACGAGGACTAGCCCCGGAAGACGCCGATCGAATTCGCCAATTGTTTTGCCGAATTCATCCTGATCGCATAGAATCGGTTCAATAGCGGTTACCGCTGTTTCCTGCTTCTCTGCGGTCATGCCGGCCGTCAGCATCGGTTGGTTTCATGGCGTCCAAGCCCCTCCCGCCCGACAAACAGAAGGCCGCCGCGGAAGACGCGGCCGAGCTCGAGGATAAGCTTGCTCGCGTCAATCCGGACCTCGAACCCGACGAGGACGAGGACGACGAGGAGGATGACGGGCTGGAACTCGACGACGACGATGAGGACGAGGACCTCGTCGTCTTCACGGCGCGCGAAGCCGCCGGTGCGCTCGCGACTATCCTCGGCTTCGTCAAGCCCTATCTCTCCAATTACAAGCGGATGCTGTCATTCGTGGCATTCGGCGTCGTGGTCGAGACGTTGTTCAACGTCATCATGCCGCTCAGCCTCAAATTCCTGATCGACGACGCGCTTGGCGAGGAGGATTTTCAGGCGCTCTACAAGATCCTCGGCGTGCTCGCAGTCGCCGGCATCTTCACCTCGATCGTCGCCGTCTGGTACGAGCGCTGGGACGCGCGGCTTGCCGCGTGCATCATCTCCGATGTCCGCAAACGGCTGTTCGAGCACGTCCAGGACCTGCCGGCCGCCTATTTCGGCCGTACCAAGCGCGGCGAGATCCTGTCGCGCTTTTCGGTCGATCTCTCGGCCTTCGAAGGCTCGGTCAAGACGTTCGCCAACAGTGCCGCGCTGCCGTTCCTGGAACTGATCGCCGGCATCATCCTGATGTTGTTCCTCAACTGGCAGCTTGCCGTGGTCGCGCTGCTGGTGTTCCCGATCACGCTGATCGGTCCGCGTATCCTGACTCCCAAGGCGGTGCAGGCCAATTACGAGCAGAAGCTCAACGAGAGCGCAATGCTCGGCATGGTGCAGGAGAACGTGGCGGCCCAGGCCGTGATCAAGGCGTTCAGCCTGCAACGCAAGATGTTCGGCTTCTTCACCTTGCGCAACGACGAGACCCGCAACAAGATCGCTGCGGCCACTTTCCTCTCGACCATGGTGGAGCGAACGGTGACCATCTCGGTGCTGCTCCTGCACCTCGTGGTGCTAGCGATCGGCGCGTATCTCGCGACAACGGGCCAGATCACCATCGGAACCTTCGTCACCTTCGAGAGCGCGTTCTGGGAGGTCTCCTACAACATCGCCCATCTGATGCATTTCGTCCCGGTTTCGATCTCCTCGGCCGCCGCGATCCGGCACATCCAGGAATTGCTCGATGAGCCGACTCGTGGCGCCGATCGCCCGGGTGCGCCCGATCTGCCGCGCATTACCAACGACATCACCTTCGATCGCGTCACCTTTCGGTACGAGGGCAGCCAGACGGCGGTGCTGGACAATTTCAGCCTCAAGCTCAATGCCGGCAAGCGCATCGCGATCGTCGGTCCGAGCGGCTCCGGCAAGAGCACGCTGCTCAATCTGATCCTGCGGCTTTACGTGCCGGACGAAGGCCGCGTCACCATCGACGGCGTCGATGTCCGCAAGGTGACGCTGGATTCGCTGCGCCGGAGCATGGCGGTGGTGTTCCAGGAGAACATGCTTTTCAACATGTCTATCCGTGAGAATATTCGGCTCGGCAAGGAGGGCGCGACCGATGAGGAGGTGGAGGAGGCGGCCAAGAAGGCCGAGATCCACCGCTACATCATGAGCCTGCCGCAGCGCTACGACACGCCGGTGGGCGAGCGGGGCGACACGCTGTCGGGCGGCCAGCGCCAGCGCATCGCAATCGCACGCGCGATTATCCGTAACCCGTCGGTGCTGCTGCTGGATGAAGCCACCTCGGCGCTGGACCAGACCACGGAAGCGGCGATCAACCGCACGCTGCTCAAGGTCGCCAAGGGCCGCACCCTGATCTGGTCGACCCACCGCCTGACCTCGGTGGTCGAGATGGACGAGATCATCGTGATTTCAGGGGGCAGGGCGATCGAGCGCGGCTCGCATGCCCAGTTGCTTGCCAGGAACGGGACCTATCGCAAGCTCTGGAACGACCAGATCCATCAGTCGCATGGCGCGGCGGCTCATGACGACGACGGCAGGGACCAGGAAGACGAAGAGGACGAAGACGACCTCGAGGACGATGAGGACGGCGACGATCGGGATTGATCGGCCGCAGTGATTCCGGTGATCGTCATTCGTGCGGTCCGCTTCTGACGGTGCGTTCGTCGATTCGGAGAATCGATCGGATGGCTCATGCGGATGGGTCGGCCAAAGGCTCAAGCGGCGATATCGGCGGCCCCGGTCGAGCCCGGCCACGCTGCGCCGATGAGGCGGCGTTCCCTCCCGGAGTGTTGCCGGAGCCAAGAGATTAACCCTTGTTAACGGATTAAAAGCCCAGGCCCTCGCTGAGAGTTATATAATTGCTTTGTACCCGGATTTAATCCGGCCGCAGGGTGGCGGATTGAAGGCTGCGCGCCTATATCAGGACGGTGCGGCGAGGCCGCAGACAGCGATTTGCCAAGGCTCCTGAAGCGCTTCGTGACTGTCGTTTCGCCTTGACTGGACCGATTCTCGCCTATAGAAAGCGCCTCACTTAACGACAGGCGGTGAGCATCGCCAGCGTCGGAACGGGCCACCCGTTGATCCCCAGAACTTGCTTCAAAAGGATCGCTCAAGGCGGGCACCAACCTCGACGAATGCCGCTCAAACGCTGTCGATCATAGCTAGGCAATGCCAGTGCGACTTTAGTTCTCTTGAGCAAGTTCTCTCGAGATCGAATTCGGATGCATGACCTCAGTGTGCGGGCCGCGGCTTTGAGCTGACGGCCTAAAGACTGCGGTCCTCTGTGGCGTCGAAGCGCTTTCCGCTCGTTGATGGAGCGGTTGGCGCAATTTCGCTTTGCGCGGATCGTTCCGCGCGAGGCGGCCCCCTCGGGCGGGTGGCTCGAAAGAATTTGCGGTCCCGGCAACGGGCCGCGGCAAGACAGCGGACCCGAAAGGGGCCGCGGCAGAACAAAGGGTAAGGCCAGGATGCCGACGATCAACCAGCTGATCGCTCAACCGCGGGAAGTGCAGAAGTCGCGCAAGAAGGTGCCGGCGCTGCAGCAGTCGCCGCAGAAGCGTGGTGTTTGCACCCGCGTCTACACCACGACCCCGAAGAAGCCGAACTCGGCGCTTCGTAAGGTCGCCAAGGTGCGCCTGACCAACGGCTTCGAGGTGATCGGCTACATCCCCGGTGAGGGCCATAACCTCCAGGAGCATTCGGTGGTCATGATCCGCGGCGGCCGCGTCAAGGACTTGCCGGGCGTGCGCTACCACATCCTCCGCGGCGTTCTGGATACCCAGGGCGTCAAGAACCGTAAGCAGCGTCGTTCGAAGTACGGCGCCAAGCGTCCGAAGTAAGCGGGAACCAAGCCTATGTCTCGTCGCCACTCTGCGGAAAAGCGCGAAGTTCTCCCGGATCCGAAGTTCGGGAACATCATCGTCACGAAGTTCATGAACTCGGTGATGTACGCCGGCAAGAAGTCGGTTGCGGAAGGCATCGTCTATGGTGCGTTCGGCATCATCGAGAGCAAGACCAAGCAGAACCCGCTCGGCGTGTTCGAGCAGGCGCTCGAGAACGTCATGCCGACCATCGAGGTTCGCTCCCGCCGCGTCGGCGGCGCGACCTACCAGGTTCCGGTCGAGGTTCGCTCGACCCGCCGCCAGGCCCTCGGCATTCGCTGGCTGATCGCGGCCGCGCGCGAGCGCAACGAGAAGACGATGACCGAGCGGCTCTCGGCGGAGCTCTTGGACGCATCGAACAACCGGGGGAACGCCGTCAAGAAGCGCGAAGACGTGCACCGCATGGCGGAAGCCAACCGCGCCTTCTCGCACTATCGCTGGTAACGGCGAAACAAACGGACTCGCAAGGAACACCCCATGCCCCGCCAACATGCCATCGAGGACTACCGTAACTTCGGTATCATGGCGCATATCGACGCCGGCAAGACGACGACGACCGAGCGCATCCTCTACTACACCGGCAAGAGCCACAAGATCGGCGAAGTGCACGAAGGTGCCGCGACGATGGACTGGATGGAGCAGGAGCAGGAGCGGGGCATCACGATCACCTCGGCTGCGACCACCGCGTTCTGGAACGGCAAGCGCCTGAACATCATCGACACCCCCGGCCACGTCGACTTCACCATCGAGGTCGAGCGTAGCTTGCGCGTGCTCGACGGCGCCGTCTGCGTGCTCGACTCCAACCAGGGCGTCGAGCCCCAGACCGAAACCGTCTGGCGCCAGGGCGACAAGTACAAGGTTCCGCGCATCGTCTTCGCCAACAAGATGGACAAGATCGGTGCCGACTTCTTCAAGTGTCTGGCTGATATCGTCGACCGTCTGGGCGCCAAGCCCGTCGCGATCCAGCTTCCGATCGGTGCCGAAAACAACTTCAAGGGTCTCGTCGACCTCGTGAAGATGCAGGGCGTCGTCTGGAACGATGAATCGCTCGGCGCGAAGTTCGACTATGTCGACATTCCGGAAGACATGGTCGAGCAGGCCAAGGAATATCGCGAGAAGATGGTGGAAGCCGCCGTCGAGCTCGACGACGACGCCATGGCCGCCTATCTCGACGGCAAGGAGCCGGACGAGGCGACCCTGAAGCGTCTGATCCGCAAGGCGGTGCTGACCGGCGCGTTCTATCCCGTGCTGTGCGGCTCCGCGTTCAAGAACAAGGGCGTGCAGCCGCTGCTCGACGCCGTCGTCGACTACCTGCCGTCGCCGCTCGACGTGCCCGCGATCAAGGGCACCGACGACAAGGGCAACGAAGTCGTGCGCAAGGCGGACGACAAGGAGCCCCTGGCGCTGCTCGCGTTCAAGATCATGGACGACCCGTTCGTCGGCACCATCACCTTCTGCCGCATCTATTCCGGCATTCTGCAGAGCGGCACCGGCGTCGTGAACTCGACCCGCGAGAAGAAGGAGCGCATCGGGCGCATGCTGTTGATGCATGCGAACAACCGCGAGGACATCAAGGAAGCCTATGCCGGCGACATCGTCGCGCTGGCCGGCCTGAAGGAAGCGCGCACCGGTGACACGCTGTGCGATCCCGACAAGCAGGTGATCCTGGAGAAGATGGAATTCCCCGAGCCGGTCATCGAGATCGCGATCGAGCCGAAGTCCAAGGCCGACCAGGAGAAGCTGGGCGTGGCACTGGCCAAGCTCGCCGCGGAGGATCCGTCCTTCCGCGTGTCGACCGACCACGAGTCCGGCCAGACCATCCTCAAGGGCATGGGCGAACTGCATCTCGACATCAAGGTCGACATCCTCAAGCGCACCTACAAGGTCGACGCCAACATCGGCGCGCCGCAGGTGGCGTTCCGTGAGCGCATCACCAAGCGGGTGGAGCACAGCTACACCCACAAGAAGCAGACCGGCGGTACCGGCCAGTTCGCGGCTGTGTCGTTCATCGTCGAGCCGAACGAGGCCGGCAAGGGCTTCGAGTTCGAGTCGAAGATCGTCGGCGGCGCGGTGCCGAAGGAGTACATCCCCGGCGTCGAGAAGGGCCTGGAGAGCGTGCTGTCGTCCGGCGTGGTCGCGGGCTTCCCCGTGGTCGACGTCAAGGTGCAGCTCGTCGACGGCAAGTATCACGACGTCGACTCGTCGGCGCTCGCCTTCGAAATCGCCTCGCGCGCCTGCTTCCGCGAAGCGCTGCAGATGGGCAAGTCCGTCCTGCTCGAGCCGATCATGAAGGTCGAAGTGGTGACGCCGGAAGACTATACCGGTTCGGTCATCGGCGACCTGAATTCGCGGCGCGGTCAGATCCAGGGTCAGGACATGCGCGGCAATGCCAACGTCATCAACGCGATGGTGCCGCTCATGAACATGTTCGGTTACGTGAACAATCTGCGCTCGATGAGCCAGGGTCGCGCGACCTTCACTATGCAGTTCGACCACTACGCAGAAGCGCCGGCCAATGTGTCGGCAGAAGTCCAGAAGAAGTTTGCCTGATTGTCGTCGGTCTCAAGCTGACGATTGAACGGAGAGTCAAATGGCCAAAGCAAAGTTTGAACGTAACAAGCCGCACTGCAACATCGGCACCATCGGTCACGTCGACCATGGCAAGACGTCGCTGACCGCGGCGATCACCAAGATCCTCGCCGAGACCGGCGGTGCGACGTTCACCGCGTACGACCAGATCGACAAGGCGCCGGAAGAGAAGGCCCGCGGCATCACCATCTCGACCGCGCACGTCGAGTACGAGACGCAGAACCGCCACTACGCCCACGTCGACTGCCCCGGCCACGCCGACTACGTCAAGAACATGATCACCGGCGCCGCCCAGATGGACGGTGCGATCCTGGTCGTGTCGGCCGCTGACGGCCCGATGCCGCAGACCCGCGAGCACATCTTGCTCGCCCGCCAGGTCGGCGTGCCCGCGCTCGTCGTGTTCCTCAACAAGTGCGACATGGTCGACGATCCGGAGCTGCTCGAGCTCGTCGAGCTCGAAGTCCGCGAGCTGCTCTCGAAGTACGAATTCCCCGGTGACAAGATCCCGATCATCAAGGGCTCGGCGCTGGCCGCTCTCGAAGACTCCGACAAGAAGCTCGGCCACGACGCCATCCTCGAGCTGATGCGCAACGTCGACGAATACATCCCGCAGCCGGAGCGTCCGATCGACCAGCCGTTCCTGATGCCGGTCGAAGACGTGTTCTCGATCTCGGGCCGCGGCACCGTCGTGACCGGCCGTGTCGAGCGCGGCATCGTCAAGGTCGGCGAGGAAATCGAGATCGTCGGTCTCCGGGCCACCCAGAAGACCACCGTCACCGGCGTCGAAATGTTCCGCAAGCTGCTCGACCAGGGTCAGGCCGGCGACAACATCGGCGCGCTGCTCCGCGGCACCAAGCGCGAGGACGTCGAGCGCGGCCAGGTTCTGGCCAAGCCGGGTTCGGTCAAGCCGCACACCAAGTTCAAGGCTGAGGCCTACATCCTCACCAAGGAAGAGGGCGGCCGCCACACCCCGTTCTTCACCAACTACCGTCCGCAGTTCTACTTCCGCACCACCGACGTGACCGGTGTCGTGCACCTGCCGGAAGGCACCGAGATGGTGATGCCGGGCGACAACATCGCGATGGAAGTGCACCTGATCGTGCCGATCGCGATGGAAGAGAAGCTCCGCTTCGCGATCCGCGAAGGTGGCCGCACCGTCGGCGCCGGCGTCGTCGCCTCGATCATCGAGTAACAAGCGAATAGGGAATGGTGAGTGGCGAATAGGGATTTCCTAGTCGCTACTCGCTACTCGCCACTCTACTCAAAGAAAGCACGGCAATGAACGGCCAAAACATTCGTATCCGTCTCAAGGCGTTCGACCATCGTATCCTCGATACGTCGACCCGCGAGATCGTGAACACGGCGAAGCGCACCGGCGCGCAGGTCCGCGGGCCCATCCCGCTGCCCACCCGCATCGAGAAGTTCACCGTCAACCGTTCGCCCCACGTCGACAAGAAGAGCCGCGAACAGTTCGAGATGCGCACTCACAAGCGCCTGCTCGACATCGTCGATCCGACCCCGCAGACCGTCGATGCTTTGATGAAGCTCGACCTGGCCGCCGGTGTCGACGTCGAGATCAAGCTCTGAGCAAGACCCCGCGAAGTGGGCACCGGTTCTCGGACCGGGTCTTGCTCACTACGAAGATTAGCTAGTCCGCAAGGACAGAAAGAACAGGAAGCAAGCCGATGCGCTCCGGAGTGATCGCACAAAAGGTCGGGATGACGCGGGTCTTCACGGAGGCCGGCGAACATATTCCCGTGACCGTGCTGAAGCTCGGCAATTGCCAGGTCGTAGGCCACCGCACCGAAGACAAGAACGGTTACGTCGCGCTCCAGCTCGGTTCGGGCAGCCGCAAGACCGTTTACATGCCCAAGGCCGAGCGCGGCCAGTTCGCGGTCGCCAAGGTCGAGCCGAAGCGCCGGGTCGAGGAATTCCGCGTCACCGCGGACGCCATGATCCCGGTTGGCGCCGAGATCCAGGCCGATCATTTCGTCGTCGGCCAGTTCGTCGACGTCACCGGCACCTCGGTCGGTAAGGGCTTCGCCGGCGGCATGAAGCGCTGGAACTTCGGCGGTCTGCGCGCCACCCACGGTGTGTCGATCTCGCACCGCTCGATCGGTTCGACCGGTGGCCGTCAGGACCCCGGCAAGACCTGGAAGAACAAGAAGATGCCCGGCCACATGGGTGTCGACCGCATCACCACGCTCAACCTTCGCGTCGTCCAGACCGATGTCGAGCGCGGCCTGATCCTCGTCGAAGGCGCCGTTCCCGGCTCCAAGGGCGGCTGGATCCGCGTGCGCGACGCCGTCAAGAAGCCGCTGCCGAAGGAAGCTCCGAAGCCCGGCAAGTTCAAGGTTGCTGGCGATGCGGAAGCCGCTCCGGCTGCGCAGGAGGCGTGAGATGGAATTGAAGGTCACCACCCTCGAAGGTAAGGAAGCGGGCTCCGTCCAGCTGTCCGACGCCATTTTCGGCCTCGAGCCGCGCGAGGACATCATTGCGCGCTGCGTGCAGTGGCAGCTCAACAAGCGGCAGGCCGGCACGCACAAGGCCAAGGGTCGCGCCGAGATCTGGCGCACCGGCAAGAAGATGTACAAGCAGAAGGGCACCGGCGGTGCCCGTCACGGCTCGGCCCGCGTGCCGCAGTTCCGCGGCGGCGGCCGTGCCTTCGGTCCGGTGGTGCGTTCGCACGCCACCGACCTGCCGAAGAAGGTCCGCGCGCTCGCCCTCAAGCATGCGCTCTCGGCCAAGGCCAAGGACGGCGATCTCGTCGTGATTGAGAAGGCCGCGCTCGAGGCCGCCAAGACCAAAGCGCTGCTCGGCCACTTCTCCGGTCTCGGGCTCACCAACGCGCTGATCATCGACGGCGCCGAGCTCAACAACGGCTTTGCCGCCGCGGCCCGCAACATCCCGAACATGGACGTGCTGCCGATCCAGGGCATCAACGTCTATGACATCCTGCGCCGTCAGAAGCTCGTTCTGACCAAGGCCGCCATCGATGCGCTGGAGGCGCGCTTCAAATGACGAAGAACATCGAGCCTCGCCATTACGACGTGATCCTGTCGCCGGTCGTGACCGAGAAGGCCACGATCGCCTCGGAGCACAACAAGGTCCTGTTCAAGGTGGCCGCCAAGGCGACCAAGCCGCAGATCAAGGAAGCGATCGAGAAGCTGTTCGACGTCAAGGTGAAGAGCGTCAACACGCTGGTCCGCAAGGGCAAGACGAAGGTCTTCCGCGGCAATCTCGGCTCGCAGTCGAATTCCAAGCGCGCGATCGTGACCCTCGAAGAGGGACACCGGATCGACGTGACCACCGGTCTGTAAGGTCGTACGACGATGGCACTGAAGACATTCAATCCCACGACGCCCGGCCAGCGCCAGCTGGTCATGGTCGATCGTTCGGCCCTGTACAAGGGCAAGCCGGTCAAGGCGCTCACCGAAGGCAAGCACTCCTCGGGCGGTCGCAACAGTACCGGTCGCATTACCGTGCGCTTCCGTGGCGGCGGTCACAAGCGGACGCTGCGCACCGTCGATTTCAAGCGTGAGAAGATCGACGTTCCCGCGACCGTCGAGCGGCTGGAATACGATCCGAACCGCAGCGGCTTCATCGCGCTGATCAAGTATCAGGATGGCGAGCAGGCCTACATCCTGGCGCCGCAGCGCCTCGCCGTGGGTGACACCATCATCGCCGGCAACTACGTCGACGTGAAGCCGGGCAACGTCATGCCGCTCGGCAACATGCCGGTTGGCACGATCATCCACAACATCGAGCTCAAGATCGGGAAGGGCGGCCAGCTCGCCCGTTCCGCCGGCACCTACGCCCAGCTCGTCGGCCGCGACCAGGACTACGTCATCATCCGCCTGAACTCGGGCGAGCAGCGCCTGGTGCACGGCCGTTGCCGCGGCACGATCGGTGCAGTGTCGAACCCGGATCACATGAACACCTCGATCGGCAAGGCCGGCCGCAACCGTTGGCTTGGCCGCAAGCCGCATAACCGTGGTGTTTCGATGAACCCGATCGACCATCCGCACGGCGGTGGTGAGGGTCGTACCTCGGGCGGCCGTCACCCGGTCACGCCGTGGGGCAAGCCGACCAAGGGCAAGAAGACGCGCACCAACAAGTCGACCAACAAATTCATTCTCCTAAGCCGCCACAAGCGGAAGAAGTAAGGAACGCCGGACATGGTTCGTTCAGTCTGGAAAGGCCCGTTCGTCGAGGGTTCTCTGCTCAAGAAGGCAGATGCCGCGCGCGCGTCCGGCCGTCACGACGTCATCAAGATCTGGAGCCGTCGCTCGACGATCCTGCCGCAGTTCGTCGGCCTGACCTTCGGCGTCTACAACGGTCAAAAGCACGTGCCGGTGGCCGTCAACGAGGAAATGGTCGGCCACAAGTTCGGCGAGTTCTCGCCGACCCGGACCTTCCATGGCCACTCCGGCGACAAGAAAGCCAAGAAGGCTTGAGGATTAAACGATGAGCAAACCAAAGCGCGAACGGAGCCTCGCCGAGAACGAGGCCAAGGCGGTCGCCCGGATGCTGCGGGTGAGCCCGCAGAAGCTCAACCTGGTCGCCCAGCTCATTCGCGGCCGGAAGGCGTCTGCCGCGCTCGCCGACCTGCAGTTTTCGCGCAAGCGGATCGCGGTCGACGTGAAGAAGTGCCTGGAATCGGCTATCGCCAACGCCGAGAACAACCACGACCTCGACGTCGACGATCTCGTCGTGGCGCAGGCCTTCGTCGGCAACGGCCTCGTGATGAAGCGCTTCGCCGCCCGCGGTCGCGGCCGCTCGGGCCGTGTCTACAAACCGTTTTCGCAGCTGACGATCATCGTTCGTCAGGTCGAAGCTGAAGCCGCTTAAGGGCGCAGGAGAACACGATGGGTCAAAAGATCAATCCGATCGGTCTGCGCCTCGGCATCAACCGGACCTGGGATTCCCGCTGGTTCGCCGGCAAGCAGGAATATGGCAAGCTGCTGCACGAGGACGTCAAGATCCGCGAGATCCTGCACAAGGAGCTCAAGCAGGCTGCCGTCGCCCGCATCGTGATCGAGCGTCCGCACAAGAAGTGCCGCGTCACCATCCACTCGGCTCGTCCGGGCGTGGTGATCGGCAAGAAGGGTGCCGACATCGACAAGCTGCGCAAGAAGGTCGCGGACATCACGTCGTCCGACGTCGTCATCAACATTGTCGAGATCCGCAAGCCGGAGCTCGATGCGACGCTGGTGGCCGAGTCGATCGCCCAGCAACTCGAGCGCCGCGTGGCGTTCCGCCGTGCCATGAAGCGCGCCGTTCAGTCGGCGATGCGTCTCGGCGCGGAAGGCATCCGGATCAACTGCTCAGGACGCCTCGGCGGTGCGGAAATCGCGCGCATGGAGTGGTACCGCGAAGGCCGCGTGCCGCTGCACACGCTGCGCGCGGATATCGACTACGGCGTTGCGACCGCGTTCACGACCTTCGGCACCTGTGGCGTCAAGGTCTGGATCTTCAAGGGTGAGATCCTCGAGCACGATCCGATGGCCCAGGACAAGAGAATGGCCGAAGGCGAGACCGGCGGCAGTGGCGATCGTGGTGGCCGTCAGCGCCGCGACACGGCTGCAGCCTAAAGCCGCACAGGAATTTGAGGGCTCAAAGCCATGATGCAACCTAAGAAAACGAAGTTCCGGAAGGCGCATAAGGGCCGCATCCACGGCGTTGCGTCTTCGGGCGCGACGTTGGCGTTCGGCCAGTTCGGCCTGAAGGCGACCGAGCCTGACCGCGTCACCGCGCGCCAGATCGAAGCCGCGCGCCGCGCGCTGACCCGTCACATGAAGCGCGCCGGCCGCGTCTGGATCCGCGTGTTCCCGGACGTTCCGGTGTCGAAGAAACCGGCCGAAGTCCGCATGGGCTCCGGCAAGGGATCGCCGGAACTGTGGGTCGCGCGCGTCAAGCCGGGCAGGGTGCTGTTCGAGATCGACGGCGTCAACACCCAGACGGCGCGTGAGGCGCTGACGCTGGCGGCCGCCAAGCTGCCGATCAAGACGCGCTTCGTCGAGCGCATTGCGGAGTAATGGCCATGGCCCAGATGAAGATCGAAGACATCCGCGCGATGAGCCCCGATCAGCAGGATGACGCCATCCTGAACCTGAAGAAGGAGCGCTTCAACCTGCGCTTCCAGCGCGCCACCGGCCAGCTCGAGAACACCTCGCGCCTGCGCGAGGCCCGCCGTGACATCGCCCGGATCAAGACCGTCGCCGCGCAGACGCGCGCGAAGAAGAAGTAAGAGGCTTACGAAGATGCCGAAACGTACTTTGCAGGGCGTGGTCGTCAGCGACAAGCAGGCCAAGACCATCGTGGTGCGCGTCGATCGCCGCTTCACGCACCCGATCTACAAGAAGACGATCCGCCGTTCGAAGAACTACCACGCGCACGACGAGAGCAGCCAGTTCAAGCCGGGCGACATGGTGTGGATCGAGGAAACGAAGCCGATTTCGAAGTTGAAGCGCTGGGTCGTGATCCGGGGCGAACACAAGAAAAGCGCCTGATCTGTTGGCTCTAGCCGGCTGACTTCAGGGAAATGTTGAGCGCCGGCTGGGCTGGCGCAAAGAGAAAGAGGACGAGGTGCATCAATGATTCAGATGCAGACCAACCTCGACGTGGCCGACAATTCTGGCGCACGCCGTGTCATGTGTATCAAGGTGCTCGGGGGTTCCAAGCGCCGCTACGCCACGATCGGCGACATCATCGTCGTGTCGATCAAGGAAGCGATTCCGCGTGGCAAGGTGAAGAAGGGCGACGTGATGAAGGCCGTCGTGGTGCGCGTCCGCAAGGACATCCGCCGCGCCGACGGTTCGGTCATCCGCTTCGACCGCAACGCCGCCGTTCTGATCAACAACCAGTCCGAGCCGGTCGGCACCCGTATCTTCGGGCCCGTGCCGCGCGAGCTGCGCGCCAAGAACCACATGAAGATCATCTCGCTCGCGCCGGAGGTGCTGTGATGGCTGCGAAGATCCGCAAGGGCGACAAGGTCGTCGTGCTGACCGGCCGCGACAAGGGCCGCACCGGCGAGGTGTTCGAGGTGCGTCCCGACGCCGGTACCGCGCTGGTGCGCGGCATCAACGTGGTCAAGCGTCACCAGAAGCAGACGCAGGCCCAGGAGGGCGGCATCATCTCGAAAGAGGCGCCGATCCAACTGTCCAACATCGCGTATGTCGGCAAGGACGGAAAGCCGACCCGCGTCGGATTCAAGATTCTGGCGGACGGCAAGAAGGTCCGCATCGCCAAGAGCTCGGGAGCTGAGATCGATGGCTGAGGCCGCTTACACCCCGCGCCTGCGCGCGGAATATGATTCGAAGATCCGCACTGCTCTGACCGAGAAGTTCGGTTACGAGAACGTCATGCAGGTTCCGCGCCTGGACAAGGTCGTGCTGAACATGGGCGTTGGCGATTCCGTCAACGACCGCAAGAAGGCCGAGACCGCCGCTGCCGAATTGACCCAGATCGCCGGCCAGAAGGCGATTGTGACTTATTCGCGCATCGCGATCGCGACCTTCAAGCTGCGTGAGAACCAGCCGATCGGCTGCAAGGTCACGCTGCGCAAGGCCCGCATGTACGAGTTCATCGACCGCCTGGTTACGGTGGCGCTGCCGCGCGTCCGCGACTTCCGCGGCCTGAACCCGAAGAGCTTCGACGGCCGCGGCAACTACTCGCTCGGCATCAAGGAGCACATCATTTTCCCCGAGATCGACTTCGACAAGGTCACGGAAGCCCGCGGTATGGACATCACCGTCTGCACCACGGCCAAGACCGACGACGAGGCGAGGGCCTTGTTGACCGCTTTCAATTTCCCGTTCCGGCAGTGAGACGCTGACCTAGAGCCTCTCAAACGCGGATACCCAGGAGCCAAGCATGGCAAAGAAGAGTTCAGTCGAGAAGAACAACCGGCGCAAGCGGATGGTGAAGAACGCCGCCGCCAAGCGCGAGCGGTTGAAGGCGATCATCGCCGACAAGACGCTGCCGATGGAGGAGCGGTTCGCCGCGACCCTGAAGCTGGCGGAAATGCCGCGCAACTCGTCGGCGACCCGGATCCGCCTGCGTTGCGAGCTGTCGGGCCGCCCGCGCTCGAACTACCGCAAGAACAAGCTGTCCCGTATCGCGCTGCGCGACCTTGGCTCCAAGGGCATGGTCCCGGGCCTCGTGAAGTCCAGCTGGTAAGGAGGGTCGTTTAGATGTCTACGCACGATCCAATCAGCGATCTGATCACCCGTATCCGCAACGCGCAGATGCGTTCGAAGACCAAGGTCTCGACGCCCGGTTCGAAGATGCGCGAGAACGTGCTCGAGGTTCTGAAGGCCGAGGGCTACATCCGCGGTTACGCCACGCTCGAGCATTCCTCGGGCCGCAGCGAGATCGAGATCGAGCTGAAGTATTTCGACGGCGAGCCCGTCATCCGCGAGATCGAACGCGTTTCCAAGCCGGGGCGCCGCGTCTACGCCTCGGTGAAGAACCTGCCGCGGGTGAACAACGGACTCGGCATTTCGGTGTTGTCGACGCCGAAGGGGATCATGGCCGACCACAGCGCGCGCGACGCGAATGTGGGCGGTGAAGTCCTCTTCACGGTGTTCTGAGAAGGATTTTCGATCCATGTCACGTGTTGGCAAAAGGCCTGTGGCGGTTCCGTCCGGTGTGACCGCGACCGTCGATGGGCAGACCGTCAAGATGAAGGGGCCGAAGGGCCAGCTTCAGTTCGTCGTCCACGACGACGTCGAGGTGAAGCTCGAGAACGGCCAGGTCAAGGTCAAGCCGCGAGCCGAGACCAACCGCGCGCGGGCGCTGTACGGTACCGCTCGCGCCCAGGTCGCGAATCTGGTCGAAGGCGTCACCAAGGGCTTCGAGAAGAAGCTCGAGATCACCGGCGTCGGCTATCGCGCCGCGATGCAGGGCAAGAACCTGCAGCTCGCGCTCGGCTACAGCCATGACGTGATCTATCCGATTCCCGAGGGGATCACGATCACGGTGCCGAAGCCGACCGAGATCACGGTGGCGGGCAGCGACATCCAGCGCGTCGGCCAGGTCGCCGCCGAGATCCGCGCCTACCGTCCGCCGGAGCCCTACAAGGGCAAGGGCGTGAAGTATGTGGGCGAATTCATCTTCCGCAAGGAAGGCAAGAAGAAGTAACGGAGCCGGTCATGTCGAAAGCCAAGGTTACGAATGCCCGGCGCAAGCGGAGTGTGCGGCTGAAGCTGCGCCGCTCCGCCAGCGGCCGCCCGCGCCTGTCGGTGTTCCGCTCGTCCAAGCACATCTACGCCCAGGTCATCGACGACCTGAAGGGCGAGACGCTGGCCTCTGCCTCGTCGCTCGAGAAGTCGATGCGCGACGGCGGCAAGACCGGTGCCGACATCGATGCGGCGAAGGCGGTCGGCAAGTTGCTGGCCGAGCGCGCGGCCGAGAAGGGCGTCAAGGAAGTCGTGTTCGATCGCGGCAGCTATCTCTATCACGGGCGCGTCAAGGCTTTGGCCGATGCGGCGCGTGAGAGTGGGCTGAGCTTCTAACAGAATTTGAGGATTGGGGCGTAAGCCCCTGAAGGATTGGAAAAACCATGGCAGCTGAACGCGAACAACGTGGTGGACGCGATCAACGCGGCGGCGGACGTGAACGCAGGGAGCGCGAGGAGCGCGACAGCGAGTTCGTCGACAAGCTCGTCCACATCAACCGCGTGGCCAAGGTCGTCAAGGGCGGCAAGCGCTTCGGTTTCGCAGCGCTGGTCGTGATCGGCGACCAGAAGGGCCGCGCCGGCTTCGGTCACGGCAAGGCGCGCGAAGTGCCCGAGGCGATCCGCAAGGCGACCGAGTCCGCCAAACGCAACCTGACCCGCGTCTCGCTGCGCGAGGGCCGCACGCTGCATCACGACATCGCCGGCCGTCATGGCGCGGGCCGTGTCTACCTGCGCGCAGCTCCGGCCGGTACCGGCATCATCGCCGGCGGCCCGATGCGCGCCGTGTTCGAGACGCTCGGCGTTCAGGACGTGGTGGCGAAGTCGATCGGCTCGTCGAACCCGTACAACATGGTGCGCGCGACCTTCGACGCGCTGAAGCACCAGGATTCGCCGCGTTCGGTCGCAGCCCGCCGCAACATCAAGGTGTCCACTCTGCAGTCGCGCCGTATCGGCGGCGATGCCGAGGCGGCTGCCGACTAACGGAAGCTTTTCGGAGTAGACCAAGATGGCCAAGGCCGCAAAGACGATCAAGCTCGAGCAGACCGGCAGCGCGATCCGCCGCCATCACTCGCAGCGCTCGACCCTGATCGGGCTCAAGCTCAACAAGATCGGCCGTACAAGCGAGCTGCCGGACACCCCGGCAGTTCGCGGCATGATCGAGAAGGTTCACCATCTCGTCCGCATCGTCGACGAGAAGTAAGCAAGGGCGCGCGATCCCGAAGAACGGGAACCGGGTTTCGGTGAAGATCGTGCGCAAGACACAAGGAGAAGGGCGATGAAGCTCAGCGATATCGCCGACAATGCCGGCTCGCGCAAAAAGCGTATGCGCGTTGGCCGCGGCATCGGTTCGGGCAAGGGCAAGCAGTCCGGCCGTGGCGGCAAGGGTCAGACCGCGCGTTCGGGCGTGCGCATCAAAGGGTTCGAAGGCGGCCAGATGCCGATGCATCGCCGTCTGCCCAAGCGCGGCTTCAACAACATCTTCCGCGTCGAGTTCGCCGAGATCAATCTCGACCGGCTCCAGGAAGCGGTCGACGCCAAGAAGATCGACGCCGGCAGCGTCGTCAACGTCGAGGCCCTGGTGAAGGGCGGCGTGCTGCGCCGCGCCAAGGCCGGCCTGCGGCTGCTCGGCCGCGGCGAGCTCAAATCCAAGCTCAACATCGAAGTGCACGGCGCTACCAAGACCGCGATTGCGGCGGTCGAGAAGGCCGGCGGCTCGGTGAAGATCCTCGCCCCTGCAAAGGAAGAAGGCGAGGCGGCGTAACAACTGCGTCATTGGCCCGCGCCTCGCGGGCCTTTACGCATGCGGGACGTGGACTTATCGAAGCCGAGCCCCAGATAATGTCCGGCGTCCGCTAATTCAGCCCGGCCGCGGGCATCAACGGCGCAACAGGCGGCGGGAGAAAGTCCAAGATGGTCTCTGCAGCGGAACAACTGGCAGCCAATCTCAATTTCGGCGCGTTTGCCAAGGCCGACGAACTGAAGAAGCGCATCTGGTTCACCCTGGGTGCGCTGCTTGTTTATCGGCTCGGGACCTACATTCCGCTGCCCGGCATCGACCCGAGCGCCTGGGAGCAGGTGTTCCGCTCGCAGGCCGGCGGCATTCTCGGCATGTTCAACATGTTCGCCGGCGGCGGCATCCACCGCATGGCGATCTTCGCGCTGAACATCATGCCGTATATCTCGGCCTCGATCATCATCCAGCTCCTCACCACCGTCTCGCCGCAGCTCGAGGCGCTGAAGAAGGAGGGGGAGGCCGGCCGCAAGACGCTGAATCAGTATACCCGCTACCTGACGGTGATCCTGGCTCTGTTTCAGTCCTACGGCATCGCGGTAGGACTTCAGGGCGCCGGCAATGTCGTCAGCGAACCTGGACTGTTTTTCCTGCTCTCGACCTCTATCACGCTGACCGGCGGCACCATGTTCCTGATGTGGCTCGGCGAGCAGATCACCTCGCGCGGCATCGGCAACGGCATTTCGCTGATCATTCTCGCCGGCATCGTCGCCGAGCTCCCCGCTGCGCTCGCCGGAATGCTCGAGCTCGGCCGTCAGGGCGCGATGTCGACCGGCCTGATCCTGGTCGTCATCGTCATGGCCGTCGTCGTGATCGCCTTCATCGTCTTCATCGAGCGCGCCCAGCGCCGGCTTCTGATCCAGTATCCGAAGCGCCAGGTCGGCAACAAGATGTTCGAGGGCCAGTCCTCGCATCTGCCGCTTAAGCTCAACACCTCCGGCGTGATCCCGCCCATCTTCGCGTCCTCGCTGCTTCTGCTGCCGACCACGGTTGCGAACTTCAACACCGGCAGCGGGCCGGAATGGCTCCAGTGGATCACCACCCAGCTCGGCCATGGCCGCCCGCTGTTCCTGATCCTGTATCTGGCGCTGATCGTGTTCTTCGCCTTCTTCTACACCGCGATCGTGTTCAACCCGACGGAGACCGCGGACAATCTGAAGAAGCACGGCGGCTTCATTCCGGGCATCCGCCCGGGCGAGCGCACCGCGGAATATATCGATTACGTGCTGTCGCGCATCACCGTGGTGGGTGCGATCTATCTGGCGATCGTCTGCTTGATCCCCGAGATCCTGATCTCCTACGCCTCGGTGCCGTTCTACTTCGGCGGCACCTCCTTGCTGATCGTGGTCAGTGTCACCATGGATACGGTGGCGCAGGTCCAGGGCTATCTGCTGGCGCACCAGTACGAGGGCCTGATCCGCAAGTCCAAGTTGCGGGGCCGCCGTAGATGAACAGGGAGCTCGCGCGCCGAATCGCTTTCACGATTGGCGCGCTGCTCCTTTTCAGGCTCGGCTCGCTGATCCCGATTGCGGGACTGGATGTTGCGTCCCTTTCGTCGCTGCCGAGCTTCAACGTCCGTCTTTCGCTCTTTTCGCTCGGCCTCATTCCCTATCTGACAGCGGCGATCCTTATCCGGTTGCTGTCGGTGGTGTGGCGCGGCCTTGATTTGCTCGAGCGGTCTGGCGAGGCCGGCCGGCGCAAGATCGCCCGTGCAACGCTCAGCATCACGCTGGCTCTTGCTGCTTTTCAGGCCTACGGCATCGCCTCCGCGCTGATTTCCATTCCGGGTCTCGTGAGACATCCGGACGGCTGGTTCGTGACGACGGCCACGGCCTCGATGGTCGGCGGCGTCTTCGTGCTGCTGTGGCTCGGCGAACAGATCACCCGCTACGGCATCGGCAACGGCCTTGCGCTGATCTTGAGCGTCGGCATCCTCATCTCGCTGCCGCAAGACGTCGCCGGCATCGCGAATCTCGTGCGGAGCGGGGCGATCTCGGGCAATCTGGTGTTCGTCCACGCTTTGCTCTGGGTCGTGACCGTCGCCGTGATCGTCCTGGTCGAAGGCGCGCGGCGAAACGTTCGGATCGAGTTCGGCCCGCTCGACGTCGGCGCGCGGCAATTGCCGGCGCGGGCTGGCGTTCTGCCGATCAAGCTCAACAGCGCCGGGTTCCTGATTCCGGTCACGGTGGCGCCGTGGATCTTCTTTCTGCCGCTTGCCTTTGCCGGCTTCTTCCTGGGCGGTGACCATCCCGTGGTCGCAGCGGCTTACCGACACCTTCAACTGGGGCAGCCAGCGCACATGATCCTCGTGTCGATCGCGGTGTTCGCGCTCGCCTTCGTCTACACCGCCTATGTCGTCAATCCCGAAGACGCGGCCAAATCCCTGGCGCGGCACGGCGGCACAGTCTCCGGTATCGCACCCGGCGAGGCGACAGCGAGCTATCTCGATCGTGTCGTGTCATTGACGACGGTGGTCGGAGCCGTCTACCTGACGGGCTTGCAGTTGATTCCGGAGGTGTTCGAGCTTTACGGGATCGGCCTGCCTTATAGTATGGTCGTCAATGGCGGCGAGGCGCTGGTTGTGGTCTGCACCGCTCTTGATATCAAAGCACAGGTGCGCGAGGTGTCGCTCACCAATTCGGGGGGCGTACGCCGATGAGAATTATACTTCTGGGACCGCCGGGGTCGGGCAAGGGGACCCAGGCGCAGCTCTTGGTGCAGCGCTATGGCATCGTCCAGCTCTCGACCGGCGAGATGTTGCGTGCAGCGGTTGCGGCCGGAACGCCTGTCGGGCTGAAGGCGAAGGAGATCATGGCCAGCGGCGGTCTCGTGCCCGATGAGGTCGTGGTGGGAATCATCTCCGACCGCATCGACCAGCCCGACGCCAAGAACGGCTTCATCCTCGACGGCTTCCCGCGCACCGTGCCTCAGGCCGAGGCGCTGGACGAGCTGCTCAAGCGCAAGCATCTCAAGCTCGATGCCGTGATCGAGCTTCGGGTCAACGAGAGCGCGCTGCTGAGCCGCGTCGAGGCGCGCGTTGCCCAGATGAAGGAGCGCGGGGAGGAGGTCCGGGTCGACGACACTCCGGAGGTCCTGACCAAGCGACTCGCCAGCTACCGGAGCCAGACGGAACCGCTGATTCACTACTATTCCGAGCGTCGGAAGCTCTCGACCATCGACGGCATGATGGCCATCGACGAGGTCACCCGGGCGATTCACCGCCAGCTTCTGGCGCTGGGGGCGGTGGAACCGAAGTCCCACGCCCGAAGCGCAGCCACTGCGACGCCGGCCAAGAGGACCAAGGCGGCAAAGAAAACGGCCGAAAAGCCGGTGAAAGCAGCCAAGAAAGCTGCAAAATCGGCCAAAACCGCCAAGAAGGCAGGCAAGAAGGCCGTGAAAGGTACCAGGAAGGCCGCCAAGAAGACCGTCAAGAAAGCGGCCAAGAAGTCCGCCCGGAAGACTGTCAAAAAGGGTGCCAAGAAGGCGGCAAAAAAGGTCACGAAAAAGCGAGCCAAGCGCTAGCAGCGGTTGACGAAAGCCCCCGGAATCCCCTAATAAGCCCCGCATCCAAGTCGGATAGTTTCAGACGATGCCGGGCCCCAGGAAGACCGGGGGTGGGCGTCGTGTTCGCGTTTGTGAACACCTGCCCGAGAACACAAGCACTTAAAGCCCGGTCCTGACGAGGATCGGCGACAGGAGAGAAGGCCGTGGCCCGTATTGCCGGCGTGAACATTCCCACCAACAAGCGCGTGCTGATCGCGCTCCAGTACATCCATGGCATCGGTCAGAAGATCGCCGGTGAGATCCTGGAGAAGGTGAAGATCCCCGTGGATCGTCGCGTCAATCAGCTCAGCGACGCCGAAGTGCTCCAGATCCGCGAAGTGATCGACCGCGATTATCTCGTCGAGGGCGATCTGCGTCGTGAGGTCGGCATCAACATCAAGCGTCTGATGGACCTCGGCTGCTATCGCGGCCTGCGTCATCGTCGCGGTCTGCCGGTGCGCGGTCAGCGGACGCACACCAATGCGCGCACGCGCAAGGGTCCGGCCAAGGCCATCGCCGGCAAGAAGAAGTAAGTTTTCGAATCCAATCGCGCGTGTGGCGATGCGGGGAGACCCGTTCGCCACGCGCTTTTCGTTCCACAGGTGTAGCCGCTGGCATTACGGCGGCGTTTGAGATCTTCAGGAAAGGGACTCAATGGGCAAGGAAGCCACCCGCGTTCGTCGTCGTGAGCGCAAGAACATCGCCTCGGGCGTCGCGCACGTGAACTCGTCGTTCAACAACACGACCATCACCATCACCGACGCGCAGGGCAATACCATCGCCTGGTCTTCGGCCGGCACGATGGGCTTCAAGGGCTCGCGCAAGTCGACCCCGTACGCCGCGCAGGTCGCCGCCGAGGACGTGTCCAAGAAGGCGCAGGAGCACGGCATGCGCACGCTGGAAGTCGAAGTCGCCGGTCCGGGTTCGGGCCGCGAATCGGCGCTCCGTGCGCTCCAGGCCGCGGGCTTCACCGTCACCTCGATCCGCGACGTGACCACGATCCCGCACAACGGTTGCCGTCCCCGCAAGCGTCGGCGCGTTTGATTTGACATGTTGCGGGCGCATCGGCGCCCGCAACGACTTTGCAAGAAGCCGCCGGTGCGACCTGCGGCCTTTCTCCAACGCCAGTATTTGATGCCTCAAATAGACTGGCCTGTATGGGTGAAACAGTGACGATCCAGAAAAATTGGCAAGAACTGATTCGGCCGAACAAGCTCCAGGTCACGCCCGGCAGCGATCCCTCGCGTTTCGCGACGATCGTCGCCGAGCCGCTCGAGCGCGGCTTCGGCCAGACCCTCGGCAATGCGCTGCGCCGCATCCTGCTCTCCTCGCTCCAGGGCGCGGCGGTGCAGTCGGTGCACATCGACGGCGTGCTGCACGAGTTCTCCTCGATCGCAGGCGTCCGTGAGGACGTCACCGACATCGTGCTCAACATCAAGGACATCTCGATCAAGATGCAGGGCGAAGGCCCCAAGCGCATGGTCGTGAAGAAGTCCGGCCCCGGCGTGGTCACCGCCGGCGACATCCAGACCGTCGGCGACGTCGTCGTGCTCAATCCGGACCTGCAGATCTGCACCCTCGACGAGGGCGCCGAGATCCGCATGGAGTTCACGGTCTCGACCGGCAAGGGCTACGTGCCCGCCGAGCGTAACCGTCCCGAGGACGCGCCGATCGGCCTGATTCCGGTCGACAGCCTGTACTCGCCGGTCCGCAAGGTCTCCTACAAGGTCGAGAACACCCGCGAGGGCCAGATCCTCGACTACGACAAGCTGACCATGACGATCGAAACCAACGGCGCGATCACGCCGGATGACTCGGTGGCTTACGCCGCCCGCATCCTGCAGGATCAGCTCAACGTGTTCGTCAACTTCGAAGAGCCGCGCAAGGAAGTCGCCCAGGAGATCATCCCGGACCTCGCCTTCAACCCGGCCTTCCTCAAGAAGGTGGACGAGCTCGAGCTGTCGGTGCGTTCGGCCAACTGCCTGAAGAACGACAACATCGTCTACATCGGCGACCTCGTGCAGAAGAGCGAAGCGGAAATGCTCCGCACCCCGAACTTCGGCCGCAAGTCGCTGAACGAGATCAAGGAAGTGCTGGCCCAGATGGGTCTGCATCTCGGCATGGAAGTGCCGGGCTGGCCGCCGGAGAACATCGACGAGCTCGCCAAGCGCTTCGAGGATCACTACTGAGTATTCGTCGTTCCGGGGCGATGCGCGAGCATCGAGCCCGGAACCTCGAGATTCCGGGTTCGGCTCTGCGAGCCGCCCCGGAATGACGACCGGGCGAACGCAGGCAGCCCACCTGAGCAACATGTCCGACGAACCGTCGCGGCAGTTCATACGTAAGGAATAAACATATGCGTCACGGCAAGGTTCATCGGAAGCTCAACCGCACGGCCGAGCATCGCCGTGCGATGTTCGCCAACATGGCGGCCGCGCTGATCAAGCACGAGCAGATCGTCACCACGCTGCCGAAGGCCAAGGAGCTCCGTCCGATCGTCGAGAAGCTCGTCACCCTCGGCAAGAAGGGCGGTCTCTCGATGCGCCGCCAGGCGATCTCCGAGATGCGCGACAAGGATCAGGTCAAGAAGCTGTTCGACGTGCTCGCGACCCGCTACAAGGACCGCCAGGGCGGCTACACCCGCATCATCAAGGCCGGCTTCCGCTACGGCGACAACGCCGCGATGGCCGTGATCGAGTTCGTCGATCGCGACGTCGATGCCAAGGGCCAGGATTCCGGCCCGGTGCAGGAAAGGGAAGCCGAGGCGGCGTAAGCCGGCCGGCATGTGATCTTGAAAGCGGCGCCCCGAAAGGGCGCCGCTTTTGTTTGGGAGCGTAGGTAGGCAAGAGGTGCGCCCTTTGCGCGCTGTGCCCGCCATCCTGTCAGCGCGTCTGCACGCTTGGCCTGTGTCCCGTTCGTCTCCCCAAGCTCACGCGTCGGTGAGCGCCGATTGCGATGGCGGTTGCGGCGCACATATCTCCGTTGTCCTCAATGGAGATGACCCATGCACATCGACCTGTCCGGAAAGACTGCCCTCGTCACCGGCTCGACCGCGGGCATCGGCCACGCCATCGCCAAGGGCCTGGCAGCCTCCGGCGCCAGCGTCGTCATCAATGGCCGCGGCCAGGACAAGGTCGACGCTGCCGTGCGCAAGCTGGAAGGGACGGGCGCCAAGGTCCGCGGCATCGCCGCCGACGTCTCGACCGCTGCAGGCTGCAAGTCGCTCGTTGCGGCGCTGCCCGAGGTCGACATTCTCATCAACAATGCCGGCATCTTCGAGCCCAAGGATTTCTTCGAGATCCCGGACGAGGACTGGACCCGCTTCTTCGAGGTCAACGTCATGAGCGGCGTGCGGCTGTCGCGCGCGTACATGAAGGGCATGCTCGCGCGCAATTGGGGCCGCATCGTCTTCATTTCCTCGGAGTCCGGGCTCAACATTCCCGTCGAGATGATCCACTACGGCATGACCAAGACCGCCCAGCTTGCGATCGCGCGCGGCCTGGCCCAACTCACCCGCGGCACCGGCGTCACCGTCAATTCCGTGCTGCCGGGACCGACCATGTCGGAAGGCGTCGAGACCTTCGTGAAGGATCTCGCCAAGCAAAACGGCCAGTCGGTGGACGAGGCCGCCGCCAACTTCGTTAGGCAGCATCGCCCCAGCTCGCTGATTCAGCGCTTCGCCAGCGTGGAGGAGATCGCCAACATGGTGGTCTATGTCGCCTCGAAGGAGGCATCCGCCACGAACGGCGCAGCGCTGCGCGCGGAGGGTGGCATCGTCAACACCATCGCCTGAGCGCCCGCGCGTCAGCAGTCCGGCTTTTGGTTCGGGGCACGATCGGCTAGATTAAGCCTCCATGCTCCGGACCTTCTCCACTCGCGACAAGCGGCGCGTCCGCCTGACCTATGCACGCTGGCGCCGGCGGGCGATTTTCCTGCTCGGCGGCGTGGCCGTCGGCGCAGCGGCCGTCGCGCTGGCGCAGGCCGCCGATCTGGCCCAGCAGGCCTTCGCGTTCCTGCTGGCGAAGTCGCGCTATATTGTGCTGGCGATCACGCCGCTCGGCTTCATGCTGTCGGCCTATCTGACCATCCGCCTGTTTCCGAATGCGCAGGGCAGCGGCATCCCGCAGGCGATCGCCGCCCGGCATCTGACCGACCAGTCCGCGCGCGAAAGTCTGGTCTCGATGCGGATCGCGGCTGGAAAGGTGATCCTCACTTTGTTCGGCCTGCTCTGTGGGGGCTCGGTCGGCCGGGAAGGGCCGACCGTCCAGGTCGGCGCGTCCATCATGTTCGCACTTGGCCGCGTGTCGCCGCGCCGCCAGCCAGGCCTGATCCTGGCCGGAGCGGCCGCCGGCGTTGCCGCCGCGTTCAACACGCCGCTGGCGGGGATCGTATTCGGTATCGAGGAGATGAGCCGCGCTTTCGAGAGCCGCACATCCAGCCTCATCATTGCTGCGGTCATCGCGGCCGGCCTGACCTCGCTCGCACTGGCCGGCAATTACGCTTATTTCGGCAGTAGCGCGATGTCGCTGGCGCGCGGCGTCGATTGGCTGGCCGTGCCGGTCTGTGGCGTGATCGGGGGCCTCGCAGGCGGATTGTACAGCCGCATCGTCATCGCCACGGCGCGGGGATTCAAGGGGCCGGTCGGGCGCGCGATCAAGGACCACCCGCTCTGGTTCGCCTTCGCCTGCGGTCTCGCCGTCGCGCTCTGCGGCCTCGCCTCGGGCGACACCGTTTACGGCACCGGCTATCAGCAGGTGAAGACGGCGCTGGAGCAGGGCGCGCCGCTGCCGCAGGATTTCGGCATCCTCAAGATGATGGCGACGACGTTCGCCGCGATCAGCGGCATTCCCGGCGGCATCTTCGCGCCCTCGCTCGCCGTCGGTGCCGGGATCGGATGCAATGTCGCCTCTTTCTTCCACGACGCGCCGCTCGGTGCAATCATGCTGCTCGGCATGGTCGCCTATTTCGCCGGGGTGGTACAGGCGCCGATCACCGCCTTCGTCATCGTCACGGAGATGACTGACAATCACGGCATGGTCGTGCCGTTGATGGCGGCCGCCCTGATCGCGCATCTCGTCTCGCGACTGGTTTGCGAGGAGGGGATCTATCACGCGCTCGCCAAGGGCTTCATCGAGCGCGGTATGGCGAAGACGTAGCAGCGAAGGTGTCGGGCAGGTTAGAGCGTTTTCGAACGAAGTGGATACCGGCTCGCGTGAAGAAAACGCGTCAAAACAAGAATCTAGAGCTTCGGTTCTGATTCAATCAGAACCGAAAGTGTTCTAGAGGCACGTAACCCGCCATCCGTGTCGCGGATTGAGAGGCGGGTGGGTTGGCCTTCGGCTAACCCTCCCGACGAAGCCTTTACCACCCCTCCAGCACGATCTTGCCGCGCGACTTGCCGCTCTCGAGCAGCGCGTGCGCGCGCTTGAGGTTGGCCGCGTTGATCGTGCCGAAGGTCTGGTCCAGCGTGGTGCGCAGCACGCCCTTGTCGATGAGGTCGGCCACATCATTGAGCAGATGATGCTGCGCGATCATGTCCGGCGTCTGGAACGAGGAGCGCGTGAACATCGACTCCCAGTGCACCGAGATCGCCTTGCCCTTGAACGTGCTCATGGTGAACTCCGGGGGATCGTCGATCAGGCCGAACCTGCCCTGCGGTGCCATGAAGTCGGCGATCGCCTTGTAGTGCTGGTCGGTGAAGGTGAGGCTTGCGACCAGCGCGACCGGTGGCAGCTTCAGCTTCTCGATCTGCTCCTTCATGGGCTTGCCGTGGTCGATCACCGCATGCGCGCCGAGATCGAGGCACCATTTCTGCGACTCCGGCCGCGTGGCGGTGGCAAGCACCGTCAGACCGGTGAGACGGCGGGCGAGCTGGATCAGGATCGAGCCGACCCCACCGGCGCCGCCCGTGATCAGGAGCGTGCGCGGATCTAAACTCTTGCCGGGTAGCGCGCCGAGCCGATCGAACAGCAGCTCCCAGGCGGTGATGGAGGTGAGGGGAAGGGCGGCGGCCTGCGCGAAGGACAGGCTCTTCGGCTTGTTGCCGACGATGCGCTCGTCGACCAGGTGGAATTCGGCGTTGGTGCCCTGGCGCAGGATCGAGCCGGCGTAGAACACCTCGTCGCCCGGCTTGAACAGCGTCACGTCGGGGCCGACCGCATCGACCACGCCGGCCGCGTCATAGCCGAGGATCTTGGTCTCGCCCTCGGGCGGGCTCGCGCGCTTGCGCACCTTGTAATCGACCGGATTGGCCGAGATCGCCTTCACCGCGACGCGGATGTCGCGCCCTTTGGGGTCGGGCTTGGCGGTCTCGAAATCGATCAGTGAATCCGCGTCCTCGATCGGAAGCGATTTTTTGTAGCCGACGGCCTTCATGGCTTGTCTCCATCAGATGGGCTGTTCGCCTGCCGCTCTAACTGTCGCTCTGGCTTCAGATTGGCAAGTACTGTAATTTCGGGGATATAGTCCCTGTTTGGATACTATTGGGGAAAACACGTATGAAGCGGCGCAATTTCGCCCGTCGTCCCGGCTGCTCGGTCGAGGCGACGCTGGACCTCATCGACGGCAAGTGGAAGGGCGTGATCCTCTACCACCTGCAGAGCGGCACCCAGCGCTTCGGCGAACTGCGCCGCCGGATGCCCGGTATCACCCAGCGCATGCTCACCAAGCAGCTGCGCGCGCTGGAGGAGGACAAGCTGGTCATCCGCAAGGTCTATGCCGAGGTGCCGCCGCGCGTGGAATATTGCCTGTCCGAGCTCGGCGAGAGCCTCAAGCCTGTGATCGACACCCTGAAGGCCTGGGGCGAGAGCCATCAGGAGCGGCTGTCCTGCGCGCCGGCGCCGGAGGTCGTGAAGAAGCCGAAGCGCGCGGCGTGATGAAAGGTGAGGGCGGTGCCGTCACCTCTCCCCGACGGGGAGAGGTCGAATTGCGCCTGGCGATGCGCAGCATCGTCCAGAGCAATTCGGGTGAGGGTGCGCGGCATTCTCGATAGCGCGTAACCCCTCACCCGCGCCGGAGCCTGTCATCGGGCGCGCCTTCGGCGCGACCCGGTGGGCGCGACCTCTCCCAACCGGAGAGGTGAAGAGGCCTAGAACGCGAACTGGGTGCGCATCGCGACCGCGTCGAACTTCGAGCCGACGTCGGCGGTCGAGACGGGCGAGGCCTGTCGCGAGACCGTGCCGTGCAGATAGTCGAGCATGAAGCGGACGTTACCGTTGACGTACCAGTTGAGCGCAAGCGTGTAGACGGTCTGCCGGCCGCCTGCGACACCGGCCGCGGTCGCGAGCTGGTCGTTGAGGTCGATCGTCGAGAAGCGCCCTGCGATCTCCCATGCGCCCCAGCCGCCGCCCTCGAGCGAGAACGGATGCGCAGGCTTGACGCCGCCATAGGCCGCGTTCGCCGCATTATAGGACCGGCCTTCGCCGGTCAGCACATAGCCGGCCTGCGCGTAGCCGCCCTGGAACTTCAGGCTCGGTGCGCCGACCAGCGGAACACTGGTGTTGGCGCTGCGATCGACATTGTACCAGAAGTACTCGCCCTGGACGATGAAGGGACCGTAGGTGGCCGCGGCTTCGATGCTGTAGACCTGCGCACCCGAGACGTTGGCGATGGCGCCGGTGGAGATCAGAGGTGTCGGATCGAGGCGCAATTCCGGACGATCGCTCAGCGTGACCGTCTGCGTGTTGGCGATCAGGTTGCGCGGCGGCTGGATCAGCCATTGCGCATTGGCGCCGATATGCACTGAGTAGTCCTTGGCGTTGATGGGATTGCCGGCAACTCGCGCCACCGCGCCGTATTGCTCGCTCGTGCCCGGCGGCGAGACGCTCGAAGCGGAATGGATCGCTCCCGTCGATGGTCCCGTGACATAGCCGCCGATCCAGAGCTGGTCGTTGAACCAGCGCGCACCGGCTGCGGAGCGGAAGTCGCCGGCGGCGATGTTGGTGGCGACCACGCCGGGGGAGGCGCGCTCCATGAACATGATGTCGTTCGAGCTCGTCGCTTCGTCGAGCGTGTACGGCAGGTCCATGATGCCGACCTCAACCGCCATCTTGCCGCCGAACGGCTTTAAGCCGGTGTAGCTGATATAGGCATTCTCGACGCCGGAGAGGCCGCCGCCCGGCAGCGAGCCCGGTGCAGCGCCGCCGAATCCGTCCGACGAGCCGCCGAAATCGTAGACCAGCGCGAAATTCCAGTCGTGGAAGAACTTGCCGGTGACGCCGATGCGCGCGCGGCGCACGTTCTGGCCGCTATCGAGCTTCTGGGGCACGGTGGCCGCGGTGTTGGGACGATAGTCGTATCCGCCGACATCGTAATGCAGGCGGCTGGTGATGGCGACGCAATTGGCCTGATCGGCGGTGCAGATCGTCGGCCGATTATTCGGCATCGTCACGACGACGCCGGATGCCGGCGCCGGCCCCTTGACGGGGATTGCCGCATTGGCATTGGCAACCGCAGCCTTTGCCTCTGCGCGGGCCTCGGCCTTTGCCTCGGCCTTGGCTTCCGATTTCGCCTTTGCTGTGGCCGCCGTGTTCGCCGCGGTCTGACTCTGGAGCTTGTCGAGCTTCTGCTCCAGCATCTTCAACTGCTGTTTCAGGAGCGCGATCTCCTGCTCGCTGTTGCTTGCCGACTGGGCCTGCGCCTGCGAGGCCGCCAGCGCGCCGGCAAGACCAATCGCGGTGGCGGCAATTCTTGTTCTGCTCACGTTACGCTCCATCGTTTGGCGGTTTTCCTGAAGTCGCGAACGGAGAGCCTAGGTGTAATCGATGACTGCTCCGCGACGCTGCGCACGGCTGCCTGAGTTCCCGCTGATGCAAATTCGCCGCAACCGAATCCAGCGTCCACCACCATGCAAGATGACACGCATCATGCCAACCTGCCGCCCGCGCAAATCGCCGATTCGTACAGCCCGTTCGCAGCCGGACACCCCCGTGAAGCGGCCGAATATTGCCGCCCGGCGCACTTCTATTGGCCGGCGAACGCGCCTATATTCCGTCGTCTTTTCCAAGAGGTAGGAATGTTTCGAGCGACCTGGACTGCCGCCGCCACGGCGCTGTGCGTGGCTTTTTTGGCCCATTTTAATCCGGCTGCCGCGCAGGACCGCCGCGTCCCGTCGTCACAAGCCGAGCTGCGGCTGTCCTATGCGCCGATCGTGCAACGGGTGCAGCCGGCCGTCGTCAACGTCTATGCCGCCAAGCTGGTGCAGAACCGCAATCCGCTGCTGGACGACCCGATCTTCCGCCGCTTCTTCGGCGTTCCCGGCCAGCAGCCCGAGCAGATGCAGCGCTCGCTCGGCTCCGGCGTCATCGTCGATGCTTCCGGCCTCGTCGTCACCAATGTCCACGTCATTGAGGGCGCGGACCAGGTGAAAGTGTCGCTGTCGGACAAGCGCGAGTTCGAGGCCGAGATCCTGCTGAAGGATTCCCGCACCGATCTCGCCGTGCTGCGCCTGAAGGATGCCAAGGAGAAGTTCCCGACGCTCGACTTTACCAATTCCGACGAGCTGTTGGTTGGCGACATCGTGCTCGCGATCGGCAATCCCTTCGGCGTCGGCCAGACGGTGACCCACGGCATCATCTCGGCGCTGGCGCGCACGCAGGTCGGCATCACCGACTATCAGTTCTTCATCCAGACCGACGCGGCGATCAACCCCGGCAATTCCGGCGGCGCGCTGGTCGATATGGCCGGCAGGCTCGCAGGCATCAACACCGCGATCTATTCGCGCTCAGGCGGCTCGCAAGGCATCGGCTTTGCGATTCCCGCCAACATGGTGCGCGTCGTGGTCGCCTCCGCCAAGAGCGGCGGTAAGGCGGTGAAGCGGCCATGGCTCGGGGCAAAACTGCAGGCGGTGACGCCCGAGATCGCCGAGAGCCTGGGGCTGCGCTCGCCGACTGGTGCGCTGGTCGCGAGCGTCGTGTCGAACGGGCCGGCAGCGAAGGCCGGGCTGAAATCCTCCGACCTCATCACCGGCATCGACGGCCAGATCGTCGATGATCCCAACGCCTTCGACTACCGTTTCGCGACCCGTCCGCTCGGCGGCACCGCGCAGATCGACGTGCAGCGCGGCGGCAAGCCGGTGAAGCTGAGCGTCGTGCTGGAGACCGCCCCCGATGCAGGTCGCAACGAACTCGTCGTCACCGCGCGCTCGCCGTTCCAGGGCGCGAAGGTCTCGACGATCACGCCGGCTGTCGCCGACGAGCTGCGTCTGGACGCCGACACCGAAGGCGTCGTGATTACCGAAATCGGCGGGGATACCGCGGCCGCGAATGTCGGCTTCCAGAAGGGCGATATCATCCTGGCCGTCAACAACCAGAAGATCAGCAAGACCGCGGACCTCGAAAAGGCCGCGGGCGAACGACCGCGGATCTGGCGCATCACGGTGGTGCGCGGCGGCCAGCAGATCAACGTCACGCTGGGCGGATGAGTCCGAAGCGACCACAGCAGACGCCGACTCTCTTCGCCGCGGCGGGGCTCGACCACGACGCCCCGCATCCGCTGCCGGACAGGCTGCGCCCGCGCGCGCTGTCGGAGGTTGTCGGCCAGGACCACATCCTCGGCCCTGATGGTGCGCTGACGCGCATGCTGGAGACGCGCACGCTGGGCTCGCTCATCTTCTGGGGGCCGCCCGGCACCGGCAAGACCACGGTGGCGCGGCTCCTGGCGGATGCGACCGATCTGCATTTCGAGCAGATCTCCGCGGTGTTCTCCGGCGTGGCCGATCTAAAGAAGGCGTTTGATGCGGCGCGGGCCCGCCGCGAGCTCGGCAAGGGCACGCTGCTGTTCGTCGACGAGGTGCACAGATTCAATCGCGCCCAGCAGGATTCGTTTCTGCCAGTGATGGAAGACGGCACCGTCGTCATGGTGGGCGCCACCACCGAGAACCCGTCCTTCGAGCTCAACGCGGCGTTGCTCTCTCGCGCGCGCGTGCTCGTGTTTCGTTCGCTGGACGCGGCCGCGATCGAGAAATTGTTCGCGCACGCCGAAGCCGTCGAGGGCAGGAAGCTTCCACTCGACGCCGAGGCGCGCGCCGTGCTGGTCCGCATGGCCGACGGCGATGGCCGTGCCTCCCTGACGCTCGCCGAAGAGGTCTGGCGTTCGGCGCGGGCGGACGAGATTTTCAATGCCACTCAGTTGCAGGACATCCTGCAACGCCGCGCGCCGATCTACGACAAGTCGGCCGACGGCCATTACAACCTGATCTCGGCGCTGCATAAATCGGTGCGCGGCTCCGACCCCGACGCGGCGCTGTATTATCTCGCGCGCATGCTCGATGCCGGCGAGGACCCGCTGTTCCTGGCCCGCCGTGTCGTGCGCATGGCGGTGGAGGATATCGGCCTCGCCGATCCGCAGGCGCTGATCATCGCCAATGCGGCGAAAGACGCCTTCGACTTTCTCGGCCATCCCGAAGGCGAGCTTGCCATCGCGCAGGCGGTCGTCTATCTCGCCACCGCGCCGAAATCGAACGCGGTCTACACCGCTTTCAAGGCGGCGATGCAGACCGCCAAGCAGGCGGGATCGCTGCTGCCGCCAAAGCACATCCTCAATTCCCCGACCAAGTTGATGAAGTCGGAAGGCTACGGCGCGGCGTACGAATACGACCACGATGCCCCCGATGCCTTCTCCGGCCAGGACTACTTCCCGGAGGCCCTGGGCCGCCAGACCTTCTACGACCCGCCCGAGCGCGGCTTCGAGCGCGAGATCAGGAAGCGGCTGGATTACTGGGCCAAGCTGCGCAAGGAGCGGGGCGGGACAGGCTAGATACGGCCATTTCGCCGTGACGACAGCCGGCTTTTAGGGTACGCAGGCAGCCATGAGCCGCCGCATCAAAAGAACCGATCCAAAGCCCCGTTCGCGCGACGAGCGCAAGGAGGCGCGCCCCTTCAAGGCCCGTAGCACCAAGAAATCGGGACCGCGCCCAGGCGGCAAGCCGAGTGGGAAGCCACCGCGCTTCGCGAGCGAGCGCGCCGAGCGGCGTGCGCCCAACATCGAACTGGAAAGGCCTGCGCCCGAAAAGCCCGTCGAGGCCTTGCTGCCGACCAAGGTGCAGACCGTCACCGTCACGGCGGACGAGAACAACATGCGCGTCGACCGCTTCCTTGAAGCGCGCTTTCCCGGGCTGTCGTTCTCCCACATCCAGCGCGTCGTGCGCAAAGGCGAGCTGCGCGTCGACGGCAAGCGCGTCGACAGCAAGGATCGGCTGGAAGAGGGACAGAGCGTCCGCATCCCGCCGCTCAAGCTCGACGCGCCGAAGGCCGTCGGCGAGCTCTCGGAGGCCGCGCAGAAGACGCTCAAGGCGCTGAAGGAGATGACGATCTACGAGGACGACGACGTCCTCGTCCTGAACAAGCCCGCCGGCCTTGCCGTGCAGGGCGGTTCGGGCATGACGCGGCACATCGACCAGATGCTTGAGGTGATGCGCGATGCCAAGGGCCAGAAGCCGCGTCTCGTGCATCGCATCGACCGCGAGACGTCGGGCTGTCTGCTGATCGCCAAGACGCGCTTTGCCGCCTCGCACCTCACCGGCGCATTCCGCTCGCGTTCGGCGCGAAAGGTGTATTGGGCTCTGGTACCGGGCCTGCCGAAGCCCAAGCAGGGCCGCATCTCGACCTTCCTCGCCAAGGAAGAGAGCGAGGACGACACCATCATGCGGATCGCCCAGCATGGCGACGAGGGCGCCAGCCACGCGGTGACGTATTATGCGGTGGTCGAGACCGCCGGCAACAAGCTGACCTGGGTGTCGCTGAAGCCGGTGACGGGCCGCACCCACCAGCTGCGCGCGCACATGGCCCATATCGGCCATCCCATCGTCGGCGATCCCAAATATTTCAACATCGAGAACTGGCAGCTGCCGGGCGGGCTGCAGAACCGGCTTCATCTGCTCGCGCGGCGTATCGTCATTCCGCATCCGCGCGGCGGCGTGATCGACGCCACGGCGCCGTTGCCGCCGCATATGCAGCAGTCGTGGAACCTGCTCGGCCTCGATGCATCGAGATTCGATCCCATCGAGAACGCGCCGGAGGAATAGCAGGGTTGAACAGGGGCAGCGGACTCACGACATCTCCGCCATGAGACGGCTCGCGATCTGCGTTGTGCTGATGTCCACTCTGGGGCAAGCCGCCCAGGCGCAATATGTGCTGCCGGGTGCCTCGCAGCTCGCTCCCCCGCTGCCTCGGCCACCACCGCCGCCGAAGATCGAGGTGCCGAAGGTTCCGCAATTCGATGCGCCGCCGCGCTACAACTACCAGCCGCTCCCGCGCAATTCATTCGGCGATCGCGTCTCCAGGTGCCTCGACGATGCTGCAGCCGCGGGACTTGGCCCGGCCGATCGCGGCACTTATGCGCGAAGTTGCGCCAACTGACCGAACGCATGCAATCTGACTGACGACAGGGACCTGATACGGCCATGCGCGAATTGTTCGAAGAAGCTGCGGGGCGACCTCCGCCGGATCCGCGGGAATCGGCGCGCGCGTCCGCTCGCACGCCGCTGCGCAAGCGCTTCTACAAGGAAGCCGGCGTCGCCGATGCCGAAGGCGGCTTCGCCATCACCCTCGATGGCAAGCCGATCCGCACCCCCTCCGGCCGCCAGGTCGTGATCCCCTCGCGCGAACTCGCCGACGCGGTGGCCTCCGAATGGGCCGTGCAAGCCGAGACGATCGATCCCGTCACCATGCCGCTGACCCGGATCGCCAACAGCGTGGTCGAGGGCGTGATCGACCGGGTCGAGCTCGTCAGCGACGATCTGGCGAAGTACTTCGAGACCGACCTGCTGTTCTATCGCGCCGGCCATCCCGAAGGGCTGGTCGCGCGCGAGGCCGCGCATTGGGATCCCGTGCTGTTTTGGGCGGCGCAGACGCTGGGGGCGCATTTCATCCTGTCCGAGGGCGTCATGCATGTGAAGCAGCCGGACGAGGCGGTCCGGGCCGCGCGCGCAGCACTGCCGGGGGATGCCTGGTCGGTCGCGGCGCTCCACATAGTCACAACCCTGACCGGCTCGGCGCTGCTCGCGCTGGCCCTGGCACAGGGCGCGCGGGACGCCGACCAGGTCTGGGCCGCGGCCCATGTCGATGAGGACTGGAACATCGATCAATGGGGCGTGGACGAGGAGGCCGCCGCTCGTCGCGCCACACGCCAGAAGGATTTCCAGGCCGCCGTGACGGTTCTGGCGGCGGTGAGGCCGTCGGCCGTCGAAGGTCCTTAACGAGAGGTTTACGACGCAGCGGTAGGGTAGCCGGCGTTCCCTGAGGCTCCCCGAGATGCCGACGCCGGTCACCTCCATCGCCCCCGTCAGCGCCGCCAGCCCCTTGGCTGATGCGGCGACGCCGGACCTTGTGCTGCAAGCGGGCCGGGTCGTCGATGCCAAGGTGGTCAGCGTACTCGCCGACAATCTGGTGCGGATCGCGATCGCCAACCTCTCGATGGATGTGATGTCGGAGGTGGCGCTCACCCCCGGCCAAAATCTCCAACTCGCCGTGTCCAGGAACGACGGCACGATCCGGCTCGCAGTCATGAACGGTGCAAGCGAGGCGCTTCCCGATCAGGTCACCTTGACGGCTCGCGCAGCCTCGCTGGTGGAGAGCCCGCCGCTTGCGCCGTCCGCAAGTGCGGCGCGCAACACCCTGACCCCGGCAGAACACGTTGCCGTCAGCGCAGCCTCCGCCGAGGCCGCGACCAGGCAGGGCAGCCAGGCGACGCTATTCGCCAATCTTGCCGCGGTGGTCAGCGGCAGCAATTTGCCGGCGGGACTGAAGCAGGCCGTGCTGGACGTGCTGGCGCAGCAGACGCCGCTCCATGCCGGGCTCGATGGCGGCGATATCGAGACGGCCTTTCAGAAATCCGGCCTGTTCCTCGAGGCCTCGCTGGCGGCGGGCGCGGCGCCGTCGTCTGGGGCGACGCCCGATCTCAAGGCCGCGCTGCTGGTCCTGCGCCAGACCCTGGCCACGCTCAACACTGCCGCACTCCCGGCTGGCACGACGGCAACAGCCGCACCGGCTCAGGCCACAAGTGGCACCGTGCCGGCTGCCGTTCCGTCAACCGATGCGGAGATCGCCCAACCCCAGGAAATGCCGCGCAACGCCGCACGCGCGGCTGCCGTCCTGGCCGATGCCGCCGCCGTTTCGCAGGCCGCATCGCCGCGGACCATGACCGCAGGCCTTGCCGCCAGCCTGTTGCAGGAGATGACGCAAAACCTGCCACGCATGCTCGGCAATTTGCCGGGCTCCAACAAGGCCGTGCCCGATGGCCATGTCTCGGAGGCGGCCAGCCAGGCGACCACGCCACCGCCGTTCCGTGGCGCATTGCCGGCGTCGCAGGCCATCGCCTCGCCATCGCTCGCACCGAACACGCCACTTGCGGCCACGGTTCACCGCCTGCTCGATGACACCGATGCCGCGATCGCGCGCCAGACGCTGTTGCAGATTGCCTCGCTGCCCGATCGCACCGATGCCAGCGGGCACCGCATCGACCCGGCCGTGCCGCAATGGAACTTCGAAATTCCGTTCGCGACGCCGCAGGGCACCGCGATGGCGCAGTTCGAGATCTCGCGCGACGGCGGCAACGAAGCCGCGGATGCTGCCAACACGCGGGGCTGGCGCGCCCGCTTCTCGCTCGACGTCGAGCCGGCCGGTCCCGTGCATGCCTTGATCACGCTGAACGGCGACACGACGTTCGTGCGGATGTGGGCGGAGCGGCCGGCGACCGCGCAGCAGCTTCGCGCCGGAATCGGAGAGCTCAACCAGGCCCTGACCAGGGCCGAGCTCAAGCCCGGCGACATCGTGGTGCGCGACGGCACGCCGCCGCAGCCTGCACCGGCCCGCGCCGGACACTTCCTGGATCGGGCGACATGAGCGAGGCGCCCAAGCTAGCGATTGCCCTGCACTACGAGAAGGGCACCAACGCCCCGGTGGTCGTCGCCAAGGGCAGGGGCACGATCGGCGAGAAGATCGTCGAGATCGCCAAGGCCCATGACATCCCGATCGAGGAGAACGAGATCCTGGCCGGGGCGCTCTCCAAGGTCGAGCTGGGCGACGAGATACCGCCGGATCTCTACAAGGCCGTTGCGGAAGTCCTGGTGTTCGTGCTGCGGCTCTCGGGACGAGGGCGCTAGCGGGCTGTCATCCTTTCACCACGTCGCGACGGCATGGTCGCGGCGCTTTCAACTGTTCAACGGACATCGCCCTTGCTCACCCGTCGTTCCACTCTCGGCCTTCTTGCCGCATCGGCCATCCTGCCGCAGCGCGCGCTGGGCCATGTCGCGCCGCCGCGCAACGAGATCCGCGATAGTCTCGCCAAGCGCTTCACCGATCTCGGCACGTCCGGCACCTTCGTCGGCTACAAGGTCGAGGACTATCTGATCATCGCCAGCGACAAGGATCGTTCGGGTGAGGGCAAGCTGCCGGCCTCGACCTTCAAGATTCCCAACTCGCTGATTGCGCTGGAGACCGGCGTCGTCGCGGACCCCGACAAGGACGTCTTTGCCTGGGACGGCGTGAAGCGGTCGATCGAAGCCTGGAACAAGGATCACACGCTGCGCAGCGCGATCGCCGTCAGCGCGGTGCCGGTCTATCAGGAGATCGCCCGCCGCATCGGCCAGGAGCGCATGCAAAAATACCTTGACGAGTTCGACTACGGCAATCGCGACATCGGCGGCGGCATCGACCGGTTCTGGCTCACCGGAAATTTGCGCATCGATCCGGTCGAGCAAATCGATTTCGTCGACCGTCTGCGCCGCCGCGCGCTGCCGATCTCGAAGCGCAGCCAGGATCTCGTCGCCGACATCCTGCCGGTGACCAAGGTGGGCGACAGCATCATTCGCGCCAAGTCGGGCCTGCTCGGGGCCGAACGCGGCGAGCCGTCGCTCGGCTGGATGGTCGGCTGGGCCGAGAAGGGCGAGGCACAGACCGTGTTCGCGCTCAACATGGATTGCAAAGAGCCGCGCCACGTCGGCGAGCGCATGCCGCTGACGCAGGCCTGCTTGGCTGAGATCGGCGCGATCTGATCCGGATGACGTGATGGCCGACCGCTAAATTCTGAGGTCAGGCGTCCTTCCGGCCGATCCGCCCCAGATGGGTGAAGCCGAACCCGGCCGAATATTTCAGCCCATACCCCAGCGCCCGGTCGATGCCGATATGGGCGAGCCAGATCAAGGCGATGGACAAGGTCAGCGGTGAGGCGAGGCCGAAGCCCAGTGTCAGCAGGGACACCGGGGCCATGTAGCTGTGGGCGGCGTTGTATACCATCGCGCCGAATCTGGCGTCGGAGAGGTATGCCAGAAAGCTCAAATCCGGAACGAAGAAGAGCAGGACGAACACCAGCCACGAGCCGTCCCAGGCCGCGTAAAGCGCCACCATGCCCACGAAGAGGGTCAGCCCCTCCAGCCGCAGCAGGATATTGACGCCGCCAGTCGCAGCCCCTGTTTCGATCGCTCGGTCGTCCATCTCCGCCTCCAGGCAAAACTTTGTAATTCCTTGCGCTTTCCCGCTGTGGCAAGGCAGCCCTGCGGTGCCGAAAGCAGCTTCCCGGCCTGCAAAATGCCGTGTTAGAACCCCCCGCAAGCGTGGCTTAGTTAAGAACTGGCGGGAGCAAATGAAACACATCCTGGACGCCCTTGAAGATCGTCGTGCCGGTGCCAAGCTCGGCGGCGGGGAGAAGCGCATCGAGGCGCAGCACGCCCGCGGCAAGCTGACCGCGCGCGAGCGCATCGAGCTCCTGCTCGACAAGGGATCGTTCGAGGAGTTCGACATGTTCGTCGAGCACCGCTCCACCGAGTTCGGAATGGAGAAGAACAAGATCCCAGGCGACGGCGTCGTCACGGGGTGGGGCACCGTCAACGGCCGCAAGACCTTCGTCTTCGCCAAGGACTTTACGGTGTTCGGCGGCTCGCTGTCGGAAACGCACGCGCTGAAGATCACAAAGCTCCAGGACATGGCGATGAAGGCGCGGGCGCCCATCATCGGCCTTTATGACGCCGGCGGGGCCCGCATCCAGGAGGGCGTTGCCGCGCTCGCCGGCTATTCCTACGTGTTCCGCCGCAACGTGCTGGCCTCCGGCGTGATCCCTCAGATCTCGGTCATCATGGGCCCCTGCGCCGGCGGTGACGTCTATTCGCCTGCCATGACCGACTTCATCTTCATGGTGAAGAACACCAGCTACATGTTCGTCACCGGCCCCGATGTGGTGAAGACCGTGACCAACGAGGTCGTCACGGCGGAGGAGCTCGGCGGCGCCTCGGTGCACGCCACACGTTCCTCGATCGCCGACGGCGCCTTCGAGAACGATGTCGAGACGCTCTTGCAGATGCGTCGCCTGATCGACTTCCTGCCGTCCAACAACACCGACGGCGTGCCGGAATGGCCGAGCTTCGACGACATCGAGCGGGTCGACATGTCGCTCGACACGCTGATCCCCGACAATCCGAACAAGCCCTACGACATGAAGGAATTGATCCTGAAGGTCGTGGACGAGGGCGACTTCTTCGAGATCGCGGAAAGCTTTGCCAAGAACATCGTGACCGGCTTCGGCCGCATTGCCGGCCGCACGGTGGGGTTCGTTGCCAACCAGCCGATGGTGCTGGCCGGCGTGCTCGACAGCGACGCATCACGCAAGGCGGCGCGCTTTGTTCGTTTTTGCGATGCCTTCAACATCCCGATCGTCACCTTCGTCGACGTGCCGGGCTTCCTGCCCGGTACCGCGCAGGAATATGGCGGCCTGATCAAGCACGGCGCAAAACTGCTGTTCGCCTACTCGCAGTGCACCGTGCCGCTCGTCACCATCATCACCCGCAAGGCCTATGGCGGCGCCTTCGACGTCATGGCCTCCAAGGAGATCGGCGCCGACATGAACTACGCCTGGCCGACCGCCCAGATCGCGGTGATGGGCGCCAAGGGCGCGGTCGAGATCATCTTCCGCAGCGACATCGGCGACCCCGACAAGATCGCCGCGCGCACCAAGGAATACGAGGACCGCTTCCTGTCGCCCTTCATCGCCGCCGAGCGCGGCTACATCGACGACGTCATCATGCCGCACTCGACGCGGAAGCGGATCGCAAGGGCGCTGGCGATGCTGAAGGACAAGAAGACGGAAATGCCGGCGAAGAAGCACGACAATTTGCCGTTGTGAGGGATGAAGGCGTCGGTGGCAATCTGGCGTCGACGATCGAGCTTGTGGCGGAGCGCCAAAGGATGGTGCGCCCTGAAATTGGGTGCGTGGTCCGCAGTGCTGGCGATGAGCATATCGTGCTTCGCACAAGACACCGAGTTGACCGTTACCGTCCGAACGCCAGAAGAGACCGTTATCGAAGGTTACGCCGACGCCGACAAGACTTGTGCGCCGGTGGAGCTTCCCCGGCTCGTGCTCATGAAGTCACCAGAGCATGGGTTTGTCTGTTACCGTATCGAGGATTTCGAGGTGGCGGGCGACTCTGGAACGGATCGAGCTTGTGTCGGGCGCTGGGTTCGCGGCATAAGCGTTTTCTACTTGGCTCGACCTGGTTACGGCGGGCCCGATAGTCTCCGATACGAAGCGATCACCGATCATAGGCGGGACCGCGTGGATGTTCGCGTGAGCGTGTTGCCAAGCTCTGCAAACCATGCTCACGCACCGGCTGTGCCTTGGAATTCTTCGGGCGAGCCAGCTATGTCGATTGGCCCTATCCCTGCTTGCGTTGTGCCGGTGTCCTAGACACCTGACGCCATTGTCCCGATTTGCTCGCTCACAGATCTCATGACCGAAGACGACCCAACCGACGAAATCGCCGACATCGAAGATCGCATCGAGCGGCTAGCCGAGATTGCCGAGCGGTGCCGCAAGTACATCCTGGCGTCCAAGATTGCTATTGGTGGCGGGGCAGCGCTCCTGCTGGTGACGATCCTCGGGCTGTTCGGGTTTGGCCAGACCGCGGCGCTCGGATCGATCGCGCTGGTGCTGGGCGGGATCGTCTCGCTCGGCTCGAACGTCTCGACGTTGCGGCAGACGGACGAGGCCATCGGTGCTGCGGAGGCGCGGCGGGCGGCGTTGATCGGGCGCATCGACCTTCGCGTGGTCACCGATGTGCCGCTGAAACTGGTGTGATGCGTAGGGTGGATTAGCGAAGCGTAATCGACCAAGGTATGTGTCACCAGATGGAGACGTGGCAGATTACGCTTCGCTAATCCGCCCTACGTATGCAAGGCCTTGCGCCAGCACGACTCACGCGGCCTGCTTGACCGTCATCTCAGACAGTTCGGTGCGGCATTCGGCGGCGAAGGCTTGAAGCCGGTCGGCGGTCTGGCGGTCGAGGATGGCCTTTGCCAGCCGCTCGGCGCGGGCGATCTGTTGCTTGAGATATTCGATGCGGGTCATGTTGCACCTGTCGAATGGCGTCTTTCAGTTGGCGACGATTGTAAGCCGGGTTCTAAACCAATTGTGTGAGACACATCACGTTTCCCGTGCCTTATCCGCCGCGGCGAAATGGGCGATCTGGTCGGCGTGGGCCTTGGCGAATGCCGGCCGACCGGTCGCGCGCGAGACGTAGGCGCGGCAGGCCGGACTGTCCGTCAACCCGTCGAAGCCATCGACGACGCGCAGCACGTCCGCCATCAGGATGTCGGCTACGGAGAAAGAGCCGGCCAGCCATTCGCGGCTGCCCAGCACCGGTTCGAGACGCCTCAGCCGAAGCTTGAGGAAGTCATCCACGAATGCCCATGCCGCCGTGTCGGTCGGATGTCCCATGAACTGCGACATGCCCCAGGGCAGGCTGGCCATTTCCACCGAATTGAGTGCCGCGAATACCCACTCTGTCGTTTCGGCGCGGCCGCGCGGGCTTGTGGGCATCAGCCTATCGCTGAGCCCGCCGAGATGCAGCAGGATCGCGCCTGTCTCGAAGATCGAGAGGTCGCCGTCGGTCAGCCACGGAACCTGGCCGAACGGCTGGTGGGTGAAATGCGCGGGCCCGCGATCGTCGAAGGGGACGCTGGCGACGCGATACGGCAAGGCGGCCTCTTCGAGAGCCCAGCGCACGCGGAAGTCGCGCACGAAGCCTCGCGGCGCAGCGGGAACCCAATCGAAGGTGGTGAGGGTGAGGTCGGCCATGTGCTGTCTCCGTGTCCTGCTTCGAGGCAAAGGACGAGGGAAGGACGTCCATTCCGACACCGGCGCCGACTCTTTTTGTCACCGGTGGCGGAAGCGGCTAGGGTCGCGTCAAACAACAGGAGGAAATCCGATGCCAGCAGCCTATTTCGTCGTCCGGGCCATCGTCACCGATCCCAACAAGCGCGCCGCCTTCGACCGATGGTACGAGAGGGAACACCTGCCCGATGCGGTAAAGGCGTTCGGCGTCAGCAAGGCGTTGCGATTCTGGAGTCTCGATGATCCCTCGCTGCACCAGGCCATGTATCAGTTCGATGACGAGGCCAAGCTCGCGGCGATGCTGAGAGGGGACGCGCTGCAGAAGCTCGTCGCCGACTTCAACCGCGACTGGCCCGACGTGAAGCGCACGCGCGAGACATTGGTGCTGGCGCAGGAGTTTGCGACCTAGCGAGATCTGTAGACCTGAGCGCAAGCGCACTCCGCCGTCGTCGCATCAAGCACGAACCCCGGATTGCACTGCGCCATCGAGGCTACGAATTCTTCATGCTCATCGTTGCAAATCTGAACGCGCGATTCAGCGTCGGTTCATGCCATCACCGCGACACTCCTTCTGCATCACAAGCGATGATCCAAGAAGGAAGAAGCCATGGAGCGCCGGAACTTTTTGAAGCTTGCATTGGGACTGACGGCAGGAGCCGCGGCCTTCGCCGCGACCGCGGCGCAGGCCGCGCCGCTGTCACCGCAGCCGGTCGTCGACCCCAATCGCATGCCGCATGGCAATCCCGACGCTCAGCCTGCTGTCACCACCCGCGAGGAGGCTGCCGAGCTGAGCCCGGAGCAGGTTCACTGGCATGGCCATCACCGCCACCGGGGCTGGCACCGCCGTCATTGGCGCCGGCATCGCCGGCGCTGGCACCGCCGCCATCATTGGTGAGATCGCCACCATTCGCGAACTGGACGGGGACCGCTGCCGGCGGTCCCCGTTGTGTTTCTGTACGGGCTCCATTTCCGCAGCTGCCGAACGGCCGGCAACACCTCCGAAAAAAAACGGCCGCCGGCTTCCGCCAGCGGCCATTCTGCAACGCGAATGGAGAGATCAGACCGGACGGCAGCGCCCGGCGTACCAGCGGAAGCCGTAGGGGCACACACGCGCGCGGGGCACCACGACGACCGGCGCCGGGGCGACCACGATCGGAGCGGGGCGAACGACAACCGGGCCGCGCATCGGACGGCAGTTGCCATAGGGGCCACGATACCATCCCGGGCCGCAACCGCCGGCGGCGCTGGCCGTCTCGCTGAAACCGACGACCGCCGCGCTGGCGAGCATGACTGCGGCAAACAGGTATTTCATGGGATATTCCTTCTCGTCCTTTGGGGCAGACCTAGGGGATGGCGCTCGGGGCGCACAATCAATCAGAGAGACGACTAAACGCGCTGAATCGGGACGCGCCGACACGTCGCGATCCAAACCTGCCAATCATGACCTGAATGCGGCATGAACGTTCCGCGCATCAGGCCTCGGACGACACGTAATTGTCGCTAGCGGCCGAGAAAACCAAGCACCACCTCCTTGTACCTCTCGGGCGCCTCGAGGAAGACGAGATGACCGGTGTTCGGGATCACCTCGGCCCGCGCATTCGGCATCTTGGCCGCCAGCGCCTTCGCCAGTTCGGCGTTCTGCCCCATCTTGGCCCGCAGCGCCTCGGGCGCGAGTGGCCGGCCCGGCGCGTTGTGGTCGTCGGCTCCCATGATGAACAACGTGGGCAGCGCGATCAGCGAAATCTCGTGCGCCACCGGCTCCCGGTAGATCATCTGGCCGGAACTGACGAAGGCGCGCAGCCAGCGCGGATAGTCGGGGCTGCCCTTGATGTTGAAGCGGGCGTCGATGAACGGCGTGATCGCCTCGGCCGGCAGCTTGATCGCGTAGTTGGTCTGGAGCTGCTTGCGATAGCCCTCCGCCGTAAGCTTGTCCTCGGTCTCGATCATCTTCTCGGTCGGGGTCGGCGGCACGAAGAGGCGGTAATCTTCGAGCCCGATCGGCGCGGTCAGCACCAGATGGGCGATGCGGTCGGGATAGGCGCGTGCGATGCGCACGCCGAGCATGCCGCCGAGCGAGTGGGCGACGATCTCGGCCTTGTCGATCTTGAGATGATCGAGCAGCGCGATGGTGTTGCGTGCAAGATTGTCGAAATGCAGCTCGCCCTGCGGCTTGGAGGATTTGCCGAAGCCGATCTGGTCCGGCACCACGACACGGAAGCCGGCCTCGTTCAGCATCTTGATCACCGGCGCCCAATAGCTCGACGGGAAATTGCGCCCGTGCAGCAGCACGACGGTGCGGCCGTTCGGCTGCGCGGCGGCGACGTCCATGTAGGCCATGCTGAGCTGCTCGCCGTCGTTGACGAGCGGCAACTGGTGCACGGGGTAGGGATAGGCAAAACCCTCGAGCGCGATGCCATAGGGCTCGCGTGGGGGCGTGTCTGCGGCGTGCGCGGTGGTGAGCAGGGAAGCAAGGAGAGTGGCGGCGAGGGCGGCCGGGAGGGTGCGGATCATGGTGGCTCTCTAACGGTCACTGAATGACCGTTCGCATAGGCGCGTGGATGGCCGGGTCAAGCCCGGCCACGCCGAGAGTGGGAGTTCACACGCAAACGTGCGACGTCACGCGAATGGCGTGATCAGTCCTTTCCGTCGCCGAACAGCGCGGCAAGCTGCTTCTCGCCGGTGGGGGTGAAGTCGACGACGCGGCTGCCCGGCGTGGCGTCGGGCGCCGCCCATTTGAGATCTGCATATGCTTTACAAGGAAGCGAAGGCTTTAGTGGCGAGCCTTTAGTGGCGAGCCTTTGGTGGCAAGGCTCTGGAGCAACTCTTTAGCGGTTCGGCGCTTGTGGCGCACAATGAATCAAAAGACACGATTCGACATGTTACAATTTTGCACACATGGACACGGCGCGATCCAAACCTGTCAATCATGACCTGCACGCGGCATGAATGCAGCCCGGGCATTGTTGTGCCTGTGGCAGCTGGAGGAAGGCGTCTGGATGCATCATTCGATCTTCGGCGAGTTCTCGAAATTGCCGTCGGTATCCATCGTGTACAGATGCTTCAGGCGGCCACCTTCGCCGAGCAGGTAGTAGTGATTGCCGACGACGCCGGTCTCGTTGCGCGCGCCGCGAAAGACGATGAGTCGGCTGCTGACGCGGCTGACCACGGCGTCGAAATCGTCGCCGACCTCACGCCAGCCGGACACCGTGAACAGTTCGGTGATGCGGCCGGTACGGGCATCCAGCAGTACGGGGGCGACGCAGGTCGAGCCGCAGGGCAGCTTGACGACGTAATAGTGGCCGGCCGCGCTGACCTTGTCGTCGCCAATGGCGCGATCAAACTGCTCGCGAACGTCGCGCAAGTACTGGTTGTGGAGGCGCGGCCTTGCCGGTTTTCCGGTGAAGACCTTGGCCGGATAGTCGGCGAATTTGGGGGCGATATCCGCATGGGCCGGCAGGATGTCCCCCGCAATAAGCAGGGCAGGAAGCAGACGTAGCAGGCGGTGCATGGGGGTCTCGAAAGCGTCCTCGCCCCGATTGGTCGCCCGGCGGGGCGAATGGTTCAAGAGTTGCGAGGGCTAGCCAGCATCATTCCCGAACAGCGCGGCGAACTGCTTCTCGCCGGTACGGGTGAAATGCACCACGCGGCTGCCGGGCGTGGCATCGCGCGCGGCCCATTTCAGCTCGGCGAAGCGCTGCATCAACGCCGCGCCCAGCGTGCCGGCGAGATGGTGACGCCGCTCGCTCCAGTCCAGGCAGGCCTTGCACACCGGCCGGCGCGGATGCGTGAGCATTGCGGGCGAGATCTGCAGATGCTTGGCGAGGAAGCGCTCGCCCTCGGTCGTCAGCGCGATGTCCTGCTTCTTCTGCCTGATCAAATTTCGTTCGCGGAAGGAGTCCAGCATCTGCACGCCGAGATCGCCGGCGAGGTGGTCGTAGCAGATCCGCGCACGCCGTAGCGCCGGATCCTTCGGTCCGGTGCGGACGCGCATGTGGCCGGTTCGCGCGGCGAGGCCCGCGAGGCCCTCGAGCACGCCGGCGACGTCGTCGTCGGTCAGGCGGTAATAGCGGTGGCGGCCCTGCTTTTCCGGCTCGATCAGGCCGCCGGCCTCCAGCTTCGACAGATGCGAGCTCGCGGTCTGCGGTGTGATGCCTGCTTCTTGCGCCAGCTCGCTCGCCGTGAGCGCACGGCCGTTCATCAGCGCGGTGAGCATGTTGGCGCGCGCGGGGTCGCCGACGAGAGAGGCGATCATGGCAATGTCAGGACCTGCTTTCATGCTTCGATGGTAACCGAAGCATTGTCGCCGGGCAAGCGCGTAGCGTGTTCTCACACCGTCGTCGCGAACGAACGGCGCAGCGAGGCTCGGCCGGGCCTGCATCCTTCGAGACGTTTGCTTCGCAAGCTCCTCAGGATGAGGAGCTCACGGTTGTTCGCGCAATCTCGAGAACAGGAAAAGTTCAGATGTCCGTCACCGTCTTCATCCGCTACCAGCTCGATCCCTTCAAGCGCCCGCAATTCGAGGAATATGCGAAGCGCTGGCTCACCATTATCCCGAGATGTGGCGGCGATCTGGTCGGCTACTTCATGCCGCATGAGGGCACCAACAACATCGCTTCCGCCCTGATTTCGTTCGAGAGCCTGGCGGCGTACGAGTCCTACCGCAAGCGGCTGCGCGCAGATCTCGACGGCACCGCGAATTTCAACTACGCGGAGGCGGAGAAATTCATCCTCGCGGAAGAGCGCACCTTCCTGCGCAAGGTGGTATTGTAGGTCAGCAACGCGAGGAGACGCCCATGATCGCCGTGATCTTCGAAGTCTGGCCCAAGCCGGAACACCGCCAGGACTATTTCGAGCTCGCCGCCGATCTGAAGCCGCTGCTGCAAACCATCGACGGTTTCATTTCGGTCGAGCGCTTCGAGAGCCTGACCGAGAAGGGCAAGATCCTGTCGGTGTCGTTCTGGCGGGATGAGGCAGCAGTCGCGGCCTGGCGCAACACGATGGAGCATCGCCGCACCCAGGCCAAAGGCCGCGCAAAGATCTTCGCCGATTATCACCTGCGCATCGCCAGCGTGATCCGGGACTACAGCATGAGCGACCGCGAGCAGGCTCCGAAGGACAGCCGCGCGGTGCATGACGCGCACTAGCGGACCCGAAAGCAGGCGCCTATGTCTGCGCGACCAACAAGGGAGAGAAACATGCACGTGACGACCGCCGACAAGCGCGCGACGTTCAGGAAAATGCACGAGAGCGGCTGCTTTATCCTGCCCAATCCGGTCGATGTCGGCAGCGCAAAAGGCCTGCAGCATCTCGGTTTCAAGGCGATCGCATCCTCGAGCGCGGGCTTCGCCTGGACCATCGGCAAGGCCGACAATCACGTCACCGTCGAGGATGTCTGTCAGCATCTGGCAGCATTGAGCTCATCCGTCGACATCCCCGTGAATGCGGATTTCGAGGGCGGCTTTGCGGTCGAGCCGGAGAGGGTCGCGGACAACGTCGAGCGCTGTGTGCGCACCGGTGTCGCAGGCCTCTCGATCGAGGACTCCACCGGCGACAAGGACAAGCCGCTCTACGACCGTGCGCTCGCGGTCGAGCGCATCACGGCCTCGCGCAAGGCGATCGGGGACAGCGGCACGCTGCTGGTCGGCCGCTGCGAGGCGTATTTGTGGGGCGTGACCGACCTCAAGCTCGTCATCGACCGCCTGACCGCCTATGCCGATGCCGGCGCCGACTGTCTCTATGCGCCGGGACTGAAGAGCCGCGAGGACATCAGCGCGGTGGTGAAGGCGGTTCATCCAAAGCCCTTCAACCTCTTGATCGGCGCAAGCGGCCTGTCGCTGCAGGAAGCCGAGGACCTCGGCGTGCGACGGATCAGCGTCGGTGGCTCGCTGGCCCGCGCCGCCTGGGGCGGCTTCATGCGCGCCGCGAAAGAGATGGCGGAGAAAGGGACGTTCGCAGAGCTCAGCAAAGGCTATCCCGGCGGCGAGCTCAACAAGATGTTCAGTTAGCAGGACAAGGAAAAGCGGCGGGACCTTGTGTATCCCGCCGCTCTCTTAGTCCTACGTGGTTCGCTCTTACTTCGCGCCCTCTGACGGTGCCGGCGTAACCGGAGCCGGCCTGCTCGGCGCCGCGCCGGTGGTCATGCCCGGCTCGGTGTTGCTGCGCGGGGTCACGTCACGCATGCCGGAAGGTGCGGCCGGGTTGGCCGGAGCCGTCTGCGCCGTCTGCGAGGCCGACGGGTTGCTGGCCTCGTTCGTCGTGCTGCTATTGTTCAAGCCATAGAACACGGCGCCCAGCACCAGGGCGATTGCCACCGCAAACATCGCGACCTTGCCGCTTGAGGCAGGGCCTTCGCTGAGCTGGGGATCGGCCTGAAGGTCAGCATCCCGGCGCGCCGTGCGAGAATACTCATCGTCGGCGAGGTTCGGGCGGTACGGATCGTTGGGAAAACGGTCGTCAGCCATCGATTGGATCTCCTCGGTTATGACGCCAAGACAACCCTCAGATGTGAGATTCCGTTCCGCGCCTGTTATGCTTTCGTCGCATGTTGCTCTGGTGTCGGGAATCGGGAACCTGTTGGCTTGGGAGCTGAACCGCGGGTTCCATGCTGCGACAGGGGAACGAAGCCGATGTGGAGTCTGCCGCCGACCGATAGCGTGCTGCACTTTCTGGCTCTGGTCGCCTTGACCGCGGAGGGCATGACGGCGGCACTGGCCGCAGGGCGGCGCAGCATGGATTATGTCGGCGTTTGTCTTCTCGCCTGCATTACCGCGCTCGGCGGCGGCACGCTGCGCGATCTGTTTCTCGGTCACTATCCGCTGATATGGGTGGCCAACCCGATCTACCTCGCACTGCCGGGCGGGGCAGCGTTGCTGACGATCCTGATCGCGCGCCTCGTGCATCGGCTGCACCTCGCCTTCATCGTGCTCGATGCGATCGGCCTCGTCGTTTTCACCATGATCGGCTGCAATGTCGGCTGGCAGATGGATGCCTCGCTGCCGATCGTGATCGTCTCGGGCATGGTGACCGGCTGCGCCGGCGGCGTGTTGCGCGACGTGCTCTGCAACGACGTACCGCTGCTGTTCCGATCCGAGCTCTATGCCAGCGTCTCGGTGGTGACGGGCCTGTTCTATGCGACCGCGTTCGGCTTCAATCTCAATGCCGAGCTCTGGACGATCTTGACCTTCGTGCTCGGCCTCAGCTTCCGCCTGCTCGCGGTGTACTACAAATGGGAGATGCCGAAATTCGTGTTCGCGGGGGATGAAGAGAAGGAGCGGTGAACGCCGTCGCTATTCCCCATTCGCCTCTCGCTTCCTTGCCTTCGCCACCTGGGCCGGCGTCACCAGCAGGCCCGCATTGCCCCAGGAATTGCGGATGTAGTTCGTCACCGCCGCGATCTCCTGGTCGGACAGTTGTTTGGCGTATCCCGGCATCTCGCCTGTGTTGGGCGCGCGCGGCGTTGTCACGGTGTGGGCGCCGTCGAGGATGATGCGCAAGGTGGAGGAGGGGTTGTTGGATTGCAGCAGCGCATTGCCCGGCAGCGGCGGATAGATGCGCGGGGCTCCCGTGCCGTCGGCCTCATGGCAGGCGATGCAGAGTTTTGCGTAGACCGCATGGCCGGCCTTCATCTCGGCATCGCCAGGCGGCGTCACGATCGTCTCGCGTCGCATCGACGGCAGGCTCTTCAAGTAAATGGCGATCGCGCGCACATCGGCATCGCTCATCTTCGAGGTCGAGTTGACGACGACCTCCGCCATCGGCCCTCCGGCATGGCTCTTGGCGTTGCGCCCGCTTTGCAGATACTCCGTGATGTCAGCCTCGCTCCACGATTTCAGCCCGGTGCGCACGGCGCCGTCGAGGCGCGGGGCAAACCAGCCTCCGACCTCGTTGCCGGAGAGCGCCTGCGCATCCTTGTCGGCGCCGAAATAGTTTTTCGGGGTATGGCAGGCGCCGCAATGGCCGAGCCCCGTGACGAGATAGCCGCCTCGGTTCCAGGCCGTGCTCTTGCTCTGGTCCGGCTCGAACAGGCCGGGCTTGAAATACATGGCGTTCCAGAGCCGCATCAGGCCGCGATAGCCGAACGGCCAGCGCAGCTCCGGCGGCTTGTTGCGGTTCATCACAGGCGCGAGCGTGCCGAGATAGGCGCGGATTGCCAGCGTGTCGTCCTTCGTCATGCGCGTGAAGTAGGGATAGGGGAACGCCGGGTAATAGTTCGAGCCGTCCGGCGCGATGCCATAGCGCAAGGCGCGGGTGAAATCGGCATCCGTCCATGCACCGATCCCTGTGTCTCGGTCCGGCGTCAGGTTTGGCGCATAGATCGCACCGAAGGGCGTGTCGATGCGCTTGCCGCCCGCGAACGGTTTGGCCGGATCGGCGGTGTGGCAGCCCGCGCAGTCGCCGGTCTCGACCAGCGCCTTGCCAGTGGCGATCAGCTCGGGCGAGGGTCCGGCCGCCGTTGCAGCCGCACTGCACAACGCGAGGCCGGCGAGCGCCAGGCCAGCCAGAATCGTCCGCATCAAAGCCACTCCTGCGACCAATCGCCCGCATCCCGCACGAGGCAGCATCGATTCATTTCGCGATGCCGGGGGTATGGTGACACAAATTGAAAACGCCCAGCGTATTTCAGGCCACTAAATTGCGATTTTGTCCCGGCGGGCTCCCTGGTCCAGATTTGTGATGCAGTCCATGAAATATCCGACATAGAGTGGCGGCGGTGGTCGGCGCGCCCTAGCTAAAAACAACGGGAAGGCAACGGCTTAAGTCAGCACGTCCGGAACAGGGCGGCAAAAGAGGACAGCATGGGCATCAACCAGGGTCCGATCAGTCTCGATCAAAAATATACCCAGGAAACCGGACACGTCTTCACCACGGGCATCCAGGCCCTGGTCCGCCTGCCGATGGCCCAGATCCGGCGCGACCGCGCCAACGGCCTCAATACCGCGGGCTTCATCTCCGGTTATCGCGGCTCGCCGCTCGGCGGCTACGACCAGCAGCTGTTCGCGGCCCGCAAGCACCTCGAGCAGTACAACATCAAGTTCCAGCCCGGCGTGAACGAGGACCTCGCGGCCACCGCGGTCTGGGGCTCGCAGCAGCTCAACCTCTCGCCCGGTGCCAAATACGACGGCGTGGTCGGCATCTGGTACGGCAAGGGCCCCGGCGTCGACCGCTGCGGCGACGTGTTCCGCCACGGCAATGCCGCGGGCTCCGCCAAGAACGGCGGCGTGCTCTGCCTTGCCGGCGACGACCACGGCGCAAAGTCCTCGACCGTCCCGCATCAGTCCGACCATGCTTTCATGTCGGCCTTGATGCCGTATCTCTACCCCTCGAGCATCCACGAGATGATCGAGATGGGCCTGCTCGGCATCGCGATGTCGCGCTATTCGGGCTGCTGGGTCGGCATGAAGGTGATCACGGAGACGGTGGAGACCACCGCCGAAATCGATCTCACCGACGAGATGAAGCCCTTCATCATCCCGACCGATTTCGAGCTGCCGCCCGGAGGCCTCAATCTGCGCTGGCCCGACGACCGCTTCGAGCAGGACCGACGCCTGCAGGACTACAAGGGCTTTGCCGCGATTGCCTTCGCCCGCGCCAACAAGGTCAACCGCGTCACCATGGATTCGCCGAACGCCCGCTTCGGCATCATGGCGTCCGGCAAGAGCTATGAGGACGTGCGGCAGGCGCTGCGCGAGCTCGGCATCACCGAGCAGGTCGCCGCGAAAATCGGCCTTCGTCTCTACAAGATCGGCATGCCCTGGCCGCTGGAGCCGGAAGGCGTGCATGAGTTCGCCGTCGGCCTCGAGGAGATCTTCATCGTCGAGGAGCGGCGCGAGATCGTCGAGAACCAGGTCAAGCAGGTGCTGTTCAACTGGCGCGACGACGTACGCCCGCGCATCGTCGGCAAGATGGACGAGCACGACAAGCGCTTTTTGACCTTCGCCGCCGAGCTCAGCGTCGCCTCGCTCGCGACCTCGCTGACCGAGCGCCTGCTTCGACTCAACCTCAACCCCGAGATCGCGGAGATGCTCCGCGCCAAGGCCGACTGGTTCAACGGCCGCCAGGCGTCGCAGATGATCCCGACGGCGCCGGTCTCCCGCACCCCGTATTTCTGCTCCGGCTGTCCCCACAACACCTCGACCAAGGTTCCAGAAGGCAGCCGCGCGCTGGCCGGCATCGGCTGCCACTTCATGGCTCTGTGGATGGACCGCTCGACCGAGACCTTCACCCATATGGGCGGCGAGGGCGTGCCCTGGGTCGGCATCGCGCCGTTCACCAACGAGAACCACATCTTCGCCAATCTCGGCGACGGCACTTACTTTCACTCCGGCATTCTTGCCATCCGCCAGGCGGTCGCCTCCAAGGCCAACATCACCTACAAGATCCTCTACAACGACGCGGTGGCCATGACCGGCGGCCAGCGCCATGACGGCGACCTGTCGCCGCAGCAGATCACGCATCAGCTCCACGCCGAAGGCATCCGCGAGATCTACCTGGTCTCGGAGGCGCCCGACACCTATCCGGCGGACACCATCGCGCCCGGCGTCAAGCTGTACCATCGCGACGAGCTGCAAAACGTCATGAAGATGTGCCGGGAGTTCAAGGGCACCTCGGCGATCGTGTTCGTGCAGACCTGCGCCGCCGAGAAGCGCCGCCGCCGCAAGCGCGGCCTGATGGAGGATCCGGCGCGCCGCGTCATGATCAACCCCGCCGTTTGCGAGGGCTGCGGCGACTGCTCGGTGCAGTCGAACTGCATCTCGGTCGAGCCGCTGGAGACCGAGTTCGGCCGCAAGCGCGCCATCAACCAGTCGTCCTGCAACAAGGACTATTCCTGCCTGAAGGGCTTCTGCCCGTCCTTCGTCACCGTCGACGGCGGCAAGCCGCGTCACCGTGCGCCGGCCGAGCTCAGCGAGATCGGCGAGCTGCCCGAGCCGGCCTCGCGACCGACTCTCGACAAGCCCTACAACATCGCGGTCGGCGGCGTCGGCGGCACCGGCGTGCTCACGATCGGCGCGCTGCTCGGCATGGCCGCCCATATCGAGGGCAAGGCCTCGATGATCCTCGACATGTCGGGCCTTGCGCAGAAGGGCGGGGCGGTGCTCAGCCACGTTCGCCTGTCGGATCATCCGGCGGAGGTGACCTGCTCGCGCATCGTCACCGGCACGGCCGATCTCGTGCTCGCCGCCGACGAGGTGGTTGCGGTCGCCAAGGACACCATCTCGCTCTGCGACACCAGCCGCACCCGCGGCATCATCAACAGCCACGTCATTCCCACCGCCGACTTCGTCCTCAACCGCGACTTCAACTTCCAGACCCGCAAGCTCAACGCGGTGCTGGAGACGGCGCTGCACAAGGACTCGGTGTTCTTCGACTTCACCAGGCCGGCCGAGCAGCTGCTCGGTGATGCCATCGCCACCAATATGATGATGATGGGCTATGCCTATCAGAAGGGCCTGTTTCCGCTGTCGGCGGCAGCGATCGAACAGGCGATTGAGATCAACGGCGTCTCGATCAAGATGAACAAGGAAGCCTTCCGCCTCGGCCGCCTCGCGGTCGCGGACCCTGCGCGCCTTGCCGGCATGCTGAAGGGTACGGATGAGGTCGTCCCGCCCAAGGCCCTGGACGCAATGACGCTCGACGAGGTGATCGAGCATCGCGTCAAGCACCTGACCGCCTACCAGAATGGCCGGTTGGCAAGACGTTATCGCAAGCTGGTCGATCAGGTCCGCGAAGCCGCGGCGAAGGGCGGCTATGGCGATGCGCTGCCGCGCGCGGTCGCGGTGAACTATGCCAAGCTGCTCGCCTACAAGGACGAGTACGAAGTCGCGCGCCTCTACACTGACGGCGCCTTCGAGCAGCAGCTCCGCGACCAGTTCGAGGGCGACTTCAAGTTCAGCTTCAACCTGGCTCCGCCCATCCTGGCGTCCGGCGTCGATGCGCTGGGACGTCCCAAAAAGCGCGCCTTCGGTCCGTGGATGCTCAGCGTCTTCCGCATGCTGGCAAAGTTCAAGTTCCTGCGCGGCACGCCGTTCGACATCTTCGGCCGCAGCGCCGACCGCAAGCTCGAACGCGACCTCATCGCCGGCTACGAGAAGGACGTCGCCACCGTGCTCGGCCTGTTGTCGCCGGTCACGGTCGACACCGCGGTCGAGCTGCTCTCGCTGCCCGACCGCATCCGCGGCTACGGCCCGGTGAAGGAGAAGGCCGTCGCCGACGCCAAGGCCCGCTACGCCCAGCTCGCCGCGGACTTGGCCAATCCGCCCCCCGCACCCAGGCAGATCGCAGCGGAGTAGGCGCTCCCGTAGGGTGGGCAAAGGCGCAAAGCGCCGTGCCCACCACCTGCCATTGACTACGAAGAAGACGTGGGCACGCTTTCGCTTTGCCCACCCTACAGCACTATCCCTTGCGCCGCCCGTCGGGCAAAACACCCATTGTATCGGTCAATCCGTGCGCACGAAAACATTCCGCTTTACCGAAATTCTGATTTGTCGTATCCATCCGCCACCTCATCCCTCTCAAAGGGGCGTATCGCGATCGTCACGAAACGCGGGGTGAGCGGCGGTGGGCGCGGGCGGCGTCGCGCGGGCGATTGCCTCGTGCACGACGGGCGCGGTCTCGCGTACGGCAAAATCGTGTGGTCCTGACGCCCGGGGTCTGAGCGTCAAGTCTTGCGGGTCACTCGCGAGGCGACGGGGGCAATAGTGCATCGCTCCCCGGGGAGAGCGCGACATAAGCCGTCAAACCACTGCGCAGGGAAGGCCGGATGTTTGGCCGCACCTGTATGCCGCTGTGCACCTGTCTTCGCGCAATTCGCGCACAGCGGACCGTGGGTGCCCAGCCGGCACCCGGTCTTCCCTGCGCCCTCTGTTTTCCGAGGGAGCAAGACGGGAGCAAAACTCGGGCGAGATGCGCCGCGAGGATGCGAGCGTGTGTCTGCGATTCAGTTGCGAGAGGAAAAAGCGGCGTCGTTCTCCGCGAATTCCGTCATTGCGAGCGCAGCGAAGCAATCCAGGATCCTTCCGCGGAAGGACTCTGGATTGCTTCGTCGCAAGGGCTCCTCGCAATGACGACGCGGCGGGCAGGGGCGCTTCCTGTCTACGGCCTGGCTTTGGACGGGCTCCTTCGCCACCCGCCGCCATCTCGCCGGGCGGAATATTTCCTCGCTTGCCAATCCGCCCCCCGCGGTTCAGAAAAACGACGCCACGAGACACGCGAGCGGAGACCTGAAGTTTGACCATCAAGGGCAAGGCCTACATTGCCGGGATCTACGAACACCCGACCCGGCACGCGCCGGACAAATCCACCGCCCAGCTTCATGCCGAGGTCGCCAAGGGCGCGATTGAGGATGCCGGGATCAGCAAGGACGATGTCGACGGCTATTTCTGCGCGGGCGATGCGCCCGGCGGGGCCTGGCCGATGGTCGATTATCTCGGCCTGAACACCAAGAAGCTTCGCCATGTCGATTCCACGGAGACCGGCGGCTGTTCCTACATCATCCATCTCGGCCATGCCGCCGAGGCGATCGCGGCGGGCAAGTGCTCGATCGCGCTCGTCACGCTGGCCGGCAAGCCGCGCACCGGCGCGATGCCGCCGCGCGCCGCCGGCGCCGAGGCCGACTTCGAGACGGCTTACGGCGCGACCACGCACAATGCCTATGGCATGTGTGCCATGCGCCATATGCACGACTACGGCACCACCTCCGAGCAGCTCGCCTGGATCAAGGTCGCGGCCTCGCACCACGCGCAGTACAATCCGCATGCGATGCTCAAGGACGTCGTCACCGTCGAGGACGTGCTGAACTCGCCGATGATCTCCGATCCCCTGCATCGCATGGATTGCTGCGTCGTCTCCGACGGCGGCGGCGCGATGATCGTGACGACGCCCGAGATCGCCAAGAGCCTGAAGAAGCCGCTGGTGCGCCTCATCGGCCATGGCGAGGCGATGAAAGGCCCGCGCGGCGGCAAGGATCTCGACCTCACTTACTCCGCCGGAATCTGGTCCGGCCCGCGCGCGTTCGAGGAAGCCGGCATCACGCCGAAGGACATCAAATACGCCTCGATCTATGACAGCTTCACCATCACGGTGCTGATGCAGCTCGAAGACCTCGGCTTTTGCAAGAAGGGCGAGGGCGGCAAGTTCGTCGCAGACGGCAATCTGATCTCGGGCGTCGGCAAGTTGCCCTTCAACACCGACGGCGGCGGCCTCTGCAGCAACCATCCCGTCAACCGCGGCGGCATGACCAAGATTCTCGAGGCCGTGCGCCAGCTGCGCGGCGAGGCGCATCCGAAGGTACAGGTCAAGAACTGCGATCTCGCCATCGCCCACGGCACTGGCGGCCTTCTGGGTGTACGCCACGCCGCCTCGACCGCCATTCTGGAGCGCGTGTGATGAGCGACACGAAGAAATATCCGGCCCCCGTGACGAACCCCGAGACCGCAGCGTTCTGGGACGCGGCGAAAGAGGGCAAGTTCATGATCAAGCGCTGCACCGCCTGCGGCGAAGCGCATTACTTCCCGCGCTCGATCTGCCCGTTCTGCTACTCCGACAAGACGGTGTGGGAAGAAGCCTCGGGCGAAGGCACCATCTACACCTGGAGCCTGATGCGGAAGTCGCCGACCGGCCCCTACGCCATCGGCTACGTCACGCTGAAGGAGGGCCCGTCGGTGCAGACCAATTTCGTCGACTGCGATCTCGAGAAACTGAAGATCGGTCAGAAGGTGAAGGTGGTGTTCAAGCCGACCGATGGCGCCCCGCTGCCGTTTTTCACCGTGGCTTGATTGCCTTCTTCCTTCTCCCCTTGTGGGAGAAGGTGGCGCGAAGCGCCGGATGAGGGGTCTTTCTCCACAGAGAGATTGCTCCGTGCGGAAGCAACCCCTCACCCAAATGAGTTTGCCGCACGGCTCTCGTTGCCCTCTCCCACAAGGGGAGAGGGCACATCAACGGGCGCCGCTGCTCGCGGAGAGACCGGGAGGAAACAAACAGAATGTCCGCCAGATACGAAGAGCTCAAAGGCCTCAAGAACATCGGCCAGAAATACGCCTACACCGATCGCGAGGTGATGCTCTATGCCTACGGCATTGGCCTGGGCGCCGACCCCATGGACGAGAACGAACTCGCCTTCGTCAACGAGGGCACGTTCACGCCGCGTCCGCTGAAGGTGGTGCCGACCTTCGCCTCCGTCGCGGCCTGGGGCTCCGGGCCCGGCGAGATGAATCTGAACCGAGTCATGGTGGTCGACGGCGAGCGCGACATCACCTTCCACCAGCCGCTGCCAGTGGCCGCGAACATCACCGCCGATTCCTCCGTGCTCGAAGTCTACGACAAGGGCAAGGACAAGGGCGTCGTCATCGTTCACCAGACCGTTCTGAAAAACGAGAAGGGCGAGAAGCTCGCCACTCTGGTTGCCTCGCGCTTTGCCCGCGGCGACGGCGGCTTCGGCGGGCCGAACCTGACCCAGTCCGATCCGCACAAGATCCCCTCCCGTGCGCCCGATCAGATCATCGACATCACGACGCGCCCCGACCAGGCGCTGGTCTATCGCCTTTGCGGCGATCGCAATCCGCTGCACTCCGATCCGGAGTTCGCGAAGAAGGCCGGCTTTCCGCGCCCGATCCTGCACGGCATGTGCACCTACGGCATCACCTGCCGCGGCGTGCTGCAGACGTACGCGGATTACGACGCCTCCGCCTTCCGCCAGCACGTCGCGCGGTTCTCGTCCCCGGTCTATCCCGGCGAGACCGTGACCATGGACCTCTGGAAGGACGGCAACGTGGTCTCCTTCGAAGCCAAGGTGAAGTCGCGCGGGGTGACCGTGATCAAGAACGGCAAGACGGTGCTGGGTTAGCCATCTTTGTCATTCCGGGGCGCGCGAAGCGCGACCCCGGAATCTTGCGCTACAATTTCTGGATTCCGGGTTCAGCGCTGCGCGCTGCCCCGGAATGACGATCATAACAGGGAGGAGCCACCATGGGACTACTCGACGGCAAGGTCGCGCTGATCACCGGCGCGGGTGGCGGCCTCGGTGAGGCCTACGCCAAGCTGTTCGCGCGGGAAGGGGCCTCGGTGGTCGTCAACGATCTCGGTGGTCCGCGCGATGGCTCCGGTACCGACACATCCATGGCGCAGCAGGTGGTGGACGCGATCAAGGCCGAGGGCGGCAAGGCGGTCGCCAACGGCGCCGACATCTCCACCATGGAGGGCGGCCAATCGGTGTTCGACGACGCCATCAAGCATTTCGGCCGCGCCGACATCCTCGTCAACAATGCCGGCATTTTGCGCGACCAGACCTTTCACAAGGCCAGCGAGGCCGACTGGGACAAGGTCATCAAGGTCCATCTGAAGGGCACCTTTTGTTGCACCCTGCCGGTGTTTCGCTGGATGCGGGAAAACGGCGGCGGCGTCATCGTCAACACCTCCTCGACATCGGGCCTGATCGGCAATTTCGGCCAGACCAATTACGGCGCGGCCAAGGGCGGCATTTGGGGCCTGTCCAACGTGCTGGCGATCGAGGGCCGCAAATACAACATTCGGATCTGGACGCTGGCCCCGGGCGCCCTGACCCGCATGACCGCAGACCTGCCCCGCTATAAGGAGAACCCCGGCGCCGCGCTCGGGCCGGACGGCATCGCGCCGGCCGTGCTATACATGGTCAGCGACTTGTCCGGCGACCAGACCGGCAAGGTGCTGGGCGTGTCCGGGCCCCGCGGCGTGCGCGAGATGCGGATGATGGAAATGGACGGTTGGAAACCGCCGCATTCGGGCTGGAAGGCCCAGGACATCGCCGATCACGCCAAGGAGATATTTTTCTCCGAGGAGCAGATCAAGATGGGGGCGCGGCGGTTTTAGCCACACTGTCATTCCGGGGCGCGACGAAGTCGCGAGCCCGGAATCCATAATTACCAGCTGGGGTTATGGATTCCGGGCCTGGCCCTTCGGGCCATCCTGGAATGACGACAATTGATAGGACAGAGAGACCCAATGAAACTCACCGCCGACGCCAAGGGCACCTTCGCAATCGCCCCGACGCCGTTCCACGACGACGGCCGGATCGACGAGCGCTCGATCGACCGCCTGACCGATTTCTACGAGGAGGTCGGCTGCGACGGCGTCACGGTGCTGGGCATCCTCGGCGAGGCCCCGAAGCTCGACGCCGCTGAAGCCGAGCAGGTGGCGGTGCGCTACGTCAAGCGCGCCAAGAAGATGCAGGTGATCGTCGGCGTCTCCGCACCGGGCTTTGCCACCATGCGTTCGCTGGCGAGGGCCTCGATGGATGCGGGCGCGGCCGGCGTCATGATCGCGCCGCCGCCCTCGCTTCGCACCGACGACCAGATCATCGGCTATTTCAAGCAGGCGGCAGAAGCGATCGGCCCTGATGTGCCCTGGGTGCTGCAGGACTATCCGCTCACCTTGCAGGTCGTGTTCACCCCCGCCGTGATCCGCAAGATCGTGATGGACAATCCGAACTGTGTGATGCTCAAGCACGAGGACTGGCCGGGTCTCGAGAAGATCACGACGCTGCGTGGCTTCCAGAAGGACGGCTCGCTGCGCCCGCTCTCGATCCTCTGCGGCAATGGCGGCACGTTCCTGGACTTCGAGATGGAGCGCGGTGCCGACGGCGCCATGACCGGCTATGCGTTCCCGGAGCTCCTGATCGACGTCGTGAACCTCTCCAAGGCCGGCAAGCGTGACGCCGCGCATGACATCTTCGATGCGCATCTGCCGCTGATCCGCTACGAGCAGCAGCCCGGCGTCGGCCTCACCGTGCGCAAATACGTGCTGCAGAAGCGCGGCATCATCGCCTCCAGCGCGCAGCGCAAGCCCGGTGCGACGATGACGGCGACGGCGAAGGCCGAGGTCGATTATCTGCTGTCGCGGGTTGCCCGTTTCGACAAGCGCGCCAATCTCGGCCCGCAATCCAGCGCCGCGGGTTAATTGAATGGCCGAGACACCAGCATCCCGCCCGGCCTCGACGATCCTCCTGCTGCGCGACGGCGCGAAGGAGCTGGAGGTCTTCATGATGGTTCGCCATCATCAGATCGAGTTCAACTCGGGCGCGCTGGTGTTTCCCGGCGGCAGCGTTGATGCCGGCGACAAGGAGATCGTCGCCCGCGCCGATCTCTATTCGGGCGGCGAAGGCTTGAGCGAAGCCGACCGCGGGTTTCGCATTGCCGCGATCCGCGAGACTTTTGAAGAGAGCGGCATCCTGCTGGCCCGCTCGAAGCAGACGGGCGCGCCTGTCGATGCCCGGCGTGCGGGGGAGATCGCGGACGCGCATCGCGTCGCGCTCAACGAGCACAAGGTCAGCTTCCTCGACATCCTCGCCGAGAACGGCCTCCAGCTCGCGCTCGACACGCTCCTGCCTTACGCGCACTGGATCACGCCGGAGGGCATGCCGAAGCGGTTCGACACCTGGTTCTTTCTCGCGGCCGCACCGCCCGACCAGCTCGGCGCCCATGACGGCCTGGAGTCCACCGACTCGATCTGGGTCTCGCCGCGCGAGGCGGTGGAGGGCGGCGAGAACGGCCGCTTCAAGCTGCCATTCCCGACCACGCGCAACCTGATCCGTCTTGCCAAGCAGCCAAATGTGAGCGCGGCGCTGGAGCACGCCCGCGGCCTGTCCATCGTCACGGTCATGCCGGTCATGACCAAGACCGAAACCGGCCGCCAGCTCCGCATCCCCCGCGAGGCCGGCTATGACGGCGAGGTGTTCGAGGTCGGCGCCGCCGGCTGATCCCGGCCTGGCCGGGACGAACGTGGAGGGCGCATAGCCCCGAGACGCAAGGAGGGGTGGCAGTCCAGAATATTAACGATGTTCCGTGGCCCGGGGCATGTTCCCCCGGGGCTGCAATACGTCGTATATTGGGCCTCCGATAGCCCAGTCCCCCCACACGCACCAATGTCCGCCGAATTGACGCCGACCCCTGAGAAAAAGCGAATCTTCTCGCTCTCCATCGGCCAGCTCACCTTCGGCAGCTTTCTGTTGGTGCTGGCGGTGATCATCGTCACCTCGACCGCGAGCGTGATCGCGATCCGCCATATCGACACCACCTTTGCCGAGCTGCAGCGGCTCCAGAGCGTCGGGGACCTCGCCGAGGACATCGACCGCCGCATGAACGAATTGCGCCTCGCCGCGCGCGACTTCGTCACGGACCCCGGCGCCGGCATCCAGTTCCAGCAGGTGGGCGAGGCGGCATCGACGCTCAGCGAGATCCTGAAAAAGACCCGCATCGAGCTCGCGCCCGAGCAGCAGGACATGCTCGACGGGGTCACCGAGCGGCTCGCGACCTATCGCACCGGCCTGGAGCGGATCTCCACCCTGATCGAACGCCGCGCCCAGCTGCTCGCCGGACTGCCGCCGCTGCGCGAGCAGTTCGACGCGGCCGTCGCGGGCACCGCGGACCGCGAGCTGGCGTCCCGCCTGTCCGAGGCGCAGAGCCGGATCGCGCTCGGGCTGCTCGCACGCAACCAGTCCGCGGCCGAGCAGGCCGCGCAGGGGATGCGGGCCCTCGATATCGGCGATGCCCGGCTGAAGTCGGCGGTCAACGACTATGCCGAGGCGATCATGGCCGTGGCCGTCCGCGAGCGGCAGATCGCCGACATCGATCGCGAGGTGCTGGGAACCGAGGGCCGATTGATCGGCCGCGTCACCGAGTTGCTGCGCGAGGTCAGCTCCCGGCGCGGCCACGTGCTGTCGCGCGATTTTGCCCGCACGCTGACCGAGGCGCGATGGCAGAGCATCGTGCTCGGTACGGTCGGTGTGCTGATCGGCATTGGTGCTGCGTGGTTCGTGGTACGCAGGACGGTGCGTCCGCTTGCTCAGATCGCGCGATCCATTCGCGCGCTCGCGGCAGGCCGGAAGGATACCTCGATTCCGTCAGCCGAGCTCGACAACGAGATCGGCGACATCGCGCGGGCGGCCGAAGTGTTCCGCCGCGCGCTGGAAGAGGCCGATACGGCGCGCGAGGCGGCGGTGCGGGCGCTCACGGAGCAGCGCCTCGCCGAAGAGAGCTACCGAAAACTGTTCGAGGGATCGGTCGACGGCATCTACGTGACGACGCCGGCCGGCGACCTTCTCAACGCCAATCCGGCCCTGGCGCGTATGATGGGTTATGACAGCCCGCAACACCTCATCGACAGCATCAACGACATCACCCACACGATCTACGTCCATCCCGAGGCGCGCGCCGAATACCAGCGGCTGATGGCGCGCGACGGCATGGTGCGCGAGTTCGAGTACCAGGTGCGCCAACGCGACGGCAACATTCTCTGGCTCTCCGACAGCGCCACGGGCGTGCGAGACGAGCAGGGCAACATCGTCCGCTACGAGGGCACGCTGCGCGACATCACCGACCAGAAGCGGGCGGAAGAGGCCATCGCCGAAGGCCGGCGCCTGCTGCAGCAGGTCATCGACACCGTGCCCGCGGTCATCAACGTCAAGGACCGCAATCTGCGCTACGTGCTGATGAACCGTTATATGGCCGGCATCTTCGGCATCGAGCCCGGCGAAGCGCTCGGCCGCACCACCGCCGACCTGATGTCGCGCTACGGTGCCGCCAAGACCGACGAGAACGACAAGCGGGTGCTCAAGCATCGAAAAGGTCTTGGTTTCTACGAGGAGGAGTATCAGGACGCCTCCGGCAACATGCGGCAATGGCTCGTCAACAAGCTGCCGCTGCTCGACGCCGAAGGCGAGATCGAGCGCATCGTCACGGTGGCGCTCGACATCGGCGAGCGCAAGCGCGGCGAGCAGGAGATGCGAAAGGCCAAGGAAGCCGCCGAGACCGCGCTACGCAATCTGCGCGAGACCCAGGCCTCGCTGATCGAGGCGGAGAAGCTCGCCGCTCTCGGACGCCTGGTCGCCGGCGTCGCCCACGAGGTCAACAATCCCGTCGGTATCAGTCTCACGGTCGCCTCCGCGCTGGAGCGCAAGACCGCGATCTTCACCGCCGAAGTCGAGCGCGGCGAACTCCGCCGCTCCACGCTCAACGACTTTCTCGGTACCAGTCGCGATGCGTCCTCGCAGCTCGTCTCCAATCTCAACCGCGCCGCCGAGCTGATCCAGTCGTTCAAGCAGGTCGCCGCCGACCGCAACTATTCGGACCAGCGCACCTTCGATCTGGGCGATCTCACCGAGCAGGTGGTCATGAGCCTGCGACCGGGCCTGCGTAAGCACAATCTGACGCTCAACGTCGAGTGCCAACCGGATCTGACCATGAACAGCTATCCCGGCCCGTACGGCCAGGTGCTGACCAACCTGTTTCTCAATTCCGTGGCGCACGCCTTCCCCGACGGCCGGCCCGGGACGATCGAGATCCAGGTGCGGGAGTGCGGCAAGGACAATGTCGAGATCATCTTTTCCGACAATGGTTGCGGCATGTCGCTCGATGTCCGTCGCCGCGCCTTCGATCCGTTTTTCACGACGCGGCGCGATCAGGGCGGCACCGGTCTCGGCCTGCACATCGTCTACAGCATCGTCACCAACCGGCTCGGCGGCCGCCTCGATCTCGATTCTGAACCGGGTGGCGGCACGCGGATCCAGATAATCCTGCCCCGCGTGGCGCCGCTCGAGCAGGCGGCCGAGTAGCTAGTCCGCGTCGGCGAGTTTATGCAGCGTCGCGCCGAAGATTTGGCTGGCTTTGCCGACCAGCGCAGTGCCGGTCATCTCCCCGCGCGTGTCCGTGAAGGTGCCGGTGACGCCGATGCCGACCGGGGCAGGGCCGCCGAACAGCGGATTGTCATTGCCGCGAGGCGAGGTGTGGCGCTGCACCAGCACCTCGCCCTTGAAGGTGTTGTTGTCCCTCACCGTGTAGCTGCCAGTATAATAGAGATAGGCATCGCCGCCGAGGATTTTGCCGTCGCGGAAAAGAATCACGCCGCTGCCCTTGCCGACTCGCCCATCGAGCAGGGTCACGTGAATCGAATAGAGGCCGTTCTTCATAACGTCCCACAGGCCGGCCGCCATCGCCCAATGGCGTAACCGGTCCGGCTTTTATGCCAAAGCCCTTCCGCTGGCGCAACGCGGAGTTTGCCGGCCGGTCGCGGCGGCCTGCGAGCCGTAGTTGTCCCAGCTTGTCCGTGACGGCTTCGTGACGCTCTGATGGTGAGGCGAGGCCGGCGTTGCGAATCAGAATTGGCCCGCGAAATGCATAACCATTGTTGCACTGGCCGCGGGGTGCTGGAGCAAGACGAACGTGACCAACTGGATCGATTCCGGCGGCCATGAGCCGCGTCTGTACAGTGCGCGTCCCACGAATTGCAAAAGCGAACAACGGCGGATCGGCGACGCGATAGATCGGGGAAACCTGATGCGGCTGGCGTTCGTCTTGGCTTTGATCGCGCTCGCAGCCTCCTCGGGGCACGCGCGCGACCGCGGGCAGTTCGCCAACACCAATCCCGAATTGAAGGCCTGGTTCGACAGTCTGCGCAGCGGCAAGGGGCCTTGCTGCTCCGATGCCGACGGTTCGGCGCTTTCGGACTCCGACTGGGACAGCAAGGACGGACACTACCGCGTCCGCATCCCGCGCCACGGCTATGCGCTCGACGGCCAGCCGCAGGAACTCGTCTGGGTCGATGTGCCCGAGGAGGCTGTGATCTCGGAGCCAAATCGGGTGGGGCGCACCATGGTCTGGCCGATCTACGGCTACATGGGCGTCTCCATCCGCTGCTTCATGCCCGGTAGCATGACCTAGCCCCACGCGGTCTCATGTCGTCCCACGAGGCCGCGTCGCGTTAGGTGTACTTATTGTCGCGCTCGAGCAGCTCGATGGAGATGCCTTCGGGGCCACGGATGAAGCAGATGCGCACGCCGGGCCGGATGGTCGTCGGCTCGCGCGTGAACGTGACGCCCTTGGCCTTGATCTCGGCCGCCACGGCGTCGATGTCCTTCACGGTCAGGCCGAAATGGTCGAGGCCCTGATGCGGGTGCGGCGGCGGCGGGTTGACTGCGCCATCGCCTTCGAGCGGCGCGATGAAGATCCTGGCCCCGCCAAGATTCACGTCGATTCGTCCTGGGGCGTGCACGATCTCGCCGCCAAGGATGTCCCGCAGCCAGGCTGCCGTGGCCTCCGGATCGGGGCTGCGCAGATGGACGTGATCCCAAGTGACGGCGAAAGGCATTTCATGGTCTCCCAACGGGTCTTGCGATGTTGCGCCGCATGTTAGCGGCCTCGGCCGGTGCTCGCCACCGCCCTTGCCGATTCGCATGACGCGCGGGAACCTTAGTTCGTTGCCCGGATTATGGAAGCTGCGGCCGTCCGTCGTCGATGCGCTTCGGCCGCGATCGGTGATGCAACCATATGAACGCCAAGCTCGACCGGATCGGATTGGGGCGTTTCGCCGGGACCGGCGAACGCGTGGCGCGCGCTGTCACGATCGCGAGCGTCTCGTTTGGCCGAAGCCTCCTGTGGCTACTGGCGGCGATCATCGCCGGGTGCGGGATCTGGATGCTGCTGCCGCTTTCCAAAGGCAATAGTGCTGAGCCGGCGAGGAACGATCTGGCGGCTGTTGAGGCACCCCGCTCGGGCGATGCGCCCCCACTGGCGTTGCCGGCGTCCGAGGCTCAGGGTTCGGCGGCGGCAGAGCTCGGTCGTCTCAGGATTTCGTCTCAGACCTGGCGCCGCGGCGGACACGGCTCCAAAGCGCTGGTGACGTTCACGCTGCGAAACGACAATGACTATGCCGTAAGAGATGTCGAGATCGTGTGTGCCTTTATGAGACGCGACGGCAGTCATCTCACCGAGCGCAGCCGTGTGCTGGCGGACCCGGTGGAAATGAAGAGCCGCAAGACCTTCGCGCATGTCCCCGTCGGCTTCGTTAACGTGAATGCGGATCAGGCAAAATGCTCGCTGGCTGCAGCACGCCGTGCCTGAGGGCGGCGTGTTCCGGTAGCGGAAAAGTTACCTTGCGCGGTCATTGGCAAAAAATGCGTGCATGGCCAATTGAACCGAACGGCTGGGCTAGGAACCAATTGAAAGATCGCCTGTTGAGGCGGAGAGAGCTCACGCGGGAATGCGGGGCCGGAGCGTGGCCGATGCCCATCTTTAGATATTTCATCTTTGTCGGTGGAGCTTTGCTCGCACTGCTGTTCGCGGTGGACTTCGTCTTCCCGGCGGCGCCTGTCGCGCAAGCAGTCGCGGCCGCCGGCAACGACCAGCCGTTGATCCGGATCCGGTCCAATCAGCATCTGCCTGAGCGCGTGGTGCTCGACACCAGTCAACCGGCGATAGCCGCACCCGCGGTGAAGACCGCCTCTGTTGCTGCTCCCCAGCCGCCGGTCCAGGAGGTCGTGTCGCCGGCCTTTGCCGAGATGTCGGCTAAGACGCGGGTGCGCGAGACCTTTGCCCAGTTCACGCCGGCGAAGGCCGAGACCGCTGCAGCCAGGAAGTCCGAGGCCGCTCAGCCTCAGGTTCCTCAGGCTCAAGCCACTCCGGTACAGGCTCAGCCCAAGCGCAAGATCGTCAGGACGCAACCGGCGCCGCAGCCTGGCCGTCCCATGATGCTGGTCGCCCAGCAGCCGCATTTTGGTCTCTTCAACACGACCTGGTGACGACGCCTTCAACCCGTCTGGCCGGAGGTTGGAAGGGCTTTTTATTAGCCGGCCTCTCTGCTAATTCGGAGCGACCCGAACGTCGTCCGGTGTGCTGGTTTGCCAGCGCCGGCTGGGCGATCTCGGTGGCCAGGTACCCGGGCCAGGGCGCTCGTAGCTCAGCTGGATAGAGCATCGGATTTCGATTCCGAGGGTCGGAGGTTCGAATCCTTCCGAGCGCGCCAGTCCTGTGTTGTTCCCGACATGTTCTCAATCGACGTCGTCGCAGCACTGGATGCGTCAGCAGGCCTGGCGAACACCACCCTGCCGGCCGCGCGCCAGCGTGTCAGAAGGCGCCTCGTGGAAGCTCGCACGGTAGGCTGCGGCGAATTCGCCGAGATGATGGAAGCCGTGGGCGCGTGCGCAACTGGCGACGGTGACGCCGCCGCCCTTGAGGAGCCGGGACCGGGTCGCCCAAAGGCGCTTCAGACGAATGTACTGGTGCAGGCTCATGCCACGCACCTTGCTGACGGCCCCGCCGATAGTCCTGATCGAGACGTCGAACTCGCGGGCCAGATCGGCCGTATAGATCGGCGCGGTCGGGTAGGTCGCGACATAGTCGTCGATGCGTTGCACAAGCTTGATCGCCCGCTCGCCCTGGACCGAGGCACTCCGAGCCGACGTCGAATCGGTCCGAAACAGATCGTCGAGCGCGAGCAGAAGGCCTTCCTGGAGATGGGCCGCAACCTCGGCGGTTTCGAACAGGCCCGGCTGCACCGATGCGGTGCGCAGGATGTCGAGCAGGAGCTGTCGCGTGTGCAGCAGCGCGGGCCGGTTCGCGACATGAGTCCGCAAACGGTCGGCATGATCGAACCAGCCCCTGTCTCTCAGCCCGGGAGAGAAGATGATCATGGCATGATGATTGGTCCGGGGTTCGACGAAATGGCAATCATCGTTGCCGCGAAGCGCCATGAAGAATCGGGCGTCGAGATCCACTCCCTTGAAACTGGCCTGAAGATCGTCGGTCATGGACAGGATCACCAATCCGCCCGGCATCCGATAGGCGCTGTCGAGGATACGCGCGAACGATCTCATCATGATGATGCGGCACGCCGGCAGGGAGACGACGGCGCGGGCCGCCGCGAAGTTGGGGATGTCGAGCGGAATGCTTCTGGCATCCTCCATCGCCTCCATCGGCCGAAACGCATCGACATCGGAAAAGCCGATCAGTTGAAGCGCGGAGGAGGAAGCGAGGTCGTCGAACAACATGTTTCCGGCCGGTTGCTGAAATGAGACAATCAAATGAACGTCGATGCATGGCCATCAATGGCGAAACAACGCGCTTCAGTAAACCGGATTTCAGGCCGTAGTATTGCGGACATCATGCCATGAGTCCGTCAGGTCGATGTCACCGCGACGTTCGCGGCGGCAAGGTCAATGCGATGCTCACAGGCGAAGGCGTCCAGCTCCGTCGCATTGTAGAATGACGTTATCGGCTGTCTCATCTTTGATCTAGATCATGCCTCGATCGCGCAAGGCCGCTCGGCCGCGACACGATCGCAAAAAGCGAAGGGGCCCGAGGGCCCCCTTCAAACGTCACCAGCGACGATAGCCATAATATCCATAAGGGCGCGGACCGTAATAGCGCGGCGGCCCATAATACCGAGGACCGTAGTAATACGGCTGGGGCCTGTAATACCCATAATAGTTCGGACGCCACCAGCACTGTCCCCAGGCGTCGCAGACCATGCGGACCTGCTCCACGTCGGAGACTTGTGGTGTCGCAGGTGCGGGCGCGATCGGCATGGCGGATGCCGCCGACGCCGCAGCGAGAACGCCGAACAGGGACGCGGCGACGAGGCCAGTCTTGAGAGTCATGGTGTCTTCCTCTGCTTACGCGATGCAGGATATCGAAATTCATCGGATCAAATTGTGGCGGAACCGAAATGTAATGCTGATGAACAGACCTTCGGCGAGCCAGTCCCTGACTCGCTGCCCCGAGCCGGCTTGGCGGCCAGCTCGTGCCGTGCCTTGAACTTGATCCTGCGCAATTCGCCACTCTGCCTTGGCTCTTACTGTCGCAATCATGGCAGCGGCGCAGTGCTTGCTGCCGGGCAAGGTGAGCCGGATGCGAGTCATTCCAAATCTATCGATCTCGCCGGAGAAGGTCTTCTTCGTCATCTCGAAATCGCGCCGCTCCGACAGCGAAGCCGCCGGGAGCGGTGTGGCCCTGGATTTCGGCGACGACGACATGGGCTATGGCCGCGGCGGACGCGGCGAAATCACCGACCGTGCCGAGCTTGCAGGCTTCATCCGCGATCTCAATGTCGACGAGCAGATTGGCCGCGGCGACGGTGATCTCTCGGACTGGCGACAACTGCGCGTGCAGGCCGCGCAGGCACACAACCAGCGCACCGCGTCCTACCTGATCGGCACGCCGATGCTCGCCGACTATCTGGAGGAGGCCATGGAGCAGTTCGGCAAGTCCTCAGAGGAATTCGAAGAACAGCTTTGATGCCGGACTCGGCGTCAACGCGTGTGAAGGAGAAGATGCAAATGGACAAGATGAGAATCGAAAAGGGCGACTGGCTGGTCGTGTGCGACGGGCGCAAGGCGCTGATTCTGGAAAATCTCGGCGACGGGATGTTTCCGAACCTTCACACCAAGGAGGTGCACGAGCAGCCCAATCCATCGACCAGCGCGCAAGGAAGCGATGCGCCGGGCCGGCTGCATGCCGCTGCCGGCGGCGCCCGCAGCTCGGTCGAGCAGACCGATTGGCACGACGAAGCCGAGCGTGCTTTCCTGCGCAGCCTGGCCGGGCGGCTCGACGCTGCCGTCAACTCCGGCGAGACCACGGCGCTGACCATGGTGGCCTCACCGCGCGCGCTCGGTATGATCCGCGCCGACTATTCGGAGGGTGTGCGCAAGGCGCTTCAGGGGGAGATCGGCAAGGACCTCGTCAAGCTGCCGGTCTACGAGATCGAGAAGCAATTGCTGCGGTCGGGGGCTGCCAAATAACGGCGCCGCAGGGCCGGGCGCTCCCTCAGTAGCAGGGGTGCCGCCGGCCGTCCTGGCCGATATAGGCGGCCGCGCTGCGGTAGCAACGATTGGTCGCCGGGCCGTCGTAATAGGCGAAAGTGCCGGGGGTAATGCCGGGTCCGTAATTGTGCAGATAGCTGATCGGGTAGGGCAGCGGGTTGGCGTAAGAGCGGTGATACCGGTGGCGCCCGTGCGCCTCTGCGAGGCCAGGGGCCAGGATTGCTGCCGTCAGGGCCGCAACCGCGGTGACACGCGCCAACTTGCTCATCTCGATTCTCCGGAACCCGCTCGAATAGGTCAGCCGTTTATAGCAATTTCGGGCGCTCAGGCATTGCTCCAAAGGCTCGAAATCATGGCCGATCCCGCGGATTTTCAGCGGGGTGTGACAGAATTGCCGGCTAGGCGGTCGGAAGTTGCCCATTTTTGGCCTTTTCGGGATGCTTAACGAATTCCCCACTCAAGTATGACCAAGTATTTAGTTCAGGAATCCTGTCGCCGGCCTTTGGGGGCTCCTTCGAGGCCGGTGCACGTCTGAAGGCTGTCGCCGCCACTCGCCATGCGCATCACGCTTTTGAGCCTGTTGTTGCTCTGCTTCGCCGCCGCCACCCCGGCGCGCGCCGAGCTGCGTATCACCCGTGACCATGGCGGCTATGTCGAGGAATACAAGGCCAAGTACAAGCGCGTGCGCGAGAAGGGCGAGCGCGTCATCATCGACGGCATCTGCAATTCGGCGTGCACGCTCGTGCTCGGCATCGTGCCCATGAACAAGATCTGCGTGACGCCGCGCGCGAGCCTCGGCTTCCACCAAGCCTATTACGACAAGGCGTTCACCTTCGGCATCAAGGTCACCAGCGCCGAAGGCACCTCCGATCTCATGTCCTACTACCCCGACGCCGTGAAGGAATGGATTCGCCGCAATGGCGGGCTCACCACGGACATGAAGAAGATCAAGAACGGCGTCGACCTCTGGAAAATCGTCAACCCCTGTCCGGAAGAATGGTGAGCGGCTGAGCTGGACCGCCGCCGGTCCGTCGCAGCGCAGCAATCATGAGGACGAAATTCGCATTGCCGCATGGCGTCCGCTCGGGCAATGAGGGCGGCAATGAACCATAATCAAGAAGCCCTGAGCGCCCGCGCCGCGCCGATCCTGTTCGTCCTGCTCTGGAGCACCGGATTCATCGGCACCAAATACGTCGTCGAGAACGCCGATCCCCTGACGTACCTCGCCATCCGCATGGCGATCGTGGTCGCCCTGATGGCGATCATCGTCGCAATTGCGCGGCCGAAATGGCCTGATGGCATCGGCATCGCGCACAGCGCCGTCGCGGGTATCCTGGTTCACGGTTTCTATCTCGGTGGTACCGCAATTGCGATCGCGCACTCGATTCCCGCCGGGCTCTCTGCGCTGATCCCGGGCCTGCAGCCGATCCTGACCTCGACCATTGCCAATCGCTGGCTCGGCGAGAGGGTGACGCCGTTGCAATGGGCCGGGCTCGTGCTCGGCCTCGGCGGTGTCGTTCTGATCCTGCACAACCGGCCGATGACCGGCGAAGCCGGGCTCGGCTGGCTGGCGTCGGTGGTCTCGCTGATCAGCATCACGCTCGGCACGCTCTATCAGCGCCGCCATTGCAACCAGATCGACTGGCGCGCCGGCAACCTCGTGCAGTACGTCGCCGTCACCATCTTCTTCGCGGTCGGCGCTTTCCTGTTCGAGGACCGCGTGGTGCACTGGACGCGGGAGTTCGTGCTCGCGCTCGCCTGGCTCGCGGTGGCGCTCTCGATCGGTTCGATCGGACTATTGTACTGGCTGATCCGCCACGCGGCGGCGACCTCGGTCGCGAGCCTGTTCTATCTGGTTCCGGCCGTGACCGCCCTGATGGCCTATTTGCTGTTCGACGAGAAGCTCGATGCGCTGGCGATCGCGGGCATGGCGATGTGCGCGGCCGCGGTGTTCGTCGTCAACCGGCGAGCCTAAGCGGCCGGGGCCGGGAGATAGGGAGTCGCGGGACTGGTCTCCGGACACGCGCGCATCCGGAGGACCTAGCCAGAGCGCCCCGATCAGCGCTTCGCCTTCTTGGCTTTCTTCTTTGCAGCTTTCTTTCCAGCTTTCTTCGGTGATTTCTTGGCGGCCTTTTTCGCGGTCTTCTTGGCCGTTTTCTTCGTCGTCTTCTTCGCAGCCTTCTTGGCCTTCTTCTTGGTGGCCTTCTTCGGCGCGACCTTCTTCGCGACCTTCTTGGCGGCTTTCTTCACCTGCTTGACGGCGGTGACCGCGGCTTCCTTGGTCGCTTCGACGGCGTTGGTGATCGTGTCCATCGCCTGTTCGGTAATCGGCTTGTCGTCGTCCATATCGTCCCCCACGGTTTGTATGGCGCGATCACGATAGCGGGTTTCGAAATTGTGTCAAAGCAACGCTCAACCTTTGCGGATCTTTGCGTACGCGGCGAGTGCGCGCTCGCGTCCCCTGGCGTGATCGACGATCGGCGGCGGATAGGTCTTGCCTATCGTGATGCCGGCGCTTGCGAGTTCGATCGGCGTTGCCTGCCAGGGTCGGTGGATCAGCTTGGCCGGCATGTCCTTCAGTTCCGGGACCCAGCGTCGAACATAGGCTCCGTCAGGATCGAACTTCTCGCCCTGGAGCTGCGGATTGAACACGCGGAAATAGGGCGCAGCGTCCGCGCCGCAGCCGGCGACCCACTGCCAGTTGGCGGGATTGCTGCCGGCGTCCGCGTCGACCAGCGTGTCCCAGAACCAGGCTTCCCCTTCGCGCCAGTCGATCAGGAGGTGCTTGACCAGGAAGGACGCCACCACCATCCGGACGCGGTTGTGCATCACGCCGGTGTGCCAGAGCTCGCGTAGCCCGGCATCGACGATGGGATATCCGGTGCGGCCGCGTTGCCACGCGGAGAGCGCCTTGCCGTCGGGCGCCCAGGGGAAGCCGTCGAAGTTCGTTTGCAGATTCGCGGTGGCAAGGTCGGGGTGATCGTGCAGGAGGTGGCGGCAGAATTCGCGCCACCCGAGCTCGCTCAGGAACTTTTCGACGCCGGGCACGAGGGTCGGATCTTCCGCCGCGGCAAACCGGGCGGCGTGCCAGACCTGGCGCGGGCTGAGCTCGCCGAACCGCAGATGCGGCGACAACCGCGACGTGCCGTCCCGATCGGGGCGGTCGCGGTCGGCGACATAGTCGCGGGCTCCTTGCTCGAGGAAGGTGCGCAGGCGCGCTCGGGCAGAGGCTTCGCCCGGCGTCCAGCTCTCGCGCAAGCCGCCCGCCCAATCGGGCCTGCTCGGATCGAGCTCCCAGCTTTCCAGCCGATCGCTGGCGATCCGCGCCGAAGGGCGCAGCTCTTTGGGCGCGGGCAAGGGCTTTGGCGGATCGCCGAGCGACAGCACGCGTCGCCAGAACGGCGTGAACACGCGCAAGCCCCGCCCCTCCTTGTTGCGGATCGCCGAGGGCGGCACCAGGAGATCGCCAGGGAAGCTTTGCGAGTCGATGCCGAGCTTCGATAGCGTTGCCGCGAGCTGGCTCTCAAGGGCCTGGTGAGGCGCCTGCGCGATTGCGTTCCAGTAGACGGCGCGTGCGCCACTCTCGCGCACCACCTCGGGGATCACCTTGGCCGCAGGTCCTCTGCGCAGGACCAGCGACCCGCCACGTGCGGCGATCCCGGCCCCGAGCGCCCGCAGCGACTGCGCCAGCCACCAGCGCGCCGCGCCGCCGGGTGCGCGTCCCACGGATTCATCGAACACATAGAGGCAGACCACCGGCTGGCCCGTCTTCGCGGCGGCGTGGAGGGCAGGGTGATCGGTCAGGCGGAGATCGTCGCGAAACCAGACGATGATGGACGGCGGACTTGGCGGGGTCAGGGAGGCCTCGTTTACCAGTTGGAAACCATGCCACGAGCGGTGTTGGGGAACCACCGTTAATGCGGCCGTAAGCCGCTTGCACTATTATGCAGGAATTACGGGGGTCATTCCATCCATGTTCAAAGCTTCGCTTGGGAAGTTCTTGCCGCAGTTCAAGCTCGGCACCAAGGCCGTGCTGTGCGCGGTGCTGCTGATCGCAATGAATACGGCTCTGGTTGTCGGCGCCGGCTATTGGTCGCTGACATCCGCCTTCAATGATCGCGCGCTGCGGGACATCGAGGTCAACCTCCGCACCTTGGCGCTGGCCTTCAGCGAGACCGTTCCGGCCGCCAAGATTACGGTGCGGGACGGCGCGGTGGTGCGTGCCGAGATCCCGAAAATGCCCGAGCTGAAGGACCATGCCATCGTCGACCGGGCGGTGTCCTATGTCGGCGGCAACGCGACGCTGTTCGTGTTCGACGAGGTGAGCGGGCAGTTCGTGCGACGCTCGACCAATGTGAAAAAGGAAAACGGCGACCGCGCGGTCGACACCCAGCTCGCCGCGGACCATCCGGGCCAGGCGCCGCTGCGCCGTGGCGAGGCTTACAAGGGCCCGGCCACGCTGTTCGGCAAGACGTTCATGACCGCCTATTTCCCTATCGCGGACGCGAGCGGCAAGGTCGCCGGCATTCTCTATGTCGGCATTCCCATGGCGCAATTCGAGGGCATGCTGTCCCAGGCGATGGAGAGCATGGCTGCCGCCGCCGGGCTCGCCGCGCTGCTGGTCCTGGTCCTGACCCTGCTGGTCGTCCGCCGCATCACCCGGCCGTTGACCTCGGTCACGCGCTCGCTCACGGCGCTTGCCGAGGGCCAGAGCGAGGTCGCGATCGAATGCGAGGACCGGGCCGACGAGATCGGCGAGATCGCCCGCACGGTGGCGGTGTTCAGGAGCAATTCGCAGGAGCGGGCGCGCCTGCGCAGCGAGCAGGCGGCGGCAAGTGCTGCTGCCGCCGAGCAGCGCAAGGCCGAGCTGCGCAACTTCGTCGAGGAGTTCCGCGGCAGCGTCGGCGGCATTCTCGACAAGGTGCTGGCATCGTCGGGCGAGTTCGAGCGCGCCGCGCACCAACTCACCGAGGCCGCGCGCGCCACGGCGGAGCTGTCGGCGCAGTCGGCGGGCGCTTCCGAAAACGCCTCCGAGCACGTGCGTTCGGCCGCGTCGGCTTCCGACGAGCTGTCGCAATCGATTTCCGAGATCACCCGCCGGGTGCAGGAGTCGAACCAGATCTCCGCCGAGGCGGTCCGGCAGGCCGAGGCGACCGACCAGCGCATTGCGCAGCTCTCGGAAGCCGGCTCGCGCATCGGCGACGTCGTCAACCTGATCACCTCCATCGCCGAGCAGACCAACCTCCTGGCGCTGAACGCGACGATCGAAGCGGCGCGCGCGGGCGATGCCGGCCGCGGCTTCGCGGTGGTGGCCCAGGAGGTCAAGACGCTCGCCGGCCAGACCGCCAAGGCCACCGACGAGATCTCGAACCAGATCGAGAGCATGCAGCTCGCGACCGAGGAATCAGTCGCCGCAATCAAGGGGATCAGCCAGACCATCGAGCGCATCAGCGGCATCGCCGGTTCGATCTCGGCGGCGGTCGAGCAGCAGAAGGGCGCGACCCACAACATCGTGGCCAGCGTGCGCGCGGCGGTCTCGGGCACGGCCGATGTCGCGGTCAATGTCCGTGAAGCCGCCAAGGGCGCCAGCGAGACCGGCGAGACGTCGAGCCGGATGTTTGCTTCCGCAAAGGCCTTGTCGGGCGAGAGCCTGCATCTGAAGGCCGAGGTCGACGGCTTCCTCGACCGCGTGCGGGCGGCTTAGTCGATACGGTCATTCCGGGGCGGCTCGTAGAGCCGAGCTCTGGTGCGCAATTGCGCACCAGAGAATCTCGAGATCCCGGGTTCGATGCTGACGCATCGCCCAGGAATGACAGTGCATTATTTCGGCTGCGGCACGATGCGGATGTAGGGCTTCGGCTCCTTCCAGCCCTGCGGGTAGATCGTCTTGGCCTCGTCGTTGGAGACCGAGCCCGCGATGATGACGTCGTCGCCCTGCGACCAGTCGGCCGGGGTGGCGACGCGGTGCTTGGCGGTGAGCTGGAGCGAGTCGATGACGCGCAGGATCTCCTGGAAGTTCCGGCCCGTGGTCATCGGATAGACCAGCACCAGCTTGATCTTCTTGTCCGGCCCGATGATGAAGACGTTGCGGACGGTCTGGTTATCGGCGGCGGTGCGGGTGAGGGGATCGCCCGAGATCGCGGCCGGCAGCATGCCGTAGAGCTTCGAGACGTTGTAATCGGTGTCGCCGATCATCGGGTAGTTCGGAGCCGCGCCCTGCGTCTCCTTGATGTCTTCCGACCATTTGGCATGACGATCGACCGGATCGACCGAGAGGCCCATCAGCTTGACGCCGCGCTTGTCGAATTCCGGCTTGAGCCTGGCGAGCGCACCGAGCTCGGTCGTGCAAACCGGCGTGAAGTCCTTGGGGTGCGAGAACAGGAGCGCCCAGCTGTCGCCGATCCAGTCGTGAAACTTGATCTTGCCTTCGGTGGTCTCGGCTTCGAAGTCGGGCGCGGTGGCGCCGATCGGAAGTGTCATGATGTTACCTCATCGCATTGAATTTACTGGAGAATTCGTCTCTGGCCGTCGCTTTCAGTATAAGGGCGTTACAGGCCTAAGTGAACGACAACTGAACCGGCTCACGTAAAATGTGAATTCCTTCCCTGAAGGGCCGGTTTCCTAGCAACTTATTGTTACGGCTGCACCTGCGGCGAAACATCTCCACCCGGGCTCGCACGGTATCGCTCGCCCCGATAATGCCTTTTATGACTTCCATCACGCTCGCCCGGCGCATCCCAGAACCATCGTGGTCTTCACAGCGACCAATTGGCAACCATCTGGAGAAGTCGCGATCGCCGTATCGAATCGTTAACCACCCCTTTACGCCGGCATGAAATTGCTGGTCCGTCAGAAGAAATCTGGAAGTGAACTATGTCCGCCGCTGCGCCTAAATCTGCCGAGTCCTCCTCCCTCGAACCGTCCTGCCGCGATACCGCGGCCCATGCACTCTCCGTCGTGCGCGACGGGGTGATCACCGGAGAGGGGCCGACCACCAAGGGAAGGGTGCATTTCTCCCGTTCGCTCGATGCCGATGACACCGCCTGGTGCACGCGCATCCTCACGGCCACCGCCGTCAACGACCAGCCGGTCAGCCGCGCCGAGGCCGAAGTGCTGTTCGAGATCAACGAGGCCGCGACCGAGCGCACCGACGGCGGCCGCTTCGACGATTTGCTCGCCAAGGCAGTGGCCCATTATGCCGCGAGCGCCTCGGGCCTGAAGGTGCCGCCACGCAGCGTTGCGCTGGCGGCCGACACCGAGATCGAGAGCTGGGCGCCGTCCTATGCCTCCAAGGTCAACAGCGAGATGCTGGAATGGATCGCCGGCCAGATGCGCGGCAAGCGTCACAATAATCGCCGCCTCATGGCGATGGTCGCGACCTTCCTCGGCGCCACCGCACTGCCTCTGGCGGGCCAATTGCCTAACGTGTTCGACATCGGGATGTGATACCGGGCATGTGAGATCTTGGGCGTCGGCGGATGACGCGAGCGTGTCGTTGCAGACGTGCATATTCATCCTCGCGGCCGATCTCGCCCGAGCTTTGCTTTGATCTCTCGCCCTCTGAGATGAAGAGGGCGCAGGGAAGACCGGGAGCCCGCAGGCACCCGAGGTCCACTGTGCGAAATCTGCGTAGTGAGCTGCACAGCGGCATACAGGTGTAGCCAGGACATCCCGGCCTTCCCTGCGCAGTGGTTTGACGGCTTATGTCGAGCTCTCCCCGGGGAGCGATGCACTATTGCCCCCGTCGCCTTGCGGATGGCTGATGCGCGTGCCCGGTCGGGCCGCCGCATCACCGCAACACTTGGCGCACAGACCCCGGGCGCCAGGACCACACGATTTTGCCGTACGCAAGCCACACCCGTCGTTGGCACGAGGTCTCCGCTCACGGTTGCCCGCCCTGCGAAGCCGTTCGCGCCGGTGTGACCCACGTCCACCGCCGCCCGACCCGCGTTCGTGACGATCGCGATACGCCCCTCTTCGTTGGGCCAGGTTGCCGCAACACATACGTAATTTCCGAAGTTCGGTAAAGCGGAATATTTGTAGCCGCGTGCGTTGACCCATGGCTTGCGTGTCTTGCCCCACGGGTAACGCGAGGTGTTGTGGCCGAGGCGGCCTGGGCCCTTGGATTTGTGCAAGGGAAGGCGCGCAGCGCGAACGAGATCTCGATCTGTGTCTGTCCTGAAAGCGGCATTTGCGCATGGTGCTCAAGCGGCTGCGCAAGCAGCTAGGAAATCACTGACATGCAAAAGGCCCGCCGCTCCCCGAGAGGGCGGCGGGCCTTGTTGCTGGTGAGGTTACCAGCTGCGGTAACGGCCGGTCAGTGTGCCGTTGTTGTTACCGCCGGGGCCGACATCACCCTGCGTCGAGCTCGGCGTCGGATGGTTGGTGCCGTTGAGGGCGCCATAGGGGCCGACGGCGTCGGGATAATACGCGCCCGGCTGGACCGGCTCATAGGCGGGCGCGCTGCGGTCCCAGCCGACGCGCGGGCCGTTCCAATCATAGCCCTGTGCCGACGCCGCGGTGGTGCCAACGATGAGGGCTGCCGTGATCGCGCCGATCAGTTTTGTCTTGTTCTGCATTTTGATGCTCCTTGCTGGTGTCGTAAGCCAACGGTTGCAGTGCGGTAGCGTTCCGGGGCGCTCGGCGGCGCGCGATCAAACTCCGATCAACTGGTTATGAGGGGTGAGCCGCGGAACGAAGCCGTTGAAACCAGAACGGAATTCCGGGCGTTCTGCCGCACCCGGTTCCCTGGTAATCCCGTGCCTTAACCAACAATTAATAATACGTTTGCGGGTGGGTGACGGCCCGGCCTAGCCTCTCGCGGGGAGCGTTGTTGCAAAGCCAAACGAGTGTGGTGCGTATCATGATTGCCAGATCACATGGGGCGGTGTTCGCCTCGCTCAGCGCTGCCGTGCTGCTCCTCAGCTCCAGTCACAGTTTTGCCGGACCCGCCGTGGCAGCGGCGCCCGGTGCCGTCACGGCCGCGCCACCGCCGGCTGCGGCACGCGCGCCGATCGGCCCGGGGGCCCGGTTCCATCGCCGCAGCTCTCCCTGGGTCTATTGGCCCGGCGGCGGCGGCTTCTTCAACGACGGCGCCGGCTACAGCCAGCCCTTCGCCGATGTAACCCAGTCGCTCTCCGCCGATCTGCGCTACACCTACACCTACGATGTGCCCTGGGACTGGACGCATCGCTATCCGCCGAACGTCGTGCCGTCGAACCGGCCCTATGTGCCGAGCTGTCCGACCGAACAGGTGACGGTGCCCGGCCGCGGCGGCAGCGAGCACACCGTCAACATCACGCGCTGCTACTGATCAGAACTAACCGAGTTCAAAGCTGGTCACGCCGAAAACGCGGTCGATGCGCAGCGGCGGGATCGGCCCCGTGTACATCCGCGCCGTCTCGAACACCGGCGCGAGGCCGAACGATTGCGCCAGCGCAATCGCCTCGCCGTTGACGGCGGGAACGTCGAGGAAGATCTCACCGCCGCCCGTGCTTCCAAGCAAGGCTTGCACGACCGCCTCGGCCGCTGCGCGGTCGTCTGCGACGAGCGGGCCGATCTTGTGGCCTGAGCGGCACGGCCGGATCACGCCCCATGCGGCCAGCCTGCCGTCGCGCAGCAGCGCGCGACCGACATGTCCCGACGTGTTGATCCAGGCGCGCAGGAAGGCGCTGCGGACTGCAGGGAAGACGGTGGCATCGTCGGCTTCGACGATTGCGAGCGGGATTTGGTCGAGGGCGACGATGTCGGCCGGCGGTTTGGCCGGCGCGGCCACGACGCCGCGATGGCGGATATTGGCATAAGCGAACCGGAAGCCGGATTTCCTGTAGTTCTCCTGCTGCGCGACCACGCCGTCGAGCCCGATCACGCGACCGCCCGCATGCGCGATCGCCGCGTTCCAGATCCGCAGGCCATGGCCGCCGCCGCGAAAGCGCTCGCGCACGATATAGAAGCCGAGGAAGGCAAAGCGGTCGTCGTAGTTGACGCAGGAGACGGTCGCGACCGGCGCGCCGTCGATCTCGCCGACGAAGAAACCCTGCGCGTCGGGAATCGCAAAGCATGCGGCATCTTCAAGGCCCGGATTCCAGCCCTCGGCTGCGGCCCAGTCGACGGCGAGTCCGATTTCGCCGGGGCCTAGATTGCGGATCTGCAGATCACTCATGGCCGATGCTCTCGACGGTGGACCGGCCGGCGCGTCCGGCGGTAGAAGGCTCACGACAGGCCAAGCCTGCGGCTCGCTTCAAACGATAGCACAGAGGACGATCGATCATGGCGGAGAAGGTTGCAGTGGTCACCGCGGGCGGCAGCGGCATGGGGGCGGGGGCCGCGCGGCGGCTCGCGGCGGACGGCTTTCGCGTCGCGATCCTGTCGTCCTCCGGCAAGGGCGAGGCGCTGGCTGCCGAGCTCGGCGGGTTCGGCATCACCGGCTCCAACACGTCGAACGACGATCTCAAGCGCCTGGTCGACGCGGCGATGGCGAAGTGGGGGCGGATCGACGTGCTCGTCAACAGCGCAGGGCACGGGCCGCGTGCGCCGATCACCGAGATCACCGACGAGCAATGGCACACCGGCCTCGACACCTATCTGCTGAACGTGATCCGCCCGACGCGGCTGGTGACGCCGCTGATGCAGGCGCAGAAGGGCGGCGCCATCATCAACATCTCGACGGCATGGGCCTTCGAGCCGAGCGCGATGTTTCCGACCTCGGCCGTGTTCCGCGCAGGGCTCGCCGCCTTCACCAAGATATTCACCGACACCTACGCCGCCGACAACGTCCGCATGAACAACGTCCTGCCGGGCTGGATCGACAGCCTGCCGCAGCAGGACGCGCGCCGCGACGGCGTGCCGATGAAGCGCTACGGCAAGGTCGAGGAGATCGCGGCGACGATCTCGTTCCTGGCCTCGGACGGCGCGGCCTACATCACCGGCCAGAACATCCGCGTCGACGGCGGGCTGACGCGCTCGGTCTGAGGCAGGGCGCCGCGGGCCAACGAAAAATACTTAGCCAATGAGCTAACGATTATTGACGGCGTGGCGCGACGCCCCTATAGTTAGCTGCATGGCTAACCAATCATCTCGCCTCGACCAGATTTTCGCAGCGCTCGCCGACCCCACGCGACGCGCGATCGTAATGCGGCTCTGTGACGGCGAGGCGTCGGTCGGCGAACTCGCCGATCCCTTCGACATGGCGCTGCCGAGCTTCATGAAGCACATCCATGTGCTGGAGACGAGCGGGCTGGTCCAGTCCGAGAAGTCGGGCCGCGTGCGCACCTGCCGCCTCGGCCCGGACGCGCTCCTCGGCGCAGAGGACTGGTTCCAGCAGCAGCGCGCGGTCTGGGAGGCGCGGCTCGACCGGTTCGAGGCCTATGTGATGAAGCTCAAGAAAGAGAAGGAGCGGGCGGCCGCCAAGCGGCCGTCACGAACAACCAAACGGAAAGGGTCTCAGTCATGACGAGTTGTGCCAATCCCGCCTTGTCGCAATGGTCGCTCGACCGCGAAATCGTGATGTCGCGCGTGATCGACGCGCCGCGCGATCTGGTGTTCGAGGCGTGGTCCGATCCGAAGCATCTGCCGCAATGGTTCGGCCCGAAGGGATTCAAGATCGAGACCTTCGAGATCGACGTGCGGGTCGGCGGCGTCTGGCGCTTCAACATGATCGGGCCCGACGGCACGGTCTATCCGAACCGCATGCGCTTCCGCCGCATCGAGCGGCCGTCTCTGATGGAGATGGATCACGGCCTCGACCAGGACGACGATCCCGGCATGTTCCGCTTCACCGTCACCTTTGCCGAGCAGAGCAACGGCAAGACCGTGCTGATGATGCGGCAGCTGGCCTCCAGCACCGAGCAGCGCGACGGCATGATCGGCTTCGGCGCCGTCGAATATGGCTACCAGACGCTGGACAAGCTGGCGGCGTATGTGGCCGGACTCAAGGCGTGAGGGTCGCCATGAACAAGTAGCTGAACTTCGTCGCCTCCTTGCTCCGGTCAAGCTGTCGGGATCGGCATCGCGCGTCTCCGCCAAGCGTTTGATCACGGCAAGCGATTGCTGCTGTGCATGACGCATTCTTGATCTCGGGCGGCGGACCGGACACGAATGCGGCCCCGGCGGGAGTGGAGGACCCGCCGAGGCCGCTTTCACATGATCAGGAAATCGATCGCCCGAGGCGCGCGATCGAATCAGGCTCAACGTCGCATCGTGCCGTCGGATCGTGGGGTGGTCTCGTTTCGCATGCCCGGAGGGCTGGAGGCGCCTTGTCCGCCGCGCTCCATATTTGAGTTACCTCCGCCGCCGCCGCCACCGCCCATACCGGAACTGCCTGCGCCCGTTCCGGAGGTGCCCGCGCCCGCGCCGCTGCTACCCGCGCTAGCACCGCCGCTGCCCGCACCTGCTCCACCGGCGCCCGCGCCGCTTCCCGCGCCCGCACCCGCACCCGCACCGGATCCGCCAGCACCAGCACCACCACCACCAGCGCCACCGCCGCCACCACCGCCTTGTGCGAACGCTGCGCCGACGGAGGCACCGGCCAGCACAGTGGCCGTCAAGATTGTCAGAATGGTCCTACGCATGTTGTCTCTCCTAGGGGTTTTCAATGAACAACCAATCCCGTCCGCTGAGGACCGTTCCTAAGCCCGTCGATCTTGGGGCTGCGACCTCACGAATCGTTCGGCGGTCACGATGATCTCGGGAGCCAGCGCGGCGATGTTGCGCACAGAGCTTTTCGCGCCGAATACACCGGAGGTCCGTGCATCCTCGGGTGTTTGTGCCACCGACACGTAGATCGATTCCTGCCGGGTTGTGATGAAAGACGTCGCCGGCGATCAGGACGCGGTCGCGCTCGCGCCAGAGCGAGACGTGCCCGCGGTATGGGCCGGCGTCGCATTCTCGAGGCCGAGACGATCACATTGACGATTGCGAGCTGCCGATTGGGAATGTCCGCGGCGATCTGCCGCGTGTTGTTGTTGCGCTCGATGTCGAATTCGGGTTTTTCCGTTTCGGCTGCGGAAGAGCGAGGAAACTGCGTCTGGGCAGGCCCGGCGCAAATGCGGCCGGTGGCATTTATGCCCTCAGCCGTCTCGCACATTGGACGTTAGGAACGATCGATGCCTCCCGGCTTTGGCAGTGATGGCGCATATGATTTTCAGTGACTATCGCGGTTCCGCCCCGGAGCAGGCTTTCGGGATTGCCTGGGACTTCCTCGCGCGCACCGGCACCATCCGCGATGAGTTCGAGGCGTGCGTGTTCCTGGCGCAGCGCATGACCATGATGGTCGAGGAGGGGCTGACGAATCGAATCCGCATGGCCAATCGCGCGATCTCCGAATATCAGCGACATGTCGAAGAGGCGGATGAGGTCATCCGACTAGCCGACCGCCGTGCCGGAGGGAGTTGAGCGCAGCGTCCAGAGTGCGATGATATCTGGATGAATCGCCGCGCTTCACGTTGCCGCATGATCCTTCCTAAAAGCCCCTTTGCACTTCCGGATCATGCTTCGGCCGATTGCCGCCGTCATTCCTTCGCTTCGTCCGCAATGATCTCGCCGAGCTTCTGCCAGCGCTGGCCGTCGAACTGTACCATCTGGAACTGCTTGTTGACCCGATAGTCGGTCGGCGAGGTCGTGACCGAGATCCCCGGCAGCGTCAGGTCGAGTTCGACGTTCTTCAGGCTGGCGGCCTGCCGCATCACGTTGTCGCGGGTGAGATCGTCGCCGCATTGCTTCAGCACCTGCACCAGGAGCTGCGCGGTGATGTAGCCGTAGACGTTCAGGTTCGAATCTTTGTCGCCTTCCGGGTAGTACTTGGCCATGAAGGCGAGATAGCGCTTCATGCCGGGATCGTCCTTCCATTCGGGGTCGGCGGCATCCTTGACGTAGCCGACGCTGATGACGCCCTTGGAGTTGTCGAGCCCTGCGGGCTTCAGCACCGCGCTGACTGAGGAGGCGTTGATGTCGATGATGTGCAGCGCCTTCCAGCCGATCTCGGCGACCTTCTTGATCGCCTGCGCGGCCTGCTTCGGCGTCGTCGCGCTGAACAGCACGTCGGCGCCCGCATCCTTCAAGCGCAGGATCTGCGAGTCGATCGTCGGCTCGCTGATCTCGTAGGACGTCTCGGCCACGATCATCGTCGCCTTGTCGCCGAGGCCGGCCTTGAGGCCGGCCAGGTAATCCTTGCCGAGATCGTCGTTCTGGAAGAGCACGCCGATCTTGGCGTTCGGATGGTTCTTCAGGAGGTACTGCCCATAGATCCGGCCCTCGACGAGGTAGGAGGGATTGAAGCCCATGGTCCAGGGAAAATTCTTCGGGTCGGTGAAGCGTGCGGCGCCGGTGGCGGCGAACAGCTGCGGGATTTTCCTGGCATTGAGATATTTCTGGACGGCGACGTTCGGCGCGGTGCCAATGATCTGGAACGTCAAGAGCACTTCGTCGCTTTCGACGAGCTTGCGGACCTGCTCCACCGTCTTCGGCGGCGAATAAGCATCGTCATATTGGATCAGATCGATTTTGCGGCCGTTCACGCCGCCCTGATCGTTGATCATCCTCATATAGGCGGCCTGGGTCTTGCCGATCACGGCATAGGCCGAGGCAGGCCCGCTCAGCGGCACGGTCTGACCGACCTTGATCGTGGTGTCGGACGCGCCGGCATCATACTTCTTTTGCGCCTGCGCCCCCGTGACCGAGAGCAGAAGCGCGGAGGCCGCGAGGCATGTCGTGACGAGGTTTTTCATGTCGGTTTCCCCTGCAATTCTCATTCGCCCTTGAGGCCGGCGTCGCGGATCAGCTTGGTCCATTTCTGCGTCTCGGCATCGATGAACTGGCCGAACTCGGCGGCGGTGCCTGGGCGTACTTCGAGGCCCTGGGCGGTCAGCTTGTCCTTGATCCCTGGTTCGGCGAGCGCCCGCAGCACTTCGGCCTGGAGCTTGTCGACGATGACGCGGGGCGTCGTCGCCGGCGCCATGAAGCCGTACCAGCCCGCGGCCGCGACGTTGGGAAAGCCCTGCTCGCGTAGTGTCGGCGCTTGCGGGTAGAGCGCGCTGCGCTCGGGCGAGGCGACGCCGAGCACGGTGAACTTGCCGCTCTGGATGTAGGGCAGGGCAGTCGGCAGCGCGGTCAGCGTGGCGTCGACGCGGCCCGCGAGCAGCTCGGTGTAGGACGCCGCATCGCCCCGGAACGGGATGTTGAGGCCCTTGACGCCGGCATCCCGGAACAGGAGCTCTCCAGCCAGATGCGGCTGCGAACCGGCACCGGGCGAGGCGAAGGTGAGGCCGTCGGGCTTGGCTTTGCCGTAGGCGATCAACTCCGGCAACGTCTTGAACGGCGCGTCTGCGCTGATGATCAGGAACAGCGGTGCGATCACCGCCATCGCGACCGGCTGCAGCTCCTTGCGCTCGTAGGTCAGCTTGCCGAACAATGCTTCGGCGGTGGCGTAGGGTGCCGCGACGTAGAGGATGGTGTAGCCGTCGCCCGGCGCATGGGCGACCATGTCGTTGGCGATGCGCGTGCCGGCCCCCGGCTTGTTCTCGACGATGAATTGCTGACGCAGGCTGCGGCCGAACTCTTCGGCGAGCAGGCGCAGCGAAATGTCGTTGGATCCGCCGGGCCCGTAAGGCGAGATCAGGCGCACCATGCGCGATGGCCAGGCGTCCTCGGCATGAGCCGTCATGCCTGACCCGACTGCCAGCCCGCCCGCGATTGTGCCCAGCAGGGCCCGCCGTGTGACCTTGAACGATGTCACTGTTGTCTTCCTCCCTGTTTTTGTCGCTCTTTATTTGTCGGTCTTGCGACCTCAGATCACCTTTCGCTGGGTGAGCTGCTCGATCCTGGCGTCCGAAAGGCCGAGCCAATCCCGGTAGACCTCGTCATTGTCCTGGCCGACGTCGCCCGCGGCATGGCGCAAGCGCGCGGGATCGACGGTGAAGCGCGGCACGGCATTGCTCATGGCGACCGTGCCGAAATCCCGGTCGGCAACGCGCGTGATCACCTCGCGGGCCTTCACTTGCGGATCGTCGGCGATCTGATCGATCGAATAGATCGGGGCGAGCGTTCCCTGCGCGGCGTTGAAGCTGGCGAGCACCTCGTCGAGAGGATGCGCGGCGCACCAGTCAGCAAAGATGTCGTTGAGCTCGGCGGCGTGCTTGACGCGCTGCTCATTGCCGGCAAACCGCGGATCTTCGATGAGGTCGGGGCGGCCGATCGCCCGGCAATTCGCTGCAAACAGCGCGTTGGTCGAACCTGCAAGCGTGACCCAGTGGTCGTCGCTGGTGCGAAACACGGCGGCGGGCGCCGAATAGCCGTTGGCGTTGCCGATGCGCTCTCGAACAGTGCCGAGCTGGTCGTGCTCGATGGCGAGGACGTCGAGCAGGCGGAACACGGCTTCGGTCAGCGCAAGATCGATCTCCTCGCCCGGCGCATGCGGATCGCGCGCCCGTTTCCACAATGCCGCGAGCACACCGACGGCGCCGAACAGGCCGCCGATCGAATCCCCGATCGGGTATCCGGGATGGGTCGGCTCGCCCTCGCTCTCGCCGGTGATGTAGGTGAGGCCGCCCATGGCCTCGAAGATGCGGGCGAAGCCCGGACGCTCGCGATAGGGGCCGTCCTGCCCGAAGGCGGTGGCACGCAGAATCACGAGGCGTGGCTGGATCGACCACAGCACCTCTTTGGACAGGCCCCAGCGATCCAGCGTTCCGGGGCGAAAATTCTCGATCAGCACGTCGAAGCGCGGGAGGAGCTGCTTGAACAGCGCAAGCCCGTCCGGCGTGCGCAGATCGAGGGTGGCGAACTTCTTGTTGCGGTTGGCGGCCTTCCACCACAGCGGCTTGCCGTCCTTGAAGGGCGGAAACGACCGCACCCCGTCGCCGTGCCCGGGCATCTCGATCTTGAGCACGTCGGCACCGTAGTCGGCCAGCAGCGTGGCGGCGAACGGCGCGGCGATGATCGTCGCGATGTCGAGAACCTTCAGTCCTTCGAGCGGTCCAGCCATGTCATGTCCCGGCGCTTGTGATCTTCTTGGTTTTGCGCGGCGGCGTTGCAAGTTCGGCCTGCCCGACGATGCTGCGGATGCTGTCGGCGAGCGCGGCGATGCGCGGACCGATCTCGCCTTCAAGCTGACCCGGTTGGAGCCGGAAGGCGGGGATGCCGCAATTGATCGAGAACGACTGCTTCGATTCGGGCGCATGAAACAGCGGCGCGGCGACGGCATGGATCGAGGCCATGTACTCGCCCCAGCAGGTGCAGAAGCCGCGGTTTTTGCATTGCGCGATCCCGGCGCGGTACTTGTCGCGGAAGGATGCCCACAGCTCGCCGTCTTCGGCGGCGATGTTCCGTTCCAGGCGCTCCGCATCGGCGGGCGGCAAGGTCGATGCCGCAGCGCGCCCCATCGCGGTCATCACCACCGGAATGGGCATGCCGATGTCGGGCACGTGGGGGCCGACATCGCCGGAGCGCGCGCTCTCGACATAGATCATCGAGGTGGCGTCGAGCAGGCCGATCGAGACCGTGCCGCGGACGCTGTGCGCCAGCTCCTGCATCATCGGCCGCGCAACCTGGCGGAATTGCATCCCGGCGAGCAGGGGATGCGCCATGCGCAGCGCGCGTGCACCGACGCGGTACTTCGCCCGCGCCGCGTCGTAGCGGAGGTAGCCGAGCTCGGCCAGCGTATGGGTCAGCCTCGCGACGGTCGGCCGCGGAATGCCCGTCAAGGATGACAGCTCCATGTTGCCGAGCAGCGTGCTCCCGGCCTTAAACGCTTCGAGCACGACGAGCCCCTTGGCCAGCGTCGTGGCGAACGCTGCGTCGTCTGCGCTGTCCGCGAGCACGGCTGCGGCGGAGGAAAGCGGATGTCGGGGCTTGGATGAGCTCGTCGGGGCCATCTCCAGATATCAGACGCTAGCCGAAAGGATGTCCAACAAATTCGACTCAAGCGCCTAAATTGTCCGATATGTGGACACCCTGTTAGGACGCCGTGTTGCCTTGGGGACAGCGCTGGAACGACCGGACACGCAAATTTTTGTCGCGGTTGCAGGTCGCGTTATGACAGTATTATTGCGATCACATGTCAGATCGATGATTTTCGGAGCGGCTCATGTTGCAGTGGCAGGCGCGGTCAAATCCCCTCGCGTGGTGGTGGGGATCCCTCACCTTTGTGAGCAGTGCCAACATCCTCGTCTGGTTCATGCTGTATCGCGAGTTCTATCCGGCGTCGCCGGGCAGCATGAGCGGAGGCTCTGACATCGGGCTGATGCTGCTGCTTTGCGCCGGTTACGTGTTCGGCTGCGCGTTCCGTTCAGTGCTGCCCCGCGCCGACGTTCAGCGCATCTGCCTGTTCGACACCTGGCTCTCGAGCGTCTTCGTCGGACGCTCAGTCGCGACCGTCGCCGAGGTCTGCTTCGCGGCGCAATGGGCCATCATCCTGCATCAGCTCGGCACCATGACCGGCGCGGAGACGGCCGTGAACATCGCGTGGGTGATCGTGCCGATCATCATCATCGCGGAATGCTTCTCCTGGTACGCCGTGGTGACCACAAACTTCCTCTACAACGCGATCGAGAACTCGCTGTGGGCGGTGACCTTCTTCCTGGCCGGCATTGCGCTGTGCCGCCTGATGCCGGAATTCCAGGGCGTGGTGCGCTGGGCGCTGATGTCAGGCGTCGTCGGCATCGCCTGCTTCCTCGCCTTCCTCATCACCGTGGACGTGCCGATGTATCTCAGCCGCTGGCGGGCAGGGCACGCCGAGGGCAATGAGTTTCTCGGCCTGGTCGAAGGCCTGCATGACGTCGCGACGCGCTGGGTGGTGACCCACGACATCGCGCATTGGAGGGGCGAGCTGACCTGGATGTTCCTCTATTTCAGCGCCGCGGTCTGGTCCAGCCTCGCGCTCTGCGCGCTCTACGCTATGGAAGGCTATCTCACGCGCTATCTGGCCTGACGGCATGGACGCGCAGATTTCGGCGTGCGGGTGTCGAACGGTGGGCTTGTGCTCACCCCGGCCGCTTTGCCCATAGAGCCTTTCAACACGAGAGTACACGAGCCTGCTGTCGACTATTCGGGCAACCCCGCACGCCTCATGCCTTGGATGAATTTCCTCATGTGCTCAGGCCGATGGAGGAACACCTGCTCGTGCAGATTCGACAGCCGCAAGGTGGGCTGCAGCGCTCGGAGCCGCGTCATCGCCTCTCGCGTCGGACGTTCACGGCCGGCAAGGGCATGGCTCATCGCCGAAACGCGCAGCGCAACCGGCCAGTCAGGCCGCATCTGCAATGCGCGGTCGGACCATGTGGCAGACTGGTCGAGGTCGCCAAGAAGGAAATGGGCAAAAGCCATCGCGCTGTAGGCGAGATGCATCAGGGGGTCGAGCGGACTGAGGCGTATGGCGTGCCGCAAGTGCTCGATCGCCACCTCGCACTCGCCCGCATAGACATTGATCCAGCCGCTGCGTTGCCAGGCCACGGCAAGGTTCGGATTCAATTTCAAGGCGTGATCGATCAGAGCAATCCCGGCCTTGATATCGCCGACGACGTGCGCCAGCGCATGTGCGCTCCAGGCGAGCGCGACGGCATCCGTGCGGCCGAGGTCCGCCGCCAGTCGCGCAAGCCGATTGGTCTCGGCCGTCTCGGCAGCGCGATCAACTACCCAGCCATTCGACTTGCGCATGAGAAAGCAGGCTGCGGCGAGCGCATGCGGCCTGGCAAATGCAGGATCAAGCTCAATCGCCCGATAGAATTGCCTTAGCGCAGCATCGTGACCGGCTCTGGTCCAGTCGTGCCAATCGGCCATGCCGCGCAGGAAGCAATCATAGGCGCTCAGGCTTTCCGTCGGCTTCTGCTTTGCGCGCTCAATTTCAGCCTGTTCCAGCCGGGGAGCGATCGCGCCCACGACGCTGTGCGCCATCTGATCCTGCAGCTCGAAAATATCATCGAGCGAACTCTCGAACCGATCTGCCCAAATGTGCTTCCCGCTTTCGGCATCAATCAACTGGCCAGTGATCCGCACGCGCTTTTCGGCCTTGCGCACACTCCCTTCCAGTACATAGCGCACGCCGATGTCTCGCCTCACGGCCCTGATATCCACCGCTCGTCCCTTGTAGGTGAAGCTCGTGTTGCGCGCGATGACAAACAGCTCGGAGAATCGAGACAATTCGGTCGTGATATCCTCGACAATTCCATCAGTGAAATAGTCCTGCAGCGGATCGCCACTCAGATTCGCAAACGGCAGGACGACGATAGATGGGAGCTCGTGAGAGGTGAGGCTCGGCGCAATCCTTGCCGCGGGGGGCGACGACGTCGCTCCCTCCTGAACCTCGCCGACGAAGCGGAATCCCTTGCGGGGAAGCGTCTTGATCAGCCGTTGTTCCTCACCACTGTCGCCAATCGCCTTCCGGGCGCCATTCAGCCGCGTCGTCAGGGCGGACTCCGACACGATCCGACCGCGCCAGATATCGGCGATGAGATCGTCCTTGCTGATGACACGGTCGCGATGGCGGATCAGAAAACAGAGGATATCGAAGACTTGCGGTGCAAGGTCGACCAGCTTGCCGCCATTCCTGAGCTCCCGGCGGTCAGTGTCCAGCGCATATTCTTCGAACCGGTACAGCAACTTGCACTCCAGCAAAGGCAGGCGACCGAGCCCGTCAAATGAAGACCAAGGTAAGGATAATGTAAGCCATTCGCAAAGCGCGGATACCGAAGGCGTGGCACAACTATCGCGATAGCGTTGCAGCAAAAAGGGCACAGCTCATGACCATTGCGCGCCGCCGACTGCTCCAACTCGCCGCGGGGATTGCCGCTCTGCCGGTCCTGGAATCGACCGCATCGGCAGATGCATATCCGGCGCGGCCGATCCGCTTGATTGTGCCGCAAGCCGCCGGAGGCGCTGCCGACATCAGCGCACGGTTGATCGGTCATTGGCTATCGGAGCGCCTCGGCCAGCCCTGCACCATCGAAAACCGGCCGGGCGGGGGCGGCAATATCGGGACCGAGGCGGTGGTGACGTCGGCGGCGGACGGCTATACGCTCTTACTGGCTGGATCGTTCAACGCTATCAACGCGACCCTTTACGAGAAGCTCAGCTTCGACTTCATCCGCGATATCGCCCCGGTCGGCGGCATCATGCGCAATCCGCTCATCATGGCGGTGCATCCCTCCATTCCGGCCGGCACGGTGTCCGAGCTGATCGCTTACGCCAAGGCTAATCCGGGCAAACTGAATTTTGGGTCGGCGGGTACTGGCAGCCCGCAGCACATGGCAGGCGAGCTGTTCAAGATGATGGCCGGGATCGACGTGGTGCATGTGCGCTATCGCGGCTCATCAGCAATGTTGGCCGACCTTCTTCGAGGCGAAATCCAGATGGCGTTCGACCCGATCCTATCATCGCTCGAACACGTCAAGTCCGGCAAGCTGCGCGCACTGGCCGTGACGACCGCGACCCGGTCTTCAGCTCTGCCTGACGTCCCTACCGTCGCAGAGACCGTGCCGGGTTACGAGTCGGTCGGCTGGGTCGGCATTGGAGTGCCCCGGCACACGCCGACCCAGATCGTCGAGCGACTCAACGCCGAAATCAACGCGGGTCTGGCGGATGCCGCCATTCAGGCCCGGCTGACGGACCTCGGCGGGGTGCCGCTACGGGGCTCCCCGGCCGAGTTCGGCATGCTCATTGCCGAGCAGACCGAGCGTTGGGGAAATGTGATCCGCACCGCGCAGATCAAATCGGAGTAGCGCGGTGTCGCCGGAGATCGAGATGTCACCGAGGTTCGATGAGGTCATCACGACGCGAGAGCGCTTGCGCGAGATCTCCAATCCGCCGAGTTTTCGTGCCAGCAACAAAGTCATCGATCACATCGACGAGATATGCCGCCAATTCATTGCGGCGTGCCCATTCGTAGTCGTGGCTTCGCGAGGAGCCGATGGACGGATCGACGTCTCACCCAAGGGCGATCCGGCCGGCTTTGTCGCGGTTCTCGACGATAAGACGCTGGCGATTCCGGATCGCGCGGGAAATAATCGCCTCGATACGTTCGAGAATTTGCTGGCGCATCCCGAGATTGGGTTGATCTTCATGATTCCCGGTCACAGCGACACGCTACGCATCAGCGGGATCGGAAAGATCGTCCGTGATTGCGCGCTCCAGACGCGCTTTGCCGTTAACGGCAAGTCTCCGAACCTGATCCTCGTCATCGAAGTAGCCGAGGTGTTCTTACATTGTCCGAAATGTGTGCTCCGCTCGAGGTTGTGGAACTCGCAGCATTGGCCCGATCGATCGACCTTGCCTTCGCTCGCCCATGCGATCGTGACACACGCCAAATCAGGGGAGACCGAAGCGGATGTCCAAGCGGTCATCGATCACGGAATTGCCAATCTCTACTGAGGCAATTCAAGTTCGGCGTCCCGACCTGGGCCAGCTCCGCGTGATGATCGCGACCAGCTTGAGGACATCCCGGGGTCCCCATGGCGTTTCCTAAGCTTGTCGTTGATTGATCGGTGTTGACGGTCAGGCCGGTTCGGCGACCACCCTGTTGCGCAAGGTGCCGATGCCGGAGATCTCGACTTCGACGCTGTCGCCCGGGCGCATCCACAGCGGCGGCGTGCGCTTGGCGCCGACACCGCCCGGCGTGCCCGTGACGATGACGTCGCCGGGCACGAGCGGGCAGATGGTGGAGATGTAGGCGATCAGCTCGGGGATGGCGGTGATCAGGAGATCCGTGGTGGTGTCCTGCACGATTTTGCCGTTCAGCCGAGTCTGCAAGGTGAGCTTCGACGGATCGGGAATCTCCTCGGTCGTCACGAGCCAAGGGCCGAAACTGCCGCTTTCGGCAAAGGTCTTGCCGGAGAGGAATTGACTGGTGTGGCGCTGCCAATCGCGGATGCTGCCTTCGTTGTAGCAGGAATAACCGGCGACGTGGTCGAGCGCGCGGTCGGCCGGGATGTGACGGCCCGCCTTGCCGATGACGAGCGCGAGCTCGCCTTCATAGTCGAAATCGTCGCTCACCTTCGGCTTGACGATGGGCCGGAGATGGCCGACCTGGCTGCAGGCGAAGCGCGCGAACAGCGCGGGCTTTTCGGTGACGGTGCGCCCGGTCTCGGCGACGTGGTCGCGATAGTTGAGGCCGACGCAGATGATCTTGCCGGGATCGGGTATCACGGGGGCGAAGGTGATGCTGTCGAGCGGATGATCGGGCGCCATGGATGCCGCCAGCCTTCCAGCCTCGGCGAGACGGCCCGCTTCGAGCAGCTGCCGCAGCGTGGTGCAGCCTGTCATCCGCGCGCCGAGATCGACGACACCGTTGTCCTTGACGGCGCCGAAGGAGGGACGGCCGTCGACGATGAAAGAAAGCAGCTTCATGGAGATATCCTCGAGAAGTGTCCGCTCAGGCCGCGGAGGGTACATGGGCTGAAGGCGCGACGACGGCGATGAGCCGGTCGAGCTCGGATTGGTTGCGGGCGGTGCCGCGCACATAGCGATCGGGGCGAACGAGCGCGGCGATGATGCCGTGCTCGCGCAGCCAGCCGCCGACGGCTTTCGCATCGTCGCTGGTCAGGACCTTGATCCCCGCCTGCGAAAGCGCGAGAGGCGATGACAGCGCCGCCGCCGTCTCGACCAGCAGCACGTGGCTGTAGCCGGTCCGGTCGTCGCTGCGGCTATCGTCGGACAAGGTGAACTGCGGCGCCAGATGTCCGGCCAGCGGCAGGTCCGCGGATACGAGCCCGGGGCCGAGCAGCGGCTTCTTCACCTCGAGCTTCACGGGCGCGTTCTCGCGAGCCTCGCCGGCGGCAAGGCCGGCCTCGATCGCCTTGGTATTGATGACGCCGCCAAGTCGGATGGCCAGCTCGATGAATTCCCGCACGTGCGGCAGACGTTCGCTCTGGTAGGTGTCGAGCAGATCGGGCGCCGCGCCGCCCTCGATCACGCTCGCCAGCTTCCAGGCGAGGTTTGCGGCATCGCGGATGCCGGCGCACATGCCCTGGCCGAGGAAGGGCGGGGTCTGGTGCGCGGAATCGCCCGCGAGCAGCAATCGTCCGTTGCGCCATCGCTGCGCGATGACGGAATGAAACGTGTAGACCGAAGCGCGCTCGATCTCGGCATCCTCCGGCGTGATCCAGCGTGACAGCAGCTCCCATACTTTCGCCGGCTGCGCTACATCGTTCGAATCTTCGTCCGGGAGCACCGTGATCTCCCAGCGCCGCCGCGTGCCGGTGCCGCGCACATAGGTCGCCGGACGGGCGGGATCGCAATGCTGGAGGCTGTAATCGCCGAGATCGTCGCGCGGCCACTTGAGCAGGGCGTCGATCACCAGCCACCGCTCGTGAAAGCCGAGATCGTCCATGCCGGAGCCGATGAAGCGGCGCACCAGCGAGCGGGCGCCGTCGCAGCCGATCACATAGCACGCGCGAACCTCGCAGAGCCTGCCGTTCGAGAGGTCCTCGTAGCGGACGCGCACGCCGGTCTCGTCCTGATCGAGCGCGAACACGTCGCAGCGGTTGCGCAAGCTGACGTGTGGCCAGCGGGCGAGCCCGCCGATGAGCACGTCCTCGAGATCCGGCTGGTGGAAGCGGTAGCTGAGATGCCAGCCCATCGGCGTCAGCGTGCGTGGGCGGGACCAATCCAGCAGCATCTTGCCGTTGGCGTCCAAGAACAGCATGCCGGGACTGAGGATGACATGCGGCAGGATCGCGTCGGCAAGCCCGATGGTCTGAAACACGCGCATGCATTCGTCGTCGAAATGCACGGCCCGCGGCAGATGATAGGTCCGCGCCTCGCGCTCCAGCACGAGCGTCCGCACGCCGCAAAGGCCGAGCAGGTTGGCGAGCGTGGCGCCGACCGGGCCGCGGCCAACGATCACGACGTCGAAGTCATCAGCGGTGGATTGATCTTGCATGGGCCATCTCTTCCCGAAGCGGTGCCGGTCCTTCAACGCCGGCGCGCCAAGTGTCCGCCCAGCGGACGACCTGCCCCAAGCCCGTCTTGTCCGCCAGCCGGACATTTCCGCAATGAGGCTACGTCCGGCGGGCCTGCCTTGGCTACTTAGGGTCGGGAAAAAAAGTGCAGGGTTGTCGATCCGGGCAGCCGCGGAGGAAACGACGATGCTGAAATGCGCGGGAATGGCGTACCTTGCCATCCAATTGTTCGTGGCGCCGGCTTTGGCTGCCGACATCAACGTGGGAATCCTGCTGTCCACGACCGGTCCGGCCGCGGCGATCGGCAATGCCGAGCGCAACGGGGCCAGCTTTGGCGCTACCGAAATCGCGGGCCACAAGGTCAACTATCTTTTCCTCGACGAAGCCTCTGATAGCACCGCCGCCGTCGCCGCGATGCGAAAGCTGTTCCAGGGCAGCAACATCGATATCCTGGTCGGTCCGACCACGACGCCCGGATCTTTCGCGGTGATCGATCCCGCCGTGGAATACCGGCTTCCGGTCATTACGCTGGCCCCCGTCAACGCTCTGGTGGCGCCGGTCGATGCGCGCAAGCGCTGGATATTCAAGACCACCACCAACGACGATCACGAAGCGGCGCCGTTGTTCGCGCACATGAAGAAGAGCGGTGTCAAGAAGCTCGCTTTGATCGGCTTCGGCGACTCCTACGGCGACGCCTGGAGCAAGGTCAGTGCGGAGATGAGCGCGGCCGCGGGGATCGCGCTCGTCGCCGACGAGAAATATGCACGGACCGACAACACCGTCGTCGGACAGATTCTCAAGATCGTGGCCGCCAATCCCGACGCCGTCCTCATTGCAGCCTCCGGCGCGCCTGCGGCGCTGCCGCTGCTTCAGCTTCGCGAGAAGGGGTTTGCCGGCAAGGTGTACGGCACGCTCGGCGCCACCTTCGGAGATTTCCGCAAGCTCACGGGGGCTCAGGGCGACGGCATCTTCGTGCCGCTCAGCCCGGCCGTCGGCGCCGCCTCGTTGCCGGACGAACATCCCGCCAAGCAGGCCGCGCTGGAGTTCATTCAGCGCTACGAAGCCAAGTTCGGTCCGGGAAGCCGCAACATCTTTGCGGGATCCGCCTATGATGCCCTGCTGTTGATTGAGCGTGCCGCACCCGCCGCGCTCAAGGCCGGCGCGCCCGGAACGGCCGAATTTCGCGAGGGCCTCCGCAGCGCGATCGAAGGCCTCAAAGGCCTGGCCGGCTCCCGCGGTGTCTACAATTACGGACCGAATGACCACACCGGCCTCGACCAGAGCGCGTTGACGCTGGGCCGGCTTGAGAAGGGCGAATGGGTGGCCGTGCCCTGAGGGGTACCTCGGGACGGCAGGGAGAATGAAGGATGCCGGCAGTTTCCGGACAACCCATTTACGACGTCGATCTCTACAGCGACGAGGTCCTGCGCGACCCGTATCCCCACTATAGAGCCCTGCGCGAACTGGGCGCCGTGGTCTGGCTGCCGCGTAACGATCTTCATGCGGTGGCCCGCTTCGAGGACGTCCGCGCGGCGCTGCGAAACCCGGCCGTGTTCTCCTCGGCGGAAGGGGTTGCCGCCAACGATCACGTCAACACCATTTCACGCGGCACGACGCTGGCGAGCGATGCGCCGTTGCATGATCGGCTTCGTGCGATCATAGCGGCGCCGTTGCTGCCGCGGGCGCTGGAGGAGATTGCGCCCGCGATCAGAACGGAGGCGCGCCGGCTCGTCGACGAACTGGTCGCGCGCGGCCAGTTCGATGCGGTCTCGGATCTGGCTCAGCACTTGCCGCTGACGATCGTCTCCAAGCTCGTGGGTCTGGAGGATCATGGCCGCAGCAGCATGCTGCGCTGGGCTGCCGCGACCTTCAACGTGCTCGGCAGCATGAATGCGCGGGCTTGTACGGCGCTGAAGGACGTTCAGGAGATGCGTGCCTATCTCGGCGGAGACGAGATCAGGAGCCGCCTGAGGCCCGGCAGCTGGGGCGACCGCATCTTCGCCGCCGCGGACCGCGGCGAGGTCGAGCCGGAGCGCTGTCCGGTGTTGATGCGGGACTATCTTGGCCCGAGCCTGGATACGACCATATTCGCTACGGCCAATCTCGTCCTGCTGTTCGGCCGGCATCCCGCGCAATGGCATCTGGTCCGCGAGGATCCGGCCCTGATCCCGAATGCGATCAACGAGGCGCTGCGGCTGGAATCGCCGGTGCGAGGGTTCACGCGCCATCTCGCGGCCGATGCCACGATCGGCGATTTGACCATTCCGCGCGAGAGCCGCCTGCTGCTGCTCTACGCATCAGCCAATCGCGACGAGCGCAAATGGCAGGATCCGGAACGCTTCGACGTGAAGCGCCGCGCCAACGACCATCTCGGCTTCGGCAACGGCACGCACATGTGCGCAGGCCTGCATCTGGCCAGGCTGGAGATGACGGCACTGCTCGAAGTGCTTGTGGAGCGTGTGGCCGGTTTCGAGATCGGCGAACCCGTGCTGGCGCTCAACAACGTGCTGCGTGGCCTCGCTTCCTTGCCGGTTCGGGTGAAACGGGCATAGCCCGCGGGTTGTCGATTTCGGCGTTCCAAGTTCAGGCTCCGACGTCGATGGCTGCTGCGGCGCTGCGGATCGGATCGACAAAGGTTGCGACGGCTTCCTCGATCCCCAGCGCCGAGCGGATCCAGATGATCGAAATGCAGCCGAATACGGTGCCGTCCCGCACGATCGCAACGGCGATCGAAGCGGTTTTGGGATTGTATTCGCCCTCACTGCGGATCGCGTATCCCCGCGCGGCAGTCTCGGCGATCATGCGGTCGAGCCGGCCCTGATCGAGGAAGGGCCGATCCTCGGCCTCGTCGATCCGACGCAGATGATTGAGGATCAGTTCGCGTTCGCGCGGCGGGCAGGCGGCGAGATAGGCGCGGCCCGCGGACGTGCGCAGCATCGGCAGGCGCTTGCCGATCATGCCGCGGTCGATCGAGAGCGGGCTGCGCGAGTGCGTGGTCTCCTGCACCACCATCGCCGCGTTTTCATAGGTGGAGAGATCGACCGGCCAAACCAGCTTCTTGCTGAGATCGGCCAGATGAGGCGCCGCCGCCTGGCTGATCACCACGCCGGGATCGTAGCCGTCGCCGAGGCTGAGCGCGCGCCGGGTGACGCGAAATCGGTCGTCGCTGGCGCTGCGAGCGATATAGCCGAGTTCCTCCAGCGTTTCGAGCAGGCGGTAGACCGTCGGGCGGGGCAGGTCGAGTGCACGGGCGACATCGCCGGCGCGGATGCCTCCGGAGCGGTTGACCTCGTGCAGCACGTCGAGCCCGCGCTTGAAGGCGCGGACGCCCTCGGACTGTCGCGGCCGGCCGTTCGGCGTCCGCACCTTGGACACTTCCTATTTCCTCCCTTGTGGCACATCGCGGCGCGATTATTGTCATTGCGAACGCGAAGCGATTGCGGGGCGCCACCGTAAGATCGCGCGCGGCCGGTATCAAGCTCGCCGCGGCGGTGATCGCGATGCCTCCGGGAGGAATTCGATGGAAATCACCGCGCTCGGCTATATCGGTATCAGTTCATCCCAGCTGGAGCAGTGGAGCCGGATGGCGACCGGGCTGCTCGGCATGCAGCAGGTCGATCGCGGCGGCAAGATGCGCGCGTTCCGCATGGACGATCGCAAGCAGCGGCTGATCGTCGACGGCGGCAGCGATGGGGGCCTTGCGGTGATGGGCTGGGAGGTTCCTTCGACCGCCGAACTGGACCGGTTGGCGGGACGGCTGGAAAGCCACGGCATCAAGGTGGTCCGAGGCTCGCGCGCGCTCGCGGACGAGCGGCATGTCGCCGAACTGATCGCGTTTGTAGATCCCGCCGGCAACAGGCTGGAGGCGTTCTGTAAGCCGGAGCTTGCGAGCGAGCCGTTCAACCCGGGCCGTCCGATCTCGGGCTTCCGCACCGGCGCGCTCGGCATGGGGCACGTCGTGCTCAATGTGGAGGATGTCGAGCAGCTCTTGCCGTTCTATCGCGACGTGCTCGGTTTTCACGTGTCCGATTTCGGACTGAAGCCCTACGGGCTCTATTTCTTCCACGTCAACGGCCGCCACCACTCCTTTGCGATGGTCGGCTCCGGGCGCAAGGCGATGCATCACTTCATGGTCGAGCTCGGCAGCCTCGACGATGTCGGGCAAGGCTACGACCTCGCGCAGATGGACGAGGGGCGCGTGGCCTACACGCTGGGCCGGCACACCAATGACCACATGACCTCGTTCTACGTGAACACGCCGTCCGGCTTCTTCATCGAATATGGCTGGGGCGCGCGCGTGATCGATCCCGAGACCTGGCAGCCGCACGAGACCTTCGACGGCCCGTCGCTGTGGGGGCACGAGCGGCTCCACATGCCGGAAGAGCAACGCAAACGATTGCGCGACATGCGGCTCGATGCTGCCGCGCGCGGCGTGCGCGTCGCCGACCCGCGCGTGCCGCCGCTGAACTGCGCTTGGCTGGATTCGGTGGTCGCGCGCGAATGATGCTGGAACATTTTCGGGTCTGATTGAATCAGAACCGAAGCTCTACATTCTTGTCTTGACGCGTCTTCTTCACCCGACAGCTCGCTCGAAACCGCTCTAGAACGGTAGCGAACCGCGCAACTTGTAAGTCAGCACGGACGTATGGCTTCCGAGACCGCCGAGTTCGCCTCCGAATCCAATCGTTCCGCCATTGTTGAATTTCATGTCCAGGCCGGCGGCCACGCGCGCCGACCATCCCTGCAGCAACAGGGGAATTGTCGGAACGCCGGCCACGGCCGCCTGGTTGCCGGTGAAGTAATAGTCGCCATAAACGCCGGCATAGGGGGCGAACGAAGTCGCGGACGACCATGCGAAGGGATAGCTGACGCGGGTGCCCGCGCTGGCCCGCCCCGTTGAGAAGCTGTAGCTCGGCTGCGCGATACCGAGGCTGTCGACATAGGCGTCGTCACGCTCCCACAGCGCATACAGCTTTGCCAAAGGCTGCAGCAAGAAGCCCCGGACCTCATAGGTGCCGGTCAGGCCGCCTGATGCCAGCCATCGCGCGCCCCGGAAAGTGGCGGAGGCCGTGCCGGCCGTGTCGTTGTAGCCAATGGCCGAACGGCCCAGCATCATGTCGAACCTCATGTCGGGAGCCAGCTGCCAGCCGAGATAGCCGCCGACCGTCCAGCCATCGCCCTTGAGCCGGCTGTTCAACGCATCTGAATTGAAATCCAGGTGTTCGAAGCCGCCAAATCCGCCGATGACGAGGTCCGCCCCCAATCTGCGCGTGAGGCCTGCCGTGACGTTGAGCTGATTGCCGCGGAGGTCCGTGCCGGGCGCATGATTGCTGAAGCTGATCCCGCGGACATCGACCCACGCCAGCCAGTCCGGCGGCGGCGCCCTCGGCGGAGTCCTTGGCGGAGCCCTGGTGATGCCGGAATAGCCGAGCGCGGAGAACCCGTGCTCGACCAAATTGCTGGTGGTGCGGTCAGGCGCGGCCATGAACTCCCTGACGCGGCTGTCCGCTGCCGATCCGCCTGCTTGCCAACCGCCGGCTGGTGGGACGGCAGGACCCTCGGCGGCAAAATTGTAAGTGAAGCCGCTGCCGTTCGGCGTCACCGCCTGCACGTTTCCGCTAAAAGCATTGTCGATCGCGTTGCTGACGGCGCCGGAGATAATCTGACCGGAGAGCTGCGCAGATTGCTGGGCAGCGAGAATCTGCATCTGCCGCAGTCTGATGCTGTCGGCGGGGATGGCGACCGATTGCTGCAGGACGGCCGAGCTGCTGGCCGCGTTGTTCGCGTTGCCATTGTACCTGGCGGTGATGGCGTGGTTGCCCAGGGAAAGCGACGACGTGGTGAACGTCGCGGTGATGCCGGCCAAACTGACGGTGCCGAGCTGGCTGCCGCCATCACTGAAGGTCACCGTGCCGGACGGCGACGAGCCGCCGCTGACGGTCGCCGTAAACGTCACTGGCTGGCCGAGCACGCTCGGATTGACCGAGGAGTGCAACGACGTCGTGGTCGTCGTCGTCGCAATCGTGCCGCTGCTTGCAGCGGTCGCGGTCTGCGCAATGGGCGCCGTGCTGTCGGTGACCGTGATGGTATAGCTGAAAAGACCCGGGGTCGTCGGCGTGCCCGACACGGTGCCGGTCGACGGGTTGAGGGACGTGCCGGCCGGGAGCGAGCCGGACCCGAGAGAATAGGTGTAGGGTGTGGTGCCGCCGCTGGCGACGTTGGTCTGCGAATAACTCTGACCGACTTGCGTGGTGGCGGATGCTGCCGACGTCATGGTGAGAGTCACAGGAGTGATCGTGCCCGTGGTTGAGGCCTGCGCATTCGCCGCGCCAGCGTCGGTGACCCTGATGATATAGCTGAAAGCCCCTTGGGTGGTCGGCGTGCCCGACACGGTGCCGGTCGCGGTATCGAGTGACGTGCCGGCCGGGAGCGAGCCGGACGCGAGCGAATAGGTATAGGGCGTGCTGCCCCCACTGGCGACGTTGGTCTGCGAGTAGTTCTGACCGACCTGCGCGATGATGGACGCTGTCGCCACGATGGCGAGAGCCCCTGGCGCGATGGTGCCGCTGGATGAAGTCTGCGCCGTCGCCGAGCCGGCGTCGGTGACCTTGATCGTGTAACTGAAAGGCCCCTGGGTGGTCGGCGTGCCCGATACGGTGCCGTTCGACGTGTCGAGCGACGTGCCGGCCGGGAGCGAGCCGGACGCAAGCGAAAAGACGTAGGGCGTCGTGCCGCCGCTGGCAATGTTGGTCTGCGAATAGGCTTGGCCGACCTGTGCCGCTGCGGACGGGTTCGCCGTCAGGGAGAGGGCCGGCGCGATCGTGCCGTTGCTGGAGGCCTGTGCCGCCGACGAGCCAGCGCCGGTCACCCGGATGGCGTAGTTGAAAGCGCCTTGGGTGGTCGGCGTGCCCGACACGGTACCGGTCGCCGGGTCGAGATTAGTCCCGCCAGGGAGGGAGCCGGACGCAAGAGAATAGCTGTAGGGCGTAGTGCCTCCGGTGGCGGCATTGGTCTGCGAATAGGGCACGCCGACTTGTGCGGTTGCGGATGGGGTCGCCGTGAGGGTGAGGACGGGCGCGATCGTACCGCTGCTTGAGGCCTGGCTAACGGCAGAGCCTGCGTCGGTCACCTGAATGGTGTAGTTGAAAAATCCCTGGCTGGACGGCGTGCCCGATACCGTGCCAGTCGATGGGTCGAGCGTGGTGCCGCTCGGCAACGCCCCGCTTGCCAGAGAAAAGGTCAGAGGCGTCGTACAAAGGCTGGCCGTGTTGGCCTGCGAATAGCTCACCCCCACCTCCGTGAACGCCGAAGGGGACGATGTCAGGGTACATTGCGCGTTGGCGGCGATCGTGCATCCGACGACAAAGAAGAAGATCAGCGCGACATGCAGGCAGATTTCGGTCAGCCATCGTGGCTGAATCCGGTTGATGCTCGGCCAATCCCATCGGACCAACGGACACCGGTTCGATAAGACAATCGATCTACGCATGGACTGCGAAATGAATTCCCAGAAACTGCAACGGGATTTCTAGTTCAGTTCCGCATGCGCGCGCAACAGAATCGGCTTCGCCGCGTCCGTGTCCTGGTGTTTTCTCGCCCTTGTCGCAAAAATGCTGCACCTCGCGTCCCCAATCAGGCGCGGGACGCGTGCTAAATTTGGCGGCACCATGGGGCGAGGTGCTGCAAATCATTCGGTTGATTCCGCGGATTTCTCCGTCGCTCAGAGAAAATCGCGCATCACTGGATCATGTCGCGCTTGAATGATCCGGCTTTGCCTCAGGCTCGCCCGAGATCGAGCTCCGTCAACAATCCCTGACGAAGTGCCAGCCGGACCAGTTCGATGTCGGAGCCGACGCCGAGCTTGTCCTTGATCAGGGAATGCAGGTTCGCAACCGTCTTCGGGCTGACATGGAGCGTCTCGGCGATCTCCTCCGTCGTGTTCTCGGCGAGCAGCAGCCGCAGCACCTCGAATTCGCGCGGCGTCAGCACGTCGGCGGCCGAGCTTTCGCCGCTGATGCGGCTGAGCGCAAGCTCGTGGTCGATGTCGGGGCTGATGGCGATCTTGCCGGCGAGCACGTCCTTGACCGCGCGCACCAGGGTCTCGGGCGGACTGGTCTTGGTGACGTAACCCCTCGCGCCGGCGCGGATCGCCTGCACGGCAAAGCCGGCATTCTCATGCATGGTGAAGACCAGGATCCGTGCCGCCTTGTCCCACTGCCTGATGCGCCTGACGGCCTCGATGCCGCCGATGCCGGGCATGCTGAGGTCCATGATGACAAGGTCGGGCGCCTCGGACTTGTACAGGCGATAGGCTTCCGCGCCATCACCCGCCTCGGCGATGACACGCAGGCCCGGCTGTTTCTGCAGCACGGCGCGATAGCCCTCGCGGACGACGGAGTGGTCGTCGACCAGCAGGATGGTCGTATCAGCCGCGCTCATGCCGCGTGCCCCAGCGCCTGCCGATCGGCGGGCACGAGCGGAATGAACACACGCAGGGCCGAGCCGTGAGGGCTGGTCTCGAAACTCAGGTGGCCGCGAAGTGCGGCGACACGCTCGCGCATGCCGAGCAGGCCCATGCCCGATTTGGCGGAAGCCTCGTTAGGGCCGCCGTCGTCCTCGACCACGAGGGCAATCTCGCTTTCAGTCGCCGTCAGATGCAGGCTGACCCGTGTTGCTTCGGCGTGCTTGGCCGCATTGGTGAGCGCCTCCTGCACGATACGGTAGAGATTGGCGCTGACGGACGCCGGTACGCTTTCGAAGGCGCCTTCGAACCGGATGTCGAAGCGGGTCTGGCCGCGGCTGCGGCCGTTCCATCCCGACACCAGACCTTCGAGGCTCGCGACCAGGCCGAGCTCGTCGACGTCGGGCGGCCGCAGCCGGAACAGCGCACCGCGCAGCGACTCCATCATGCCGGTCGCGGTCCGGGCGATGCCGTCGCACTCTCCCAGCAGATCGGGGCAGTCCTGCGCCGCAGTCTGGCGGGCGGATGCGGCAAGCGCGCGGATCGCGGCGAGCGACTGGCCGAACTCGTCGTGCAATTCGCGGGCGAGATGGCGGCGCTCCTCGTCCTGAAGCGCGATCAGCTTTCGCGTCAGATCGTTGCGTTCGGCAAGTGCCGTATCGAGACTTTCGGCGAGATGGTTGAAGACGTCGCGGATGGTGGAGAGCTCGGCGAGGTCGAAAGGCGGCAGCCGCGCGGTGAGATCGCCGGCGGCGATGCGCTCGAGTCCGTCGCCGATCATGCGGGTGGGGCGCAGGGCGCGCGCGAGTGCGGCATAGACCAGAGCGCAGAGCAGCGGCAACGCGATCGCGAGCGCGATCATCAATCGCCCGGCCTCGTGCCACGCCTCCGCCGTCTGCACCGAAGGATCGACCGAGACCACGGTCTCGCCGAGCTTGTTTCCCCGCACGATGACCGGGCGTGCCGCCTCTCGGCCCGGATCGAACAGGCTGCGGTAAAACGCGGCGAAGGCCTGCGGCGGCGCCTTCGCCGGTGCAGGCGCGCCGCTACAGAAGCGCTGGAGGATGTCGCCGCTGGTGCCGCGGAATGCCAGACACAGGCCGGGCGTCATGACATAGGCAGAAACAGGATCGAGGTTGGGAAAGTCCGCGCGCGGGCTGGCGACCCACTGAACCTTGCCCTGTTGCAGCTCGAGCGATTTCGCCACGATGGCGGCGATGCCGTCGATGCGCGCCTGCGCAGCACGGTCGGCCGATACGAGGAAGTAGGCGGAGATCGCGGCGAAGCAGGCGGCCGAGATCGCGGCCACGCGCAGCGTCAGACGGACCTTGAGATCGAATCTCGGATTCCACATCGGCGGCACCTGGTGCGAACGGGGCTGTCGCTCCCCGCATTAAAGGGCAGAACGCAGGGTGCGGGAAGCGTTCCCGCTTCGCCGCAGTGCAACGTCGGGAAATTTTCCCGGTATCCGGCGGGATGATCGCAGCTGCATGGCCTTCGTCGTGCGACCAGATGTGCCAAAACTCCGTCCTGGAAGGTTCGTTCATGCACCGCCGTCGGCTGATTATCTCTGCCATTCTCCTGTTCGTCCTCTCTTGTTCGCCAGTCGTTGCCGGGGCCCCCGTTGGCGTTGCCGTGGACGATTTCAGCTATAGCGACACATCGGGCGAACCAACCGATCAGACCGCCGCCCACGCGCGGCGGCTGGCGGCGTTCATGGCTGCCCTTCGAAGGGATATTGGTGCCGATCCGCGCTATCGGCTGGTTCCGTCCGCGCAGGACGGCGCGGCGTTCAAGGTCATCGGCGGCATCCAGAAGACGAGCACGCTGGTGCAATGGGCCAAGGTCGCCGTGATCGACATCAGCGCCAGGAAGATCGTGATGGACAAGCTCTATTCCTTCCGCGGCGACAATGACGAAGCCTGGGAGCGTGCCGAAATATTCCTGTCCCGCGAGATCCTGGCTGCGCTCGCGACGGGGAAACTTTAGCCGTGGCTCGCTGCCGGCATTGGCGCACCGCAAATGGCTGGGCGGCCGCGTCCGGCGGCCGTTACCTGATGGCCGCAGCCAATGCCGCGATCAAAGCGGGCGGCGTCACAAGCAAGCCGAGCTTGAGAAATGGCCAGGCCCCGACCTCGATCTTCTCCCGCCGGAGCGCGACCAGCCAGAGGATGGTGGCGAGCGAGCCGGTGACCGACAGATTGGGGCCGAGATCGACGCCGATCAGGATGGCGCTGACGACGGGCGCCGGCAGGTGGTCGCTGGCGGCGACCGAGCCGGCGACGAGGCCGACCGGAAGATTGTTGGCGATGTTGTCGGCGAGCGCGGTCGCGAGGCCGACGCTCCAGGCGGCCTTCGGCACGGACTGCGCCACAGCCTGCTGCAGCAGCGTGCTGAGCTGCGCGATCACGCCGGTCTTCACCAGCGCTTCCACCATGACGAAGAGACCACCGACCAGCGGCAGCACGCTCCAGGAGACTCCGCGCAGCACCGGCAGGGGCGATTGCCGGTTGATCAGCAGCACGATGGCTGCCGTCGCCACGCCGCAGATGAAGGTCGGCAGGCCGAGCTGCCGGTCCAGCGCGGACGCGGTGACCAGCACGACCCCGATCGCAACGATGCCGACGGCCGTGAGCTTGCCGCCGCGTCCGAGCTCGGGATGCGGCACGCTGCGCGCAATCTTGTCCTCTTTCAGCGCGCGGTGCTGGGTCAGGCGCAGCACGACATAGGTCAGCACGATCGAAGCTGCCGAGGGCAGGGCGAACAGGCGCAGCCATTCGACCAGCGGGGGCATGCGAGCGCCGAACACGACCAGATTGGCTGGGTTCGAGATCGGCAGCACGAAGCTCGCGGCATTGGCGATGAAGGCGCACACGAACAGATAAGGCAGCGGCTTGGCGCCCGCCGCGCGCGTCGCGGCATAGACGGCCGGCGTCAGCACGATCGCAGTGGCATCGTTGGAGAGCAGCACGGTCACGATCGTGCCGACGAGGTAGATCAGCAGGAACAGCCGCTGTGGCGAGCCGCGTGCGTATTCCACGGCGAGCGCGGCGAGATAATCGAACAAGCCTTCGAGCCGGGCGAGCTCGGCGATCAGCATCATGCCGATCAGGAACAGATAGACGTCGACGCCTTTCTCGATTCCCGTCAGCGCGTCCCGCCACGGCAGCAGACCCAGCAGCACCAGGGCGCTGGCACCGATTGCGGCCCATATGGCCTCCGGCAGACGAAATGGCCGGATGATCACCCCTGCGGTCGCGACGGCGATGATGCTCCAGGCCCAGATGGCGTCAGACGGCACGGTCAGTCCTTGAGATGAACGAGTTCATTCGGCAGCGATAGCGGATGCCACCGCTGCTGTCTCCCCCTTGGGGCGGGAGGGACGATGCCGAGTCTCGGGCAGCGCGAGAAAGCAGACGGCTGCGCCGATCGCCGCGACGACGCCGAGGGTGATGAACGCCGCGCTGTAGCCCGCGCCGACCACGACGAAGCCGGCCAGCGTCGTCGACAGCGCCGCGCCAATGCTTTGGGCCGTGATGACCGCGCCTTGAGCGACGTTGAAGCGGCCGGTGTTGCGCATGAGATCGGCGACGATGACGGGGAAGATGGCGCCGAAGATTCCGGCGCCGACGCCGTCGAGCAACTGGACGCCGACCAGCCAGAACGGATTGTCGGAGAGCGTGTAGAGGGCGCCGCGAATCGGGAGGATCAAGAGCGCTGCAAGGAAGAATCGCTTGTGGCCCCAACGGTCGGCCCTGGCGCCGACCAGCATGGCGAACGGCACCATCACCAATTGCGCGGCGACAATGCAGGCCGACATCAGGCTGGTGCCCAGGTTCTTGTCCTGCAGCGCCAGTTTCTGCCCGACCAGCGGCAGCATTGCAGCGTTGGAGAGGTGGAACAGCAGCACGCAGATCGCGAAGACGAGCAGGGGACGGCAGGTGAGGAGCACGGCGAAGCCCGACGGCGTGTCCCGCTGCGCATCCGTCGTCGCATCGTGCAGCCCGCGGGCGAGGTCATGATCGATGGCGCGGGCTGGAATTGCGAGGATGCTGAGGAGGCTCGCGATCGCCATGGCGGCGAGGAGAAAGAAGACGACCGTCGGACCGAACCAATAGGCGGAGACGCCGGCCAGCGCGGCCGCGACCGCATTACCGGCATGGTTGAAGGTCTCGTTGCGACCGATCCGGCGGGTGAAGGCGGCATGGCCGAAGATGCCGAGCGAGACCGCGGCGATCGCGGGCGGAAACACCACGGCGGCGGCCTGCGCGATGCCTTGCGAGATCGCGACGGGGAGGAAGCTCGGAAACAACGGCAGCGACAGCGATGCCAGCGTCACCATGATTGCAGCCATCACCATGACAAGACGTTTCGCCCGGGTCGCATCGACCAGGGCGCCGGCCGGCGTCTGCGCCACGATGCCGGCGACGGTCGCGACCGACATCACGAGGCCGATGCGCGCCTCGTCCCAACGCTGCTCGGTGAGGAGGTAGACGGCGAGGTAGGGGCCGAGCCCGTCGCGGACGTCGGCAAGGAAGAAATTGGCCGCATCCAGCGCTCGGCCGGCGCGCCTTGCCTGATCGGGATTTTCGCTGGACATCGGGTTCTCGATCGAGGCTGTGAAGCGCGGCTGAAACTGCCGTCAGGCCGGCTTTGTTCCCGACTTTGAGCTTCACGTCTGTTGGATGGGGCGGGGTACTAATTGCTCGCAACGACGAGGGATGCGGCAACCCCGCGAGAACCTTACACTCACCTCGCCATCGATATCTTCTCCGTGATCGCCTTGCGCAGGATACGCGACAGCGACTCCACCGAATACGGCTTCTGGATCAGTTCGAAGCCGCGATGGGCGTTCTCGGCGAGCACGTTGCTGTAGCCGGAGGTGAGCACGACGGGCAGGCCCGGATAACGCTCGCGGATCACGCCCGCGAGCTCGACGCCGTTCATGCCGGGCATGATGACGTCGGAGAACACGAGGTCGACGGCAAACTCGTTTTCGCCAAGGATCGCCAGCGCCGCGCTCGCGTTCGCGACACGGCGCACGACATAGCCGAGATCCTCCAGCAGTTCGGTGGAGAAGCGTCCGACCTCGTCGTTGTCCTCGACCACGAGCACACGATGGCCGCGCCCGGTGGCTGCGGCCTCATGGGTCAGCGCCGCGGCAGCGTTGTCCGTCGCTGGGCTGTCCGCCTGCGGCAGATACAAGGTGAAGGTCGTGCCTTCACCTTGCCTGCTCGTCACCGCGATGTCGCCTTCGGACTGTTTTGCGAAGCCGAAGGCCTGGCTCAACCCGAGGCCGGTGCCCTTGCCGACCTCCTTGGTGGTGAAGAACGGCTCGAAGATCGCGTCGAGATGCTCCGGCGCGATGCCGCTGCCGGTGTCGCTGACGGAGATGGCGACGTAGGCGCCGCTGCGGGCCGGTTGCGCGCGCAGGCTCGGGATGCCCTGCACCTTGCGCACGGCGATGGTGAGGCGGCCTTCGCCGTCCATGGCGTCGCGGGCGTTGATCGCGAGGTTGATCAGCGCGGTCTCGAACTGGGCGATGTCGGCCACGGTGAAGCAATCGGCATCCTGAACCTCAACGTCGATCTCGATGCGGCTGCCGACGAGCGGCCGGACCAGCTGCGCCACGCCCTCGACCTGGCTGCCGACGTTGAAGATCTGCGGCTTCAGCGGTTGCCGCCGCGCGAACGCGAGAAGCTGCGCGGTCAGCTTGGAAGCGCGCTCGACCGTGTCGGAAATGGCGTCGACATAGCGGCGCCGCCGCTCCTCGGGCAGCTCGCGGCGGCGCAGGAAGTCCGTTGCCGAGCGGATGATGGTGAGGAGATTGTTGAAATCGTGCGCGACACCGCCGGTCAGCTGCCCGATCGCCTCCATCTTCTGCGACTGCCGCAGCGCGTCCTCGCCGCGACGGCGCTCGGTGATGTCGACGGCCTCGGGCACGGCGCCGGTGATGTTGCCGTGGCGGTCGAGCACGGGACGCATGCCGAAATCGAAATCGCGCTCGCCGATGGGCAGGCGCAGCCGCATCTCCAGGCGGACCGCTTCACCCTTCAGCACGGTGTCGAAGGCCTGGCGCACCAGCGCGCTCATGCCCTCCGTTTCGCTGAACCAGGGCGTCTCCCATAGCGGCTTTCCGATCACTTCCGAAGAGCTCGCCTTGATGCCGTCAAGCGCGGTCCTGTTGGCGTAGACCAGCTCCCCTCTCAGATTGACCAGCCCCTGATACTGATTGCTGGTCTCCAGCATCGCGCGCAGCCGGGCCTCGTTGGCTTCGAGCTCGGCGGTACGCTGGGCGATGCGTTCTTCCAGCGTCTCGTTGAGCTGCCGGAGCTCGATCTCCGCCTGCTTGGCGACGGTGATGTCGTGGGCGACCCCGATGAAGCCGATATGCTTGCCGGTCGGGTCCCAGCGCGGCTGCGATTCCGATCGCAGCCAGCGCCATTCGCCGCCGGCGTTCCTGTAGCGCGCTTCCAGCACGAAGGGCTTCAGGGAGGCTTCGCCCTCAACCGATTGCTGGAGCACGCGCGGCAGGTCGTCGGGATGCAGCACCTTACGCCAGTCGAAATCGATGGCCTGATCGTAGGGCAGGCCGACGAAATCGACATAGGCCTGGTTGGCGAAGGAGCGCCTGCGGTCGAGCTTGGTCACCCAGATCGGCACCGGCGCGCTGTCGGCGATCAGGCGAAAGCGTTCCTCACTCTCGCGCAGCGTTTCGCGCGCGAGCGCCTGGTCGGTGATGTCGATGTGGGCGCCGACGAGGCGGAGGGCGCGGCCATCCTTGTCGCGCTCGATCTTGGCGACGACCCGGATCCAGCGCGTCTCGCCGTCGCTCGGACGGATGATGCGGTATTCGGCAGTGTAATCCCCGCTCGTTCCGGCGAGAGCGTCCAGGAAATGCCTGACCGTCGCGTCCCGGTCCTCGGGATGGATGCGGTTGACCCAAGCCTCGTGCGTTTCGTCCGCCGCCTCGGGGGGCAGGCCGTGGATCATCAGATATTCGGGCGAACGGCGGTTCTTGAACCCCTCGCGGAAATCGACTTCGACGCCGCCGACCTTGCCTATGCGCTGGATCCGTGCGAGCTCGGCCTCGCGCTCCTGCAGCGCGCGATAGGCGTTGTCGCGCTCGCGCGCGACGTCTTCGAGGTGCTGGCGCAGCCTTTCGGCGGCGATGGTCTCAGGCAAGGGATCGTTCAAGGCATCGGCCATCATGCAAGTGAGCGCTTGCCGGACCGATATTCACACAGACGGGGCGTGATGACCATTGTTTAGAGGATAAATTGACGGGAAATGACTGCGCACATCCTCGGCGCCGAGAACTCCGCTAAGCAACGTCCGGTCTGTCAATTTGTTCCAGACGCTGGAACGATCCGCCGATCGAAGCGTCTTCGCGAGGCGCCAGTTTTCTCTTAATGCTCCCTTTCCAGAGAGGCCAGATCTTGAAGCTCTTTGTCTGCCAGGCCTGCGGCAATGTTCTCTATTTCGAGAACCGGGCCTGCGAACGCTGCGGCCACCGGGTCGCCTTCCTCCCGGAGAAGGAGACGATGTCGGCGATCGAGCCCGACGGGGAGGCCTGGAAAATCCTGGCCGACAAGGGTGAGAGCCGGATGCTGTGCCGAAACGCCGAATATGACGCCTGCAACTGGCTGACGGACGCCGGCGATACCACCGGTTATTGCCGCGCCTGCCGCCACAACGGCATCGTCCCGGATTTGTCCGACCCGGTTCAGCTTGCCGGCTGGCGCGAGCTGGAGGTGGCGAAACACCGTCTGTTCTATTCCCTGATCCGCTGGAAGCTGCCGCTCGAAACCCGGCAGGACAACCCCGAGCACGGCCTGATCTTCCATTTTCTTGCCGACGATCCCAACAGCGGGGAGAGGGTCATGACCGGCCACGACAACGGCCTGATCACGATCGCGCTCACCGAGACCGACGAGATCGAGCGCGAGCGGCGCAGGCTCGAGATGGGCGAGCCCTATCGGACGCTGCTCGGGCATTTCCGTCACGAGGTCGGGCACTATTTCTGGGATGTGCTGGTGCAGGGCGGCGGCAAGCTCGAGGAATGCCGTGCGGTCTTCGGTGACGATTCCACCGATTACGGGCAGGCCCTGCAGCGCCATTATGCCGAAGGCGCGCCGCCGGACTGGCAGCAGAGCTACGTCTCGGCCTACGCCACCATGCATCCCTGGGAAGACTTCGCCGAGACCTGGGCGCACTATCTCCACATCGTCGACACGCTGGAGATGGCCAGCGAGTTCGGGATGGAGGTGCGGCCCAAGGTCGATCGCGACGGGGAGTTGACGGCGCGCATCCGGTTCAATCCCTACGAGGCCAGGGACGTCCAGGCACTGATCGACGCATGGCTGCCCTTCACCTTCGCCATGAACAGCGTCAACCGCGCCATGGGCCTGCGCGACCTCTATCCCTTCATCCTGTCGCCCGCGGTGGTCGGCAAGCTGGGCTTCATCCATGACCTGGTCCGGGACGTGGCCAAGGCGGGGGAGCCCCAGGGAGCGGCGCTGCGTCCTTAGGTCTTCCCGAGCCCATTTCGGTCTTGCGCTGGTACGCCAGAGGCCCCGGATTTAGACCGTTGCCTCCAGCCCATTTTGATGTACCACGGGAGCCACACGGCTCCTCCCACAGGCCCCAACGGCCGGGGAAGGGGTCCCGCCCAAGGTCGAGACTCAAGAAAAGCATGTTCAAACGCATTCTGATCGCCAATCGCGGCGAAATCGCCTGCCGGGTCATCAAGACCGCTCGCAAGATGGGAATTCAGACGGTTGCGGTCTATTCCGAGGCCGACCGCGATGCCCTCCATGTCGAGATGGCCGACGAGGCCGTTCTGATCGGTCCCCCCGCCGCGGCCGAGAGCTATCTGGTGATCGAGAAGATCGTCGAGGCCTGCCGCAAGACGGGCGCCGAGGCCGTGCATCCCGGCTACGGCTTCCTGTCCGAGCGCGAGGCCTTTCCGCGCGCGCTGGAGGCCGCGGGCATCGTCTTCATCGGCCCGAACCCGGGCGCGATCGCAGCGATGGGCGACAAGATCGAATCCAAGAAGGCGGCCGCGAAGGCCAAGGTCTCGACCGTGCCGGGCTATCTCGGCGTCATCGAGGACGACAAGCACGCCGTCAAGATCGCCGACGAGATCGGCTATCCCGTGATGATCAAGGCCTCCGCCGGCGGCGGCGGCAAGGGCATGCGTATCGCCAATTCCAGGTCCGAGGTCGCCGAAGGCTTCAACCTCGCCAAAGCCGAGGCCAAGGCTTCGTTCGGCGACGACCGCGTCTTCGTCGAGAAGTTCATCGTCGATCCCCGCCACATCGAGATCCAGGTGCTCGGCGACAAGCACGGCAACGTGATCTATCTCGGCGAGCGCGAATGCTCGATCCAGCGCCGCAACCAGAAGGTCATCGAGGAGGCGCCGTCGCCGCTGCTGGACGAGGCGACGCGCCGCAAGATGGGCGAGCAGGCGGTCGCGCTGGCCAAGGCCGTGAACTACGATTCCGCCGGCACCGTCGAGTTCGTCGCCGGCCAGGACAAGAGCTTCTACTTCCTGGAGATGAACACGCGTCTTCAGGTCGAGCATCCCGTGACCGAGCTCGTCACCGGCATCGACCTCGTCGAGCAGATGATCCGCGTCGCGAGCGGCGAGAAGCTCGCCATCGCGCAGAAGGACGTCACGCTGACGGGCTGGGCGGTGGAATCGCGCCTCTACGCCGAAGATCCGTTCCGCAACTTCCTGCCCTCGATCGGGCGCCTGGTGAAGTATCGTCCGCCCGCAGAAGCGAGCCACGACGGCATCACCATCCGCAACGACACCGGCGTGCAGGAGGGCGGCGAGATCTCGATCCACTACGATCCGATGATCGCCAAGCTGGTCACGCATGCGCCCTCGCGTGCGGCCGCGATCGAGGCTCAGGCCACTGCGCTGGATTCGTTCTATGTCGACGGCATCAGGCACAACATCCCGTTCCTGTCGGCGCTGATGCATCATCCGCGCTGGCGCGAGGGACGGCTTTCGACCGGCTTCATCGCCGAGGAATTTCCCAAGGGCTTTGCAGTGCGCGTGCCTGAAGGCGAGGTCGCGCGACGGATCGCGGCGGTCGGCGCCGCGATCGACCATGTGCTCGGCGAGCGCAAGCGGCAGATCTCCGGCCAGATGGGTGGCCGCGTCGTGCAGCGCGAGCGGCGTCGCGCGGTCTGGCTCGACCGCCAGGAGATTCTGCTCGACGTGGCGCGCGAGGGCGAGGCGATCGCGATCCGCTTCATCGACGCCGACGGCAAGGCCGGCAAAACGCATCTGCTGGCCTCGCCCTGGAAGCCCGGCGATCCGGTCTGGCAGGGCACCATCGACGGCCACCTTGTCGCGGTGCAGACACGCCCGATCGCGAACGGAGTCCGTCTCGCGCATCAGGGCGTCGAGGTGCCGGTCTATGTCTGGACCGAGGCGGAAGCAGCGTCCGCGCGGCTGATGCCGGTCACGACTGCGTCCGACAGCGGCAAGAAGCTGCTCTGCCCGATGCCCGGCCTCGTGGTCTCCATCGCTGTGACCGAGGGGCAGGAGGTCAAGGCCGGCGAGACGCTCGCGGTGGTTGAAGCCATGAAGATGCAGAACGTGCTGCGCGCCGAGCAGGATGGAACGGTGAAGAAGATCCACGCCAGCGCCGGCGCGACGCTGGCGGTGGACGCGCTGATCCTGGAGTTTGCTTAGAGCGCTCCGGAGCACGACAGTCGACTCTCACCCTGAGGAGCCGCGCTTGCGCGGCGTCTCGAAGGGCGAGGCCACAGCCGGGCCTGCATCCTTCGAGACGCGCGCAAGAGCGCGCTCCTCAGGATGAGGAATTGAGAGTGAGGCACCCATGGCCTTTCGTTCCCGCCGCGAGAAACTTCGCTCCATCCTGTCGGGCGACAATTGCGTCCATCCCGGCTCGGTCTATGACGCGATCTCGATCCGCATTGCCGAGGATCTCGGTTTTCCGCTCGGCATGTTCGGCGGATCAGTCGCTTCGCTGGCCGTGCTCGGCGACCCCGATATCACGCTTATCACCCTCACCGAGCTTGCCGAGCAGATGCGGCGGATGTCGCGTGCCTCGGCGCTGCCGGTGCTCGTCGATGCCGATCACGGCTACGGCAATGCGCTGAACGTGCGCCGCACGGTGCAGGAGCTGGAGATGGCGGGCGCTGCCGGGCTCACCATCGAGGATACGCTGCTGCCGGCGGCGTTCGGCGAGACGAAGGCGCAGCTGGTCTCGCTCGAGGAAGGCATCGGCAAGATGAAGGCGGCGCTCGACGGCCGCAGCGATCCCTCCCTGGTCATCATGGGCCGCACGGGCGCCGCCGCGATCACCTCGATCGAGGATGCGGTTCGCCGCGCCCGCGCTTATGAGGCCGCCGGGGTCGATGCGCTGTTCTTCACCGGCATCAAGTCGCGCACCGAGCTCGAGGCCATCGCATCCGCCACGCGCCTGCCGATCGTGCTCGGCGGCGCGCCGGAGGCGTTGAGCGCGCTCGATGACCTCGCACGCCAACGCGTTCGCATCGCGCTCCAGGGCCATGCACCGATCGCCGCCGCGACGCAGGCGGTTTACGAGACGCAGAAGGCGCTGCGCGAAGGCGTTGCGCCAAAAAACCTCAAAGGGCTCGCATCCTCCGAGCTGACGGCCCGCGTCATGCGGGAGGCCGACGTCAAGGCGCGCAGCGCCGACGTGCTCGGGCTGAAGCGATGAGCCGGGCGATCCTCCAGGTCATGATCCGCGGGCGCGTGCAGGGCGTTGGCTATCGGGCCTGGGTTGAATACCAGGCGACGACGAGCGGTCTCGAAGGCTGGGTCCGCAACCGCCGCGACGGCAGCGTGGAAGCGCTGTTCGCGGGCACGCCGAAGCACGTCGCCGACATGGTTGCGCTGTGCCGCCACGGCCCGCCGTCCGCGCGCGTCGACAGTGTCACCAGCGAGACGGCGAGCGTGGATGAGCTGAATCTGCGCCGGGCAGGGGAAGCGTTTTCGGTGCTGCCGACGGTGTAGGTCCGGTCACCTCGGCAATTTCGCGATCGCCTCGCTCAGCTCGTGGATTCGTAGGGCTTGCGCAGGATCGGGAAATCGCCGCGGACGCCCGCGGCCACCTCGCTGTAGCCGGTCGCGAGCAGGATCGGCAGGCCTGGGTGGATCTGGCGGAGATGATGGGCGAGGGTCAAGCCATCCATCTTGCCGGGCATGACGATATCCGAGAACACGAAGTCCACCCCGTTGGTCTCGATCTCGCGCAAGGCGGCTTCGGCGTCGGCAACCCGGCGCACCTGGTAGCCGAGCTGCTCCAACAGTCCGGTGCTGACGAGCGCGACGTCGGGATTGTCCTCCACCAGCAATACCGTGCCGCTGCCGCGAAACGCCGGCTCTCCCGGTGCGTCGGCTGATGGCGTCTCGTCTCCTCGTGGCAGCAGGACCGTGAAGGTCGTGCCTTTTCCGAGCTCGCTTGCGACCTTCACCGTGCCGCCGGCCTGGTGGGCGAACCCGTGCACCTGCGACAGGCCGAGGCCGGTGCCTTTTCCGATCGGCTTGGTCGTGAAGAAGGGCTCGAAGATCTTGTCGAGAACGTCGGAGGGAATTCCGAGCCCGGTATCGCTGATCTCGATTGCGACGAAATCGCCGGCAAGGGGCGTCTCGTTCAGCACGACATTGTGCGCCCGGATCGTCACCGTGCCGCCGTCCGGCATCGCGTCGCGGGCATTGATGACGAGGTTGAGCAGCGCGGTCTCGAGCTCGGAGACGTCGGTCTTGATCGGCCAGGTGTCGGAGCCGATGTCGAAGGCGAGGCGCACGGAGCTGCCGACGCCGGCCTCGAGCACCTCGCGGATGGCCGCGACGCGTTCGGCGAAATCGATCGCCTGTGGGTTGACGCTCTGCCGCCGCGCGAAGGTGAGGAGCTGGCTGGTCAGCGCGGCGCCGCGTCTGGTCGCGGTCTCGATTGCGGACATGGCGCGCGCGAGCCTGGGGTCCTCGGCGGTGCCCTTCTTGAGGATGTGAAGGCTGCCGCTGATGATCATCAGGAGATTGTTGAAGTCGTGGGCGACCCCGCCGGTGAGCTGTCCGAGTGCATCGAACTTCTGCGACTCGGCGAGCTGCTTCTGCATCGCCTCGAGCTTGAGCTGGGAATTGCGGCGCTCGGTGATGTCGCGCGTGATCTTGGCGAAGCCGATCAGTGCGCCGGCCTCGTAGATCGGGTCGATCACGACGCTGGCCCAGAAGAAGGTGCCGTCCTTGCGGACGCGCCAGCCTTCCTCCTCGTATCGGCCCTTGTCCCGTGCGATGCCCAGCGCCCGTGCGGGCTTGCCGTTGGCGCGATCGGTTTCGGTGTAAAAACGGGAAAAATGCTGGCCGAGAATCTCCCTCGGCGAATAGCCCTTGATGCGCTCGCCGCCGATGTTCCAGCTCGTGATGATCCCGTTGGGGTCGAGCATGTAGAGGGCGTAGTCGGCAACGCCTTCAACCAACAGCCGGAAACTGCGTTCGCTTTCGAATAAGTCTCTCTGCTGATTGAGCTTTTCGATCATTCCGGGCCCGCCTCGACGGGGACAAACGCGGCACCGGCCAAATTGTTCCCTAGGCATGTCGCATTTTCTGGGCAGGTAACCGGCCGTAGGCAAGGCGCCTTGACAACAAGGCGATTTCGTCAGATATTTCTGTCATGACAGAAATGACCGGAAAAACAAAACTCCCTATCGCCGTTGAGCGCTTCATCCTGCATTGGGGCGACATGGGCGACGAGTGGGGAGTGAACCGCTCGGTAAGCCAGATTCACGGGCTGCTTTATCTCGCCGAGGCGCCGATGACGGCCGAGGACATCGCCGAGACGCTCGGCATGGCCCGCTCGAACGTGTCCAACTCATTGAAGGAGCTGCTCGCCTGGAACCTGATCCGGCGGGTGCCGATCCTCGGCGACCGCCGCGACCACTATGAGGCCGAGACCGACATCTGGGAGATCGCGGCCAGGATCGCGGCGCGGCGCAAGGAGCGGGAGATCGACCCGGCGATCGCGGCGCTTCGCGCCTGCGTGGCCGATGCCACGGACGATCCCGGCATCAGTCCGGTCGCAGCCAAGCGCCTGAAGGAGATGCTCGCGTTCACCGAGCTCGCCGACCACTGGTTCATGCAGATGCTGAAAGTGCCGCGGCCGCGGCTGGTCGCCTTGATGCGGCTTGGCGAGAAGATCGCCAACCTGCTGCCGCTGGGCAAAACCAAATAGCGGAAGGAGAGGGCGATGACGTCGGCTCGATTGTCAGGTTGCAAGGCACGAACCTACGCTCATACGAAACTGCTCGACGATCGCCGTTTCCGCGCATTGCTATCGGATGAGGATTGGGGCCGCCTGCCGCTTGCGACCTGGCGGCGCTTTTCCAAGCGCGTCGCCGATGGCGACAGCGTTGTCTATGTCGGAATCATCGAGAAGGTCGCGTTCAGCAATCTCGGCTGGTGGTTCGCGCAAGCGGCGCGACTGATCGGCGGGCCATTGCCGACCGGCCGCGATATCGGTGTCCCGATGATCGTCACGGTCACCGAGGACGGTGCGACCGGCGGCCAGACCTGGACGCGCATCTGCGCCCGCGAACGCGGCTTTCCGCAGGTGATCCATTCGGCAAAGCGCTTTGCAGGCCCAACCGGCCTCGAGGAATATGTTGGCTTCGGGGTGTCCATGGCGCTGCGCATTGCGGTCGAGGACCAGACGCTGGTCTTCCGCAGCGCCGGCTATGGCCTGCAAATCGGACACCTTTGGATCCCTCTGCCGCCATGGCTCACGCCGGGCGATCTCACGGTGACGCACCGCGACCTCGGCGAGGGCGTGTTCCGCTTCACCCTCGATGTCATTCATCCGCGCTACGGCGCGCTGATCCATCAGTCCGCCTTGTTCAGGGAGGCCCTATCATGACGCCGCTGCTGTGGACGCTCATCGCCATCCAGATTGCGATGGGCGTGTTCGACACCTTCTATCACCACGAATTCACCGAGCGCCTGGCCTGGCGTCCGTCACAGCGCTTCGAGCTGAAGCTGCACGGGATCCGCAACATGCTCTATGCGCTCCTGTTCCTGGTGCTCGGCTGGCTCGAGGTTCACGGCGTGCTGGCGCTGTTGATCGTTGCGGTGCTGGTCGCCGAGATCGTCATCACCTTGATGGATTTCGTCGAGGAGGATCTGAGCCGCAAGCTGCCGCCGAGCGAGCGTATCAATCACACGCTGCTTGCGATCAATTACGGCGCCATCCTGGTGCTGCTGATGCCGGTGCTGATCGGATGGGCGATGCAGCCCGTCTACGTGGTCGTCGTCTATCAAGGTCTGCTCAGTATCGCCGCGACCGCCTGCGCACTCGGCGCTGCGCTTTGTGGTGTCAGGGACTTTGCGGCGATGCGCCGGCTCGCCCGCATCCAAAGCGTGGCGGCGGCCGGGCTTGTCGAAAAGCTGCCCGGCCGCAAGACCGTGCTGATCACCGGTGCCACCGGATTTATCGGCAGCCGCCTCGCGGCAAGCCTCAGCAGGGCAGGGCACCACGTCATCGCGCTGATCCGCAATCCCGCGAAATCCGAGATGCTGCCGCCGCCAGTGACGCTGATCACCAGCCTCGATCAACTCGCTTCGGACACGCAGATCGACGCCATCGTCAACCTTGCGGGCGAGCCGATCGGCAACGGCCTGTGGACCGATGCGAAGCGTGCGAAGATCATCGGCTCGCGCATCGACACGACCGCCGAGGTCGTCAAGCTGATCGCGCGGCTCGCGCGCAAGCCCGAGGTGCTGATCAGCGGCTCGGCGATCGGCTGGTACGGTTTGTGGGCGGACCAGGTGCTGACGGAATCGGCCAAATCTCACGCCTGCTTCAGCCACGAGCTGTGCGCGGCCTGGGAGACAGCGGCGCGGCCGGCCGAGGAGCTCGGCGTGCGCGTGGTGTATCTGCGCATCGGCCTCGTGCTCGGCACCGAAGGCGGCTTCATCACGCGGTTGCTGACGCCGTTCGAGTTCGGCCTCGGCGGTCCGCTCGGCACCGGGCGGCAATGGATGTCCTGGATCGAGCGCGACGATCTGATCCGGCTGATCGCCTACGTGATGGCGACGCCGGGCCTGTCGGGGCCAGTCAATGCCACCGCGCCGATCCCCGTGACCAATGCAAAGTTCACCGAGGAGCTCGGTCGGCGACTGCACCGGCCTGCGATATTCCGCATTCCAGGCGGTTTGTTGCGCCGGATCGGCGGCGGGTTTGCCGACGAACTCCTGCTCGGCGGCCAGCGCGTGCTGCCGAACAAGGCGCTGAGCCGCGGTTTTGTGTTTCGACACGAGACGCTGCGCAGTGCGTTCGAGGCGATCCTGTGAGGTGGAGAGATGTCTCGCGTTGCATGTCTTCGCTCGTTCGATGGCTGGTTTTACGGATGCCTGACTGCGACGGCCGTGCTGGACGCGATGGTATTTGTCTCCGTGGCTGTGATATCGCCTGAGCCTAGCCTCAAGCAGACTGTCGTTAGTATGCTCGGAGCTGCACTCTTCGTCGTGCCGTTCACGTTTTTCGCGACTTTTATTCTCACGGCCATTCCGGCGGCCATTTTGATCTGGCTTGGCGAACGTCTGCGCACGCGTGCCATGGCGTTCTACGTAGGCTCCGGCGTGGTGGTTGGTGCGTTGTTTTGCGCGTTGCTCTTAAAGGACATCAGTTGGTTCGGCGCGGCATTTATTCTCGCCGGCGGTCCAGCTGGGCTCGTTTATTGGCGCTTGGCGGGCAGGTACGTCGGGGAGGACTAGAGACAAACGATCGGAGCGCTAAACCGCCACGCTCCGGAACGTCGCTGCCACCACACGCAGCGCGGCGAGCTTGGCGGGATCGCTGACCTTCGAGTGCAGCATCACTTTCGAGCTGCCGAGTTTCGGCAGCCTAAGCGCCGGTCCGATATCGACCAGCCCGGGAGGCGCGATCCGCCGCGCCAGCGGCGCGATGGCGAGCCCGGCGAGTGCGGCAGCGACCACCGCGGTGACGCCGCCGCCGACGAAGCGTTCGCGCCAGGCGATGCGGGCCTTGTCGAGCGCACGCACGGCGACGGCGCGGACGCCGCAGGGCGGGGCGAGGGTTGCGAGCGGCAATGGCTCTCCCTTCGGCAGCGAAAAACGTCGCGCGGCGTACCAGCCGAATTCGTCCTCGGTCAGCTTCTCGCCGCCGCGGCGACTGCCTTCCTGGCGCACGATCACCGCATCGAGCTCGCCGGCGTCATAAGCATCCTGCATCTCCCGCGAGAAGCCGATGGTGACGGCGAGGGTGAGGTTTGAGGACATCGCGTGCAGCCGTTCGAGCAGCGGCACCAGTTCGGGTCCCGTCGCGTGATCGGAGATGCCGAGCGTGAGCAAGGGCGCGGCGGAAGCGTCGCCCGACAGCGCGCGATCATGCGCGTCCATCAGCGTGCGGGCGCGTTCGAGAAACGCAGCGCCCTCGGCAGTGAGCCGGACCGCACGCGGCGAGCGCTCCACGAGGCGCTTTTCGAGCAACGCTTCCAGCCGCTGCAGCTTGAGACTGACGGCCGCCTGCGTCGTGCCCAACGCTTCGGCGGCGCGGGTGAAGCTCTGGAGGTCGGCGACCAGAAGGAAGGCCTTGATGGTGGCGATGTCGAGGGTTGGTGTCATTTCGAAGTCTTATCACTGATATCAAAACAGATAAGATACAGAAATGATGAGGGAAGGTCTAGCTTCTCGTCAATGCCGCAGCAATTGGCGGCACTAGAGGAGAACGACCATGCCACTGATCACCGTGTCCTACACCACGTCCCGCCGGTCGCCTTCGCTGAAGGCCGACATCGTCAACGCGGTCTCCGGGCTCACCGCGGAGATCCTGCACAAGGATCCCAAGGTCACCGCCATCATCGTGAAGTCCGTGGATGCCGGCGACTGGTTCGCCGGCGGCAAGTCGCTCGCCGAGCAAGCTCTCGCCAGCTACTGGATCGACATCCACGTCACCGAGGGCACCAACACCAAGGACGAGAAGGCCGCCTATCTCGCCGCCATGTTCAAGCGCATGGCCGGGATTTTGGGCCCGCTGCATCCCGAGACCTATCTGCATGTCGACGAGGTCAAGGGCGACGCCTACGGCTTCGGCGGGCTGACCCAGGAGCGGCGCTACATCGCCGGCAAGCTCGAGGTGTCACTTGAGGGGGGTGAGGCCGGAAGCCGCGGGTGAGTCAAACGCGCGCCTAGACCGCCGCGTCCGGCAGCAGCGCGCGGGTCGGCCCGTACAGCTCCTCGAACGCCTGTCTCAGCGCGATATCGACATCGGCCATGGTCACGAGCTGGCCGAGATCGGCCAGCGAGGTGACGCCGTAGCGGGGATCGGCGACACCGCAAGGAACGATGCCGGCGAAATGCGACAGCTCCGGCTCGACATTGATGGCGATGCCGTGGAACGAGACCCAGCGTTTCAGGCGGACGCCGATCGCGGCGATCTTGTCCTCGTGATCGGCGCCCTTGTCGGGCCGCCTGACCCAGACGCCGACCCGGTCCTCGCGCCGCTCGCCGCGGACGTTGAAGGCGGCGAGCGTCTTCAGGATCAATTCCTCGAGGCTGGCGACATAGGCCCGCACGTCCGGCCGGCGGCGCTTGAGGTCGAGCATGATGTAGGCCACCCGCTGACCGGGACCGTGATAGGTCAGCTGTCCGCCGCGCCCGGTGGCAAAGGTCGGGAAGCGGGGGTCGAGCAGGTCGCTGTCCTTGCCCGAGGTGCCGGAGGTGTAGAGCGGGGGGTGCTCGAGCAGCCAGATCAGCTCGGGGGCCTCGCCCGCCGCGATCGCCGCAACGCGCGCCTCCATGGCGGCCACGGCGTCCGGGTAGGGCACCGGCGCGTCAGAGATCCGCCACTCCACCGGCGCACCGCCGGAGGCGGAGAACGACCTCAAATCGAGCTGTTGGCGAGGGTTTTGCGGCGAATTAACCATTGGCTAACCATAACGTGGTGATCATCTCGGGGGCAAATGCCAAGTCCCTTGGCCGAGTCCCAAATCGTTTAGTCCCAGGTTGCGGCGGTCCCGACAGTGCCCACTCTCGACAAAGTCACCGTGGATCTCATGGTCGTCCTCGGGACGACCACGATGCCGATCCATCAAGTATTACGTCTTTCCCGCGGCGCCATCATCGAGCTGGACGCAACCGAGGCCGACGAGGTCAAGGTGCTCGCCAACAATCTGCCGGTGGCCTCCGGGGTCGTGCTGGTCGATCGCAACCGGATCGCGGTCGAGGTCAAGCAGATGCTGCCTCGATCGGCGGGGACCCGGTAGGGCGCTGAAGCGCGCGCCGACGGCCTGGACGCGCCCGCTAGGGCTGATCTCCCGGGGAGGGCCGGCTTTTTCCTGCCAAGCTTGTGGAATTCAGGGTCTTTGCAGGCTTGTATCCCCCTGATGGATTTGTTAGATCGGCGCCGCTGATCCGGCCAGCCTTCAAGCCTCAGGCCGGCATCTCCTAGCGCTCGTGGCGGAACTGGTAGACGCGCTGCCTTGAGGTGGCAGTGGGTAACACCGTGGGGGTTCGAGTCCCTCCGAGCGCACCAAGTCTTTGAAATTCTGGACCAGTTTGATGGTGTCCCAGCGACGGGCGCAACTGGAGCAAGCCGTTCGCCGCGCGCGACATGCTCCGCGTTTCAGCGCTCCCGCAAGCTTTCCTGCCCATAGCGAACGAGCGGCGAGATCAGATAGCTCAGGATGGTCCGTGTGCCGGTCTTGATCTCCACCGTGACGGCCATGCCGGGCGCCAGATTAACGGTACGCCCATCGACGTCCATCTCCGGGCGATCGAGCGAAACGCGGGCGGAATAGACGAGTTCCTGGCCTTTCGGCTCGCTTGACGCCGTTTCGGTGCCGGTCGGCGTGTCGCCGGGCTTCTCCGGGGGCTTGTTGCGGACGATGGCATCCTGGGAAACGCTGAGCACCTTGCCTTGGCGCAACCCGTAACGGGTGAAGCTGAAGGTATCGATCTTGATCGCGGCGTCTTCACCCGGACGGACGAAGCCGATGTCGCGGTTCGAGATCATCGCCTCGATCTCGAGGCCGCCGCTGGTCGGCACCAAGACCATCAGCGTCTGGGCCGGCGTGACGACGCCGCCGATGGAGTGTACGGCGAGCTGCTGGACGATGCCGTCCTCCTGCGCGCTGAGGCGCAGAAGGCTGGTGCGCTGCTCGGCCTTGACGATGTCCTGTCGCAGGCCTGCCGCCTTCTGCTCGGTCTTGGCGAGCTCGTCGAACAGGCCGCGTTGATATTCGGCTTCCGTCCGCCGCAAGGTCTCCTCGATGCCACCCACGGCCGCATCGGCCTCGACGAAGTGGCTCTTCTGAACGAGCAGCTCCTGCTGGTAGGAGACGAGATCCTGCATCTCGGTGAGATATTGCAGCTTGGAGCCGAATTCGCGGTCCACGAGATATTTGCGTACGTCGACGCGCTGCTGCAGGATCGGAATCAACGAGGAGATTTTGCCGATCGAGGCCTCGGTGGTGGCACGCTCCGCCTTCTTCTGCGTGCCCTGCCATTGCAGTGCGGTCAGCTTGGCTGCCTGCTCCGCCGTTTGCGAAGCAAGAAATCGTTTGGCGGTCCGGATCTGCTCAGGGGTAGCGCCTTGGGGTGGGACAAATTTGCCTTCGTCGCCGCCGGCAAGCGCGGCCCGCAGCCGTGCAATGTCGAGTTCGCTGGCAACGAGGTCGCTCTGGAGATGGCTGAGCTCCGCCTGACTCATGGTCGGGTCGAGTTCGATCAAGAGGTCGCCGGCCTTGACGCGTTGACCGTCCTTCACGTGGATGGCACGCACAACGGCGGTCTCGAAGGGCTGGATGACCTTGGTGCGACCATCCGGCACGATTTTCCCGGTCGCGGTGGCAATGATATTGACCGTGCCGATGCTGGCCCAAACCAGCGCGATCAGGAAGGCCACCGAGATCGCCGCGGAAATGGCCCGGCCGATCGGAGAGGGCGGGGTTTCCACGATCTCGAGGGCGGCCGGGAGGAATGCCAGTTCGTCGCGCGTGCGCGTTGGCCTGCGGAGCAAGGCAAGCATCGCCCTAGCCGACTTCATGGATGCCTGCCTGGACTCGGTGAAGTGTCGCGTAGCGGCCGCCGCTGCGGATCAACTGATCGTGCGAGCCGTCCTCGACGATGCGCCCGCGCTCGATCGTGATGATGCGGTCCGCGGTCCGGACGGTCGACAGCCGATGCGCGATAATCAGGACGGTACGGCCTGCCGTGATTTCGCGCATGTTCTGCTGGATGACCCGCTCGCTCTCGTAGTCGAGTGCGGAGGTGGCTTCGTCGAAGATCAGGATGCGCGGATTGGTCATCAGTGCGCGCGCGATCGCGATGCGCTGGCGCTGGCCGCCGGACAGCGTGCTGCCACGTTCGCCTATGACCGTGTCGTAGCCGTCCTGAAGCTCGAGGATGAAATCGTGGGCGCCGGCGAGCCTTGCCGCTGCCACGACACGCTCCATCGGCAGGGCCGGATCCGCGAGCGCGATGTTGTCGCGCACCGACCGGTTGAACAGCATGTTCTCCTGCAGCACGACGCCGACCTGCCGGCGCAGCCAGGTCGGGTCGACTGCGGCAAGGTCGTTGCCGTCGACCAGCACGCGGCCTGACTCGGGCAGGTAGAGCCGCTGAATCAGCTTTCCCAGCGTGCTCTTGCCCGACCCAGAAGTGCCGACGATGCCGACGATTTGACCGGCCGGTATTCTCAGGTTGACATCGTTCAGGATGCTCGGGCCGTCGATCCGGTAGCGAAAGCCGACATGTTCAAAGACGATCTCGCCGCGGATGGCTGGCAGCGCCGCGCGGCCGGGCCGATGCGTTGGCTCCGGCACGGTATTGAGAATGTCGCCGAGCCGCTCGACCGACAATCGCGCCTGGTGAAAGTCCTGCCAGAGCTGGGACAACCTCAGAACCGGTGCCGTGACGCGACCCGAGAGCATGTTGAATGCGACGAGTTCGCCGACGGTCAAGCTCCCGTCGATGACGAGCTTGGCGCCGAAATAGAGCAGCAAGGCCATGTTGATCTTGCTGACGAACTGCACGGCCTGGCTGGCGACGTTACCGAGATCGACGACGCGGAAGCTCGAAGCCACGTAGCCGGCGAGCTGTTCTTCCCAGCGCCGCTGCATCTGCGGTTCGACGGCCATGGCCTTGAGCGTCTCCACCCCCGTCACGCTTTCCACCAGAAAGGACTGGTTTTCGGCACCACGCTTGAATTTCTCGTCCAGCCGGTGACGGAACAGCGGCGTGGCGCCTGCGGAGATCGCGATGTAGAATGGAAAAGACGCAAGAACGATCGCGGTCAGGAGCGGGGAATAGAACGCCATCAGCGCGAGGAAGACGAAGGTGAAGAAAAGGTCGATCAGCAGGGTCAGTGCCGAGCCGGTGATGAAGTTGCGGAGATTTTCGAGTTCGCGAACGCGCGCAACGGTGTCGCCAACCCGGCGCGCCTGGAAGTAGGCGAGCGGGAGCGCCAGCAGGTGGCGGAACAGACGGGCTCCGAGTTCGACGTCGATGCGGTTCGTGGTGTGCGCGAACAGATAGGTGCGCAAGCCGCCGAGCACGACTTCGAAGATCGATATCGCGACGATGCCCACGACCAGCACATCCAGCGTGCTCATGCTGCGGTGAACGAGGACCTTGTCGATCACCACCTGGAAGAAAAGTGGCGAGACCAGCGCGAAGATCTGCAGGAAGAAGGAGGCGAGCAGCACCTCGCCGAGCAGGCCACGGTAGCGGTTGATGGCGCCCATGAACCAGGTGATGTCGAAGCGCCGCGACAATTCGGCCAGAGCCGCCCGCTTGGTCATCAGGATGATGCGGCCGTCCCACAGCACCTCGAACTGCGCCTTGGTCAGCATCTGCGGGCGAGGCGAGCCGGGATATTGCACGATGGCCTTGCCGTCGCCGGCCTTGCCGAGGATGAGGAAGCCGCCGTCACGCAGCGGAACGATGGCCGGCAGCGGGGTCTTGTCGAGCCGGCCCCAGCTCGTCTTCACCAGCCGTGCCTTGACGTTGAACTGCCTGGTGGAGCGCAGCATCTCGGTGATGCCGACGACATCGACGCCGAGCTGATGTCGGAGCTGCTCCGGCTCGGCCGGGACGCCGAGGAACTGGAGCATCATGACCAGCGCGGTCAGGCCGGGATCGGCCGGAGCCTTGGGAGGCGCGGCGGCTGACGGCTGGCTCGCCGGCTGCTCGCTCGCCCTGGTGTCGTTGATGTTCATGGACTTGCAGCTATCCGAGCTCACCGGGTCCGGATGATCGGACATCGCCCGCCGGCGGCAGGCGGTCGAATAGCTAACGCTGCTATGTTACGGTTTGATAACTACGTTCCGGCGTAGCACACAATGTTATTGCTTCAAGGCCGCGACGCGGTGTCGATTCCGATCTAGCCGAGAGGAGGGCCGTACCGGGGCACCCCCGATACGGCCGCTGAGGCGCTCGAGCTCAGGTCTGGGCGTGCACCAGTTGGGCGCTTTGGCTGCCGGAGCCCTGAGGGTTGATGCTTCCCTCGCCGGCATCCGGGACCAGGGTGCTGGAGAACTGGTTCAGGAGAGCCAGCGAGATCTCGGTGCCGCCCTGACCGTCGGACGCCACGTTGATATCGGTATTGGCCTGGACGCCCGAGAACAGATAGCTGAACGATCCGCTTTCCGTGTTCAATGTGAGGTTTGCCCCGTCGAACGTGTAGGACGACACCAGGAGATTGCGGAAGTCGATGATGTCGCCGACCTCGAAGTTCGAGATGGTTCCGGTCAGTCCTGATGCGCTTTCGAGATAGAGCTTCGATGCCGCGCCCGAGAAGTCGACACCATTCTGCACGCCGCCCGCATAAACGTAGCCGATGCCGCCCGCGAGATGCGTGTCGCTGGCAGAGCCCGCCACGTCGAATTCGCCGCTGTTGACGAGCGCGCCGGACGCCGTGCCCGCCACGAACACGAAGCCGCCATTCACGATCGTCGCCGTGGCTGATCCGCCCACGTCGACATATTGCAGCCCGCCGGCATTCACGGTCGTGCCATCAGCGGTCGCCCCGGCGCCGATATACTCGTTTCCGCCAGCGAACACGACGGTATCGGTCGAACTGCCGGTCGCCAGCACCTGAAGGTTGCCGTTGACCTGGCTGCTCTGGACGTTGCCGCTGTTGACCTGTTGGAAGCCGCCAGCCTGCACGGTCGTGCTGATGGCTGTCCCGCTGAGAACGACGTGCTGAATTCCGCCGCTGGTGACCGTCGTGTTATTGGTCGTCCCTGCGACTTGCTGCACGCCGCCGCCAAACACGACGGTATCACTGGCCGTTCCCAGGACGTATTGAAAGCCGGCGTTGTTGATCTCTGTGCCGTTCGATGTGCCGTTGGCGTCCACATATTGCAGTCCGCCGGAGGAAATGACGGTGCCGTAGGTGGTACCCCCGGCGGCGACGAAATCATTGCCGCCGCTGACGATCACTGTTGCGTACGTCACGCCGCCGGCATGGACCTGACGGTAGCCTGCCAGTGTCGTTCCGTTCACGGTGGCATTCATGACGTCCTGGTAGCTGCCGGCGCTGACGAGCACATTGCTGGCCGTGCCACCATACACGTGCTGAACGCCGCCGTTCGAAATCACGGCACCGTTGGAGGTGCCGTAGCTGAACTGGACGCCGCCGACGATTGCCGTGTCGTTGGCCGTGCCACCGGCCTCGACCACGATGCTGCTGCCCGGGCCGACGGCCGTCGCGCCGGCGATAGTGCCGCCTCCGGCGACGTTGAGAGTGCCGGGACCGACGACGATGTAGGTGATGTTGGTGGGGGCGGACACGGTCGTTGTGCCGCTCGTTACGAGTTCAGTTGTCATTTGTGCCTCTGATGAGAGCCAATGGGGGTGATCACGCCATAGGGACAATTCGAAAAGCGAATCGATCCAAGGTTAATGATGCGAATATATCATTGCGCTCTGATAATGTTATCGTGAAAGTGGCACGCTTTGTGCGACCAATTGGCGGGCACCGCGCGTGCTGCCGAGCGTGTTTGTCGGCGATAAACCGTGAAAATCGGGCGTGAGGCCGGGATCAGCGCACGAGCGGCGAGGCGGGCGGTCGCAGTTGCTCACTGCCGAACGATACCCAGACGTTGGGATCGGCAGCACTCTGTCGCGAAAGATAGCGATACTTCGTCTCGTACCAGAAGAGGATTTCGGGGGTCTGGTTGTCGAGGATCATTTCGCCGCGGTCGGAGCGGACCGTCAGAACGGCGTGATGTCCGGAGGCGGGCGCGGGCTGTTCGACCGTCGTGACCAGGAGCGAACCTTGTGGCCAGCCAGCCCGGACGAGCAGCTTGCGCTTGAGCAGAACGATATCTTCGCAATCGCCACGATCCAAGGGCAGCGTCCAGCGCTCGGCCTTGCCGTACAAGGTCTCATCGCTGGTCCAGCTCACGCGATCGTTGACCTGCTTGTTGACCTTGTACAGCTCCTGCAGCAGTTCGGGCGTCAACACCACGTCGCGCGTCTGATCCGGCTGGGGACGGCAGTCGGCGGCGTTTTCGACGCAGAATTGCTGCCATCCCGTCGGGGGCTTCGTCGTGGCGCCGATCGCGGCAAACAGGGCCGGGCGCGCCAGGAACGCCTGAGCGGGCTGTGAGGCGAGGCAGGCTGCGACCAGTCCGGCGGCAGCCAAGACTCCAACAGTGTTCTTCAGGCTCATGCCGTCCCCCGCAATCTCCGCAGGACAGGCTCGCACAAGCCACTCGCGATCCGGCTAAGGCGCCGACTAAAATTGTATCCAATTGGATGCCCCGCCCAAGGGGCGCGGGCGCTGAATGCGACTATCGTTAACAACCGATACGGATGTCACATAGAGGTCGGATCACCGACCTGATTGTGGGGGAGCAACGAACGAGCTCCGCCTGAAGTTGCCGGCGTGACGGACGGCATCGGGCAAAGCCGAGATGGTCCGGGCTCTTGTGCTCGGGCATGGCTATCCGACGTGGTCCGCCGAGCCGGCGCTGCGCGCGCCCGTCGCGGCAGGAGGGCCCGGCTTGCCGTGCTGGCTCTTTTTTGCGCCCGCTATTTGCGGGGCCTGGCTGCTCCGGTCCGCGCTCGCAACCGCCGGCTGATCGCCCGCTCAGAAATGCGAGTCCTGCGGCCAGCGCAGCGCATGCCATTGCCCGGCGGCGATCTGACCCCGGCTCATCTTGGAGGCGACCGCGTTGCGCAGCTTCGCGTAGTTCTCCCGCATTCGCTTCGGTGCACGCGCAGTGGCGAGATTAAGCCATTTGTAGGCAGCGACGTCGTCCTGCGGCACGCCCTGGCCTTTGTCGTAAGCGAGGCCCAGCAGATATTGCGAGGTGGAATCGCCTTGTTCGGCGGCATGCCTGTACCAGTATGTAGCGGCATCGTAGCCTTGGGGGAGGCCCTGACCCGTCGCGTACATGAAGCCCACCATGCCCTGAGCTCTGGCACTGCCGCGTTCGGCCTGGGGCAACAACAGCCGCGCGGCCGTGTTGTAGTCACCGCGGTTGAAAGCATGCGTACCGGCGCCGAGCGCATCGGCGTGAGCAGCGCAGGTCCAGGCCGGACCGAACGCGAGCACGACCAACGCTATCGTACGCAGCCTGGTCATGCGAAACGCTCCCGCATCTGAGTCAATCCCGGTCAACGGTACGTGGTTGCTGCGTTCGGCTGCGGGCCGATCGCGTTGATCGTGCCGCGAAGCTTGGTGCGCAGTTCCTCGGCGATGAAATGTGCGTCGGCGCCGTCGCGAATGATCTGGGGCCGGATGAAAATGATCAACTCGGTGCGCCTGACCTGCTTGTCGGTCTGGCCAAAAACGACCTCGCCGAGGCCGGGAATCTGATCGAGCCCGGGTATTCCGGCGCGGGCCTTGGTTTGAGTGTCGCTGATGAGGCCTGCCAGCAAGACGGTTTGGCCGCTCGCGACGGCAACGGAGCTGCGAACCTTGCGGGTCGACACCGTCGGCGTGAGCGAATTGGTCGAGGTCGACGAGGAGCGTGATCCCGACGAATTGCTGACGGGATTCGATATCTCCTGCTCGACGTCGAGCCTGACATTGCCGTTGGCATTGATGCGAGGGACGACGCGCAGGATGATGCCCGTGCTGCGGTAATCGGTCGTGTTGGCGATCGTGTTGTTGCCGGTCAGCACCGTCGCGCTTCCCGTCTGGATCGGAATTTCGTCGCCAACCTGCAAAGTCGCGATCTGGTTGTCGATCACGACCACCGAGGGGTTCGACAGCACCTTGACGTCCGTGACCGCATGCAACGCATTGAGGACCGCCCGCGGCGTTTGCGCCGAGCCCACCAGGAAGTTGAAGCCGGGGATGGCGCGTTGAAGCACGACGTCGGCCGCAGCCGCGGCGACGGAGGTCGCGCCATTGTAGCCGAACGAGCCGGTATTCGGCTTGAGGCCGACATCGCGGCTCATGATGTACGACTGCACGCCGTACTGCAGATCGTCCGTCAGGGTCACTTCGGCAATCGTCGCATCGATCGCTACCTGCAACTGGGGCTGATCGATCTCCCGGATGGTCTGCTCGATGATGCGGTACTGTTCCTGACTGGCATAGATCAGCAGCGTGTTGTTGACGCTGTCGGCGGTGATGCGGACGCCGTCGAGCAAGTTACCCGCACCCGCACCGCCGCGGCCGGTGTTTTGCCCAGCGCCGGCGCTGTCGAACAGACTGGTCCCGCCCTGCGCACTCGCTGACGCGCCGTAGCCGGCCTGACCGGACGAGGTGTCCGCGGAGGCGCCGTTTGCCGCACGTCCTCCAGCATTGGAGCTGAAGCCGCTGGCCGACGAAGCGGGCGCTGCAGAGAGCCGGCTGAGGGCGGATCCTCCGCTGGAGCTCGCCGCAATTCCCGATCCGGGCGCAATTGTCCCGCCCGCGCCGTCGAGCGGCGACGTCGCCGCACCCGACGTGCCGCCTGACCCGAACACGTCGTTGAGGACGCGCGCGATCTGCTTGGAATCTCCGAACTTGACCCGATACACGTGAACGGCGGACCGGCCGCTGTTCGTGGTGTCGAGGCGGCGTATCCAGGTCTCGACCCGCTTCAGCAACTCCGGCCGTCTTGTCACCGCGAGCACCGCGTTCATCCTGGCGATGGACTGGAACTTGATCAGATTCTGCGTCATCCCGCCTTCGCCGGAATCAACGATCTTCTCCAGTTCGGCGATAATCGGGCCCGGATTGCTGTTCTGGACCGGAAAGACGCCGACCGATTGGCCCTTGAGGAAATCGGCGTCGAAACTGAGCACGAGGTCGACCGCATTCCGACGCTCGCTGCCGGACCCCTGAACCAGGATCAGATTCCGGCTGGTGTCGGCGCGGACCATTCCCTGCTTCGTTGCAAAACTGTCCACCAGCTTGATCACGGTCTGCGCCGAGACGTATTGCAGCGGTACGACGGTGATGCCGTAACCGGGCGTCATGCGGTCGGATGCATCCGCGGCACCCGTACCGACCGCGTCCTGCTGCGGCATCAACCTGTAGCCGGTATCGTCCCGCACCAGAGCCACGCCGCCGATTCTCAGCGCATTCTCCAGGGCGAACGCGACGTCGGACTTCGGTATGGGGCGTCCGGAAGACAGGCTGATATTGCCCTGGACGCGCGGGTCTATCACATAGCCGACGCCGAGGATGTCTCCGAGGACGACCTTGGCGACGGAGGCAATCGGTGAATTGTCGAAATTCAGCTCGAACCGCTCGGTACTGACGCTGGCCTGCTGCGACGACGTCGCTACGGGCGCGTCCTCGCCAGAGCCGCCGGTATAGATTGCCGTCTTGGCACGCGGGCCGGTTGACAGCTCACGCTGCGGCAACTGGTTCGGATAGCGCGGCAACAGGTCAATGGACCGGACCTTGTCGAATACGTCGGGGTCCTTGCCGGAATCGGCATCCGCAACGCCACTCACCGTGTTGCACGATCCCAGCAGCACGCAGATGAAGGCGCACTGGACGACAAAGCCGATCCGGAATGCTGTTCGGCTCACTGTCTGCCTCACTCACGCACGGGCCACTGGTTTTTCGTTGCGGCGGGCGAGCCGGCCAAGCGCTTGCTTATCTCCCTCGTGTGACATTCATGTGTTATGTTACCGATCGCAACCAGTCGGTTCACATCAAGATATATCGTAAATCCACCGCTGCCGGGATTTCCGCAGCTGGCACAGCAGCTTTTCCACATGCGTTCCATCGTATGAGAGAGGAGTATCGTCACTGCTCATGGCGTCACATTTCCGTTCGTAAAAATGAGGTAAACGGCCCGCTCGCCGCTCTGCGGCCATTAGAGTGACTCCGGTAGACGTACATGGCTTTCCCGAATGTGCGCGAGTTCGCGGCTCGCCTCGCCCTGGATCCGGGAGTGACGACGGCCGTCGATGCTCGCGGAAACCCGGCAATCATGTCCGAAGGCGGGTTGCGCCGCTTGTGGGAAACCAGCGAACTGTCGGCGAATGAATTCGCCGACGAGGCAGCCTCGTTCTTCGGCCTCGCACGTGCGAGCCTCCAAGAGATGATGGCGGCCCAGCCGCTGGTCCAGCAGTTTTCCCGGCGGTTCCTGCGAGAGATGGCGGTCTTTCCCTACCAGCCCTCCGAAGGCGTACCGATGTTGGCGCTCGCCGATCCCACGGACTGCGCCTCGGTTCAGGCCGCTTGCATCGTGTTCGGCGCAGATCCCGCACTTAAAGTGGCCTCGTTCGAGGACATTGCCACCGTGCTCGACCAGCGCCTCGGCGACGAAGAACCCGCGGGCGTCGGCGCTGTCGCCAACGCGGCGGTGCATGACGACGACATCGACAATCTCCGCGACCTCGCCAGCGGTGCGCCCGTCGTGCGGGCCGTCAATGACATGTTCGAAACGGCGGTCGAACTGCGGGCCAGCGACATCCACATCGAGCCGGGTCGCAACGCGCTTGCGATACGCATGCGCATCGACGGGCTGCTGCGCAGCGTCGCGACGCCGGCCGGCATTCCGCCAGCCGCGGTGATCTCGCGGATCAAGATCCTGGCAGGCCTCAATATCGCAGAACGACGTTTGCCGCAGGACGGGGGAGCGCGGGTGCGCGCGGCCCGTTCAGAGGTCGATATTCGCGTTGCGATCATGCCGACGCAGCACGGCGAGTCCGCGGTCATTCGCCTGCTGCCGCGAGATCGGTCGTTGCTGTCGATCGACAAGCTCGGCTTCCTGCCGAACGATCAGAGCAAGTTGCGGCGAATGCTGGCATTGCCGCACGGCATGATCATCGTCACCGGTCCTACCGGTAGCGGCAAGACGACGACCCTTGCGACCGTGCTCTCGCTGCTCAATGAGCCGACACGGAAGATCCTGACGATCGAGGATCCCGTTGAATATGAAATTCCCGGCGTATCGCAATCCCAGACCAAGTCCGCGATCGGCCTGACATTCGCCACTGCACTCCGTTCATTCGTGCGGCAGGACCCCGATGTCATCATGGTCGGCGAGATCCGCGATGCAGAGACCGCCCATGTGGCAATCCATGCCGCTCTCACCGGCCATCTGGTCCTGACGACGCTGCATACCGAGACAGCCGCCGCGGCGGTGCCGCGGCTGCTGGACCTCGGCGTCGAGGCGTTCCTGCTGCGCTCGACCCTGCGTGCAGTCATAGCGCAGCGGCTGGTTCGGCAGCTCTGCGACCGTTGCAAGAGCAGTCGGCCGCTGACTCATGGCGACCTCGAGGCCGATCCCCGCTATGCGGCGGTCGGCCTGTCGGTGGGCGACGTCATCTTCGAGCCGGGCGGCTGCGAGCGCTGCGGCCAGGTCGGATATCGCGGTCGGATCGGGGTATTCGAGGTGCTGGAAATGAGCGAGGAAGTCCGCGCGCTGATCGAGGAACAGTCCGATTGGGAGTCGATCGACAAGGTCGCCATCCGTAACGGAATGACGACGATGATCGAGGACGGGCTTGCCAAATGCCTGTCCGGCATGACCTCGGCAGCCGAGATCCTGCGCGTGACCACCGTCAGGTGATGGCATGCCGAACTTCCGGTATCGGGCGATGACTCAGAAGGGTGAGGTGGTATCGGGAACGATCGCGGCTGCCAGCCGCGCCGAAGTGGCTCAGCGCATCGAGTATCTCGGTCTGGTGGCGATCGATGCCGATGCCGAGATCCAGACAGAGGGATGGTCGCTGTCGCGCGCGCTCTCGAGGCCGGGGCCGGCGGAGGTCACCATCTTCACCCGCGACCTGGCCTTGTTGCTGAAGGCCGGTGCGCGGCTCAACGATGCACTCGAACTGCTCGCCAACGACATGGATGCGGGCCGGCTTCGCCCCGTGATCAACGGCATCAAGACCGCACTGTTGTCCGGCGAGAGTTTTGCCGAGGCGCTGGCGCGAGAACCGACTTTGTTTCCGCCGATGTACGTTGCTCTGGTCCGTGTCGGCGAGATGTCCGGAGGTCTGGATCACATCCTGGAGACCATCGGTATCGAGCGGTCGCGTGCCGAGGCGTTGCGGCGCAAGGTCACCGGCGCCCTGCAATATCCGGCGTTCGTGCTGCTCGCCGCGGGCGGTGTACTGATCTTCTTCGTCACGTTCGTGCTGCCGCAATTCTCGGCGGTGTTGCGCGACTTCAACGCGAAGACCGACCCGGTGATCGAGGTCTTTCTCGCGTTATCGGATCTTCTGCGCGGTCATGGACTGGAAATCGGCGTGGTGGTCGCGGTGAGCGTGATCGGCGGCGGGATGGCCTGGCGCCGGCCGTCCGTTCGGGCCGGTCTCCTGACGCAGATCGCGAGATTGCCCGTCATTTCGACCATCGTGGAATTTCATCGCGCCGCCTTGTTCTCGCGCAATCTCGGCATTCTGCTCGGCAGCGGCGTGGCGCTGACGGCGACGCTCCGCATCCTCATCGACATCATGACCGTCACTGGCAACGCGCCGGCGTGGTCGGCGATGGCCGATCGCGTGCGACATGGTGGCAGGCTCGCGGACGCGCTGGCGGCTTCCGCCGTCCTGCCGCCGGTCGCCGTCCGGATGTTGCGTCTCGGCGAAGAGACCGGGCAACTGCCTACATTGTCGGGGCGCGTCGCCGACTTCTACGAGGAAAAGCTGCAGCGGCAGCTGGATCGCGTCGTCGCCATCATCGGCCCTGCCGCGATCATCCTGATCAGCGTCGTCGTCGGCGGTCTGATCGTGTCGGTGATGACGGCGCTACTGTCTGTGACTCAAGTGGTTGGTTGATAGGGGAGGTTGTCTGTGATCGGCTTTACGAGAAAGGACCCGAGGCCTCTGCCGACGGGGCCGCGGCGATGGCGTGGCGAAGAAGGATTCACGCTGGTGGAGATGCTCGTCGTCATCACGATCATCGGCATGATCATGGCGTTGGTGGGCCCGCGGGTGCTCAACTATCTCAGCGATTCCCGTGTCAAATCGGCCAAGATCCAGATCCAGAGCTTCACCAGCGCGCTCGACCTGTTCTATCTCGATGCCGGGCGCTTTCCGACCAGTTCGGAAGGCCTCGGCGCGCTCGCGCATCCCGTGAGCGGCATCGCGTCGTGGAACGGGCCTTACTTGAAGGGCGGCAATGTTCCCAACGACCCCTGGGGCAATCCCTATGTCTACAAGCAGCCGGCAGAGCGTGGTGCCTATGAAATCCGATCCTTGGGCGCCGATGGCCAGGAAGGCGGTACCGGTACGGCAGCAGATCTCGTGTCCGGGCAGAGCTAACGGCGGCGAGGCCGGTTTCACGCTGCTCGAAATGGTTTGCGTGCTTGCGATCGTTGCGATGCTCGCGGCAATCGCGTTGCCGCGTTCACCGTCGCAGACATCTCGGCCCCGGCTCCAGGCCTACGCGATCGAGATCGCTGCTCTGCTGAAGGCGGACCGGACTACCGCGCTGGCGCGTTCCGGCACGGTCAATGTCGTGGTCGACGCCCGCGCGCGGACGGTGAGATCTGGCTCCGGTCCCTGGATCGTCGAGGTGCCACAGGACGTGGTATTCGACGCGCTGCTGCCGCAGCGCTGCAATGGCCGTGCCGCGCTCTCGACGATCAGCTTTTTCGCCAGCGGCACGTCGTGCGGCGGTGCGATCCGTCTGACGCGTCTCGCGGGTGCAGTCGAGGTACGGGTAAACTGGCTGACGGGAGGAGTTGAAATTGTCGCCAGCGACCTGCTCTAGATATCGGACAGAGGGCGGCTTCACCCTGATCGAGGCCTTGGTCGCGCTGGCCTTGGTTGCGGTCGGACTGGCTGCGATTGGAACACTCGTCGCGACCAATTCGCGCGGGGCCCTGAAACTCGATCAGCACGCCGCGCTCGCAAGCGCGGCCCGCGTCGTGATTGCGATGCTGCCGCACGCCGGCGCTCCCATGCCGGACGACCTCCGGGGCCGTGTAGCGGGCCATCGGTGGCAAATGCGCGTGACACCCTTCGCGGATCGAATTTCACTGGTCCAGGAGTCGCAGTTCGTCCCGCAGCTCGTGCAATTGCGCATTCAAGGCCCCGGAGGAGCAGTGATGTCGTTCGAAACCGTTCGCCTGCAGAGCCGGAGCACAATGCGATGATACATCGGACGCGGCTGCGCTCGGATGAGGGCTTCACGCTGTTCGAGGCGCTGGTCGCGCTGGCGCTCATGGGCCTGATCATGGGCGCCTTGACCTCTGTGACCTCGCAATGGCTGCCGAGCTGGAACCGAGGAATTATCCGGGCTCAACGCAGTGAAGAGGTCGCCGTCGCGCTGGATCGGTTGGCGGCAGATCTGTCTGCGGCCGAGTACGTGACACGCATGGACAACGCGCCGTTGTTTCGCGGCGGTGAGCAATCAGTCACGTTCGTCCGGTCGGTGCTCGGCCCGAACAGCCGACCCGGGCTGGAGATCGTTCGGATTTCGGAGATCAACGATAAGGGTGCAACGGCATTGGTGCGCATGCGGGCGCCCTTCTTTCTGTTGTCGCCCGGGGATCCGCGCGCGGATCAGATCCAGTTCGCCGATCCGGTCGTGCTGTTGCGGCTGCCTTATCGCGTGAGCTTCGCCTATGCGGACACTGATGGCAACTGGGGCAGCCGTTGGCTCAACTCCGGGGAATTGCCGGCGGCAGTCCGGTTCGACGTCAGGGACGCGCATCGTGGCACTTTCATTTCGGGGGCCGCACGCATTCATGTGGACAGGGCAGCCCCGCGACCGGATCCGTCCGTTCTGCCGGAGACGCCGCGGTCCGGAAACAGGCCAACATGACCATGCCCAGGCTCAGGCGCTCCAGATCCACGGATGTCACGATCGCAGAAGACGGATTCATCGTCGTCTTCACCCTCTGGCTGCTGGCCGGATTGGCCGCGCTCGCGACCGTTGCCTCCGCTTACATCGGGCAATCGGCCCTGGCGCTTTCCACGCTCGATGCGGCGGCGCAATGGGAGATGCTGAGTTCCGCGGGGGTCGAATTGGCCGCTTACCAGCTGTCGGGCCCGGCTACGCTGCGGCGCCCGAGCCATGGCCGGTTTGATTTCCAGCTTGCGAATGCGACCGTGCGCATCGAATACATGTCGGAATCGGCACGCATCAATCTCAACATGGCGCCGGCATCGATGCTCGCAGGCTTGTTCAGGGCGGTCGGCGCATCGGCCGAGGCGGCGGACCTGTACGCCATGCGCGTCGTCGCTTGGCGGACTCCTCCGAAATCGGATGGTCAAGACAACGAACTGGCGAGCTACAGGGCGGCGGGCTTGCCTTACGTACCGCGGCAGGGGCCGTTCAGCAGCGCCGACGAATTGTGGCTGGTGCTCGGCCTTCCGACGCCGCTCGTCGAGCGCACCATGGCGTTTGTCACGGTGTACAGTGGAATGAGCGAGGTCAACGTGCTCGACGCCGCACCGGAAGTCCTCGCTGCGCTGCCCAATATGACCTCTGCCAAGCTGGAGGCCTTTCTTAGTGAGCGCGCCGAGCTGCCGCGCGACAATCCGGAATTCGTCATCGGCGCCCTCGGAGGACGTCAGCCCGGCGCCACCACGTCGGCAAGCAGCGCCTACCGGTTGCGGATGCACATCACGTTGCAGGACGGTCGCCAACGGATGCCGGAAGCCGTCATCCAGATGTCCGAGCCAGGTGATCCAAAAGCGTTCCACGTATTGGCGTGGACGGACGAGGTCGATTCCGAGCGGGCAGGCCGGCCACGGCCGCGGGAGGGAAGATGAGTATTCCCGGTGACATCGCGACTGCGTCGTCTCTTTGGATTGATTGCGTGGCCCGCACGCTGTGTGCGCAGTTTGACCGCGTGCGCCAAACCAGGCGGATTCTTCTCAGCGAGGACAGCTCCGGCAGCTTTTCCCTGAGCGTCGCGCACACGGTAGGCAAGGCCACGGATCTGGCCGATGCGCGCATTCACCTCGGGGATGGTGCGGTCCGCGAAGTGCTCCCGGAGGCATGGTCGGCCGCGATGAAGGGGGCTGTCGTAGATATTCTCCTCCTGCCGTCGCGGTTCGTGTTCCGCCCTCTGGATTTGCCGGGGCGTGCCGTAGAGTTTCTCGAAGGCATTGTCCGCGCCCAAGTCGACCGGCTGACACCTTGGGCTGCGGACGACGCTGTTTTCCGCTGGACGAAGCCGCAGGCGAAATCCGATGATCATGTCGAACTGACGGTCATCGCCACGGCGCGAAAAAGCGTTATGTCGTTGGCCCAGCTATTCATCGAGATGGGTGCTGCGGCGGTCGAGGTCTCGACGATTGCCGCTGGGAACGAACGCGTGATGGTTCTCAGGCACAGCGCCGACGGCGGAAATGGTGCAGTTCGTGTGCGACGCGGCCTCATCGCCGTGCTGGGATCGACGGGCGTGCTCGCGCTGCTATCGGTCGGACTGGGCGGGATTGTGACGGAATCCTATGATGCCGCGCAGCAGCAAATTCAGCGGCGGATCACGCAGATCCGCGTCACGGCCCGCGGCAATCAGGCTTCCGGCAATAGTGCGCTCGAATTGCTGGCTCGTCGCAAGCAGACCATGCCATCGGCGGTGATGGTGCTGGAGGAACTATCGGCTCTTCTGCCCGACCATACCCACGCGACAGAGCTGCGGCTCGAAGGCACAAAGCTGCAGATCAGCGGAATGACCGCCGATGCCGCCTCGCTGATCCAACTGCTGGAGCAGTCGCCGCGCGTGGCCGGTGCCGGGTTCTTTGCGCCGACCACGCGCGCAGCCGGCGAACCGGGCGAACGGTTTCATATCGAGGCCAAGCTCAAGCCGCCGGCCGGGTCGGGCACATGATGAATATGCCAAAACTCGAGACGTATCTCGCCCGCTACCCGGTTGCCGCGGTGGCAGCCTATCTAGCGCTGGTCGTGCTGTTCGTGTCCACCACGGTGCAGACAACGATCGAAATCCTGGGCAGCCGTGACGCTGTGGTGTCGAGCGCTGAGATCCTGCAGACGCTCGAATCGCGTCATCCGCTGCCTCGCGCCATGGCGCGTAGCGACGCCGGCGTCCCCATGGGATCGCCGTTTCTCGAAGGGCCGACAGCTTCGGTCGCGAGTGCCATGCTGCTGCAACGCGTGCTTGCGGCAACCAAGCGCGTCAGCGGCAACACGCTGTCATCGCAGGTCGACATTCAGGGGCCCTTGGCCAAATCCGGATTTGTCTCTGCAACATTCAACATCGAGTTGCCATCCGGCGCGCTGCAGCCGCTTCTCTATGATCTGGAGGCCGGCATGCCGTTCCTGTTCATTGACGAGCTGGTTATCCAGCCGGTCTCGAACGGCACCGACAAGATGCGGCTTGTGCTCGGCATTTCGGCGCAACGGCAGGGCACCAAGTGACGGGTGGCCGGACAGGCCGTCTGGGACAATCACGCTGAGATCGGAGAAGAGCGTTCGTCATGCCAGCCGGATTCAATGCCGATCATGTCGCGAGTACGATCGATTCCGCAGGAAGCATGGCTGAGGTGAGCGGTCCGCCGGTCGCAAGACCGGATAATGACTTCCTCGCGTGGTTGCGCGGATTGCCGCACAGATGGTCGCGCGTCACGACGAGCACCACCTACGTCCCGCAAATCGACGGGCTGCGGTTTCTCGCGATCATGGCGGTGCTGGTCTATCACGCCGCATCGCGCGGCGAACGGCTGTACCGGACTCCATCAAGCCTCGAGACCGCGATCGTGCAGTATCTTCCGCACGGCTCCCTCGGGGTTTCACTGTTCTTCTTCATCAGCGGATACATCATCGCATATCCGTTTCTGTCGGGTCGGCCGCCAGCCCTGAAGCATTTTTTCCTGCGGCGGCTGACGCGGCTCGAACCTCCCTACATTCTGGCAATGCTGGGGTGTTTTGCGGTGCTCGCGGTCGGGCCGGCGCCGATGGATGCGCCGAACTTCTACTTCACGCAAGCTCCCCTTTGGCAAAGCCTGCTGGCCTCTCTCACATATTCGCATTCGCTGGTGTTCGGCGAACATCCGCGGCTCAACCCACCGACATGGTCGCTGGAACGAGAGGTTCAGTTCTACGTCCTTGCTCCGTTCGTCCTCTACCTCTACGGCAGGATTCGTGGTCGCGGGCCTCGTATCGCCGTGGGGGTGGTCGTCGTGGCCATTCTCCTGGTGCTCGGCGAAGTCGTCACGGACCGTTTCGAGCGGACAGGTTTCATCAGAAATACATTGGTCTCCGAGTCCTACGGTTTCATGCTGGGTATCGTCGCCTGCGACTACAGCATTTGGAAGAACGTCTTCGCCTTGCCACGGAGAGCCGTTTTTGATGTCGGCTTCGTGGTTGGACTGATCGGTATCCTGTTCACGGGAGCGGTCCAGTTCAATCTCGATCTGCAACCGCCTTTGGCGCTTCTGATTTTCAACGATGTCTTTCGGGCCGGCTGTATCCTGCTCTTGTTCATGGCCGCGGCCCGGGGAACCTGGTCGAAGGCGTTCCTGGGCTTTCCCTGGATCGCGCTGATCGGAGGAGCGTGCTACTCGATATACTTGGTACATCTGCCGGTGATTCACTTCTCGGCACATCTGATGGGCAGGTTCGTCGAATTCCATTCCATTGCGCAGGCCTGGCTGGTCTCCTGGGCCCTCATCATCCCCATCGCGATCGGCGCCGGGATGGTCTTCTACCTGCTGGTCGAGCGCCCGTGCATGAACCCGGCGTGGCCAACGGCGCTTTGGCACGCCGTTCGAGGAGGGTTCGTAAGGCTGCGGCGATCTGCGACCGAGGCGTGAAGTCGGCCGGCGGCATGATTGATTTGCGCATGCGCAAGTCGCTGGAGTTACGTGAACCGTTCCACAGCCGCCTAACGTCGTCGCGGCGAGACGCCGCTCTTGGCCGCAATCTGCGCGCGGCCCAGCATGGCTTCGTCCCTCGGCCTGAACAGCAGGAGCATGAAGGCGACGGTGAAGCTGTCGCCGAGGCTGAAAATCTGCGGTTGAAACAGCGCTCCAAAATACATTGCGCACATGCCGGCAAAACGAGCGCAGTCGAACCGATGCTGCTGGCGGCTTTTTCCGGAGGCAGAGCAGGCCTTGATACCGGCGACCGCGATGCACCAGGCCAGCAGCGAGACGAGCGCAAATCCGCCGGGGACGCCGAACTCCACGATGAGCTTGAGATAGCCGCTGTGGCCGCCGTCATCGCCGATGGCGCGCTTGAACCCGATCCCGAATGGGTTTTCGGTGATCGCGTCCATCGCGTTCTGCCAGCGGTCGTCGCGTCCCGTAAAGCCGGAGCCTGTGCCGCGGTCGGGGTCGTCGAGCGCGACGATCGAGGAGATCTGAGGCCAGAAGATGATTGCCGCCGCGAGCGCAAGGACGGCAATTGGGATTTTGGCCTTCCCGAACGGATCGAATGTCATCTCATGCACGACCAGCGCGATCAGGCAGCCCATCAGGGCGTATCGCGAGCTGACCGTTGCGATCAGTCCAAAGCAGATGATGCGTACGGCCTGTCCGGTCAGGCCGGGACGGAACTGCGAGAACACGAATGCGGCAAGAAGCGGTGCGGAATAGAGGTTCGGGTGAAGAAGTCCGCCGATGGTTCGGCCTTCGGGCCATCCATAGATCGCAATGGCGGAGATGCCGAAGACGCACAGCACGATCGAGGTAACGCTCATGCAGCGCTCGAAGTCGGCCATTGGCATCGTCCAAAGCACCGAGAGCGTAAGCGCCATGAAGGGGAGCAGGGAGGTGTAGAAAATTCCGCTCATAACGTCCGATTCGTCGCCGTGCAATTGAAGGACAGGAGACGTGAAGACGATGAGAAGAATGATCAGCTGGGGCTGGTCGATCCGCGCGGCGATCGTAGCCAGATTGCCGGCGTAGGCGAGGCCCACCGTTCCCATGTAGAGGCAGAGGCCGATGGCTTGGCAGATCGCATAAACGCGGGCGCTGTCTCCGATCATGGGAAAGCTGAGCAGCGACAGCCAGGCGCAGATGGCAGCCGATGCGGCGAATATGGAGATGCGATCGTGGTTCACGCCGGCAAGTCCGATGCTGCGGAGCCGGCCGGGACGGCCGCGATGACGGCAGGATCAAATTGGGCCATCGACCGGGGTATGTGGATATGATCTGGCGCCAGACCGGCGCGCTGCCGCGCCGTCATGGCGATAAAGCCGGCTTCGATACGGCGGCAGAATTGCTCGGCATCATAAAGTGGTGACCGCAGCCGGTTGCAGGCAAGTTTCGTGCGCAGCGCAATCAGTCGAGCGGGATCTTGGGCAATGTCGATCGCCAGTTGCTCGTAGGCGGCGGGTGTCGCCGCCACCAGTTCCGGAAGCCCGATCGCGTTCAGCAGACTCGCTCCGACGCGACCGGCAAACGTTTGCCCGAGGCAGGTCAGGACCGGAAGGCAGGTCCACAGCGCATCGCTTGCCGTGGTGTGGGCGCCGTAGGGAAGCGTGTCGAGGAAAAGGTCCGCACAGCGATGTCGTGCCAGATGGTCCGCGGGCGGCAGCCTCCGGGCGAAGACCAGGCGATCCGGTGCGGTGCCGCGGGCCGCGGCCTCACGACGCAGATTGTCAGCGGCCACCGGATTGTCCTCGAACAACCATAAGACGCTGCCGTCGACCGCGTTCAGGATCCGCATCCAGGAGGCGAAGACATCGGGCGTTATCTTGTAATTGTCGTTGAAGCAGCAGAACACGAACGCGTCGGCGGGAAGCCCGTGCGCGGCACGATCGGCCGGCACATCGGCGATGGCGCGGCTGCGATCGTTCGCCTGATAGCTGTCGGGGAGCCAGACGATCTTCTCGGCATAGGCCACGGCATCCTGTTCGGGAATGACGTCCCGGTCGGCGATGACATAGTCGATGAAGTCGGCGCCGATGGTCCCCGGAAAGCCGAGATAGCTGACCTGGATCGGCGCGGGACGCCGCGCCAGGACGCCGGTGCGGGCGTCCTGGGTAAAGCCCTTCAGGTCGATCAGGATGTCGATCTCCAACCGCGCGATGAGCTCGGCGATTTCGGTATCGCCGAGTGGCCTCGCGTCGATGAAACGGTCAAAAGCAGCCACGATCCGTTCGCGCATGTCCGAGCTATCGTCCGGCCCGATCGAGAGGGCGGTGATCTCGAAGCGCGTCCTGTCATGATGTTCGAACACGCCAGCCATCAGGTGCGAGGTCGCGTGCTGGTGGAAATCGGCGGACAGATAGCCGAGGCGGATCCGGGCATGGTCAGGCCGGCGCGGGACCTGCGCGGCCTGGCTGCGGTAGTTACGACTGATCCAATTCCGCGCACACTGCAGCTGTTCGACCGGTGTCGAAGGCACTGCGACGAACATGAAGGGCGCGACGATCCCGCCACCACGGACGGCGGCCCGGAGTGCGGCACATGCCGCGTCAAAGCCGTCCCAGTCGCAGAGATGCATCTTCACCCGATGACATGCGGCGACCACGTCGGGCTGATCCGGTTTGAGCGCGAGCGCGCGCTTCCAGGCGCTCAGCGCCGTGTCATATTGTTTCAGGAGGTAGGCGACCTGGCCCTTTGCGAGCCATGCGGCCGCAAAGTTCGGATGGAGATCGGTCGCACGGTCCAGCGCGGCCAAAGCATCGTCATGGTAGCCCAGCGCGAGCGCCGTCGTGCCACGGCCAAGCCAGGCTTCGGCGAAACCGGGATCGGTGCCGATCGCACGATCGAATGCTGCCGCCGCATCCCGCTGGCGTCCGGCGCGAAGCAGGACGTTGCCCTTGCCGCACCAGGCCGCGGCAAGCCCGGGCCGGGTCTCCAGCGCGTGCTGATAGGCCGCGTCGGCCTCGTTGGGCCGCTCGAGATCGAGCAGCGCGTTGCCGCGGCCCACCCAGGCCTCGGCAAGATCGGGGCGCAGCTTCAAAGCATGGTCTGCCGCCGCGAGCGCTTCCTCGCGCCGTCCGAGCTGGATCAAGGCAAAGCAGCGGCCGAGCGCCGCTTCGGCCAATGCGGGCTGCAGCGCAAGCGCGCGGTCATAGGCGGCGAGCGCCTCACCATGCCGCTGGTCTGTATAGTGAATTGTTCCGACGTCGAGATGTGCCTGCGCGAAATTCGGTTGCAGCTCGATTGCGTGGCCATAAGCCGCGAGCGCCTCCTCGTGCCGTCGGCTCTTGGCGAGAGCCGAGCCGAGCATGACGTGCGCAGGAAAATGACGGGGATGATGTTTGATGAGCCGCGCCAGCAGATCGATCGCTTCTTTGAACTGGCCAAGTACGAGATGGCCGGCCGCGCCGGCATGCAGCAGCGCGAGACTGGCCGGAGCGATAGGCAACGCCTGCCGGCATAGCTGAACGAGCTCATCATGTTCGCCGGCACGATGCAGTACGGACGCATAGTTCTCGACGAAGTCCACGTTGGCCAGCGCCGCCCCGAGGGACTGCTTCATCAGGAGCTTGGCACGGATGAGATTTCCGGACGCCGCCTCCGCCACGCCAAGGAAATGCAGGGCATGCAGATTGCGAGGGTTCTTCCTGATGATGCGCTCGTAGAACTTCGCGGCACCTGCGATATCCCCCTTGTTATGCAGGGAGGTCGCTTGGTCCAGGAGTTGTGCCTCGTTACGCATCTGGAAAACAGCGTCCGTGTGATGTCGGCCGCCAAGCCGGACCCCGTTCCTTATTTCGCCAATTGAACAGGACTGTGACAACAGCCCGTACCCGCGTCCGTTCGCACCGCAGAGTGACACGGTACGCGATGACGAGCCAATCTCGGCGCGCTTTGAGTGCTTCAGGAAGACTACACGTCGAACCCGGTCAGGCGACGGAGCTCCGCCCGCAGCTCCGATCGATCATTGATGTGGCTTACGGCCGCTTCAAGTTCAGCCACCTTGGCCCCGACCAGGAAGCGGTACCAGAGACCCTGCAGGCCGTGATAAACGAGGCCCTGCTTGCCGTCCAGAAACCCGAGCTGGAAGATCAGGCGATAAAGGAAGTAGGAGGGCGCGCTGATCTGATACGGAATCCGGTTGTAGAGCCGCTCCTTGATCCAGCGCTTGAGCGCAGCTTGAAGCGATCCCTGTTTGTCGTTGGCCGGACCGGCTTCCGCGGAAAGACCGGTGCGGCTGCTGATCACATCAATCGCCTCGCGCGTCGCGTATTTGTTGTGCTTGTCGGTGAAGTAGGTGAGGTCGTTGAGATTATGATCGGCAAAGCCGCCCTCGAACGTGATGGTGCGGCCGCCCCAGACGATCACGTGCTCGTCCATCCAGCGGTCCTCCACCCGGCCATGACCTCGCCGCCAGATACGGAGGAGCACCAGCGGATAACGGCCGCCATGGCGGATCCAGCGACCGAGGAAAATGTGCTTGCGCTTCAGGTTGACGCCCACCACGCCCTCGCCGAGCCGGGGCAACTCGTCGCGAATACGCGCAGCGAGATCCGGCTCGATCACTTCGTCGGCGTCGAGCCGCATGATCCATGTGGAGGAGATGGGGGCGTTGTCGAGTGCCCATTGATATTGCCTGGCATAGTTGACGAACCTGTTTTGCAGCACGACCGCGCCGTTGGCGCGGGCCAGCTCGACCGTTCGATCCGTCGAGAAGCTGTCGACGACGAAGATTTCGCTCGCGAAGCCGCCAACGGACGCCAGCGCCCGCGTGATGTGACGTTCCTCGTTGTAGGTCAGGATCACGACGGCAAGGCTCGGCATCTTACTGTCCTTGGTCATGCTCGTACTGCTTTTGGTTGTCATCCGGGGATGGTCGCCTGATCTAGTGTCCCAACTGAACAGGATTGTGACAGGGGTGTTCAGCAGGCGGGACGTCAAACGTTGTGTTATAGGCTTGTAATAGTATCACGTCATATCGTGACGAGCTCGCTCGGCTATCGCCAAGCGCTGTACCGGCTCCTCGGTCGCTTCGGGAAAGTCATGCTTGAAACGCGTGTCGCAGGCCCCTCTGGCGAACCGGACCGGGCGATCGCAAGAGCCAGCCGCCGGCTGGCGGAGCGAGTGCGTCTTGACCAGGGCCGATGGCTCCAGATCGTCAATATCGGTCTGATGGTTGCAGGGCTCGCATTGGGGCAGGGGGTCATCTTCGCCGTCCAGACCGGCCTGTTGGCCGCGGGCGAATACGCGCTGCTCTCGTCCTTCGCCACCCATTATTCCTTCGCGATGCTGGGCATCATCCTTGTTGAGGCGGGCGCTACTATCACCTTGGCCCGCGCTGTTGTGCATCTGTCGCCGGGAGGGCTGCCGAACCCAAGGATGTGGCAGGCCTTTGCTGATACCAGCACGATCAGGATGTTGATGGCCTTGACCGTCAGCTCGGCTGCTGTGCTCTATGCCGCGGAAATCTCTGACGACCCGCTGGGACGTTGGTACGCGTTCCTCGCGCTGCCCGGCCTGCTGCTGTGGTCCGTCAATGGTGTCGGTCTGCTCGATGGCCTGAGATTGAGCGGGATCAGCGGGTTGACGGGCTCGATCGCTTATGTCGTGAACGCGCTCGGACTGCTCATGGCCTCGCATCGCTCTCTGGAGGCCGCCGGCGCGATCATGGGCGCTGCATTCTCGCTGGGGTATCTCTTGACGCTCTTCGCGCAATGGGCAGCCTTGGCCTGGAAGGGTTGGTATCCCAGATTTCACAGGCCTTCACGGGCAGGGCTGTCGAGGGCGTTCAGGGACGGGCTGACGCTGTCGTTCCAGATCGTGCCGGGTCAAATCGGCATGCGCGTCCAACTGGTGTTGAGCGCGACCTGGCTCGGTGCAGAGACCACGGCCGTCTTCGTCTATGCCAAGCAGATCGTTGGCGCCGCCACGCAGGTGCTGCAATTCGTCCTTCGGGTTGAATTTCCAGGTCTGGTCGAGCGGCTGGCGTGCGCGGAACGGCAGGGCTTCGTCGGCATGATGGCTGCTCAGAAGATGACGCTCGCCTGCGCCTTGCTCTTCTCCATTGGTACGACGCTGCTTTCCGGGCTGGTTGCCGCCTGGTCGGACGGTGCTCTGCATCGGGTTGCCATCGTCATGGTCGGCTTTGCGCCGACCATCCTCACATTGGGGCTGCTGCAGATGAGCTCGCAGGGTCTTGCCGCTTTGGGAGCTTATGCCGCGTCGGCCTGGGCGATGGGCATCGGTGTCGCGGTAGGCGTTGTTGCGAGCTGCGCGCTGCTGCCGCTGCTCCACGTCTTCGCATTTGCCGCCGCTGAAGTGATCTTGAATCTGGTCACGCTTGGTATCGGGTATCGCTATCTGGAGCGCGCCCGCCCGGCTCGGCCGCAGGCTACCGAGCGCGCCTGAATTCAGGGGCGCTCCTTGGCGGAGAGCAGGCTGCGGGCAGGCGGCCGCATGGATCGACCGGAGGCCAGACGACCGGTTTCGTCCGGACGGCGACGGCTTCCAGTCGTAATCTGCTCGATCGAGCGCATTGATGCCGCCGGCGGCGGGACGCGCGCGGCGTGCGATGGCGCCCATTGCGGAAGCGTCATGAACTCGCGCTCCAGCGACCGCAGAATCGAGGTCCGGTCCCATTTCTGTTCGGCGCGCGCGCGCGCGACTGCGCCCAGTCGGGAGCGCAGTGCTGCGTCGGCCGCCAGGGTCACGAGGGCTTCCGCCAACGCGGCGGCGTCGCCGGGCGGAATTACCAGGCCGGCACCGTCGACCTCAGTTGCAAGACCCGTACCCGGCTTTGCCATTGCAACGAGCGGACGGCCCGATGCCAGCATGCCGGCGAGCTTGGATGGAAGCACCAGATCGGCAATCTCGGCCTTCTGCGGTAAAAGCTGGATGTCGGCGGTGCTGAGCAGTTCTGAGACGCGATCGAGTGGCTGAAGGTCCAGGAAACGAACATTATTCAGGCCCTGGGACATCTCCATGAGCGTAGATCTGGCTGGTCCGTTGCCGCACAGGACGAACTTCAGGGACGGGTGTTTCTCCTCCACGGTAGCCGCTGCTTCGACGATCAGCTCCAGTCCCTGCTTGGTCGACATGGCGCCGGAATAGAGGGCGACGATATCGTCCGGTCCGAGATGCAAGGCGGTCCGCAGCCGTGTCTGACGTGAACCGGGCGCGACGCTGCTGGTATCGATCCAGTTGCGGAATTCGCGCAGCCTGGTCGGAGCGATCCCCTTGTGCTCGAGCTGTGCCATCATCTGCGGCGAGATGGTCGACACTCGCTCGAAAGCCTTCAGTATCCAGCGTTCGAACGTCGCCATGACGCGACGCGTGGCGCTTCCGCGCAGCAGGCCGACTTCGAAAGCGGCGTCCACTTCCAGATCCTGAACATGGCACCAGGACGCAGCGCCGGCCAAGCGCGCGGCAAGAGCGGCGACCGGTGCGGACAACAGGGAGGGGGCGACCACGAACACGATGTCTGGCCGCCAGAACAGAGCCGCCGACAAGAGCGGGGCTGTGGCCGAGATCAGGAAAGAGGTGTGATGGAGCAGCCGCTTCAACCCGGACGGCTGGGCCGGTACATAGATCGGCACCCTAATGACGTCCACCAGATTCGAGCGTTCACGGACATACCATGAGGTGCGATACTCCCGCGGTATGCTCCAATCCGGATAATAAGGCGGGCCGGTCACGACGCGCACGTCATGACCCCACGCGGCCATGCTTTCACAGAACTCGGTCGTGTATTTGGCAACGCCAATCAGATCGGGAGCGTAATTGATCCCCACCACCAGCACCCGCATGACCGCCCTCATTTCCGCGGCCTAAGCGCCTGGCTTCGACCGGCCTCGAATCCCGGCCTGCCGAACCAGTTGGGCAATCGGGCATGGCGCCTGCAGGGCGAAGCACGCCGGACGTGAAACAGAGCGGGCTATCGCCCGGTCCTGCTCGACGTCAGCTTGTTCCCGCCTGCATCCTGGTGCTTCTGATATCATTCATCATGTGACAATATCACTATAACGATAAGACAGATAACAATTAGGGAGAGGCGGGTGCGTTGCATCAGGTCAGCCCGCGACGCTGGGGATCGCCGGGACAATTTCGCTGCCGTGATACGCGCGTCAGCTGCGTGGCGCGGCCTTCAGGTCGCTGATCACGTCGATCAATGCCGTCGCCATCCGATCGACGCTGAATTGCTCATCGAACAGCGGACGCGTGCGCCGGGTCATGGCCGCGCGGTCGTCCTGCGACATGGCAAGCCATGAGCGGAGCGTATCGAGGGTGCCTGCCGCGGAATCCTCGCCGACGAGCCCGGCCTGCGCTGCGACGACCTCTCGCCAGATGTTGACCTTGTTCGAGACCAGCACCGGCAGTCCGCAGCCCAGCGCCTCGGCAACGGAAATGCCGAAGTTCTCCTGATGTGATGGCAACATGAACGCTTCGCTGGCGTAAAATGCGCCCCATTTTGCGTCGCCGGCCAGCATGCCGGGCCACGTAATTCTATCGGCAACGCCAAGCGCTTGCGCGCGGGCCTTGAGATCCGCAACCAAGCCGGTCTGGTCTGGCCCCGCCATCAGCAGATGCAGGCGCGGTTCCTGGACGGCGACCTGCGCAAAGGCGTTGATGATGAGGTCGCAGCCCTTTTTGACATGAAGCCGTCCGAGGAACAGCAGCACGCGTTTCCCGCGCAACTCGGGATGACCGGCAAGGAAGGACTCGCGCAGCCGATCCGCGTCCTGAGGGGGAAGGCGCGTTCCATAGGAGACGACACGCTCGCGTGCCCGGTACGGCCAGAACGATTGACGCGCCAGCAGCCGCTCGTCCTCGCTGGTGAACAGGACCGCGGCGGCATCGCGCAACACCCGGTATTCGGCGAACCGCCAGTAAGCGAGCTTCTTGAGGCGTTTGAGCGGGTAGGTCCGGTTGAACCACGGATCCAGCATGCCATGCGTGAAGATCACATAGGGGCGCCCCAATTCACGCATCACCTGCCAGGCGGCAAAGCTGTGATATTGCCAGAGGCCATTGACCACAACGGCGTCGAAGCCCGCCGCATGGGCGCGCAGCCAAGGGCGTAGCGACGCCGCGTAAGAATACCGGCCGCGGCGCGGCGGGCCAAGAGCGTGCACCGGAAGCGGGAAGGCGTCGACATGCGCTGCCCCGGGATCATCACACGAAGCCACTTCGACCTCGTGGCCCATTTCCCGCAAGCGAAGCCCGCGCTGGAGCACGCCTTCGATCGGCCCGCCAAATCGCCGATCGACGCTGGAGATGACGTGCAGCAGTTTCATGACCGAGACCTCATGCCGCAGCAAAGCGTTCGTAAAGATGCTTTGCCCAGTCGCGGTACTGCATGATTCCGCGGCGCGCCCCGGGATTGAGCCATTGATGAATTGGCACGGAGAACCCGGTTTTGGGGCGGTTGAGGATCGCGTCCGGCAGGTGCGGCGCCACCCGGCAAACGATGGTGCGCTTTTCGTTGGCTGCATCCAAATCTGGCAGCTCGACGAAGTCGCGAAGCAGCTGCAGGTCGACCAATGGCACGCGGATTTCGAGTGAGTGAGCCATGCCTGCCCAGTCGGCGTCACGGAGCAACTGATTGCGCATGTACCATTGCATTTCGAGCGCCGAGACCGCGAGCCGATCGCTATCGAGCCCCTCGATGCTCCCATCGAGGCGTTTCACTGACTCCAGCTCCTCCAAGCCCGCCTTCGCCATTGCAGGGTCCATCAGGCGAGCGAGTTCCCACGGCATGTGGAGGGCTCGCCGGAGCAGATAGGCCCCCGCAAGCGTATGGCCGTATTCGGCCAAGCCGGCATATTTGGGGGAGGGCATCAGGGATGCAAATGGTTGGGCGAGATTGCGCAGGAGAACGCCGGTGCGCTCGCTGATCGGCGTTCTCTGCATCAGCTTCACCAGCTTCGGCACCTGATCGAAGCTGGGATAGGAGCCGAACAGTTCGTCACCGCCGAGGCCGGAGATGGCAACCTTGAGACCTTGCGCGGCCGCGGCCTTTGACACGAACCAGACGTTGACGCCGTCGATCGAGGGCTGGTCCATCGCGGCGATCAACTTTTCTCGGTCGCACTCAAAGTCATGGGCGGAGATCCGGTTCAGCGCGTGTTTCGCGTTGAGCAGGCGCGCGACCTCGTCGGCCAGTTCCGCCTCGTCGTGCGGCGTGCCGGCATATTCGTTGAAGCCGAGGGTGAGGGTGCGCAGTTCACCCGCGTGCGCCGCACAGGCCGCAAGCATGGTGGAGTCGAGGCCCGCCGACAGGAACACCCCGACCGGCACGTCCGCGACCATGTGAGCCGCGACGCTGTCCTTGACCGCAGCGGCGATCTGATCGAGCGCGTTCTCCCGGTGGCCTTGGGCCGCCGACGGCAGCTGGCGGAGCGTATCGAGCACATTGGCAAAGCATACCGCTGGCGTGGCACAACCGTTTGCGAAGCGCTGCCAATGGCCGGGTGGCAACGCGCGAATTCCGCGATAGAACGTGTAAGGCTCGGGCACCGATCCCCAGAGCAGGAAGCCGGCGTGGCCGGCCGCTTCGGGCCGGCGGTCGATCGGCGTTTGCAGAAGCGGCTTGACCTGCGATGCGAAGCGGACCGTGCGGCCGTCGTCCGCAACATAAAGCGGCTTTATGCCGAACGGGTCGCGGGCCAGCAGCAACTCCCGTCGCCCAGCGTCCCAGAGCGCAAAGGCATACATGCCGCGCAGATCCGCGAACATGCCGGTACCTTCCCGGGCATAGAGCTTGAGCAGGACTTCGGTGTCGGACTGCGTGCGCGTGGTGATGCCCTGGCTGTTCAAGCGCGCTCGCAGCGACTGATGATTGTATATCTCGCCGTTGAAGCAGATCCAGTTGCCGGTGTCGGGATCACGCATCGGTTGCGCGCCGCCTTCACTCAGGTCGATGATGGCGAGGCGCCGATGCGCGAATCCTACGCGCGCGTCCTCCGACAACCAGAGGCCGGCGGCGTCGGGGCCGCGTGCGGTCATCGCATCGCGGACGCGCAGAAGTTCGGACCTTTCGACCGGGAGGGCGTCGGTGCCGTAGGCAAAGGAGCCGTTGATTGCGCACATGACTCAGTGTTTCCAGGCCGGGAAATGTCGTGCGGGGGCGTCAGGACGGTCCATCAAGTTAAGCCCGCATGGGAGGGGGCTGGGTTGAGCGCTTCCCGCAAAGCGGGCGCAAGGCGGCATGAGACCTGTCCGCGTTGAGAAGCTGGGTGTTGAGGTTTCGGCGCTCGGATTCATGGTCGCACCCAGCACGACCTCGATGAGGGTGGAATGCCTGAGGCGGGCAGGGCCGATACCGAGGAAACGGCGGCAACGTCATACCAGAACGATATGTCCCGACGCGCGATGAGGTCAGCATCCCTTGTGCCCCGTCCGACACCACGGAGGTCGTGGCCCCCATCGCCATGCTCTACCCCGAATTTGCGCGATACCCGCTTTCAGCGGTCGTCCCGTTGCACAAGCAAAGGCGCGCCTATCTAGCCAATGTTATTCATTGCCGCAATACATCGAGACCATGTGATGTTCGGTATCTGGTATCGTCAAACTGTAATGTTTCTTTGATATCGGCTGCGCCTCAGATGGCAAGACCGCCCGGCGTCGTCCTGCTGCAGGGTCTCCCGTGAGTTGTCTCGGAAATGTCCAAGCCGCGCCGGCAGCCAGCTTCCGAAGGATTATCGCTCGTGTCGAACCTGCCGCGGCCGGCAGTTGACGCGACAGAGGCGCTTGGCGGCTCGGGAGAGCGCGCCAATCGCTCGAGCACAGCTCAGACAAGGATCTGGATCGCGCGTGCGGGGATATTTGTCCTGGTCTTCAGCGCCGTCTGGGCTGCGCTGGCCGCGGCCTACGTCCTGCTTCCTTTCCTCAAGCCGGGCTCGGTGGTCATTGCAGACGCGAAGTTCGACACGCTGGTGAAGATGCCAATGTTCGAACCGCAGGACCGGTATCGCATCATGGTGTTCGGTCACAGCAAGATCCTGTCTGCCTTTCGGGCGCGCGACCTCGACGCCGAGATGGGCCCGCATTTTCGTTCGTACAATCTGGCACTGCCCGGGGAAGTGCGCTTTCTTCCGATCCTGGAGGCCGCGTTGGCCGCGGGTAACACCCCGACGCACGTGCTTCTGACGATACCATGGGATGACAAGGCCGAAGTCGACGGGCCTGCAGCACTGCTGCGCGACGACAACTGGCTTGCCGGTACGCTTTTTCCGTTCCGCACGTTGCCTCGCGATGCCGCGCTGTTTCTCTTTCAGAATCAGGAGCGACTTGCGGAAGCAGTTCGTGACGTCGAAGCGCAACGGTCGGCCATGATCGACGATAGGGGATGGTACTTCATCAAGTCGCAGAGCCATTATCCCGATGACCGGCTGCCGGCCGACTACTCGTTGCCGACCGACAATGCCGCGCGAAGCCAACCGCGGTTCATTTCCGAAAGATCCCGCGCGCGTGATCGCCTCGAACATCTGGCCCGCCAGCACGGGTTTCAGGTGGGATTTGTTCCGGGGCTTTTTCGTGAAGGCGAGGTGGCGCCGTGCCCTTCGTCCGACCAGTTCCGGCTGACGACCATGTCCGAGCGGCCACTCATCCGCGTGTTCGGGCCGGACTATTTCGTCTATCCGCCCACACTCTTTGCCGATCCCCAGCACATGAATCCGACCGGTGCAAGGGTTTATACGTCTGAGCTGGCCAGGCTGCTGAAGGCGAGCGGAGCATTCGACTGATGCTCTTCAATTCGTTCGAGTTCCTGGCGTTCTTCGCGACATTTCTTGCGATGTTCTTCGGCCTGCGGAAGCGAACACAGCCGATCGTGTTGTTGATCGCAAGCTACGTGTTTTACATGAGTTGGCGTCCGTCTTTCGGGCTCTTGCTCGCACTGACCACGGCGGTGGATTACACGACCGCGCTGATGATGGCTCGTTTCCGGACCGATGGCGGCCGCAAGGCGGCGATGGTCCTGGCGCTGACCATCAATCTCGGCATTCTCGCAACGGTGAAGTATCTGGATTTCTTCATCGCGAATGTGATCGGTGCGGCCGGACTGTTCGGCTATGTCATCCCGGATTACGCGCTGGGGCTCGCGCTGCCGCTCGGCATCTCCTTCTACACGTTTCAGTCGATCGGTTACACCCTGGACGTCTACTACCGAAAGGTCGAGGCCGAGCGCGACTTCCTCACCTACGCTCAATATGTGAGCTTCTTTCCGCAGCTGATTGCCGGCCCAATCGAGCGTGCCGCGCACATGTTGCCGCAGTTTCGCACGGTTCACCGGTTGTCATTTCCGGATCTGAATGCCGGCCTGTTCTTGATCGGCTTTGGATTGTTCAAAAAGATGTGCATCGCCGACGTGGTCGGGCCGGTGGTCAATGGGATCTATGCGGCCCCCGAACAATATTCCGGAAGCTACCAACTGCTGGCCGCCATTCTCTTCGCCATCCAGATCTATTGCGATTTCTCCGGATATTCCGACATTGCCCGCGGAACGGCCCGCATCATGGGCTTCGATCTCATGATCAACTTTCGACAGCCGTATTTCACCTGCAGCCTGAACGAGTTTTGGCGCTGCTGGCATATATCTCTGTCGAGTTGGTTCCGCGACTACCTGTTCATTCCTCTCGGCGGCAGTCGCGGCAGCGAGTGGAGGACCGCGCGCAATCTGATGATCGTGTTCGCAGTCAGCGGGATATGGCACGGCGCTGCGTGGACCTTCGCCGCCTGGGGCGTGCTGCACGGAACCGGCCTGGTGCTCGAGCGCGCATTCGCGAGAACGGCCAGGGTGGAGCTTTGGTTGAACCCGACGACCCGGCGGGTGTTCGGCTGGTTCTGGATGATGGCGATCGTACTGGCAGGTTGGGTCTTCTTTCGGTCGACCAGCCTCGCGAATGCATTTGTCGTGTTCCGAAGTCTGGGCGAGTTCGGTCCGGTGTCGTACGGCACGCTCAAGATGCTTGGGCTCGCGAGCGTGGAATTGTTGATGCTGGGGGTCTCACTTCTCATTCTGTTCGTGGTCGACTTTCACCTCGCATTCCGCCCGCGGCGGCTCGAGGCGCTGGGTGAAATGCGCTGGCTTCCAACGGGCGCGGGGGTGGCGCTCGCATACTACATCATACTTTTCGGCATCTTCGGTCATGCCGAGTTCATCTACTTCCAGTTCTGAGCAGGGAGGCGGATGTGCGGCACTTGGGAAGCGATAGCGTGCGGATCGGATTGGCAAGTGGGCCAAGCAGGTCCGGGGGTGTCGACGGCATCCGTTATCGCGAATTTGCAGCAGTAAGGCGTGAGAAATGAGCAAGCGGATCGCTCTCATCACCGGCGTGACCGGGCAGGACGGCGCATATCTCGCCGAGTATCTGTTGTCCCGCGGCTATGTCGTGCACGGCATAAAGCGGCGCTCGTCCTCATTCAACACGGCGCGGGTCGATCATCTCTATCGGGATCCGCACGCGGGCGACGTGCCGTTCCTGATGCATTACGGCGACATGACCGACTCAACCAATCTGATCAGGCTGGTGCAGCAGATCCGGCCGACCGAGATCTACAATCTCGCCGCCCAGAGCCATGTGGCGGTCTCATTCGAGAGCCCGGAATATACTGCCAATGCCGACGCTGTCGGCGTGCTACGGCTCCTGGAGGCGATCCGCATACTGGGTATGGAGAAAGACGCCCGGTTCTACCAGGCTTCGACCTCCGAGCTCTACGGTCTCGTCCAGGAGATTCCGCAGAAAGAGACAACGCCGTTCTATCCGCGCTCGCCCTACGGCGTCGCCAAACTCTACGGCTATTGGATCACGGTGAACTACCGCGAGGCCTACGGCATGTTTGCGTCGAACGGCATCCTGTTCAATCACGAAAGCCCGATCCGCGGCGAGACCTTCGTCACCCGCAAGATCACCCGCGGCGTTGCCCGTATCGAGGTGGGGCTGGACCGGACACTCTATCTCGGCAATCTCGAGGCCAAGCGCGACTGGGGTCATGCGCGCGACTATGTCGAAGGCATGCACAGGATCTTGCAGGCCGAGAAGCCCGGCGATTTCGTGCTCGCGACCGGCGAGACGCGCTCGGTGCGGGAGATGGTCGAGCTCGCGTTCGCGCAGGTCGGCCGCCGCATAGAATGGCGAGGTCATGGCGTCGACGAGACCGGCGTCGATGCCCGAAACGGAAAGACCGTGGTCAAGATCGATCCTGCCTACTTCCGACCGACCGAGGTGGATATCCTGGTCGGCGACGCCAGCAAGGCGCATGCGGTGCTCGGCTGGAAGCCGACGCGCACTTTTGCCCAGCTGGTCGAGGAGATGGTTGCGAGCGATCTCGCCGAGGCGAAACGGGATGCGGCCAATGGCAAGCGTGACATTTGAGCTGAAGGGCAAACGCGTCTATGTCGCCGGTCATCGCGGTATGGTCGGCAGCGCGATCTCGCGGCGGCTGGCGCAAGAGGACGTCGATCTCGTCACCGCCGACCGCAGTGGGCTCGATCTGTGCAACCAGGCCGCCGTGTTCGACTGGTTCGCGAAGGTGCGGCCGCAGGTGGTATTCCTCGCCGCTGCAAAGGTCGGCGGCATTGTCGCCAACGATACGTTGCGCGCCGAGTTCATCTACGACAACATCGCGATCGCTTCCAATGTGATCCACGCCGCGCATCTCAATGGCGCGGAAAAGCTGATGTTTCTCGGGTCGTCCTGCATCTATCCGAAGTGCGCCGCCCAGCCGCTGCGCGAGCAGTCGATGCTGACCGGCCCGTTGGAACCGACCAACGAACCCTATGCGATCGCCAAGATCGCCGGCATCAAGATGACCGAGGCCTACCGCAGCCAGTACGGCAGCGACTTCATCAGCGTCATGCCGACCAATCTGTACGGGCCCGGCGACAATTACCACCCCGAGTACAGCCACGTCGTCGCCGCGCTGATCCGGCGCTTTCACGAGGCGAGGGTCGCGGACGCTGACCGTGTGGTTGTGTGGGGCACCGGCACGCCGCGGCGCGAGTTTCTCTACGTCGATGACATGGCGGATGCCTGCGTACATCTGATGAAGACTTATTCGGCCCCCGATCTCGTCAACATCGGTACCGGCGAGGACATCAGCATCGCCGCATTTGCGCGCGTTGTGGCCGAAATCGTCGGTTATCGCGGCGAGATCTCGTTCGACGCCTCGCGGCCCGACGGCACGCCGCGCAAGCTGCTCGACGTCACCCGGCTCGCCTCGTTCGGCTGGCGCGCCAGCACCTCGCTGGAGCAGGGCCTGCGGTGCGCGTATGAAGCGTACCGGAAGACGGTGGCATAGGCTGCCCGATCGACGCGCAGCGTTACGACAGATCGGTCAGCCCTTGTGATGCCCGTAAATCCGTCTCACGCCTTGGGCAGGAGATGTGCGTGCTCGGCTTTGACCACGAGATAGCGACCGAGACAGATCGCGTCGAGGCCGGTCCTCAGGAAGCAGCTCATCGCCTGTTCCGGCGTATCGACGATCGGCTCGTTCTCGTTGAAGCTGGTGTTGAGAACGATCGGGACGCCCGACAGCGCGCCGAAGCTCTCGATCAGCTCGTAGTAAAGCGGATTTGTGTCACGCGCGATGCTCTGGAGACGTCCTGTCCCGTCGACATGGGTGATCGCAGGCAGCTTCTCCCGCCACTCCCGCCGCAGCTTGACGACGTGCATCATGAAGGGGCTGAAGATGTCCTGCTCGAAATAGGTCGCGACTGCGGGCTGCAGGATGCTCGGGGCAAACGGACGGAAGCTCTCGCGCCGCTTGATTTTTGCGTTGATCACGTCCTTCATGTCGGGACGCGTCGGGTCGGCGAGGATGGAGCGATTGCCCAGCGCACGCGGCCCCCATTCGGAGCGGCCCTGATACCAGCCGACGACCAGGCCGGCGTGCAGCAGTGCGGCAACGGCCTTGGGCGCCTGTCCATCTTCCAGCTCCCGCATCGGACATCGGGCATCTTCGGCGGCACGCCGCATGGTCTCGTCGGCATGCGAAGGGCCCCAATAAGCGTGTGTCATGTGAAACCGCTCACGTCCGCCTGCGGCGTTGTGCCAGGCCCACAGAGCTGCACCGACGCACAAGCCATCATCGGCCGAGGCAGGTTGCATGTAGGCCTGCTGAAAGCGCGTATCGCGCAGCAAGCGCGCATTCATCACGCCATTGAGCGCACAGCCGCCGGCATAGGCGACCTGGTGGGTCGGTAAGAGGTCGTGCAACCGCTTGAAGCAATGAAGCGCGATCTCCTCGAATCGCATCTGGCAGGAGCGGGCGATATCCTTCTCCCGCTGCGTCATCTCCGCGCTCCGCTCCCGTGGATCGCCGAACCTTGAAGTCCATTTGTCGGTGAACAGGCGCAACATGTCGATGCGGTGGTTGTCATCCAGTTTGCCGCCTTCACCGCCGCGATGCATTCCGAAATAGCCGTCGGCAAGCTTGAACCAGCCATCGGGCCTTGTCTGCACGAGGTCCCGCATCTCGCCCAGATACTTGTCGGTGCCGTAGGGAGCGAGGCCCATCACCTTGTACTCCTCCCCAAAGCCGTCGAAGCCGATGAACTGGCAGCAGGCGGTGTAGAAGAAGCCGAGGCTGTGCGGCAGGTGGACGCGGTCGACCACTTCGATCCGGTTGCCCTCGCAGCGGGCCGCCATCATGCTGGTGAAGTCGCCGCTGCCGTCATAGGAAAATCCGGCGGTCAGGCCTTCGAACGGCGAACAATAATAGGAACTGGCGATGTGCGAGAGATGATGTTCGACATTCACCAGCTTCGCATTGACCGCGTCGGGTGCCTGTCCGCAGGCCTCTGCCACCATGTCGCTGATGCCGAGATCGACTCTCGCGCGGCGCATGTGCTCCATGGCTGCCATTCCGCCAGAGATCGGGTTGCGCAGCACGTAGGAGACCTGTGCCGTCCGGTTCTGTGAAGGGTCGCGGGCGACCGCAATGAAGTCCAAATCCTTGGCCGAGATGCCGCCCATGCACAGAACCGTGCGGATCGCGTGCTGCGGAAACGACGGGTCATGCTTGATGCGCCGACCGAAGCGTTCCTCGGCTGCGGCTGCGACCACTTTGCCGTCAAGGACGAGCGCTGCGGAGGCATCGGGATGGTTGAGGTTCAGGCCGAGGATTGCGGTCATCAGGGCGGTCTTTCGATGATTCGTCAGGACGGAACGAAAGCGCTGTTGCCGGCATCAGAACCGGGGGCAACAAGACGATCGGAATGGTAACTAACAACGGAACTTATCATTTAGGTGACTAGCAGGCGCTGGGTGCTCTGCGCTACTTCTGGATGCGGCGCTCCTCGTTCTTGCGTGCGATCCACCATGAGACGCCGCGGTCGATGATAAGTCCTTCACGCGATGAGCCGGTGATATTGTCTTCGATGATGACATCGCGGACGCCGGGGGAGGCGGGAGCAAACCCCTTGATCTCGATATGCGCGTCCTGATCGAGACGATTGCCGCGGATGACGATCGCCTGGACCATCGGAGGGCGGTTGGCGCTCGTCGCAGTTTGGTTTCCGCGTACCAGGATGGAGGCCTCGTTGGAGAAGATCGCGCGTTCGGGGCCTGCGCGATAGACATTGCCTTCGAGGATATGATTGCCCAGGAACTGCGTTCGCCAGACCGGCTGGAATTGCTCGTAGGACAGGCCAAAGGCGGCAAAGCCGCTGGTCCTGTTGGAGCGATTGCCGGCGATGACATGGCCCACAGCCGTTCCGTATGCCTGGGCCGCGACGCCTGTGTCCTCGAAGGAATTGCCGACGACGAGGTAGTTTTGCTGGGCTTGGGTGACCGTGATCTCCGAGGTTTCGTCGAGCGCTACCGCAAGCGGCCGGTCGAGGGTGATCGACAGATCGCCGGGCTTGCCGTCCCGCGCCTTGAGGCGGGCGTATTGGCCGGTGCCGCGACCGTTCACCACCATGACCGCGGCATCCGTCCAATCGAGCGCAGCGGGATACGGATTTGCGCGATCCTGAAGCGAAAGGCGGTCGGGCATCGTGCTCCGGGCGTGCCCGAAATAATAGCCACCAGGCCCGTCCGTCGTCATCGCTTCACGGTCGTGCCCGTAGATGGCCTTGAACGTGTTGCCGCCGATGAAGATGTTCTCGGACGCGCTCACCGATTTCGACAGGGTCGTGATGCCGCCACCGGTACCCTGCAGATCGGCCGAGGTCACGGTGTTGTTCTCGAAGATGATCTGCCGCGATCCGACCAGCGAATACGAGCCGTACCGCCCGTTGGTCAGGATGTTGCCGGTAATGACGGCATTGCTTGCCTTGAATAATCTCAACGAGTGTCCCGACCCCAGGACATCGCAATCCGTGACCTCGATCCGGTCGCCGCTCAGCCGAATGCTGTCCGGTGCCGCGGCTGCGTAGATGCGCTGAAAGTCGTTCATGCGGCGCAAAGCGGCATCTGGCTCCATCAAGCCGAAAAATGCCGAGGCTCGAATGCGAACGCGTCTGATGGCAATCTCGCCGGCGCCGGGTGCCTGTTGCTCGCCGAACTGGAATCCACCCGAAATCACGTGCGGGTGATTCGAAGCGTAGATCGTGAGATCCTCGATGGAAAATCGCGAAGTTCCGTGTATCAGGGCCGCCGGCAGGCTTTCGAAGTCCGGCCACAGGAGATTGACGAGATCGGTGCGCTCTCCCCTGAGCTTCACGCCGGGCGGGATGCTGATCATACCGGAGACGAAATATCGTCCTCGCGGGAAATAGACCGTGCCGCCGCCGGCTTCCTTTGCTGCGTCGATCGTAGCCTTGATCGCTCGCGTGTTGTCGAAGCGCCCATCGCCGTTTGCGCCGTAAGCTCTGACATCGTACTGCTGCTGCGCCGGCCCCTGTGGCGTCTGGACAGTGAGAATTCCGGCGTCGACAGATTCGCTCTCGCCTCCGTCTCCGTTCGTGAGCCGCAAGGCATAGCGTCCGGGCCTGACGTCCTTCGGAATGCGGAAGATGCCACGCCACATGTCGCCCTTGACCAGAGGAGCATCGATCCGGCGCGGGTTTTCTTGCCCGATCAGCCACAGGTGTGCCCGTCCGGCATCGCGGACAATGTTGCGCCCAAACACCTGAAGCCAACCGTCCGGCGATGCATGATCGCCGAGATCTCCCTGCCGCCAATAGAGAGTTGGCAGATTGATCCGCCCGTCGATCGAGCCTTCCGCATGCCTCAACGCGAACCGGTACAGGCCGGGGCTGAAGTCCTTCGGGATCACGAATTTGACGGAGAGGGGATTGGACTGGAGAATTGGGATGGTCGTTTCCCGTCCGGTGCCGCGATCGGACAGGCCGGTCATCTGCGTCACGGTCGCCGAGGTGATCTGGTCGAGACCCGCCCCGGTGACCATGACAGTCTCGTCCGGGCCAACGGGGTCGTTGAACCAGAACACAACCGGCTGCGCAACTGCGGTCCCGCCCCACAGACAGTGCAGCAGGATGCCCAACCGGATCTTCGTCATTGCGGATGCCCCGCGGCGCTGCTCGACGGGCATGCCTGAGACGGAAGGGCAGGTCATCGCCACACGCTAGTTGCGGCCGACCGTTTCCTTGTCTGCTCCATGCGGCGGATTTACGTGCTCGATTTTGGCCTCGGCGCGAATCTTGTCGACGAGCTCGAGCTGTGCGGCGCTCGCGACGAGTGCGGCGAGGCGGTCACGGATCCTGTCATAGGCGACAGGCTGCCGGGTTCGCATGTCATCGAGCTTGAGGATATGCCAGCCTACAGCCGTCTTGAATGGTGCGGATACCTCGCCCTTCTTCAGCTTGAAGGCAATCTCGGCGTATTCCTTGCCCATCTCGCCGCGCGCACGCCAGTCGTAGTCTCCGCCTCGGCTCTTGGTCACCGGATCTTCGGACATTTCCGCGACCACGAGGGCGAAGTCCTCGCCCTTGTTGATACGCGCAATTGCCGCCTGCGCCTTCTGCTCCGCCGCCTTCACCGCGGCATCATCGGCAGGAGGTGCAATCATGAAAACGATATGCCGCAGATGCAGCTCCGGCTCGGTCGGCGCTCCCTTCACCACGACGTCCTCGTAGGCTCTCCGCATCGCCTCCTCAGTCACCGCTTGCTGCCCGATGACCGTCAGGAAATGATTGGCGAGCCCCTGGTTGCGCGTAAACGTCGCACGACGCTGCAGGTCCGCCTCGTCCACGATGTTGCGATCCTTGGCGGCCTGTGACAGCAGAACGCCATCGATCAGTATTTTGACGAGCGTCTCGCGACGCTCGGCCGGCTCGCGCGCGAGAAGGTTACGGCCGAGAATGTCGTCGGCCGTCTGGATATCGCTTTCGAGAATCTTCTGGCCGTTCACGACGGCTACGACGGTCTCGGGCGTTTGAGCCTGGGCGGACACCGGTGTTGCGGCACCGAGCAGAAAGGCGAACCAGACGCAGGCAGCACCCGCACGTGTCTTGTCGAAGGGGCGAGCCATGAAGATGGCGGACGAGACGCTCATGTCACTTCCTCTCGTAGGGCATTCGTTGCAACTCACGCGACTCGTCATGCGTCCAATCTCGTCGAGGCTGCATGCCGAGGTGCGATCACTTGGCGGGGCCGCTTTTTAGCGGCATGACATTGACGGTGATGTGATGGCGCCAAGACATGTGTGTGAAGTCACGTTCTTCGCACAGCCGCCCACGGAAGCTCGATTCTCGCAAGTGCCGGTTGTGCGCAGCGATCGTCAGGTCTCGCAGGTTTTCGTCGGAGCATTTGCAAGGCGACGATGCTGCCTGTGAATAACATTTTTGGTTGCGAGATCGCGCCGCGATTTCTCGCGTGTTTTCCAGCCGTTCGTTGATGCGATCATTCCCTGTTTCTCATCGCAATGAGACTGCAATAACATAATTCACAAAATAACAATGAAAGTCTCACATATCGCGACTAGCTTCCGCCGCGCTCCGGGACCCGGCTGCCGGGGTTGGCAGGCCAGGGGATCCGAACAGGGAGAGCAAGGCTATGCGAAACATGAAGGCTCTACTTATGGGATCGGTTGCGTTCGCCGCGATGGGCGTCGCTTCCGAATCCGCACAGGCGCAGTCGCTTGCGTTCGGCGCTGGCGCGACGTTCCCGCAGATCGTCTATCGTCAGCTGATGGACTGCATGTACACCCAGGCCCAGGGCAGCCCCGGCAGGCCGGGTCCGATGGCCAAAGCGGCGAACTGCATTGGCTTCAACACCAGCGGCTTCGGCGGCGTGATGCTGTACGCCGCGACGGGCTCCGGCAACGGCAAGACCGTGCTGCGCACCAACGACAAGACCCAGATCGGCACGCCTTCCTCGTCCGCCCCGGCCTACACCAGCGCGAACTGGAACGTGAACAGCACCGCCGACTATGACGGCGTTCAGTTCGTCGGCAGCGACGACGTCGTCAACGCGGCCGACATGGCGGCGTGGAACACCGGCGGCGCCAACAGCCCGCAGGCGAAGTTCGGCAACATGATCACTCTTCCGGCCGTGGTCGGCCCGGTCGCGCTGGGCTTCAACGGCAAGGACGGAACCGGTGCAACGCTGAACATCCTGCCCGCCACCCCGGCTGGCGGCAGCTCCGGTCTCAACCTGTCGCGCAACGCGCTCTGCGGCATCGCGTCGGGTCACATCACCAAGTGGAACAACCCGATCCTGACCGCTCTCAACGGCGGCGTGCTCGGCACCGGCAACATCACCTTCGTGCATCGCACGGACGGCAGCGGCACCACCTTCCTTTTCACCAATGCCCTGGTTGAGCAGTGCCGTTACGAGTTCGGTCCGAACAACGAGACCGACTCGACCGTCGTATCTTACGCCTTCCCCTGGACCGATCGCGCGCAGTCCTGCTCCTCCCCGCTGGTCCCGCGCGGCGCGAACCAGGTCAACTGGCCCGATCAGTTCGCGACCAACCAGTGCGGCACCGCGAATGCCAACCCGGGCGGCGGCACCTTCGCTAACGCTTCGGGCAGCGGCGCGCTCGTCACCCTCGTCACCAACACCAACGGTGCGATCGGTTACGCCTCGTCCGACTTCTGGCTGCCCGTCCGCGTCGGGGGTCTGAAGACCGCGAACGTGCAGTCGCAGTGGGACATCACCGCTTCGACCGGCCAGTTCCAGCCGCCGACCCCGGCTGCCGCGCAGAAGGCAATGGCAACCGCCATCCCGCAGATGGACGCCACGAGCCGCCCCAACCCGCTGACCTGGAGCCTTCAGGGCGTGAGTCCGAACCCGGTCGTCGCCGGTGCGTACCCGATCTCCGGTTTCTCGTGGATCTTCATGTACCAGTGCTACCAGCCCCACGCGAACGGCAACAACGCCTATCTCTGGTTCAAGACCTGGCTCGACTTCGTGTACGGCTCGGGCGCGGCCGGCATCTTCAACGAGAACGGTTTCGCCCAGGTCCCGAACGTGTGGGTGGGCGAAGTCTACACCCTGCTCAACGATCCCGCCAACGGACCGCAGGGCAGCGGCTGCTCCGGCAAGGTCGGCGCCTACTGATCACTGCTCGGGCTCCGGCCCGGTCAACGATCTAGACTATGTGCACCCGGCGTCAGCCGGGTGCCTTTTTTTGGCCAGCCTTGCCTTACGGCATCGTCCGTCGTCCGGTGTGATGCCTTTTGTGCAGATGTCACATCACTGATAAGACATAACGCTACCGCTCGGACCTGACCAAGGACCTTCCCTGCCATGCCGATGCGCGGCCTCGTTATTCTGCTTGGAGGTGCCCTCATCGCGGCGGGCACGCCCGCGATCGGTGCGTCGGCGCCGATGGAGACGCTGGCGTCCGAGCCGGCCGAGGACCTGTTCGCCCCCAAGCCCGCCAATCTGCCGCCGGCCGTGCCGGTGCCGGGCCCCGTGGTCCCGGCCGCGACTGCCGACAAGCCGGCGTCGCAGCGTGGGTACGACAATCCGCTTTGGGCCATCCCGCTGTCGCGGCTGACCGCGACGCGCGAACGGCCGTTGTTTGCGCCGACCCGGCGACCGCCCGCGGTCGTACCGGTCGCAATGCCCGCGCCTCCGCCTGGGCCGCCGCCCAGGCCGCCTGAGCCGGAGACGCCGCGCTTGTCCCTGGTCGGGACCATCATCGGCCCCGAAAGGATCGGGTTGTTCGTGGATCCCACGAGCAAGTCCGTGGTCCGACTCAGGGCCGGCGAAAATCACGATGGTTGGACGTTGCGCGCCGTCGAGCGGCGTCGTGTCGAGATGGCAAAGGGCCTCGACCAGGCCGTGCTCGATCTGCCGGCACCCGACATGAAGAGCGGCGGGGCGCCGGCCGCGCCGCTGCTGGCGGTGCCGCCGCCGATACCGTCCGCGCCTCCCGCGGCGATGGCGGCCGCGCCGCCCACAGGCGCGAACGGCGGCACCTATGTGCACCCGGGCGCCAACATGAACCTGCCGATCGGCCGCGGAGCGCCGGTCAACATGCGTCTGCCGCCGGGCATGGTCAGCCCGCTGTCGAATCCGGGGCCGCGCTGACGCCTCAAGCCGCCGTCCTGGGACGTCCGTACCTGCGACCGATCCGCGCGCGGACCGGCCGGGCGGGCTGATTTGTCGTGTTATTCAATATCATAACGATCGGTGCGGCGAGAGATAGTCAATGCTACAAATTTGACATATCAATGTTAGTAAACGGAAGGTAAATCCGGCGCACGGGCCTGCCTGCGCGGTGGCTCGGCTGGAACCATTCAACTTGAAAGTGCCGCGGCGTGCCTCATCCCGACAATGTTATGCCGTCCCCGGGCGCGACTGCTCGTGGCTCTCGCCGTGCCTTCGAACGTTCGCTGCTGTGCGGTGTCAGTCTGGTAGCCTTGTCGCTGGCGAGCGGCTTCGTCCACGCGCGCAGCCTCACTCCGGACGCCAATACGGTCGCGCCGACGCAGGGAGCACAGCAGGCGGCGATCCAGGCCGCGCAGCAGGCAGCGGGAGCGGCGACGCAGGCTCAGGCCTCGCTGGCCCGCGCGGCAGCCGCGCTCGCGGTCGCACGGAAGCTGCAGGTCGATGCTGCCGCTGCAGCGCGGGCCGCCGGCGGGTCGGTTCCGAACGGGCTGGTCACGGGAGGCTTGATGCCCACCGGCGGCACCGACAACGATCCTTTGGCCGGGATCAAGCTCGATCCGTCGAAATGGACCGGTGCCAACGCGCCCAAGCAGATCGCCAAGGATGTGAATGGCGTCACGAAGGTCGACGTCGACATCCAGCAGACCCAGAAGAAGGCCATCCTCTATTGGGACAGCTTCAACGTCGGCGCTAACACCACCGTCAATTTCCAGCAACCCGCCTCCGACTGGATTGCGCTTAACCGGGTGCAGGACTCGAGTGCGTCGCCCAGCCGCATCCTCGGCCAGATCAACGCGCTCGGCGGCGTCTATCTCATCAACCGCAACGGCATCGTGTTCGGCGCGGGATCGCAGGTGAACGTTCACACCCTGATCGCCTCCAGCCTCGACGTCGGCAAGCTGGGTACTTCGCTCGAGGAGCGCGACAAGTTCTTCAGGGACCAGGGCATCGCCAACCTGAACTCCTTCTCGATCTACGACAAGGACGGCGGCGCGGCGACCAATCTGATTGCGGGCGACATCAAGGTCGAGCGCGGCGCCTCGATCACGGGCAACATCCGCTACGATCAGGTCGCACAGGGCTCCCCCGGTTCGGTCTTCCTGTTCGGCGCCAATGTCCATAATTCCGGGTCCATCGCGGCCACCACTGGTGAGGTGGCGATGGTTGCCGCGCGCACCATCGACGTCATCCCCAACGGTTATTCCGTGTTTCCCAAGGACGTGCTCGGCAAGGACGACAAGGGCAACGCCAACAAGTTCCCCGGCACGGAGTTCAGGCTGTCGCAATTTGCGGCGCCTCGTTCAACCGATCAACCCGCGTATGGTCCTGACGGCTACCCAATCGACAACCGCTATCTCCCGGGCACCGGTGCGTCGGTCCACGACGGCGTGATCGACATCGGCCGCGGCGTGCTCGTCATGAACGGCGACAAGGTCAGCATCGCCAATCCAACCGATGCGAATGGCCGCGCACTGACAGACAGCGCCGGGCATCTGCTCCAGGGCGTGGTCTCCGCCGACACCAGCATCAGCCGCAACAGCTTCGTGCTGCTGCGCGCCGCCACGAGCGTCACCATGGACGGCGTGATCTCGAGCCTGCCGGTAGATGACGAGTCGGCAGGCCTGCCTGGCTCGCAGAGCTTCGTACCGACCTACATCGAGGCCTCGGCCCAGGCGAACGTGACCATTGGCGCGAACGGTCTGATCTCGGCACCCTCGGCGCGCGTCTCGCTCAACGCCAAAAGATTCGAGTTGGCGAACGGGGCGAACAACCTGCCGCCCGGGCTGTTTCAGCAGGGGATGTCGAGCGCGGGGAGTCAGTCGGGCAACATACCGGGCGTTGGTCCCAATTCTCAGGATGCCCAGTCTGTCCTGCTCGCACCCGGTGCGACCATCGACGTGGCGGGGCTCCAGAACGTCGAGTTGCCGGCCGGCTACAACGTCATCCCCGTGAATCTGCTCGCCGAATTCGCCGACATGCCGCTGCAGCGACCGCCTTACGCGACCGTGTCGGCGGACGGCAGCGGCGTGGTCTATGGGCAGAGGCTGTGGATTGACATCCGCAAGACCGGCACGCGCAGCGACGGCACGACCTGGGTCGGCACGCCGATCGCCGATGCCAGCGGTTACGTCGACAAGGTGCCGCGCAGCATCTATCAGCTGATGACGGTCGGCGGCAGCATCAGCCTCAACACGGATTTGAAGGTCGAGAACGGGGCAGCATCGGGTGTCACCACCACGGGCTCGGTGATGAACGTCGCCGGCGGCAGCGTCAAGTTCCTGCCTGGCATGGTGAACACGACGCGTCTGATCGGCAGCGACGGGCGCATCTACGACATCTCCAAAGCCGACCCGAACATGACCTATCTCGGCGTTGCCGGGCAGTTCATCCGCAAGCATGAGCGGTGGGGCGTCACCGAATACTGGTCGACGCAGAGTCAGGTCTATTCGCCGGGCTATAGCGAGGGCCATGCCGCCGGCGGTGTCAGCGTCGTGACGGTCAATCTTGCACCGCTCGACAAGGGCACCCTTTATTTCGGCTCGGCGGCAGGCGAACGGCAGATCAGCAGCGGCCAGTTGCCGGCGCAGGGCTCCCTGTCGCTGACCATCCCGTCGAACGTCCAGATCGGCGCCGCGGCATCGGCCAACTACGCCACGCAGAGCGCCTACACCACAAATCTCTCGGCCGAGATCCTGTCGAGCTACGGCCTGAGTTCCTTGTCCGTGAAGGCGAACGATTTTGTTCTTTCGGCCGGCAGCGCGCTCGACCTGGCCGCGGGCGGCAGCCTTTCCGTCGTTGCGGGCGGGGCTATCGATATTGCCGGAACCGTTTCGGCAGCTGGAGGAAACGTCAACCTCATGACTGACCGAGAGGCAGTCAGCAAAGATTTCACGACATCTTTGTTCAAAGCCCCCAAGGACGCATCGGGCAATACGATTGCCGCGAATGTATTCGTCGGGGGCACGATCGATGTCAGCGGTCGTTTCGTCAACGACACCGGGCGCAGGGCCGGTATCGATGCAACTGGTCCGGCTTTCATCAACGGCGGTTCGATCACGATCAGCACGACCAAGGACAGCCTTGGTGTCACCGGTGGCGTTATAGACACGACCGGCAGCATATTGCTCGGTCAGGGTAGCCTGCTCGATGTGTCAAGCGGCGGATACATCGACGGATCGGGCAAGGCGCAGACCGTTGCAACCGGGGTGATGAAGGGGCGGGCAGGGAGCATCTCTCTCAGCGTCTACAACGGAAAGCCTTACACGGTCGATCCTGGCCCGCCACCACCAACCGCGAATGTCGCGACGCAAGCTTTCATTGCTCTCGATGGTACCTTGCGTGGCTACGGCTTCGAGAGCAACGGGAGCTTGAGGATCGCCGCGGCGAACACGATCCGGATCGGCGGCACATTGCAGCAGGGCGAGACATCGTCGATCCGCATTGGAGGGGTTGCGACGACGCTGCCTGCTGCGCTGCTCACGAGCGGCGGCTTCGGCTCGTATACGATCGAATCGGTTGAAGACCAGTGGTCCGGCGCGAAGGCGAGTATCGTCGTTTCAAGCGGAACCGACCTGACTCTGCAGCAAAGAAACCTCGCAAGTCTGTTCGATTATTCCACGACGCCGACCGGCACCAAGCTCGGCCAGTCAGGCGCGACACAGCTTGCGCTGCTGCCGGACAATCAGCGCAAGTCCGTCGATCTGACGCTCAAGGCCGACCATATTACGCTTGATACCGGGTCGGTGATCGCCACCGATCCCAAGGCGAACATCGTGTTGGCGGCTGTTAACGACAGCCGCGCAGACCTCAAGCCGTCGGATCCGCTTTGGACCGTTGCTGCGCAATCGGTCGAACTGCGCGGGGCCATCATCAATCACGGCGGATCCGTCTTCATCAATTCAAAGAGCACGCATCTCTCGTCCGGCGCTGCGGTCGATTTGTCGGGAACGATCGTTGCCAATTCGCTGTTCGGGACGGTCAACGGCCCGCTCACCAGCGGGAGCTACATCGCAGGCGGAACGTTCGCGGTCGAAACCGGTGACCTCAGCTTGGTGTTCGGTCAGGCCTATTACGCTTACGCCGCCGGGGCGGGGTTTCTCGTTGCCGACGCCGGCGCCGTGGTCGACGTCTCCGGGGCGGCCGGCAGCATCCAGGTGGCCAATGGCCGGAATTCGCCGACCACGCAATGGGCGTGGAGCGATGCCGGCACCGTCAGCGCGAATGTTACCGGGTTGGCCTGGGGTGGCAGCTTTGCAGCGGCTGGCGGCCGATATGCCGCCAGCGATGGCAGCGTGAAGTCGGACGCGCGAGCGAGCGGTGGTACCGTCCTGATCGGTGGCGGCGCGATCAAACTTCGCCAGGACACGTCGGAGGTGATGGCTGCGGTGAATGCCTACGCCGCGGGATCTCAGCCTGGAGCTTTGCTCGTAGCGGCAGATCAACTTGCCCAATTCGACAACGTCTATCTCTACGCGGCGGGCGCTCAGGGTGGGGCGAGCCGCATCTTCACCGACCGCCCCGGCAACATCTATGGCATCGCTGCGCCCTCATGGAGCACCCTGTCGATCTCGGGTCCACTGAACTGGAGCGTGAACGGCCGTCTCGAAATCGCGGCGGGGGTTATCAGCGCGCCCGCGAGTGCGGCCGATGTCCGCTTCTCCGCGCCTTATGTTCTCCTCGCCGGAAGCGGAAGCGAGCCGGCCAGCGGAAGCAGCACGCTGACCGTCGACGCGCGCACCATCGACCTTCAGGGCGCGCAAGGGGTTGCGAAGAGCGGAACTCCGACGAGGGGCCTCGATTTCTCAGGCTTCGGCCAGGTCAATCTGATCGCCCGCCAGGACATCCGGCTCGGTACGCTCAAGGTCGCCAACGGGCTCAAGACTAACCCGGCGACGGACACCAGCCCGACCGCCGAGCAGTCGAGCTTTACCGGCAATCTCGTGACGGCAGGCGATCTGCTGCTCTCAGCCCAGCGCATCTATCCCGTCACCGCCGTCACGTTCGGCATCGAAGCGCCGGACAGCGTCAAGTTCTCCGCGCCTGAAGGCAGCGGCACTACCGTTCCGCTATCGGCGGGCGGCGGCATCACCGTGCGCGCGGCGACCATCGAGCAGGCAGGCAATCTGTTTGCGCCGCTCGGCACCATCACGCTCGGCAATACCGATGCGGCCGTATCGCCGATCATCACCCAATCGGTGGTGCTGGCGCCGGGAAGCCTCACCTCGGTCACCCTGGCCGACACAACCGTGCCCTATGGCGCCACCTCGGACGGCACGGATTGGTACTACAACGCCAGTCTCTATCCGCTGACGGCGCCGCCCTCCAAGGGACTCATCCTGTCGGGTTCGACGGTGACGCGCGCAGACGGCTCCACCATCGATCTGCGCGGTGGCGGCGATCTCCAGGCTGCGGAATGGATCCAGGGCAAGGGAGGTTCGCGCGACGTGCTGACGACGACGCCCTCGGGCCAGACCGTCTATGCGCTGGTGCCTTCGCGCAACGATTCCGTCGCGGCTTACGACATCCATTTCGCCAGCGCGCGCAGCGCCGACAAGGGTGCCACGATCACGGCCGGGGACAGCGTGCCGCTGGCGGGCCAGCAGATCACGATCGATGGCGGCAACGGCATCCCGGCCGGCACCTACACGCTCTATCCCGCGCACTATGCGACGCTGCCCGGCGCGATGCGCGTCGTCGTCTACGCCCAGGACAACACCGGCAAGAACATCCCGACCGGCACCAAACTGACCGACGGCACCGTGTTGGTCACGGGCAATTACACGCAGTCGACGGCGCCAGGAAAGCAGTCGTCCGGGCAGACCGTCTTCGCCGTGCAGACCAACTCGGTATGGCAGCAGTACAGCGAGTACAGCTTCAATGGTGCCAACAGCTATTTCACCCAGGCGGCGACAAAGCAAAACAAGATCCCGCCGCGACTGCCGATGGACGCCGGCCGTCTTTCGGTATCGGCCCTGCAGGCCATCATCCTCAACGGAATTGCGCTGACCCAGCCCGGCATCGACGGCAAGGGCAATATCGGGCGGGGCGGCGAGCTGGATATCAGCGCGCCGAAGCTCGCCGTGCTCAGCCGCGCCGCCTACCAGGCCAAAGACGTGCCTGCCGGCTATGTCGCGCTGGATGTCGGCCAGATCTACGGTTTCGAGAGTGTCCTGATCGGCGGCAGCCGCAGCGACGTTGCCACCGGCACGCTGATCACGCCGACGGCGAGCAATGTGGTGGTCGACACCCGTGGCGAGGCCTTGACCGCGCCGGAAATCCTGCTCGTCGCGCAGCAAACCGGAGAGTGGCAGCAGGTCCAGCAATACGTGACGATCGGATCCAGCTCAGTCCTGCTGGATGTGCCGGTCTATGTTCCGGTCGACGGCAGCGGAACGGTCGCGGTCAAATCGGGCAGCGTCATCGAAACCAGGGGCAGCGTTCATGCCGGGCTCGGGCGCAGCTACATCGTCGTCTCCGACGGGCAGCCCGCCGTCACCGCCGAAAGCATCGCGACGGCCCTGGGAGGCACGCTGTCGGGCACGACGATCACGGGCGCAGACCTGACCAAGCTGCCGCTTCTCACCGCGGCCGGGCAGTCGATCCTGGGTTATTATGCCAATGGCGGTCCGCAACAGCCGGGGCGTGGCGCATTGTTCGCCGCCAGCAACGATCCGACCCTCCAGATCACCGGCCCGTCCAAGACAGGCGTTTCCGCGCCGTCGCTCACGATCAGCTTCAGGGACGTTGCGGCCGGGCAGGTCAGCGGAAGCCTGACGCTGCCGGGAGGCAACACCGCTGACAGCGGCAAGGTCGTGGTCGCTGACGGCGTCACAATCAAGACCGATACGCTGACGCTGCAAGGCACCGCTGCGAACAGCGCCATCACCGTCAATACGGCCGATCTGCACGCCAGCCGCGTCAACCTGGTCGCTCCGAGCATCGGGATCGGCGCCGTCAACCCGGTTGCCGGCGTGAGCCTGATGCTGCCGGCCAATAGCGCGCAGTTTGCCGACGTCCAAACGCTCGCGCTGCGCGCCTTGTCGGCACCGATCACGGTTTACGGCAGCTTCAATTCGGGAACGCGCAAGCTGATCCTCGACGCAAATGGCCTCGCACAGGGCCTCGATGGCGGCGTCGCCCGAAATGCCACCATCACCGCCAGCGAAACCATTACGCTGACGAACACGGTCGGACCGGCCTTGAGCGGCGGTGCGACCGCCGGCGGCAACAGCCTGCAGCTCGTCGCTGAGGACATCGAGTTCGGCAACGCTCCGGTCAACGGCATCACACCCGCCGCCTACATGACGATCGCCGGCTATTCCAGTGTCGGCATGTCCGCGAGCGGGCGCGTTCTCATCAAGGGACCGGGTGCCCTGGCCCTCGGGGTCAACAACACCGACAAGGTCGATCTTGCGATCACGACGCCGAGCGTGCTGGTCGCCGGCGCGAGCGGTGCGAAGTCGCAGAACTTCTCGATCACGGGCTATGCCGGCAACGTCACGATCCGGGACAGCAGCACCCGCACCGGCGCGGTCGAGCGTCCGGCGGACAGCACCGAGGTCGGGGGCAACCTGCAGATCACGGCCGCCAACGTCACCGTCGCCAGCACGATCCAGGCGCAGGGCGGCACGATCACGCTGAGCGCGATCGCCGGCAATCTCGAGCTCGAGAAGGGCGCCTATCTGTCGGCGGCCGGCTACAAGAAGACGCTCGTCGATATTGATACCTACGCCCCCGGCGGCAAGGTCGTGCTCAATGCCGATACCGGCACCGCGTTCCTGCCGTTCACCGGCGAGGGCAAGGTCAAGGTCGACACCGGCAGTATCGTCGACGTGGCGCAGCCTGCAGGTGGTCTCGGCTTTGGCGGCCAGATCGAAGTCAATGCCGTCCGCGGCAGCGCCACGATCGCGGGGGAACTGCGCGGGGCCGGCGCCCCGGGACTCGGCGGTCGTTTCAAGCTCGATACGCTGGGCAGCGCGGACCTGACCTCGCTCGCCGACAATCTGCTCGCGGGCGGTCTCACCGGTTCGGTTGACATCCGTACGCGCACGGGCAATCTCGAACTGGCAGCCGGCCATATCCTCAAGGCCAATGCCGTCATGCTGACCGCGGACGATGCCGCGTGGGACAGCAGCGACGCGAGCAAGCAGTTCGGCCAGGTGAAGATCCGCGGCTTGATCGACGCGACCGGCCGTAGCGGCAAGACCGCCGACGGCACCGGACAGGCCGGCGGACAGGTTGCACTCTACGGCGCCAACGCGGTGCTCCTCGCCAGCAGCGGCGTAATCGACGCCTCGACGACGCATGCCGACGAGCGGGGCGGCGACGTCACGATCGGGATCGGCTGGGATGCGAAGTCGAAAATCTACCTGCAGCAGGGCACGCAGATCAACGTCTCCGGCGGCACCAGGGGCGGCCTCAGCGGCGGCACGGTGACGTTCCGCGCGCCGCTCGACGGCAATAACGACGTCAAGATCGCGGCCATCAGCAATGTGGCTAACACGTCCGGCGCGCACGGCGCCGAGTTCTACGCCGACGGCAACCAGACATTCGACGAACTGCCCGTGCTCGATGCAACCAACAACGTCAACGATCGCGCCAGGACCAGCATCGTCGGCGCGCGCTCGGTCGCCGTCAACGGCTACATCGCGTTCGACACCACGGCCGGCAAGAACGGCATCGATGGGTCGAATCTCGGCTGGTTCGGCACGATCGACACGGCCGGCTGGTACAGGGGCGTGGATCCCAATGGGAATCTCATCCCCGCGACCGACGGTTCGTGGACGAACGTCGCTGGCTGGCAGATTTCCGGGGTCACGACCAACAACGGATTCACCAGCGTCGTTGGCGGCGGCAATCCCGGCTACACGGTGGCGATATCCAATGGGAATGGCGCAGTTCTCAGGAACTTCGTCATGGGCGTCTACCAATTCTCGCCTGCCAGTAATCCTGGTTTCGCGGCTGGCCAAACGAACATTCCTGTAACATTCGATCCACCACCGGCTGGCGGGGTCGCGGCGCAAGGCGTAGCGAGCGTTAACGCAAACGGAGTTCTCTCGATCACGATTACCAACCCGGGAAGCGGCTACACGAGTTCTCCGACCCGCGCGTTTGTCGGCGGAATAGAGGTGCTGCCCACCAGGAACCCATTTACTGGCGCGGTTGTGTCGTTCTTGACCGTCGTCTCGGCGGAAGTGGTGCTCGGACCGGGTGGAGCCAGCAACGCGCAACCGACTGCCCTGATCTCTTGGGCCGGCGGCAGCGCCACCTTCAGATTCTCGCAATCGAACACGTTGGCCGGCAGTTCGACGCTCAATGCGGACGGTTCGGTCACCTTCATTGGCCAGACCAAGGATTTCATTCCGTTGAGTTCGAGCGGAGTCTTGGACAAGTTCGATCCGGCAAATCAGGGTAAGCCGGGCATCGCAACCTTTACCGGGGGCGCCGGCACCGGGAGCGCGTTCTTCGGCGACACCGTCTCGCAGATCACCAAGGGCACCTGGAGCTATAACGGACAGAGCTACGGCTTCAGCAACTTGTTCACGCGCCTTGCGCCGCTCGCCGCCAGCCTCGGCGCCGATGTCGTGCATGTGCAGCCCGGGGTCGATCTCGTCAATTCGAAGGGCGACATCACCGTCAGCAGCAACTGGAATCTGGCCGCCGGCACCGTAGGCGGACTCAAGGATGGCGAGTTCGACCCGACTTCGAGCTATATCGATTTCAAATACCGTCTTCTGACGCCTTGGGGCGGCTTCGACGCGGGCGCGCTGACGCTGCGCGCAGCCGGGAACATCAACGTCAACGCCTCGATCTCGGATGGCTTCTTCCAGTTCGGCAATTATCTCGGCACCAGCACCGACTCCAGTCGCAATTTCGACGAGAACACGATCGTTCGGCAGATCGGCGCGTATACGTATTATCTCAACACTCCCGGGAGTTCGATAACCGCTCCCTACAACGCGGCCGCGAACGGCATCAACCCGTCCAGTCTTGATCTCGCCGCGGCGGACCTCTTCCCGCACAGCCTGCGGGTCTGTACTATCGATTGCAGCGCCGGCAACATCAAGACGATCACGGCGCCGTCGTCCTGGTCGTACAATCTCACGGCGGGTGCCGACCTCTCCAGCGCCAATGTCGGCGCACGGGTTTCGCTCGCCAATAACGTCGGCGACGTCATCGTCGACAAGCACGTCAGCTACTCGCAGACGCTGGTGCAGGACAAGCTTGCGAATTCCACAGTCCTGGTTGACATCCCGACCATGATCCGGACCGGGACTGGCAATATCAATGTCGCGGCAGCGCGGGACGTGATCCTCAAGGACACCAGCGCGCCGGGCGTGATCTACGCAGCCGGCGTCAACACGGCGGCCTATGCCAATCCTTACGGCGTCAAACCCGATGGGACGATCGTCGTCACCGATCCCAACGGCTTCTACGAGCCCCGCGTGCTTGGCTACGGCAACGCAGCCGCCGCAGATGCCCCCGATCTTTATTATGGTCCGCCCACCGCAGCCGCCTTCCCTGAGAAGGGTGGCGACGTCGTCATCGATGCGCAGCGGGATGTGATCGGCAACGTCAGCGTCGACAAGAAAGTCCCGCAATATTATCAGCCCTGGCTGCTGTCCAATGCCGCGGTCACGCCGAGCGGCAGCGCGGCGATCGTCGGTGCGGGCGTGTTTGCGCCCGCTGGAAATACGATTGCCTCGCAGACTGCGTGGTGGATCCAGTATGGCAGCTTCCAGCAGGGCTTCCTCAGCGCCGGCGGCAACATCAGCGTACTCGCCGGACGCGACCTGGTCGACGTCTCTGTGTCGGCGCCGACGACGGGCAGGGTCACCGGCGGTCTTACCGCCGGCAGCACGCCTGTCACGCACCTCTATGGCAGCGGCAACATGATCGTGCGCGCTGGCCGCGACCTTCGTGGAGGGTCCTTCTACGAGGGCTCTGGCCACGCGCGAATCGAAGCCGGCGGCGACATCCGCGACAATGGCACCATTTACCGCTACGCCAAGAGCACTCTGGCGCTGCCGAACTTGCCGCAACTTGCGGTCGACACCGGACAGATTATTGTGGTGGCCGGTGGCTCGGTCGCGGTAGCCGGGGTCGTCAATCCGGCGGCGTTGCATGCCCAGCAGCCGAGCAGGGCCAATCCGCTGGAAACTGGGACGGTCCCGAGGACGGCGCTGTATTTCGATACTTACGGTCCCGACAGCAAGGTCAGCCTCCTCGCCAAATCGGGCGATGTGTCGATCGGGCTGTCGTCCCCCACGATCAGTACGACGGCCGCACCAGGGGCAGCCGCCGCTTATCCCGCCAGTTTCGAGGCCATCGCCCTGCAGGGTAGTCTGATCACCACCGGCATCGGCGCAATCGTCAACCAGAACGTCGCCGGATCGCTGGTGAACATGCCGGGCATGGTGCTGAGCGCGTCCGATCACGGCACGTTCGCCCTGCTGGCAGCGGGCGAGATCGATCTGACCTTCGGTTATCCCAAGCAGTCGAGCGAACCGCTCGAAAGGTCACCGCGTCCGCTGATCTCCGCCGGACCGGCCTTGTTCGACGCCGCGTTCGATCCGTACCGGCCCAACAGCGGCTACGGCGAATCCTCAAGTCGCGCCATTCTGGCGCATGCAGATGATGAAGGCCTCGACACGACCGCGAGGATCTATGCCGCCACCGGCAACGTCACCGCTACGGGGACGTACGGTGGCCGTCTGAAGGGGGACGGGCTCGAGGTCTACCAGCGCATCGAAATCAACCGGCCGGTCAGCATCTATGCCGGCGGCAACATCGTCGATCTCAACCTCATCGTGCAGAACATCCACGTCAACGACGTCAGCAAGATCGTCGCTGGGGGCAACATTTCCTATACCGGGTATGCCAATGGCGGCGGCATCCAGGTCGCGGGTCCAGGCTATCTCGTGGTGCAGGCTGGCGGCGACATCGGTCCGTTCCTCCCTGCTGCGTTCAACAATGCGAGCCAGGCGCCGGTGCAGGAGGGCATTGTTTCGGTCGGAAATTCGAACTCGATTCCGGTCGGAAATTTCTACGTCGGCGGCACGACCGGCGGCTCGGTCGGTATCTACAACCAAGCGCTGCTCGGCCCCTCGAACAACCCGCGGCGCAACGCTGCCCTCGTCGAGGCGGCCGGCACCAAGCAGGGTGCCAGCATCGACGTGCTGTTCGGCGTCAAGTTCGGGATCGACTACGACGCGATGATCGGCAAATATTTAGATCCCGCCAGCCCGAATTTCCTCGGCGCCGTTGTGGCAACCAACGTTCGGACGGGCGAGAAGGAGAGCCTGACATTCGAGCAGTTCAAGAGCCTGCCGAAGGACCTCCAGCACGTTCTGGTCGATGAAGCCTTCTTTGTCGGGCTGAAGGAGGTCGGCAAAGGTAACCTCAAGACCGCGTTCGGCTACGAAATGATCGACACCATGTTCCCGGCGAAGTTCGGCTATACTCAGAACACGCTGGGGGGCGGCACGAGCGGCGCCGGCGAGCTCGTCAGGACCGGCGATATGAACCTGCTTCACGCCACGGTCCAGACCCAGCTCGGCGGCGATGTCTCGATCTTCGGGCCCGGCGGCAGCCTGATCGTCGGTTCCCTGGCGGCGGAATCGAATACCGCGCTCAAGCTGCGCGACATCGGCATCCTCACCCTTGGCGGCGGGGCCATCAACACCTTCACCGACCAGAACGTGCTGGTGAACTCGAGCCGCGTTCTTACCACCCAGGGCGGTGACGTCACGATGTGGAGCTCCAACGGCAATCTCGACGCCGGCCGCGGCTCCAAGACGACGCTGTCGGCACCGGCGCTCCAGGTGCTCTACGATCAGGACGACTACCCGTTCATCGATCTCGGTGGCTACGTCACCGGCGCCGGCATCGGCACGCTGCGTGCCTCGAATGTCGCCCGGGCGTCGAACCTCTATCTGCTTGCGCCGCGCGGCGTGATCGATTTCGGCACGGCGGGCGTGCAGTCCTCCGGCAACGCCGTATTCGTCGCGCCCGTCGTTGCCAATTTCGGCAACGCGTCGGTCCAGGGCAGCTCGACCGGCGTGCCCACGATTTCAGTGCCCAACATCGGCGCGTTGACCGCCGGTTCGAACACTGCCGGCGCCGCGGCCAAGACGGCAGATACTCCGACCGCCGGCGGGGCGAGCAAGCCCGCCTCGATCTTCATCGTCGAGGTCATCGGCTATGGCGGAGGCGACGGCCGGGATAACTCCGGCAAGGAGACCGATGAAAACTCGGCGGGCGATGGCAAGCAATGATCGACAGGATGGTTCTTTGCGGCGATTGGTCGCCTGCGCTCAGTCGGAGCGCGTCAAGGCGCCGGTTACGAGCCAATATTGCTCTTCGGAGACCCGCGGAGCGTGACGACCGGGCCGATGCGAATCTGACACCCTATTCAAATATCGGTCACAGCAACGATAAGAAACTTACCTAAACAATCCGTAACGACGCGTTAGGGCAGAGGGCTGCTGACCTGCGAAGTCCGTACGTTTCCTTTCTGATTTTGTGTTTTGGGGGCTGAAATGCGTGCGACACATCCGCTGGAGCAGATCTGCTCGGAGTCCGCGCTGAACAAGACGAATGCCAAGATCTACGATCTCGGCTTGCGGCAAGACGAAAGTGGCCGCCTGCGCCGCATCAAGAACCTCGAGCACGAAAACGCACTGCTGATGCGCATGGTCTCCGAGACCCAGATCGAGATCGCACGGCTCCGCGATCTGTTGAAATCGACCTGAAACGATCGCGTTAGCCGCCCGCGGGTGGCGAGATCCGTATCGTAAGCCCAATTCAATCGTCGCCCTTGTGTCGGCTGGTTCAGGCGGAGACGTCGCCCGCTGCTGTCGAGATTGTTTCCGGGGACCTTTGGTCCACAGCCGGCCGCGTGCCTCGTGCACAGCATGGCCGGAGACCTCGTTTTCGCTGATGCACGCCGCGAGCCGTCTATGAAGCAGGACGATCCATCGCATCCCGAAGTGCAGCGGCGTCTTGAAGGTCCGTCCGGGCCAACATCAGCTTGGTGTGAAGCAAATAGTCATGCGGTTTTGGAAGATTGTGTCGATCGCATATGGCGTGATCGCCTCGGTTGGACTGGGTGGTTGCGGCTTCATACCGATGTCGGGACCGGCCAGTCTCGACGTGAGGAACGAGAACACCACGAGTCTTCCGTTCGCAACGGTGCAGCTCAATCCGGATGTCGTGCAGCTGCTCGAGAAATACGAGCCCAACGGACTGGCGGGTGTCATCGCCGACTCCCGGCCTCCCTCGAGTATCAAGTTCGGCATCGGGGATATCATCAGCGTCACCATCTTCGAGGCGTCGGCCGGCGGTCTTTACGTGCCGCTGGAGGCCGGCGTACGCCCCGGCAATTTCGTGAATTTGCCTGATCAGGCCGTCGACAACGACGGAAACATCACGGTGCCCTATGCCGGCCGCATTCGCGCAGCAGGCCGCACCAACGTGCAGGTGCAGGAGGATATCCTGGCCCAGATCAAGAAGCGCGCGATCGACCCGCAGGTCGTCGTGACCTCGAGTCAGCAGCGCTCCTCGCTCGTCAGCGTTTTCGGCGAGGTGAGGACGCCGGTACGCTTCCCGATGCCGTCGGCCGGCGCGCAGGACCGCATCACCGACGCGATCACGCGTGCCGGTGGCATAAGCGGTGCCGGGTGGGAAACCTGGGTCGTGTTGGAGCGCAATGGCAAGCGGGCTACGGTCCCGTTCGGCAATCTCGTTCATTTCCCGAACAGCAACGTCTTCGTGCAGCCGGGTGATCGCATCTATCTGTATCGCGAGCCCATGAAGTTCATCGCGTTTGGCGCAACCGGTCAGCAGGGGGAGTTCAATTTCGACGCCTGGCGGATCAACCTGACACAGGCGGTCGCAAAGGCTCGCGGGCTGCTCGACCTCCAAGCCGATCCGGCTTCCGTCTTCCTCTATCGCCGCGAGCCGCGGGATGTCGCGGAGCGGCTGGGCATCGATTGCTCGAAGTTCGACGGCGACTCCGTCCCGATTGTCTTCAACGTCAATTTTCAGGATCCGGCTGGCTACTTCATTGCGACGAAAATGACGATGCGTCCGTTCGACGTGATCTATGCCGCCAACGCGCCTCAGGTCGACGTGACCAAGGTTCTCTACTTCATCAACACGACCCTCGTGACGGCGCAGAGCGGCGTGACGCTCGTCAACACCATCCGCAATCCGGGATCGACGACATCGACGACGACGATCACGACCACCGGTCCATGACGTTTGGAACGTGCCGCCGACCTCGATTCACGTCTGGCCGCTTGACGCCCCGCTTGTAGATGTTACTCATCACATCAGCCGGCATCATTCGTCGACCGATGATGTTACGAGGCGCCTTCGGCCGGGCCAGTCGATGTGCCGGCGAGCAGGGGAGAGCGGCATGAGCCGGGCTTCGCACCGACGTGGATGGTTGGCCGGACAGGCCCTTGCTGCTGGCCTGTTTGCGATGGCGGGGTCCGGCGCCGCGCAGTCGCCCGGACCGGGGCCGCTCGACCCGATCCCACCGCCGCGGCAGGGCACGATCATAGGCGGTCAGCCCGGGCCCAGCTTCGAGCGCTGTCTTGACGTGCAGATCGGGAACGAAGGCGCCTTCGGGTGTCTCAATCAGAAGCTCAGGCGCGAAGTGGACAAGGTGAACCCGTCGCTCAACTTGCCACCCATCGATGCGCGCTCGCCGGACGTGCGTGTCGGCAATGTGAACGAAGCCGCTGTCCGTCAGCAATACGGCTCGAACTACGGCCGCTCGGCCATTCCGTACCGTCCCCCGAGCATTCCCACCAACGTTCTGCCGCGGCGCTGATGTCAGCACGTCACGGACAAGCTTGCGACCGCAGGCGGTTGCTTCTACCGCTGCTCGCCGCCGTCTGTCTGGTGTTGTTGCCGGAGCAGGCGCGTTGCGAGGAGGATGTCGCGATTGACGGAAGCATCAAGGCCGATGCGGTCGCCGAAGTCGCGAGTGGCGATGACGAGGTGGCGCCGCTGGAGCTCGAACGTTTCGCGCCCCGGCCGCTCACTGCAGCGGATTTTCCGCCGGCCAATCCGCTGCTCTTCGTGTCCGCTTATCGCACCGGCGCGATGTTCGGCCGTGATTGGCGCGCCGGCCGCGCCGAGTACCGCTCGTTGATCGAGCGTGAGTCGCTTGCCTTCGGCCTGCCGCCGGCCCTGGTCGACGCCGTGATGGCGGTGGAGAGCCGCTACAATCCGCGCGTCGTCGGTTTGGATGGCGAGGTCGGCCTGATGCAGGTGATGTTGCCCACGGCTCGCATGATGGGCTTTGCCGGCACGCCCGCCGAACTGGCGACGCCCGAGGTCAACGTGCATTATGGGGTGCGCTATCTCGCCGGCGCCTGGCGCCGTGCCAACGGAGATCTCTGCACCGCCGCCATGAAATACCGGGCCGGCCACGGCGAAACGCGATTCTCTCATCTGTCCGTGGAATATTGCACGCGAGTCCGCTCGCACCTGACTGCGAACGGAATTCCCGTGACCGGCTCGGTCCCGCAGCCGACGTTCGGCCGCCCGGCAGGCAGCCGGGGCACTGGCGGTCGCGTACGGACGGCCGGCGGAGCGATCGACTTCACGTCACTGAACACGCGCCTGCAAGGCGCGGTCGAACGCAGGCCATGACTGAGGCTGATCCGGGTTGATTCCGGCGACATTGACGGGGGCCGATCGACCGGCTGGCTCAGGAGCGGGGCTTCGGGGCCGAGGCGCGCCGCCGCCGGGCCGCCGGCCTTGCCCGACCGCTCGCGAGCGCTTGACCGATGGCGCGCCAACATTTCACGGCATCGCGGAACGCATGTTCGTGCGCGGGGCTTCGGCCGCGCCAGTCGATCAGTTGCTCGGCATCGGCGACCGTTGCCTCACCCGACTTGAGCCGCAGGATGAAGGACAGGGCTTCACGAGTTAAGGGATCTAAGTGATCGACCTGTTGGCTTCGCTTCGTCACGATCCAGCGCTTTCCCGCACCCGCCGGCCGTGAGCGGATGCTCGCGATCGACATATCTCTGTACGTATGACGAAGCTGGACGCTGAAAACCGAAGTTGACTCGGGTGGGACGTTTGAGGCGATCGGCGCAGTGTTCGACGGCCTGTTTGAGGTCGGTTTCGACGGTGCGGACCGTCACGCCGAGCAGGGCAGCGATCTCGCGGTTCGGCATGCCCTCGATACGCGAAAGCATCAGCACGCGCCTGCGGCGCTCCGGCAACTCGGCGATTGCGCGCTTGAGCAAGTTGATCTCGGATCGATCCTCGATCACGCGCGCGGCGTCGGGTCGGTCGTCGGGAATGTCGAGCAGGGCATCGACCTCGCCGGAGGTGAGGCGGCGCTTCTCGGCGCGGCGGCGGTCAGCGGCAATGTTGAGCGCGATGCGGAACAGATACGCCTTCGGGCTGCGCACTTGGCCGAGCTCGCGCATCCTTTCCAGGCGCAGATAGGTTTCGTTGAGCGCTTCCGAAGCGAGGTCCGGCGAGCCGAGCCGCCGCGTCAACCGCCGATCGAAGTCCACGTACTCAGCGAGCAGAAGTGTCCGCAGGCTGCTGATGCTGTCGATGGTCATGTTACGCCCCCACTCAGTCTTATCTTGACGGCGGGACGGTAGTTAGACCGCACAACGACAATGTGACGAAACGTTAGTGAATACCAATCTCGATTTGTTAGTTGAGTTATGTTGCACGAAATCATCACGGCGGTAATGAGCGGGCCACGAAAAAATTTTCGTTGCTGCGCGCGATGCAACGTCTAGCGGATAAGGCCATCCAGACCGTGCGTTTCGGTCGGTCCGGGCCGTCCGAACAATGCTGGCGAACCGTGTACGAGCGGGACGCAGTGCAAGAATGATATCGAGGCGCAGGTGAATTCGCGGGGTATGTATCATAACGGTGTGCATCGTCGTGCACCGTGGCTGCCGCGCGATATCAGGGCCGGCGCCGCTGGTGCGTGGCGCCGGATCTTCTGCGGTTTGATCATCTGCGCGATTTGCACGACGAAGGCGGCCGCGGCGAAATCCGAGACGACTGCCGCTGGTCCAGGCGCCAAGCAGGCTGCCGCCGCGCCTGCAGGTGCAAAACCCGGTCACGATGCATCGAAGAAACGCGATGCCGGGAAGGATGGCGTCGCCCCGAAGCCCGCTGAGCCGCAAGCGCGCTTCGATATCGACGAATATCGCGTCGAGGGAGCGGATAGTTTGCCGCAGATCGAAATCGAGGCGGCTGTCTACCCCTTTCTAGGTCCCAACAAGTCCGCGGACGAGGTCGAGAAGGCCCGCGCGGCCGTCGAGAAGGCTTATCACGACAAGGGCCTCCAGACCGTCGCCGTCTCGGTCCCGGAGCAGGATGCGCAGCGCGGCTTCGTCGTGCTCAAGGTCGCCGAAAATCGCGTTGGGCGGTTGCGTGTCAAAGGATCACGCTATTTCGATCTCGCCAACATCAAGGGCAGCGCGCCTTCGCTCAAGGAAGGAACCCTGCCGAACTTCCAGGCGGTCACGAAGGACATCGTTGCGCTCAACCGGTGGCCGGACCGCCGTGTGACCCCGGCGCTGCGGGCCGGTGTAACGCCCGGAACAATCGACGTGGATCTCAACGTCGAGGACACGTTTCCGTTGCACGGCAGTGCCGAGATCAACAACCGGCAGAGTCCGAGCACCACGGCGCTGCGATCCAGCGTATCGCTCCGTTACGACAATCTATGGCAGCTCGGCCACTCCATGACGTGGACCTTCCAGTGGGCACCGCTCAATCCGAAGGACGCGATGGTGATCTCCGGCTCGTATCTGGCCCGGACGGAAATCGATTGGCTCAGCGTGCTCGTCTACGGCCTGAAGTCGGAGAGCTCGGTTGCAACCGTCGGAGGTGCGAACGTCGTCGGTCCGGGTCAGGTGGTCGGCGGTCGCGCGGTGCTGACCTTGCCGGGCAAGGGCGAACTCTTCCACACCTTGTCGCTCGGCGTCGACTACAAAGAGTTTCAGCAAACGTTGCGGCTCGGCACCGACGCGTTCGACTCCCCTGTGACTTACGCGCCGCTCGTCGCGAGCTACGGCGCAAGCTGGCAGGCCGAGGGACGGCTGACGCAGCTCAATGCCGTGGTCACGACAGGCTTGCGAGGCGTCGGCAGCAGCCCGCAAGAGTTCGACGCCAAGCGCTACAAGGCGACGGCCAGCTTCGCGCACCTGCATGCCGACATATCCCACACCCAGGAACTGGCCGAAGGCTTCCAGCTATACGCGAAGCTGCAGGGCCAGGCCGCCGATCAGCCGCTGGTGTCCAGCGAACAGCTGAGCCTGGGCGGACAGGACACGGTGCGTGGATATCTGGAGTCCGAGGTGCTCGGCGACTACGGCGTTGCAGGAACGGTCGAAATCCGCAGCCCGAACCTCGCGCCATACATGGCACAAAACCTGCCGAATCCGATCGGCGATCCCATCAAGTTCAACGCCGTCGACGACTGGCGCTTCTTCGCGTTCGCCGACGCCGGTCACGCGCGTATCCACGAGCCCCTCGTCGACCAGCAATCGCACTTCGATCTTGCGAGCTACGGCGTCGGAATGCGGATGAAGACACTTCGCTACTTCAACAGCATCGTATTCGTCGGCGTGCCGCTGACCAACCAGCAGGTCACGGTCGCCAATCATCCACGGTTCGGCTTTCGGCTCTGGGGAGAATTCTAGATGTCGCTCTCTCGCTTCGCATCACGTCCCCGATTTCGCCTGAGCGCACCGCTGATGCTCGCGCTGCTCCTTCTTGCAGCGCTGTGGCCGAGTTCGGCGTCGGCGTGGTGGAACGAGCAGTGGACGCTGCGCAAGAAGATCACGGTCGACACCGGTCCCTCCGGTGCCGGGATCAGCGATGCGATCGGCCCGGCTCAGGTGCTGGTCCGTCTTCACGTGGGCAATTTCCGCTTCGGCGCAGCGAAGGAGGACGGCGGCGATCTGCGCTTCGTAGCCGCCGACGACAAGACGCCCCTCAAGCACCATGTCGAGAAATACGACTCGCTGCTCGGCGAGGCATTGGTTTGGGTCGGCGTCCCCGACCTGAAGCCGGGCGCCAAAAACGACATCTGGCTCTATTACGGCAACCAGAAGGCTCCTGCTGCCGTCGACGCAAAGGGCACCTACGATCCCGACACGCTGCTGGTCTATCATTTCAACGATCGCTCGACGCCGGCGCAGGACATCACGGCTTGGGCGAACGCTGCGCAGAATGCGGTCCCCGCCGCGGACGGTGCCATCATCGGGCAGGGAGCCCGCCTCGATGGGCAGACCGCGCTCATGCTGCCTGGCTCGCCCTCGCTGGTTGTCGCCGAGAACGGCGAACTTACCTGGTCGCTCTGGTTCAAGATGACCGCACCGCAACCCGGAGCCGTTGTCTTCTCACGCAGCGAGGGCGCGAACGGGCTCACGGTCGGGCTGGACAACGGCGTTGCCTTCGTGGAAGTCGCGAACGGCGGCAACGTCCAGCGCAGTGCCGGCGGCGCGGCGATCGCGGCCGGCACCTGGCACCAGATCGCCTTCACCGCGAAGGGCGGCCAGATCACCCTCTACGTCGACGGCAATCAGGCCGCGACGCTCGCCGCCGGTCTGCCCACCATGACGGGCTCGGCGCAACTCGGTCGTGCCGCATCTGCAGTTGCCCCCCCTGCGGATGCGGCCGCCCCTGCCGCCGATGCAACTCCCCCTGCTGCCGTATCGACCGGCACCGCCGTGGGCTTTGCCGGCGACATCGACGAATTCCAGATTGCCAAGGTCGCGCGTCCGGCCGGCTTCATCAAGCTCGGCGCGATCGGGCAGGGTCCCGACCAGGCCAAGCTGATCGCTTTCAGTGTGGACGAGGAGAATGCGGGCTGGTTCAGCGGCGGCTATTTCGGCGTGCTCCTGCGCGCGGTGACGCTCGACGGCTGGATCGTCATCGGCCTGCTCGCGATCATGGCATTCGTCAGCTGGTACGTCATGGTGGATCGCGTCTCGTATCTGAACCGCATCGCGGCCGGCAACGCCATCTTCCTCAAGCACTTCCGAGAGAGCTCGACCGATATCGGCGGCCTGCTCCAGCTGGATGCCCAGGAGAACGATCCGGCCTTCGGAGGCGAGCTCGGCAAGAAGCAGCGCAGGGCGGTCCATGCCTCGCCGCTCTACCGGCTGTTCGCGGCCGGCGCACAGGAGATTCGGCGGCGCTTTGCGGGAGGCGGTTATCGCCGGCTGTCGCCCCAGGCGATCCAGTCGATCCGCGCCGTGCTCGACAGCGGCTTCGTGAGGGAGAGCCAGCGCCTCAACCGGCTGATGGTGATGCTGACCATCGCGATCTCGGGCGGCCCGTTCCTCGGCCTGCTCGGCACAGTCGTCGGCGTCATGATCACCTTCGCGGCGATCGCGGCCTCGGGTGACGTCAACGTCAACGCCATCGCGCCCGGCATCGCGGCGGCGCTGGTGGCGACCGTCGCCGGCCTCGGCGTCGCGATCCCCGCGCTGTTCGCCTACAATTATCTGACGATCCGCATCAAGGACGCCTCGAGCGAGATGCAGGTCTTCGTCGACGAGTTCATCACGCGGATCGCGGAATCTTACGACATTCCGGACGAGCCGGTGAAGCAGGCGGCGGAGTAGACCGATGCAAGTCCAGTCCGATAGCAAGCCGTACGACGACATCAACATCACCCCGATGCTCGATCTCGCCTACGTGCTGCTGGTGATCTTCATCATCATGACCACGGCGACCGTGCAGGGCATGAAGGCGAACCTGCCGAAGGCGAGCGCGGCGCCGTCGCTGGCGCAGCAGACCACCAAGGCGATCACGGTCGCCAGCGACGGCAAGCTGTTCCTCGACACCATCCCGGTGACTCTGCCCGAGCTGGAGCAGCGCCTGGTGCAGCAGCGTGCGCTGACACCGGAGTTTCCCATCGTCGTGCGGGGTGACAGCCAGACGCCTTATCAGAACGTCGTCGACGTGCTCGACCTGCTCGGGCGCCTGAATTTCAATCAGGTCGGCATGGCGACCAAGCCGTCGGCGCGATGAGACGGGATGATGGCGTGGGACGACGACAGCAACGAGGACGACGGTCCGGCATGGCGGCGCTATCTGCTGCTCGGCGGTTCGGCTCTGGTCGTGATTGCGCTGACCGTCGGCATCGTCGTCATGGTGATGAGCGGCGACAAGGACCCGCCGCGCAAGGTCAACGAGCTTCAGGTGACGATGGTGCTTCCACCGCCGCCTCCGCCGCCGCCACCACCGCCGCCGCCCGAGCAGCAGCCGGAACAGCAGCCCGAACAGAAAGTGATGGAGCAGACGCCCATCAAGGATGTCGTCGAGGAGAAGCAGGTCGACATTCCCAAAGACGCGCCGCCCGATGCCGGACCGGATCCGACTCCGGGGCCGCCGGACCTCGGTCTCGGCAACGGGCCCGGCGGCGGAGGCCTGGCGCAGGGCAAGGGACGCGGCGGGGGTGGCGGCGGCAACAGCCGCTTCGGCTGGTACGCGAGCATCGTGCAGTCGCAGATGGAAGCCGCGCTCCAGGCCAACGAGAAGACCCGCTACGCCTCGATGCAGGCGGTGATCCGCGTCTGGCTCGACAGTTCGGGCAAGGTCAGCCGGGTTCAGCTTTCGCCCTCGACGGGAGATGGTGCGCTCGATGCGACGATCCGCGATCAGGTGATCGGCGGCATGCGCATGCGAGAGCCGCCGCCGAGGGATATGCCGATGCCGATCATCACCCGCATCACGGCGCGCAGCCGGGCGGGATGAGTTCTGGTGAAGTCGAGTGAGTTGAGAGAAGAGGTGACGTCATGTGGCGTGAACTGAGAACGCGAGAGGTGGCGACGACGGCCCTGGTGCTGGTCGCCTGCGCAGCCCCCGCTGCGGCGCAGGACGACAGTGTGGCGCAAGGCAAGCGCCCCACGGTCTCGCGCGCCGCAGCGCCGTCCTCGAACGCCACCGTCAACCTGATCAATCTCCTGGTGAAGCAGGGCACGCTCAGCGAGGAACAGGCGGCCGCCCTGATCAAGCAGGCCGATGACGAAGCCTATGTCGCCCGCCAGGCGACGCGCGATGCAGCGGCCAAGGCCGACAGCGCCGAGAAGAAGGCGACCGGTGCGGCGGACGCCGTCTCGCCCCCCGGCACCAAGCGCGTGACCTACGTCCCCGAGATCGTCCGCAAGCAGCTGCGCGAGGAGATCCGGGCCGAAGTGATGGACCGCGCGCACAAGGAGGGCTGGGCCTCGCCGGGCCTCTATCCGGAATGGGCGCAGCGGATCAAGTTCTACGGAGACATTCGCGCACGTTACGAGGGAGACTTCTTCCCTCCGGGAAACGGCCCGCTTCAGAACTTCAATGCGACCAACACCGGGAGCCCGTTCCTCGAAGACAACGCGAACGCGGTCAATCCGTATTTTCCCCCGACGTACAACACCAGCCAAGACCGCAATCGTTTCCGCTTTCGGGCGCGGCTCGGCGCTGACGTCAATCTGTTCGACGGTTTTACCGCGGGGCTCAGGATCGCGACAGGTGAGAGCAGTTCGCCTGTCTCTTTGAACCAGACCTTCGGCGGAAACGGAGGCAATTTCTCGAAGTATGCCCTTTGGCTCGACCGCGCCTTCGTCAAATATCAACCGACGCAGGACTTCGCGGCATCGGTGGGCCGCTTCGACAACCCGTTCTGGTCGCCGACCGATCTCGTTTGGTACAGAGACCTCGGCTTCGACGGCCTGGCTGTCCAGGCCAGGCAGGAAATCGCCGAAGGTCTCACGCCATTTTTTGCGGGCGGCGCCTTTCCGGTCTTCAATACGGATCTGAACGCCGGCCTGAATACGGTTGACCTTTCCGGCCCGATCAAGTCGCCAAGCCGCGACAAATGGCTATTTGGAGCGCAGGGCGGCTTCGCCGCGAGGTTCGATCCCGAAACAACCCTGACGATGGCGGTCGCCTACTACGACTTCACCAACGCGCAAGGCAAGCTCTCCAGCACATGTCTTGTCGCTACTGCGAGCGACTCCTGCAACACGGATCTGTTGCGGCCGCCATTTGCGCAGAAGGGCAATACCTACATGAGACTGCGCGACATTCCGACGCTCATCTCGCCCGTCACTACCCTGAACTATCAATACTACGGCTTGGCCAGCGATTTCCGTCCAGTCGTCGCAAGCGCCCAACTCGACTTTGCGCAATTCTATCCAATCCACGTCGTCCTGGACGCGGAATACGTGTGGAACACTGCCTTCAATCGATCGGCCGTGGCCGCAGTAGCCGTGAACAACTTCGGGCCGACCGGCAACGGTGATCCCGGCCCCTATAACGGCGGCAACCAGGGATGGCTCGCACGCCTGACGGTGGGCAACAAGCAGATCAAGCATCTCTGGGATTGGAATGCGCATGTCGGTTACAAATATCTGGAATCCGACGCCATGGTGGATGCTTTCGTCGATTCCGACTTCGGACTCGGCGGCACCAACCTCAAGGGCTATTTCATCGGCGGCAATGTCGGCCTCGGCGAGAACATCTGGGCGTCGGTGCGCTGGATGAGCGCCAACAACATCGCGGGCCTGCCCTACGCCGTGGACATCGTCCAGCTCGATCTCAACGCGAGGTTCTGATCATGCGGGCTTTGCGTTTGTCGGCTGCAGCTGCGTTGGCATTGGTGATCTCCAGCGCCGCCCAAGCCGATCAGGAATCCGATCGTCTGCGCGAGGCGCTGCGTAGCGCCACGGCGCAGGCGCGTGCCGCCGAGGACCAGCGCGCCGCGGTGCAGGCCAAGCTGACCGCGGCCGAACAGGAGCGCGATCGCCTGCGCAAGCAGAATGAGGCCTATCGTGCCCAGGTCAAGGAGGCCGAGCAAGCCTATCGCCAGGCCGTGAAGGACTTCAACGAGCGCATTGCCGAGCGTGACGATTCGCTGGAGAAGTGGAAGGCGGCCTATGGTGAGGCGGCCACAGTTGCCCGCACCAAGGATGCCGAGCGCGCCAAATTCGAGGGCGAGGCGACGACCTGGAAGGCGAGCGCCAAGGCCTGCGAGGCCAAGAACGTCCGACTGGTCAGGATCGCCGACGACGTCGTCAAGCAATATGAGCGGATGGATCCGCTGGAGAAGGTGCTCGACCACGATCCCGTGTTCGGGCTGCAGCGCGTCGAGCATCAGAACGCTGCGCAGGATTTTCGCGACAAGATCATCGAGCAGAAGGCCAAGCCATGACCATCTCCAACTCCATGTTGCTTACCGCCGCGCTCTTGGCGACCGTTTCGTCCCTTCCGATGGCGCAGGCGCAGACACAAACCCGCAACCCGCCGCCCGCCGCGCAGCGCACGGCGCCGGCGCCGGCTCTTGCCCAGCCGACACAGCCGGCGGCGCAGGACAACGCTGCGGCGAAGGGCGGCGAGGTCATCGCCCGCGTCGGCGACAGCGATGTCTCTGCCGAGGAGGTCCGTACCACGATCCAGATGCTGGACGTCCGCCAGCAGGCGGCGATGGCGCGCGATCCGGCGCTGCTCAATCAGACCGTGCGCGCGCTCCTGGCCAATCGGCTGGTGCTGAAGGAAGCGACGGCGAAGAAGTGGGACCAGCAGCCGAGCGTGGTGACACAGCTTGCGCGTGCCCGTGACAGTCTCATCGTCGAAACCTATCTGCAGTCGGTCACGGCCGTGGGCGACCAATATCCGAGCGAGGCCGAGATCAAGAACGTCTATGAAGCCAACGCCAGCGCGTTCCTGGTCCCGCGCCGCTTCCGGCTGGCCCAGATCGTGGTCAATCTCGCGAAGGATGCCGACAAGGCGGCGGAAGATGCCGCGCGGCGGAAGCTCGACGACATCATGCGCAAGGTGAAGCAACCCGGCGCGGAATTCGGGGCGATCGCGCGTGCCTCGTCGGAGGATGCGGCAACCGCAGGACGGGAAGGGGAGATCGGCTGGGTTGCCGAGCCCGATCTGCGCACCGAAATACGCGCGCAGGTCACGGGCCTGCCCAAATCCGGGATCGGCGATCCCATCCGGCTCGAGGACGGCTGGCACGTTATCAAACTGGTCGACACCGAGGCCTCGCATACGCGGCCGCTCGCCGACGTGAGGGATGCCCTGGTGCAGCGCATGCGGGCCGAGCGCGTCGAGGCGAACCGCCGTGCCTATGTGGCGGAGCTGCTGAAGCAGACCCCGCCCGTCGTGAACGAGATCGCGTTGTCGCGCCTGCTCGAACCCAGGCCCGACGCAGCGCCGTCACGCTGAACGGCTGGTGTGACATTGCGACGACGTCGCCGGAGCTCATCGGTGTAGCCGTCATCAATGGTGAACTAACAGTAAAAATATCATAATTATGGTACAATGCGCGTGTTATCGGGATCGCGACTTCGATGCCGGGGGTGCATTGTGACCGACTTGACCAACACGGCTAGATCGACCGCGACATCCGAGCCCCGATCGCGGCCTCACCTTGCCCTTCCGTTCGTTCTGATCGAGCCGCTGTTCGCGACCCTCGACGCCGCCATCATCGTTGCGGCGGGTGCACTGGGCGGCCTCGGGTATCAGCATGCCCTCGGGGGGGGCCTTGGCGATGTCGGTTTTTATGCAGGGATGGGATTGGTCGCAAGCCTTGCCCACGTTCTCGTCGCGCACTTCCTGGGTTTGTACCGACACAACCATTTGCTGGATGCCGAGCGCGACGGCGGCCGCGTCCTGGCCGGCTGGTGCATCGCGGCGGTGACTATCCCGGTGGTCCTGTTCCTTTTCAAGTCTGGTGCCGAGGTCTCGCGGGGATCGGTGCTTTGCTTCGTCGCGGTTGCCGCTACCGGTCTGGTCTGCGGACGATGGATGGCGAAGCGCAGCCTTAGAGCCGCGCTGCTGACGGGGACCATTCGTGGGCGGCGGGTGGTTGTGGTCGGAACGGCCCCGGAACTCGCACAGTTCGACCGGAACGAACTGCTGACCCGATTCGGGCTTCAGGAGATCGACCGCGTGACCTTGCCGCGTGTCGACGACCTGCTCCCCGGATCCGAGGCGAAGCGAGGCGAGGCCATGACGGCGCGGATCCGTCACGCTGGCGCCGAGGAGATCGTCCTCGCGCTGCCCTGGTCGGCTCCGCAGGCAGTCACCGCAGTGCTCCGCCACTTGCGTGCAATCCCGCTTCCCGTGCGGCTGTTGCCTGATTGCGCTGTCTCCACGGTGCTGCGGCACCAGACCTCGATGTCGCAACGGCTCTACATGGTCGAGGTGCAGCCGGCTCCGCTCTCGGCGCTGGACCGGATGAGCAAGCGGCTGCTCGATATCGTCGTGGCGACGACGTCGCTGCTGATCCTCATACTTCCCCTGGCGATTTCAGCCATCGCAATCAAGCTGGAGTCGAACGGACCGGTAATCTTTCGGCAGCGCCGCCATGGCTTCAACGGAAAGCCCTTCGTCATCTACAAGTTGCGCAGCATGTGCGTGCAGGAGGATGGCGGGTCTGTCGTCCAGGCGACCAAGCAGGATCCCAGGGTAACCAGGGTCGGGCGGCTGCTGCGGCAGACCAGCATCGACGAGCTGCCACAATTGATCAACGTGCTGCAGGGCCACATGTCCATCGTCGGGCCGCGACCTCACGCTCTGGTGCACGATTACGAATACGGCCGGATGATCGCGAACTACGCGTTCCGCCACCATGTCAAGCCGGGCATCACCGGCTGGGCCCAGGTCAACGGCTATCGAGGGGGCACGCCACAGCTGGAATTGATGAAGCAGCGGATCGAGCTAGATCTATGGTATATCGATAACTGGAGCCTGACGCTCGATGTTTACATCATGTTCAGAACGGCCGTTGAGCTGATGTGGCCACGCAATGCGTATTGATGCGGTCGCGCTCCCGCATTGACCTGCAAGCGCAGCACTGAGAGCGCTTCATGCTGAAGCTGGCAGGCGCCGGGACGGGGCAGCGCAGCGGGTTCAGCCCGACCGTGCCTCCAGCAGATCCAAGGAGGCGGCCATTCGGGCAACGATGGCCGGGGGAAGTCCGGGGGGCCTATTGAAAAGGTTCACGATTCGCGCTTACTAGACTTGGGCTAGCGCATTCGGGCCTGAAAGGACCCATTATGGTTGGGAAAAGGCATGCCACCGACGAGATTTCGGCCAAGCTTGCGCAGGCCAACGAACTGGCGGCAAAGGGCAAAACCCAGCGCGAGATATCCAAAGCGCTTGGCGTCAGCATCATGACGTACCATCGCTGGAAGAAGATGCTCAAATCTTCGCCAGCTTCGGGCAACGGTTTACGCGACCTTGAGACCCCCCCGCGATCCGGAGCCAATGATGCGAGTTCGGAGGAGACGATCAAGCGGCTGGAGATCGAGAACGCTCAATTGCGCCGACTCGTAACCGATATGCTGCTCGAAAAACTGAAGTACGAAGAGGAGCTTCGCTCGCGCCAAGGTGCCCGTATGCGGCGCCCGGACAACGGCTGAACAGAATTCACGCCGCCAAGCTGCTGCGCCGCTACAGCATGATCGGGTAAAGCGCGAACCGGTTCTCCGGAAAGATCGTGCGTAGACAACAACCTAAAGCGCCATGACGATCCATCCGAATGTTGTCGCGCTTTAGGCTCCCCTCATATAGTAGCCGTTCTGGTAAATGCCGGGCTGCTCGAACCGCTCGAGCAGTCGGGTATTGGCCTTGTTCAGCACCACGCCCAGCAAGCGTTCGTGCAGTTCCGTTTCCTGGAGCAGATGACGGCGCACCGTCTTGACGCTCGTGGCTCCCCATTCCACCACGAACACAAAGGAATCGATCGCCGGCACGGTGGCGCGAACGTCGACCACCGGCGCCAGCGGCGGCAGATCCACGATAATGTAGTCGTAGCTTTTGCGCAGCTGCTCCAGGAGATCGCGGAATCCCTGCGAGGCGAGGATCTCATCGGAATGGACGGGAGCCTCGGTCAGGAGCAACGGCAGAAGGGCCAAGCCGGTCGTCGGCTCACGTCCGGTCGCCTCGGTCAGGTCGAGCTTTCCGCTGATCACGTCGAGCCAGCCCGCTTGCGGGCGCGGCGAGAGCGATCGCGCGAGGGTGGGGTTGCGCAGATCCGCGTCGATCAAGACCACGCGTCGGCCTGCGTCGGCCATCAGATTCGCAAGATTGGCCGCAACGGTCGACTTGCCCTCTGCCGGCAGGGCCGACGTAACCCCGATCACCTTGGTCTGGCGGACATTGGCCTGCAGCCAGGCGCTGACCTTGATCGCGCGGAACGCCTCGGTAAACACGGAAATCGGGTCGTCGACGGCCCGGCGTTTCAGCGCATCGCCAAAGGCGAAGTACTGCGGGCCGGCGGGCGCGGATTCGCCGGTGTCCGAGGAGGGGGCGGGCAGGGCGGGAATGGACGACGCCCCCGGGGCGGTGACCGTCCGGGCCCGCATAAACCCAGGGGCCCCTTCCGATATCTGCGGGACGATGCAGAGGCATCGGGCGCCGAGTTCTTGCTCGACCTGGCGGCTCGTCCGGAAAACGCCGTCGACCGCTTCCCGCAGGGCTGCGATCCCGATGCTCGCCATGATGCCTAGCGACAGCGAAATGGCCAGCACGAGCGGAGCGACCGGCTTGCTCTTTTTCGTCGGTGCCACCGCCGGGCTGATGATCCTGGCGTCGGTGATCGGGAACGACTGCTGCTGGATCGCCTCCATGTAGCGCTGCAGGAAATTGTCGAACAGCGTGTGATAGACCTTTGCCGAGCTCTCGAGCTCCGCGAGCCCCAGCCGGTCGCGGTTGGTGAGCTGTCCCTCGGACACAAGCGCGGCCAGCGCGCGCTCCAAATTCTCCTCGCGCGTCTTGGCGATCTCATAGTCGCTGCGGTAGCTTCCGGCGACCCGACCGAGCTCGGCCGCAATGTTGCGGCGGATCTCGTCCATCTGGTCGCGCAGATGGCCGGCAGCGTCGTGATCGGAGCCGTAGCGGCCGGAGATGTTCGCCTCGCGCGCGGAAAGATCGATGAACTGGTTGCGCAGGCGGGTGATCACGTCGTTCTTGAGCGTATCGGCGACGGCGCCCTCGCTGACGTCCATCTTGCGCACCTGCTCGATGCGGTCGAGCCGGGCCTTCGCCTCGCTGGTCGCCCCGCGCGCGGCCGCAAGCTGGCTGTTCAGCTCGTAGAGCTGCTGCTCCCCGATCAGCCGGCTGAACGTGCCCGCGCCTGCAGTTGTCGGCCCGGCCCCGCCGAGATCGACGATCTTGTTCTTTTCCTTGAATTCGAGCACGGCGCGGTCGGCTGCGGTGGCCTTCGACCTCAATTCATTGATGCGGTCCTGCAGCCAGGCCCCGGCGCGAGTCACGGTCTGGTACTTGGCGCCGAGTTGGTCGTCGATATAGGCTTCAGCGATTGCGTTCGCGATTGTCGCCGCCTTCGCCGGGCTTTTCGATGTATAGGAGATATTGAGGGCGTAAGTCTTGTCAGCCCGGCTGATGGTGCGGTGGGCGAGAAATCGGTCCAGCGCGTGCTGCTCGCGATCTTCGATGCTTGGCCCTGCGGATGATGCGAAGGGGTTCCAGCTGGACGAGGCGGCGTACTCCGGATCATCGGCAAGACGCAGATTCCGCACGACATCGAGGCCGAGCTTGCGGGATGCCAGGATCTCGACCTGTGAACCCACCTGGAGCGTGTCCAGCGGCACGTCCCCTTGCGGCTGAAGCTGGTTCTGCAGGACTCGGAGCGTGGTGCTGTCGATCAGCAGGGTGGTGGTGGCCGTGTATTGCGCCGGGGTCAGCAGAAGGTAGAGCAGGCCGATTGCGAGCGCGGCGGCAGGCACGATGACAAAGACCCGGTACTGTCGCCGGGCCAGACCGGTCAGCTGCTCGATCAGGGCCGACATCGATCCGGAGGCTTCGCCCACCGTATGGTCGACGGCGGTTCGGCTCACCAGCATATCCATCGTGATTCAATTCCTTGGCCGGAAGGCAGACGTCGGTTGCGCCTCGCAAGCCGCGCGAACTGCGACGCGAAACCCGGTTGGCCAGACCGGCAACATACAATCGGCCCGACCACGGCCTTGAGGCGCAGCTGGTCTGGGCCGCAGTAGCCCATCTATAACATTGTCACGTTATCTCTAGCCGAGAAGTAATACACATTTGTAACAGTGTATGAGGCAGAGCCGGCCGGCAGATGAGAACTGCAGAGCCCTGGTGTGTCCACCACCGCGAGATGCGACCGCCCCGCAGCGCGCAGCACCTTCGTCTTCATCACTGTTCTTGGTCGTGTTTGCGCGGCAGGCAATTCGGAACCAAAGCCCTCATCCTGCATTTCGCAACTTGTCATCGAATGCGCTCGACGGTGGAGATGATGAGGGACGCTACGTCGGAGGTTGCCGGGATCAGCGGCGCCGTTCACCTCTGTATCGACATGCAGAACATTTTCGCCCCCGGCGGCCTGTGGGCGACGCCCTGGATGGAGCGGGTGCTGCCGACGATCATCTCGGTCGTTTCGCGTCATCCGGAGAGAACGATCTTCACGCGATTCATCACCCCGCAGGATCCGGAGGATCGCCCGGGGCAGTGGCAGAGCTATTTTCGCCGCTGGCACCAGGCGACCCGGAGGCATCTGCCGTCATCGGCGCTCGAACTCGTGCCGGCCTTGAGCCGGTTCGTTCCGCCCGCTGCCGTGATCGACAAGCCGGCCTATTCTGCCTTCAGCAATCCCGGTCTTGCGAGCCTGCTGGTCGAGAAGCACGTCGGCACCGTTGTGATATCGGGAGCCGAGACCGACGTCTGCGTGCTCTCGACGGTCCTGAGCGCCGTCGATCTCGGTTTCAGGATCGTCATCGTCGAGGACGCGCTGTGCAGCTCGTCCGACGTCGGGCACGATGCGCTCATGACGATGTATCGCACGCGCTTTCACGGCCAGGTCGACCTGGTGACGGCGGAAGAGCTGGCTGCATTCTGGCGGGAGTAGGGTGCGCGGATACGATCCGTAAGCATCGAGGCGCGGTGCGCCGCGTGGGCCTTTAGCACGACACGAGCGACCGCGATGTCTATCGCTGCCGTCGTCATGTGACACCTCTCGCCGCTGAAGCTATAGGTGTCCACTGATTTAGGGGAGCCTCCTCGCCCATGGCGGCGCGTATCGTCCGTGCCTGATCGAATGCTTACAGCGAATTCCGACGCGACGTCGTCACGGGACTCGGTGCGCATCACCTTGCTTCACCTGGTCTGTCCTGGCGTGCGCTGCGATCTGCCTTGCTGCAGTCCTTGCGCTTTCGATGCCCTTGGGGAAGCCGCTGCGGCTCGGGTAGAGCTTGCGCCGGGCATCGCGCGGCGGGCGTCGCGGCTTGGTGGCCTGCGCGGCGCGGTAGTCGAGCATGGCGATGCCGCCGACCATCAGCAGCGCCAGCGCGATGTTGCCCTTCTTGGGGTTGTCGGGCGTCAGCCCCGACAGCAGCGCGGCGGCATCGAGTCCGTCGCCGCCGACGCGGGCCCACAGGCCGGCGTTCTTGTCGACCGACAGGGACATGATGCCGGACATGATCTCGCGCACGCCGAAGGCGCGCACCATCGTCTCGTGGCCTTCCATGCCCAGCGTTTCCGTCACGCGCCTCGGCGCGAACAGTTCGACGACGCCAAGTCCGATGCTGAACCAGCCGAGCGCGCGCGCGAGCTGATCGGCCGGCTGCTTCAGGCTCGGGCCGGCCTCGACGATCTTCGGGTCGCCCTTGGTGCGAACGATGTTGGAGAAATGAAACATGGATCTGCTCCTTCAGGGCTTCAGCACGACCTTGACGCAGGACTCTCGCTTGTCGCGAAACATCTGATACATCTCCGGTCCCTTTTCGAGCGGGACGGTGTGGGTGATGACAAAGGACGGGTCGATCTCGCCCTCTTCGATGCGGCGGAGCAGGTCGTCGGTCCAGCGGTTGACGTGGGTCTGGCCGGTGCGCATCGTCAGGCCCTTGTTCATGAAGGCGCCCATGGGCAGCATGTCGGACAGGCCGCTGTACACGCCCGGCACGGATATGATGCCGCCGGGACGGCAGACATAGATCATCTCGCGCAGCACGTGCGGGCGGTCGCTCTCAGCCATCACCATCTGCTTGGCGCGGTCGAGCAGGGTGTCGGGCAGCGAGGCCATCACATGCGATTCCATGCCGACGCAATCGATGCATTTTTCCGGGCCCTTGCCGTCGGTCAGCTCGTTGAGCCGCTCCACGACGCTCTCGGTTTCGAAATTGATCGTGGTGGCGCCGCCGGCTTCGGCCATGCTGAGCCGATCGGGCAGGCAGTCGATCGCGATCACCTGGTTGGCGCCGAGCAGGATCGCGCTGCGGATCGCCATTTGCCCGACCGGGCCGCAGCCCCAGATCGCGACCGTGTCGGTCGGCTCGATGTCGCATTGCGCGGCGGCCTGCCAGCCGGTGGGGAAGATGTCGCTGAGGAACAGCAATTGCTCGTCCGGGATGCCTGCGGGCACCTTGATGTGCGTCGCATCGGCAAACGGCACGCGCAAATATTCGGCTTGGCCGCCGGGATAGCCGCCGGTCAGATGCGTGTAGCCGAACAGGCCCGCGGTCGCGTGTCCGAACACCTTGTCGGCCAGATGGCGCTTGCGGTTGGTGGTCTCGCACACCGAGAAATTGCCGCGCTTGCACTGGTCGCATTCGCCGCAAATAATGGTGAAGGGCACGACGACGCGGTCGCCTTTCTTCAGCTTGCCGTTGACGCCGGAGCCGACCTCGACCACTTCGCCCATGGTCTCGTGGCCCATGATGTCACCGGGCAGCATGCCCGGGATGAAGTTGTGGAAGAGGTGCAGGTCGGAGCCGCAGATGGCGCAACTCGTGACCTTGATGATCGCATCGCGCGGATCCTGAATCTCCGGATCGGTCACGGTGTCGCACCGGATGTCCTCCTTGCCGTGCCAGACCAGCGCCTTCATCGTCCGTCCTCCGTGTGAGCCACGTGGCATCTAAGTCGAGGCATGAACGATGGTTGCTATCGCAGCGCGCGAATTCTTCGCGCTGCGCAATTAGGAACGAGAGGGCAGGGCGGCGATCGAGCGTGATCACCTCGATCGCAAGGATACGCCGCATGGCCGCCAATCAACTCGGCGTCGTCACCGACGCGTCCACGGGTATCGGCATGGAACTCGCCAGTTGGCGCGCGCAGGGGCAGGCAATCGCATTGGCTTTTTGAAGCGCCTCGCCATCGAGACGACCGCGGAGCCTGTCATCGGGCCGCGCTTTGCGGACCCGGTGGCGGTCGCTCAGGGGGAGGCGAAGCAGCATCGGGTCTCGTTGAGACTGGCGCGACACACTCGATCCCCATCCTGAAGGGCCCGCCGGAGGTCCCTCCCATATGCGATCGCCCTGCTTCAAACGAAGGCCCCCGATTCACATAGCCTAATGCGCAGCGGCCCCGAAACGGTCAAATTGTACGGGCTGAACCAGAGGGGCTGCGTTGGCGATGGATCGCATCGAACAGGCCTTTATTGCGACCGCAATTACTGGTTTTCTCGTGATGATGGTCGCGATCGGCTGGATGATGTTGAGCTGAATTGGGGGGAACCTTGCGCGTCGCGCTCCCTTACGCCGCGGTTATCCTGTGTCTGGCAGTCACCGCCTGGCTCGCCTTCGCGCGCCTGCTCTGATCCTCGGCCGGCGGCGATCACCTCAGTCGGTCACGCCTCGTGCGGGGTCAAGCTCCTGGACCGGCGATGAGCCCGGCCAACTTCTGCGCCATTTCCGGAAGATTGATCGGCTTCTCCAGCAGCGGCACGTCCTGAAACTCCGGACCGAGTGTGATTTGGTCGTATCCCGTCGTGAACAGGAACGGCACGTTTCGCGCCTTCAGTTCGCGGGCGATCGGAAAGATCATCTCGCGGCGGATGTTGACGTCGAGGACGGCGGCATCAAGGACGCTGCCATCGTGCAGAATCTCCAGCGCGTCGCCGACGTGACCAACGGGGCCGACGATCTCCGCGCCGAGCGCGCGAAACGTCCTGCCGATGTCGTCGGCGAGAAAGTACTCGTCCTCAACCACGAAGATGCGGCGCCCCGCGAGCGGGGCGCGTTGATGGGCCGATGCCGCCATGCTGTTTCGGTCTCCACCCAGGCAGGAACATAAAACGGCAATCCTGCGTGGTGCAAACTGAAAACGATGCAGTCGGAGGTCGGTTCCATGAACAACCGCGACATCGGCATCGGAGGCCCGGCCGGCGCCGCCTGGCCCCTGAAGCGGATCTGGGCAGACTTCTCGGCTGACCTTCTTTATTATCCGGCACATTCCCGCCCCGGGTATCGGCATCCCGGTGACCGTCGCCGGCAGCGGGGCCAAGCTTCCAGGACCTTCACGCCGCCGACAAGCGATCGGACGGGGAATCGTGCGGGATTCGAGGCATATTTGATGGTATTCGATTCCTACCGTTGCAGAGGCCGGGCTCCCATCGGCCCCGCCGAGTGAACGAGAGCCACAAGAGCCATGAATGAAATCGGCGGCCAGCCATTCGATGCAGAGCGCACGCTCAAATCCCCGCTGATCATCGGGGTAGGCGCTTCGCCCGGTGCACTGGACAGCATCGAGCGCTTCTTCGCCAAGCTGACTGTCGGGGTCGACCAGGCCGTCGTGGTGGCGCTTCAATACCACGAAGCTGCCAACGAGCCGCGGCTGCGCACAGCGGTGCAAAATTCCCACGGCAGCAGGATCGCCGAGATCGTCGATGGCCACGCCGTCGAGGGCGGGACTATCTATCTGTGCCCGCCGGCGATGATCACCACGATCCAGGGCGATCGGTTCGCGATCCGCAAGGCCGAGCAGGCCCCGGGTGAGCGCGCTACCATCGACAGCTTCCTGGTCTCGCTGGCCGAGGAGCGCGCCGAGCAGTCCATCGGCGTTCTCCTTGCCGGCACCGGCGGCGACGGGACGCTCGGCACCGCGACTCTGAAGGACCATGGCGGTCTCGCCATCGCCGAAAAGGTCGCAGGGCCGGGGGAGGCAGAGCACCTGGTCGACGGCAACACGCCAGCCGGCATCGCCGACTACGTGCTGCCGCCGGAGGAGATACCCGAGCACATCCAGGTCTACGCCCGGCATCTGCGGCGCCTCGAGGAGAAGCAGGGCTTCGACGAGGTGCTGGCCGCTGCTGCGGCCTCGCTGTCGCGCATCGCCGACATCCTGCGCAACAAGACCGGCAACGATTTCCACGGCTACAAGCAGAACACCTTTCTGCGCCGGGTGCAGCGGCGCATGCAGGTGGTCCAGATCGACGATATTCCCGCCTATGTCGATTTCTTGCGGAACGACAAGGACGAGGCGCTGAACCTCTTCAACGACCTGCTCATCGGCGTCACCGAATACTTCCGCGACAAGCGTGAGTTCGAGGTGCTGGAGACCCAGATCATCCCGAGGATATTCGAAGGCAAGGCGGCGGGCCAGCAGGTGCGCGTCTGGGTGCTCGGCTGCGCCACCGGCGAAGAAGCCTATTCGATCGGCATTCTCCTGCGCGAGCACATGGCGCGGATGGATTCCGTGCCGCAAGTCCAGATCTTCGCCACCGACATCGACGGGCGGGCGCTGGCGACCGCGCGCGTCGGTCGCTATCGCACCAACATCGAGGCGGACATGAGCAGCGAGCGCCTGGCGCGCTGGTTCGTGCGCGAGGGCGACACGTATTGCGTGGTCAAGGAGCTGCGCGAGATGTGCATCTTCTCGCAGCACAACGTCATCAAGGACGCGCCGTTCTCCAACCTCGATCTCGTCTCCTGCCGCAACCTGCTCATCTACCTCAATACGGAACTGCAAAACCGGGTGATCCCGCTGTTCCATTTTGCGCTTCTGCCGGAGCGCTATCTCTTTCTCGGCAATTCCGAAAACGTGACCCGGCATCCGAAACTGTTCGCGCCGATCGACCGCCGCGCCCGCATCTTCAAGAAACTGGAGACTGGCACGGGGCTGCCGCCGGAATTCCCGATCACGACGGCGGCGGGCAGGGCCGCCGTCGAGGTGCCGCCGGTTCGCTCGTTCGGGCCAGACGTCGGACTTGAGCGCCGCGCCCATCGCATCGCCGAGCGCTACGCACCGGCCTATGTTATCACCGACGACAATTTCCGGGTGTTGCATTTCTCCGGTCGCACCGGCCGCTACATCGAGCCGACGGCGGGCGCCGCCACGCTCGACCTGCTCCAGCTCGTGCACCGCGATCTGCGCCTGGAGCTGCGCACGGCGCTCAGCCGAGCGGCCCAGACCAGCGCGCCGGCCCAGGCCGAGCAGGTGCAGCTCGGAGTGAATGGTCACCACGTCTTTGTCGACATCACCGTCGAGCCGATCCAGGAGGGCGCCGGCGGCTCCCGCAATTTCGTCGTTCTGTTCAAGGAGGGGCCTGCGCGGGCCGTCGAAGCCGACCAGGGCAATCCCGATGCGCTGGTGCGCACGGAGCATGTCGAACGCCTCGAGAGCGAGCTGCGCGCGACGCGCGAACGCCTCCAGGCGACGATCGAGGAGCTCGAGAGCACCAATGAGGAGCTGAAATCCTCCAACGAGGAATACCAGTCGCTGAACGAGGAACTGCAATCGGCCAACGAAGAGCTCGAGACGTCGCGCGAGGAGTTGCAATCGGTCAACGAGGAGCTGACCACCGTCAACGGCGAGCTGGCGCACCGTGTCCAGGAATTGACGCGCGCCACCAGCGATCTCAAGAACTTCCTCGAGAGCACGCAGATCGCCACCGTGTTCCTCGACAACGATCTGCGCGTGATGAACTTCACGCCCGCGATCACGCAGATCCTGCATCTCGTCGAGACGGATGTCGGGCGGCCCATTGCCCATATCAAGGCGCGCATCCCGATCGAGGAGCTCTATGACGACATCCGCCGCGTGCTGCGCACGCTCGCCAGCGTCGAGCGCGAACTGAGCGCGCCGGACAGCGGCAGGCGCTACATCGTCCGGATACTGCCCTATCGCAGCATCGACAATTTCATCGCGGGCGTCGTCGTCACCTTCGTCGACGTCACCGCGATCACCCGCGCCGAGGAGCGGCAGCGCCTGCTGCTGGCCGAGCTGCAGCACCGCGTCCGCAACACGCTCGGGGTGGTGCGCTCGATCGCCCGGCGCTCGGCCGAGTCCAGTGCGACCGTCGAGGAATACGCCTCCCATCTCGATGGCCGGCTCAACGCTTTCGCGCGTACCCAGGCGCTGGTCACGCGCGAACCCGAGGGAGGCGTCGACCTCGAATATCTCGTGGTCGAGGAGTTGCTCGCCTACAATGCCCGCGAAGGCGAGCAGATGCGCGTCTCCGGCCCGAAGGTGCGCTTCCAGGCCAAGGCCGCCGAGACGTTCGGGCTCGCCATCCACGAGCTTGCGACCAATGCGCTGAAATACGGCGCCCTGAGCCGGCCGAGCGGACGTATCGAAATCAACTGGCGCCTCGACGAGAGCAGGGAGCCCGGCGAGTTCGTGTTCGAATGGCGGGAGCGCGGCGGCCCGCCGGTCACGCCGCCGGCACGAAAAGGCTTCGGTACCGAGCTTCTGGAACGAACCCTGGCATTCGAGTTCAAGGGGCGGACCACACTTGCATTCAACACTACGGGGCTGCAGTGCATGATCACCATTCCCATTAGCAAGCGGACCTTCCATACACCGGTGGTGGCTGGCTGATGCCGTTGTCGACCCTCGATCGCAGCGTGCTGGAGCCGGCCATTCGCCGGCTGAACACGCTGCGGCCGTTGTCGGCGGAAGCGCGCGCATCACTCCAATCCGCGCTGCTCGAGGGATTGCAGCGCGCCGGAGCAGGCGAGGATCTGATCAACGAGGGCGATCCCGTCGACAGCGTCCGTGTCGTGCTGTCGGGCTGGCTCTGCCGCTACAAGTCGCTGGAGGACGGCCGGCGCCAGATCGTCAACTTCATCTTCCCAGGCGAAAGCTGTGACGCGCACGCGTTCCTGCTACCGACGCTGGATCATTCCATCGCGACGCTGACTCCGGCAGTCTATTCCGACATCAAGCGACCGCGTTTCGAGCGACTGATGGCGGGCGACCCTACGCTGGCGGAAGCATTCCAGTGCGAGACACTCGTCAGCACGGCGATCCAGCGCGAATGGGCCGTCAATCTCGGCCGGCGCGTCGCCGTGGAGCGCGTGGCTCATCTGTTCTGCGAGATCTTCGAGCGGCTTCGCCCCGTCGGTATGGTCGACCGCAGTTCCTGCATCATGCCCGTGACGCAGATGGATCTCGCCGACGCCACCGGCCTGTCCGTGGTCCATCTCAATCGGACGCTCCAGGAGTTGCGCGCGGCAAGCCTGATCGTCCTGCGCGATCGGACATTGACCATTCCCGATCTCGATGCGCTCAAGGTCGCGGCGCTGTATTCGCCGAGCTATCTTCAACTCTATCGGCGTGGCTGAACGGCCGCGCCCTAAAGGCGCATCGCGACACCGAGGAACGCTAGCTCGGTCTTCGCGAAGGCACGCAACCGTTCCCGCTCTGGAACGTTATCGTCCAGCCGACTTGTACATGGCAGAACGCAGCGGCGCGCTCGGCTCATGCACTAGGGAGAACGCCTGATGACGACGCGACATCGATTCAAGCACGTGGAGACCCTAGAGACCCGCTTGGCAGCGGAAGCGGAGCGGCTGCGCGAGCAGGCGAACTTGTTGCCGCCCGGCGCAGCCCGCGACGAGATGTTACGGAAGGCGCGACAGGCGGAAACGGGATCCCAGATGAGCGAGTGGCTGCGCTCGCCGGGGCTGCAGCCGCCGAATTAGGCTCCAGCCGTCCCCGGCGCGGATCGTCAGCGCTTTTTCGCAGCCTTGCTTTGCCTGTTGTATGGCGAGCGGTTGACGGGCCGCAGCGAAATGCCTTCGCGCTGCGCCTTGCTGCGGATGGCCGCGACCGGGCGCTGAAGCTTGATGCTCATCACGCCGGTCGGAGTATTGCCCTTCGCGAGCTGCTTCAGCTTGCTCACATCCGCCGGCGTCCAGGGCTGGCGTGCGCGGCGCTTGTATGCGGGATTTGCCTTGCGAGGTCCCTTGCGGCCGATCGGCGAGCCCGGCCGTTTCCATGCTGCTTTTGCCATGATGTTCCTCCTTCAGATCGTTCTTGAACATACGAATCAGCATTTCGGTTCCGCCGTACTCCGGGGTGCGTGATCATCCAGCGCGCAACGCAAAATCGCGCGGCGTTAACTTATGGAAATGCCGGAACCGGAAGTTGCGGCGGAAGCTACAAACGCTGCCGGCTGGGCCGGCCGACCGGCAGGAGCCTCGAGGCCCCGGCGCCTTGATCCCCGCCGGGGCCGCTTTCACCACTGCGAAATCCTAGAGTAAAAATCGAGATGACCGCCAAACGTAACCGCAGGAAACAGACTCAATCGCTCCAGGAGCGCCTGGACGCGTTCGCCGAAAACGCTCGCGAGCGCGCGCACGATCTGCCGCCCGGCAGGGAGCGCGAGATGCTGCTGCGTCGGGCCAAGCAGAACGAAGTGGCGTCGAACCTGACGGACTGGCTGAGCGCGCCCGTCACTCCAAGGCGAGGGCCAACCTAGTGGGAAGCTTCAAGCACTACCGTGCGTTCCAGGTCGATCCGGACGGGCACGTGTTCGGATGCATCAATCTCGTTTGCGACGACGACGAGCAGGCCAAGCGGGAAGCCGCCGCGCTCGTGCTGGTCCACCGCATCGAGTTGTGGCGGCTCGACCAGAGGATCGCGAAGTTCGACGCGCCGCAGGAGCTTGCGCGCCAGTAGAGGAACCGCGCGCTGGGGCGCCGGATTGGTCGGAAGACACCGACTTCGCCAGGAGCCAGCATGACGGATGCCGACGTTCGAAAGGGGATGCCGCCCGTCAGGCTGTCGCGCGAGGTGTTCGAGCGACGCTACAAGCGTCAGTTCGTCGATCCCGCCTTTGCTCGGCTTGGGGGTGAGCTCGATGCCATCACCGCGACGGCCTGGGACGCCTACAGCCATTCGCGCAAGGCACCATTGACGCGGAAGGCCGGCGTAGGCTTCTCCGATCCCGGCTACGATCTTGCCGTCGACTGGCTCGATGCGCGCGCTGGGATCCTGGACGCGCAGCGCCGCCACGACAATGCCGACGAGATGCCGCGCATCCTCGTCATCAATGGCTCGGCCCGCAGCGAGCACACCTGTCCCGGCGAGATGTCCAAGACCTGGCGGCTGGTCAAGCTGGCCGAGCCGGTCTTCATCGAGATGGGATTTGCCGTCGACATCCTCGATCTGTCGCGCCTCGCTTCGGAGTTCGGCAAGACCATTCATCCCTGTAAGTCCTGCGTCAGCACCGCCATGCCGCTGTGTCACTGGCCGTGCAGCTGCTATCCGAACCACTCGCTGGGCCAGACCCACGACTGGATGAACGAGATCTATTCGCTCTGGGTTGCGGCCCACGGCATTCTGATCGTGACACCCGTGAACTGGTATCACGTGCCCGCCGGACTCAAGGCGATGATCGACCGCATGGTCTGCGCCGACGGCGGCAATCCCGATCCGACCTCGACCCACGGCAAGAACGCCGCCGAAGCCAAGGCCATCGAGCTGAAGGGCTGGCCGTATCCGCGCCATCTCGCCGGCCGCCATTTCGGCGTCGTCGTTCACGGCGACGCGGTCGGCGCCGAGGGCGTGCGCCGGGCCTTGTCCGACTGGCTGACCGACATGCAGCTGATCTCGGCCGGACGCTTCGCCGAGCTCGACGGTTATGTCGGCTATATGGAGCCGTACGCCACATCGCATCGCGCGCTCGACGAGGACGAAGAGTTTCAGCAGGAGGTGCAGAACGCAGCACGCGCGCTCGGCAACGCGGTCCGGCTCGCGCGGAGCGGGCGCCTCGAGGAGCCCGGCGCCGGCCTTGCGGATCCGAACCCCAAATGACCGGCGCGGCGCTCGACTGCCTGATCGTCGGCGGCGGCCCGGCCGGGCTGATGGCTGCGATCTATCTGGCGCGCTTTCGCCGTGGCGTTTGCGTGGTGGACGCCGGCGCGAGCCGGGCAGCGCTGATCCCGCGCAGTCATAACGTCCCCGGCTTCGTCCACGGCCTGTCCGGCACGGAGCTGATCGAACGGATGTCGGCCCAGCTGAATGAGCTCGCCGTCGGGCGGGTCGCGGCGGAGGTCACGGCATTGCGGCGGCACGAACACGGCTTTGAAGCGATCTGGAACGGTCGCACGCATCATGTCGCCAGCGTCGTGCTCGCCTGCGGCATCGTCGATACGCATCCGCCATTTGCGGAGTGGCGCGCGGCGGTCGCGGACGGCCTCTTGCGCTACTGCCCGGTCTGCGACGCCTTCGAGGCAGCGGGCCGCCGCATCGGCGTCGTCGGGCCGCTTGATCGTGCGGCCAGCAAGGCGCTCTTCCTGCGTGGTTATTCCAGCGACGTGACGCTGCTCGCGACCGGCGCCGACGACGCCAAGGTCGCGACATCGGAGTTGTCCGAGGCGGGTGTCGGAATCGTGTTCGCGCCCGAGCTGCGCCTGGCACGGCGGGACGGCGGCGTCGAAGCGGATTTCGCCGACGGACGGACCGCGCAATTCGACATCGTCTATCCCGCGATGGGCGCCGAGGTCCGCTCCCGGCTCGCGACAGCGCTGGGCGCCGACCACACCGCAGACGGTCATTTGAAGGTCGACGGTCATCAGCGCACGTCGGTCGACGGGCTCTACGGCATCGGCGACGTCGTCACCGACCTGCACCAGATCTCGGTCGCGTTCGGCCATGCCGCAATTGCCGCCTGCACGATCCACAACAGCCTGCCGCGGCGGCTGGCCTGAGGGGGAACGAAGCGCGCGCCTTGGTCTTGACTGGACGGACGCGCGAAGGAAGAGCCCATGCTGGAAGAGAAGCTCAAGGAAGCCATCATCGACGAGTTGAAGCGTCAGGCTGCCGACCGGCCGCAATCGCTGCAGGTCCACGGCGCTGCAAACGCGAAGGGCTCGGAGGAGCTGACCGTCAACGGCAAGATCGACCTCGGCGCGTTGGCCATGGTGATCGCAGGATCGGTCGCAGGCGGCCCTTAGCCATACTCCTCGCCGATGCCGTATTCCCGGTAGATCTGCAGCGGATCGAGTTCCGGAAACAGGCGGCACTTGGCTTGGGCAAGGTGCAGGCTCACCGCTGCCGGCTCCTTGCCGTCCGCGAGCAGCTTGCGCAGGTCGTCCATATGCGCGTTCGGCTGGTGCTTCGGTTCGAGCTGCTGCAGCGCCACCAGGGCGGTCGCGAGCGCTTCGGTCAGAACCCAGTCGTCGTGGCCCGTGATTCCCTTCTTCGGCATCGGCAGAACCCCACATCTGGCGGTCGCAGCATACCGCGACTTCCGCCAATTCGCCATTGAGCCGTTGCGGGCAGGCGGCGCGGGCAGGCCGATGGCCGTGCTGCAGCTTGCCTTGTCGCCGTGTCCGGCTAAAAGGCGGCAAGTTGCGGGGCGATCGTATCATTGTCGAAACGAACTTGGCGTAGACGGCCGCTACCGCATCCAGGCTGGCCGTTCCGGTCTGGGTCCCCCGGTCCCCGGATCACGCGACACCACAGCGTTGCGTCCCCTCAAGGTTCGAGCCAGCATGGTTTTTCTCAGCTTCGTCTACCGCTTCCTCACCAATTTCGCCTTCATGGCGGTGGTCTATTTCAGCCTGAACTTCATGGAGAAATATCCGAACCGGGCGATCCTTGCGATCCTCGTGCTGATCTACTCCGCCATGCGCGCAGCCTCGACGCTGCGTGCGTTCTACTTCTTCCAGAAGATCGAGAAGCTGGAGGCCGAGGCCAGGCGTCTTCAGGCTCCGATCAACGACGGTTCGGGCGGAACTTCGGTGCGCAAGCAGGTCGTTACCGACGTTGCGCGGCTGCGGCGCGACGGCGAGCTCAAGTCCTATATGGACCTGTTCTTCCTGGCGTTGATCGTGCTGCTCTGCGTCGCCGCCATCATGCGGCAGTAAGGGCTCAAGCGCGCTTCTTCAGGCTGGCGACGCGGGTCGGGCGGGGCACGGCGGTCTTCGAGGCTGCAGCCCTCGCCGCAGTATTCTTGGGCGCGATGTCGAGGGGCTGCGCGCCATCATTGGCTGCCGCCGGCGCCGCATGCGCCGTGCGCGGCCCTTGCAGCTTGGCCGGCTTGCCTTTGGCAGTCTTGCCCTGAGCTGCCTTGGTCTTGGCCGCTCGGGGCGTTTGGGCGGCCATGGCGAGCCGCGTCGCGGCACGCCGCGACAAGGTCGTCGACAGCAGCACCTCCACCGAGCCCTCGGGAATCGCGAAGAGTTCGCGGCCGGGAACGGGCAGGCTGGCGGCGACACTGGCCTGCGCCATGGTCCTGCGCGGCAGCAGCGGCTGATGCTCGATCTGCGCGTTGAGGTCGGCGAGCGCAGGTGCCGGCAGCATCCTGGTCTGCGTGAATACGAATTGCGGCACGCGCGGCCAGCGTGCGATCGGCGTCGTCTCGGTCGGCGGATGCAGCAGCCATTCAACCGCGGTGGTCGGCGTCGCCGCCCGCTCGGCGGTTGCGGGCACCACATGCACGATGCGATAGCCCTTCGCCTTGAGGTCGCGGATGATCTTGGGTAGCGCCGCCACGGTGCGGGCCTGGATGTCGTGCAGCAGCAGAATGCCCTTGCCCTTGGCCTCCAGCCGCTGGATCGCGAGCTGGTACACCCGGTCGGATGAGACGTGGCGCCAGTCGTCGGCCGGGAAGTCGGCGCTCCAGACCTGGATGCCGCGCGAGATCAGATGGTTCTCGACGCCCTCGGCGCGCATCAGGCCGGGAATGCGGAAGAACGGGGCGAGCTGGGACGGATCGGTCATCGCGGCCGCGGTCCACGCGATGCCGCCGTTGATCTCGGCCTCGGCCTTTTCGATCGGCATCCGGTCGAAGGTCAGCGGATGGTCCATGCTGTGGGTGCCGACGGTGTGACCCGCCGCGACCAGCTTGCGCACGCCGTCCGGATTGGCCTTGGCCTGGTTGCCGACGATGAAGAAGGTCGCCTTGATGCACTCGTCAGCGAGGATCTTCAGCACCTGGTTGGAATATTTCGGGATCGGACCGTCGTCGAAGGTCAGGACGACCTCGCGGTCTTTCAGCGGCAGCGTCTCGCGATACTGCATGGTACCGATCAGCGGATGCTCGCGCGGATCGACCACGAGGGTGCGGGACGTTCCGAGGGCTTCGGGATTGCCGGGACAGTCGGCCGCGCGCGCGGCCGGCGAAGCGGTGGCCAGAATTCCCAGGCAAAGGACGATCCACGATCGCGTCCGCAGAACAACGCTACTTCCGATCATGAACCTCGTCTGCCCCCATGCAATCGGTGCCTAGATAGGTCGGAGATGCCCCATAACGGTTCAGCCGCAGCCGCCTTATCTTTGCACGGGGTAGCATGAACAGAGTGTTAATTGCCCCCAAATCACCCCATTTTGCGCCGGCGTGACATTCCGGCATCAGCGCGTATCGGCGCTCTTCTGCGGAGCGCCCGCGGGTACGATGTGAACCACCCGATAGCCGTTCTCCCTCAGATACCGCAGGAACGCCGGCATCATTGCGGCTGTGCGCGCCTTGTTGTCGTGGAAGAGGATGATGCCCTTGCCGCTCGCAGCGAGGCGCTCGGTGACGAGCTTCAATTGCTGCTCCGGTGTGATCTCCTCCCAGTCGCTGGCCCAAAGATCGGCCCCGAACACGATGATGCCGCGCGATTGGAGCAGGTCGAGCTGCGCTTGTGTCGACTCGAAATAGGGAAAGCGGAAGAACGGCGTTGACGGTGTCGTCGTCGAGATTCCGTGCAGCGCCATTTCGTCTGCGACGATGCCCCGGTCGATATCGGCGATGGCCTTCTCGAACGGAATACGCCCCATGAACGGATGCGAGAAGGAGTGATGGCCCAAGGTGTGGCCCTCGCGGGCGATGCGCTTGACCATGTCGGGGTGCTCGGAGGCGTGCTGGCCGATCAGGAAGAAGGTCGCGCGCACGCATTCCTGCGCCAGCGCGGCCAGCACCTTCGATGTCGTCGGCGGGTTGGGCCCGTCGTCGAAGGTCAGCACCACCTCGCGGTCGGCCAGCGGCAGCGTCTGCGGAAAGCTCTTCAGGCCGACCCGCGGCGTGGTCTTGGCGTCGACGCTGAGGACGCGCGAGGTGCCGAGCGCGTCCTTGCGCGGGCACTCGGCGGCCTCCGTCTCGGCGGCGCCGATGACGGTCGCCGCGGTGCCGATGAGTGTCGCGGCGAGCACGCCCGCCATGGTCGAGGTCCACCTCAGTCGCAGCATCTTTGTCATTGCGCTCGGCTTCGCCTTGTGGGTATTGCCTGAACCCTCAGCTCATACCACCCGTTTCAACCTGTCAAACGGCGAGGCGCGCCATGGATGAACAGATGGACGTTGCCCCGACCGCTGCGGATTCGGTACTCGACCACGTGCCGATGCGCAATGAAGACGGCGATATCAGGCACGAATTCGTCGAGGAAATCGCCCGTGCGATCGAGGCCGGTGACAGCGCGGCGCTCCGGGCCTGTGTCGCGGAACTGCACGAGGCCGATCTCGGCGATCTGATCGGGGCCCTGGAGCCCGACCAGCGCGTCCGCCTGGTCGAGCTCACCGGCCGAGACTTCGACTTCTCGGCGTTGAACGAGGTCGACGAGACCATCCGCGAGGAGATCCTCGAGGAGCTGCCGCCGGAGACGGTCGCCGAGGGCGTCCGCGAGCTCGAATCCGACGATGCGGTCGAGCTGCTGGAGACCCTCGACGCCGAGGAGCAGGGGGAGATCCTTGAGAAGCTGCCGCTCAAGGAGCGCGTGGCGCTCGAGCGCAGCCTGCTTTATCCGGAGAATTCCGCCGGCCGCCGCATGCAGACCGAGTTCATTGCCGTGCCCCAGGATTTCACCGTCGGCCAGGCGATCGACTACATGCGCGAGACGCCGGATCTGCCTGATCGCTTCTACGAGATCTACGTCGTCGACAAGGAGCAGCACTGGCAGGGCGCGGTGCCGCTCGACGTGCTCCTGCGCACGCGCCGGCCGGTGGCGCTGACCGAGCTCACCGACGAGGACCGCCGCCGCGTCTCCGTCCTGGAGGACCAGGAGGAGGTCGCGCGCATGTTCGGCAAGTACAATCTCGTCGCCGCACCCGTGCTCGATACCCAGGACCGCCTCGTCGGCGTCATCACCGTCGACGACGTCGTCGATGTCATCGAGGAGGAGGCGGACGAGGACCTCAAGGCGCTCGGCGGCGTCACCAGCGACGAAGAGCTGTCCGACACCTTCCTGACGATTGCGCGCGCCCGTTTCAACTGGCTGCTGGTGAACCTCGCCACCGCGTTTCTGGCGTCCTCGGTGCTCGGCCTGTTCGAGGGCCAGCTTGAGAAGATGGTCGCGCTCGCGGTGCTGGCACCGATCGTGGCGAGCCAGGGCGGCAATGCCGCGACCCAGACCATGACGGTCGCGGTGCGGGCGCTCGCGACCCGCGAGCTCGGCCCTTCCAACGCCTGGCGCGTCGTGATGCGCGAGGCTCTGGTCGGCCTCGTCAACGGGCTCGCCTTTGCCGTGATCACGGGCATTGCCGCGGTGGCCTGGTTCAAGATCCCGGGCCTTGGCATCGTCATCGGGCTTGCAATGGTCTGCAACCTGATCGCCGGTGCGCTCGGCGGCATCCTGATCCCGATGGCGCTGGATCGCGTGCGGGCTGACCCTGCGGTGGCCTCGGGCACGTTCGTCACGACGGTGACCGACGTCGTTGGCTTCTTCTCCTTCCTCGGCATCGCGACGCTCTGGTTCGGGTTGAGGTAGGCGGCCCTCTTGTGTCCCGGGCGCGCTGCAACGCTCTTCGCGTTGCTGCGCAGAACCGGGACCCGGAAGGCGGCACGGCACCATGCTGCGGCATGGGCCCCGGCTCAGCAGCGCACCACGCCGCTAGGGCGGCGCCTTGCGCTGCGTCCGAGGCACGAGAGTGCCATCTTTAATTCCACCTTAAGCGACCTGCCGCATCATCATGCCCGCTTGGGGGAATGGGCATGCGTTTGCGGCTGAAGGCGGACGGACGGATCGTCGAATTGCGGGATGGGCAGGAGTTTCCAGTCCAGCCGTCGGTGAACGCCGCGCCCGCCGATACCTCGTCGCTCGCGGTGCGCGATTTGCGCCGCCGCGCCTGCCTGACCCAGATGGAGGTCGCCGCCAAGCTCGGCGTCCCCGTCGAGACCATCCGCAACTGGGAGCAGGGCAAGCGCGCCCCTCGTGGTCCGGCCCGCGCGCTGCTCGCCGTGATCGCGCATGCCCCTGATACGGTGTTCCAGGCGCTCGCCAAGGCCTGACGCACACCTCCCGTTAGTCTTGCATCGAAGATCCCGGTCCGGATGCTGCGGCTTCGTTGGCAGCAGCGACGGCCGGGTCCATAATGGCGGTCGGGCTGCCGCAACAGAGAGGATTCCTCATGCTGTTCGTCGAGGCCAATGGCGCAAGGATCCCGGCGATTGGGCTCGGGACCTGGGAGCTGAGCGGAAGACCGGCCGCCCGGTTGGTGCAGCAGGCGCTGCGGCTCGGCTATCGCCACATCGACACCGCGCAGGCCTACGACAATGAGCGCGAGGTCGGCGACGGCCTGCGCGCCTCGGGCGTCCGTCGCGACGACGTCTTCCTCACGACGAAGGTCTGGACCAATCATTTCGCGCCCCATGATCTCGAGCGCTCGGTCAAGGAGAGCCTTGCACGCTTGCGGCTTCCCTCCGTCGATCTGCTGCTGCTGCACTGGCCCAACCCTCACGTACCGCTGGCGGAGACGCTCGGAGCGCTGTCGCATGCAAAGCAATTGGGGCTGACCCGCCACATCGGCGTCTCCAATTTCACGGTGGCGCTGATCGAGCAGGCGGCCGCCTTGTCGCCGGAGCCGCTGGTCTGCAACCAGGTCGAGTATCACCCTTATCTGGACCAGGCGAAGGTGCGGGCGGCCTGCGGCGAGCATGGCCTCGCGCTGGTCGCCTATAGCCCGATCGCCAAGGGCCGCATCAAGTCCGACCAGACGCTGGCCGAGATCGGGCGCATCCACCGCAAGACGCCGGCGCAGGTCTGCCTGCGCTGGCTGGTGCAACAGAATGTCGCTGCGATCCCGCGTACCTCGCGCATCGAGCGCCTGTCGGAAAACATCGAGATCTTCGATTTCGAGCTGTCGGAGGACGAGATGAGCCGGATCGCGGCGCTCGCCAGCCCGAAGGGACGCCTGACTGACTTTGGCTTCGCCCCGAAATGGGATTGAGAGGGGACCCGGGTATGCTACGACCGCGACGGCAACCCAAGATCGCTCGATGGAACTGCGGAAGATCATACGGACGGACATTGCGGCGTCGGCAATCGCGCATCTGACGCTGGTGGCGCTCGTCGTCGTGATCAGCGAGGTACATCCGTTTCACGCCGCGCCGCCCGAGACGGTGAGCGTCGACATCGTCACGCCGGAGCAGGTGAAGGAGGAGGAAGCCAAAGCCGAGGAGAAAGCTCAGGAAGACGTCAAGGACAAGACCCCGGAGCCGCTCCCCGACCTGAAGCTACCGAAGCTCGATATCACCGACAAGGCAGACGCGGCGCCAAAGCCGGCGGACAAGCCGCAGGCGTCGCCGCAACCGCCATCGCAGGCACCGCAGCAAAAGCAGCCGCAGCCCACGCAGGCGCCGCAGCCGCGGCAAGCCGACGTGCCGCAGCAGCAGCCGCCGCAGCAGTCCCAGCCGCCTCAGCCGATGCCGCAGCAGCAGGCCGCGGCGGCGCCGGCCTATCAGGCGCCGCAGCCGGACGTCACTGTCAAATACGGCGTCATGCTCGGCCTCCCGCCTGAATTGCCGACGGAGCTGCCGAAAGACGTCCTCCAGGACGATGGCGGCGATGCAAAGGATACGATCGCCGCCAGGCTTCCACCCGAAATCATTGCCGCGCTGCGCCGTCACTTGCGAAGCTGCGCCAAGCTCCCGGCCGGCGTAGGCCCCGCCGACAACGTCAAAATCAAGCTGCGCGCGGTGTTCGCCACCGACGGCACGCTCTTGCGCGAGCCGGTCCTGATGGCGGCCCCGCCATCTGCCAAGGGCGTGGCCCTGGTGAAGTCCGCAATGAGCGCGCTCCAGAACTGCCAGCCCTACAAGATGCTGCCGGCCGATAAATACGCGGAATGGAAGGTGCTCGATCTGCCGTTCAGCCCGCGGGATTTCGGGTCGTAGCTGCCCTGTAGCCGCGGGCCGTAGCCCGGATGAGCGAATGCGACATCCGGGAGCTCTGCTGATGAAGTCCCGGGTATCGCTTCGCTCACCCGGGCTACGCGACCGCGCCTGTGTCGCCCTCTGTCAACCCGCCGCTGCGAAAATATTCCACTTTACCGAAATTCGGATTTGTCGTATGGGTCGCGCATCCCGGTTCATCCTTGAGGGGCGATCGTGAGGTCGTCATGTTCGCGAGCCGGGCTTGCGGTGGACGCGGCAGCGTCGGGCGCGAAAGGCGCGGGCAGGGAGGGTAGTCCCCGGTGAGCTCGTGGCCGCGCGCGGACGAACGGCGCTGACAGGTTCGTCCCGCCGGTCTTCGATGGCAACGTGCACAACGTCGTCGGAGCCGGTGGGGTCAAGCGAACCGCGCGTACGGCAAAACCGTGTGGTCCTGGCCGTCGTTGCTACGGTCAAGCTCTTGCGGATGCGGCAATCGCGTCAACCGGCGCGGCGGCCGGTGAATTTCGCGAGGGCGAGGGAGGCCAGAGGGAAAGTTCGGCTCCCGGGAGAGCGCGGCATAAGCCGTCCGACCATCGCGCAGGGAAGGCCGAGTGTTCGGCGACACCTGTATGCTGCTGTGCGGTTTTCTGCGTGTGCATTTTGCGCAGCAGACCGCGGGTGCCAGTCGGCACCCGGCCTTCCCTGCGCCCTCTCGATCGAGAGGGTGAGGAGATGAAGCAAAGCTCGGGCGAAATCAGCCGCGAGAACGGGAAGGCATGTCTGCGATGGCGCAGGATGGGTGTAGCCCTTCCGCAACCTATCATGCTTCAGCGACGAGGATGCGCAATGGTTTTCGCTTCGCTCTACCTACCCTACGAGTTCGCTGCGCTCGCTTCAATGACCGCGCTTCCGCGCTCCTTCATCGTCATCCACCACCTCCGGCGCCATCGCGGCCCAGGCGCTGGACGCGAACTGCCGGCGCCAGGTCACGACCACCACGGCTGCCGTGGTCACGAACAACACCCAGGGGCTGACGAACCAGCCGAGATAGCCGAGCGCGAAGAAGAATGCGCGCTGGCCGCGGTTGAAATGACGGCCGGCGGATTCGAACAGGCGCGAGGTGCGGATGACGTGAGCTTCGGCCTCGGGCGTGTCGCGCCGGTTTGCCGGCGGCATGCCGCCGAACAGGATCGCGACATAGTTGAACAGGCGATAGGCCCAGGCGAACTTGAAGAAGGCGTAGACGCAGATCAGCACGAGGCCGACGCATTTCAGCTCCCACATCGCCGGCGAGGTGCTGAGGTCGACCGGCAGCTTGCTCAAAATCGTGATGGCGTCGTTGGTGGCATGCAGCAGCGCCAGCGCGCCGCCGAGCGCGAACAGGCTGGTGGAGGCGAAGAAGGCGGTGCCGCTCTGGAGCGAAGCCATGATCTGCATGTCGACCATGCGCGTCTCGCGGTCGAGCATCCGTCGCACCCAGACCTCGCGATAGCGGTTCATGCGGGCCGACAGGCTGTCGCGGCCATAGGCCGAGTGCTCCAGCGTCAAGGCATAGACCAGCCATTCGATGATGAAGAAGCCGACGGCGACGATGTCGACCCAGTGCCTGCTCATGCCGCTCTCCGCGCGAGGATCGCAACGATTGCCACGCACGGCCGGGCGCGGCAACGATTGATTGGCGGCAGGCGATGGCGTTAAAAGCGGCTCGCATCAGGACGTCTCGGGAAGGACTGCTGACATGGCTGCGCTGAAACTCGCGATCGGCAACAAGAACTACTCGTCATGGTCGATGCGGCCCTGGCTCGCACTGCGCGCCAACGACATCCCGTTCGCGGAGACGCTCATTCCGCTGTATACGGACAATCCCGCGGACAAGGAGCAGATCCTGTCCTTCAGCCGTGCCGGCAAGGTGCCGGTGCTGGTTGATGGCGACGTCACGGTCTGGGATTCGCTTGCCATCATCGAATACGTCGCCGAGCGCTATCCGGAAGCGAAGCTCTGGCCCGACGACGTCGCCGCGCGCGCGCATGCCAGGTCGGTGTGCGCCGAAATGCATTCCGGCTTTGTGGCGCTACGCAACGAATGCGGCATGAACCTGCATCGGCCGATCGGTGCCGTGGCACTGTCGGCGGATGCCAAGGCGAACATCGCGCGCATCGAGGAGATCTGGCGCGAGTGCCGCACCCGCTACGGCGCACAGGGACCGTTCCTGTTCGGCCGCTTCGGGGCGGCGGACGCCATGTATGCCCCTGTCGTGCACCGCTTTCGCACCTATGCGATCGAGGTGGCGCCGGACACCAGGGCCTACATGGAGACCATGATGGCGCTGCCGGCGTTCCAGGAATGGACCCGCGAAGGACTGGCCGAAACGCTCGTCATCGCCAAGTTCGAGGACGCCTGACCGGCGCCGGCCGGGGAGGACGGCCGCCGATGGGATGAGGGTGCGACAGGCTGCGACATGTCGGCGGAATTAACCCCTCCGCCGGTATCATCACCCCGCCGGCTATCCCGTTATCATTTTGAAATGACTGCGTAAATTGAGTGCCTGCCGTGCCGGCATGGCGCTGGCCAAAAGCACCGGGCGCGTGCTATACAACGACCCGGGTTTCCGGCCGGCCCTCGCAGTGGGACAACTGGGCGAGGCGGGCGCTGTTTGAGTGATGGAGAGGGTGTTGAAGCACAAATTCCCCGTGGGATCGCGCGTCCTGTTCACGGCCAGCAATGTCGCGCGTCCGGCCGCAAGCGGTGCATATGAGATTATCCGTCTGCTCCCGACCGACGGCGACGACTGCCAGTACCGCATCAAGAGCTCGACCGAAGCCTTCGAGCGCGTTGCCAAGGAAAGCCAGCTCGCACTCTCCTGAAGGCTGACGCCGTCAACGCATCGGCCTCTCCCGGGAATTGCCCTTTGCCGCCGTCAAAAGGCCCGCTTCACCCTCACATGGTGGGTGGGGGCAGCTGCCGACTCGAGGTGCTCGCTTGACCATTCGCTCTTTGCTCGCGTGAGGGGACGTCGCGCATGAACTGGGCATGGGCTTCTTCGCTCGACCAAATCTGGCGCTCGCCGGCCTTCCCGATGTGGATGACGCTGGCGGCGGCCGGCTGCTTCGGATTGATCCTGCTCGTCACGCTGCTGCGCGCCGACCGATCGGTTGCCAATGGCGCGCTGGCCGTGATCACGCTGCTCGCCCTCGCCATCACGGTGCCGACCGCCATGCAGCTCCGTGGATCGGAGGGGCAAGGCGCGCCGGCCGAACCGCGGACGCAAGCCGCGGTGACCGCGAGCCTGCCTGCGCTATCCTGCCTCGACGATCTCGCCGGCGACACCGTCGCCGCGGGCTGCGAGAAGGCCCTGTTTGGTGCGCCCGACGCGGCGGCTGCCGCGGTCTCCTACACGGCCGCGAGGATCGACCGGCTGACCGCGCTCGGCGACACCGCTACGGCCGAGAAGAGCCTGACACCCGACATGAAGGCGCTGCGCAAGTCGCTCGAGCGTGACCGCTACGGCGTTGTCGCGCATGTGCTGGTGACGCGTGACGGCTGCACGCAGTTCGACTGCGCCGCGTTCCGCTCGTTGACCGACCAGCAGCAGGTCGCCGCCAACATGGACTCCCATCTCTACGACATGCTGGTTGCGCGCCATGCGCCGACCTGGACCGCACCGGCAGCGGCGCCGGCAATGCCGTCCACCGCAGCGCTTGCCGGGCTGCCTCCCGCGATGCCGACGGGCAAGCCGACCAATGCGGAGTTCCCGAGCGCTTCGTCGACGCCCCCGGTGAGCATCATGAATCCGGAGCCGACGGCAACGACGAGGCAGGCAGCGCCCGCCACGAATGCAGCGCCGGCCCCGCGTGCGCCCGCCGCGGCCTCGGCACAGGCTGCCGCGCCACCCGCTGCGGCGGCCGCGAAGAAGCCGCCGGTACCGAAGGCGGCGCGCGCGCCAGCCGCACCGGTTCCGCTCGCGCCACCACCGGCCTCCGTGGCCGCTCCTCCGGCTGCGGATAACGAGTAGATCGGCATTTCCAATGCGGGGCTGCCCGGCTAATGCTGGCGCATGCCGCTACATCTGATCAAGCTTGCCGTCGGCTGCGACTCCGTCAAGGAATTGAAGGAGTGGATCGCCGAACGGATGCAGACCGCCAAGAAGAAGGGTCTGCCGCAACATCACATCCACGTCACCCGCATGGTGCCCAAGCGCGACGCCGAGATCCTCGCCGGCGGGTCGCTCTACTGGGTGATCAAGGGCGAGGTCGCCGCGCGGGAGAAGATCATCGGCATCGAGCCGTTCCGCGACAAGGACGGCATAGGGCGCTGCAGGATCGTGATGCAGCCGAAGGTGATCTCGGTGTCGCCCCGGCCGATGCGCCCGTTCCAGGGCTGGCGCTATCTCACCGAGGATTCCGCGCCTGCCGATCTCGGCAGGTCCGCCGCCGGCTCGATCGCGGCGATGCCGGAACCGATGCGGCGCGAGCTGCGCGATCTCGGTTTGCTCTAGACCGCGATATTGTCGATCAGCCGGGTGGTGCCGAGCTTGGCCGCGACCAGGATCCGCAACGGGCCGTCCTTGCGCGAGGTGACCGGTGCCAGCGTCTCGGCATGGCGGATCTCGTAGTAGTCGAGCGCAAAGCCCGCCGCCGTGATCATCTCGGCGCCGCCGGCCATCGCCGGGGCGATCGCATCGCCGGCACGGATGCGTCCGGCGCTCTCCTTCATGGCCCGGTAGAGGACGGTGGCGGTCTGGCGCTCCTCTGACGAGAGGTAGACGTTGCGCGAGGACATCGCGAGCCCGTCGCGCTCGCGCACGGTGCGCGAGCCGATCACCTTGACGCCGAGGTCGAGGTCGCGCGCCATCTGCGTCACCACGCGGAGCTGCTGGAAGTCCTTCTCGCCGAAGATCGCAACATCCGGCCGGACTTGCGTGAACAGCTTGCCGACGACGGTGGCGACACCGCCGAAGAAGTGCGGCCGGAAGCGGTCTTCGAGTCCGGCCAGCGCCGGCCCCTCCGGCACGACGCGAGTGGCGAAGCCTTGCGGATACATGGCCTCGACGCCGGGGTGCCAGACCATATCGACGTCCTCGGCCGCGAGCTTGGCGATGTCGGCTTTCCAGGTGCGCGGATAGGCGCCGAAATCCTCGGTCGGCGCGAATTGAGTCGGGTTGACGAAGATCGAGACCACGACGCGGCTGGCGCGCCGCTTGGCCAGGCGGACCAGCGACACATGCCCGTCATGGAGGGCGCCCATGGTCGGGACCAGCGCGATGGTGGCCTTTCGCTTGCGGAGACTGTCGAGGGCGCGCCGCAGGGCGGGGACCGTGCGGGCGATCAGGGGGCTTGATGACATCAGGACTCGGCGGGGTTGGCAATCGGTGCGGGTGCGGCTGGCGCTGCACCGGCTAACCATAACAAGCGGCGATCGTGGACGCCATGCATCCGGATGCGGCACAGCATCCCGCGCAAGGCCGCGCGGGTCGCCGCGACGCCGTGGGACGGATCAACATCGGCTCAGCGATTCAAAGGGAAGAACGGCGCATTGCAATTTGCAGGACGTGTCACGCATTTCACTTGACCGCAGCGGCGGTCAACTCGAAGATATTCGCTCGGTGTGTTGGGGATTGCTATGCTTGTGCAAGCTAGCCAAGGCCAATCCGGCTCGGCGCATGTGGTTGTGCTCGGCAATGAGAAGGGCGGCTCCGGCAAGTCGACCACCGCCCTGCACATCGCCGTTGCGCTTCTGAAGGCCGGCCAGCGCGTCGCCACAATCGACCTCGACTGCCGCCAGCAAAGCTTCACCCATTACATCGACAACCGCGCCGCCTGGGCCGGCCGCACCAAGCTCGACCTCGAATTGCCGGTGCATCGCTGCATCAAGCTCGGCGAGACCATGCAGATCGCAGAGAACGAGAATTCCGAGTTCCAGCAGTTCATGGAAGCCGTCGCGGCGGTCGAGAGCAGCTTCGACTTCATCGTCATCGATACCCCCGGCACCGACAGCTATCTGATGCGGCTTGCCCATTCGATGGCCGACACCCTGGTCACACCGATCAACGACAGCTTCCTCGACTTCGACGTGCTCGGCACCGTCGATCCCGCGACTTACGCGGTGACGGGCGAAAGCCACTATGCCGAGATGGTGCGCGACGTCAGGCGCAAGCGCCGCCAGGTCGATGGCGCCACCACGGACTGGATCGTCGTGCGCAACCGCCTCTCAATGCTCGGCTCCCGCAACAAGCAGCTCGTGGCCGAGGGCCTGAAGGATTTGTCGCTGCGGCTGGGCTTCCGCTATGTCGACGGCTTCGCAGAACGTGTCGTCTACCGCGAATTCTTCCCCCGCGGTCTGACCGCGCTCGACGAGATCGACGAGGCCACGCTCGGCATGCGGCCCAATCTCGGCCATCTGACCGCGCGGGAGGAGGTGACGAGCTTACTCCGCCAGCTCAAGCTGCCGCTCGACGAGCGCGGCCGCCGCCGGGCGGCCAACCGCGCCGAATGGTTCAGCCAGGTCGACAAGCCGCTCGAGGTCCACGATATCCTCGGCGCCTGACCTGCGGGTATAGGGCTACTTCCGGCCGTTTCGAGCAGTCGGCTTAGGCTGGAACCCGGTCTGCGCCCGGCGCGTTTTAATGCCGCATTCACTGCGAAATCGAACCCATTCAAGACGGGTTGCGTCCAATGGTAAGTTGCACCTGGCGTAGCGGTAGGAGGATGGGGTGCTTACAAAGCGTGTGCGTCGCACAATGAAAGGGCTGCGGAGTCACAATATTTAGCCTTCCTGTCACGCTGCTGTGACATATATTAGGGATAGGCGACCAGGGGCCGAAGAGCTCCGGAACAACACGATTTTCAACAGGTATTCAGGCCGCTATGGCCTGAGGCTGAGGACGAAAATGAAGCGTGGAATTGCCGTTCTGGTTTCGGTCAGCGCTCTCTGCGGCATCGCCTATTTCACGGCGAGCAAGTGGGCAATCAAGCACGAGACCATCACCTTCTACGATGCCTCGCGCGACAACCGTCCCGTGCCTGTCTCCATCGCCGTGCGCCGCGACAAGGAAATGCAGGCCAACGCCGGCATGATCAAACTGCCGGTCGCGGTGATCAATCACGGCAACACCGTCAAGAACACCGAGTATGGCTTCCTCGCCAACATGTTCGCTGCGCGCGGCTACATCGCCGTCAGCCCGCAGCATGATTTGCCGACCGATCCTCCGATGGTGACCAAGCCCGGCGAGCTCTATGTCGGGCGGCTGCCGCAGATCCTGCGGGGCGTCGCCAACATTCATCTTGCCATGCACGAGATGAAGAAGGTTCAGCCTAACGCCGACTACGACAAGGTCACGATGGTCGGCCACTCCATGGGCGGCGATATCACCATGTACTTCGCCAAGCAGTATCCGGATGAGGTCAAGAAGGTCGTCACCCTCGACAATCTGCGCGTGCCCTTCGTCACTGCCGGCAAGTTCAAGATCCTCTCATTCCGCTCCCAGGATCCTCAGTTCAAGGCCGATGCGGGGGTGATTCCGACCGACGAGGAATGCGAGAAGGCTGGTATCCAGGTCGTGAAGACCGAGTTCCAGCACAACGACATGCGCGACACCGGCCCGGATGTGGCAAAGAGCTCGATCCAGAGCATGCTCGACAAATTCCTGAGCACGACCGACAGCGATCTGGCGCCGGTCGACACGCAATCGGCACCGCCCAAGATCCTCGAGCCAGGCCCGGTCGCGCTGATGGCACCCGCAAAGAGCTGACGTCACCCATCGATCGCACCGATCGTCGAAGCCTCCGCCGGCGGCAAGCCTGCGGAGGCTTTGCACATTGACCGGGCTGCAAGCGCTGACCACATTAGCCGCTCACGCAGGGTGCAAGCAGAGATGTCGGGCCAGCCTATCAAACCGCGCGGTCGCGACGCCGTCTCGGCGCAAGCAGACGGCTCGCTGTCGCGAGCGGGGACCTCAACCTCGGATGACATCGCCGCCTTCGTCGCCAAGGCACGGGCCCTGTCGCCGCATGCGCCCGGCGCGAAGGGACGCCTGATCTTCGCTCTGGATGCGACCATGAGCCGTCAGCCGACCTGGGACATGGCCTGCACGCTGCAGGCCGACATGTTTCGGGAGACTGCGGCGCTCGGCAGCCTCGACATCCGGCTGGTCTATTATCGGGGCTTCAACGAGTGCCGCGCCACGGGCTGGATCTCCGACAGCGGCAAGCTGGCCACGCTGATGAGCAAGATCGATTGCCGCGGCGGCGATACCCAGATCGGCAAGGTGCTGAGCGAAGCCCGGCGCGAGGCGGTCGCATCGGGCGTGCGGGCCGTGGTCTTCGTCGGCGATGCGATGGAGGAAGACATCAGCGAGCTCTGCGCCAAGGCGGGCGAGCTCGGCATGCTCAAGGTGCCCGTGTTCGTGTTTCAGGAGGGGCATGACGCCGTTGCCGAGCAGGCCTTTCGCGAGATCGCGCGCCTGACGGGCGGCGCCTGGTGCCGGTTCGATCCTGGTGCGGCGGCGCAGCTGCGCGAGCTGCTGCGGGCAGCTGCGGCCTATGCCGCTGGCGGACGCGAGGCGCTATTGAAGCTGGCGGGAAGCGCGAGCGGCGCGGCGAAGCTGATCAGCCAAATGAAGTAGCGACCAGGCGGCGGTGGATGCCATGCTTTTCGGCAAGAGGACGACTATATTCCAGCCATGACCCTGATCGCCGGCGCTGTTGCCGTTATCACGCTTTACCTCCTGCTCCAGATGTTCCGCTCCGCCAATCCGGCGGTGCTGGCACGCACCATCAAATTCGGCGGCGGCGTTCTTGCGCTGGCGGTCGCGGCCTTCACGGGATTGCGGGGCGAACTGGCGGTGGCGATCCCGCTCGGAATCTTTGGCGCCGGGCTGCTCGGCTGGACGCCGCTGGCCAATGCAGGCTTCGGCAATCTCGGTGGGCTTTTCGGCGGCGGCGCGACGCGCCCGTCGGGGCAGACCTCGCGGGTGCGGTCGCCGTTCCTGGACATGCGACTCGACCACGACACTGGCCAGCTGACCGGCCAGATCGTCGCCGGACCTCATGCCGGGCGCGACCTTGGCGAGTTCGATCTCGCCGGCTTGTTGGCGATTGTCCCGACGTTCGACGCCGAGAGCGTGGCCTTACTTGAAAGCTATCTGGACCGCCGGTTTCCCGCTTGGCGTCAGGACGCGCAGGGCGATGCGGCAGGGCGGCAGCGCCGCTCTGCGGCGAGCAACAAAATGACGGCGGAGGAGGCCTATCAGATCCTTGGCTTGCAGCCGGGAGCGGGGCGTGACGACATCAGCCGGGCGCACAAATCCCTGATGAAGAAACTCCATCCCGACCAGGGGGGCTCGACGTATCTCGCTGCCCGGGTAAACGAGGCCAAGGATACTCTGCTTCGCACGCATAACGGCTAACTCCGGCACCACGCTACAAACGCCCGTACCCGCGTGAGCTCCGTTCTGCTCTGTCTGCCGTCGCCCGCCCTTGTTGGCGTGGTCGATCCCTTGGGTAAAGTTTTAACCGTAAATCCTTGACGAGAGGTTGTCGTGGAACGGCCTTGTCGTGAACTGCCTCGGCATTACCCCATCCCCAAAACGAAAATGCCCGCGCATGGCGCGGGCATTTGGTCTGGAATGGGGAAGGAGATCAGTTGCGAACGGTGATGCAGGAGATCTCGGCGCGCTTCAACGTGCGGCAGACGGCTTCCGCCTGGTCGCGCTCGAGGCCGGCGAAGCGGGCGCGGTAGAGCTTGCGATTGTCCTTGGCGACGACGGGCTCGGTGAACGGATCGGCCTTGCTGAGCAGGCCGCGTGCCGAATTGCGGGCAGCGTCGATGCGCTGCTTGGCTTCGCTCTCGCTCTCGAGCGCGCCGACCTGGACGATCCAGCCGCTGTGGCTGACGACCGGCTTGGTGGGGGCGTTCATCTGGATCGGCTGCGGCGCCGGGTCGGCGGATGCGAGCTTCGGGCCGGTATGAACGGGCGCCGCCGCGGTTGCGGCCGGCAGCACCCCCAAGATGCCGTTGCCGGTGCCGAAGCCGGCCGGCTGCCGCGGCAGTTCGGCGCGGGCGTTCTCGACCTTCGACGTTTCCGGCTGGTTTACCGGCTCCGGCTTGCTGACGAGATCGGCCTTTGCGACGACCGCACCGGAGGTCTCAGCGACCTCCGCACGGGAGGGGATCGTGCTGGTGATGGGCGGCGCAACCTGGCCAGGGGCGGCGGAGGCGACCTTCACGGTGCCGGCCTTGACCTGGACCGTCTTGACCCGGACCGGCTTCATCGGCTCGGACGAGCCGGGGATGATGGAGAGCGGCTGGCTCGAAATCACGCCATTGGTGAGCGGCGCGGGCTCGATCTTGGATTCGGTCGGGCGAACCTCAGGCTTGCTGGGTTCCGCTCGGTGCTGGGCGGGCGGCATCGCGGCGGTGGCGGCCGCAAGGGTCGCCAGGCGCGCGGCGAGGCGCGACGGGGCAGCTTCGGGGGCCGGGGCTGCCGCGGCCTGGACCTGCGCGGGGGGCCGTGCTGGGGTGTCGGATGCGTCGGCAACATCGGTATTGGCATCGGCGGCGTTGCGCTCGGTGACCGCGACGACGGTGCGCGTGGTCGCGCCCTTGTCGAGATTCTCGGCGAGCAGGTTGCGCATGATGGCGTCGCGCGAGCCGCCGCTGCGGCCGCCGAGCACCACGCCGATCAGGTGGCGATTGCCGCGGCGCATCGAGCTGACGAGGTTGAAGCCGGAGGCGCGGGTGTAGCCGGTCTTGATGCCGTCCACGCCCTCGACGCTGCCGAGCAGGTGATTGTGGTTGCGGATCGATTGTCCGCGCCAGTTGAACGTCGAGGTCGCGAAATAGCGGTAATAGCGCGGGAAGCGCTCCTGGATGGCGCGGCCGAGCGTAGCCTGGTCGCGCGCGGTCGTGACCTGCTCGTCGTTGGGAAGGCCATTGGCGTTGCGGTAGACAGTCTTCGACATGCCGAGCGAGCGCGCCTTGCGCGTCATCATCTGGGCAAAGGCCTCTTCGTCTCCGGCGATTGCCTCGGCAATCACAACTGAGGCGTCGTTGGCGGAGCGGGTGACGAGGCCCTTGATCGCGTCCTCGACGCGGATGGTCTGGCCGGGACGCAGGTTTAGCTTGGTCGGATCCTGATCGGCGGCGTGCTTGGACACCGGCATTTCGGTATCGAGCTTCAGCTTGCCGGACTCAAGGCGCTCGAACAGCAGATAAAGGGTCATGATCTTGGTCAGCGAGGCCGGATGGCGGATCGCGTCAGGGCTTGTTGCCTGGAGTACCGCGCCGGAATTGCCGTCGACGATAATGGACGCGAATTTCGGGTTGGAACTCTCGGATACACTTCGCTGCACCTTGTGATGCGCGTAATGGCGCCGGTGGCGGCGCGCCTCGGCAGCGTCAATGGTGAAGATGACTGCGGTGGTGACCGTGAGCAGCCCGAAAACGCCAACCCGCGCCCAGCGCGAGGAAGACAAGTTGTTACGAAGCATGGAACCCCGTCCCCGTTTCTGACTTGATCACCGGCTCGTGGGGCGAAATTGTGCCCAAAAGACCCGGGATGATTACCTGCTCAGGCTGTCCGTCCGCTGGTGTTCGCCGCGGGGGACGTTGGACCTGAGCCGCTGTTCTGGCTAAGGTGATGTTCTCAAACGGCTTTTGACCGCTCGCGGAAGTGAACACGTCCAGGGAATCAAGGTAGGGCGCCCCGGTTTCCAAAAGCTTAAGGAACCCTTGCGGAAAACCCCGGGAATCTCGGCGATTACCCCCGATTTTGTGCGGCGCACAAGATTCTTGACTTTTTTGTGCGTTGCACTATTTTTGTGCGGAGTCAGGGAGCCGGGGCTTCCCGACGCGAGCCAGGGATAAGGATTCCGACATGTTCAAGGTTGAAGATTTCCAGAACTACGGGAAAGAGCAGTTCGAGCAGTGTGTTGCCTCCGCGACCTCGGTGCAGCACGGCCTTCAGGCGATCGCCAGCGCCTATGGCGACTATACGAAGAAGTCGTTCGAGGACACCAAGTCCTTCGTCGAGAAGCTTTCCGGCGTAAAGTCGCTGGACAAGGCCATGGAAGCGCAGACCGATTTCGCCCGTTCCTCCTACGAGACCTTCGTTGCGGAATCGCAGAAGATCGCCGGCCTCTACAGCGACCTCGCCAAGCAGGCGTTCAAGCCGGTCGAGACCATCGTGTCGAAGTTCACCCCGGCCGCCCAGTAAGGTTTCAGGACATCCTGGAATTGAGAAGCCCGGCTGCACCAGCCGGGCTTTTTGCTGTGCGCGATGATCCGAAGCGTGGTGCGCGCAGCTTCGAGCGCAACACCGGCTGCGCTGACCAGATCGAACCTGTCGCTGCTGCCGGCGCAATAATGCGGTTCGCAGTCGGATCGCTCCAGCGAGCCGTGGATTCGGCGTAGCTAGCTGGAGGCGGGTTACGGCGGGTTCCTGGTCGACACGTTCTAAACCAGCCGCGCGGAAGGTTTTGTCAAATCGGTCCGGATTGATTAACCTGACCAGGATCGCTTGGACCGGGAATCGGAACTGCCGCGACTGCATTGGCCGTAGCTTCGCGTGCTTGCGGCCAGCCAGGGGCAGGGCCATATTGCTAGCGAGCGATACGGCTTGACCGGATTTGTCGGGAGCGGCGATCCAACTGGTTGGCGCGCCTGCGCCGGGCTCCGGAGGACGGGGTCGCGCGGTGACCGCATTCGCTTCCGTGGGGAATTTTGAACGCCTGTGCCATGCTGCAATTGACTTCCAGCCTCGACTTGTCCGCGCCAGCCGCTGCCGCCGCTCCTCGCATGAGCAATGACGAGAACCGTTCGGGCACTCCCTCGGGTCCGAACACCTCGGTGATCACCAAGGTCAAGCCCAAGACCAAGCGGCCGAACTTGTACCGCGTGCTGATCCTCAACGACGACTACACGCCGATGGAGTTCGTCGTTCACGTGCTGGAGAAGTTCTTCAACAAGGACATCGAAGCTGCGACCAAGATCATGCTGCATGTCCATCATCATGGCATCGGGGAGTGCGGCGTCTTCACCTACGAGATCGCCGAGACCAAGGTGACGCAGGTGATGGATTTCGCCCGCAAGCACCAGCACCCGCTGCAATGCGTAATGGAAAAGAAGTAGACGCCTTTCGCCGCGTTTGAAGGCGGCTCTCTTGTAAGCCGCAACGTCGTTGTCGCGTGAAGGCTGCGCGCTGTTGGACGCAGGCGGCAAAACTACGGAATCGTGCGCCAGCGCCCATCCTGCCCAAATCGGAACGGGTTTTGCATCGAAAATACCGCAGATGTGTCGCCACCGAGTCGCGGAACCGGTCTTTCACCGCGGTCTTGTATAACTATATGTGACAAAGGTTGTTGTTGCCTGACCGGGCGATCACGACCATGATGGTGGGGGCCATAGAGGACGCGAATGCCGACTTTTTCCCAAAGCCTTGAACAATCCCTGCATCGTGCGCTGGCGATCGCAAACGAGCGTCATCACCAATACGCGACGCTCGAGCATCTCTTGCTCTCCCTGATCGACGACTCCGATGCAGCCGCCGTCATGCGCGCCTGTAGCGTCGATCTCGACAAGCTCCGTGCGAGCCTCGTCAATTACCTTGAGACCGAATTCGAGAACCTGGTGACGGATGGCGCCGACGACGCCAAGCCGACCGCCGGCTTCCAGCGCGTGATTCAACGCGCGGTAATCCATGTGCAGTCGTCCGGTCGCGAAGAGGTGACCGGCGCCAACGTGCTGATCGCGATCTTCGCCGAGCGCGAGAGCCACGCCGCGTATTTCCTGCAGGAGCAGGACATGACGCGCTACGACGCGGTCAACTACATCAGCCACGGCATCGCCAAGCGGCCCGGCGTCTCCGAGGCGCGCCCCGTGCGCGGCGTCGACGAGGAAACCGAGGCCAAGGGCAACGAGGACGCCAAGAAGAAGGGCGAGGCGCTCGAGACCTATTGCGTCAACCTCAACAAGAAGGCGCGCGACGGCAAGATCGACCCGGTGATCGGACGCAATTCCGAGATCAACCGCGCGATTCAGGTGCTGTGCCGCCGGCAGAAGAACAACCCGCTGTTCGTTGGCGAAGCCGGCGTCGGCAAGACCGCGATCGCGGAAGGTCTCGCCAAGCGCATAGTCGACAGCGAAGTGCCTGAGGTGCTTGCGGCCGCCACCGTGTTCTCGCTCGACATGGGCACGCTGCTCGCAGGCACGCGTTATCGCGGTGACTTCGAAGAGCGCTTGAAGCAGGTGCTGAAGGAGCTCGAGGCGCATCCCAACGCCATCCTGTTCATCGACGAGATCCACACCGTGATCGGTGCGGGCGCGACGTCGGGCGGAGCGATGGATGCCTCGAACCTGCTCAAGCCGGCGCTCGCCTCGGGCACGATCCGTTGCATGGGCTCGACCACCTACAAGGAATACCGCCAGCACTTCGAGAAGGACCGCGCGCTGGTGCGGCGTTTCCAGAAGATCGACGTCAACGAGCCGACGGTCGAGGACGCCATCGCGATCCTCAAGGGTCTCAAGCCGTATTTCGAGGACTACCACCGGCTGAAATACACCAATGAGGCGATCGAGGCGGCGGTGCAGCTGTCCTCGCGCTACATCCACGACCGCAAGCTGCCGGACAAAGCGATCGACGTGATCGACGAGTCCGGCGCGGCGCAGATGCTGGTCTCCGAGAACAAGCGCAAGAAGACCATCGGCATCAAGGAGATCGAGACCACGATCGCCTCGATGGCGCGGATTCCGCCGAAGAGCGTTTCGAAGGACGATGCCGAGGTGCTCAAGCACCTCGAGCAGACCCTGAAGCGCACCGTGTTCGGCCAGGATCGGGCGATCGAATCGCTTGCCGCCTCCATCAAGCTGGCGCGTGCCGGCCTGCGGGAGCCGGAGAAGCCGATCGGCTGCTACCTGTTCTCAGGGCCCACCGGTGTCGGCAAGACCGAAGTGGCAAAGCAGCTCGCGGCGACGCTCGGAGTCGAGCTGCTGCGCTTCGACATGTCCGAGTACATGGAGCGGCACACGGTGTCGCGCCTGATCGGCGCGCCTCCCGGCTATGTCGGCTTCGATCAAGGCGGCCTGCTCACCGACGGCGTCGACCAGCATCCGCATTGCGTCGTGCTGCTCGACGAGATCGAGAAGGCACATCCCGACCTCTACAACGTGCTGCTCCAGATCATGGATCACGGCCGGCTCACCGATCACAATGGCAAGCAGGTCAACTTCCGCAACGTGATCCTGATCATGACCACGAATGCCGGTGCGGCGGATCTCGCCAAGCAGGCGTTCGGCTTCACGCGCTCGAAGCGGGAAGGCGACGACCACGAGGCGATCAACCGGCAGTTCGCGCCGGAATTCCGTAACCGTCTCGATGCCATCGTCTCGTTCGGCCATCTCAGCGTCGACGTGATCGGCACCGTGGTCGAGAAGTTCGTGCTCCAGCTCGAGGCGCAGCTCGGCGACCGCGACGTCACCATCGAGCTGTCCGAGCCTGCCAAGGCCTGGCTGGTCCAGCACGGCTACGACGAGCAGATGGGCGCGCGTCCGATGGCCCGCGTGATCCAGGAGCACATCAAGAAGCCGCTGGCCGACGAGGTGCTGTTCGGCAAGCTCAAGGGTGGCGGTCATGTCCGCGTTGTGCTGGTCAAGGACGAGGCCGACGAGACCAAGGAGAAGATCGGCTTCGAATTCGTCGAGGGCCCGGTCACGCCGAAGCAGGAGAAGCTGCCCGGCACCCGCAAGCGGCCGCCCGGCAAGTCCAAGCCGGGTGGTCCCGGCGGCTCGAAGGGCCCGACCTCGAAAGGGCCGCTGGTCAAGGTTTGATCGGCAGGTCACGTGAATGAAAAGGCCGGCTGAAAAGCCGGCCTTTTGTTCGTTCGGACCTCTACGTTCCGGTGTCAGGAGGAGGAGCTGCCGCCGGTGCTCGTGGCCTCTTTGGTGCAGGCGGCCGCGCGCGGCCCGTCGGCTGCATCGTCACGATGACCGGATTGGGCTTGTGATCGGTGGCTGCTCCGGTCGCGGCGTCGACACCCATGCCGATGACGCCGCCGAGCAGGAGATTGCCGGCGAAACCTGCAGCCCCTGACGTCTGCACGTCCCGGCTGAGCGGCACGATCTGCGGCTCATAGCCCTCCTTCTGGAAGGTGATTGAAATGTCGGCATTCCGTTTGACGACAACCGCGCAGGGTGTCGTGCAGGTGGTCGGAACGTCCATTCCGCTGACGACCGCCTCCACGCCCGAAGGTGTCGATGAGATGCTGATATTCTCAGTCGTGCCGCGCGTGACAGACGCGCAGCCGCCCAGCATGACGCTGAGCGCCGCAATTCCCACGAAACGCATGAAGTGCCCCTTGTTCCCCATCCCAGTGAAGCGCAACCGGAGCGGGAGAGCAAGAGAGCAATTCTCCGAATAGCTAAGCCACGCAGGGGTTGTGCCCGGAAGTTGGAGGCATCGCAGGGGCGGCCGTCTCAGTCGCCGCGCAGGCGCTGGTCGTCCTGCACGCGGACGTGTTCGGCGCCGCGCGCGCCGGCCGGGGAGAGCCGCAGCATGCTGAGCACGGCGCCGCAGAGCGCAAATCCGACGCCGGTGAATAGGGCGTATCGGGTGCCGTCGAGCGGATAGCGGCCGAGCAGCAGCGCCACCAGCGCAGCTCCGGTGGTCTGTCCGAGCAGGCGTGCCGTGCCCAGCATGCCGCTGGCGCCGCCGGCGCGCTCGCGCGGGGCGGCCGCAATCATCGTGCGGTTGTTGGGTGTCTGAAACAGGCCGAAGCCGGCGCCGGCAAGCGCCATGCGCCAGATCACGTCGAACGGCGTCGGGGCTGCAGGGAGCAAGGCGAGCGCGGCAAGGCCGCAGGCGAACAGCGTGAGCCCGACGCCGCCCAGCAGTCCGGCCGGATGACGCTCGACCAGGCGGCCGGCAAGCGGCGCCGCAAATGCGACCGCGATCGGCCATGGCGTGATCAACAGTCCCATCTGCACCGCCGAGTAGCCGAAGCGGCTCTGGAGATAGAAGGGGATCGAGACGAAGGCCAGCATCTGCCCGCAGAACGAGGCGATCGAGGTGGCAATCGACAACGCGAACACCGGGATTCGCAGCAGATCAACGGGCAACAGCGGCGAGGTCATGTGCGTCTCGCGCCAAATCAGCAGCGCACCCGCGACGACGGCAATGGCGAACTGCACGAGACAGGTGATCGCCGCCTCGCCATGGCCGACGCTGTCGATAGCGGCGATGCCGACGCCAAACGTGATCGCGGACAGCCCCGCACTTTGCCAGTCGAACGAGCGGCCCGCGGGCTTGGTGTGCGGCAGGCTGCGCAGGCCCAGCAGCAGCGTCACCACGCCGAGCGGCACGTTGATGGCGAACAACCAGGGCCAGCTTCCGACCGCAAGAATGCCGGCGGCGAGTGTCGGCCCGGCCGCGGCGGAGAAGGCGACCACGAGCGCGTTGAGCCCGATGCCGCGCCCGAGCTGGCTGCGCGGATAAGTGAAGCGCACCAGCGCAGCGTTGACGCTCATGATGCCGGCGGCGCCAAAACCCTGGATGATGCGCGCGGCCGTGAGCAGCGGCAGCGTGTCCGCCAGTGCGCACAGCGCCGAGGCCAGCGTGAACAGGACCAGCCCCACCAGATAGACGCGGCGATAGCCGACGATCTCGCCGAGCGAGGCCAGCGGCAGCAGTGAGATCGTGATCGCGAGCTGGTAGCCGTTGACGATCCAGATCGAGAAGGCCGGGCTCGCATCGAGGTCGGCTGCGATCGTCGGCAGCGCCACATTGGCGATGGAGCTGTCGACGACCGCCATGATGATGCCGAGCGCAATCGTCAGAACCGCCTGGTTGCGCTGCGGCTGCGGCAGACCGTCGGCATGCTCGATCGGGGCGGACGACATGATAAAGGCGCGCTTCATTCGAGCCGAGGTTCACTCCGGATAGGAAATCGCGAGATGCATCGCAACCCGGCGGGGCAGGGACAGTTCCATGCGGAAGCCGGCCCCGCGGTGCGGCAGGCAGTGGCAGGCGCGGCTTTCGCGCGCCAGCCCATCCGTTCGTGCTTGGAACGGTGCCTACACCGCCGGCGGATTGCGGTCGCTGAAGGTCACGCGCTGGTGCCAATAGGGATAGGGCAGCGTCACCTTGCTCGCAGCATCGAGCTTGGCGACCTGGTCCTTGGTCAAGGACCAGCCGACCGCGCCGAGATTCTCGCGTAGCTGGGCTTCGTTGCGCGCGCCGATGATCAGTGTCGAGACCGTGGGGCGCTGCAGCAGCCAGTTCAGCGCAATCTGCGAGACGCTCTTGCCCGTCTCCTTCGCGACCTCGTCGATCGCATCGACGACGCGGTAAACGTGCTCGTCCGGCACGGGCGGGCCAAACTCGGCGGTCTTGGGCAGGCGGCTCACCTCGGGCTTCGGCTGCCCTCGGCGAATCTTGCCGGTGAGACGGCCCCAGCCGAGCGGCGACCAGACCACGGCGCCGAGGCCCTGGTCGAGTCCCAGCGGCATCAGCTCCCATTCGTAGTCGCGTCCGATCAGCGAGTAGTAGGTCTGGTTGGCGACGTAGCGCGGAAAGCCATGCTTGTCGGCAACACCGAGCGACTTCATCAGATGCCAACCCGAGAAATTCGACACACCGACATAGCGGATCTTGCCGGCGCGCACGAGCACGTCGAGGGTTGCGAGCACCTCTTCCGGCGGAGTGAAGGCGTCGAAGCCGTGCAGCTGGAACAGGTCGATGTAGTCGGTGCCGAGCCGGCTCAACGAACCGTCGACGGCCTTGAGCAGATGCTGCCGCGACGAGCCGATGTCGTTGGGCCCATCACCGAAGCGGAAGGTCGCCTTGGTCGAGATCAGCACCTTGTCGCGGCGGCCCTTGATGGCTTCCCCGAGCACGCGCTCGGATTCGCCGAGCGAATAGACATTCGCGGTGTCGAACATCGACACGCCGGCCTCGAGGCAGATGTCCAGAAGGCGCCGCGCCTCGGTCGCGTCCGTCGCGCCCCACGCGGCAAGGCGGCCGACGCCGCCGAAGGTGCCTGTCCCCAGACTCAACGCCGGCACCATGAGGCCGGATCGGCCCAAGCGTCGGTATTCCATCGAAGTGCTCCCTGGCTGGCCGCTCATTGATCGTTCGGCTCGGTGGAAGGATAGTGCAGGCGGGCGCCGCGTCCTATCTCGCGCTGACATACCGGCCTTGCTGCGGGATGACTGGTCGTGCGGGTGATGGCCGGCTGGTAGGGGCGTCAGTGCCGCAACTGGCTTTGCCTGAAATCGCGCGGCGACATGCCGAAACGCTCGCGAAAGACCCTGCCGAAATGCGAGAGGTCGTTGAAGCCCCAGGCAAACGCGATCTCGCTGATATGGCGATGGGCGAGCACCGGCGAGGCGAGATCACGCCGGCATCGGGCGAGGCGCTCGGCGAGGACGAAGCGCTGGAACGACGTCTCCTCGTCGGCAAGAAGGTCGTTGACGTAGCGCGGCGAGATGCCGAGCGCGGCCGCGGTCTCCGCGAGCGAGAGGTCGGGATCGGCGAGATGCGCGCGGATGTGCGCCTTCAGCCGAAACAGCAGGGCGGCGCGATGGGTCGAGGATGGTAGCGACATTTTGCCGAGCCGCTCGCTCAGCGCCATCGCAAGGAGGTCGACGGCCTGTTCCGACAGCGCTGCGGCGGTGTCCGGGGCCAGCCGGTCCGCGCTCTGGCAAAGCTGGAAGATGAAATCATAGGCCAGCCGCTCGAGCGGCGCGTCGGTGCCAAACGACATGGCGGTCAGTGTCTCGGTGCCGCCGAGCCGGCGCTGCAGCATCGCGCGAGGCACCTTGAAGATCGTCTGCGTGAAGCGATCATTGAACCGCAGCTCATATGGACGCGTGGTGTCGTAGAGCGTGAACTCGCCGGGACGGACCACGGTCTCGCGGCCGTCCTGCACCACGGCACCATTGCCGCGATTGCCGAGCGCAACGAGAACGAAATCCTGGTCCGAACGCGCGATGCGCGAGGGCGTACGGAGGACGTGCTGGCGGTCCGAGCTGACCTCGGAGCATGCCGCTTGGCCGAGCGAGGCCTGGGTGACCGAGCCGTGAAACAGACTGCCGAGGTCGGACTTGCAGTCGAGCCCAACGAAGACGTCGCAGACGATGTCCTGCCAAAGGGCGAGCCGCCGATAACCGGGGCTGCCGTCCGTCGTGAACTGGATTGGCATTTGGAGAGCCTCCCTTTCACACCCTGCAAATCGCCCGGGATCGGCCTGACCGGAGGCAAGTCCCGTACCGGCCGGGGAGCCTGCGTGCAGTCGAGTTTTCGTTCCGCCGCGGTCGAGCGCCGGGTCGGCCGGCTTGGCCAATTAGACTGCATCGGTCGGGGCATCCGATCAACAGGCAATGGAGGCGGCAATGGGCATCGAACATCCGAAATACAAGGTCGCCGTCGTGCAGGCAGCGCCCGCCTGGCTCGACCTCGACGCCTCGATCGAGAAGTCGATCGCCCTGATCAGGGAGGCCGCGGAGAAGGGTGCCAAGCTGATCGCCTTTCCGGAGGCCTTCATCCCCGGCTATCCCTGGCACATCTGGATGGACTCGCCGGCCTGGGCGATCGGCCGTGGCTTCGTGCAGCGCTATTTCGACAATTCGCTGTCCTATGACAGCCGTCAGGCCGAACGGCTGCGCGATGCCGTGCGCAAGGCTGGGCTCACCGCCGTGATGGGCCTGTCCGAGCGCGACGGCGGCAGCCTCTATCTGGCGCAATGGCTGATCGGGCCAGACGGCGAGACGATTGCAAAGCGCCGCAAGCTGCGGCCGACCCACGCCGAGCGCACGGTCTACGGCGAGGGCGACGGCAGCGATCTTGCCGTGCATGCGCGGCCCGACATCGGTCGTTTGGGGGCGCTGTGCTGCTGGGAGCATCTCCAGCCGCTGTCGAAATACGCGATGTATGCCCAGAACGAGCAGGTGCACGTCGCGGCATGGCCGAGCTTCTCGCTCTACGATCCCTTCGCGCCGGCGCTCGGCGCGGAGGTCAACAACGCCGCCTCGCGCGTCTATGCCGTAGAGGGCTCCTGCTTCGTGCTGGCGCCTTGCGCGACGGTGTCGCAGGCCATGATTGACGAGCTCTGCGATCGGCCCGACAAGAACGCGCTGCTGCATGTGGGCGGGGGCTTTGCCGCGATCTACGGCCCAGACGGCGCCCAGATCGGCGAGAAGCTGGCGCCGGATCAAGAAGGCCTGCTGATTGCCGAGATTGATCTCGGCGCGATCGGCGTTGCCAAGAACGCGGCAGATCCCGCCGGTCATTATTCGCGGCCGGACGTGACGCGGCTGCTGCTCAACAAGAAGCGGTACCATCGCGTCGAGCAATTTGCGTTACCGGTCGATACCGTCGAGCCGGCGGAAACGGCCGCGGCGGCGAACTGATCGAGCAGCGCGGAGGCGGGCCTGCCGTTCGCCGCTATGCCACGCAATGGCGAGGCAGCTCCGGATGCGCGGCGCAGATGTGATGCGCGCCCGCATCGCGCAGCTCGGCCTCGCTGCCGTAGCCGTAGAGGACGCCGATGGCGGTCATGCCGTTGGTGCGGGCGCCGACCACGTCATGACTGCGGTCGCCGATCATGATCGCGCTGCTCGCATCGACCTTGGTCTCGTCGAGCGCATAGCGGAGCAGATCGCGCTTGTCGACGCGCGTGCCGTCGAGCTCCGAGCCGAACACGCGCTCGAAATACGGCTTGAGGCCGAAATGATCGACGATGCGCGTGGCGTAGACCGCGGGCTTGCTGGTTGCCACGAACATGCGCTGACGTGTCGCTGCGAGCGATGACAACGTATCCGCAATCCCGCTGTAAACTTCATTCTCGAACAGGCCGATGTCGCTGAAGCGTTCGCGATAGAGCAGGAGCGCGCGGTCGGCGAGCTCATCGGTTCCGGTGAGCTTCCGAAGGCTGGCAAGCAGCGGAGGACCGATGCACCAAGTCAGTTCGTCCTCGCTGGGCACCGCAACCCCCAGGCGTTCCAGCGCATATTGGATCGAGCGGGTGATCCCGGGCTTGGGATTGGTCAGCGTGCCGTCGAGATCAAAAAAGATTGTCACCATCGGGCGCGACCTGCGTTGATAATTCCGTTCGTTGCTAGTTGGCTGGGGTTCCAAGTCAAGGTCCGATTTGTCTCGTCGCGTCGATGCCATGCGAATAGCTCGGGTTATCGCTGTCTTGTGCCACATCTTCGTGCTTTCGCCAGCGCCCGCGGAGGAGACGCCGGCCGTCGCCGCGCCAGCGAAAGCCGAGGAACCTGCGAAGCCGGCGGAGAAACCGAACGAGGGGCGCGAGAGCGATACGCGGGAGTCGATCTGCCTGATCGTGGAGGCGGCCGCGCGCGACAACAACCTGCCGCTGGAATTTTTTGCGCGCGTGATCTGGCAGGAAAGCCGTTTCCAGGCCGATGCCGTCGGGCCCATGACGCGCAGCGGCGAACATGCGCGGGGCATCGCGCAGTTCATGCCGGGCACCGCCAGCGAGCGCGGGCTGCTCGATCCCTTCAATCCGGTGCAGGCCTTGCCGAAATCGGCCGAATTCCTGAACGAGCTGCGCCACCAGTTCGGCAATCTCGGCCTGGCGGCCGCCGCCTACAATGCGGGGCCGCGCCGGGTCCAGGAATGGCTCGCCGGCACCGGTGGAATGCCGGAGCAAACCCGCAACTACGTCTATGCCATCACCGGCGCCAGCATCGACGCCTGGGCCAAGGCGGGCGCGACCGGCAAGGGCCCGCCAAGCTCGCCGCCGACAGGCTGCCGCGACCTGATGGCGCTTCTGAAGCGTGCGCCGAACCCGTTTGTGGCCGAGCTCGAGCAGCATGTCGAGCTTGCCGCCGCAAAGACCTGGGGCGTGCAGCTCGCCGCCGGCTTCGACCGCAACAGGGCGCTGGCGATGTACTCCCGCGCCGTCACGCGGCTGAGCACCGTGATCGGCGAGCGCGATCCGAGCCTGCTCTCCTCGGTGATGCGTAGCCGCGGCACGCGCGCCTTCTACCAGGTGCGCATCGGCGCGGACACGCGCGCCGAGGCCGACGATTTGTGCAGCCGGATCCGCCAGGCAGGCGGTGCCTGCTTCGTGCTGAAGAACAGGGGTGTGGCGGGGTAGGATGAGCTGTCATTCCGGGGCGCGACGAAGTCGCGAACTATGGTGCGCAATTGCGCACCTGAGAATCCATCGTACAACGATCTCTGTGGTCTGATGGATTCCGGGTTCGCGCCAAGTGGCGCGCCCCGAAATGACGACGGTGGGCCCGGGTGTCACGCATGCCAGCCCCGCCGCGCCCTTCCTTGACGCGCGCCGCCGTCTTGCCCGTTATGCAGGCCCGATTCCTCACCGGCCAAATCTCCCGTGGCGCTTCCTCCGCTCGATTCACCGCAATGGCAAAGTCCTTGGCGCGCGTTTGCCTGGGGGCTGCGCTCGATCACGCAGACGATCCTCACCATCGTGCTGTTCGTGACTTATCTCGGTATCGGCGCGCTGGCCCACGACACCCATTTCAGCCTGCTCTGGACGTTGTGCTCGACGCTGTTCGTCTGGGCGGGGCCGGCGCAGATCATCCTGATCACCACGCTCGGTTCGGGCGCCACGCTGATCCAATCGGCGATCGCGGTGACCGTGAGCGCGATCCGCCTGTTTCCGATGGTCGTCTCGGTGCTGCCGCTGATGCGCACGCCGACGACCAAGCGGCGCGAGCTGATCTTCGCCGCGCATCTCACCGCAGTGACGCTGTGGGTGGAGTGCCACCGCTTCCTGCCGCAGGTGCCGCGCGAACGGCGGATCGCCTTCGTCCACGGGCTCGGCTGCGGCCTCGTCTCGGTGTGCCTCGTCGCCAACACGGTCGGCTATTTCCTCGCCGCCAACCTGACGCAGACGCTGGGCGCGGCGATCCTGCTGCTGACGCCGCTGTCGTTCCTGTTCTCGACGGCGCGCAACAGCCGCGAGGTTGCCGATGTCGTCGCGCTCGTGCTGGGCATCGTGCTCTATCCGCTGGCGGCCATGATGAACTCCGGCCTCGATATCCTTGTCAGCGGGGTCCTGGCCGGCACGATCGCCTATGGCGTGCATTGGTGGCGGGAGGTGCGCGCATGAGCTTTGCGCAAGCGATCGGGGACTGGCATGCGCTCGCCGTGCTCTTCGTCGCCGGTGTCATTCCCAACCAGATCTGGCGCATGCTGGGCCTGTGGTTCGGGGGCGGGATCGACGAGGGCTCCGAGCTGCTGGTCTGGGTGAGGGCGGTCGCAACGGCGATCCTGGCCGGCGTCATCGCCCAGATCGTGGTCCAGCCGCCAGGGGCGCTTGCCACTGTACCTGACGTGCTGCGCTATGGCGCGGTCGCTGCCGGGCTCGTCGTCTTCCTCCTGACCCGCCGCTCGATCTTCGCGGGCGTGGTCACGGGGGAAGTCTTCATGCTGGCCGGCAAATGGTGGTTGGGTTAAAACCGCGGGCGAACAGCCAGGAAAGAGGACATATGGCTCGCGAACAGGACCTGCGCGAGGGCGAGGTCGCCATCGAGCTGCCGCCGGCGCAGGACGCCGGTCTCGTCTTTATCGGCCGGATCCGCACCCCCTGGACGTCGCGGCTGGAGACGCCGCGCCAGGGACGGCAGGACGGTCCGATCTGCCGGCTCGAGATCTTCGAGCCGTTCGTGCCCGCGATCAAGGGCGTCGATTTCTACAGCAATCTCGAAGTGCTCTACTGGCTCGACCAGTCGCGCCGCGACATCATCCTGCAAAGCCCGAAGAACAACGAGAAGACCCGCGGCACGTTCTCGCTGCGCTCCCCGGTGCGGCCCAACCCGATCGGCACGTCGATCGTGAAGCTGGTCGGCATCGAGGGCAACGCGGTCCTGGTGCGTGGGCTCGATTGCCTCGACAACACGCCGCTGATCGATCTCAAGCCCGACCGCTGCGAGTTCACGCCGCTGGCCGCGCCGCAGAAGGGCGATCTCGAGACGAGTTGATAGGGCTACCCCTTCAACGCCGCAATCAGCTTCGCCGCATGCTCCTGCAGCACCTTGTCGTCTTCCTTGCGGCTCGCCGGCGGCAGCATGGCGACACCGTCGTGGCGAGGCATCACGTGCATGTGCAGGTGAAACACCACCTGTCCGCCGGCGGGCTCGTTGAACTGCTGCACGGTGATGCCGTCGGCGTCGAACGCCTTCATCGCGGCCGTCGCGATCTTGTGGGCGCCGCGGGCGACATGAGCGTAATCGTCCGGCTTGATGTCTAGGATGTTGCGAGCGGGAGCCTTCGGGATCACCAGGGTGTGGCCGGGTACGCGCGGCATGATGTCGAGGAAGGCGAAGACGTGCGCGTCCTCATACACCTTGTGGCAGGGCAGCTCGCCGCGCAGGATTTTCGCGAAGATGTTGTTGGTGTCGTAGGCGGTCATGGCGGCGGTTCCTCGAACGATTTGCGCTTACTGTCACCAGCCGTGGCGAGGCGTCAAGGCGTCTCGTCGGCCCCTTTGCGGAACGGGCCGAGCTCGGCGAGCTCTCGTCCGGCCTCCTCGACATAGGCGCGCTCGCGCTTGAGGTAATCGTCGATGGCACGGCGCAGGCCGGGGTCGGCGATGAAGTGGGCGGAATGCGTGGTGCGGGGCAGGTAGCCGCGCGCGATCTTGTGCTCGCCTTGCGCGCCGGCCTCGACGTGCCTGAGGCCCCGTTTGATGGCGAAATCGATCGCCTGATAATAGCAGACCTCGAAATGCAGGAACGGATGGTGCTCGACCGCGCCCCAGTTGCGGCCGAACAGCGTGTCCGAGCCGATGAAATTGATCGCGCCTGCGATCCAGCGATCGTTGCGGCGGGCCATCACCAGGAGCACGTCCTCGCTCATGGTCTCGCCGATCAGCGAGAAGAACTCGCGCGTCAGGTAAGGCCGGCCCCATTTGCGCGAGCCGGTCTCCATATAGAAGTCGAAGAAGGCATCCCAGGCGTCCTCGGTGATGTCCTTTCCCGTAAGCCAGTGGATGGTGATGCCGGCGGTCAGCGCGTCGCGCCGCTCGCGCTTGATCGACTTGCGGTGGCGCGAGTTCAGCGTGCTGAGGAAATCGTCGAAGCTCGCAAAGCCCTCATTGTGCCAGTGGAACTGCTGGTCGTTGCGCTGGAGGAAGCCGTGCTGGGCAAGCAGCTTCCATTCCGCCTCGCGCGCGAAGGTGACATGCACGGATGAGGCTTTGCTGACGCCGCACAGCGCGATGAGGCCGCTCGCCAGCGCGTCCATGATGCGCTCGCGGTCGACGCCGTCGCGGACCAGCAGCCGCGGGCCCGTTGCCGGGGTGAAGGGAACCGAGACCTGGAGCTTCGGATAATAGCGTCCGCCGGCGCGCTCATAGGCGTCCGCCCAGCCGCGATCGAAGACGTACTCGCCTTGCGAATGCGATTTCAGATAGCAGGGCACCACGCCGGCAACGCGGCCGTCGAGCTTGGCTACCAGATGGCGTGGCCCCCAGCCGGTGCGAACGGTCGCTGAACCCGATTGCTCGATCGCGGAAAGAAAGGCGTGGGAGACGAAGGGGTTATAGCCGGGATTTGAGAGGTCGAGAGAGCCGCCTGGAAGGACAGATGAGGTTCCGTTGCCAGCCCCCTTGCACCGCCCGCCGGGATTGGCGCAGGCGTCCCAATCCTCCGCGGACACGTCGCCAATCGAAGGTACGGCCTCGAGCGTGATTTCGGATGATGCCATCGTGCCCCAAGATCGTGCATTGCAGCAGCGAGTTCAAGGGGTGGGGAAACACAGCTCTCGTGCCTCGGACCCAGCGCAGCGCTCCTCCAGAGGTCCGCTGCAGAGCCGGGACCCATGTGGCAGCGGGCTAGCGGACAGATGGGTCCCGGCTCTGCGCCGCAACGCTGAAGCGCTGCAGCTTGTCCGGGACACGCGAGGTGCTACGGCACAAACCCCTCGAAGATCATCTGGTCCGCATACTGCCCAACCCGCATCCGCTGCTCCGGCGTGCGCACCGTCCAACCGAGCAGGGGGCAGCCGAAGAGGTTGCGGGCGATCCAGGGTGCGGGAGCCGGGAGGTGGTCGACCTTGAAGGCGACGAAGTGCGGTTGGGTCTGCAAGCCATGGCGCAAGTAGAGCATGCTGTCGCGCTGGGCCTTGGTCAGCCCCGCCCAATAATCGTCCTCATAGGTTCGCTGGGCGACGATGCCGCGCGGGCGCGAGGGCAACAGCTCGCGCAACGCCAGCACCTGGTCGGGATCGAACGACATGCCGACGGCGGGGCCGTCGTAGGACGCCAGCACCTCGGCCATCCGTGTCACCAGCTTGCGGTCGCCGGCAAAATGGCTCTTCACCTCGATCACCAGCGGTACGCGGCCGGCGACCATGGCACAGAGGTCGGACAGCGACATCATCCGCTCGTCCGTATCCCTGAACTTGACCGACCTCAGCTCCGCGGCGGTCTTCGAAACCACTTCGCCGGTGGCCTTCGTGAGGCGGCCCAGGGCATGGTCGTGATGCACCATGGCCTCGCCGTCGGACGAGAGCTGGATGTCGACCTCGATGGCGAAATTGCCTGCGATCGCCGCCTGGACGGCGCTTGGCATGTTCTCGACGATGCCGCGCGAAATGTCGTGCAGGCCGCGATGGGCGACCGGCCGGGCTGTCAGCCAATCCGGAGCGCGCATTTGGCGTCAGGCGACCTCGAACACGCCTTCGACCTCGACCGCCGCGTCCGCAGGCAACGAGGCGACCCCGACGGTGGTCCGGGCATGTCGGCCCTTGTCCCCAAAGGCCGCGACCATCAGGTCGGAGGCACCGTTCAGAACCTTCGGCCCGTCCAGGAAGTCCGGCGCCGAGTTGATGAAGCCGCCGAGGCGCACCACCCGCACGACCTTGTCGAGGTCGCCGAGCGCCGCCTTGACTTGCGCCAGCAGGTTCACCGCGCAGCCGCGCGCGGCCGCCGCACCTTCTTCGATGGAGACGCCAGCGCCCAGCTTGCCCTTGGCGATCAGCTTGCCGGCGGGATCGAAGCAGACCTGGCCGGAGACGAACAGCAAATTCCCGGTGCGGACGAACGGGACGTAATTGGCCACAGGGGTGGGGGCGTCATGCAGCTTGATGCCCTGTTCCGCCAGTTTCTGCTCGACCGTGCCCGCCATGTTCGACCTCATTGTCCTGAAATTCGCCCGCCCGGTGCCGTTTCGGTACTGCCGCCGGACGCGCCTGTTTCGCCCATTGTGCCGCCACATGCAAGGAAGGGCCGGAGGTTCAATGGCACGGGGCAAATTTACGTGAAATGGTCTCAGTTGCGACGCAATGGGACGGTCATTAAAATGTCGAATCTGCGCTCCCCAAGGGATGAGACATGGTGCACCTTTTCCGGACTTCGCTCGGTGTCATGGCGCTCGCGGCGGCCACGGTTGGCCTTGGCGGCGTGGCCCCGGCCGCCAACGGTCCGTTCCTTCCGCACCAGGCGCTCTACGACCTCAGCCTCGTGAAATCGCGCTCCAACTCGGTCAATAGCGCCCGCGGCCGTATCCTCTACAATTTCACGGGGAATGCCTGCGAAGGCTATACCTCCGAATTCCGCCAGGTCTCCGAGCTCGACAGCGGCGAGGGCAAGGTTACGCTCAGCGACCTCCGCTCCAATTCCTGGGAGGATGCCGCTGGCAAGAGCTACCGCTTCAAGATCGAGACCCGCATGAACGAGGCGGATGCCGGCCGAGTCGATGGCTCGGCCGAGCGCGACGGCGACCACATCAACGTCAAGCTGAAGCTGCCGGCGCCGAAGACCTTCACCCTCGACGGCAAGATCGTGTTCCCGACCGAACAGATCCAGCGCATCATCGCCGCCGCAAGGGAGGGCAAGTCGCTGCTGGAGCTCTCCGTCTACGACGGCTCCGACGACGGCCAGAAGGTCTACAACACGCTGACCGTGATCGGCCAGCCGATCCCCGCCGACCGCGCCACTTCGTCGGATCCGTCGACCGCAGACGAGCACATGAGGTCGCTCAAGCGCTGGCCGGTCACCGTCAGCTATTTCGATCGCGACGCCCAGCAGAAAGAGGGCGAGCAAACGCCGGTCTACGCGATGGCGTTCGAGCTCTACGAGAACGGCGTGTCGCGCCAGCTCGTGCTCGACTACAACGACTTCGTCATTTCCGGCGCGATGGGCAAGTTCGACGTCAAGGACAGCAAGCCCTGTAATTGAGGGCTATGCTCTCTCCTCGCGAGCAGCGCCGTAGGGTGGGCAAAGCGTAGCGTGCCCGCGCATTCTCTCGACGATCATTGATGGATGGTGTGCACGGCGCAAGGGCGCTTTTGCGCACCCTACAAGACACTTCTTCGCCGCTTCACCGTGACGGACTAGCTCTTGTCATCATCCCCGGCTACGCTGCGCCCAATCACAAACTCCGGGAGCCAGCCATGCCCAAGCTCGACCATCTCCGTCCCAGCGGCCTGCATCACAATCCCGCCTATTCCCACGTCGTCACCGCCACGGGCGCGCGCACGATCTACATTTCCGGGCAGGTCTCGACCGACGAGGAGGGCCGCATCGTGGGCGAGGGCGATATCGCGGCGCAGACGACGCAGGTGATGCAGAATCTCGGCCACGCGCTGAAAGCAGCGGGGGCAACCTACGCCAACATCGTCAAGATCACGACCTTCGTCGTGAACTACAAGCCGGAGCTGCGTCCGATCATCGGCAAGGCCCGCTCGGCCTTCTTCGAAGGCATGGAGCCGCCGGCCTCAACGCTGGTCGGCGTCTCAGCGCTGGCCGCGCCGGAATGGCTGATCGAGATCGAGGCGATCGCGGTCGCGGATTGAGCTGTTGCGCGGCCATGGCGGCGGCGCGGAACGACGCCCTCTCGTGACGCATCATTCCTGCGCCTTCTCCGGCCCCTCATAGGCGATGCCGCGGATCACCGCGGCGCTGCCGAACTTCTTGCGCAGGCTGTCCACCGCGCGCTCGGCGTGGGCGGCGCGGCGGTCCAGCATGTCGGTGTCGTCGGCAGGCGAGCCGTGGCGTAGCGCGCTGACGCCGGCGCCCATCAGGCGGAAGGCGGTGCCGTCGATCTCCTTTGCCAGCATCTCGCGGCAGATCGAGAAGATCTTTGCGGCAAGCTGCGTCGGCGCTGCGATCGATTGCGAGCGCGTGCGCTGGCGAAAATCGGCGGTTTTCAGCTTCAGCGTCACGGTCGAGCCGGCAAGCGCGCTGCTCTTGAGCCGCGACGATGTTTTCTCGCAGAGCCGCCACAGGACCTTCTCCAGCGTCGCGAAATCGCGGATGTCGCTCTCGAAGGTGGTCTCGCTGGAAATGGTCTTGGCGCCGCGGCCAGGCTCGACGCGGCGGTCGTCGATGCCGCGGGCGAGCCGCCACAGCCGGCGGCCGTCGCTCGGAAACTGCCGCATCATCTCGATCTCGTCGGCCTTCTGCAGGTCGGCGATGACACGGAAGCCGCGCTGCACGAGGCGCTCCTGCGTGGCCGGGCCGACGCCGAAGATGAAGCCGACCGGCTTGTCCGCAAGCATCAAGCGCGCTTCCTCCTGATCGAGCGCGGCAAAGCCGCGGGGCTTGTCCAGGTCGGAGGCGATCTTGGCCAAAAACTTATTGCAGGACAGGCCGACCGAGACGGTGATGCCGATGTCGCGCTCGACCTCGCGCGCAAAGCGGGCCAGCACCTTGGCGGGTATCATGCCGTGCACCCGTTCGGTGCCGGAGAGATCGAGGAAGGCCTCGTCGATCGAGAGCGGCTCGACCAGCGGCGTTAGCGCCTGTATGGCCTGGCGCACCTCGCGGCCGACGCGGACATATTTCGCCATGTCGGGCGGAATCACGGTCGCATGCGGGCAGGCCTCCAGCGCCTTGAACATGGGCATGGCCGAGCGCACGCCATAGGTGCGGGCGATGTAGCAGGCGGCCGACACCACGCCGCGCTTGCCGCCCCCGATGATGACGGGCTTATCGGCGATATCAGGATTGTCGCGCTTCTCGACCGTTGCGTAGAAGGCGTCGCAGTCGATATGGGCGATAGTCAGGCTGGCGAGCGAGCGGTGGCGGACGAGGCGGGGGGAACCGCAGGCCGAGCAGCGCCGCACCCCTATATCGAGGTCGGCCAGACAATCCCGGCAGAAGCAACGGGGCCCGGCCGCCTCAGGGATGCTCACGGCACGTCGCGCTCCCAGGAGCGGTCGCCCAGCGCATCGCCGAGGACCTGTCGCGCCGCAGCGACGTTGGTCGGATGCAGTTCCGCAGCCGTGGCAAAGGCCTTCACCGTGGCATCGTCCCGCATCACGAAATCGAGCACGCTGAGCAGGAAATTCGGGTCCGCGGCGGCATTGCGCAGGGTCTCCGGGCCGACCCCTGTCTCGGCCAGGAACAGGCCCAGCCGCTCGGGCTCGCCGGCGACGAAGGACAGCGCCTGAATCGCAACGATTTCAGCGACTTCGCGGGGGTTGTGAACAGGCTTTTTCAAGGGGACGGTTTGCCTTTCCGTTAACTTTCGGTGTCTACTTTGCATCATGCCCGAGTCTCGGCCCCGAGTCTTCCGACCCCGGACAAGCAACTGGAAACCACATCGCCGAAAGTCGCCCCTCGGGTTTAACGAAACTCAAGCGAATCTGAGGCTAGTTTGAATCCAGTTTTCGAAACGCCGGGAAGCGGCGTCTGAGGCGTTACATGGACCGGTCCTTCGGACCAATCAGGAGGGCGGGATGGCTAAGACCGTCCTGATCGTGGAAGACAACGAGCTCAACATGAAGCTCTTCCGCGACCTGTTGGAGGCGCACGGCTACCAGACCTCAGGCACCAGCAACGGCTACGAGGCGCTCGACCTCGTGCGCAAGATGCGGCCCGACCTCGTGCTGATGGATATCCAATTGCCGCAGGTCTCCGGCCTCGAGGTGACGCGCTGGATCAAGGACGATCCGGAGCTGCGTGCCATTCCCGTCGTCGCGGTTACCGCGTTCGCGATGAAGGGCGACGAAGAGCGCATCCGCGAGGGCGGCTGCGAAGCCTATTTGTCCAAGCCGATCTCGGTCGGCAAATTCATTGAGACGGTCCGGCGTTTTATCGGATAGGAAGTGAGTACACAGTGTCCGCGCGTATCCTCGTCGTCGACGATGTCCCTGCCAACGTCAAGCTGCTAGAGGCCCGCCTTTCCGCCGAATATTTCGACGTGATGACCGCCTCGAACGGCACCGAGGCACTGGCGCTCAGCCGGCGCGCGGAATGCGACATCATCCTGCTCGACGTGATGATGCCCGATATGGACGGTTTCGAAGTCTGCCGCCGCCTCAAGACCGATCCGGCCACGCATCACATTCCCGTCGTCATGGTAACCGCGCTCGACAGCCCGTCCGACCGCAATCGCGGGCTGGAAGCCGGCGCCGACGACTTCCTCACCAAGCCGGTCTCAGACGTCGTGCTGATCGCGCGCGTGCGCTCGCTGACGCGGCTGAAGATGATGACCGACGAGCTGCGCATGCGCGCCATCACCTCGCTCGAGATCGGCATGCAGGCGCCCGAGCGCAGCGCCGTCGCCGATACCGGCAAGGGCGGCCGCATCCTGCTGGTTGACGACCGCGAGTCCTCCTACGAGCGGCTGGCGACGATCCTGGCGGCCGAGCACACCATCGACGTCGAGCCGAACCCGACGGAAGCGCTGTTCCACGCCGCCGAGGGCAATTACGACCTCCTGATCGTCTCGCTCGACCTCAACAATTTCGACGGCCTCAGGCTGTGCAGCCAGGCGCGCTCGCTGGAGCGCACGCGGCATGTGCCGATCCTGGCCATCGCCGACCCCGAGAATTCGACGCGGCTGCTGCGCGGCCTCGAGATCGGCGTCAACGACTACCTGTTGCGCCCGATCGACAAGACCGAGCTCTTGGCGCGCGCCCGCACCCAGATCCGCCGCCGCCGCTACACCGATCATCTGCGCGACAACGTGCAGAACTCGATCGAGATGGCGATCACGGACGCGCTCACCGGGCTGCACAATCGCCGCTACATGGAGAGCCATCTGGCGACGCTCGCCGAGCAGGCCGCCACGCGCGGCAAGCCGCTGGCGCTGATGATCCTGGACATCGACTATTTCAAGTCGATCAACGACAATTACGGCCACGACGCCGGCGACGACGTGCTGCGCGAGTTCGCGGTGCGCGTGCGCAAGTCGATCCGCGGCATCGATCTGGCCTGCCGCTACGGCGGCGAGGAATTCGTCATCGTAATGCCGGAGACTGATCTCCACGTCGCCGGCATGGTCGCCGAGCGCCTGCGCCGCTCGATCGCGGGCGAGCCGTTCGCGATCCACAAGGGTGCAAAGCGCATCGAGGTCACGATCTCGATCGGGCTGACCACGCTGGAGCGAAAGGGCGAGGCGGTCGCCGACGTCCTCAAGCGCGCCGACACCGCGCTGTATCGGGCCAAGCACGACGGCCGCAATCGCGTGGTGTCGCAGGCGGCGTGAAGGCCGCTGCGTAAAGTTGCGAAAACAACCCCATGCACAGTAGCCGGAACGAGGTAGGTCAATGACTTACGCGGGTAGGCGAAACGACCGGTGCTGAGAGCAGTGTCGTTTGACACGTCGGGCAAAACAGGGGCACTCTGGGATCATGGCGCGGCGTGTCCCACGAACGGCGTCGTTCCCGCCCCGCTGCCTTAGACTGAATTGCCGACTATCGCGACCTGGGCTTGCGCCGCTTGTAGAGCGCATTGAAACCGCCCGCCATGAACGTGACGAAGCGCTCGCGAACGGCCTCGAAGTCGTCGGACGAACATAGATTCTTCGATAGACGGTCGATGCGGCCCGTTCGCGACATGAGCAGCGAATAGGCCCCCGACGTAAACTGGAAGCCCCAGAACAAGTCCTCCGGCCTGGCGTCGGGCAGCGCCTTCTGGAGCAGGCCGATCAGCCTCAGCACCAGCGGATCGAGATAGGCTTCCATTTTCTCCGCGCCGTAGCCCGGCGCGTTGTTCACCTGGGCGAAGATGCGGCCGAAATTGCGCCAGGCTTCTTCGTCGTTGATGTAGACGTCGAAGGCACCATCGTAGTAGGCGCGAAGCGCGCCTTCGACGGTTGGACGGCCCTTAATCCTTGCTTCGTAAGCATCGAGCGCGGCGGTGCGCAGGGTCACGGCATACCCCACCCGGCGCTCGAACACGGCGTCGAACAGCGACTTCTTGCCGTCGAAATAGTAGTGAATGAGGGCGGGATGGATGCCCATTTTATCGGCGACATCCTTGATCGTTACCCCGTAATAGCCGAACTGCGCGAACAGCTCCTCGCTCGTGTCGAGGATCAGCTTCACGGTCGCTGCGCGCTGCTCGGCGCGGGTACGGCGGCCCTCGAGTTTCAACGCTGCTGGCATGGATCTCCGTCATCCTGATCGGAAGCGTCCGGGACGACAGCACTGTCCGACCAACTCGACGTCACGATGGGATACAGCCCCGGCCTGGTCAAGCAGGGAGCCGACCGGCCCGAGGAAAAATTCATTTAGTGCTAAATGAATGAACTTGACCTGTTGGAGGCCGCGAGGTAGTGCCGAGGGAGCGGGGACCACGGTTTGGTGCACCTGCCAGAAATCCGCATCGTCCGGCGGCAGCAGGACGTGAGCGCAATCCAGAACAATGGCTGGCAACGACCAGCTGCCCTACGGGAGGACTCCATGACCGGCTTGAAATCGATGGCCGCCGCCATGCTGATGCTCGGCACCACGCTTGCGGCACCTGCGCTGGCACAGAAGAAATACGACACCGGCGCAACCGACACCGAGATCAAGATCGGTCAGACCACCCCGTTGAGCGGCCCGGCGTCTGCATTCGGCGCCATCGGCAAGGCTGAGGCTGCCTACATCCGCATGATCAACGAGCAGGGCGGGGTCAACGGTCGCCAGATCAATCTCATCCAGTACGATGACGCCTACAGCCCGCCGAAGACGGTCGAGCAGGTGCGCAAGCTGGTCGAAAGCGATGAAGTGCTTACGACGTTCCAAATCATCGGGACGCCGCCGAACGCGGCCGTGCAGAAATACTTGAACGCCAAGGGCGTGCCGCAGCTGCTGGCCGGAAGCGGCGCTTCGCGATTCACCGACCCCAAGAACTTCCCATGGACGATCTCGGCCAATCCGAACTACCAGTCGGAAGCGCACATCTACGCCAAGTACATTCTGGAGAACTATCCGAACGCCAAGATCGGCATCCTCTATCAGAACGACGATCTCGGAAAAGACTACGTCAAGGGCCTGAAGGAAGGGCTGGGTACCAAAACGAGCATGATCGTCAAGGAATTGTCCTACGAACTGTCCGACCCGACCATCGATTCCCAGATGGTGACGCTCAAGGCGTCGGGCGCCGATCTCTTCTACAACATGTCGACGCCGAAATTTGCCGCGCAATCGATCAGGAAGGCGGCGGAGCTCGGCTGGAAACCCGTCCATATCCTGGAGGTCAACGCGACCGCAGTGGGCCAGGTTCTTGTCCCGGCGGGCCTCGAGAATGCCAAGGACATCATCTCGGTCAACTACGGCAAGGATCCGCTAGATCCGCAATGGGCCAATGACGAAGGCATGAAGCGCTACAAGGCCTTCATGGCGAAATATGCGCCCAATGAGGATGCCAACAGCGGCTACGCCACCTATGGCTACTCCACGGCGGCGATGTTGGTCCACATCCTGAAGCAATGCGGCGACGAACTCACCCGCGCCAACATCATGAAGCAGGCGACCAGCATCAAGGGCTTCGTCCCGGATCTGGGGTTGCCTGGGATGTCGATCAACACCAGCCCCGACGATTATCGCATCAACAAGCAATTCCAGATGATGAAGTTCGACGGGCAGCGCTGGGTGTTGTTCGGACCGATCCTGACCGACGAGTTCAAGGCTGACTGAAGCGTTGCTGCATGACCAGTGATGTCATCGGACGTGTTCGCGGCTTCGATCCTGAAAGGCTTGCCGGGGTCGGCCCGGCGCTCCGGCAATTCATCGATCGGGGCGAACTCGCGGGCATCGTGACACTGACCTCGCATCGCGGCCGAATCGTTCAATCCGAGGCGCTCGGCTGGTGCGATATCGAAACCAGGACGGCGATGCGGCCGGACACTCTGTTTCGCATCGCCTCGATGACCAAGCCGATCACGTCGGTCGCGGCCTTGATGCTGGTGGAGCAGGAGAGGATCGCGCTATCGGACCCGATATCGCGCTGGATTCCAGAACTTGCCGATCCAAGGGTCCTGCGGAATGCCGCGGGATCGCTGGACGACACGGTGCCCGCGAAACGCGAGATCACCCTCGAGGATCTGCTGACGCATCGATCGGGAATTGCCTACGGGTTCTTCTCTGAGGGCCCTCTCAAGCAGGCCTATGAGCAGGCGCTCGGTGATCCCGCGATGAATCGACTAACGCCGGACGAATGGCTGGGCGCGCTCGGCACGCTACCGCTGGCTTATCAGCCTGGCGAGTTGTTCCACTACGGCCATTCGACGGACGTTCTCGGCTTCCTGATCGGCCGGCTCCTCGGCAGGCCGCTTGGCCGCGTCCTCCGCGAGATGATCTTCGCGCCGCTGGGCATGGAGGATACGGACTTCTGGCTTCCGCTCGACAAGCGAAGCCGCCTCGCCAGCCTCTACGGATATGACGAGACGGCAAATCGGCTCGCGAAAGTCGTGCCGGATATGTACGACGAGGCGCCGGCCTATACGCCGGGCGGGGGCGGCTTGATCTCGTCCGCGCCTGATTATCTCCGGTTCGCGCGCATGCTGCTCGGCGAGGGCGAGCATGATGGCGCTCGCTTGCTGAAGCCCGAGACTGTCCGACTGATGCGGACCAACCGGCTTACTGACGTCCAACGCAAGGTTCCGTTTGCAGGCATGCCGCTCTGGCAGAAATCCGGTTTCGGACTGGGACTTTCGATTGCCGAAGATCCCGTCGACAATCCCTATGCTTGCGGTGCGCCTGGCTCGATCACCTGGCCGGGCATCTTCGGCACCTGGTGGCAAGCCGATCCGGTGAACGATCTCATCATGATCTACCTGATCCAGCATCAGGTGCCCGTTTCGGCAAATTCGGGCGCGACGATCGCAACAGGCCGCGGCGCTGCGGGCCGCAGAGCCTTGCCCATCTATCAGCGGGCAATCTACGATGCGTTGCAGAGCGATTAGCGGAAAGCGCGCTTGCCTCGCCTCATTGCGGCTGCTCGATCACGTCACATCCACGCCCGCATTCCGCAGCAGCACCTTCGCCGCGTCCTTCGCGGCGCGGGCCATCGCGGGATCGTCACGCACCAAGTCCTGCGCGATGGAGCCGTCGACCAGCAGCACGAGCTGTGTCGCCAGCGCGTCAGCCTCCGCAACGCCGAGCTCGATCAGGCGGTCGCGAAACCAGATGCGTCGGCTTTCCTTGAAGGCGATGGCGATCTTCTTCACGGCGCGGTCGGCAGGGCCGAGCTCGGCGACCGCGTTCACGAATGGGCAGCCGCGAAAGTCCTTGGCCGCAAACCGTCGCCCCAGCGAATCGAATGTCGCGAGAATTTGCTCCGCCGGCGGCTTGTCCGAGGGGCGGGCGTGGACGAAGCGGCGCTCGAGATAGGCCGCGATCAGCGCGTCCTTCGACGGGAAGTGATTGTAGAGCGTGCGCTTGGAGATGCCGATCTCGGCCGCGATGGTGTCGACGCCGATGGCGCGAATGCCCTGCAGATAGAACAGCTTGTCGGCGGTCTCGAGGATCCGCTCCTTCATCGTCTGTGGTTCGGGCGGGGGAGCCATGCGGCGACATGCGTCCTGTTCGCTTGACAGCACCTCCCAACCATAGCCTAAGTACACAGGTCTGTGTAACCAAAATCAGCGCATGAGCAGACCTCGGCACGCGTGCCGTGCCCAAGAGGGAGAAGAAAATGCCCCTGTTGCAGATCCTGCGTCCGACCTTGCCCATCCTGATCGGCGCCTCGATCATGCTGACCTTGAGCATGGGGCTGCGGCAGTCGCTCGGCATCTTCATGCAGCCGCTGACGCATGACATCCGCATTTCGATCTCGGATCTCACGCTGGCGCTGGCCGTGCAGAACCTCGCCTGGGGCTTCCTCCAGCCGCCCGCCGGTGCGCTCACCGTGCGCTACGGCTTCCGCCCGATCATGATCGGGGGCGCGCTGATGTACATCGCCGGCCTCGCGCTGATGGCAACGGCGAACGGCCTCGTCAGCATCATGATCGGCGGCGGCCTGCTGATCGGCACCTCGATGGCCTGCACGGCGGCGGCGATCGCGATGTCAGTGGCGGCGCGTGCGGTGCCGGAGACGGTGCGCTCGACCGTGCTCGGCATCGTGTCCGGCGCGGGCTCGCTCGGGGCGCTGTTGTCGGCGCCGATCGGGCAGATGCTCAACGAGGGCTTTGGCTGGCGCGTCGGGCTCGCCGGCTTCGTCGTCATGTCGCTGCTGATGATTCCAGCCGCCTGGTACGCCGGGCGGGTCGACAAAATCCCGCTGCCCAAGCCCACCGCCGCCGACATCGGCGATGCCACGGCTGCGGCCGCGGCGAGGACCGCGTTCGGCAACGCGTCCTTCGTTGTGATGACCTGCGCCTATCTCGTCTGCGGCATGCAGCTCGTCTTCCTCACCACGCATCTGCCGTCATACCTCGCCATCTGCGGCCTCGATCCGATGCTCAGTGCGCAGACGCTCGGCATGATCGGCGGCTTCAACGTGCTCGGCTCGCTGTTCTTCGGCTGGGCCGGCCAGCGCTGGAACAAGCTGGCGCTGCTCGGCGGCATCTACATCCTGCGCTCGCTGGCGCTCGCCTGGTACTTCATGCTGCCGGCGAGCCCGTTCTCGACCTTGCTGTTCGGCGCGATCATGGGCTTCCTCTGGATGGGTGTCGGCCCGCTGGTCGCGGGCGCCGTCGCCGAGATGTTCGGCCTGCGCTGGCAGGCGATGATCCAGGGCCTCGCCTTTATGAGCCACCAGATCGGCAGCTTCCTCGGCGCCTATGGGGGAGGGGTGCTCTACGACGCGCTCGGCTCCTACACCATGGCCTGGCGCATCGGCGTGGCGCTGGGGCTCGCAGGCGGCATCGTGCAGGTGGCGTTTGCGCTGATCCGGCCGTCGCAGCCGCCGGCGCCGGTGTTGCGGACAGCGTAGCAGCGGCGACTGGTCGTTTTCGTGCGAGCCCAATGCGGTCAGGGTCGCACCATGGTCGGCAAGGATAAGCGTATCCGCTGTGAGAAATCGGCCGCGCCATCGGCCGCCTGCGCGGCTTCGTTGATCAAGGACCCCCGCCTCAGTTCGTCAAACGGCAGCGTCGTCTCTATCCGGCCGGAGTGGTAGAGATAGCTATCGATGAGTCCGTTGAAAAGATGTCGAATGTCGAAGCGCCCGCGTCGGCCCGCCGCATTTGCATAGCGCACGATGTTGATCGTGCAGCTGTTGGTCAACAGATGGTAGAACTCCGGCCGATCGGCGAGTTCGTTGATGCGCGTCAAATAGACCATCAGCAGCCGGCGCGCGTCGTCGGCCGATGTATTGAGGCGATATAGGTACACCGGCTCGTGGCGATGGTTGGTGCGCACGCCCACGACATCACGCTCTTCACCGACCACGTAGATGAGCTCGAATTGCTTGAACAGGGAGGCGACGGGCGCAAAGCCCTCGCCGACCTCAGGGCGCGTCTCGATGGAGACAGCCAGTGGTGGCGCATTATCGAAGACAAAACTCACAAACGTGTGCCCGACCGGCCCCTCCGTGAAATAGGAAACGTAGAAATCGAGGGCCATCAAGTGCGACAGCGACACCTCGCGCTCCTCGTAGCGGACCGTGAAGTCGCTTCGACTCCGGTAGTCGAAGTTACGGACACCGGTCAGGCGCACGCGGTCGCCGTCGATGACCGCCCGCGGCATCACTGCGACTTCCGGTCGCCAATCCCGATCGTGTGATGGAGGGATCGAGATCCACCACGCGACGACACCGAAAAACATGACGAGGAAGAGAACGGACATGCGCGGTTGGCGCGAACGCCAGAGCGCCCAAATCGCAAAGCCCGCAAACGCTCCGGCCGCAATCGTCCGCAGCCAGGACCAAGGCAAGTTCGAGTAGTAGATGGCCAGCACGGCCCATGCGACGAGCATGATCCGAATGAGCAAGCCAATCGGCTTTCTCAGCCACATGAGCAACATTGAAACGAATTTACGCACTGAAGTCACCTGGCTGCTCCTGCCGCGGAGCTTCGGCGAAGCCCCTCGACAGCTCCGTTGTGTCAGATCACCTGTCGTTTCATTGTGAATGGTTACACGCTACAGTAGCTCTTCGCCAACGAGAAGCGATGGCCTCGTTTTTTAAAGTGCATTAAGGAGCTGCGCGACCTCACCTTCGTAGCGGGCTTGGTGATGCTGCTGTCCGGCACATTCGGAGAGGGGCCGTGCGCGATGATGAGATGATGACAGGAACTCTTTTGAATGCATCGTACGGCGCGCGGCAGATCCGGCCGTCGATGAGCGCAACATGTCGCTCGCTGTCGATCGCGGTGGCGCTCTCGGCCTGGCCCGGTGGAGCGAGCCTGGCGCAGCAAGCGCCTCAGACGGCTGGCGCGGCCACGCTCTTTCGGAACGTCCGCATCTTCGATGGCAGGAGCGCCACACTGTCTGCTGCTTCCAACGTCTTGGTGCGCGGCAACAAGATTGAATCAATCTCGCTACAGCCGATAGCGGTGGATGGCCCGGCGGACAGTCGCGTTATCGATGGCGGCGGACGCACATTGATGCCCGGCCTCATCGACAACCATTGGCATGCGATGCTGATCCGAGTGACGCCGGCACAGTCGTTCGGCGACGTCGGCTACGTCAATCTTGTCGCCGGCGACGAGGCCACGCACACTCTGATGCGCGGATTTACCAGCGTTCGAGATGTGGGCGGGCCGGTGTTTGGGCTCAAAAGTGCCATCGACGAAGGTATCATCAAGGGTCCGCGCATTTATCCGTCCGGCGCGGTCATTACCGTCACGAGTGGGCATGGGGACTTCCGCCAGCTTACCGACCTGCCGCGGACGATCGGCGGGATGCTCACCCGCATGGAACAGACCGGCGGGGCAATGGTTGCGGACAGTCCCGACGAGGTCCGCGTCCGTGTCCGCGAGCAGCTCATGCAAGGCGCCTCCCAAGTCAAGTTGACGGCTGGCGGCGGAGTGTCGTCGCCTTTCAGCCCGATCGACGTGACCACGTTCACCGAACCCGAGATACGCGCCGCCGTTGAAGCGGCTGAGAATTGGGGCACGTATGTCGCTGCGCATGCATTTACGGCTGCTGCAATTCGGGGAGCCATTGCGGCTGGGGTGAAATGTATAGAACACGGCTTCCTGATGGACGACGCAACAGCGAAGCTGATGGCAGAGAGGGGTGTTTGGCTGAGCATGCAGCCTCTCCCCGAGGATCTGAGGCTGGGCTTTCCCGTAGGCTCCGTCCAGCGAGCCAAGGCGGATGAGGTCTGGCCCGGCATAGCCAGATCCTACGAGTTGGCGAGGAAGTACAAGATCAAGACGGCGTGGGGCACCGACATTCTGTTCTCTGCAGCGCTCGCGCGCCAACAGGGGGCCATTCTGGCCTCACTCGTTCGCTGGTACACGCCCGCCGAAGCGCTGACCATGGCGACATCGACGAATGCCGAACTGCTGGCGCTATCGGGCAAGCGGAATCCTTATCCCGGCAAGCTCGGCGTCGTGGAACAGGGCGCACTCGCGGATTTGCTGCTCGTCGACGGAAATCCCCTGGACAATATCGGCCTTGTTGCCGACCCCGCCAACAATTTCAAGATCATCATGAAAGATGGAATTGTCTACAAGGATACGCTTGCCCGTTAGCAGCAGGGCCGTCGACCTGTTCGATGGATAAGGTCGCGATCGTGATTGATCGCGAGAACGGAGGGTCCACTCCCTCTTCCGCTTGCGGGAGAGGGCCGCCAAGCGGCGATACGCATCCTGTCGCTTGATGGCGCCTCGAAAGCATAGCCTGCCTACGCGCAGGTCTGTGTAGTCAAATGAACGGCAAGAGCAGACTTCGGCACGCGTTCCGCGCCCGCGAGGTAAAAGAAATGCCCCTGTTGCAGGTCCTGCGTGCTTTGAAGGCAGCGTAGTAAGAGGAGTGTCGCGTAGCCTGTGGAGCTGCGTTCCGCAGCGCGGGCCGAATGCAAAAGCGCAGCATCAACCGCAGTCACTCGACCGGCGAGCTAACGGTTGGGACGTGCCAAGTGCGCCGGAGCGACGCGAAACATTGACAGCCGCAACGAGAATTTCAAGCCGCGGCGGTCGTGGACTTGTCCTGCCCGGCGGCTTCGTGCCCAGGTTCCGTTGTCCCCGTCGCTTCGATGCACAGCTTCACGGCCTCACCGATGCTCGTTGCGATGAGGTCAGCTTTGGCGCCTTCCCGCAACAATTCCATGGCAGCCTCGTCCATGTCGTTGACCAAGCAGCCGAGGATGATGGTTGCCTTCGGCAGTTTTCGCCGCAGACGCCGCACGGAGTAGCGCATGTGCGCCGCAGCGCGGGCATCGAGGTAGACCAGGCAGACAATCGCAACGCCCGTTGTATCCAGGCGAAAGACATTCGTCGTGGAAAGCGATGCTGCGCCTTCGACTCGCGCAGCGAGGCCGTGCTCGGTCGAGAGCTGAGCCAGCATGATCGCTGCCGCCTCATCGATCAGGGTGCGTCCGGCCACACACAGGACGGGGTGTTCACCCTGCCAATCCGGCGGTAGAGCCTCGCTGCGGAGGTAAGGCAAGCGTTCATTGGCTGCATTCTCGGCAATACCTTCGACCGCGGATGATGCTTCAGCATCGGTGGTGGAACTGCTCCTCGCGGGCGGCCGGTCGTCCTGATCGGCAAGATCGGCGGCAAATTCGCTGACGGCATCCCGGATCTTCATGAGACGTTCCTGGTCAAGCGCATTGCGCTCCACGTCGGCTTGCGCCAAGTGCAAACCCTTCAGGGCGACCTCATCATAGTACGAAGCCAGCGAACGCTCTTTCAGGAACTCTTCGGCCTTTTCGGCCGCTTCGGTTGGATCGCCCGCCAACATCCGTTGATAGAAGATTTCTGGAGGAGACAGCGCCGGCCGGTCTCCGAACATGATGTCGAGGAATTCCAAGCGCTCGACATGCCGTCCGAGAACCACGAGGCAAATCGTGAGCGGAGTCGCGAGGACGAGTCCGATCGGTCCCCAGAGCGCCGTCCAGAACGTCGCCGACGCGACCACGGCAACGGGCGAGAGGCCGGTGCTGCGGCCGTACACCATCGGCTCGACGACATGGCCCACGAGCGGTTCAACGACAAGAAACAGAGCGAGAGTCCAAAGCAGCATCGACCAGCCGGGATCTATGGCGACCGCGAGCGCCAGCGGGAACGCGGCAGCGATGACGGCGCCGACATACGGGACGAAACGAAGCGCGGCCGCGAGGATGCCCCAAAGAACCGCGCTCGGGATTCCGATGAGCCAGAGGCCCGTGCCGATCACCACACCGAATGCGCCGTTCAGGATGAGTTGGGTCAGAAAGAGCTTGCTGAGGCGGCTCGCTGCATCGTCCAACGCAGCGGTCGTACGCTGCAGATCCAGCGAGCCCGCCAGCCGGATGAAGCGATTACGAAGATCCTCGCGCTGAATGAGAATGAATATGACGAAAATGATGATGATGCCGGTGGTCGCGAGCGGATGAATGAGTGGAGAAATCAAGGTTCGGAGGCTCTCCAACGCACCAGGATCGGGCTGGCGTACCTCGACCGGCACCGGCACCGTTGGGACGGAGGCATTCGAGCCGGGGACCATTCCGGTCCTCGGCGGGGATGGCGCGTCTTTCGGTTTATCAAGCTCCTTGCTGAGATCCTTCAGCATATCGGAAGCACGCTCCAGCGTACCCCTCCCGGCCTTGGTATCCCGAAATGCCTGGATCTTTTCGCTGATCGTCGATTGATATCGAGGCAGGTCACCAGCGAGTTGAGTCAGTTGAGTGGCCAGAAGACTACCGATCGCGAAGATCAGCATGAACGCGACTATAACCACGCTCACGACCGCCAGTCCGCGCGGGACATGGATCCGCTGCAATATTCCGACCAACGGTGCCAGCACGAAGCTGAGCAGAATAGCCAGCGCAACCGGCACAAAGATGTCCCGACCGAAGTAAAGCATCGAGATAATGATGACGGCCAGAATCCCGGTCGCAACTGCACTGAGCAGTGCCATCAGCTCTTCGGTGGTGCGTGGTTTGAAGGGCTGTCCCGCTACGGGCCTCATTGTGCTGTTCCTGTCCCGCTGCGGACTGAGCGCTCACTGTTTCAGTTGCGAGGGGCCGGGACGAGGCTGCATGGGACAGCCACCCAGGGCACTAGTCCACGCGGTCTTCATGGCAGCGACTGCTTGTCGGTCGCGCCATCGCATGCCAACCGCTCCCGCCCCGAAAAGGTTCCGGTGAGTTATTGGTGGCGCGATGCTCCACCTCACTTGCCGCCGGGCGGGGTGGGCAGGGGATGATTCAGGCCGCTCGATCGGCAGCTTCCCGGCGCATATGCTGGCTATGCGGACGGGCAAGCCACGCCAGCTAAGGTCCGAGGCGCCTATGGCCGGATAGAGCCGGAGCGCACGGTCGAGAAGAAGCCGCCCGGCGAGATTTGAGCGCAGCGGCGAAAATGAAAACGGGGCCAGAGGGCCCCGTCAAAGTCTGCAACGTCCCGCGATCTTACTTGATCTTGGCTTCGCGGAATTCGACGTGCTTGCGTGCGACCGGATCGTACTTCTTCTTGACCAGCTTGTCGGTCATGGTACGCGAATTCTTCTTGGCGACGTAGTAGAAGCCGGTGTCGGCCGAGGACACGAGCTTGACCTTGATGGTGACCGCTTTGGCCATGTTCTGAACCTCAGAAATGCTGGGAATCTGGAGCCGGCCAAACGGCCCGCGTTGGCCGGCAACCTAGCCAGAAACCGCCTGATGTCAAGGTTTTACACCCGGAAAAGCACCGAAACGGGCCGATCAGGCCTCGAAGAACCGGTTTTTGGGCCGCGGCAGGCCCAGATTCTCTCTCAAAGTGGTCCCTTCATACTCCTTCCGGAAAATGCCGCGGCGCTGCAGCTCCGGCACGACCTTGTCGACGAAATCGTCGAGGCCGGCAGGGACGAACGGGAACATGATGTTGAAGCCGTCGGAGCCCCGTCCGACCAGCCATTCCTCCATCTGATCGGCGATGGTCTTAGGCGTCCCGACGAAGGACAGGCCGCCATAGCCGCCGACGCGCTGGGCGAGCTGACGCACGGTTAGCTTCTCGCGGGCGGCGAGGTCGACCAGGCGCTGGCGGCCGCTCTTGCTGGCGTTGGTCTCGGGGATTTCGGGCAGCGGGCCGTCGGGATCGAAGGTCGAGGCATCGGTGCCGAGGATGACGGAGAGCGAGGCGATGGCGCTGTCGTAATGCACGCGGCTGTCGAGCAAGGCGCGCTTCTCCCTGGCCTCGTCGACGCTGTCGCCGACCACGACGAAGGCGCCGGGGAGGATCTTGAGATGCTCGGGATCGCGGCCGACCTTCTCCATGCGGCCCTTGATGTCGGCGTAGAGCTTTTGCCCGTCGGCGAGGCTGCCGCCACCCGTGAACACGGCTTCCGCGGTCTCGGCCGCGAGCTGCTTGCCGTCGTCGGAGGCGCCGGCCTGCACGATCACGGGCCAGCCTTGCACGGGCCGGGCGATGTTGAGGGGACCGCGCACCTTCAGATATTTGCCCTTGTGGTCGAGGGTGTGCATCTTGGCGGGATCGAAGAACAGGCCGCTTTCGACGTCGCGTACGAACGCGTCGTCCGCGAAGGAATCCCAGAGGCCGGTGACGACGTCGTAGAATTCGCGGGCGCGCTTGTAGCGCTCGGCGTGCTCCATGTGGTCGTCGAGGCCGAAATTGAGTGCGGCATCCGGGTTCGAAGTGGTGACGATGTTCCAGCCGGCGCGGCCACCGCTGAGATGGTCGAGCGAAGCAAAGCGCCGGGCTACATGATAGGGCTCGTCGAAGGTGGTCGAGCCGGTCGCGACAAGGCCGATGCGTTCGGTGACGGCCGCGAGCGCCGACAGCAGCGTGAACGGCTCGAACGAGGTCACGGTGTGGCTGCGCTTGAGCGCGTCGATCGGCATGTTCAGCACGGCGAGGTGGTCGGCCATGAAGAACGCGTCGAACCTGCCGGCCTCCAGCTTCTGGATCAGCGCCTTGATGTGCGAAAAGTTGAAATTGGCGTCGGGCCAGGCCCCGGGATAGCGCCATGCGCCGGTGTGGATGCTGATCGGGCGCATGAACGCGCCAAGCTTGAGTTGCCGTTGTGCCATCGCCCGGGGTCCGTTCTTGGTGACGCTGCGGAAAGACATAGGGACGCGGCGGAACTCCGCCATCGGGGGAGGCGGGAAGATTATTTTGTTTTTCGATGCTCTCTCAGCACGTCATTCCGGGGCGCCGCGGAGCGGCGAGCCCGGAATCCATTGGGCCGCGGAGACTGTCGAGGGATGGATTCCGGGTTCGCGCTGCGCGCGCCCCGGAATGACGGAGGAGAGAGAGCTTGGCGCCAACGGCGACGCCGAACGACGACCTAGCCCAAAACATCCTTCTGCATCTTGCCGCCGTAGAAATGGAAGAACGGCACCTGCGCGTCGTGACGGAGCGGGCCGGTCGCGAGGCGGGAGTCGAGCTCGTTGAGCACGTTGCGTGTCATCGGGTGCAGATCCGCAAGCGGCTTCGATCCGAGTTCGACCCAGACCAGCTCGACCAGCTCGGCATCGGCGTGGATCACGCCCTCAACGCGATGGGTGATCGCGGAGGCATCGGCGGTGAAGAAGCGCGTGTCGAAGCGTTTGACCCGGCCGGGCGGGGTGATGGCACGGGCGATCAGGAACAGGCTGGAGGGATCGGGCAGCAGGCCCGCATCGGCGAACGGCTTCCAGGGGCCGTCGAGCTTCGGCACCTTGCCCTCAGCCTTGCGGCCGAGACAGAGACCGGTCTCCTCGCAGGCCTCGCGGATCGCGGCAATGGCCAGCGACTTCGCACGCGAAGCCGGTGTCTTCGGGCTGCCCTTGGCGAGATTGGCTTCCAGCTCCGCGGTGATGGGGGCGGCGCAGGGCACGCGGTAGTCGGCCTTGTCGACACGGCCGCCGGGGAAGACGAATTTTCCCGGCATGAACACCACCTTGTCGTGGCGCTTGCCGACCAGAACTTTCGGAATGGCCCCGCTGCGATCGACCAGGATCAGCGTCGCCGCATCCCTCGGGCGGAAATAGGGATGATGGTCGGCTTCCTTCTCCTCGTGAACCTTTGCCTTCTCCTCGGCCGGCGAAATATCCGTCATGTCCTCACCCAAACCCGCTTTCTTGCTTGTTGCTTACACAGGCGGAATACCATCCGGCGGGTTCTCGTCAAACCCGTGCATGCGCAGAGCCCATTGCAAGCCGACCACAGCTCCCTTGACCGGCTGCAGCAGCGCGAGCGAGGCGACGAAAGTGAAGGGCAGATAGGCCGCGAAGCTGATCCAGACCGGCGTGGTGTAGTTGGTCTCGATCCACAGAACGGCCGGCACGACGATGTGGCCGACGATGACGATGACGAGGTAGGCGGGCAGATCGTCGGCGCGATGCGGCGTGAAATCGAGCTCGCATTTGGCGCAATGATCCGCCGTCTTCAGGAAGGCGCGGAACAGCTTTCCCTCGCCGCAGCGTGGGCAGCGGCCGCGGAAGCCGCGTTTCATCGCGGCGAAGACGTCGCGCTTCTCGACGAGGCCGCTCTCGCGCGTCCAGATCTTCGGCGCCGTGCTCATCGTCACCATGCCTTGCCCTTCTTGCCCTTGCCTTTTGCCTTGTTCTTCTTCCCCTTGCCGGACTTGGGCTTGGGCGGCTTGCGTTTTTTATCCGGGCTGCGGCCGGGATGTGCCTTGATCGAGGGACGGCGCTGTGGGCCGGGGCGCCTGCGCTCGCGCGGCGTGGTTTCGCTGGCCAAGCCTAACAGTTCGAAACGCAGCGCGCCCGCGATGGGAGCGGCCTCGATCAGGCGGACGTCGACGACATCGCCGAGCTGGTACGTGGTGCCGCTGCGGGTGCCGACGAGGGCGTGACGGCTCTCGTCATAGTTGAAATATTCCGTGCCGAGGGATCGGATCGGGATCAGCCCGTCGGCGCCGGTCTCGCTCAGCTTGACGAACAGCCCGGCGCGGGTGACGCCGGAGACGCGGCCCTGGAAGCTCGCGCCGATGCGATCGGCGAGGTGATGGGCGATCAGGCGGTCGACGGTCTCGCGCTCAGCCTTCATCGCGCGGCGCTCGGTCAGCGAAATATGCGCGGCGACTTCGCTTAAGGATTCCGGCGTCTCGCTGTCGGGCAGCGCGCCTTCGCCGAGCCCGAGCGCGCGCACCAGCGCGCGATGCACGACGAGGTCGGCATAGCGACGGATCGGCGAGGTGAAGTGCGCGTAACGGCGCAGGTTGAGGCCGAAGTGCCCGTAATTCTCGGAGGAGTACTCGGCCTGCGCCTGGGCGCGCAGCACCACCTCGCTGACCAGCGGGTAATAGTCGTGGCCCTCGAGCTGGGCCAGCACGCGGTTGAAGAGCGTCGGGCGCAGCGCGCCTGATTTCGCGAAGGGGACGTCGAGCGTCTCCAGAAACTCGCTGAGCGCGTGGACCTTCTCCAGCGTCGGCTCGTCATGCACGCGGTAGATCAGCGGCAGCGATTTCTTCTCCAGCATCTCGGCCGCCGCGACGTTGGCGAGGATCATGAACTCCTCGATCAGCTTGTGCGCATCGAGCCGTTCGGGGACGACGACGCGGTCGACCGTGCCGTCGCTCTTGAGCAAAATCTTTCGCTCGGGCAGATCGAGATTGAGCGGGTCGCGCTCGTCACGCGCGCGCTTGGCGCAGGCATAGGCGGCGTAGAGCGGTCTGAGGATCGCATCGAGCAGGGGGCCGGTGGTGTCATCGGGCCGTCCGTCGATTGCAGCCTGCGCCTGCGCGTAAGCGAGCTTGGCGGCCGAGCGCATCAGGATGCGGTGAAAACTGTGCGAGCGCTTGCGGCCGTCGGCGCCGAGCACCATGCGCACCGCGAGCGCGCCGCGCGGCTCGCCCGGCACCAAAGAGCAGAGATTGTTGGAGATGCGCTCGGGCAGCATCGGCACGACGCGGTCGGGGAAATAGACCGAGTTGCCGCGGTCGAGCGCATCGCGATCGAGCGCGGTGCCCGGCCGGACGTAGAAGCTGACATCGGCAATGGCGACGTTGACGATGAAGCCGCCTTTGTTGTTGGGATCAGGATCGGGCTCGGCGTGGACCGCGTCGTCGTGATCCTTGGCATCGGGCGGATCGATGGTGACGAGCGGGACGTCGCGCCAGTCTTCGCGCCCCTTCAAATTGGCGGGCTCCGCGGCTTCCGCCTCGCGCTCGGCGGCCGGGGAGAACTGTAGCGGAATGTCGTGGGCGTAGATCGCGATCAGGCTGATCGCCTTCTCGGACTTGACCGAGCCGAGTTTCTCCTTGACCCGGCCCGATGCGAGACCGAAGCCGCGCGAGCGGACGATGTCGATGCTGACGAGGTCGCCATCCTCGGCGCCGCCGGTGTCGGTCTTCGCAATGTTCAATTCGCGGTCGGCGAACTTCTTGTCCACGGGGACGAGCCGTCCGCCGCCTTCGGGAAGCGCACGAAACACGCCGAGGATGCGGCTCTTGGCCTTGTCGATGACCTTGATGATGCGCCCGCGCCAGGCCGGGACGTCGTCATCGTCGTTGCGTTCGACGCGCAGCAGCGCGCGGTCGCCGACGCCTGCGGCGGTGCCGGGCCTCGGACGGCGCGGCATCTCGATCAGGATCTTTGGCGGCTCGCCGTTCTCGACCTCGTCCCATTCGGCCGGGGAGGCGATCAGTTCGCCGTCGGAGTCGCGCCCCGTGATGTCGGCCAGCAGCGTCGTCGGCAGCGCATCCGGCTCGGAGACCTTGTGGCGATTCTTCTTGATGATGCCGTCGTCGGCGAGCTCGCGCAGCATGCGCCTGAGCTCGGCGCGATCGGCGTTCTTCAGGCCGAACTCACGTGCAATTTCGCGAGTCCCGGCCTTTCCATGATTGGCCTTGATGAAGGCGACGATGGCTTGCCTGTCGGGAAAGCCACTGTCTTTTGTGCGTTTCACTTAACCTCTAATTCTTCTCAAGTCTTGCCGGCACTCTTCTTGGCCGGAGCCTTGGCGGCGGCCTTGGTCGGCGACGTCTTGGCCGTCGACGGCACCGCGGCGCGCGCCTTGCTGGTCGATTCGGATTTGGCTTTGGCCGCTTTCTTGGTGGCCGGCTTTTTGGCCTTCGGTGCGGCGTCCTCGCCGTCCGCAGCCTTCGCTGACGCCTTCTTGGCCTTGGCCGGCTTTGACGCCTTCTTGGCCTTGCCGCCACCTTTGGCCGCGCGTTCGTCGATCAGCGCGATCGCCTGCGCCAGCGTGATGGCGTCCTTTTCGAACTCCGCCGGGATCGTCGCGTTGACGCCGCCGGCGGCGACGTAGGGCCCGTAACGGCCGCTCTTCACGGTGACCGTGCCGAGGGTCGGATGATCGCCGATGGCCTTGCCGGGATCGGCGCCGAAGCGGCGGCTCGGGCCCTTGGCGACCTTCTCGGCGATCAGCGTCACCGCGCGGTTGAGGCCGATGTCGAACACCTCGTCGCCGGCCTCGAGGCTGGCATAGGTCTTCTCGTGCTTCACGAACGGCCCGAAGCGCCCGAGGCCGGCAGTAATCGGCTGACCCGTCTCCGGATGCTTGCCGATCTCGCGCGGCAGCGACAAGAGCTTCAGCGCCAGCTCGAGATCGACATCGCTGGGCGAAGTGCCTTTCGGGATGCCGGCGCGCTTGGGCTTCTCGCCTTCCTCATAATCCTTCTGCTCGCCGAGCTGGATGTAAGGTCCGAACCGGCCGGCCTTGACCCAGACATCGCGCCCCGTCTCGGGATCCTGGCCGAGCGAACGGTCGGCGGTCGCTTCGCCGTCGGCGGCGAGCTGGCGGGTGTAGCGGCATTCCGGATAGTTCGAGCAGCCGACGAAGGCGCCGAACTTGCCGGCCTTGAGGTTGAGGCGCCCGGTGCCGCAATTCGGGCACTGCCTGATGTCGCCGCCATCCGCCCGCGGCGGATAGATGTGCTGGCCCAGCATGTCGTCGAGCACGTCGAGCACCTGCGCGACGCGCAGATCCTTGATGTCGTCGACGGCCCCGATGAAGCCGGTCCAGAAATCCTTCAGAACCTGCTGCCAGGAGATCTCGTTGTTGGAGATGCGGTCGAGCTGCTCTTCGAGGCTCGCCGTGAAATCGTATTCGACGTAGCGGGCAAAGAAGCTTTCGAGAAACGCGACCACGACGCGGCCCTTGTCCTCGCCGTGCAGGCGCTTCTTCTCCAGCTTGACGTAGCCGCGGTCCTTCAGGACCTGGAGGATCGAGGCATAGGTCGAGGGCCGGCCGATGCCGAGCTCTTCCATGCGCTTGACGAGCGATGCTTCCGAGAAGCGCGGCGGCGGCTCGGTGAAATGCTGGGTGACGGACAGGCTCTGCCGCTTCAGGGCGTCGTTCGGGCTCATCGCGGGCAGGCGGCGGGAATCCTCGTCCTCCTCGTCGTCGCGGCCTTCCTGGTAGAGCGCCAGGAAGCCGTCGAACTTGACGACCTGGCCGGTGGCACGCAGCTCCAGCGTGCGGGACCCTGCCTTGGCCGTGATGTCGACGGTGGTGCGCTCAAGCTCGGCGGATTCCATCTGGCTGGCGATGGTGCGCTTCCAGATCAGTTCATAAAGTCGCGCCTGGTCAGCATCGAGCCTGCGGCTCAGGCTGTCCGGGCGGCGGGAGAGGTCGGTCGGGCGGATCGCTTCGTGCGCTTCCTGGGCGTTCTTGGCCTTGGCCTGGTACTGGCGCGGGCTGTCGGGCACGTAAGCGTTGCCGTAATCCTCGCCGATCACCTTGCGGGCCTGGGTGATCGCCTCGGGGGCGATCTGCACGCCGTCGGTCCGCATATAAGTAATGAGTCCGGTGGTCTCGCCGCCGATGTCGATGCCTTCATAGAGGCGCTGGGCGATGCGCATCGTATGCGCCGGCGCAAAGCCGTATTTGCGGCTGGCTTCCTGCTGCAGCGTCGAGGTGGTGAAGGGCGCCTGCGGATTGCGGCGGGCGGGCTTGGCATCGACCGCGGTGACCGCGTAAGTCGCTGCTTCCAGCGCCTTCTTGAAGTCTTCGGCTTCCGCGCCGGTGCCGATGTCGAGGCGCTGGATCTTCTTGCCGTCGGCGCCGACGAGGCGGGCCTCGAAGGCGTCGCCGCGCGGCGTCAGCAGGGTCGCGATCAGCGACCAATATTCGCGGGCTACGAACTTCTCGATCTCGAGCTCGCGGTCGCAGACGAGGCGGAGCGCGACCGACTGCACGCGGCCGGCCGAGCGGGCGCCCGGCAGCTTGCGCCACAGCACGGGGGAGAGGGTGAAACCGACCAGGTAGTCGAGCGCGCGGCGCGCCATGTAGGCGTCGACCAAGGCGCCGTCGATCTGGCGCGGATGCTTCATCGCGTCGGTGACGGCCTGCTTGGTGATGGCGTTGAACACCACGCGCTCGATCTTCTGATCCTTCAGCGCGCGCTTCTCCTTCATCACCTCGAGCACGTGCCAGGAGATGGCCTCGCCCTCGCGATCGGGGTCGGTCGCCAGAATCAGGCGGTCGGCGCCCTTCAGGGACTTGGCGATATCGTTGAGCCGGCCGGCCGCCTTGGGGTCGACCTCCCAGATCATCTTGAAATTGGCATCGGGATCGACGGAGCCGTTCTTCGCGGGCAGGTCGCGGACATGGCCGAACGAGGCCAGAACCTCATAGGACGAGCCCAAATACTTGTTGATCGTCTTGGCTTTCGCCGGCGACTCCACGATGACGATATTCATGTAGTTCCAGTAACTTACGGGAAAAAATTGGGCCGGAAACGAAAGGATTCGGGTCGGCCGTTTCGACCCGAACATGGGTGGTGAGGCGGTCGCTGTCAAATCGTGGGGTGTTGAGAGCCGCCACGATGGGACAAGTTTCATATCGAAAAAGTTGCAAAATACCACCTTGGAGTTGCGTTCGATGTGGGCGTAATGTTTCGCGGGGCATGCGATTCGAGTGGGGTCTGGTGACAAAGCCAGGAAAGAAACGGGCGCGCGCCGCATCAGGCGCGCGGAGGGGCGGGCGTCACGACGAACCGGGAGAGGGCGGCGCAGACGAGGCGGTGGCCTTCATTGCCGAGCAGACCGGGGCGTTGCGCAAGCTGGCCGAGCGGCACAAGCTCGACGTGTTGCATTATCTCCTGGGGATGACGCAGCTCGAGGCCGACGAGCATCTGCGGCTGCGGACCAAGCGCAAGCTGTCGTAACAGGGCTCGACGATCGACGTGAACTGACGCGCTCGTCTCCCCGACCAACCGAACGTGAACAACGCATCCAATATTTCGAACCTGGCGGACAGGCTCCGCGATGATGTTCGTGGCCTCGGCATCATGGCGGCATTGATCGGAGGGTTGATCCTCTGGTTTGCGACCGTCGGCTCGACCGACCGGGTGACGTATCGCGGCGTCGATCAAGCATGGGCCGAGCCCGGCCGAATCTATCTCAACACCGAGCCTCCCGGTCATTACGTGATCGAGCGGAATGCGGATTTTGCCGCCATGAAGGTCGGCTGTACCTACGATCTGAGCTACGATGTCAAGTTCGGCCGGCATCAACGCGGAAACCGCCTGAAGACGATCCGCAGAGTGAACCTGGTCGGATGCTAGCGGTGCTCAGCTTCGCGGGCCGGCTTTGGCCGAGCTTCGCCGCGGCGCCAGTCGCGGCTTCAGCGTGGTGTCGGCGGGACTGAGCAGCCGGCCGTCCTCGGCACGCATTTCCAGCCTCTTCACCGGGCGGCCCTTGTCGCGATCCACCAAAATGGTCGCGATCTCCTCGGGGTGGTCATCGAACTCCTCGCTCCATTGCCGTAGCGCGACCAGGATCGGGAAAGCGCCGCGGCCTTTCGGCGTCAGCACATATTCCTGATAGGCGCTGCCGTCCGAGGCGGGGGTGGTTTCGAGGATGCCGTGCTCGACCAGTGACCGCAGGCGAGCGGACAGGATGTTTTTGGCCGTGCCGAGCCTGCTTTGAAATTCGCCGAAGCGGCGCACGCCGAACAGCGCCTCGCGGATGATCAAGAGCGACCACCAGTCGCCGAGCGCCTCCAGCGAGCGCGCGATCGGGCAAGCGTCGCCCTCGAAGCTCGTTCGTTTCACCATCGCGGTTTGTCCTATCGCGTTCGCACGGTGCCGGCGCCGATCACGCGTTCGTGTGGTTGCATCATAAAACCTAATGCCTTAGATGGCAATCTAGTTTTATTATGCAACCACTGGAGGCGAGCGTGAGACTTCGAGGAAAGACGGCCCTGATCACCGGCGGCAACAGCGGCATCGGGCTTGCGACGGCAAAACTATTCGTGGCGGAGGGAGCCAAGGTGGTAATCACCGGCCGCAACAAGCAGACGCTGGACGCGGCCGCCAAGGAACTCGGGCCGAATGCGCTCGCGCTCGCTGCCGACGCGACCGACATTGCCGGCACTGAAGCTGCGATCAAGCAGGGCGCGGAGAAGTTCGGCAAGTTCGATATCGTGTTTGCCAATGCCGGTATCGCCGGCGGCACGCCGCTGGGCTCGGCCACGCTCGAGGTGTTCGAGAAGGTGATCAGCACCAATCTGACCGGCGTGTTCTTCACCGTGCAGGCGGCGCTGCCGCATCTCAACGACAACGCCTCGATCATTCTCAACGGCTCGGTGATCTCGGTGCTCGGCATTCCCGGTTACTCCGCTTACGGTGCCGCGAAAGCAGGCGTGCGGGCGATGGCGCGGATCATGGCCTCGGAACTGTCGCCGCGCGGCATCCGCGTCAACGTGGTGGCGCCCGGCGCGATCCGCACGCCGATCTGGGGGCCCGCGACCGCGACGCCCGAAGCCGAGAAAGAATTCGAAAAGCGGATCGCGCTGTCGACGCCCCTGGGGCGCCTCGGCGAAACCGATCACGTCGCCAAGACGGTGCTGTTCCTCGCCTCCGACGATTCCGCGCATGTGCAGGGTCAGGAGATATTCGTCGACGGCGGCGCGGTGGCCTCTCCGAGCGGCGCGCCGATCTATCGCAGCTGATGGCTTGAACCAACGCGATTCCGTCCGGCGCAACTGCCATATTGCGCCGGACAGTCCGCGTGCCCAAGCTATGCTGCGCGCAGAGTCGTCGCCGCCTGAAGTGCGCCGGCGAGCGCTTTCTCGCGGTGATCCGGGCCGAGTGCAATGCCGTCGGCGGGGACGAATTCCAGGTCGGTGATGCCCACAAAGCCGAACACCCAGCGCAGATAGGTTTCGACGTGTTCGCCGGCGACGTATGGGGTCTCGGCGCCGTAATGGCCGCCACGTGAGATCGCCACGATCACGCGTTTGCCTCCGGCAAGTCCCTCTGGCCCGGCCGCGCCATATTTAAATGTCTTCCCCACCACCAGGATGCGGTCGATCCAGGCCTTGAGCTGGCTCGGAATGGTGAAATTGTACATGGGCGCGCCGATTACGACGACGTCGGCAGCCAGGAACTCGTCGAGCGCAGCCGCGCTTGCGGCGAGGTCGGGTGCAAGCTCCGCCGGCGCGGGAGCGCCTTGCGCGGCGGCGAGGTGCGAGCCGGAGAGGTGGGCCAGCGGGCTCTGGGTCAGGTCGCGATAGACCACTTCGAGCGACGGCGTCGCCTGTTTCAGCCGATCGACGATGGCGGCGGAAACCTGCCGGCTGACGGAGTGGGGGCCGAGCACGCTGGAGTCGAGATGGAGGAGTTTCATATGGGGTCACCCTGGTATAAGTTTGTAACCAGCGCTACATGAGTGACTGTCGAAATCCCCGCAAGAACGCACTTTTTTGAGCCATGGGCACATCATTGAAACCTGCGAACATCGAATTGCCTGCTCCGCCGCGGCCAAATCCGCCCCATACAAGGCCCATGCCCGATCCCAACCATGCGGACTGCCGCGGCGTCGCCTCCGTGCTGTCCCGCGTCGGGGACAAATGGAGCGTGCTCGTCATCATGATGCTGAGCGACGGGCCGAAGCGCTTCAACGAGCTGAAGCGCACGATCAATGGCATCTCGCAGCGGATGCTGACCCTGACGCTGCGCGGCCTCGAACGTGACGGCCTCGTCACGCGCACGATCTTCCCGACCATCCCGCCGCGCGTCGACTACGAGCTGACCGATCTCGGCCGCGGTCTCCAGCAGCCGGTGAAGGCCCTCGGCGAATGGGCGATCGCGCATCTTGAGCAGATCGCGGCTGCACGCACGCGGTTCGACGGGCGCAACGAGGGCTAGCGTTGCTTATCCAAGCGAAGCGAGGGAGCCCGGAATCCATTTGGCGGCAGAGGAAGTGGATGGATGGATTCCGGGTTCGCGACTTCGTCGCGCCCCGGAATGACGACTGGAGGCTCTAAAGCAGCGACACCAGTCCGCCGCCGTGACGTTCGAGCTTGCCGGCGAGCTCGAGCTCCAGCAGGACGGTGCGCACGATCGCGGGCGAGGCGCCGGACATCCGCACGAGATCGTCGATCGAGATCGGCGTGGGGCCGAGCAGGCCGATGATCTGGTCGCGGTCGTGGCCTTGCGGATCGCTTTCGAACGGCTCGCTGTCGGGTTCGCCTGCGGGGTGCATCAAGGGCCGCTCCATGATCGGCTGCACCGCGTTGACGATATCGGCGGCTTCCGTGACGAGCGTTGCGCCCTGCTTGATAAGGTCGTTGGCGCCGGCGGCGCGCGGATCGAGCGGGGAGCCGGGTACTGCGAAAACCTCGCGGCCCTGTTCGGCCGCCATGCGCGCGGTGATCAGTGAGCCCGAGCGGTGTGCGGCTTCCACCACGACGACGCCGAGCGCGGCGCCTGAGATCAACCGGTTGCGGCGGGGGAAGTCGCGGGCGCGCGGCTCGTGGCCGAGCGGCATCTCGGAGATCGCCGCGCCCGCGTGATCGAGGATGGCGGCGAGCAGGTCGCCATGCTCGGGCGGATAGATGCAGTCATGTCCGCCGGCGAGCACGGCAATCGTGCCGCTCTCGACACTCGCGCGATGCGCGGCCTGGTCGACGCCGCGCGCCAGCCCTGAGATGACGACGAAGCCGGCTTCGCCGAGCTCGCGCGCGAGCACACCTGCGAACTTCAAGCCGGCGCCGGAGGCATTGCGCGAGCCGACGATGGCGATCATCGGCCGCATCAAGGTTTTGAGGTCGCCGCGCATGGCCAGCAGCGGCGGCGCATCGTCGATCATCGCCAGCCGGGCCGGATAGCCGTCCTCGCCAGGTGCGCGCCAGGCGATGCCGAATTTGCGGCTCGCGGCGAGCTCGGCCTTGGCCTCGTCGGCACTATAGATGCGGCCTGATCGCTGCGCGCCGCCGCGACGGGCGAGATCGGGCAGGCGCTCCAGCGCGGCGCGCGGGCTGCCGAAATGATCGACCAGCGAACGGAAGGTGCGCGGCCCGACATTGTCGGAACGGATCAGCCGCAAGCGGTCGATCCGCTCGGACTCGGTCAGCTCCACGCTCGGATTGATGGCGTCCACGGTGTCTCCTTGCAGGGACAGCATGGAACAACCTGAGGGCGTCGCGCAACAGTCACGTGCGCTTGCACGACCTTCTCGCAATGCTAAAAGCGATCCCAATAAGAAGGATGTTGCCATGATCTCACTCGCCGACCTCCAGCGCCGCATCGAAGCGGGGGAGCTTTCGCCCGATGCAGCCATCGCCCAGTCGCATACGGCGATCGAGGCCCGGGAAAAGGACGTCCGCGCCTTCGTGCGGCATGACAAATCCGCGAAAGCGCAAACCTCGGGCCCGCTGCGCGGCATCGCCGTCGGCATCAAGGACATCATCGACACCGCTGACATGCCGACCGAGATGGGCTCGGAGATCTATCGCGGTTGGCAGCCGCGCGCCGATGCGCCCGTGGTGATGATGCTGAAGCGCGCAGGCGCCACCATCATCGGCAAGACCACGACCACGGCGTTTGCCTCGCGCGATCCGACGCCGACGCTCAATCCGCACAATCTCGGCCATTCGCCCGGCGGCTCGTCCGCGGGCTCGGCGGCTGCGGTCGGCGCCGGCATGATCCCGCTGGCGCTGGGCACGCAGACCGGCGGCTCGGTGATCCGGCCCGCGGCCTATTGCGGGACGGCTGCGATCAAGCCGTCGTTCCGGATGCTGCCGACGGTGGGTGTGAAGTGCTATTCGTGGGCGCTCGACACGGTTGGCCTGTTCGGCGCGCGTGCGGAAGATCTCGCGCGCGGTTTGCTGGCGATGACGGGGCGCACAGAATTCTCCGGCATCACCCCGGCGAAGTCGCCGCGCATCGGCGTGGTCAGGCAGGAGTTCGCCGGTGCCGTCGAGCCGGCTGCCGAAGAGGGGCTGCAGGCTGCAATCAAGGCCGCCGAGCGGGCAGGTGCCAGTGTGCGGACCATCGATCTCCCTGCATCGGTGCAGGAGGCCTGGCGCATCCACCCGATCATCCAGGATTTCGAGGCGCATCGCGCGCTGGCCTGGGAATTTTCGGAACGCCACGACGACATTGCACCGATGTTGCGTGCCAGCCTCGACGCGACGGCCGGACTGACGCCGAAGGAGTATGACGAGGCGCGCCGGATCAGCCGCCGCGGCCGACGCGAGCTTGGCGAATTGTTTGAAGGTCTCGATGTGCTCCTGACCTATTCGGCACCCGGCACGGCGCCGGCCAAGGAGCTCGCGACCACGGGCGATCCGCGCTACAACCGGCTCTGGACGCTGATGGGCAATCCTTGCGTCAACGTGCCGGTGCTGAAGGTCGGCGGCCTGCCGATCGGCGTGCAGGTGATCGCACGGTTCGGCAATGATCCGCTGGCACTCGCGGCGGCCTGGTTCCTGGAGGAGGCGCTGGCGAAATCAGGCTAGCGCAGGTTCGGACGAAACAAGGTCGTGAGCAAGTGCAGAGGGCGCCGCGCCGGCTCTTGCGTCCTGCCCGAGCCAGCGCGCGGCGGCCTCGCGGCCGCTTCGATGCAGCAGGCGAATGAAGCCGCGGCCGAGGTCGGTCGATGAGCGCTGCGCCAGCCCGTCAACGGTGTCTTCGGCCGCGATCCTGGAGAGCCGCAGCGACGGCGCCGCGTGGGCGTGCGCCCATTCGATCGCGGCGATCTCGGCGTTGAGCGCGGCATTGGCCGCGATCTGGTCGAGCCGGCGGTCGATCGCGGCGAGCGTGATCGGCACGTAGCTGTCGCGCGCGGGCGTGACCTGAATCAGCAGGACGTCGGGTGTCTTTGTTTCCTGCGCCAGCCGCAACAGGGGCGGATTGCCGCCAAAGCCGCCGTCCCAATAGGCCTCGCCATCGATCTCGACGGCGCAGTGGACCAGCGGCGGGCAGGTCGAGGCCAGCGCGACGTCGGCGGTGATGGCGTCGTTGCGGAAGATCTGCTGCTGCCCGTCGCGGATTCGCGTCGCCGCGACCAGGAGCTTCGGGCAGCGCGCATCGCGCAGGACGGTAAAATCGATGTCGCGCGAGAGCGCCCGCCGCAGCGGATCGAGATCGAACGGATCGAACTGACCCGAGCGCAAGGTCGGGCCGAACGCAACCGAGCTTCCCGCCGGCGAAAAGCCGCCGATCAGCATCAGCGAGCGGAACGAGGCCTCGTGCATCAGCCGCACCCAGAACCGGTTCAGCCGGGAACGGGCGCCATCGCGGCCGCCCTCGGCGAGGCCGCAGGCGAGCAGCAGCGCGTTGATGGCGCCGGCGCTGGCACCGCTGATGGTGTCGATCGCGATATAGGGCTCTTCCAGCAGCCGGTCCAGCACGCCCCAAGTGAAGGCGGCGAAGGTGCCGCCGCCCTGGAGGGCGAGCGAGAGTCGTTGCGGCGGCCATTGCGCCGAGCGTGCCTGCTCAACGGGGGCGGCGGCTGTTACGGCTTCGATCAGGGCTGGTTCTCGTCGGGCGATTGGAGCGGGTGGCGGTGCCGGCGGCGAAACGGCCACGGGCTTTGACGCTGGAGGCGGTGCAGGAGCAACAGACCAGATGTTGGTCGTGGAGAGCAGCCGGCTTGCCGCAGTACCCTGCGAGCCAGCTTCGTCATGCGTCCCGTCGTTCTTCTCGCTCATTCTGAGCAACCGCATGTAACGCCATTTCGACCGTCAGGATGACAGCCATGGCACCGGTTCGCCATCCCAGCCGCGAGTCAGCGGTGAGTTGCAAACAGGATTTGAATACAATGCGGAGAGGGGCTTCGGTATCCGTAGATGTCCCGGATCAGGCCTTTTCGCCGATCCGGCTTTCCTTGCCGGCCTGCAGTCGCTTGATGTTCTCGCGATGCGCGTAGAACAACAGCAGAGTCAGCACCGCCGTGAGCGCCGACAATGCGAGGTGCCCGGACCACCACAGGAACATCGGCGTGATGAAGGCCGCCACCAGCGCCGAGAGCGAGGAATATCGGGTGGTGACGGCGGTGGCGAGCCAAAGCAGGCAGAACACCACCATGCCGGGCCAGAACAACCCGAGCAGGACACCGATATAGACCGCGACTCCCTTGCCGCCTTTGAACTTCAGCCAGACCGGGAAGAGATGGCCGAGAAACGCGCCGAGCCCGGCCAGCATCGCGGCGTTGGGTCCTGCGATGTAGCCGGCGATCACGACGGCCGCAGTGCCCTTAAGCGCGTCGAGCAGCAAGGTGCCGGCGGCAAGGCTCTTGCGCCCCGTGCGCAGCACGTTGGTGGCGCCGATGCTGCCGGAGCCGATCGAGCGGATGTCCTGGGTGCCGGCGAGCCTGGTCAGGATCAGCCCGAACGGAATTGAGCCGAACAGGTAGCCGATGACGAAGGCGACCGGCAGAAATGCTTCAAGCGCCATGGCGGCAGCTCCAATGGCAGGATTTCCATGTCGAACGATCGGGCGCGTCAGACATGCTCGTAGACCGTTCGGCCGCCGACAATGGTGCGCACCACGCGGCCTGTAAAGCGGGCCTCGTCGAACGGGGTGTTCTTGCAGGGCGATTTGAGGTCGGCGGGATCGACGATCCAGGGCGTATCGGGATCGATCACGATGACGTCCGCGGGGCTGCCGGTGCGCAGGGTTCCGCCCGGCAGCCCGAGCAGCTCGGCCGGCCGGGTCGACATCGCGCGGATCAGCGTCTTCAGTTCCAGTTCGCCGTTATGAACCAGTCGCAGGCCGGCCGGCAGCATGGTCTCGAGCCCGACGGCGCCGGGTGCGGCCTCCGCGAACGGCAGGCGCTTGACCTCGACGTCCTGCGGATTGTGGTCGGACATGATGACGTCGAGCAGGCCGGAGGCGATGGCCGCGACCAGGGCGCGGCGGTCGTCCTCGGTGCGCAGCGGGGGCGACAGCTTGAGGAACGAACGGTAGGGGCCGATGTCGTTCTCGTTCAGCGCCAGATGATTGATCGAGACCGAGGCGCTGACGGCGAGCCCGGAATCGCGGGCGCGCTGGAGGATGTCGAGGGAATCGATACAGGTGAGCGAGGCTGCGTGGTAGCGGCCGCCGGTGAGGGCGACGAGGCGCAGGTCGCGCTCCAGCATCACGGCCTCCGCGGCGTTCGGGATACCCATCAGGCCGAGCCGGGTCGCAAACTCGCCCTCGTTCATGACGCCTTCGCCGACGAGGTTGGGATCCTCGGTGTGATGCACAATCAGCGCGTCGAAGTCGCGGGCGTAGGTGAGCGCGCGGCGCATCACCTGCGCGTTGGTCACGCTCTTGTCGCCGTCGCTGAAGGCGACCGCGCCGGCGGCCTTCAACAGGCCGAACTCGGTCATCTCGGCGCCGTGCATACCCTTGGTCAGCGCCGCCATCGGCTGGATGTTGACAATGGCGGTGTCGCGGGCACGGCGCATCACGAAGTCGACGGTTGCCGAATTGTCGATGACCGGCGAGGTCGCGGGCTGGCAGATGATGGTGGTGATGCCGCCGGTCGCGGCGGCCTGGCTCGCCGAGGCGAAGGTCTCGCGGTGGCTGAGGCCGGGCTCGCCGACGAAGGCGCGTATGTCGATCAGGCCCGGCGCCACGATCTTGCCGGTGCAGTTGAGGATGTCGGTGCCCTCGGGGACGCCCGCCGCGCCAATGCCGCGGCGGGTCTCACGGATGGTGCCGTCGGCGATGAGAACGTCGGCGATGCCGTCGAAATCCCGGGAGGGATCGACGACGCGGGCATTGGCGAGCAGGATGGGGCGGCGGTCGGTCAGCATGGGCATCACGCGTTCGGCAGGTTGCGGGCGAGCGCTTCCAGCACGGCCATGCGCACGGCGACGCCCATCTCCACCTGTTCGCGGATCAGGGACTGCGCGCCGTCGGCCACGATCGAGTCGATCTCCACGCCGCGGTTCATGGGACCTGGATGCATCACCAGGGCGTCCGGCTTGGCGTAGGCGAGCTTCTTCTGGTCGAGCCCGAAATAATGGAAGTATTCGGACGAGGAGGGCACGAAGGAGCCGTTCATCCGCTCGCGCTGCAGCCGCAGCATCATGACGATGTCGGCGCCTTCGAGGCCCTCGCGCATGTCGCGCATGACCTCGACCCCCATCCGCTCGATGCCGGTCGGCAGCAGCGTGGAAGGGCCGACGACGCGGACGCGGGCGCCCATGGTGTTGAGCAGGATGATGTTGGAGCGGGCGACACGCGAATGCAGCACATCGCCGCAGATCGCGACCACGAGGCCTTCGATCCGGCCCTTGTTGCGGCGGATGGTGAGCGCGTCGAGCAGCGCCTGCGTCGGATGCTCGTGCGCGCCGTCGCCGGCATTGATCACGGAACCGTCAACCTTGCGCGCCAGCAGTTCCACCGCGCCCGAGGCGTGATGGCGCACCACCAGGATGTCAGGGTGCATCGCGTTCAGTGTCACGGCGGTGTCGATCAGCGTCTCGCCCTTGCGGATCGAGGACGAGGATACCGACATGTTCATGACGTCGGCCCCGAGCCGTTTGCCCGCAAGCTCGAACGAGGACTGGGTCCGGGTGGAGGCCTCGAAGAAGAGGTTCACCTGCGTCCGTCCACGCAGGACGGTGCGCTTCTTGTCAACCTGTCGGTTGACCTCGACATATTCTTCGGACAGGTCGAGGAGGCCGCTGATGTCGGCCGCGGAAAGGCCCTCGATGCCCAGCAAATGCCGGTGGCCGAGGACGAAGGTCGATTTCGATGTCATTAAAAGCAGAGCTATAGGGGCGGATGGCGGGGGGAGCAAGCTTCAATTCCCTCACCTGGACTTATCCACGGCGCTCTGCGGCTGGAGGGTGCAGCCCGCCTGTGTTCGGGGCAGTTGCTTTGCGCTAGACTCCTGCCATTCGTTGCGTCACGGGCTGGATCATGACGGGCAGGCGGTATTTTAGTCGACTCGCGCGCAATGTTGCCGCGCTGGCGGGCGTTTGCCTGTTCGGCCTGGTGGCACCGGCGTCGGCCGAGAAGCGCGTGGCGCTCGTGATCGGCAATGATCGCTATCCGAACCTGCCGGCCGACCGGCAGTTGAAGAAGGCTGCCAATGATGCAACGACGGTGGCGGACGCGCTGAAGTCGCTCGGATTTGAGATCGTGCTGGGAACCAATCTTGGCCGCCAGGGCATGATCGACCGGCTCGCGGATTTCACCGCCCGGCTCGAGCCGGGCGATACCGCCGCGGTGTTCTATGCCGGGCATGGGGTTGCGATCGCGGGCGTGAACTACCTGGTGCCGAGCGATGTTCCCACCGTCACCGAGGGAGCCGAAGCGCGGGTGCGCGGCGCCTCGATCGCGGAGCCCGACGTGATTGCCGAGCTTCAGGCGAAATCGGTGCGGGTCGCCTTCGTCGTCATCGATGCCTGCCGCGACAATCCGTTTCCCCGCGCCGCCGGCCGTTCGATCGGCTATACGCGGGGGCTTGCCGATGCGAAGCCGGCGCGCGGGATCTTTACGCTCTATTCCGCCGGGATCGGCCAGACCGCGCTCGACCGGCTCGGCAGCAACGACACGGCGCACAATTCGGTGTTCACGCGGATATTCGTCGAGCAGTTGAAGCGGCCCGAGCTGCATCTCGGCGACCTCGCGGTCGAGGTGCGCGAGCGCGTGGCGGCGCTGGCGCTGACGGCGAGCGACGAGGGCGGCCAGCCCGTGCCGCACGAGCAGACGCCGGCGTATTACGATCAGACGCTCGGCGGGCGCATCTATCTCGCGGCGCCGCCGTCGTCGGAGCGGCCGATGGCGGGCATGCTGATCAAGCCGCCGGCAAAGCCTGCGGTCGCGGAGCGCGCGACCATGCGTCCACTGCGTCCCTCCGCGGCGGGCGAAAGCTGCGCGCGCAACGGATTCGAGACCTATTGCGTCAGCTCGATGCTCAAGCCGCAATACGGCAATTCATACGGCGCGGTGAACTTGTTCGACGGCTCGACAGGGACGGCCTGGGTCGAGGGCGCCTCGGGCAACGGCATCGGCGAATGGATCACGATCGAGTTCGAAGCCCTGCGGCGGGTCAAATCGATCCATGTGCAGAACGGCTACCAGAAAAGCCCCGACATCTTCGCCAAGAACAACAGGGTCCGCCAGATCCGCGTGCTGTTCTCGGGCGGCGAGTCGCAGATCTTCATTCTCGACGACAAGCTGTCGGCGCAATTGCTGTCGTTGCGGCCTCCAGTGTCGACTTATTGGATGCAGTTCATCATCGACGACGTCTGGGCCGGCAACAAATACACGGACACCGCGATCACCAAGCTTCTGGTCAACTCGGATCCGGTGCAATGACCGCAAGGACCGGAATCGCGGCGCGCGTGGCGCTGGTCGTGCTGCTTGCAGCATCCGTGTTCGCGCCGGCGCGGGCGCAGACGTTGCCGGGCGATTTCGTCTATCTGCGCGACATCGAACCCAGCATCATTCAGGATATCCGCTACGCCACAGCGAACAATTTCGTCGGCCGTCCGCTCGCCGGGTACAATGCCGGTGAATGCGTGGTGAAGCGCGAGGTGGGGCTGCGGCTGAAGGCGGTCCAGCAGGAACTGGCGGCACAGAACCTGTCGCTGAAGATGTTCGACTGCTACCGGCCGGCGCGGGCCTCGCTCGACATGGTGAAGTGGTCGCAGAACGGTCACGAGACGGCGGCCGAGCGGCGCTACAACCCGAGAATACCGAAGACCGAGCTGTTCCGCCTCGGCTACATCGCGAGCCGTTCGCAGCATTCGACCGGAGCTGCGCTCGATCTCACGTTGGTCGACCTCAAGGCGGACAATTCCGCCAGATATGATCCGTCGAAGTCATACGCCGATTGCACGGCGCCGGTCGAGGCGCGTGCGCCCGAGGGCAGCGTCGACATGGGCACCGGCTACGACTGCACCGACCCGAAGGGGCACACTGCGGCACCATCGATCACCCCGGAGCAGCGCGCCTGGCGCAAGCGGCTGGTGGCTGCGATGGCCAGGCAAGGCTTTGTGAACTATTCGAAGGAGTGGTGGCATTTTTCCCTGCCGGGGGCGGGCGGGGCGGCCTATGATTTCCCGATCCAGCCGCGGACGAGGTAGAGTTCAAATTGAGACGGAAGGAGTCGCGGATGTGTACACCTCTCCCAAGGGGAGAGGTCGGCGCGAAGCGCCGGGTGAGGAGGGCAAGTCTCCCGTTCGACCGTAACCCCTCACCCGCGCCTCCGGCGCGACCTCTCCCGTCGGGAGAGGTTGCACTGCCCGAGCCGAGATAGATTCGATGGAAGCCCCATGACCCAGCCGAGCCTTGCGACCCACGAGGTCTTCAACCAGTCGCCGCCGTTCGAGGACGTCGACCTGTTCACCGTGGATCGGCCGCTGGTCGAGGCTGTCAGGGCCAATGGCGGCGCGGCGGCGGAACGCGAGCTGTCTGCGTTCGGCACGCAATGGGGCTCGGCGGCGATGGCCGATCGCGGGCGCCTCGCGAACGAGAACACACCGAAGCTGCGCACGTTCGACGCAAAAGGCAATCGCCGCGACCAGGTCGAGTTTCACCCCGCTTATCACGAATTGATGGCGCACAGCGCGCATGCCGGCGTGCATAATTCGACGTGGACGGCGAGCGGCAAACCCGCGGGAGATGCCGCCGAGGTCATTCGTGCCGCAAAGTTCTATATGGCCGCGCAGGTCGAGACCGGCCACCTCTGTCCGATCACAATGACGCGCGCCTCGGTCGGTGCGCTGGCGATGCAGCCCGACTTGCTGGCGCGCGTGATGCCGGTGCTGGCGACGAAGAGCTACGATCCCGGCTTCGCGCCGTGGTGGGGCAAGCGCGGCATGACGCTCGGCATGGGCATGACCGAGAAGCAGGGCGGCACCGATGTGCGCGCCAACATGACCCGTGCGGTGCGCGACGGGGACGCCTATTGCATCACCGGGCATAAATGGTTCATGTCGGCGCCGATGTGCGACGCGTTCCTGGTGCTGGCGCAGGCCGAGCAGGGGCTGACCTGTTTCTTCATGCCGCGCTTCACGCCGGATGGATCTATCAACGCCATCCAGTTCCAGCGGCTGAAGGACAAGCTCGGCAATCGCTCCAATGCGTCATCCGAGGTCGAGTTCACAGGCGCTTACGCCGAACGGGTCGGCGAGGAGGGCAAGGGCATCCGCACCATTATCCAGATGGTGCAGCTGACACGGCAGGATTGCGCGATCGCCTCCGTCGGGCTGATGCGTTCCGGACTTGCGCATGCGCTGCATCACGCCCGTCACCGCAGCGTGTTCCAGAAGCATCTGGCCGATCAGCCCCTGATGCAGGCCGTTCTGTCGGACATGGCGCTGCACGTCGAGGCCAGCACGGCGCTGGTGATGCGGCTCTGCCGCGCCTTCGACCGCACGCCCCATGATACGGGGGAGGCCGCCTACATGCGGCTGCTCACGCCTGCAATCAAATACTGGACCTGCAAGAGCGCGCCGCCGTTCCTCTTTGAGGCGATGGAGTGCCTCGGCGGCAACGGCTATGTCGAGGACGGCATCCTGGCGCGCCATTACCGGGAGGCGCCGGTCAACGCGATCTGGGAAGGCTCGGGCAACGTGATGTGCCTCGACGTGCTGCGCGCGCTCTCGCGCGAGCCGGATGCGGCGACGACGGTACTGCAAGCGCTGGCCGCCGACACCAAGGGGTTGCCTGGTGCGGGAGAGGCGGCCGCGTTCATCGGCAAGACTTTCCGCCGCACCGACGGCGAGCAGATCGCGCGGCTTGCGGTCGAAAAGCTGGCGCTGCTCGCGGCGGCCGCGGCTCTCAATGGCGTGTCGCCGCGCCAGGCCGAACTGTTCGCGGCAACGCGCCTCGCGGCCGATCACGCCAGCATGTACGGCGCGGTGGAGCTGGGTAGCGGCGACGTGCGTGCGCTGCTGGAACGGGCGCTGCCGTGAGTGGGGACGGTCTCTCTACAACGTCACGGCCGGGCCTGACCCGGCCATCCACGTCTTGCTGCGCGGCACGAAGAACGTGGATGCCCGGGCCTTCGCCGCGCCGAAGCGGCTTCGGCCGCGCAGGCGGGACAAGCCCGGGCATGACGATCTCTCGATAGTTTGCGCTACCTAACGAAAGCCTCCTGATGGATTCCCTCAATCCCGATCATCCCCCGCTGGCCGAGACCCCTGCGGCGCCACCCGTCTGGAAGTTCTGGGGCACCGCGCTGTGGGGCCTCTTCATCTTCGTTGCGATGTTCGTCGGGCAGATCGGGGCCGTCCTTCTCGTGGCGGTGCAGCGTGGTCTGCCCATGGAGCTGGCTTCCCTGCAGGTCGTCGGCCGCGAGCCCCAGACGCTTGCGCTTTCGGTGATCATGGGCTTGCCGGCGACGCTAGCCGCGGTCTGGATCGCCATCCGCATCAAGAAGGCTTCCTTCGTCGATTATCTCGCGCTGCATTGGCCGTCCTGGAAACAACTACTGTTCGGCGTCGTCGGCCTCATCCTGATCGTTCTGATCTGGGAAACGATGTCGCGCGCGCTCGGCCGCGAGGCGACGCCGGGGTTCATGACCGATCTGTTGAAATCGGGACGCGACAAGGGCGCTGCGCTGCTGCTTCTGTTCGCCTTCAGCGTGGCCGCGCCGGCGTCGGAAGAGATTCTGGCGCGGGGCTTCCTTTATCGCGGCTGGTCGGCGAGCTTCCTGCGCATACCCGGTGCGATCCTGCTGTCGTCGCTGGTCTGGACAATCGTCCACCTGCAATACGACCTGTACTTCCTCGCCGAGGTTTTCGCTATCGGGCTCTGGTTCGGCTACATGCGTTATCGCGCGGGTTCGCTCTGGCTCACCATCGTGCTGCATGCGCTGAACAATCTGACAGCCGTGGTGCTGACGATGTGGTTGGGGAACTAGGCCGCCAACCCGATCGCGATCGGCATCGTAATGGCTGCAAAGATCGTCTGCAGCGTGATGATCTGCGCCAATAGCGGGGCGTCGCCGCCCATCTGGCGCGCCAGGACATAGGCGCTGGACGAGGTCGGCACCGCCGAGCAGATCGCCACGATTGTGAGGCTGCTGCCGGACAGCCCGAACCAGAGACCGAGCCCCATTGCGAGCGCGGGCATCAGCAAGAGCTTGAAAACGACGCCGACGGCTGCGCCGAGGCTTGGACGGAAGAGCCCTTCGAGATGCAGCCCCGCGCCCGTGACGAGCAGGCCGATGGCGAGGGAGGAACTGCCGAGCGCGTCTGCAACCTCATGCCAGAGCCTTGGCAGCGGCAGGTGGGTGACATTGACGGTAAGGCCGATGATGCAGGCCCAGATCAAGGGATTGCGCACCAATGTCATGACGATGGCGCGGCCGGATTGCTTTTCCGGCGAGGCGTAACGAGCGAGCACCGAGACGCTGAACACGTTGACAAGCGGGATGATCGCCACCATCGCCACGGAGGCGAGCGCCAACCCGACGTCGCCGAATAGATTGGCGGCGATCGACAGGGCAACGAAGGTCTGCCAGCGCGTCGCGCCCTGGAAGATCGAGGTAAAGGCCGGGCCGTCGATGCCTAGCCGCGAAAGCGCAGGGCGTAGCGCAAGGCACAGGAGCGACATCGCCAGCGCCGACAGCAGCAGCGCGCCGCCGACGCCGGCGACCGGCACCTTGGACAGGTCGGCCTTGACCAGGGTCTGGATCAACAGCATCGGGAACAGCACAAAATAGGTTAGCTGCTCCAGCCCGTGCCATTGCGTTTCGAGCCGCATCAGGCTGCGCTTCAGCACGATTCCGAGCACGATGAGGATGAAGACCGGCAGCAATGCCGCGATGACGACGGCCATGAATCAGTGCGGTCCCGGGCTGGCGCGAAGATTGGCGAGGCGGTCGAGCGCGCCTTGCAGGATAAAGATCGCGGCGTGCTCATCGATCACCTCGGCCCGCTTGGCGCGGCTCACGTCCATGCCGATCAGCTCGCGCTCGACCGCAGCTGTCGAGAGGCGCTCGTCCCACAGACCGATGGGAAGCGCGGTCAGGGCGGCGAGGTTGCGGGCGAAGGCGCGGGTCGATTGCGCGCGCGGCCCTTCGCTGCCGTCCATGTTGATGGGCAGGCCGAGCACGAAGCCGACCGCCTTGCGCTCGGCCGCAATTGCTATCAGGCGCGCGGCGTCCTGCTTGAACGCCTTGCGGGAGATGGTCTCTACACCGGTCGCAAGCCGACGATCGGGGTCGGACACGGCAACGCCGATGGTCTTGGTGCCGAGATCGAGCCCGACCAGCGCGCCGCGCGCGGGCCAATGGGTTGCAGCATCGACGAGAGGCAGGATAACAGCCGGCATGGCGTTAGCGCATATCACGCGTCGCGCTGCGGAGTGAACCCGGAACATGGATGCGCTGACATTATTCGGCCTGTTCGCCGTCACGGCGATGCTGGTCTGCTATGCCCTGGAAGATCGCAGCCATTGGTTCGTGCTGCTGTTCGCGGCCTCCTGCGCGCTCGGCTCGGCCTATGGCTTCCTGCAGGGGGCCTGGCCGTTCGGCCTCGTCGAGGCGATCTGGTCCATCGTCGCGCTGCGGCGAGGGCGGCTGAAGGTGACAGGCGTAGCGCGTGAAGATGACCAAGCGCAAATGCAGCGGTCATTTGTGGCAAATCTCACACGGGCGACGTCACAGGCCATGGCATGATGTCGCGTCCTCAGCGGGGCCTGTCAATTGACCCTCTGATTGTTGCGCTGTATTTATGTATGTATAGGTAGAGTGGGGTGCGTACCCCGATTTCCAGAATGATCGCCAGCGACCGGCAGTCGGGTCCGCTGGCAACCTTGGCGCAGATTTTGAGGCGCCGGCTACGTCCGACATTTGCTCAGCCACTTTTGAGAGGTTCTGATGCTGATCAAGCCAAGCCTCATCGCGGGCTCCGAAAGGCGATTCAAGCAAGCCGAGTTCTCACCAGACGCCCTGAACCGGAAACTGGGCGACGGCCCGATCGACATGTCCGTCGAGAGGATGCGCTTGCGCCAGCGCCAGCTGCTGGCCGAGACGGGGGACGTGGCAAAGGCCGAGATCGGCCTGGAGCGGATCATCCAGGGCAATGATCTCGACAGCATCAATTATCTCGCCAAGGGGATGGCCGCCGCACGCTCGGTCTGCCGTATTCAGCTCAGGGATCTCAAGTCGAATCTGCTCGGCTATGGCTCGGGCTTTCTGATCGGGCCCGGCCTGCTGCTGACGAACCATCACGTCTTCGGCAAGCCGGCGGACGCTGCCAATTCGATTGCCGATTTCGACTACGAACTGGACATGACAGGACAAGAGCGCGCGCCGGTGAGGTTTGGTTTTGAGCCGGGCAGGTTCTTCTACACCAATGACAGGCTGGATTTCTCGGTCGTCGCGGTAGCCCCGACCTCGCTGTCGGGCCACGAAGATCTCGAGGACTGGGGGTGGCTACCGCTGAGCGACGCGCCCGGCAAGGCGGACCCGGGCGAGTATCTCACCATCGTGCAGCATCCCAGCGGGCAGATGAAGCAGGTCTGCGTCCGCGAGAACAAGCTGCTCAAATATGTCGGGGACTTCCTTTGGTACAACACCGACACGACGGCTGGGTCGTCGGGGTCGCCCGCGTTCAACCGCTTTTGGCAGGCGGTCGCGCTGCACCACAGTGGCGTTCCGCGGAAAGATGGGCAGGGCCGCACCCTGACCAAGGAGGGCAAGGTGTGGAAGCCCTCGATGGACGAATCCTCAATCGATTGGATCGCCAACGAGGGCATCCGCATCAGCGCGATCGTGGCCGACCTCAAGGTGGCCGTCGGTTCCCATCCATTGATCAAGCCGGTTTTGGATGAGGAAGAGCCGCCGACTCGGCAGGAGAGGGCGAAAGTCCGGCCGCCGGAGACCGCGCCTGCATTCGGAACCAATGTCTGGGTCGAGCAGTCCCTCGACGGCACCTCGCTCGTGGTTCCGATCCGCGTGCCATTGCCGATGTTCAGGAGGGACATCCCGATGGCTCCGCTCGCCCCTGTGCCGGGCCCGGCGGGAGGTAACGGAGGTTCACCAAACGGCGGCATGCACAACGGTGGCAAGGCGCTGATCGCCCGGCCGGCCGTTCTCCTGCCTCACATCAGTCCGAGGAACGGCCTGCCCATGGAGGCCGTGCATATCGATCAGAGCACGTTGAAATCGCGTCCCGGATACAAGGCGAACTTTCTCGGCACTGGGAGATTCTCGGTCCCCTTGCCGAAGATTCCGTCCGCCCTCAAGCCCCGGATCGCGATGCTCAAGGGAAGCTCCAGGCAGTTCGAGCTCAAATATTTCAACTACAGCGTGGTCATGAACAAGCAGCGCAGGCTCGCCTTCTTCAGCTGCGTGAACATCGACGGCGGCAAGCAGCAGGACGTCGGCAAGCGTGAAGGCGATTCCTGGCTGCGCGATCCGCGCATCGACGACGATGCCCAGATTGGCAACGAGTTCTATCGCAAGCAGGCGACGTTCGAGGCGGATCGCAGCAAGAATCCCTTCGACCGCGGTCATCTGGTGCGCCGCCTCGACGCAACCTGGGGCGACACCGTCGCCGCGGCCAAGCAGCACGGCGACGATTCCTTCCATTTCACCAATTGCTCGCCGCAGTTCTTCTCGTTCAATCAGGGCAAGCAGCTCTGGGCGGGATTGGAGGACTACACGCGCGATGTCCTGCTCGAAGGCGAGGAGAAGGGTATCGTGATGAATGGTCCGGTATTCGACGGACCGGATGCCGACGAATCCGATCTGCCTAATCCTTCCGGACGACCGCACAAGGACCCGAGTTTCGGCGGCGTTCAGATTCCCAAATACTTCTGGAAGATACTGATCCGACGCAACGAGGACGGACTCAAGGCCGCGGCGTTCCTGATGAGCCAGCGCAAGCAGGTCATGGAGATCGACCGGATCCAGGAGGCCGATGTGTTCGAGCGGATGTCCGAGGAGGACGTCAGCGTCTTCCAGGTGTCGATCGCGGATCTGACGAAATTGAGCAAGCTCGACTTCGGCAATCTGGGCGACGTGGACTCGCACGAGGCGACGTCGATCGGCCCGCGTCTGATCAAGTCCTATGAGGACATTCGAACCTGAAGTGCGGACCGGGTGAGGGCAGGCAATGTTCTCGATGGAGGCACTGCAAGTCCTCTCCCGGCTTTCTTCGGGGTCCTTTTGCGGGTGTCAGCGGATCGCGATCGGATTGATCATTGCCTGCACGCCGCCGGTCCAGCGCGGCTGTCCCAGCACGAACAGGAACTCATAGCCCTTGTCGCGGGCGAGCGCGGCGGTGTCCATGTTTTCGAGGATATAGGTCCCGTTCATCGCGAGCAGGATCTGGTGCACCTCGAACACGTTCTTGGATTCGAACGGCAGCACTTCGAGTCCCCAGGTGTCGGCGCCGACGGCGACGACGCCCTTGCCGGTGAGATATTTCGCACCCTCGACGCCGAGCCCGGGCTCGCCGGCCGAATAGCGCTTGTCGTCCTTGCCGACCAGGCTGAGCCACCCGGTGTGGAAGATGACGACGTCGCCCTGGCGGATCTCGACGTTCTGCTGCTTGGCGGCTTCCTCGATCTCCTTGACGTTGAAGGCGGTGCCTTCCTTCACGACGTCGGTCTTGAAGTAGGCGGCCATGTCGAGCAGGACGCCGCGGGTGACCATTGGCGGGACCTTCTCGATGCCGAGCTTCTTCAGCCCGGTCGGATCGGCAAAGTCGGCGAGCTTGTTGCCGTTGTAGTAGACGTGCTCGATGCCGAGATGGCCGAGCCCGTCGAGCTGGCTGCCGACACCGACCCAGCTGTCCAGGATATCGTCGTTGTAAGTTGCCTTGTTGGGACCGAGACCGGGGCTGCCGGCCTGTCCCGGCTGCACGATGGTGATCTTGTAGCTGCGCGGCGGGTAGGCCGGCGTCTGCGACGTGACGGCCATGCCGAGGGCATAGGTCTTGCCGGTCTTCACCAGCGATGCCGCCTTCATCACGAGCTCGGGTGTCATGTAGTTGGCGGCGCCGATCTCGTCGTTCGGCCCCCATTTCGACTTGGTCCAGTCCTGGGCATTTGCTGTTCCTGAGATCGCCGACAACGCAGCGACACAGCACAACACGAGCGTATTGCGCATCGATAGTCCTCCCGATGTTTCTTGCCGATGTACGGCTTCGTTATGGTTTTGCGCTGGCCAGCCAGTCATCCTAACGTAGAATGATCGCGGGCTTCAAAGCTTTTCGATGTGGTGCGCTGCGGCGGCAGACCACATCGCGAAGGATTTGTGACGAATTTCGTGGAGTGGAACGTCGTGTCGTTTCAGGCCGCGATGATTTCGTCGTCCTTCACGAGGCCCTCGACGAAGCTTCGAAGCGCGCTGGTTTGATGTCCCGCGCGGCGCTGGATGAACAGTGTCTCGACGCGCGCATGCGACGGGCTCAGCGTGTGGATCGAGACGCTGCCGCTCATCGCGCTGCATTCCACCACTGCACGCGGCAGCAGCGTCACACCCATGTCGGCGGCGACGCAACCGATCATGCCGTCGAGCGTGCCGAGCTCGAAGCGTGCGGCTGACGGCCAGCCGAATTCGGTGAACACCTGTTCGAGGCGCTGACGATAGGTGCAGCCGGTGCGGAACACGAGTGCAGTCGGCCCCGACTCCGGCGTGCCGGCGCGCAGCTCGGCCAGCGAAGCCCAGCGCCGCGCGCTGACCAGCACCAGCTCCTCGCGGAAGGCGCTCGTGGCCATGAGGTCGTCATGCGTAATGGGGCCGGCGACGAAGGCGCCGTCGAGCGTGCCGTCGAGCACGCCGGCGACGAGATCGGCGGTCGGCGCGGTGCGCAAGGAGAGTCGCACGGCGGGACAATTGCGATGGAAATCCGCCAGCAGCGGCGGCAGGCGCACGGCTGCCGTCGTCTCCATCGAGCCGATCGCGAGCGGGCCTTTCGGCTCGCCATCGTCGCGTGCGGCAAGCAGCGCTTCGCGCGACAGCGCCGCCAGCTTTTGCGCATAAGGCAGGAGGCGCTTGCCGGCACCGGTCAGCGCCATGCCGCGGGCGTGACGCTCGAACAGCGCCGTGCCGATCTCCGCCTCCAGTGCCTTCACGCGCTGGGTGACATTCGATTGGACCGTGTTGAGCTCTGCGGCGGCGCGGGTGATGCCGCCCGCACGAGCAACGGCGGCAAAGGTTTGGAGATCGCTCAGTTCCATGACAGCGTTTCGCTTTTCAGATCGTTTCGTTCGCAACAAATCATTTTTAAAGAATGTTAGTCGCGCCTAATGTTGTTGTCCAGATCGGGGAGGAGCCATGTCGATTGCAACGCCGCTGACCACGCTGCTGGGGATCGCACATCCGATCCTGCTTGCGCCCATGGACATCATCGCCGGCAGCCGCCTCGTCATGGCCGTCAGCCGCGCCGGCGGCTTCGGCATTCTCGGCGGCGGCTATGGCGAGCGAGCGTGGCTGGAGCAGGAGACTGCGAAGCTCGCCGAACTGCGTTCGCCGTTCGGGATCGGCTTCATCACGTGGAGCCTCGCCAAGCGGCCCGAGCTTCTCGACATCGCGCTCGCTGCAAGGCCATCCGCGATCATGTTGTCGTTCGGCGATCCCGCGCCGTTCGCGGCGCAGATCAAGGCGGCGGGCGCGCGCCTGATCTGCCAGGTGCAGGACGAGGCGATGGCGCGGCAGGCGCTCGAGGCCGGGGCCGACATCCTGATCGCGCAAGGAACGGAGGCGGGCGGTCATGGCGCCTCGCGCACCACCGTCGATCTCGTGCCGGCGATCGTCGATCTCGCCGCTGGCCTTGTGCCGGTGGTTGCAGCCGGAGGAATCGCCGACGGGCGCAGGCTCGCCGCCATGATGATGCTGGGTGCAAGCGGCGTGTTGCTCGGCACCCGCTTCTATGCGAGCCAGGAGGCCGACGGCGCGGAGGAAGCCAAGCGGCGCATCTGCGCGGCGAGCAGCGGCTCGACGGTGCGCGGGATCGTGTTCGATCTCTCCCGCAACAATGTCTGGCCGGCGCCGTTCACGGGACGGTGCCTGGTCAACGACCACGCGAGGCGCTGGATCGGGCGCGAGGTCGAGCTGATGCAGAATGTCGCCGCAGTTGCAGCCGAGTATGCGGCGGCAAAGGCCGCCGGCAATTTCGACGTCGCCGCCGTCATCGCAGGCGAGGCGGTCGGGTTGATTCATGATATCCCACCGGCGGCCGAGATCGTCGAGCGGATCGTCGTGGAGGCGGAGCAGTTGCTGGAAGGGCGGCGGAATTCTGTGATAGCGGCACGGAATTCCTCACCCTCCCCTGGAGGGCGAGGGTCGCTGCGCATGTAGCGAAGCGAAATGCGTATCGGGGTGGGGTGATCTCTCCGCACGGGCAGATTCTCCGTGGAGCGACTGTCACCCCACCCCGCTCGCGCTTCGCGCGATCGACCCTCCCCCTCCAGGGGAGGGTAAGAAAGAACGAGAGAGAGCAACCATGTGGCCTGACCGTCGACTGATCGATCTGTTCAAGACCGAATTCCCGATCGTGCTGGCGCCGATGGCGGGGGCGATGGATGCGGAAATGGTGATTGCGGCCGCGCAAGGCGGGGCACTGGGCTCGCTGCCTTGCGCGATGATCTCGGCCGAGAAAGCGCGCGAGCAGGTCGGTCTCATCCGTCAGCGCGTGAAGGCGCCGGTCAACATGAACTTCTTCTGCCACACGCCGGCCGAGCTGACAGCCGAGGCCGAAGCGCGCTGGAAGCAGCGGCTCGCGAGCTACTACACCGAGCATGGTCTCGATCCGGCGGCGCCGATCGCTGCGGCGAACCGTGCGCCGTTCGACGCGGCGTTCTGCGAGGTTGTCGAGGAGCTGAAGCCGGAGGTCGTCAGCTTCCATTTCGGCCTGCCGGAGCAGGCGCTGCTCAAGCGGGTCAAGGCGGCCGGCTGTCTCGTCATCTCGTCCGCCACGACGGTCAAGGAAGCGGTCTGGCTGGAGGAGCGCGGCGTCGACGCCGTGATCGCGCAAGGCGCCGAGGCCGGCGGCCATCGCGGTATGTTCCTGACCGACAAGGTCGCAGAGCAGCCCGGCACCTTTGCGCTGGTGCCGCAGGTCGTCGATGCCGTGAAGGTGCCGGTGATCGCAGCCGGCGGCATTGCCGACGGGCGCGGCATTGTCGCGGCCTTTGCGCTCGGCGCCGCCGGCGTGCAGATCGGCAGCGCCTATTTGCGCTGTCCGGAATCCAAGGTCAGCGCGGGCGGCCGCAAGGCGCTCGCCGAGGCCGGCGATGATTCCACCGTCATCACCAACGTCATGACCGGCCGTCCGGCTCGCGGCGTCCAGAACCGCCTGATGCGCGAGGCCGGCCCGGTCTCGCCGGATGCGCCGCCGTTCCCCCATGCCGCGACGGCGTTGGGGCCTCTGAAGGCGGCGGCCGAAAAGCAGGGTAGGGTGGATTTCACCAACCTCTGGGCCGGCCAGGCCGTCGCGCTGGGCCGTGAGGTCCCTGCGGCCGAATTGACCCGGGATCTCGCCAGATCGGCGCTGGCGCGCATGAAAGCCCTCGCCGGATAGGGGGAGGCGCCGGTTGCGGCGCAAAAGCGGCCTCTGCTATACGGCACTCAGGTTTTACCGTGCTGGGTTTTGCCGTGAGAGGCCTTATATAATGTCCGTCGATGCCGCTACCGTCCGTCGCATCGCGCATCTGGCGCGCATTGCGGTTTCCGAGGACGAGGTTCCGCACCTGCAGGGCGAGCTCAACGCCATGCTCGCTTTCGTCGAGCAGCTCTCGGAGGTCAATGTCGAGGGCGTGGAGCCGATGACCTCGGTCACCCCGATGCAGATGAAGAAGCGGCAGGACGTGGTCGACGACGGCGACATCGCCGACGATATCGTTGCCAACGCGCCCGCGACCGAGGGGCACTTCTTCCTGGTGCCGAAGGTCGTTGAATAAAACAGGTTAGGTCCGATGTGCCTGCTATGCGACGATGAGAAGGCCTATCAGGCCTACATGAATTACCTCGACAAGATGGAGCGGCAGGGCAAGGCTGCCGACCCCAATGTCGCAGTCAATGAAGTGCTTGACGAGATCGAGGCCGCTGCGAAAGCCGCCGCCAAAAAAGACGACCCGGCCAACGACAAGACCCTGTCTCCGTTCTTCTGCAGCCCGATCAATAAATGACCGATTTGACATCGCTGACGCTCGCCGAGGCCCGCAAGGGTCTCGCCGACAAGACTTTCACGTCGCTCGAGCTGACCGACGCGCACTTGAGCGCGATCGAGGCGGCGCGCGTGCTCAATGCCTTCGTGATGGAGACACCGGATCAGGCGCGCGCCATGGCGAAGGCCGTCGACGAGAAGATTGCCAGGGGCGAGGGCGGGCCGCTCGCCGGCATTCCGCTCGGCATCAAGGACCTGTTCGCGACCAAAGGCGTGCGCACAACCGCGTGCTCGAAGATCCTCGGCAATTTCGTGCCGACCTATGAATCGACCGTGACCTCGCAGCTCTGGCGCGACGGCGCCGTGATGCTCGGCAAGCTCAACAATGACGAGTTCGCGATGGGCTCCGCCAACGAGACCTCGTGCTTCGGCCCCGTCGGCAATCCCTGGCGGCGCGAGGGCAGCAACACCACGCTGGTGCCGGGCGGCTCATCCGGCGGCTCGGCCTCGGCGGTGGCGGCGCTGCTCTGCATGGGCGCGACCGCGACCGACACCGGCGGCTCGATCCGCCAGCCGGCGGCATTCACCGCCACGGTCGGCATCAAGCCGACCTATGGCCGCTGCTCGCGCTGGGGCATCGTCGCCTTTGCCTCCTCGCTCGACCAGGCAGGCCCGATCGCGCGCAGCGTGCGCGATGCCGCGATGCTGCTGCGCTCGATGGCCGGGCACGACCCGAAGGACACCACGTCGGTCGATCTCCCCGTGCCGGATTACGAGGCGGCGATCGGCAAGTCTGTGAAGGGCATGAAGATCGGCATTCCCCGGGAGTATCGCCTCGACGGCATGCCGGCCGAGATCGAAAAACTTTGGGAAGCGGGCGCGGCGTGGCTGAAGGCGGCCGGCGCCGAGCTGGTCGAAGTGTCGCTGCCGCACACCAAATACGCGCTGCCGGCCTATTACATCGTGGCTCCGGCGGAGGCTTCCTCCAACCTCGCGCGCTATGACGGCGTGCGCTACGGCCTGCGCGAGCCGGCCAAGAACATCGTCGAGCTCTACGAGAACACCCGCGCGGAGGGTTTTGGCGCAGAGGTACGCCGCCGCGTCATGATCGGCACCTACGTGCTCTCGGCCGGCTATTACGACGCCTATTATCTGCGCGCGCAGAAGGTGCGCACGCTGATCAAGAAGGATTTCGAGGACTGCTTTGCCAAAGGCGTGGATGCCATCCTGACGCCGGCGACGCCGTCGGCCGCCTTCGGCATCGGCGAGAAGGGCGGGGCCGATCCGGTCGAGATGTATCTCAACGACATCTTCACGGTGACCGTGAACATGGCGGGCCTGCCGGGCATCGCGGTGCCATCAGGCAAGGACGCGCAGGGCCTGCCGCTCGGGCTGCAACTGATTGGCCGGCCGTTCGACGAGGAGACGCTGTTCTCGCTCGGCGAGGTGATCGAGCAGGCCGCCGGCCGCTTCACGCCCGCGAGGTGGTGGTGAATGCCGCTGATTTCATCGCGAGCCTCGGCGGCGCGGCGCCGGCGCCGGAGTTGAGCGCGCCGCTCGCCGGCCTCTGGTGGGCGGCGAAGGGCGATTGGGACCGGGCGCACACGATCGTTCAGGACGAGAGCAGCCGCGATGCCGCCTGGGTGCACGCCTATCTGCACCGCGTCGAAGGCGATCTCGGCAACGCCGGTTACTGGTATCGCCAGGCCGGTCAGCCCACGGCAAGGGATTCATTGGAAGCGGAGTGGCAGCGGATCGCTGCCACGCTGCTCGGGAGCACGACATGAGCACGGCCACGCACAAGCTTCTCAAGGGCGCTACCGGTGACTGGGAGGTGGTGATCGGCATGGAGATCCACGCCCAGGTGACCTCCAACGCAAAACTGTTCTCGGGCGCCTCCACCGCGTTTGGCGGCGAGCCGAACAGCCATGTGTCGCTGGTCGACGTCGCGATGCCGGGCATGCTGCCCGTCATCAACGAGGAATGCGTCAGGCAGGCTGTCCGGACAGGGCTCGGTCTCAACGCGAAGATCAATCTGCGATCGGTGTTCGACCGCAAGAATTATTTCTATCCGGACCTGCCGCAGGGCTACCAGATCAGCCAGTACCAATCGCCGATCGTTGGCGAGGGCGAGGTGATAGTCGATCTCGACGGCGGCAAGACGGCCACGATCGGTATCGAGCGGCTGCATTTGGAGCAGGATCCCGGCAAGATGCTGCACGACCGGTCGCCGTCGCTGTCCTACATCGATTTCAACCGCTCTGGCGTGGCGCTGATGGAGATCGTCTCCAAGCCCGACATCCGCGACGCCGAGCAGGCCAAGGCCTATGTAATCAAGCTGCGCTCGATCATGCGCTATCTCGGCACCTGTGACGGCGACATGGAGAAGGGATCCTTGCGCGCCGACGTCAACGTGTCCGTGCGCCGGCCCGGCGCGCCGCTCGGCACCCGCTGCGAGATCAAGAACATGAACTCGATCGCCTTCATCGGCCAGGCGATCGAGTATGAAGCGCGGCGCCAGATCGAAATCCTGGAGGACGGCGGGCAGATCGAGCAGGAGACGCGCCGGTTCGATCCCAACAAGGGCGAGACACGCTCGATGCGGTCCAAGGAAGAGGCGCACGACTACCGCTACTTCCCCGATCCCGACCTCTTGCCGCTGGAGTTCAGCCAGGACTTCGTCGACGAGCTGAAAGCGAGGCTGCCGGAGCTGCCGGACCAGAAGAAGGCGCGCTTCGTCGCCGATTTCGGCCTGTCGGCCTATGACGCCAGCGTGCTGGTCGCCGAGCGCGAGAGCGCGGTGTTCTACGAGACGGTGCTCGAGAGGCTCGCGAACCGCGCGCGCGACGGCAAGATGGCGGCGAATTGGGTGATCAACGAGCTGTTCGGGCGGCTCAACAAGGAGGGGCGGGCTATTACGGACTCGCCCGTCGACGCCGAGCAACTGGCTGCGATCATCGATCTGATCGGCGAGGGCACGATCTCGGGCAAGATCGCCAAGGATCTGTTCGAGATCGTCTGGCAGGAAGGCGGCGATCCCCGCGCGCTGGTCGAAAGCCGCGGCATGAAGCAGGTGACGGATCTTTCCGCGATCGAAAAGGTTGTCGACGACATCATCGCGGCCAATCCGGACAAGGCGGCGCAGGTCAAGGACAAGCCGCAGTCGCTCGGCTGGTTCGTCGGCCAGGTGATGAAGGCGTCCGGCGGCAAGGCGAACCCGCAGAGCGTCAACGACCTGCTCAAGTCCAAGCTCGGCGTCTGAACTTCACGTCTCGAGCGAGGTGACGGCGCGCTTCGTCATCTCGCTGCAGGCTCTCGGTGCGGCGCTCGCGCGCATCCTTCAATCGAAACTTCCTCCCATCGACAGCGTTGCGATCACCGAATCGCCGTCGCGCGATTCGCCGGAACGGCCGCTTGAACACGCTTTGACGAGCGCTTGCGCCGTTAAGCATGAAAATATTTTCGTTGCCAAAAGTCGCGACTCAGAGTCCGCGAAGCGCTTTCGTGCGGCCACCGCGCGTTCTCGGATGCACATCATCGCGTCGGCCGCATGCGATGCGCGCGTGCGAAAAAATACTTGCTGCATAGTGTTTTTGTGCAATCGCATCGTTCGCGAACATCGACGATGCCAACGCTCCGCGTGATCGCAATCGCACGTCATGCGAAGCACCCGCGTCGCGCTCGACAAGCGCACGCGCCTTGCTGCGTCAACACTTCTTTAAGCGAGACGCTGTTTTTTTCTTCGTGTTGGTGTATTCGGGATGAGTGCATTCGATCCCCGAGTGCACGCAGCGATTAAAGCCATCTCACACATCGGAGGGCAACATGGCCAAGAAAGCGAAGAAGGCGAAGAAGGCGAAGAAGGCGAAGAGCGCAGTGAAGAAGACTGCGAAGAAGACCCGCAAGGTCGCGAAGAAGAAGTAACTTCGCTTCTGAAGTTGCCGGCAGATAGCCGGCACGTCATCAGCGCCTTCCAAGGTTCTGGTCGACGATAGAGGGTGTCGGCGAGACATCAGGTCAACGGTCGGACCGTTCTCTTGCGCGGTCCGGCAGAAGAAACGAGTTTTCTTCGTTCGGTGCGGTTCTCTTCAAAGGGCTCCGCAATTTCACGACTGGCCCTCGGGCCAATGTGGAATCTGGTCCTGACGTGTTCGCCGACGCCCTCGTTCTCTTGACGCCGGGGCATTGCCGGCATCCCCTTTCCCCCTCGACATTGCTGATCTGACTGCGACGTGTCCGCGCTGACGTCTCGACCTCCTTGGTCTGTCCGCGCAGGCGAGGACCGTGCGTGACTGACGCGGTCTGCGTGCCGCTTCTTAAGGCGCGGTGTCATCGCCCAGGGCCGGCGGGGCGATCCCGCACGCCGAGACGGCCGCGGTTGAAACGATAGGCCGCGGCGTCCTGGATTCCTCGCTCCGGTGCGAATTGCGCATGAGGCCGGGAATGACAGGCGGGTGCAGTCACGAAGGCGCCGCGCCATGAATTGTAGCCGAAGCACGTGCACCACCGTGCGCAATGGTTATCGTTCTCCTGAAATCCAAGGGTAAACCGAATCTGACGAATCGCAGAAGTGCCTGCAAATCAGGAACTTTCTGAATTTCCCGCGCGGATGCCGCGCGCTCGCGTTTACGTCTGCTTCATCGCGATGCTTAAACTGCCATTCAAATTTGCCCGCCATCATCCCCTCCAACAAGCCGGTGAACGGCATGGGCCGAAAGGCTCGGGGACGAGTTGAACAGTTTTCTGGACGGGAGCCGCGCTCGGGGAGCGAGGCGGCATAAGAACAAAGGGGATGCGTGATGTTTCAGGGTACTTTCGATCTGGAGACGGCAACGCCGATCGACGCGAGCGCGCTGTCGGACGTGCTGTTCGAGCGCGGGGTCTATTGGGCGAGCGGCCGCTCCGGGATCGTCGATCTCGTCGCCGCGCACAAATGGTTCAATCTCGCCGCCTTGAAGGGCCGCAAGGATGCCGTGGCACTGCGCCAGGAAGTCGCCGGGCAGATGTCGGATGCCGAGATCTCGGCCGCGCAGCGCGAGGCGAGGGCCTGGGTCGGCGCGCACTGAGGCGAATCGCTTCCGGCCCGTATTCGCACGGGAGTCCCGGTTGCGCTGAAGCAAGTTGATCCGTCATGCCGCCGCTTAGAATCCGACGGCGTGAACAACCAGGCGACCAATGGACAATGGCTGCCGATTCAGATCGCTCCCGAGGAGTGCGATCTGGAACTCGGATGTCTGCACAAGACGGGAATTGAGCCTTGGTCCTTTCCCTGCCGGCGCAAGGCAGGCGTCTGGTTCAATGTCTGGGCCGGCGAGGCCGTGCTGATATCGCCCTCGCATTGGCGGGTATGGCGATCCGGCATCTGAGCGCGATGAGATTTGCATGAAGCGTCATCGCGCTTCAGGTTGTTGTTTGCGCATGGTCTTGCCGGAAAACCGCTTCGCACTTTTCCGGATCAGCTTTCGGGTGCCAGCGGTACGTTTATTAGAGAGTACGCGAATCAGCAGGTCGCGGCACGTGTCCTTGCGCCAGGCTGGGTGCCGACATCACCGCTCGCTCTGAGGTGAAGGAGTGCAGAGACGTTGATGCTGGGTGGCGGAGAGGGAGGGATTCGAACCCTCGATACAGCTTGAGACCGTATGACGCTTTAGCAAAGCGTTGCCTTCAGCCACTCGGCCACCTCTCCGGTGCGAGCCTTATGCATCTAATTGCTCGGGCTGGTCAATTTGGAAGCGCGTGTTTTCGCTCGAATATTCCCAGTGATCTGCGAAACGAGACGGGCCTGTTCTCCCCGGCAGGGGCGTGATGCTGCGAGAACAGACCCGCAGTCGCGACGTCCGGCACCAGAAGCAAAGGGAGGATCGGCCCTGAAAAGGCATCTCTGCTCCCCTCAGAGGCGGAATTTGCAAGGAAATTCAATGGGAACAAGGCCAGGGAAGTTGGCGCTCGATCTCCTGGCTCGCCGAGCAGCCGGTCCGATGCGCCTTGCGGCCATCACTCTCATAAAGAGTGTCGCCACGTCTGAGGTGCCGCAGCGGATGGGGCGTCAGATCGAGGCGTCGAGGCCGTTGATGCCCTGCCCGTTGAGTCTGCTGCTGATTCCCGATTCGAGCGTGCTGAAGCCACTTCGCGGCGGGGGCTCGGCCGCTGCGCTACATGTGGGGAACTTTGATGGCCGATGGAACCGCTCGAAAAACATCAATATAAACAATGTGTTGCAAGCGCGAGCTGATCACATCTGCGTGTTATTTGTGCAACACCCACTGGAAAACACGCTCCATGGAGCCGTTTCCGAGCGTTCTCTTGTTGTGTGTGCAAGGACGTTCGGTAATTGTGACTGAGCGACGGAGGGGGGCATCCCAAGGTCGTCCCGTTTAGGTCATTCGCTTAAGTCCCTCGCGTTCATGCGGGTGTGTCCGAAGACGCGAAGGAGCCCAAAGCGGTGATTTAAAGGGGGTTGGGGAATTGGCCGTCCGGTCAGTGACCTTCCCTGAAGAGCAACTTGGAGGTTTAACATGAAGTTGGTTAAGAGCCTTTTGCTCGGCTCAGCGGCGGGTCTGATCGCCGTGGGCGGAGCTCAGGCAGCTGATCTGCCCGTGAAGGCCAAGGCGGTCGAATACGTGAAGATCTGCTCCCTGTACGGTGCGGGTTTCTACTACATCCCCGGCACCGACACCTGCATCAAGCTGGGTGGTTACCTGCGCGCTGAAGTCGCGCTGGGCACGAACTCGGTCTACAACGGTGCGTTCAACGGTGCTGCTGGCGCTCACAATCGCCTGAGCAACTACTACACGATGCGCGCTCGTCAGGATCTCAACATCGACACGCGCACCGCGACCGAGTACGGCGTCGTCCGCACCTTCTTCGATGCGACTTTCTCCTGGACCACCGGCGGCTACTCCGGCACGGGCTCCGGCACGGGCGGCACGGTTTATTCCGGCGCAGCTCAGTCGGGCGGTTTCGGTGGCGTCGGCAACCCGTCTGACGGCGGCGTGGCTGGCGGTTCGCTCGGCGTGTACTACGCCTTCATCCAGTTCGCCGGCTTCACCATGGGTAAGGCCGTGTCGCAGTTCGACGCGCCCTGGACCAACTATCCCGGCAACAACTTCGACGGTCTCGTCGGCGGCAGCGGCACGGTCACTGGTGTCAACCAGTTCACCTACACCGCTGACTTCGGCCAGGGCGTGACGGCGGCCTTCTCGGCCGAAGACGCGACGGCCTACTACCAGGCCGGCAACCTCAACATGACCGGCGCGACTGCCGCTGGCATGATCGGTGGTTCGTATGGCACGAACGCCATCGGCGGCTCGCGTTCGCCGAACCTCGTCGGTCAGGTCCGTGTCGACCAGGCTTGGGGTCTGTTCCAGGCGTCGGTCGCCGCGCATGACAACCACGTCGCCTATTACGGCGCAACCGAGCCGACTGGCCACCCCGACGACAAGTGGGGTTGGGCGGTTCAGCTCGCTCTGTCGATCAAGAACATCCCGACGGGCGCGGGTGACACGATCAACATCCAGGGCGTCTACACGGATGGTGCGAGCCGCTACAACTTCCAGAGCCTGGCGGCCGTCAACTACTCGATGTACGGCAGCTCGGGCATTGCCTACCAGAGCGTCGGCTTCGCCAATGCTCCGGATACCGTGTACGTCACGGGTTCGCAGCAGGAGACGGTCAAGACCTGGGGCTTCCGTGGTGCTTACACCCACAACTGGAATCCCTACTGGAACACCGCGCTCTACGGTGCTTACGCTCAGGCCCAGTTCGGCAGTCTCGCCAAGACTGCGCTCTGCGGCGCAGGCGGTGCTGGCGGCGTGTTCGGCGGTCTCGCCGGCGTCACGGGTTGTAACCCTGACTTCGCCATCGGCCAGATCGGTCTCATCACCCGCTGGACCCCGGTCAAGAACCTGACCTTCTCGGGCGACCTGAACTGGACCCGTCTCGACCAGAAGTACTCGGGCACCGTTGCCTTCCCTGGTTCCGCCGGGGTGGCCAAGCCGGCTGCTGTGTACGAGCTGAAGGACCAGGACAGCATCACCCTGCTGCTCCGCGCCCAGCGCAACTGGTAAGTTCGGTCTAACGACCTGACAGAGGGCCCCGGCGGGAAATCGCCGGGGCCCCTTTCTTTTTGCTCGATGTCTGTACTCGCTTGCGTCGGGTACCGAGCCCGACTCCGTGCTCTTCATCGATCGTTCGGGGCGAGCCGATGCGGGCCGCCGTGGGAGAGGAGAGCTCCGCGGCAAGTCCCGATCGATGTGCCGAGAATAGCTGCCGCGTCGATGCCTCGGCCGTGCAAGGCGCTGCCGGTCGATCATGCAGCAGGGATCAACGGTGGCTTCATTGTCGATCGGCGGACCCTCGCGACCCTCGTCGGTCGGACCAGCCGTCGCAGCCGCGCAACGTTCGGAGCGGACAGGCCTGAGGATCGCCGTCGATCGCCCGTCTTGTTTTGGCCGCTCGCGTCACGGCCAGACGAATCTCGCCGTGGGCGCGGGCTCGAAGCTGGGAGGAGAATGCTATTGCACGCTGCCGGCGCCGCGGCGCAAATCGGCCTCGATCTGGAGGCGCGTGCCGCCGCCGAAGCGGGCCCTGTAGACCTGAAGATTCTCCATGATCCGCTGCACGTAGTTGCGTGTCTCGGAGAAAGGAATCAGCTCGACCCAGTCGACGGCGTCGACCTTGGGGTCGCGCGGATCGCCGTAGCGCTCGACCCACTTCCTCACGCTGCCGCGGCCGGCATTGTAGGCGGCGAACGTCATGATGTAGGAGCCGCGATAATCCTCGAGCAGTCCGCCGAGCTCGGCCGAGCCGAGCGTGGCGTTGTAGACCGAATCGTTCTTCAGCCGCGACAGGTCGTAGGTCGCGCCGTGCCGCTTGCAGACGTAGCGCGCAGCGTCCGGCGTCACCTGCATCAGCCCATAGGCCTGCGCCGGCGAGACCACCGACGGATTGAAGGCACTTTCCTGCCGCGCGATGGCGTAGATGATGCTGCGCTCGACCTCAGGGCCGATCGGCGTGAACTGCGGAATGCCGTTGACGGGGTAGGCATAGAAGTCGAACGGCAGGCCGCGGTTGAGCGCGGCCTTGCCGAGCAGCAGCATGCCGCGCGCGTCGCTGTAGCGCTGGGTGAGCTCGCCAAGGCCGGCGAGCGCCTCGGGATCGCCGTTCTCGCCCATGTCGGCCAACAGCGGAATCGCCATCTCGCGCTCGTCGAGCTCGTACAGCAGTTGCGCGGCGCGCACGATCTCGAGCCGGTCGGCGCCGCGGCCGCGCGGCTGGCTGTTGAGCTCGATCTGCGGCAGGCCGAGCTTTGCCCGCGCGAGCTGGCCGTAATAGCTGGTCGACTGCTCGGCGGCTCGCGCATAGGCGTTGCGCGCCTCCTGCTGGCGGCCCATCGCCTCAGCGGCGCGGCCTTGCCAATAGCCGGCTCGCGCAAGGGCGGTCGGATTGACGCTGCCGACGCCGATGCGGGCGAAATGCTGCGCGGCGGTTGCGGGATCGTTGAGGAAGCGAAGCGCGATCCACCCGGCGGTGAACTCCTGCTCGGTCTTGTAGATGTCGCGCGAGGGCAGGGCGGCGTCACGCGCGATCAGATAGGCGCTGCGGAATTCCTCGGTGTCGATCATCTTGCGCGCCAGGAGGCGCCGTTCGATCCACCATTCGTCGAGATTGTGGAGGCGGCCCGGATCCTTCGGCGCCGACAGCATCAGCTGGGCGGCTTCAGTGAACTTCTCCTCGCGGCGCAACAGCTGGATCTTGCTGAAGAGGAAGCCGGGATCGTTGTGCAGCTCGCGCGGCACCGCGTCGAGCAGTGCGCGCGCGTTGGGCGCTTTCTTGACCGCGGCGATGCGGGCCTTGGCGAGCGCGACATAGCCGGCGCCGAGGCGCTTGGCGGCGCGCATCGCGGCCTCGTTCTCGCTGCCGTAGAGCAGGTTGTCCATCCGCGCCTTCTGGTCACCAGGCGTCAGCAGCGCGCCGAACTGGTCGAGCGCGTTGTTCTCGGTGTCCTCCGACATCGGATCGCTGCGCCAGGCCTCGCGCACCAGCCGCTCGGCATTGGCGCGGTCGCCGCGCGCCAGCATCGCCTTGGCGAGCGTGAAGCGGCCCTTGGCGGAGATCGGAGATTCATTCTCGAACCACGACCACGCAACGGACTCATCGCGTCGATCGTCCCACATCGCAGCCTCGAGGCGCCTGCGCAGGAACGTCTGCGACGGCCAGCTCGGATTGGCGGAGATGAAGGCGCGATAGCGCTCCACCGTCGCGTCATTGTTCTCGCTGCGCAGGATGATCCATTCGGCGAGCTTCCGCGCGACGGGATCGGAGATGCCGGCTGCGGCATTGCTGGCCTCGCCCGCCTTGCGCTTGCGCACGAGCTCGATGACGCTTTCCAGCGTGTCCTTGTCGGCCTGCGACGTCGACGACGTCGCTGCGACCGCGGCCGGGATGACCGGCTTGCGGGGTGCGGCATGCTGGCGGGTCGCAGGCGCGAGCACGGGAGGTGCGACCGGCCGGGCAGCGGGTGGGGCGGTGGGTTTGACGGTGGCCGTCACGGCCGGCGCAGGGGCCGTCTTCGGCGGCGGCGCGGGTTGTGATTTTGGCGCGGCGACCGCAGCCGCAGGTTTCGGTTTGTCTTTCGCGGGTTCCTTGCCGGCGGAGTCCTTTGCAGGCTTCTTCGCGGCATCCTTCGCCGGAGCGCTTGTGGTGCCCTTGCTCGCGCCCTTCGCTGGATCCTTGCCAGTTCCCGTGCTGGTTGCCCTGGAGCTATCCTTGGACTTCTCCTTGCCCGCGTCCTTGGGTGTGCTCTTTGCCGCGTTGTTGGCGGCCGGCTTTGTGTCCGCGGTCTCATTGGACCTTGCGGGGGCGGCGCGGCCCACCGACAGTCCGGCCATCAGGGAGACGGCCAAACCCACCGACAGACCCAGGGATCGCCATGAGGCACGAGCAAAGGAGGTCACGGCGTTTCGTCGCCCCGAATCAGTGAAGTGGCTCAAGACCTAGCTGAATTTGCTGGAATATGCGGAGAAAATACCAACAGCCGCTTACCTCGGGCCGATTTGCACCAGCACCGCGGCAAAATCGCGGCCTAAACGGTGCGTCACACTGCAGCGGGCCTTTTACCGGCGGGGGAGACCCGATATGAAGGGGGTTGCTCAAGAAGATCGCCGCGTGCGGAGGAAGTCCATGGCAGCCAAGACGAAATTCCGGGGGTCGTTCACCGCTTTGGTCACCCCTTTCAAGAACGGCTCGCTGGACGAGGCGGCGTTCCGCTCCCTGGTCAATTGGCAGATCTCCGAGGGCACCAACGGCCTTGTCCCGGTCGGAACCACCGGCGAAAGCCCGACGCTCAGCCATGACGAGCACAAGAAGGTGGTCGAATGGTGCATCGAGGAGGCCAGGGGCCGCGTGCCCGTCGTCGCCGGCGCCGGCTCCAACTCGACCAAGGAGGCGATCGAGCTCGCCCAGCACGCCGAGAAGGCCGGCGCGGATGCCGTGCTGGTGGTGACGCCGTACTACAACAAGCCGACCCAGGAAGGCATGTACCAGCACTTCAAGGCGATCAACGATGCCATCGGAATCCCGATCATCATCTACAACATCCCGCCGCGTTCGGTGATCGACATGTCGGTCGACACCATGAAGCGGCTGTGGGAACTGAAGAACATCGCCGGCGTCAAGGATGCCACCGCCAGCATGGTGCGCGTGTCGCAGCAGCGCGCGGCGATGGGCGAGGACTTCAATCAGCTCTCGGGCGAGGACGCCACCATCATCGGCTACATGGCCCATGGCGGCCACGGCTGTATTTCGGTGACCTCGAACGTCGCCCCACGTCTGTGCTCGGAGTTCCACGCCGCCTGGCAGAAGGGCGACACCAAGGCAGCGCTCGCGATCCACGACAAGTTGATGCCGCTGCACAACAACCTCTTTATCGAGAGTAACCCGGCGCCAATCAAGTACGCGATGTCGCTGCTCGGCAAGCTGGACGAGACCTTGCGGCTGCCGATGGTCCCCGTCTCCGAGCCGACGCGGGTCGCGGTGCGCAGTGCGATGGTTCACGCCGGCCTGATCAACTGACGCATTAGCTTGGGGAACCTTTCATGAGCGTCGAGGACAAGGGCGCGCGGATGCTGAAGGAGTTCCGCGAGTTCGCCATGAAGGGGAACGTCGTCGATCTCGCGGTCGGCGTCATCATCGGCGCGGCGTTCGGCGGCATCGTCACCTCGCTGGTCGGCGACGTCATCATGCCGATCATCGGCGCCGTCACCGGCGGGCTCGACTTCTCGAACTACTTCATCCCCTTGTCGAAGGCGGTCACCGCCACCAACTTAGCGGATGCCAAAAAGCAAGGCGCCGTGCTTGCTTATGGCAGCTTCCTGACGTTGACGATCAACTTCATCATCGTCGCCTTTGTGCTGTTTCTGGTGATCCGCGCCATGAACACCCTGAAGCGCAGGGAGGAGGCGGCTCCTGCCACTCCGCCAAAACCGTCGGCCGAGGTCGAGCTGTTGACCGAGATCCGAGACCTCCTGAAGAAGTGACGCGCCCGCTTCATCCGAATTGTTAAAATCCGAGCGCATCTCGATCAGGTTTGCCTGTCATGGCCGATAAGAACGAACGTCCGATCAAGGTGATGGCGGAGAACCGCAAGGCCCGCTTCAACTACGCGATCGAAGATACGATCGAGGCGGGCATTGCCCTGACCGGCACCGAGGTCAAGTCGATCCGCAACGGCAAGAGCACGATCGCGGAATCCTATGCCGATTCCAAGAACGGCGAGATCTGGCTGATCAACGCGACCATTCCCGAATATCTGCAAGGAAACCGCTTCAACCACGAGCCAAAGCGGCCCCGCAAGCTGCTGCTGCACCGCCGGCAGATCAACAAGCTGATGGGCGCCGTCGACCGCGAGGGCATGACGCTGATCCCGCTCAAGCTCTACTTCAACGAGCGTGGACGGGCCAAACTGCAGCTCGCGATCGCAAAGGGCAAGAAGCTGCACGACAAGCGCGAGAGCGAGAGGAAGCGGGACTGGAGCCGGGAGAAGGGCCGCCTGTTGCGGGCGAGGGGATAGCGCGATGATCCAGCGGAACCTGCTCGAGGTCGATTGGAGCCAGATTCCCGCACCTGCCGACGACGGCGCCGCCGCGCATCTCGAGGGCATGACGTTGCCGGCGGTCAACCTGCTCGCGACCGACGACACCTCCGTCACGCTGTCGGCACTGCGCGGCCGCGTCGTCGTGTTCGCCTATCCCCGCACCGGCGAGCCCGGCAAGATCGCGCTGGTCGACGATTGGGACATGATCCCGGGCGCGCGGGGTTGCACGCCGCAGACTTGCGCGTTTCGCGATCTTTTCGCCGAGCTCAAGGCCGCCGGCGCCTCGCACGTGTTCGGCCTCTCGACCCAGAGCAACGCCTACCAGACCGAGATGGCCTCGCGGCTGCATCTGCCGTTCCCAGTGCTCTCGGACGAGAAGCTGGCCCTGACGCGCGCCCTGAATTTGCCGACCATGGAGGTCGCGGGCCTGACGCTGATCAAGCGCCTCGCGCTCGTCATCGACGACGCCAGGATCACGCACGTGTTCTACCCGGTGTTTCCGCCCGACCGGAACGCCGGCGACGTGCTGGACTGGCTGAAGGCCAATCCGGCCAACGGAGCGCGCGCCAAGGTCGAATGAGTTTTGGTGGAGGCGATACGAGCGGAGGGCGTACCTCTCCCCGCTGGGGAGAGGTGAACCCACAACCGGCCTGCTCAACTGCATCAGGCTCTCTAATCCAGATCTGCCTTCACCTTCGCGAACACGGATCTGAACATGTCTGGCGTCAGCACGCCGGTGTTCGTGTTGTAGCGCGAGCAGTGATAGCTGTCGTACAGCTTGAACGCGCCGGCCTGATGCACCGCGCCATGGCCGAAGGGCGCCTGGGACGCCTTCAGCTTCAGCGGCTTGAGCACGCTGTCGTGCGCAATCCGCCCCAGCGCGATGATCGCGCGCAGCTTCGGCATCGCCTCGAGATTGGCGACCAGAAACTGCCGGCAGGTGTTGATCTCCGCCGGCAGCGGCTTGTTCTGCGGCGGCACGCAATGCACGGCATTGGCGATCCGGCAGTCGACCAGTTTCAGGCCGTCATCGGGGCGCGCCTGATAGCTGCCTTTGGCAAAGCCGTATTCGAGCAGCGTGGCGTAGAGCAGGTCGCCGGCGTAATCGCCGGTGAACGGCCGCCCCGTGCGGTTGGCGCCCTGCATTCCCGGCGCGAGGCCCACGATCAGGAGGCGCGCGCCGAGTTCGCCGAACGGCGCAACCGGCGCGTTGTGCCACGACGGCTCGCGTGCGCGGTTCGCCGCGCGAAAGGCTACCAGGCGCGGACAGAGCGGACAATCGCGGTTGGGAACGACGAGGGGAGGCTGGCGGCTGGACCGGGCCGCCTCACTCCTCGAAGTCGTCATCGCCCCTCGGCGCCATCGTGGTTGCGCGCTGGAGGAATTGCGGGGCGTGGTGGCGTTCGCCACGCTCGCCGCGGTCACGCGGGGCGGGGCGTTCGGACGGGTCGCGGCCGAGCTTGGATTGCAGCTCGACGAGGTCGGTGAAGACGTCGGCCTGGCGGCGCAGCTCGTCGGCGATCATCGGGGGCTGGCTGGCGATGGTGGAGATCACGGTGACGCGCACGCCGCGGCGCTGCACGGCCTCGACCAGGGAGCGGAAGTCGCCGTCGCCCGAGAACAGCACCATCTGGTCGATGTGCTCGGCGAGCTCCATGGCGTCCACGGCGAGCTCGATGTCCATGTTGCCTTTGACCTTGCGGCGGCCCGAAGCGTCGATGAACTCCTTGGTCGCTTTGGTCACGACGGTGTAGCCGTTGTAGTCCAGCCAGTCGATCAGCGGGCGGATCGAGGAGTATTCCTGATCCTCGATGATGGCGGTGTAGTAGAACGCCCGCAACAAGGTCCCGCGGCTCTGAAACTCCTTCAGCAGGCGCTTGTAATCGATGTCGAAGCCCAGAGTCTTGGCTGTCGCGTAGAGATTGGCCCCGTCGATGAAGAGCGCGATCTTGTTGGTCGGAGAAGGTGACATTCAGTTTGCTCGCGTAGAGTTCGTGGTGATGGTTTTATTGTTGGCGCGGCGACAGCAAGCCGCGCAGTTCTAGAGTGCCGCTAAGACCCGTCGAAACCGCAAATCCGGAGAAGTCGGGGCAATCAAGGTATAGTTATGGCGGACATGCATGCATCCGGGGCCGCCTTCGATGGCAGCCCGCGAAACCACTCTTCCCGGCCCCAATGTGGGGGTAGCAGAGCCGTTTGGCGAGACCAAATCACAAATTGGCCTTGCGAAACTGTTCCGGCCCCTATAACTACCCCCAATCATCCACATATTTCGTCCCACCCACAACGGAGCGACAGTCCATGGCTCGCGTCACCGTAGAAGATTGTATCGACAAGGTCGACAACCGGTTTGACTTGGTCCTGCTGGCCGCCCACCGTGCCCGCATGATCTCGTCCGGTTCACAACTAACGGTTGACCGCGATAACGACAAGAACCCAGTTGTGTCTTTACGTGAAATCGCGGAGACGACGATCTCGCCGGAGGACCTCCGCGAGGAGCTGGTCCACTCGCTCCAGAAGTTCGTCGAGGTGGATGAGCCCGAGCCGGATACGGTGCCGCTGATCGGTTCCGCAGGGGCGAGCGTCGATGCCGACGACACCGAAGTGGCCGTCGAGCGCATGACCGAAGAGGAGCTCCTGAAGGGCCTGGAAGGCCTCGCTCCGCCCGAGGAGCAGCCCGAGGAAGACGAGTAATTCCTCCGTCGCGACCATCGACTGCTTGTGATCATTTCAAAGGCCCGAACCGTCGTTCGGGCCTTTGCTTTTGTTGACCTTTTCGTGGTTACCATAGCGTCGTCGCCGGCGCCGCGTCTGTCACTGAATTGATCGGACACGAGCGCGATTGGAGCTAGGATGGATGCAGCGGGCCGGCTCGGCCCGTGTGAAGGCAGGATGGAATGGTATATCGGCGTCGCAGACCCCCGCAGATGCAGGCCGCAACCGAATCGGTTGCCGTCGCCCCGACTGCGCCGGTCGCGCGTCCGGCCAGGCCCCGGGCGCGGATGATGCGTCAATATGACCTCGTTGAGCGCGTCCGGTCCTACAACCCCAATACCAACGAAGACCTGCTGAACCGCGCCTATGTCTACGCCATGAAGGCGCATGGCTCGCAGACCCGCGCCTCGGGCGATCCGTATTTCTCGCATCCGCTCGAAGTCGCTGCGATTCTCACCGACCTCAAGCTTGACGACGCGACCATCGTGGCCGCGCTGCTGCACGACACGATCGAGGACACCGAGGCAACGCGTGCCGAGATCGATCAGATTTTCGGCTCCGAGATCGGCGCGCTGGTCGAGGGCCTGACCAAGCTGAAGCGGCTGGAGCTGGTGTCGCGCGAGGCCAAGCAGGCCGAGAATCTGCGCAAATTGTTGCTGGCCATTGCCGATGATGTCCGAGTGCTTCTGGTCAAGCTCGCCGACCGTCTGCACAACATGCGCACGCTGGACTTCGTGCCGACGGAATCGCGCCGGCGCATCGCCGAGGAGACGCTCGATATCTATGCGCCGTTGGCGGGACGCATGGGCATGCAGGAAATGCGCGAGGAGCTGGAGGATCTGTCCTTCCGCACCCTCGATCCCGAAGCCTATTCGGTCGTGATGCAGCGGCTCGACGCACTGGCCGAGCGCAACCGCAATCTGATCGGCGAGATCGAGGACCAGCTCTCCAACAATCTGCGCCACCGGGGCCTGGGGGCGCGGGTCTATGGCCGCCGCAAGAAGCCGTTCTCGATCTGGACCAAGATGGAGCGGAAGTCGGTCGGCTTCGAGCAATTGTCCGACATCTTCGGCTTCCGCCTCGTCGTCAACGACATCGAGGCCTGTTATCGCGCCCTCGGGATCGTCCACACCACCTGGCCGGTCGTGCCGGGGCGCTTCAAGGACTACATCTCGACGCCGAAGCAGAACGACTATCGCTCGATCCACACCACCGTGATCGGCCCCGGCAACCAGCGCGTCGAGCTCCAGATCCGCACCGAGGCGATGGACCAGATCGCCGAACGCGGCATCGCCGCGCACGTCTTCTACAAGGAGGGCGTGGGTTCGCCGACCGAATTCCTCAAGCGCGAATCCAATGCGTTCGCCTGGCTGCGCCACACTATCGGCATCCTGTCAGAGAGCGCCAATCCCGAGGAATTCCTCGAACACACCAAGCTCGAGCTATTCCACGACCAGGTGTTCTGCTTCACCCCGAAGGGCAAGCTGATCGCTCTGCCGCGCCACGCCAACGTGATCGATTTCGCCTATGCGGTGCACACCGACGTCGGCAACAGCGCGGTCGGCTGCAAGATCAACGGCAAGTTCGCGCCGCTGTCCTCGGAGCTCCAGAACGGCGACGAGGTCGAGGTGCTGACCTCGGAGGCGCAGTCCGCGCCGCCGTCGGCCTGGGAAACGCTCGCCGTTACGGGCAAGGCGCGCGCCGCAATCCGCCGCGCCACCCGCACCGCGGTGCGCGATCAATATGTCGGCCTCGGCCGGCGCATCGTCGAGCGCCTGTTCGAGCGGGCCAAGATCGAATACGCCGACGACAAGCTCAAGGGCGCGCTGCCGCGGCTTGCACGCACCTCGATCGAGGACGTCATGGCGGCGGTGGGGCGCGGCGAGATCAAGGCCTCCCACGTCGCGCGTGCGATGTACCCGGACTACAAGGAGGAGCGGATCGCGCGCTACGGCGTCAAGAAGGGGCTGGCGGCCAAGCTCAAGGAGAAGTCGTCGGAACCGCCGCGCAGCCCTGTTGCTATCCCCATCCGCGGCATCAATTCCGACCTTCCCGTGAAGTTCGCGCCGAACGGCGGCGCCGTGCCCGGGGATCGCATCGTCGGCATCGTCACGCCGGGCGAGGGCATCACGATCTATCCGATCCAGTCGCCCGCGTTGAAGGATTTCGAGGAGGAGCCGGAGCGCTGGCTCGACGTCCGCTGGGACATCGAGGACTCCGCGCCGCAGCGCTTCCCGGCCCGCATCAAGGTCGAGAACGTCAACGAGCCCGGCGCGCTGGCGCAGATCGCGACCGTGATCGCCGAGCACGATGGCAACATCGACAACATCAGCATGCAACGCCGCTCGCCCGATTTCACGGAGACGACGATCGATCTCGAAGTCTACGATCTGAAGCACCTCAGCGCGATCCTGGCCCAGTTGCGCGCAAAGGCAGTCGTCGCCAAAGTCGAACGTGTTAATGGATAAACGCATTGCGTATGCGTCTATCGCCCTGATTTCGTGAGTCCTGAAATGCCCGCTTCGAAGCTTCGCCTCGGCGTCAACATCGATCACGTCGCAACCGTGCGGAATGCGCGCGGCGGCCGCCATCCCGATCCGGTGCGCGCCGCGCTGCTGGCGATCGAGGCGGGTGCCGACGGCATCACCGCCCATTTGCGCGAGGATCGCCGGCACATCCGCGACGAGGACATGGCGCGGCTGAAGGCCGAGATCTCCAAGCCGCTCAATTTCGAGATGGCGGCGACCGACGACATGATGCGCATCTCGCTTGCCACCAAGCCGCACGCCGTGTGCCTCGTGCCCGAGCGCCGGCAGGAAGTGACCACCGAGGGGGGACTGGACGTGGTCGGCCAGCGCAATGCGCTCGCGCCCTATATCGCGCGGCTGAGCGAGGCCGGCATTCGGGTCTCGCTGTTCATCGCCGCCGATCCCGCCCAGATCGAGATGGCGGCGCGGCTGCGCGCGCCCGTGATCGAGATCCACACCGGCGCCTGGTGCGACGCCGTCACCGACGGCCACAACGAGAAGGCCGAGGCCGAATGGCGGCGGATCGTGGCGGGGGTGAAGCTGGCCAAGGCCGCCGGCCTGGAGGTTCATGCCGGGCACGGGCTCGACTATGCGACCGCGGAGACGATCGCCGCGCTCCCTGAGATCATGGAGCTCAATATCGGCTACTACATGATCGGCGAAGCCCTGTTCGTGGGGCTGGCCGAGACGGTCCGCAAAATGCGCGCCGCCATGGACCGCGGCCGGAGCCGGGCATGATCATCGGCATCGGCTCCGATCTGATCGACATCACCCGGGTTGCCAAGGTGATCGAGCGCCATGGCGAGCGCTTCCTCGATCGCATCTTTACCGCAGCCGAGCGGGCCAAGGCGGAGCGGCGGGCGAAGAACGAGAAGATGGTGGTAGCGACCTACGCCAAGCGCTTCGCCGCCAAGGAGGCCTGCTCCAAGGCGCTCGGCACCGGCATCCGGCAGGGGGTCTGGTGGCGTGACATGGGGGTGGTCAACCTGCCGGGCGGGCGGCCGACCATGCAGCTGACCGGAGGCGCCCTGGCCCGGCTTCAGGCCCTGACGCCGGAGGGGTTCGAGGTCCGGATCGACCTGTCGATCACCGACGACTGGCCGCTGGCGCAGGCCTTCGTCATCATTTCCGCCGTCCCGCTGCCCAAGGACTGATCGTTGCAGCAATTGTCTTGTGATTATTTCATGAAATCAATGCGTTACGAAGTTTCCGTGAGATCGTTGATTGCGTGACCTCCGACAACCGTCTAAAAGTCCGCCGACGCAGATCAGCTTGGGTGAATTCGGCTTTACGCCGGAATTGGCCCTCACTATCAGAATCAGGACAATCTCCTTGGACCGCGACCGGTGGGTCGTTCGCGGGAGGAGGGCGCTCTGTGACCGCCGGCCGGAATTGAGAGAGCAATGAGCGTGACTTCGGGAACGAAAACTGAGAGCGGCGTCGGCGAAACGATCCGGGTCGTGATCCACGCACTCCTGATTGCGCTCGTGATCCGCACCTTCCTGTTCCAGCCCTTCAACATCCCCTCGGGCTCGATGAAGGCGACACTGCTGGTCGGCGACTATCTGTTCGTGTCGAAATTCTCCTACGGCTACAGCCACTATTCGATCCCGTTCTCGCCGCCGCTATTCTCCGGGCGGATCTGGGGCTCGGACCCGCAACGCGGCGACATCGTGGTGTTTCGCCTGCCGAAGGACGATTCCACCGACTACATCAAGCGCGTGATCGGCCTTCCCGGCGACCGCATCCAGATGCGGGACGGGCTCCTCTACATCAACGACACGCCGGTCGAGCGGCAGCGGATGAGCGAATATGTCGGCGAGGAGCCCTGCGGCTCGGAAGGCGGCGGCATCTCCCGGGTGAAGCGCTGGAAGGAAACGCTGCCGAACGGCGTGTCCTACGAGACGCTCGACTGCGCCGACAACGGCTACGTCGACAACACCAACGTCTATAACGTGCCGCCCGGCCACTTCTTCATGATGGGCGACAACCGCGACAACTCCACCGACAGCCGCTTCCTGGGCCAGGTCGGTTATGTGCCGCAGGAGAATCTGATCGGCCGAGCCCAGATGATCTTCTTCTCCATCGCCGAGGGCGAGCATGCCTGGATGTTCTGGCGCTGGCCGTGGGCGGTACGCTGGAATCGTTTCTTCAAAATCGTCCGATGAAAGACGAAGCCAAGGACATCGCGATCCAACCGGCCGAAGCGCAAGCCGCTCCCGAGAGCGAAGCTGCACCGAAGACGCCTGCCAAGAAGAAGCGGGCGCGGAGCAGCAAGGCCAAGGGCACGGACGCCAACGCGGCGCTCGAGGCGCGCATCGGCTACAGCTTCACCGACCCGAACATGCTGTTGCAGGCAATCACGCATGTCTCGGCGCTGAAGTCGGGGCGCAAGCGCGGCGACAGCTATCAACGGCTCGAATTCCTCGGCGACCACGTGCTCGGGCTCGTCGTCTCGGACATGCTCTATCACGCCTTCCCGAACGCCGACGAGGGCGAGCTGTCCAAGCGCCTTGCCGAGCTCGTGCGCAAGGAAAGCTGCGCCGACGTCGCCAAGTCGCTCGGCCTGCTCGACGACATCAAGCTCGGCTCGGTCGGCTCCAGTGCCGATGCGCGCTTGCGCAAATCCATCCTCGGCGACATCTGCGAGGCCGTGATCGGCGCCGTCTACCTCGACGGCGGCCACGCCGCGGCGGCCGAATTCGTCAGGCGCAACTGGACCGAGCGCATGCACAAGCCGCGCCGTCCCTTGCGCGACCCCAAGACCGTGCTTCAGGAATGGGCGCAGGGAAAGGGGCTGCCGACGCCGGTCTACCGCGAGGTCGAGCGCACCGGTCCGCATCACGACCCGCAGTTTCGCGTCGCCGTCGACCTGCCGGGCCTGGAGCCGGCCGAAGGCGTCGGCGGCAGCAAGCGCGCGGCCGAGAAGGTGGCGGCGTCGGTGATGATCGAACGCGAAGGCGTTGGCGGCGGCAATGACGGCTGAATCGAGCGGGGAGGCATCCACCGCGACACGCTGCGGTTTCGTTGCGCTGATCGGCGCGCCGAATGTCGGCAAGTCCACGCTGGTCAACGCGCTGGTCGGGGCCAAGGTTACGATCGTCTCGCGCAAGGTGCAGACCACGCGCGCATTGATCCGCGGCATCGTCATCGAGAACAACACGCAAATCATTCTGGTCGACACGCCCGGCATCTTCCTGCCCAAGCGCCGGCTCGACCGCGCCATGGTCTCGACGGCCTGGAGCGGGGCGCACGATGCCGATCTCGTCTGCGTGCTGCTCGACGCCAAGACCGGGATCGACGAAGAGGCCGAGGCGATCCTCGCCAAGGCGGCCAGCGTCAATCACGACAAGATCCTGGTCATCAACAAGGTCGACCTGGTCCAGCGCGAGAAGCTCTTGGCGCTGGCCCAGGCCGCCAACGAACGCATGAAATTCGTCCGGACCTTCATGATCTCGGCGATCTCGGGTGACGGCGTCGACGACATCCGCAAAACGCTCGCCGAGATGGTGCCGCCGGGCCCGTTCCTCTATCCAGAGGACCAGATGTCGGACGCGCCGATGCGACAACTGGCGGCCGAGATCACGCGCGAGAAGATCTATCGAAAGCTGCATCAGGAATTGCCCTACCAGTCCACGGTCGAAACCGACAAGTGGGAGGAGCGCAAGGACAAGTCGGTGCGCATCGAGCAGACCATCTTCGTGGAGCGCGAAAGCCAGCGCAAGATCGTGCTCGGCAAGGGCGGCGCCACCATCAAGTCGATCGGCGCGGATTCGCGCAAGGAGCTGATGCAGATTCTGGATGTGCCGGTGCATCTGTTCCTGTTCGTCAAGGTTCGCGAGAACTGGGGCGACGATCCCGACCGCTATCGCGAGATGGGCCTGGAATTCCCCAAGGAATAACCAAGAAAAGATCGGTATCCGATGAGCCTGCCCAGCAACGTCCGGCGCTTCGAAGCGCTGCTCTATGCATCGTTGATGCTGGATGCTCTCTCGGTCGCGGTGCAGGACCGCACGCCCAATGCAAATGTGACCGAGCAGATGATCATGATGGCGACCTTGCTCGCCGGCGGCATGATCCTGCTGCTGGTCTATTTCGTCCGGCTCGCCGCGCATGAGCGCAAGAACTGGCCGCGCTGGGTGCTGGCAGCGGCGCTCGTGCTGTCCGTGATGTCGCTCGGCCAGATCATCGGCGAGAAGGGCCTCGAGCTCGACAGCGCCATCGAGATCGTCTCCTGCGCGCTGACGGCGGCGGGGCTGTATTTCTCCTTTACCGGCGATGCGCAGGGCTGGTTCAACGCGTGAGGGCCTTGCGTCCCGGACAAGGTGCAGCGCGTCAGCGCTGCGCCGCAGAGCCGGGACCCAGGAGCGTGCGGTGAGATGGGCCCCGGCTCGGCAACGCGTCGCTGGTGCGCCGCGTTTTGTCCGGGGCACGAGTGCGTGCGAGAGGCGTCGGAATCCTGTAGGCTCCACCCGATGGAATGGACTGACGAGGGCATCGTGCTGGGCGTGCGGCGGCATGGCGAATCCAGCGCCATTGTCGAGCTGTTGACGCGTCAGCACGGTCGGCATCTCGGGCTCGTCCGCGGCGGTGCCGGCTCGCGGATGCGGCCGCTGTTGCAGCCGGGGAACAGCGTCAGTGCCGTGTGGCGTGCGCGGCTGGACGAGCATCTTGGCACCTACACGATCGAGGGATTGAAGCTGCGCGCCGCAACACTGCTGGCATCGTCCCACGGCGTCTATGGCGTCACCCACCTCGCCTCGATTGCCCGGCTTTTGCCGGAGCGCGATCCTCACGAGGAGATCTTCGCGCTGCTCGAACACTCGCTCGACGATTTCGACGATATCGGCGGAGCGGCCGTCCACGTCATCCATTTCGAGCTGGCGATGCTTGCCGAACTCGGCTTCGGGCTTGCGCTGGAGAATTGTGCGGTCACCGGCGAAACCACGGACCTGATATACGTGTCTCCGAAATCAGGCGGTGCGGTGTCGCGCGGCGCGGGGGAGGCGTGGCGCGACCGGCTGTTGCCCCTGCCGCCTTTCCTGCGCCAGGGTGAGACCGCGAGCGATCTCACCGAGCAGGATCTCCAGGACGGCTTTCGGCTGACCGGCCTGTTCCTGCTGCGCCACGTGCTGGAGCCGCGCGGGCAGGGCCATTCCGACGCGAGGGCCGGCTTCATCAACGCCTTGATGCGGCAGCAGGCGAGGGCCGCAATCCCGGCGCCATGAGATGCCCCTTTAACGTGCGCCCCGACCTGCGGTCCAATGGAACAAAATCCGCCTGAGCAGATTGCCGGTGAGGTTCCACAATCGGGGGACAGCCCAAATGTTGATCAGGGGATTCGCCTTGTCTGCGACGCTGCTTGCGTTTGCGCCAGACGCCATGGCCGCCGAGCCGCAGCCCGGGGTTTTTCGCAGGGCTTCGTGCACGGTGGTGCGGTATTATGTGGCGAAATATTCAGCTGCGGCCGCAGAGACATGGGCACGGTCCAAGGGCGCGACGGATGCCGAGATCGAGGCGGCTCGGCGTTGCTTGACCAACGCCCCGGCGCTGGCGCAACCGCCGACCCAAACCGTGACGGCCGGCTGGGCCGGCCACTAGCCGACCGCAGGGGAACCATTCGTCCTTGCCCGATTCGCTTCCACGGTTTAACCGGGCGGCATGGGAAAACGAATCGTTCCGCCGGAAGAACCGGCTGAAATCCACGAGGTGCCGCTGCGTGAGGCGCTGGAAGAGCGCTATCTCGCCTATGCGCTCTCCACCATCATGCACCGTGCGCTGCCGGACGCGCGCGACGGTCTGAAGCCGGTGCACCGGCGCATCCTTTACGGCATGCGCCTGCTGCGGCTCGACCCCGGCACCGCCTTCAAGAAGTCCGCCAAGATCGTCGGCGACGTGATGGGCTCGTTCCATCCGCATGGCGACCAGGCCATCTACGACGCCATGGTGCGCCTCGCACAGGACTTCTCCTCGCGCTACCCGCTGGTCGACGGCCAGGGCAATTTCGGCAATATCGACGGCGATAACCCGGCGGCCTACCGCTACACCGAAGCGCGCATGACCGACGTCGCGCGGCTCCTGCTCGACGGCATCGACGAGGACGGCGTCGAGTTCCGCGCCAACTACGACGGCCAGTCCAAGGAGCCCGTGGTGCTCCCCGGCGGCTTCCCGAACCTGCTCGCGAACGGCGCGCAGGGTATCGCGGTCGGCATGGCAACCTCGATCCCGCCGCACAATGCGGCCGAGCTGTGCGACGCCGCGCTACACCTGATCGAGAAGCCCGACGCAAAGTCCAAGGCGCTGATGAAATGGGTCAAGGGGCCCGATTTCCCGACCGGCGGCATCTGCGTCGATTCCAAGCAGGCGATTGCCGAAGCCTACACCACCGGCCGCGGCTCGTTCCGCGTTCGCGCCAGATGGGAGCAGGAGGAGGGCGCCCGCGGGACCTGGGTCGTCGTCGTCACCGAGATCCCCTTCCTCGTGCAGAAGTCGCGCCTGATCGAGAGGGTCGCCGAACTGCTGGACCAGAAGAAGCTGCCGCTGGTCGGCGATATCAGGGACGAGTCGGCCGAAGACGTCCGCATCGTGATCGAGCCGAAGTCGAAGAACGTCGATCCCGCGCTGATGATGGAATCGCTGTTCCGGCTCACCGAGCTCGAAAACAAGATTCCGCTGAACCTCAACGTACTGATCAAGGGCCGCATCCCCAAGGTCGTGGGGCTCGCGGAGTGCTTGCGCGAATGGCTCGACCACCTGCGCGACGTCCTGATCCGCCGTACCAAACACCGCAAGGGCGAGATCGAGCATCGGCTGGAAATTCTCGGCGGCCTCTTGATCGCCTATCTCAACATCGACGAGGTGATCCGGATCATCCGCAACGAGGACGAGCCAAAGCCGGCCTTGATCAAGGCGTTCAAGCTCACCGAGTTGCAGGCCGACTCCATCCTGAACATGCGGCTGCGCAATCTGCGCAAGCTCGAAGAGATGGAGATCCGCACCGAGGACAAGGATCTGCGCAAGGAGCTGAAGGGCATCGAGGCCCTGCTGGCCTCCGAGCCCGAGCAGTGGAAGAAGGTCAGCGAGCAGGTCGGCAAGGTCCGCGACATGTTCGGGCCCAAGACGCCGCTCGGCAAGCGCCGCACCACCTTTGCCGACGCGCCCGAGCACGATCTCGCCGCGATCGAGGAGGCCTTCGTCGAGCGCGAGCCGGTGACGGTCGTCGTCTCCGACAAGGGCTGGATCCGCACCATGAAGGGCCATGTCGAAGATCTCTCGGGGCTCGCCTTCAAGCAGGACGACAAGCTCGGCTTCGCCTTCTTCGCGGAGACCACCTCGAAGCTGCTACTGTTCGCTACCAACGGCAAGTTCTACTCTCTCGATGTCGCCAAGCTTCCCGGCGGCCGCGGTCATGGCGAGCCGATCCGCCTGTTCATCGATCTGGAGCAGGAGGCAGCGCCCGTCGCGCTGTTCGTCAACAAGGGCGGACGCAAATTCCTGGTCGCGAGCCACGAGGGCCAGGGCTTCGTCGTCAACGAGGACGATTGCGTTGGCACCACCAAGAAGGGCAAGCAGGTTCTCAACGTCGACATGCCGAACGAGGCGCGCGCGATCACCGAAGTGCTGGGTGATACCGTTGCGGTGATCGGCGAGAACCGCAAGATGCTGATCTTCCCGCTCGACCAAGTGCCGGAAATGGCCCGCGGCCGCGGCGTGCGCCTGCAGAAGTACAAGGATGGCGGTCTCTCCGACATTGCCGTGTTCGAGGCCAAGGCCGGCCTGACCTGGAAGGACTCCGCCGGCCGCGAATTCTCAGCGACCATGAAGGAGCTCGCGGAGTGGCAGGGCACCCGCGCCGACGCCGGCCGCCTACCGCCGAAGGGTTTTCCGAAGTCGAACAAGTTCGGGCGGGGCATCGGGTAGGGGCGCAGGCCGTCGCCACACCATTGGTGTCATGCCCCGGCTTGACCGGGGCATCCAGTACGCCGCCGCCTTTATCATCGCATGGTCTCTGGAATACTGGATCGCCCGGTCAAGCCGGGCGATCACACCGACGGTGTGTGCGCAAACGCGCGGCTGATAGCCGTGTGCGCATACGTGCTTCTGGCTTGTGGGCACGAACATTGCTTTTTGCTGGCGACCGTAACCGTTTCGCCAAGGCAAGAAGAAACCAATGTTCAAACTCAAGTCTTTCATCCCCGCGCTGTTCGGCCTTGCGCTGGCCGCAGCGCCAGCGCATGCGGCGGGAAATCTCGTCGCGGTGCTCGAGGCAGAAATCGTCACCCTCGATCCGCATTTCTCCACAGCCTATATTTCGCGCACGTTTGGCTACATGGTGTTCGATACGCTGTTTGCGAAGGACTCCAAGGGCGACGTCAAACCGCAGATGGTGCAGGACTGGAAAGTCTCGCCCGATGGCCTGACCTACAGTTTCACCCTGCGCGATGGCCTCAAATGGCATGATGGCCAGCCGGTCACCGCGGCCGATTGCGTGGCCTCGCTTCGCCGCTGGGGCACGCGCAGCGCGCTCGGCCGCCGCATCTTCGCGATCACCGCTTCGCTCGAGCCAACCGATGCCAAGACCTTCGTGCTGACGCTGAAGGAGCCGTCGGGTCTCGTCATCGACGCGCTCGGCAATCCCGTCAGCCCCGTCGCCTTCATGATGCCCGAGCGCATCGCCAAAACGCCTGGCGATCAGCGCATCACCGAGATCATCGGCTCCGGCCCGTTCGTCTACAGCAAGGCCGATCACCGCACCGGCGATCGCATGATCCTGAAGAAATTCGCCGACTATGTGCCGCGCCCCGAGCCTGCCGACTTCCTCGCCGGCGGCAAGCGCGTCAATGTCGACACGCTGGAGATCCGCGTCATTCCCGACGGTGCGACCGCAGCCTCTGCGCTCCAGGCGGGCGAGATCGACTTCATGCAGTACGCCCCGTTCGATCTGTTGCCGCAGCTGGAGAAGAACGCGCGCGTGAAGCTCGTCAACTTCACCGGCGGCAATATGTTCGCAGGTGCCTACCGTCTCAACGCCGCGTCGAAACCGTTCGATGATCCCGCGATCCGGCGCGTGCTGTGGAAGCTGGTCGACCAGCGCGAAGTGCTTGACGCGCTCGGCCTCGATGCCAAATACGCGACGCTTTGCGCGACGTTCTTCACCTGCGGCACCACCTATGAGAGCAAGGCCGGCATCGAGGCCGCCGCGAAACCCTCGATCGAAGCGGCGAAGGCCGCGCTGAAGGCGACCAAATATGCCGGCGAGCCCGTCGTCGTCATGCAGGCCAACGATCTCGAAGCGCCCCGGGTCTCGGCGCAGGTGCTCGCGGAGCGGTTGAAGGCCGCCGGCTTCAACGTCGATGTGCAGGTGATGGACTGGGCGAGCGTGCTGGCGCGTCGCGCCAAGAAGGAAGGCTGGAGCGTCTACGGCGTTCACGCTGGCGGCTTCGACCTGGGCTCGCCGCTGACCAACGTCATGGTTGCCTTCAACTGCGCCGACTTCACCGGCTGGCAATGCGATGCGCGCATCACGCCCTTGCTGGAAGCGTTCGCCAAGGCGCCGGCCGAGGAGGACCGCAAGAAGATCGCGGGCGAGATCCAGGCCGTCATGTACGACCAGGCACCCGCGATTCCGTGGGGCCAGTTCGCCCAGCCGGCCGCCTCTCGCGCGACCTTGCGCGGTTTGATACCGTCCGCCATCCCCGTGTTCTGGAACGTTGAGAAGTAACGCGATGTACGATGTCATTGTTGTCGGCGGTGGTTCCGCCGGCGCCGCCGTTGCGGCACGGCTGTCCGAGGATTCCGGCCGGCGCGTCCTGCTGCTCGAAGCGGGACGCGACTGGCGCGCCGATGAGGCACCATGGGAAGTGCGGACGCCCAATCCCATTCCGATCATCCACAAGCGCGAATACCAGGAGAAATGGCAATGGCCTGACCTTCTGACGCGCCGGGTGGCGGGGCAGGAGCCGCGCTTCTACTGGCGCGGCAAGGGGCTCGGCGGCTCGTCGATGATGAACGGCCAGATCGCCATTCGCGGCGTTGCCGACGCCTTCGACGAATGGGCGGCCAATGGCTGCACCGGCTGGTCGGCCAAGGAGGTGATGCCGCTGTTTTCCGTGATCGAGGACGATCTGGAATTCGGCGATGACGATGGCCACGGTCGCGGTGGGCCGCTGCCAGTCTATCGCGCGCCGCCGGAGACATGGGGGCCGATCGATCGCGGCCTGCGCGACGCGGCGCTGGCCAGCGGCTATCCCTGGTGTGCCGACGTCAACGGCCCGGACGGCGAGGGCGTCGCCTGCTATCCCATCAACAGCCGCAACTCGCGCCGCATCACCACCAATGAGGGCTATCTCGAGCCCGCGCGCGGCCGCGCCAATCTCGAGATCCGCGGCCATGCGCTGGTCGATCGCGTGCTGATCAGCGACGGTCGCGCAACCGGCGTCCGCGTTCACATCGAGGGGCAAGGCACGAGCGAGATCAGCGCGCGTCAGATCGTGCTCTGCGCCGGTGCGATCCACAGTCCGGCGATCCTGCTGCGCTCGGGCGTCGGACCGGCCGAGGAATTGAGGGCGATGGGCATCGCGGTCGCGCGAGATCTGCCTGTCGGCCGCCACTTCTTCGATCATCCGCTGTTTCGCGCCACGATCCAGCTGCGGGAGGGGCTTCGTCCCACCGATCCCGATACCCGCCACACCAATTGCTGCGTGACCTACTCGTCGGGCCTCGCCGATGGCGGCAAGCGCGACATGATCCTGATCGCCTTCAATCACCGCGGCATCGGCAATGCCGGGGCGATCGGCGCCGGTCTGTTCAATGCGTATTCGCGCGGCACGCTGAAGCTTGCATCGACCGATCCCACGATCGATCCCGTCGTCGAGGAGAACATGCTCGCCGATCCGCGTGACATGCTGCGGATGATGGACGCGGTGCGGCGCCTCGCGGTGATCACCTCGCAGCCGCCACTATCTGAGATTTCCGACTGGATCCGGCTTGCCGACACCGATCTGACGTTGCCGCAGGCCGCCAGCCTGCCGGATCACGAGCTCGATGCGGTGCTGCGCCGTGAGACCGGCGACATCCAGCACGCCGCCGGCAGCTGCCGGATGAGCGCGGTCGGGGATTCCGACGGCGTGGTCAACCCCGACGGTTCGGTGAAAGGTATCTCAGGCCTGCGCGTCGCCGACGCCTCGATCATGCCGTCGGATTGCCGGGCCAACACGCATTTCACCACGGTGGTGATCGGGGAGGCGATCGCGCGGATGATGATGAAGTAGCCAATGACGGAGCCAGCAGCGGGGCCATTGCTCTCCAACTCGCATGTCAAATAGCGGGCGCGCTTTCGCCATCCCGCGGCGCGTCTCGCCCGAGTTTTGCTTGATGCGCCGCGCCCAAAATGACCAGGGCACAGGGAAGGCCGGGCGCCAGCGGCACCCGAGATCCGTGCGCTGTAAGAATGCACACGGGGTGGACCACAGGTGTGCCGGTCGCCCGGCCTTCCCTGCGCGAATGGTTTTAACGGTGTCCTTCCTGCTCTCCTCGGGGAGCGTTGCACTATTGCCCCCGTCGCCTTGCGGCCGGTGGATACGCGCGCCGGTTGGCCGCTATATCACCGCAAGACTTGGCGCCAGAACCCCGGGCGTCGGGACCACACGACTTCTCCGTCCGCGCACGTCTTCGCTGGGAATCCGAGGGGTGGCGTGTGCTCGCCCCCGAAGCCATGCGAAGACGCTGTCGGCGCCGTGTCGTTGACGCGAAGCCATTGCTCACGGTGTCCCGCCCCGCAATGCCGATCACGCCCGACGCCGTCGCGTCCATCGCTGCCCAGCCCGCGGTTCGTGACGATCGCGATCCGCCCCTCGTCTCGGGCCAGGGTGTTTCGTGTGTACGATAAATCAGAATTCGGTAAAGCGGAATATTTTGCGGAGTGGGCTTGACAGGTGGTGTGGCGGAATTGACCGGGGTGTTTTGCCCGACGGGCACGCGACCGCCGTGAACCCTGGCCGCGGCCTTCGCATGTCCGTAAGGCAGTCCGGCGTTCAGATCATCTGACCGCCCGAGACTTCGATCCGTTGCCCCGTCACCCAGCGATTGTCCTCGCTCAGCAGGCTCGCGACCATCGGGCCGATATCGTCCGGGACCCCAACGCGGCCCAGCGCGGTCATGCCGGCGAATTGCTTGTTCACGTCGGCATTGTCACGCACGAGGCCACCACCAAAGTCGGTTTCGATCGCGCCGGGCGCAACGCTGTTGACGCGAATGCCACGCGGCCCAAGTTCCCTGGCCATGCAGACCGCCATCATGTCAGCGGCGGCTTTCGCCATGGTGTAGACGGCGAAGCCCGGATAGGTGACACGCGTCAAGCCGCTGCCGATGGTGACGATCGAGCCACCGTCCGCCATCAGCGGCAACAAGGCCTGGGTGAGGAAGAATACGCCTTTGACATGCAGGTTCATCTGCTGGTCGAACTGAGCCTCGGTGGTCTCGCCGAGCGGGGCGAAGAGGCCGTCGCCGGCATTGTGTACGAGGTGGTCGAAGCTCTCGCGACCAAATGTCTCTTTCAGCGTCAGGCCCAGTCTTTGCGCGAAGGAGGGAAATTTGGCGACGTCGGCGCTGTCCAACTGAAAGGCCACGGCCCGCCGTCCCAGCGCCTTGATCTCGGAAACGACGCTCTCCGCGAGGTCCGCACGGCTCCGGTATGTGATGATGACGTCGCTGCCCTTGCGCGCGATGTTGACGGCCATGTTGCGGCCAAGGCCGCGGCTCGCGCCGGTGATGATTGCAATTTTTGCCATGTCATGTCTCCTTCGTTTGGCATGGCGAAGGTGGCAGATACCGCGGCATTCGCGTTGCCAGATCCTTGAGCCTTCTTGCCTAATCCTCCAAATGACCGCGGACGTCGCTCAATCCGGACCGTCGCTGCGTCGAACGAACAATTCACGTGCCCAAAGTTGAAACCGTCCGGCCATCTCGGTTGCCGGAGCCCACGGCTGGTGTAAATTCGCGCGATGACGACGACCCTGCTCAAAACGGTTCGCCGCTATGCGGACTCGCATTCCGACCAAAACGGCACGGCCAGGACGCCGATTCCGGGCCTTACGGCCATACGGGCGCTGACGCCGGGCCAGCTCCAATACGCAATCAACCGACCGCTTGTCGCGCTTGTCCTGCAGGGCCGAAAGCGCGTGACGATGGGAGCGCATACCTTAGATTTCGGCGCAGGAGAGTCGCTCCTGATCTCGGCGGACGTGCCGACGGTGAGCCAGATTACCCGCGCCAGTGCTCAGCTCCCATATTATTCCCTGGTCGTTGAACTCGACCCGGCGGTGATCGCGAGCCTGATCGTGGAGATGCACCTTGCTCCCGAGCCGCAAGGCATTCCCGTGCGCGTCGATCCGACCGAATCGGAAGTTGCCGATGCCGCGCTCCGCTTGATGCGGCTGCTCGAGCGCCCGTCTTCCTTGCCGGTTCTGCGATCTCAGCTCGTTCGCGAAATCCACTATTGGCTGCTGGCAGGGCGGCACGGCGCGGGAATAAGGGCTCTCGGGGTCGCCGACAGCCATGCGCAACGCATCGCGCGCGCCGTCGCGATCATTCGCTCCGACTACGCAAAGCCGCTGCGGATCGAACGCCTGGCGGAAGCGGCAGCCATGAGTCCTTCCTCGTTTCACCAGCACTTCCGCGCGATCACATCACTCAGTCCCCTGCAATTTCAGAAGCAGCTGCGGCTCATCGAGGCGCGTCGGATGATGTTGTCGGAGGGCTCCGACGTCAGCAGCGCGGCCTTCGGCGTAGGTTACGAAAGCGTCCCGCAGTTCACGAGAGAGTATGGGCGCCTGTTCGGGCTGCCGCCCGCCAAGGACATCAAGGCCGCGCTCGGTCAGCTGGACACCGCAGCCTGACGCTAAGCCGGGCGATCGACGCCGGGGACAAGCGAGGCCGGACGGCGTCGCGGCGCTTTCTTTTCCCTAAATCACCCCCGCCAGCCGCAGCGCCACGCCCGCAACACAGCTGCCGGCCAGCACGGTCAGCATCCCCAGCTTGAACCGGAAGATCGCAGTCGCCGCCGCGATCGCCAGCACCAGCGCGGGAATGTCCACGCTCCTCAGCACCGGCCTATCGAAGTTCAGCGGAAAGGCGTGCACCGGCACTGTCTCGCGAAACAGCGTGTGCAGCGCGAACCAGATCGAGAGGTTGAGGATCACGCCGACGACGGCGGCGGTGATCGCGCTGAGTGCGCCGGCAAGGCCCGTGTTGCCGCGCAGGCGCTCGATATAGGGCGCGCCGACGAAGATCCAGAGGAAGCAGGGTGTGAAGGTGACCCAGGTCGCGAGCAGGCCACCGAGCGTCGCCGCAAGCATCGGCGACAGCCCGCTGGGGTCGCGATAGGCGGCCATGAAGCCGACGAACTGGAGCACCATGATCAGCGGGCCCGGCGTGGTCTCGGCCATGCCGAGGCCGTCGAGCATTTCGTGCGGCTTCAGCCAGTGATAATGCTCCACCGCCTGCTGGGCGACATAGGCCAGCACCGCATAGGCGCCGCCGAACGTGACCAGCGCCATCTTCGAGAAGAACAGCGCGATCTGGCTGAATACATTGGCCTGGCTGAAAGCCATCAGCAGCGCGATCACGGGCACCAGCCAAAGCGCCAGCCATACAGCACCGACGCGGATCGCGCGTCCCGTGTTGGGACGGACGTGATCGGGCACGCCTTCGCCCAGCATGCTGTCGATCGCTGCCCCGCCGTCTCCACCATGACCGTGACCTGCGGGCGCGAACTCCGGCCGGCCGCTGCGTGCGCCGGCATAGCCGATCAGGCCGGCGGCGATGATGATGACCGGGAAGGGGACCGCGAAGAAGAAGATCGCGACGAAGGCGAGGCCTGCGAGCGCGATCATGATGCGGTTCCTCAGCGCCCGCTTGCCGACGCGCACGACGGCCTCGACCACGATGGCGAGCACGGCGGCCTTGAGGCCGAAGAACAGCGCCTCGACGAAGCTGACATTGCCGAAGGCGGCGTAGACGTAGCTGAGGCCCATGATGGCGATGATGCCGGGCAGGATGAACAGCCCGCCCGCCATCAGTCCGCCGGCGGTGCGATGCATCAGCCAGCCGACATAGGTCGCAAGCTGCTGCGCCTCCGGGCCCGGCAGCAGCATGCAATAGTTCAGCGCGTGCAGGAACCGCCCTTCGGAGATCCACTTCTTCTCCTCGACCAGGATGCGGTGCATCACCGCGATCTGGCCCGCGGGCCCGCCGAAGCTCAAGTAGGCCACGCGCAGCCAGACGCGAAAGGCTTCCCCGAAGCTGACGCCGTGACCGGCGCCAGCTCCTGCCTGAACGGTACGAATGTCCATTACGCCTTCACCTTGTTGGTCGGCCAATTGTGGGTCTCGGTGGTGGCGTCGCGGCACCAGCGGTAGAAGGCATCGTAGAGCGTCATACCGGCCTCGAGCTGCTCGAGGTCGTCGTCATACATCCGCGACAGCCCGAGCGAGGCCGCAAGCAGGCCGGGCGCCTCCGGGGCGAGGTCGGGCCGCGCAGTGTCGGCGCCGCGCACCAACGTCGCGAGCCGGAGCAGGGCCGGAGTCGCGATGCCAAACTCCTCGGTCATGACGTCGAAGGTGCAGAGCTCGCCGCGGTGGCTCCAGAACACGTTCTCGATGTCGAAGGGGGCGGCGTTGAAGCGTTCGCCGACCGCGACCACCTCGGAAGGGGCGACGTACAGAAACACCGCATTGGGGTCGACGAAGCGGCGGATCAGCCAAGGGCAGGCGATGCGGTCGATCTTGGGGCGCGCCCGCGTCACCCAGACGGTACGTCCCTGGGCATCGCGCGGCGGCAGCTTGCGGGCGTCGACCAGCGGCAGCTTGGCCGCCTTCCAGCCTTCGAAGCCGCCCTCCAGCGTCTCGGCCTGCACGCCGAGCTGGCGCAGCCAGGCCGCGGTGCCCTGGGCCAGCTTCTCGCCGCGCAGGCACGAGACAACGGCGCGGCGCCCGGCGAAGGCGCCGCCCCAGTCCGTCACGTTGTCGTGGCCGAGCTTGATGGCGCCGGGGATCAGCCGCCGGTCGGCGGCGAAATCCTCCTCCGTGCGCACATCGATCAGAACGGGCGCGTTCGCCGTGCCGATCAGCCGTGCCATTTTGTCGGATGATATCGTCGTGAATGTAGACATGATGCGTCCTCGCAAGAAAAAACGGGACGCGATGCTTGGGCGTGTCGCCTCGTGGGGAGATCGCTCAAATCCCCATGGCTCCGATTACAGCGAAACTAAGAAGCACTGTCAATCCGCGAGACGATTGGACCTTAGAAAATTGGGGCCGGCCATCTATATTGCGCCGGCAGAGCTGAATCTCCGGGAGACTTCGATGCATTCCCATTCCATCGAACAATGGACCCATGACCACGCCTTCCTCGGCGAGAAGCACGACCAAAACGAGCGCCGCACCTGGCTCGTCGTCGTCCTGACGCTGGTCATGATGGTCGGCGAGATCGTTGCCGGCTCGCTGTTCGGTTCAATGGCGCTGCTGGCCGACGGCTGGCACATGGGCACGCATGCGGCGGCGCTGGGCATTGCCGCCTTCGCCTATCGCTTCGCGCGGCGGCATCTGGGAAATGCGCATTTCACCTTCGGCACCGGCAAGTTCGGTGATCTCGCCGCCTTCGGCAGCGCCATCATCCTCGGCCTGATCGCGGTCGAGATCGCCTATGAGAGCGTGCTGCGGCTGATCAATCCGGTGCCGATCGTCTATGGCGAAGCCATGGCCGTGGCCGCGCTCGGCCTGTGCGTCAATCTCGCCAGCGTGTGGCTGCTGCGCGACGGCCACGATCATCACCATCACGGTCATGCGCATGACGGCCACGACGATCATGACCACGGCCATGATCATCACGGCCATCACCACCATCATCACGACAACAATCTGCGCGCGGCCTATGTCCATGTCGCGACCGATGCCGCGACGTCGGTGCTGGCGATCGCAGCGCTCGCTCTCGCGATGTATTCGGGATGGGTCTGGGCCGATCCAGCGGTCGGCCTGATCGGCAGCGTCGTGATCGCGAGCTGGGCGTTCGGCCTGATCAAGTCATCAGGCGCGGTGCTGCTCGACGCGCGGGCTGACGAGAAGCTGGAGCGGGTGATCCGCGCGCGCTTGGAAGTCGGCGACGACCGCGTCACCGACCTGCATCTGTGGCAGGTTGGCCCGGGCCATTGCGCCGTACTACTCTCGGTGGTCTCCGACCAGCCGAAGCAGCCGGCCGTCTACAAGCGGCGACTCGCGGGGCTCAAGGGCCTCAGCCACGTCACCGTCGAGGTCGAGACCTGCCCGCACTGACGTGAGGGATTAGCTCTTCGGCGTAATCGCCATCGGCGGGCTCGCTTCCGGCGTCTTCTTCGGCTTCAGCGTGCCGGCATAGAACGAGAGCAGCCAGACCAGGAGGAGGGCGAGGAGGTAGACACCCCAGGCTTGCGGCGGCGTGGTCGCCCAGCGCAGCAGGCCTTTGAACGTGCGTGGCGGAGTGTCTTCGCTCATGGCCCGCTTGTGCGCGAAAGCTAGGGCCCGGTCAATCCGGCCGCGGCCCCGTGCGGATCAGGAACAGCGCGGCCAGCGCCGAGAGGCTGAGCGCGGAGGAGACGATCAGCACCTTGGCACCCATGACGTCGATGAGCAAGCCGAAGGCGAGCGGCGCCACCGCCTGCGCCATCCGTGCCGGCGCGCCGATGATGCCGAGGCGATAGCCGAAATCCTTCGGGCCGAAGATCGCCAGCGGCAGGGTGCCGCGTGCGATGGTCAGGATGCCGTTGCCGGAGCCGTAGAGCAGCGCAAAGGCGCTCGCGGCGGGAGCGCCGAAGACGGCAACCACGGCGGCGCCGATCGGATGGGTGACGCAGGCGAGCCGTGTCGACCACAGCGGATGGAAGCGGCTAAGAAAGCCGGCTTCGAGGATGCGCGCGGCCACTTGCGCCGGGCCGATCAGCGCGCCCGCCGCGATCGCCTCGACATGCGTGGCGCCCATCGTCTCAAGCAGGCGCGGGAAATGCACGGCCATGGCGCCGGTCACGGTCCAGACCGCTGCAAAGATGAACGCCAGCAAAAGCATGGTGCGGTCGAGCGGCAGATGCAGCTTCTGGGCGTTCGCCGCCGCCTGCTTGGCGCCCTTGATCGCTGGCAGCATGAAGACGTTGAGCGGCAGTCCGATCAGGATGTTGGCGGCAGCCCAGGCAAAACAGGTCTCGCGCCAGCCGATATGCGACAGGCCCCAGGCGGTGAGCGGCCAGCCGACGGTCGAGGCAAAGCCCGCCATCAGCGTGATGCCCGTGATCGGCCGGCGCGCCTCGGTGCCGTAGATGCGCCCGAGCGCAGCGAAGGCCGCGTCATACAGCCCCATCGCCATGCCGATGCCGAGTACGAGCCAGGCGATCGCCATCACCGCGACCGAGTGCGAGACCCCGAGGAGCACGAGGCCGGCCGCGATGGTCAGGTTCGAGGCCGACAGCACCTGCCGCCCGCCGACGAGATCGATCTGCCGCCCGATGCGCGGTCCCAGCATCGCCGAGATCACCAGCGCGGCCGAGAACGCGCCGAAGATCCAGTTGGAGGAGACGCCGAGGTCGCGTGCCATGGGATCGGCGAGCAGCGCCGGCAGATAATAGCTGGAAGCCCAGGCCAGGGTCTGCGTGGTGCCGAGCGCCAGGATGATCGGAAGCTGGCGCTGGGTCATATCCCCGTGTCTCTGGTCGCCTGTGTCATTCAGTGCATTTGCCGCTTGCGGCGGGAGCGCGTCAACAGCGCCTGCGGCATATTCGACCTGCTGCGGAGGGGCGCCTTCCTGCCGAGCCGGTGCCGCCTTCCGTTGGTCACGAATGCACGCCATAATGGCGCATGCAATTGACCTCGCGCCTTGCGCTGATGAACTGGCTGACCGGCCAGGGGCTGACGGGCCTGCCTGAAAGTGAGCTGCTTCGCGGCTTCTGCGAGCGCTGCCGCGCCGAGGGGCTGGAACTGTCGCGCGGACTGGTCGTCATCGACACCCTGCACCCGATCTACGAGGGACGCGGCTTCCGCTGGAGCGATCGTCCCAGCAACGAGAGCGATGCGTTCGAATACGGCTCGACCGCAGACGGCGACGCCGCCAAGAGCTGGCGCCGCTCGGTGTTCTTCCACATGCTCGAGAACGGGCACGACGAGATGGTGATCGATCTCGCCGATGCGCCCTCCATGGATTATTCGCAGATCGGCGAACTCGCCGAGAAGGGCCACAAACACTATCTCGCCTTCGTGCACCGCTTCGGCGAGAACGGCGCGCTCGGCCTGATGGATTGCCTCTATTCCTGCTGGACCACCCGCCGCGACAGCGGTTTCTCCGGACTGGAGCTGGAAGCGTTGCGCGATCTGGTCCCGGTGCTGGGGCTCGCGATCAAGTCGGCGCAGCAGGTCGACATCGCCCGCACGCTCGGCCGCGTCTATCTCGGGCGCGATGCTTCGGAGCAGGTCTTGCGCGGGCGCATCTCGCGCGGCGTCACCGAGCGCATCAACGCCGTGCTGTGGTATTCGGATTTGCGCGGCTCGACCGGGATCAGCGAGAGCATCGGGCCCGACGAGATCATTCCATTCCTCAACGACTACGCGCAGGCCGTGATCGATCCGATCCACGAAGCCGGTGGCGACGTGCTGAAGCTGATCGGCGACGGCGTGCTCGCGATGTTCTGGGGCGAGGACATGGCGGATGCGCGCCGCGCCGCGCTACGGGCCGAGCATCTGTTCCGCAAGAACGTCGCGGCGCTGAACGCGCGGCGCGAGGCCGCCGGCCGGCCGACGACGTCGGCCTATATCGGCCTGCATGTCGGCGAGGTCTTCTACGGCAACATCGGCAGCGAGGACCGGCTCGACTTCACGGTGGTCGGCCCGACCGTCAACGAGGTCAGCCGGATCGCCTCGATGAGCCGCTCGGTCGACCGCGAGCTGCTGGCCTCGTCCGAGTTCTACAAGGGCCTCGATGCCGCCGGCCGCCGCTATCTCGTCTCCACCGGCCGCTATGCGCTGCGTGGCATCGGCCGCGCGCAGGATCTCTACACGCTGGATCCGGAGGTCGATGCGAGCGAGCCGGTCAGGGGAAGCTACGAGCGCTATCTGGCGGTTAGCCCGAGGCAGTGACTAGCACCGCGCCGCCGCTTCATCTCCCACCATGTCCGGCTGCCGGTCGAGGGCGACCGCCGGTGACAGCCAGATCACCAGCGCCTGCATGCCGAACACGGCGGCAGCGAGGTAGAGGCATGCTTCCGCGCTGAAGAGGCCGCCGACAATCGCGCCGAGCGCCGAGCCGAGCGGGCGGGCGCCGTAGCTCATGATGTTGATGGCGGAGACGCGGCCCAGAAGGCGCGGAGGCGTCACGGACTGGCGCAGCGTCGTGGTCGAGATCACCCACAGGATGGGACCGGCGCCGAGCAGGAAGAAGCTCAGGGCCGCCAGCCAGGGCGAGGGGACCAGCACCGTCAGCGCCATCACCAGGGCGGCGACGAAGCCGGTGACCGGGCCGAGGCCGACGACGGTGCCGAAGGCGAGGCGTCGCATCACGCGCGTGGCGAGGAGCGCGCCGATCACCATGCCGACGCCGTACATCGTCAGGACGGTGCCGACGCCGGCCGCGGTCAGGCCGAGGTGGCGCACGGCGTAGGGCACGAACACGGCGATCTGCAGGAACCACCCGGTGTTGAAGATGAACTGAGTGATGAACACCGGCCGCAGCAGCGGATGGTGAAACACGAATGCCGCGCCCTCGCGGATGTCCTGGAACGGATGGCGTCGCGGCGCCGGCGTGCGCGCGGGCTCAAAGATGCCCGAGAGCAGGACGACCGCAATCGCCGACAGCGCCGCGGCAAAGCCGAAGGCCGGGCTTGCGCCCCACCATCCCACCAGCATCCCGCCGAGTGCAGGCCCGCTGGCAAAGGCGATAGTGCGCGCCAACTCGATCCGCGCATTCGCCGCCGGTAACAGATCCGGCGTCACCAGCAAAGGCACCAGCGCCGGCGCCGCCACGCTGTAGACCACGGTGCCGCACACGGCGGCGAAGCCGAGCAGCGCCAGCAGCGGCAGATCGAGCGTGCCGAGCGCCAGCAGCAGCACGATGGTCGCCAGCGCCACGGCTCGCAGCGCCTCGGCAGCGGCCATCAGGGAGCGACGCGAGATGCGGTCTGCGAGCACGCCGGCTGGAATGGCGAACAGCACGAACGGCAAGGTCAGTGCGGTCTGCAGCAGGCCGGTCTGGCCTTCCGCGACCCCCAGCGTGAGCACCGCGACAATGGGGGCTGCCGCCAAAGCGATCTGCTCGGCCGACTGCGCCGCCAGGTTCGACCAGGCGAGCCGGCCGAAGGTGTCGGGGAGGCGAGGCGGGTTTGACATGGCTCATTTCCTGCGACGTCGGGTTGGCGCCAATATTCGGCTCCGAGAGCCGCGAAACCCACCCGCTTCCCGACAGGCTCGTCAGGACGGAGTCCACGCCGCTAGATGCAGTTGCAAATGAGTTGCAATAAGAATGAACTTGGGTATTCTGCCGGCATGGATGCCCGATCACCCCACCTCAAAGCCGACACCGCCGCTGGCTGGCGCGCCGACGCGCCCACCACCAAGAGCCTCGCCGAGGTCAATTCCACCGTCTCGATCCCGGTTGCCGGCCACTGGTCGCGGCGGCTGCTGGCCTTTGTCGGCCCTGGCTATCTCGTCTCGGTCGGCTATATGGACCCGGGCAATTGGGCGACCGATCTGGCCGGCGGATCGAAGTTCGGCTACACGCTGCTATTCGTCATCCTGCTCTCGAACTTGATGGCGATTCTGCTGCAGTCGCTGGCCGCGCGGCTCGGCATCGTCACCGACCGCGACCTCGCGCAGGCCTGCCGCGCCTCCTATCCGCGGTCGGTCAACTTGCTGCTGTGGATCGCCTGCGAGGCGGCTATCATTGCCTGCGATCTCGCCGAGGTGATCGGCACGGCAATCGCGCTGAAATTGTTGTTCGGCATCCCCCTGATCGGCGGCGCGCTGCTGGCCGCGCTCGACGCCTTCCTGCTGCTGCTGCTGATGAACCGCGGCTTCCGATTCCTGGAGGCCTTCGTCATGGCGCTGCTCGCGGTGATCGCGGTCTGCTTTGCCGTCCAGATCGTTGCTGCGGCCCCGCCGGTGGCGGAGGTCCTGCGCGGCTTCATGCCGAAGAGCGAGATCTTCACCAATCCGGACATGCTCTACATCGCGATCGGCATCATCGGTGCCACCGTGATGCCGCACAATCTCTACCTGCATTCCTCGATCGTGCAGACGCGCGCTTATGAGCGCAACGATACCGGCCGGCGCGAGGCGATCAAATGGGCGACGACCGATTCCACGATCGCATTGATGCTGGCGCTATTCATCAACGCCGCGATCCTGATCGTGGCGGCCGCGACCTTCCACAAGAGCGGCCATTCGGACGTTGCCGAGATCGAACAGGCATTCGAGCTGCTGTCGCCGCTGCTCGGCCTCGGTATCGCCTCGACGCTGTTCGCGGTGGCGCTGCTCGCCTCGGGCCTCAACTCGACGGTGACGGCGACGCTGGCCGGCCAGATCGTGATGGAAGGCTTTCTCGACCTGCGCCTGCCGAGCTGGGCCCGCCGCCTGCTCACGCGCGGCATCGCAATCATTCCCGTGATCGTCGTGACCGCGATCTATGGCGAGCGCGGCACGGCGGAATTGCTGGTGTTCAGCCAGGTCGTGCTGTCCATGCAGCTGCCCTTCGCCGTCATCCCGCTGGTGCGCTTCGTCTCGGATCGGCGCAAGATGGGGAAGTTCGCAATACCGAGATCGGTTGCCGTGATCGCGTGGATCATCGCGAGCGTGATCGTCGTCCTGAATTTGAAGCTGTTGTTCGATACGTTCTTCGGGTGAATGCAGAGCTGCCGCTCTCGGGTGCGGAACATCCCGCGAGTTTTGCGCGAGCCCGGCCGCACCCTTTCCGAGTTCCACATCGTCCTGTGGCAGAGCCTTCGTCGCGGAGCGACGAATGACCGCTTTTCAATTGGTACGAAGAGGGTATACTACCTTCAATTGCTTCAGGCCGTAGACCACTGACGGGCCATATTATGGCGTTGCGTTTTTCAGGATTGATTTTACTCCCGGCGGGATAATCGGCGGTCCCGCGCCGGAGTGAGTGCGCCGATCGCATTTTCTCCGGATACTTCATGGGTTGTGCGCGAAGTTAGCGCGCGAAGCTGGTGGCGAGGTCATTGGCTGATGAGTGATTTTGAGTGCGCGTGTTCACGTCCTGGAGGGGACGATGATCAAGCCAGAAAGCGTCGATTGCTGCGTTGAAATCATTGGTGAGTGTGTGCTGCCGTGACCAAGTGTCCCGCGTGTTCAGCCCGAATCTCCCGCGAGCATCGCTTCTGCTCCCAGTGCGGCGCGCGCCTCGATCCCGCCCCGGAGCAGGTCTGCGCACATTCGGCCGCCGGCGCAATCGCGGGCGACGCGCGTGCTGTTTCGCTGCATGGCCATGGCGCGGCCCGGTCGCAGATGCTGACCGAAAACAAGCAGGTCAGCGTTCTCTTCGTCGACGTTTGCGACTCGACGTCGCTGCTGCAGCACTCCGACCCTGAAGACTCCCGCAACTATCTCGGCAAGACGCTGAACCATCTGGCCGAGGCGGTCGGGACCTATGGCGGCACGGTGAGCCAGTTGCTCGGCGATGGGCTCGTCGCCTTGTTCGGTGCGCCCGTGGCGCAGGAGGATCATGCCCTGCGGGCCTGCCTTGCCGCCCTCAAGATGCAGAGAGCGATCATTCCCGGCCACGAGATGCAGGGTGTGGCCAGCCCGATGCTGCGCATCGGCATCAATTCCGGCGAGGTCCTCGTCGGTGTGGTCGGGCAATACGGCTGGTCGCATTACGGTGCGGACGGCAAGACGATACACCTTGCGTCCCGGCTCGAAAAATTGGCTGCGCCCGGCGGCATTCTGATCAGTGCCGCGACGCAGCGCCTCGTCGCGCAGCAGATCGACACGCGGCCGGTGGGAACGCGGTCGGTCCGAGGGCTGGACGACCCGGTCGAACTCCACGAGGTCTTGGTCGCCACCGAAAGTTCGGCGGCGGCGCCGATGACGCGCAAGCAACGCTGGGCGCCGCTGGTCGGCCGCGACGAATCATTGCGGATCCTGGCGCGGGATCTCGATGCCGTTCGAACCGGGACGATGCGAACGATCGGGCTGTGCGGGGACGCCGGGATCGGGAAGTCCCGCTTGATCACCGACTGGATCTCCGCGCTTGCAAGCCAGGGCATCGAGGTCTGCGTTGCGCAGGCGAAAAGCTACGCCAGCGCGCGCGCCTACAGCACCGCTGCGGACCTGATCGCGAGCCTGGCAGGACTGCCGCAAGCCAGCGTGACGGACGCTCGATCCGCGCAGGCCGTGGCGGCCCAATGGCCCCCCGACGGCGCCGCCCATCTCGCCGCGGTCAATGACCTGTTGGGGCTGGCGGCGCCGGACGAGGCTTGGCTGTCGCTCAACCCGGTCCAGCGGCGGCGCCGGATTGGCGAGGCATTGCTGTGGCTCGTGCGCAGACGCGCCCAGGCGGGGATGTTCGTGCTGGTGCTCGAAGACGTTTTCCTGGCCGACCGCGAAAGCCGGCGGCTGTTCGAGGCCCTGCTTCCAAAACTCCAGGGACTGCCGATCCTGGTTTGTGTCAGCTACCGGCCGGATTTCGAGCATCAGTGGCGCCAGGTCCCCTGGTTTGCAGAGCGCGCGATCGAGCCTCTGCGCGACGGCGAGATGCTCGGGCTCGCGCGTGCCCTGTTGGGGGATGATCTATCCGTGCTCGGCGTCATGAACGAATTGGTTGCGCGCGCCGACGGCAATCCGTTTTTTCTGGAGCAATTGGTCATCACGATGATCGACGACGGCTCGCTCGAGGGAACGCCGGGTGCATACCGCCTGCAGCGGCCGCCGGGAGAGCTGCGCGCGCCGGGCTCGATCGCGGCGGTGATCGGTGCACGCGTCGACAGGCTGCCCGAGGCGGCCAAGTCCGCGCTCGAGGCCGCGGCGATCCTCGGCGATCCCATCACACGCGAACTGATCGCGGCGATGCAGGCCGTCGACCTCGGACGTTCCGAAGAATTGCTGGGCCTGTGCGTTGCTTCCGGCTTGCTGGCAGGACAGGATCAGGCGCGCGGCCGGCTCGAGCAGCACGCATTCGCATTTCGCCACGCGCTGGTGCGCGATGTCGTGCTCGGCGCCCTGACCCGCGCGCGGCTCAAGGCGCTGCATCGGCAGGCCTTCCTGGCGCTGCATGCGCGCCCGGGGGCGACCGAGGCGGATGTCGCGCCGGCGCTGGCCTACCATGCCTTCAAAGGAGAGGAATGGGAGCAGGCGGCGAGATTCACCGTCAAGTCGCTGGCGCGTGCCATCTCGCGCTCGGCCAATCAGGAAGCACTCCAACTGTTTGAGAAGGGTCTCCAGGCCGCGCACCGTGTCGAAGACACCTCGATCGCGCGGGCGCTGGAGCTCGCACTGCGGCTGGAGGCCATCGGGGCCATGCTGGCGCTCGGGCAGATCGACGAGATCTTCAGCAATATGGAGCGTGCGGAAGCCATCGCGGTGCAGCTGAACGATCAGCGCGCCCGGGCGGCGGTAGCGACCGAGACGGCGGTGTTCCTGTGGATGCGCGGACGTTTCGAGCAAGGTCTGCGGCATGCCTCACGAGGTCTCGAGGCGGCCCGGCTCGCGCAACGCCGCCATATGATGATGGCAGCGCATCAGACCCGCCTCATGCACCTCCATGCTCTCGGCCGCTACGCCGAGGCCGCCACGGAAGGCCGGGTTCTGCTCTCCGACTTCGGTCCGGAACTGTCGGTGCATTGCGTTCAACCCGGATGGGCCGCCATCCCCATCATCAATCTCTATGCGTTTCACGCCAGCACGCTCTGGCGCCTGGGAGACAATGCGGCCGGCCACGCATTCTGCGCCAAGGCCTATGAGATCCTGGCGAACATCGACCATCCCTATTCCCGTCTGCTGATCGACACCGTGCAGGCGCAGATCTGGATCGAGAGCCGGGAGCTCGATCGTGCCGAGACCCTGATGCGCACGGGCGTGCAGCAATGCATGACGCACAACGTCCCGACCATGCTTTCGGTTTGCACCGGTGTCCTCGGCAGCGCGCTCGCGCGCAACGGCAAGGCCGCCGAAGCGGCGACGATGCTGGAGAAGGGGTTCGCCGATCGTATCTACCAGGCGGCAGGGCCCTACGGCCGGACGTTCATGCGCGTGAGCCTGGGCGTCGCCTATCGCAAGCTCGACCGGCTCGACGATGCGATCGCGATCGGCCGCAAGGCGGTGGAGGAGGCCGCCGAAGAATACGGTCACCAGACCGAAGCCCTGTACGAGTTTGCCGAGACCTTGCGGCAGGTCGGCGATCTCGCTGGCGCCGAAATGCATTTCAGGCGGACCGCCGAGGCGGCGGAGCGTCTGGGCATGCCCCACTATCAGAGACAGGCCACTGCGGCACTCGTGGATTGGCGGAAGGACGGGTTTGCAGCATGAAGCTCTCAGCTGGCACTCCTGATGCTATGCCGCCGGGGCTACGCAGCCTCCTCTACGGGATCTTCTGTTGGGCCAATCGTCATCCCGGTGCTTTGCGCGCGTTCGGTGCGGTGCTTCGGCATTGGCCGTTCGTAGGCGGCTGGTTGGGCATGGCGGCCCGGGCCGACGCTGTCAAGAAGGTGCTGACCAGGCCGAACAGTTTCTCCAACACCGCGCACGCGGCGAACCTGTCGGCCGGCGACTATCTGATCGGCATGGATCCCGACGCCACATACAAGGCGGACAGGCTTCTGCTGGATGGTCGGTTGGCTGTCCTGGACACGACATTGCCCGCCGCGGCCGATATCGCGGCCCGAGACTACGTTGAGAAGCTCCGGCCGATCGGCAAGGCCAAATCGTTCGATCTCATCGAGGATTACCTGATGTGGATCGTGTTTCGCGCTATGCATCCCCTGTTCGGGGAGGCGACCAACAGGGTGGCAGCGGGCGCGACCGGAAGCCTTGATGATCCCGGGCTGCAGCGGCAATATCTCCTCGAGATCCGCTATGTGGCGGGGCAACTTCTGGCTGGAAGCTCGGCGACGCTGAGAGTGCAGCGCAGGGCTGAACTCAACGCTGACGCACTGAGATCGCGTATCGCCGGCGTGGGCAACGACATCCAGCTCGCATGGGGGACGTCCTGTCCGTTCAACGTCATCAAGCGGAACGCCGTCGGCCTCGCCTGGATCTCGCATCCGGTCACCGTGCAATCGGGGGCACTCGCTGTGCAAGAGCTGCTGGGGCGTCCCGATGTTCACAAGGCCTTGCGCGCGCAGGCGCAGCAGCTCCTTGAAAAGGGTCCGAAGAAGGTTTGGGAATGCGAGGCCTTCCGCAAGCTGGTGCAAGACCATGTGCTCGAGCTTTTGCGTTTCCGCCCGATTTTTCCGCTGCTCGCGCGTGATGTGCCGCGCGACACGGAATTCGAGACGGGTGCGCGGCACAATGCCAAGTGTCCCGCCGGCGGAAAGATGGCGATCTGGGGGATCGCCGCAATGTTCGATACCGCGATAGACAAGGACATCAGCCAATTTTCTCCGGCGCGCAACTGGGGCACGAACGAAGATCTGCGCTGGCTGATGTTCGGATACGGCACGCGTCAGTGTCCGGCCATGGTCTACGCGGTCGAGATCCTGACCAGCGCGCTGATCGGTCTGTTGACTCTGCCCGAGTTGCAACTGGCGCGGGGTAAGGGCAAGGCCATCACCTATGACGGACCGCTGATGTCGCAAATGCGCGTGAGTTTCATCTAGCAGGCGGGAGATGGACGGGCATGCTCGAGATAGTCCGCCAGCAGATGATCTGCATCGTAGTGCCAGGCTGGAACGGCACGACCGATCTTTCGGAAGACAGCCCCGTTTCCAAGGGGCTGTACTCTCTGTTCCAGGACGTGGAGGTGGTTCAGTTCGCTTCCATCGCGTTGTTGCCGGCCAGGGCCGACGCAGATGACAACAGGCCCTTGTTGATGCTCGAGCTTGCGATCGAAGAGGGAATCGACCCCTACGATATGCTCTACCGGCTCGTCTACCATTGGAGCGAGGCGATGTGGTCGCTGTACCGCTCGTTCTGGCCAGGCGATGCCACAGCACTGCGGAGCGAACGCAACGACAAGCTGCACAAGATGTTGATGAAGCATCTCAGCATCGCCGATGGCGGCTTCATCGGTGCCCGTGACCGAACGGCGCGGCAGATCGAGAAGGAGCAGGAGCTGCTCGAATGGACCCGGGACGAGGCGCGGGCCATGAAGCAAGCCATGCTGTATGGCGACGATCGATCGGCCTTCGCCCTGGCGCTCGGGCAACGGGCATTCCAAAATCCCCGTTTTCGCTGGGCACTGGATCCGGCGCCGCGTTCGTACTGGCGCGGCAAAGGCGCGAGCATCTCCGCAAAGGTCGGCTACGTGCTGACGCTGTTCGTGCTATGGTTGATCGCAGTCTGGCTGGTCGGTGCGGTGCCGCGCGGTGCGCTTGGCCTCTACACATGGCTGTTCGGGCCGCCTTATTCCGGTGTGACGGACGTCGTGGGGCTCATTTCAGCGGCGAGCTGCTGGGTGCTCGGCGTCAGTGTCCGCAGCGTACTTGCGCTGCTCGGACTTGGGGTCTCGGTATGGCTGTTCCTGATCGCTCTGCCGGCCTTTTCCCGGACGTGGCGACGCTGGCTGGAGAGCGTGGGGCGCGAACTCGACCGGCCCGCGGAGACGTGGTCGTCATGGCTAACCTATCGGATCGGCCTGTTGCTCAGCGTGCCGATCGCTTTAGCCCTCGTCGCGCTCGCGTTCGCCTTCATCTTCCGGCCCTGGACGATCGTGGACGCATACGAAGCATTGACTGCCAAATTCCTTGGATGGCAAATTATCGCCTTCCTCATTCTCGCGATCGTCGTGTTGATCTGCGCGGTCGGCCTGCTGTCCCGGATCAATCAGGATCTCGCGATGGTCGGCAACTGGTTCTTTCAACCGTACGAAGAGGATGTGCCGCGCGCCCAACAGGTCGATCCGTCGATCGACAATAGCGAAGGGCTGGTGGTGCGCGAAACCGCCCATATGATCAGCCTGACGGATCTCCGCAGTCCGAACGGCTGGAGTGCCTGGTGGATCCGGGTGTCGCTGCGCATCGTTACGCTGTTTGGACGTGTGATCTTCACCGAGAGCCGGCTGGGTAGTGCGCCGGGCATTCATTTCGGCCATTGGCACATCATCGAGGGCGGACGCCGCTACCTGTTCTGCTCGAACTACGATGGCAGTTTCGGCGGCTATCTCGACGATTTCATCAATGGCGCCACGTTCGGGACCAACCTCGCCTGGCGGTGGACCACGTTGAAGCCCCGTGGTCCGGCAGCGATCGGCCAACCCGCCGTCATCCATGCGCGCAGCTTCCCGCCGACGCGATTCATCGTGTTCCGGGGCGTGAAGTGCGAGCTGCATTTCAAGTCATATGCGCGCGACAGCATGCTTCCGCACATGTTCCGCTTCGACGCGCGCAAAGAGCCGGTCGAGCAGATCAACCTCGCAACGGGACTGCGCGATGCTCTGTTCGGAGAGCGCAACGACGCCAACGACGACCTGATCATGAGGGCCATCGAATCATGAAAGCTCAGGCAGCGCATCTCGCGCACCATCTCGATGACATCCAGGGAATGCTGAGGAGCGGCTACGGCTGGCTGCAAGACACCCGGTTTTGGCTGCTGACGATCAGGGACGGGCAGGAGACGGCGGCCCGGACGTGGCTCGCAAAATTCGTGGCGAGCGGCGTCATAGCCAACGCAAAGGAGCTCGAGAAGTCGAGAACGCATCCGTTCGCGCGGGCTGCGGCGATCGCGTTCAGTTTTTCGGGGCTGACAAAGCTCGGATGCGTGGAAGACAACCTTTATCCATTCCCGACACCCTTCCGCAGCGGCATGGGCAGCGATGCGCGCGCGTTGCTGCTGAGGGACAATCCCCGCGCATGGCGCTGGTCCGATGTGGATGGTGACAGCGGCGATGCCGTGCATGTCCTGATTGCCGAATGGACGGAGAGAGGCGTCGGGCCGATCATTTCGCGCCCGGATGAGACGATATTCAGCGCCATTCAGGTCGATAACGATCCTTGCTCATTTGGAAAACGGGAAGGCGACAAGGAAGAGAGATTGCGCGAGGCGTTCGGGTTTCGCGACGGCCTTGCGCAGCCCGTCATCAGGGGATTGAAGCAAGACGACAATGTCCGACTGCGTCGGTCAGGCAAGGACAAGAAGGAGGCCGATGCCCTGTATGACGACCGCGTCGTCCAGCCTGGAGAGTTCATCCTCGGCTATCGCAACGAATATGACGAGCTCACTTATTGCCCGGACGTGAAGGGGTGGGGGCCTTCGGGCCTCGCCAAACATCCCGGCGGCCGATTTGCCCTGAACGGAAGCTACCTCGCCGTGCGCCAGATCGAGCAGGACGTGGCGGCGTTCGATCGCTTTCGGGAGGTGAATGGCCAGGACATCTGCAACAAGCTGATGGGGCGCCAGGACAATGGCTGGCCGCTCGCATGGACATACGACCCGAACAATCCGAAGACGGATTCCGAACTCGACGCGTTCCGCTATCGTGTCGACGATGCCAACGGCTTCATTTGCCCGAAGGGGGCTCACATCCGGCGGATGAATCCGCGGGATACGCTGGGCGTCGACGTCCAATCGAGCATCAGGTCGACCAAGCTGCACAGGCTGCTTCGTCGGGGGCGGCCGTATCGCGAGGACAGCAACGGCGAGACGCGCAAGGGCATCTTCTTCATCGCCTGCAATGCGGATCTCGAGCGGCAGTTCGAGTTCGTCCAGCAGCGTTGGGCGCGGAATCCGAGTTTCGTGAACCTTCACGCCGACGATCCGCTGGTCGGGTCGTCCGACCCCCAAACCTTCCCGAAGGCCCTGTCGGTGCCAGGCCTGCCCAGCGGTGGCGAGGTCTCCCTGGCGAACTTCACGACGACGCTCGGGGGAGGCTACTTCTTCCTGCCGGGACTTGCGGCGCTCAAATTCATCGTCGGCGAGGAGGGGGCTGCAAGGTTCGCGACATCGGAGGTGGCCGAAGCTGCGGCCCCCTGAAAGCCGCGAAGTCGGACCTCAGTCCTGGGGCTCGGACGCCGTATCGCCCTGTGCGTCGATCCGCAGCCAGCCCGAGGGGGCGAGGCGCTGCTGTGGCAGGAAGCGGGCCTTGTAGTCCATCTTCTTGGAGCCCTCGATCCAGTAGCCGAGATAGACATACGGCAACCCTTGCCGGCGGGCGCGGGCGATGTGGTCGAGGATCATGAACGTGCCCATCGAGCGGCTGACCTGGCTCGGCTCGAAGAACGAGTAGACCATCGACAGGCCGTCGCTGAGCACGTCGGTGAGGGCGACTGCGATCAGCTCCTCGCCGCGGCCGGTGATGCCGCTGTCCGGGCCGCGCTTGCGGTACTCGATGACGCGGGTCTCGACATGGCTGTCTTCCACCATCATTGCGTAGTCGAGCACGGTCATGTCGGCCATGCCGCCGTGACGGTGGCGGGCGTCGAGATAGGCGCGGAACACCGAATATTGTTCGGAGGTCGGCACCGCGCTGCGCTGCTCGCCGATGATGTCGGCATTGCGCGCCATCACCTTGCGGAAGCTGCGGGAGGGCCGGAACTCGTTGGCGACGACCCGGACCGAGACGCAGGCGCGACACTGGTCGCAGGCGGGACGGTAGGCGATCGACTGGCTGCGTCGGAAACCGCCATGGGTCAGGAGGTCGTTGAGGTCCCCGGCGCGGTCGCCGACCAGATGCGTGAACACCTTGCGCTCGTGCCGGCCCGGCAGATACGGGCAGGGGGAGGGCGCCGTGAGGTAGAATTGTGGGGTGTCGCGCGAGTGCTGGGTCAAGGGACGTCGTGGGCCTCCGAAACAGGCATCAGCATCGCGCTCCAGAAGCCCACGGTCAATCGATTAGCTCACCAGGTTCGCGCCGTCTGGGGTGCGGGCACGCGGACCGAATTGTTGATCACGACCGTTCCCAGCACGAAATCGTGCAGCAGGCGACGGCGGCCGTTGAAAAGGCCGACCAGCACCACGAACGGCGTCAGGAACGACACCGTCACCCAGAACAGCACCGCATGCGTTGCACCTAGCACGAAATAGCCTGGCGCGCCGTACCAGGTGCGCAATTCCAGGTCCATCAGGCGCATGCCCACCGTGGCGGAGGACGGTCCGCCGATGCTGGCGCCGTAATAGACGATGGCCCAGATCACGGAGGCGGGCCAGGCGATCCAGAACAGCGCCCAGCCGATGCCGAGCGTGACCACGCCGAACAAGGCGATGAAGACGTAGCCGAGGATCACCGGCACCGTGATCACGACCATGTCGATCAGGAAGGCGAATACCCGCCGGGTCGCCACTCCGCGGAACAGCTCCGGATTCAGAGAGGGGTCAAAGGCGTGGGGCTGCATCCCGCCGTCACTGCGCCAAGCGTTGCCCGAATCCGAATACGACATATCCGTTCTCCCAGGGAAAACTCCCAAGGCAGGACATGGGAACAGGCCATCCCCGTGCCAAGGGCGCAGGGGCATTAACAAGCCGAAATATTCCGGCGATTCGGGGGCGGCGACCGGTGCGTCAGGATGGGGTGAGTGCAACTGCGCCCTCGTGTCCCGGACAAGCGCCGTGAAACGGCGCGCAGAGCCGGGATCCAGAGGCCACAGCCGAGATCGCGGTGAGATGCGCTCCGGCGATGCGTTGCGTCCGGGTCACGGGAGGCACCTCATCCCTGGGCCCGCAGCTTCTCCGCGGCCTTGGGCGCAAAGTAGCTCAGCACGCCGTCGGCGCCGGCGCGCTTGAAGGCGAGCAGGCTCTCCATCATCGCGCGCTCGCCGTCGAGCCAGCCATTGTTCGCGGCGGCTGCGATCATCGCGTATTCGCCGGACACCTGATAGGCGAAGGTCGGCATTGCGAACGTGTCCTTCACGCGGCGCACCACGTCGAGATAGGGCATGCCGGGCTTCACCATCACCATGTCGGCGCCCTCGGCGATGTCGAGCTCGACCTCGCGCAGAGCCTCGTCGGTGTTGGCGCTGTCCATCTGATAGGTGCGCTTGTCGCCGGTGAGCGTCTTGGCCGAGCCGATCGCGTCGCGGAACGGGCCGTAGAATGCGGAGGCATATTTGGCGGCATAGGCCATGATCTGCACGTCGAGCAGGCCCGAGCGGTCCAGCCCTTCGCGGATTGCGGCGACGCGGCCGTCCATCATGTCCGAGGGCGCGATGATGTCGCAGCCGGCTTCGGCCTGCACCAGGGCCTGGCGCACCAGCACGGCGACGGTTTCGTCGTTCAGGATCCTGCCGTCGGAAATCAGGCCGTCATGGCCGTGACTGGTGAAGGGATCGAGCGCGACGTCGCAGAGGATGCCGATCTCCGGAAATTCCTTCTTGATCGCGCGCACCGCCTGACAGACCAGATTGTTCGGATTGGTGGCCTCCGAGCCCTCCTCGTCGCGCAAGGCGGGATCGGTGTAGGGAAACAGCGCGATGCAGGGGATGGTCAGCTTCATCGCGCGCTCGGCCTCGCGCACGGCCTGATCGACGCTGAGCCGGTCGACGCCGGGCATGGAGGCGATCTGCTCGCGCTTGTTGGTGCCGTCGATCAGGAACAGCGGCCAGATCAGGTCGTCGGTGGTGAGGACGTTCTCGCGCACCATTCGCCGGGACCACTCGGCCTTGCGGTTGCGGCGCGGACGGACGGTCAGATCGAGGGCATGCGGCACCGCCGTGCTGTCCTGGCGCGACACTTCGCGCAATTCGATCGGACGTCCGTATTTGATCGCCATCACTCTTCCTCCGGCTGGAATTATTCTTATACCAGCTTCCACGGTTCCAGTCACCGCGGCTTGACCTGCCGCAAGGGATAGCAGCCGATTGATTTTGCGGGGCGAAGCAGCCAGAAGGGGCCATGTCCGAGATCTCAACCCGCGATGCGGCCCGTGACGGCGCCAATGCCAGGGACGCTGCCCGAGACCCCGCCAGGGAGAGCGTGCTCTCGGTGGCGGCCATCTCGTCGGAGCGGTCGACATCCGACGACAATGTCTGGACGCGCCGGCTGGTGCTGTTCCTGCGGGTGATGGCGCTGCTCTCGATCCTCAAGGGTCTCTATCACTGGGCGCAGGTCACGGGTTTCGTCGGTGGCGAGGACGAGGCGTTCGAGAACCAGTCGATGGCCTGGCAGGCCGCGACCGTCTACTTCGCCGTGATCGAACTCGTCGCCGCGGTCGGCCTCTGGCTCGCCACGCCCTGGGGCGCGGTGGTGTGGCTGACGACCGTGGTGTCGATGGCGGTCATCGAGCTGATGTTCCCCGGCATCTATGGCGGCAGCCTGATCGTCGTCGGTGTGGAGGCCTTCATGCTCGCCGCCTATCTCGGGCTCGCCTGGATGGCCGCGCGCGAGCGGCCGCCGTAGGCGACAACGATTGAACGCTCACTCTCTCGTGCCCCGGACGCTGCGCAGCACGCAGTGATGTGCGGCAGAGCCGGGGCCCATCTCTCCGCGACTTCGTTTGTGGCTCTCCAGGTCCCGGATCTGCGCGCCGCTTTGCGACGCTTGTCCGGGACACGAGAGTATTGCGCTTGGTTGACCGTTGGTTGCCTAAAATTCGCGGTAAGTTTTCATTGACCAGCCGGTTCCGCCACAGCTCTTACGCGCACGTTTCGAAACGGGGCGGGGCTGTTCTGGAATGTGACACCAGCGGCGGACGGAGGGTGAACAGGAGCTTGCGAAGGTCAACAGAGGCTTTCGAAAAGTGCTTGTGGCACAGGCTTAATCCGCAATTCACTGTCTTAAATTCATGATCTCTTTATTCTCTTATTTAAGCCGATCTTCAAAAGGCGCCCCTTAAGTTGCACCTATCAGGCGGGACACAAGTTTCGTCGAATAAGTGTCGATAAAAACGACAACAGGGGAAGTGTCATGATGAAAGCCGTCGCAACTGCGGCAGATACCGCAGAGCGCGTCTCCGGCCAGCAGGGTTCGGTGCAGTCGCTCTATCTGGAAGCGTTGACTCTGGTGGAGCGGCTGCATCGCCGGCTCCTCGACGTGATCAAGGACGAATTCGATCGCCGCGGCCGCGCGGACATCAACTCGGTGCAGGCGCTCCTGCTCTACAACATCGGCGACAAGGAGCTGACGGCCGGCGAACTGCGCACGCGCGGCTACTATCTCGGCTCCAACGTCTCCTACAATCTGAAGAAGCTCGTCGAGCTCGGCTTCCTCGACCATCAGCGCTCGCGCGTCGATCGCCGCTCGGTGCGCATCCGCCTGACCCCGCAGGGCCAGGAAGTCCGCCGCATCGTCGACAGCCTCTACCAGAAGCACGTCAAGACGGTGGAGCAGGTCGGCGGCATCTCCGGCGACGAGTTCGCGACCCTCAACAAGTCGCTGCACCGTCTCGAGCGGTTCTGGACCGACCAGATCCTCTATCGCCTCTGAGCTTCCGAATGGATCAGGGCCAAGCCGGCCCGCAACAAGACCGGCAGCCCTTTCCGAACGTGCCTCACTTCCCCAAGCGCGCCGGCCCGGAGTTGCCCCGGACCGGTGCGCCGTTCGTGCGTCTGCAGAAGCGCCGCATAGCGCGGTCGCTTTCCTCCCCGGCTCGCATCTCAGCGCAAGCGCTCCTCCCAGTGGCGAAACAGGGCGACCTCGTCGTCGGCCACAACGACGGGGTCTGATAGGCCGCCAAGGCGTGCACGCCGCGGGCTGAACCCGAATTGCTTGCGAAAGGCCCGGCTGAAATGCGCCGCGCTCGGAAAACCGTATTCGCGCGCAACGTCGCCGATTGCGAGGGCTTCGCCGGCATTGAGGCGAGCGTGGATCGTCTCCAGCCGTCGCTTTCGGATATACGCCGTGACGCCGCCTGCATTGGCGAAGGCACGATAGAGATTGGATTTCGACGTTGCCAGAGCCCGGCTCATGGCCGCGATATCGAGCCGGTCGGATGACAGGTTCTGATCGATATAGGCTTCCGCGCGCTCGCGCAGCGAGGTCACCGAGCTGCGGGACGCGGCCTCGCCGCCGGCCGGCCGCGCGCCCAGCACCGTCGCCAGCAGCCCGACGAAGGCCGACGACAGGCTGGCGGCGTCCTGGACGGTCATCTCCTCGAGTTGTTGCACGAACGACAACAGGAAGTCGGCGACGAGGCGGCCCCATGCACCGTCGATGATGACGCCGTGGGTGGAGGGGTCGTATCCCGCTCGCTCGAAGGCGCGTCGCGCGACGGTGCAGGTGATGCAATCCAGCGCCGTTCCCTCGGTCACCAGGGGCCGGCGCGTGTCGAAGGCGGCCAGCTCGCCTTGTCGCATCGTGCGCGGAGAGGGCTCGACCTCGGTGGTGAAGGTCACCGCGCCGGTTTTGACGAAAACGACCTGGATCATGTCGAGGCCATCGGCCTGCGCCATTTCGGCGGTTCGCACCATCCTGACCGGGCCGAAACGGGAATGCGTCACGACCATGTCGCCGAGGGTCCAGGCATCCACGACGGCTTCGAAGGGGCCGTCGGCCGAGCCCGCCCGGGTGATCTGGTGCGTGGCGATGCCCGAGCGCCAAATGTCGAATCTGTCGGTCTCAGGGAAATTACTGGTGTCGAAATGCAGCACCGGAATGGGGGAGGACATGGTCTTTCTGCGAATGCGCGAACGTGTTTCGAAGCCGGTTATAAAGCGGGGCCTCGCGTGCACCGAAGACAATTTTGACTTCCCGGACCAGAGAGTTGACCGCTGAATTCAAAATCAATCCGCCGCGCTTTGTAGACCCCGAATCCATTGTACGATGACGGACCGGCAATTTATCGGTCGCAATTGATTTGACTCCTCAGGCCTTTGCAATGCCCCCGTCCGATTTGTCGCGCGCGATGTCCGGTCTCTCGTCGCGCGCGTTCGGGCCGTCTCCGGGCCGCTTGTTCGTCATCGCTGCCGCAGCTTCTGCCGCCATGACGCTGCTCTCGGCGCCGGCTCAGGCTGCCTGCACTCCCGCTGCTGGCAACAATGTCTCGGCGACCTGTACCGGCGTCACCACGGATCAGAATGGCACGAACGGTTACGGCACCGCCGGGATCGACAGTCTTGCGGTCACCATCGTCCAGGGGGCGTCGGTGACCGGGACGAGCTACGGCATCAGGTTCAACACCGGGACGGTGGTGAATTCGGGCACGATCAAGGGAATCAACGACCGCGGTATCTTTGGTGCGACCAGCGCGACCGTGACCAATTTCGGCACGATCAGCGGCTATGCCGGAGTCGATGCGGGTCTCAGCGGCGTCGTGACGAATTTCGGAACCATCACCGGTACTGTCAGCGATGGCGTCACCGGCAGCAACATCACCGTCGTGAATTCCGGGACGATCACCGGCTTGGGCTTTGACGGCGTCTTTGCCACCGGCACGAGCACCATCAACAATTCGGGCAGCATCGTCGGAAACTTGCACGGCATCTACGCCCTGGCCGACATCAGCGTTGTCAACTCGGGCTCGATCAGTTCAGCGAACAATGCCATCTATGCGGTGAACGGCAGCGCGACGGTGATCAATTCGGGCACCATCGCGATGACCGACACCTTCGGCACCGTCATCTATGCTCAAACGAACCTGACGCTGGTGAATTCGGGGGTGATCACGTCGACGTCGGTGGGACCTTCTTCCAGCGGCACGATCGACGTGACCAATTCAGGGTCCATCCTCAACAATGGATTCGGCCCGGCCATTTCCGGCACGATTGCGAAGGTGACGAATTCGGGCACCATCATCGCCGTTGATGGCGCGGCGGTCAGCGCCTCGAACGTCACCGTTGCCAATTCCGGTTTGATCCGCGGCTATTGGGAGGGCATTGGTTCCCAGTACGCCACAGTCACCAATTCTGGCAAGATCATCGGTGAGCATTCGGCAGGCGTGCAGGCCTCGTTCGATGCGATCGTCACGAATTCGGGCACGATCACTGGCAGCGGCGCGGGCATTCGCACCTTCAACGGCGGCGTCAACCTGACCAACTTCGGGACGATTACGGGCAGCGGGCCTTCCGGCATCGGTGTTTTGACTGCGGCAGCGGGGACGGTAGTCAATTCCGGCACAATCATCGGCGAAGGCGGTACGGCGATCCAGTTCGGCGCGACGACGCCTGCACAGTCCGACGGTCTGACCGTGCTGCCCGGCGCGCGCTTCGGCGGCGTGGTCGATTTCACCGGGGGCGCCGACGCCGTCAGTTTCGGCCCCGGAAGCTGGATCCTGAACACCGCCAATTTCGACAAGACGCTTTCGACGGTGACCACCGCCGGGAAGCCCTACGTGGTCACGCCCAACCAGATCATCGTTGCCGATGTCTCCAGCTTCGGCGCGCAGAACCGCGCGATCATGGACATCACCGGATGGATCGGCTCGGTCCTGCCCGATGCGCCCGTGTTTGCTCCGGGCATGGCCGCCGCCAGTGCATTTGCAGCGCCCGAACCGGCGGCGTCTTCGTTCGATGCATTCGCCAGTTTTCCGTCCGGCGCCCCGGGATTTGCCCCGGCTCCAGCGTTCAAGGGGGCAAGCGCAGATTATGGCGACGGGAATGCGGTCTGGGCCAAGGCCTTTGGCGGCCAGCGGCTGCAACATGACAACGGCGCGTTGATCGGCGGGACGACGACAGGCTTTGGCGGCGCGGTCGGCTACGAGCGGCTGGTCAGTTCCGACCTCAGGCTGGGGGTGCTCGCAGGCGGCAGCAGCAACAAGACCAACCTGTATCTCAACGCCGGAAGCACCAGCACCGACGCCGTGTTCGGCGGCGCCTATGGCCGCAAGACCTGGGGCGGCACGTTCCTGGATCTCTCGGTGATCGGCGGAAGCCTCGACAATTCCAGCGGGCGCAACATCGGCGGCGGTCTCGCCTTTGCAACCGCAACGGCGTCTTATGGCGGCTGGTTCGTCAATCCGGCGCTGATGTTCGGACGCCGCCTTGATGTCGATGGGCGCGGCTTCACGGTCACGCCGGCGGTGAAGGTGCGCTACGTGACCGCGCATTTTGGCGGCTATACCGAGGCGGGCGCAGGCGCCGCCAACATGAGCGCTGCCGGCCGCGACTTTCAGGCCTGGGAGGAGCGGGCCGAGATCACCTTCGCCAACACCAGGACGCTCGCCAACGGAAACCGGGTCACAACCCGCGTTGCTGCGGGCGCGCTTGCCCAGCAACGCAGCGCGGGCGGTCTGCTCGATCTCTTGTTGCTGGGGCAGAACTTCCTCGTAGCGACCCCCGAGCGCAACAGCGTGGCAGGCGGGTACACCAGCGCGGGGGTTGAGTGGCAAATGGGCCGCCTGACCTTGTTTGCAGCCGGCGAAGCCACCTACACCAATGATGTGTCCCGCACTTTGGCGGGAAAGGCCGGCGCGCGGGTCAACTGGTAGTCATCGGCTCGTCCGGGCCGGGACGAGGAACCGAAACCCTTTCGCACTGCAAAAAGTTGGCTCGGAGCAGGGAACCAGAACGCTGCGTCGTCGTTATTGCTTCCAACCGGAGGGTGCGATGCTGGTCGAGCGCGGGCTTCAGGCGATGAACGTGGAACTCGTGAGTGAGGCCTACGCCATCGCCGCAAATTATCTGAGGCGTTCCGGCGCGATCCCCGACTCGCTTGTCACCGACGAACGCCTGCTTGGGATTATTTTGAAGCTGCTCCAGCAAGGCGAATTCAACAAGATCAGGCTGGCCAACGTGGCGATCGCCCGATTTCAGGCGAAGTCCGAGGCCAGAGCGGTGGCCTGAACAATCTCGAGAAATCGCGACCAACCAGAGGATGCCATGCAAGCTGCCATCGACCGCATCATGCAGACCTACGACCTGCTCGCCAACCGCACCGCGGCAGCCAGCACTGAGGCGCGTGAAAAAGTCACGAACTACCTCAACACCCTGATGGAAGCGGGGGAGACGGACACTCACAGGTTGACGGTCTGCGGCCTGACCTACCTGCGCCAACTGGACGGCAGCGTGGACCCCGTGAAGGCGGGGTATACGGGGCTTTAAGAAGGAGCCGCCCGCCCGAGGGCTGCTGGCTGGCGATAAAGCGGCTCTGGCCCGGATATTGACGAGGAGCGGTTCCATGAAACCGCTCCAGGGCTGAAAATCTCCAATCCCACCATATCTTGCATAAATACCAGGCCCGACCCGCAACTACTTGGCCTGTTGCGGGCGATGTGGTAGATCGCGCGTGCTTCCGACCGCCACACCAGACCCGCCCGTAGCCCGCCTCAAGGCTGCGGCGGTGGAGATATTCGCAAGATGACCCTCGCAAAGACCGCCTCCGCGCCCGATTCGTTTTTCACCGCCTCGCTCGAGCAGGCCGATCCCGAAATCGCCGCCGCCATCAAGGGCGAGCTCGGCCGTCAGCGCCACGAGGTGGAGCTGATCGCCTCCGAGAACATCGTCAGCCGGGCCGTGCTGGAAGCGCAGGGTTCGGTGATGACCAACAAATACGCGGAAGGTTATCCGGGCGCGCGGTACTACGGCGGTTGTGAGTGGGTCGACGTCGCCGAGAACCTTGCGATCGATCGCGCCAAGAAGCTGTTCGGCGCCAATTTCGCCAACGTGCAGCCGAACTCCGGCAGCCAGATGAACCAGGCGGTGTTCCTGGCGCTGCTGCAGCCCGGTGACACCTTCATGGGTCTCGATCTCGCCGCCGGCGGCCATCTCACTCATGGCTCGCCCGTCAACATGAGCGGCAAGTGGTTCAAGGCCGCGCACTACACCGTGCGCCGCGAGGACCAGATCATCGACATGGACGCGGTGGCGAAGCAGGCCGAGCAGGTCAAGCCGAAGCTGATCATCGCCGGCGGCTCCGCCTATTCGCGCGCCTGGGACTTCAAGCGCTTCCGCGAGATCGCGGACAGCGTCGGTGCGTATCTCCTTGTCGACATGGCGCATTTTGCCGGGCTCGTCGCCGGCGGCGTGCACGCCTCGCCCGTGCCGTACGCGCACGTCACCACCACCACGACGCATAAATCGCTGCGCGGTCCGCGCGGCGGCCTGATGCTGTGGAATGACGAGACGCTGACCAAGAAGCTCAACTCGGCGATCTTCCCGGGCCTGCAGGGCGGTCCCCTGATGCATGTGATCGCGGCCAAGGCGGTCGCTCTCGGCGAGGCGCTGCGGCCGGACTTCAAGGTCTACGCCAAGAACGTCGTCGAGAACGCCAAGGCCCTGGCCGAGACGATGAAGAGCCATGGCTTCGATATCGTCTCCGGGGGCACCGACAACCATTTGATGCTGGTCGATCTCCGGCCCAAGGGCCTCAAGGGCAACGCCTCGGAGAAGGCGCTGGTTCGCGCCGCCATCACCTGCAACAAGAACGGCATTCCTTTCGATCCTGAGTCGCCATTCGTCACCTCAGGCATTCGTCTCGGCACGCCCGCGGCGACCACGCGCGGCTTCGGCGTGGCCGAATTCCAGCAGGTCGGCGGCATGATCGCCGAAGTCCTAAACGCGATCGCACAGTCGTCCGACGGCAAGGCGCCGCTGGTGGAGGCCGCGATCAAGGATCGAGTCAAGGCGCTCACCGACCGGTTCCCGATCTACCAGTAAGGCTAGGCCAAGCGGATGCGCTGCCCGAACTGCAACAGTCTGGATACGCAGGTAAAGGACTCGCGTCCGACCGAGGATTCGGCCGTGATCCGCAGGCGGCGCGTGTGCGTCGCCTGCAATTTCCGCTTCACCACTTTCGAGCGCGTACAGCTGCGCGAACTCACGGTGATCAAGCGTAATGGACGCCGCGTGCCGTTCGATCGCGACAAGCTGATGCGCTCGGTGCAGATCAGCTTGCGCAAGCGGCAGGTCGAGCCCGAACGGGTCGAGAAAATGGTCTCCACCATCGTGCGCGAGCTCGAGACGGGGGGCGAGGCTGAGATCTCCTCGGAGGTGATCGGCGAGACCGTGATGGAGCATCTGCGCACGCTCGACGACGTCGCCTATGTGCGCTTTGCTTCCGTCTACCGTAACTTCCGCGAAGCCAAGGATTTCGCCGACGTGCTCGGCGAGCTCTCCGGTGAGGAGGAAGCGCGGCTCGCCGCGATCCGCAAATGATCTTCCGCATCCTGGAAGACCAGTTCGCGCAGAAGGCCCGCGAGGCAAAGGACGCCGATCGCCGATTCATGGAGCTGGCGCTCTCGCTTGGGCGCCGCGGGCAGGGGCGCACTTGGCCCAATCCGGCCGTCGGCGCCGTCATCGTCAAGGACGGGATCATCGTCGGCCGCGGCTGGACCCAGCCCGGGGGACGGCCACATGGCGAGCCCGAAGCACTGGGGCGGGCAGGCGAGGCGGCGCGAGGCGCCACGCTCTATGTCACCCTGGAGCCGTGCTCGCATTTCGGCAAGTCGCCGCCTTGCGCCGACGCAGTGATCGCGGCCGGCATCAAGCGGGTGGTGGCGGCGATCGAAGATCCCAATCCTGAAGTCGCGGGCCAGGGCCATGCCCGCCTGCGCGCCGCCGGCATCAATGTGGACGTCGGTCTCTGCGCGGCGGAAGCCGCGTTCGACCATGCCGGCCATTTCCGCCGCATCCGGGACAAGCGTCCGCATGTGATCCTCAAGCTCGCGGTCTCGCCGGACGGCAAGATCGGAGCGGCCGGCGGCAAGCCGGTCGCGATCACGGGCGAAGCCGTGCGTGACCGCGTGCATCTGCTCCGCGCACAGAGCGACGCCATCCTGGTCGGCATCGGCACCGTGCTCGCGGACGATCCGCTCCTCACCTGCCGCCTGCCGGGCATGGCGGCCCGCTCGCCGGTCCGCGTGGTGCTCGATCAAAGCCTGCGCATCCCCGGCGCGAGCAAGCTGGTCAGCACCGCGCGCGAAACGCCGCTTTGGGTGGTCGGTTCTGAGCTTGCGGAAGCTGCCGCAGCGACGCGGCTCGGGGCGGCCGGTGCGCAAGTGCTGCGCGTGCCGCCTGGCACTGCATCGGGGCTCGATTTGCCGGCCGTGCTGCATGAGCTGGCCGGGAAGGGCATCACGCGACTGATGGTCGAGGGCGGCAGCCGCGTTGCGGCTTCGTTCGTCGCGGCCGATCTCGTCGACGAGATCTGGCTGTTCCGCGGGGCGGAAACGGTGGGCAGCGGCGGCGTCGATGCACTCGATGCATTGCCCCTGTCGAAAATCACGCAGTCGCAGGCCTACAAGGTTCATGCTAGCGAGACCTTCGGCAAGGACACTCTCACCATCTACGAGCGCGCGTAATGTTCACCGGCATTGTCACCGATATCGGCGAGATCGTCAGCTTCACGCCAACGGCGCAGGGGCAGCTGCACCGGCTGCGCATCGCCTGCAGCTACGATCAGGCCACGATTGCCGATGGCGCCTCGATCGCCTGCAACGGGGTTTGCCTGACCGTGGTCGCCTCGGGCGTCGCGGACGGCAGGGACTCCGAGCAGAGGACCTGGTTTGAGGTCGATGCCGCGGCCGAGACGCTGGCGCTGACGACGGCCAAGCACTGGAAGCTGGGCACGAGGCTGAACCTCGAACGTGCGCTGAAGATCGGCGACGAACTCGGCGGCCATATCGTCGCCGGCCATGCCGACGGCATTGCAACCATCGTCAGCCGCGAGAACTTGCCCGACATGGCGCGGTTCGAGCTCTCGACGAAGCGGGAGCTGGCACGTTTCATCGCCACCAAGGGCTCGATCACGCTCGATGGCGTCTCGCTGACGATCAATACAGTTGCGGACATGACCTTTTCGGTGCTGATCATCCCACACACGCTTGATGTCACGACGATCGGCGGCTGGAAGGCGGGGGACGAGGTCAATATCGAGGTCGACCTGATGGCCCGCTATGCGGCGCGGCTGACGGAAATGAAGTGACCGGCGAAGCCGGTCATTCCGGGGCGGCTCGAAGAGCCGAACCCGGAATCTCGAGATTCCGGGTTCGATGCTTCGCATCGCCCCGGAAGGACGGTTCTGGCTTGGCTTACATGCCTGCGGCGACTACATAGCGCCGACCCCTTTCGAAACGGATTGAACGATGGCAGACGCGCGGCGCGCACCCCTGAAGGACCAGACCGACATTTCCGGCGCACGCGCGCTGATCGTCGAAGCGCGGTTCTATGACGATCTCCAGGATGCGCTGCTGGACGGCGCGGTAACCGAGCTGAAGGCAGCCGGCCTGACTCACGACGTCATTACGGTTCCCGGTGCGCTCGAGATTCCCGCGGCCGTCGCCATCGCGGTCGATGCTGCGGCGGCAAACGGCAGGCCCTATGACGCGGTGATCGCGCTCGGTTGCGTAATCCGGGGCGACACCATTCATTTCGAGATCGTCTCGCAGGAATCCTCGCGCGCCTTGATGGATCTCGCTGTGGCGCGAAAGCTGCCGCTTGGCAACGGCATCCTCACCGTCAACACCGAAGCGCAGGCCTGGGCGCGGGCGCGCGCCAGCGAGCTCAACAAGGGCGGCGACGCCGCGCGCGCCGCGCTTGCGATGCTGCGCATCAAACGCCGTCTGGCGCAGGCCTGACGCCATGACGGACAACCCCAAGAAGCCGGTCGCTGCCGAGAAGAAGGCCAACCGCCGCGGTGCGGCGCGGCTTGCGGCCGTGCAGGCGCTGTACCAGATGGACATTGCCGGCGCCGGCATCAACGACATCTTTGCCGAGTTCGAAAGCCATTGGCTTGGGAACGAGGTCGAGGGCGACACATACCTACCGGCGGAAGCGGCCTTCTTCCGCGACGTCGTCTCCGGCGTCGTGCGCGACCAAAAAAAGCTCGATCCCCTGATCGACGAGGCGCTGTCGAAGGGCTGGCCCTTGAAGCGGATCGAAGCCATCCTGCGGGCGGTACTGCGGGCGGGGGCCTATGAGCTCCAGCAGCGCAAGGACGTGCCGGGCCGCGTCGTCGTGTCCGAATATGTCGACGTCGCCAACGCCTTCGTCGACCGTGAGGAGACCGGCATGGTCAACGCCGTGCTCGACCAGATCGGCCGCCAGTTCCGCGGAGACGAGTTCGGGCGGGGGTAATTGAGACGACGACTTCCGCCGTAGCCGTCACCCTGAGGTGCCGGAGCGAAGCGGAGGCCTCGAAGGGCGGCGGCGTGCCGCTGAGGTCGCACCTCGGCCGTCCATCCTTCGAGGCTCGCAAGGGCTCGCACCTCAGGATGACGGGTCGGCATCGTGACACAGGACAGAACTCAGCCCTCCGGCGAAGACTCCCTCATCGCGCGTTATTTCAAGCCGCTGGCGACCGATCCCGGTGCGTTCGGCCTGGTCGACGACGCCGCGGTGCTGTCCTCATCGGGCGACGATATCGTCGTCACCACCGACGCGATCGTCGAGGGCGTGCACTATCTCGCCAGCGATCCCCCTGACACCATCGCGCGCAAGGCGCTGCGGGTAAATCTGTCCGATCTCGCCGCCAAGGGCGCACTGCCGGCCGGCTTCGTGCTGACGCTGGCATTGCGCAGCCAGGAGGATGCCTGGCTCCGTTCCTTTGCCGACGCGCTGGGCGAGGATGCCGAGAGCTTCGCGTGCCCGCTGCTCGGCGGCGACACGGTGTCGACGCCCGGCCCGCAGATGATCTCGATCACAGCCTTTGGCCGCGTGCCGCAGGGGCGGATGGTCGGCCGCACCGGCGCGAAGCCGGGCGATCGCATCCTGGTGACGGGCACGATCGGCGATGCGGCGCTCGGCCTCGACGTGCTCAAAGGCGGCGCCGCTGCCGCGGCGCTCGCGTCCGATGCAGGGGCAAGGGAAGTTTTGGTCCGGCGCTATCGGGTGCCGCAGCCGCGCAACGTGCTGGCGCAGGCCGTGCGCGACCAGGCTACCGCGGCGATGGACGTCTCCGACGGCCTCGCGGGCGACCTGGCAAAACTCTGTGCGGCGTCCGGGGTCTCCGCCTCGGTCGACGTGACGCGCGTGCCGCTCTCGGCCGCAGCCGCCGGCCTGCTCGCAAGCAACGTGGTTTGCGTCGAGACGCTGCTTGCGGGGGGCGATGACTACGAGGTGCTCTGCACCGCTGCGCCGGCGCAGAGCGAGGCGCTGATTGCCGCGGGGCAGGCCACGGGCGTTGCCGTCACCGCGATCGGCACGATCGTGGAGGGTCACCAGCGGCCGCGCTTCCTGGATGGGCAGGGCCAGGAACTGTCCTTGACGCGGCTGTCCTACAGCCACTTCTAGGAATTGCAAACCGGCATCCTGGTTCTGGGCACTTTGTTCTTGCCACTTGTTATTGCACTCGTTCTTGGCAGTTCAGCCTAAATACCTGCCGAGATCGGCGGTTTCGGCCCGATCCGGCGTTGCACCCTCAATTTGATTTTGGCAAGGTTGCCGCCGACTGAAGCCGCCCCTTTTGGGCAAGGGGCGGCTTTGTTCGAAATCAAGGCGCCGCACCGCACGACGGACAACAAAAGGCGCCGGGGGTACATCAAGGATCTGAGGCAAACATCATATGACAGCATTATGGTTGATAGTGCTCTGCGGAGTGCTTTCCGTCGTCTACGCGATTTGGGCGACGTCTTCGGTGTTGGGCGCGGATGCGGGGTCGCCGCGCATGCAGGAAATTGCGGGAGCCGTGCGCGAAGGCGCACAGGCCTATCTCCGGCGCCAGTACACCACGATCGGTATCGTCGGCATCGTCATCTTCGTGTTGCTTGCCTATTTCCTCGGGCTCTACGTCGCGATCGGTTTCGCCATCGGCGCCATCCTGTCCGGCGCCGCGGGCTTCATCGGCATGAATGTCTCGGTCCGTGCCAATGTGCGCACCGCCCAGGCCGCGACGACCTCGCTCGCCGGCGGCCTCGAACTCGCATTCAAGGCGGGGGCCATCACCGGGCTGCTGGTGGCGGGCCTGGCGCTGCTCGGTGTGACGCTTTATTTCGCCTTCCTGGTCCATTCGCTGAATCTTGCGCCTGACAGCCGTGTCGTGGTGGACGCCCTGGTGGCGCTCGGCTTCGGTGCCTCGCTGATTTCGATCTTCGCCCGTCTCGGCGGCGGCATCTTTACCAAAGGTGCGGACGTCGGCGGCGATCTCGTCGGCAAGGTCGAGGCCGGCATCCCCGAGGACGATCCGCGCAACCCCGCGACCATCGCCGACAACGTCGGTGACAATGTCGGCGACTGCGCCGGCATGGCCGCCGACCTGTTCGAGACCTATGCGGTGACCGCGGTCGCCACCATGGTGCTCGCGGCGATCTTCTTCGCCAAGACGCCGATCCTCGCCAGCATGATGACGCTGCCGCTCGCGATCGGCGGCATCTGCATCATCACCTCGATCATCGGCACCTTTTTCGTCAAGCTCGGGCCGAGCCAGTCGATCATGGGCGCACTCTACAAGGGCCTGATCGCAACCGGCGTGCTGTCGCTGATCGGCATTGCGCTGGTGATCTACTACCTGATCGGCTTCGGCAAGCTCGAGGGCGTGAACTATACCGGACTGGCGCTGTTCGAGTGCGGCGTGGTTGGTCTCATCGTCACCGCCCTGATCATCTGGATCACCGAATACTACACGGGGACCGACTATCGTCCGGTGAAGTCGATCGCCCAGTCCTCGGTCACGGGCCACGGCACCAACGTGATCCAGGGCCTCGCCATCTCGATGGAAGCGACCGCGTTGCCTGCGATCGTCATCATCGCCGGCATCCTGGTCACCCACAGCCTCGCCGGGCTGTTCGGCATCGCCATCGCCACCGCCACCATGCTGGCGCTCGCCGGCATGATCGTCGCCCTCGACGCTTTCGGTCCCGTCACCGACAATGCCGGCGGCATCGCCGAGATGGCGGGACTGCCCAAGGAGGTGCGCAAATCGACCGACGCGCTCGATGCGGTCGGCAACACCACCAAGGCGGTGACCAAGGGTTACGCGATCGGATCCGCCGGTCTCGGTGCTCTCGTGCTGTTCGCAGCCTATAACGAGGACCTCAAGTACTTCGTGGCCCGCTCTGCGCAGCATCCGTACTTCGCCGGCGTCAATCCGGACTTTTCGCTGAACAATCCTTACGTCGTGGTGGGCCTGCTGTTCGGCGGCCTCTTGCCGTATCTGTTCGGTGCGATGGGCATGACCGCCGTCGGCCGTGCGGCGAGTGCGATCGTCGAGGAGGTGCGACGCCAGTTCCGCGAGAAGCCGGGCATCATGCAGGGCACCGACAAGCCTGACTACGGCAAGGCGGTCGACCTGCTGACCAAGGCGGCGATCAAGGAGATGATCATCCCCTCGCTGCTTCCGGTGCTGTCGCCGATCGTCGTCTATTTCGTGATTTACGCAATCGCAGGCGGCGGCGCGGTGGGCAAGTCGGCGGCGTTCTCGGCGGTGGGCGCGATGCTGCTCGGCGTGATCGTGACGGGACTGTTCGTCGCGATCTCGATGACCTCGGGCGGCGGCGCCTGGGATAACGCCAAGAAGTACATCGAGGACGGCCATTTCGGCGGCAAGGGCAGTGATGCCCACAAGTCGGCGGTCACAGGCGATACCGTCGGCGATCCCTACAAGGACACGGCGGGTCCTGCCGTGAACCCGATGATCAAGATCACCAACATCGTGGCCCTGCTGCTGCTGGCGATCCTGGCGCACTGAGCGGCGTCGAAGAGACAAGAGAAAACCCCGCGGCGCGAGCCGCGGGGTTTTTGTTTCTCGCCATCATTCCGGGTTCGGCTCTTTCGAGCCGTCCCGGAATGACGCTTCGCCTCACTGCACGTCCATCTGCAGGCCTTCCTTCTGGATGATGCCGGCGAACTTCTTCGTCTCGGCGTCCACGAAGGCGCCGAACTGCTCCGGCGTGCCGTAGTCGGCGCGGGCGCCCATGGCGGCGATCTGCTTCTTGACGTCGTCGCGCTCCAGCATCGCCTTGATCTGGAGATTGAGCGCGCCCAGCACCTCGGGCGAGACGCCCTTCGGCAGGAAGACGGCGAACCAGGAGGACACGTCGAAATTTGCCAGTTCCGGTGCGCTCTCGCGCATGGTCGGCAGATCTTTCGCGAGATCGCTGCGCTCGGGGGTGGTGACGCAGAGACCGTTGAGCGTGCCGCTCTGCACCTGCGGCAGGCTGGGGTAGAGATTGTCGAACAGGATCTGGATGTCGCCGGCGAGCGCCGCCTGGAGCGCCGGTCCGGCGCCGCGGAAGGGGATGTGCGTCATCTTCAGGCCGGTGAGCTGGAGGAACCAGGCGCCGGTGAGGTGAGGGCTCTGGCCGACCCCGGAGGAGGCGTAGCTGAGCTTGTCCGGATTGGCCTTGAGGTAAGCGATCAGCTCTGGGACCGACTTGATGCCGGTCTTCGGATGCGCCGAGACGATGTTCGGAATCCGGATCATGTTCGAGACCGGCTGAAGCTGGTCCGGCTTGTAGCTGAGGTTCTTGAAGATGCTGTAGGCGATGGCGTTCGGCCCGGGATTGCCGACCAGGATGGTCTGGCCGTCAGGCTTGGCGCGCACGGCCTCGGCCGTGCCGATCGTGCCGCCGCCGCCCGAGCGGTTTTCCACGACGGCCGACGGCCCCCAAGCGGCCTGCAGATGCGCGGCGAGAAGGCGGCCCATGACGTCCGTCGAGCCGCCGGCTGCCGCCGGCACGATGAGACGAACGGTCTCGGTCGGCTTCCAGTCGGCAAGGCTCGATCGCGGCAGGATCGCTGCAGCCGAAAGGCCGGCCACACCGGTGAGCACGCGACGTCGGGACAACAAGGTGTTTTGAAGTTTTTTGGACACGAATCCGCTCCCAGCTTCTTGCATTGCGCGGACCCTAGGGAACGAGGCTTGCGTGGGCAAGTCGCACGCTGCGGCAAAGACCCCGGGGGGAGTGGCACGACGCCGCAGATGCTCGCAATTTGCCTTCTGGCGGAATGCAGGCGCTCAGACAGAGGGTGGTCCGGACACGCATGCCCGAGCCAGCTTCTCGACACCAGCCGCTCTACGGCGTCGCGCGCAAGTGTCGTGGCGACTCAGTTGAAGCTGAGCAGCTTGAACAGCGGCGTGAGGTAGCTCATCTCCTGACCCGAGGTCGGCGTGGTGCGACTGATGAAGTCGAAGATCTTGCCGTCCTGAAGGCCGTAATTGGCAAGCCGCCGCACGCGCCGGTTCTTGTCGAAATAGACCGCGATGACGCGCTGGTCGACCACCTTCTGGTTCATGAAGGCGACCGGGCGCTCCGAGCGCTGCGAGATGTAGTAGAAGACTTCGCCGTCGAGCGTTGCGACCGTCGAGGGCGTGCCCATGACGATCAGCACCTGGTCCTGGCTCGCACCGATCGGAATTTGCTCGAGCGCACCGGGCGGCAGGATATAACCTTTTTGAAATTGCTCGCCGGTGCAGGCCGCGAGCGCGACGCCGACGACGGCGGTCGCCGCGAGCATGCGCAGGGTGCGCCAGCATGCGTGAAGGCCGCGCTGCTTGTCCGCGCGCAGGCTGGTCTGGTTCGTTATCGTCATAGCGGAACTGATTCCGTCCCCTTGCGTCGCGCGAGGCGCTGAAGTACCGGGCTGGGCGTCTGAATGCAACTCGCGCGCGCCCGCTTGCGGAAACCACAATGCTTTGGCCGTTCAATCACTTCAGGAAACCCCGGCTAGCCCCGGCGGATACCATTGAAGCCATCTATGGCATGATCGTGACGCAGGCGCGAGAACCCATATTTTACCGTGACTTGGGGGTGCCCGATACGGTTAACGGGCGTTTCGACCTGTTGCTGCTGCATCTGTGGCTGCTGCTACGCCGCCTGCGTACGGGCCAGGGCGCCAGCGAGGGCGCCTCCGAGCTGTCGCAGGCGTTGTTCGACCGATTCTGCGAGGACATGGACGACAATCTGCGCGAGATGGGCGTGGGCGACCAGACCGTCCCGAAGCGGATGCGCGCCTTCGGCGAGGCCTTCTACGGCCGGGTCCAGGCCTATGATCAGGCGATGGAATCTGGCGGCGAGGCGCTGGCATCGGCGATCTGCAAGAATATCTTGAACGGGACCGGCCCGGACCAGGCAACGCGGCTCGCGGCCTATGCCAGGGCCTGCGAGGCCGCTCTCGGCCGGGCCGACGAGGCAGCGTTGTTGCGCGCTTCCTTCAAGTTTCCTCCAGCAATGCCTGAGGATGTCACGCCATGAGCCGACCGAGCACCGGAGCCCAGCCAGATCCCTGGCGGGCACCCGTCATCGTTGCGCAGATCCCCGACACCGGGCTGCATCGCGAACTCGAGGCTTCCGCGGCCGAGCGGCAGGCCATGGCGGAGCTCGCGGGCGTGCGGGAGATCTTGTCCGCGCATGCCAGCTTCGATGTCGTGCCGAAAAGCGGCGGGCGGGTCCAGGTCACCGGGCTCGTTCGCGGCAGGATCGGCCAGACCTGCGTCGTCACGCTGGATCCGATCGAGAGCGAGATCGAGGAGGAGGTGGACCTGATGTTCGCCCCCGAGGCCGAGGCTCGGCGCCTCGCCGACCTGATCGAGGAGGGACAGGACGACAAAGCCCCGCCTGAGGTCGCCGACCCTCCGGAGCCGATCGCGGGCGACATCATCGATCTCGGCCGTCTCGCCACCGATGCGCTGTTCCTGGCGATCGATCCCTATCCGCGCAAGGCGGGGGCGGTGTTCGAGGCGGAGGTCATCGCACCCGATCCGGAAGATCACCCCTTCGCAGTGCTGAAAGCGCTTCAGGACAGGAAAAAGGGCAAATAGCCCAGGCATTTCCGCCCCGATGGCTTGGGACGGAATATGAGCCGTCTGCCATGATGGTTTGAGGAGCGGCAATATCCGATTGATTGCAATGTGTTTCTTGCCATTCCATCCGTGCTCTTTCGGATCGCTCGGGGTGCAAAAGGCTGGGGGCAAGAGGTTGTTTCGGGGGTACAAAACGCTATTGTCCCGCCCCGGTTCGGGTGCGGCGTGGCGCTTGGCCGCTCGCCATCTCCGTGGCGAACCCATTTTGCGGCCCCGCTGATCCAAGACCGCACCAGACCAGGTTTCCAGGACTTTCATGCCAAGCAAGGTTCGCATCGCGCTGGACGCCATGGGGGGCGATGTCGGCCCAGCCGTGGTCATTCCCGGCGCCGCCATCTCGCTTGGCCGACATCGTGACAGCGAGTTCCTGCTGGTCGGAGACCGCGCCAAAATCGAGCCCGAGCTCGACAAGCACCCGAAGCTGAAAGCCGCCTCCAGCATCGTCCATACCGACGTTGCCGTCAGCATGGAGGACAAGCCGAGCCAGGCGCTGCGGCGCGGCCGCAAGACCTCATCGATGTGGCTCGCGATCGACGCGGTCAAGAAGGGCGAGGCGGATGTGGCGATCTCCGCCGGCAATACCGGCGCGCTGATGGCGATGGCCCGCTTCCACCTGCGCACCCTGCCGGGCATCGACCGTCCGGCCATCTCGGCGATCTGGCCGACCATGCGCGGCAAATCCGTCGTGCTCGATCTTGGCGCCACGCTCGGCGGCGATGCGCATCATCTGGTTTCGATGGCGGTGATGGGCGCGGCCAAGGCCAGCGTGCTGTTCGACAAGAAGAGACCAACCGTCGGGCTGCTCAACATCGGCGCCGAGGAGATCAAGGGGCACGAGGAAATTCGCGAGGCCAGCGAGATCCTGCGCGCAAGGAACCTGCCGGAGCTCGATTATATCGGCTTCGTCGAGGGCGACGGCATCGGCAAGGGACTGGCCGACGTGATCGTTACCGAAGGATTCAGCGGCAACATCGCGCTCAAGGCTGCCGAGGGAACCGCGCGGCAAATGGCGGAATTGCTCCGAGGCGAGATGCGGCGGAGCTGGATGTCCAAGCTTGGCTATGTCTTCGCGCGTAGCGCCTTCCAGGCCTTGCGCGACAAGATGGACCCCAACAAGTCCAACGGCGGCGTGCTGCTGGGACTAAACGGGGTGGTGGTGAAGAGCCACGGCGGAACCAACGCCGAAGGCTTTGCCTATGCGATCGATGTTGGCTATGAGATGGCTCACTACGATCTCCTGAACAAGATCAATCAGATGCTCAACCGCGAGGGTGGTGCACTCAGTTTCGTGCAGCCCGCGCCGGAGGATGTTTCGTGACTCAAATTCGTTCGGTCGTGCTCGGCTGCGGCTCTTATCTGCCGGAGCAGGTGGTGACCAACGCCCAATTGGCGGCCCGCATCGATACCTCCGACGAGTGGATCGTTCAGCGCACCGGCATTCGCGAGCGCCACATCGCGGCCGAGGGCGAGTTCACCTCGCATCTGGCGATCAAGGCGGCGCAGGCCGCGCTCACCGACGCCGGCGTGGACGCGCAATCGATCGAGCTGATCGTGCTGGCGACCTCGACACCGGACAACACGTTTCCTGCAACCGCGGTCGCCGTGCAGCACGGGCTCGGCATCAACCATGGCGCAGCCTTCGACCTGCAGGCGGTGTGCTCGGGCTTCGTGTTCGCGCTCGCCACCGCCGACAATTTCCTGCGCACCGGCGCCTTCAAGCGCGCGCTGGTGATCGGCGCCGAGACCTTCTCGCGCATCCTCGACTGGAACGACCGCGGCACCTGCGTGCTGTTCGGCGACGGCGCCGGCGCGGTGGTGCTGGAGGCGCAGGAGCAGCCGGGCAACGCCGCCACCGACCGCGGCATCGTCACCACGCATCTGCGCTCCGACGGACGCCACAAGGCAAAACTGTTCGTCGACGGCGGCCCGTCCTCGACCCAGACCGTCGGCCACTTGCGCATGGAAGGCCGCGAGGTGTTCAAGCATGCGGTCGGCATGATCACCGACGTGATCGTCGACGCCTTCAAGGCCACGGGGCTCAATGCCGACGGCATCGACTGGTTCGTGCCGCACCAGGCCAACAAGCGAATCATCGACGCTTCCGCGCACAAGCTGCATATCCCGCCCGAGAAGGTGGTGCTGACGGTGGACCGTCACGGCAACACCTCGGCCGCCTCGATTCCGCTGGCGCTTTCGGTCGCGCGCAAGGATGGCCGCATCAAGAAAGGCGACATGGTGCTGTTGGAAGCCATGGGCGGCGGCTTCACCTGGGGCTCCGCGCTGGTGCGCTGGTAGCAACAGTCGATAAAATTTTGCCGGATTCAGCGCCGATTATCGATGCGCCGGCATTGATGAGCGCTGTTGACCATCGTATCGTAAGCTCATAATTTCAGACGAGAATTGTTCGCCGTGATGTGGGGCAGGGCGATGACCGAGACCAGCAAAACCGTAACGCGAGTAGATCTGTGCGAAGCCGTCTACCAGAAGGTGGGCTTGTCGCGCACGGAATCGTCTGCCTTCGTGGAACTCGTGCTGAAGGAGATCACCGACTGCCTGGAGAAGGGCGAGACGGTGAAACTATCCTCGTTCGGCTCCTTCATGGTGCGCAAGAAGGGACAGCGCATCGGCCGCAACCCCAAGACCGGCACCGAGGTGCCGATCTCGCCGCGCCGGGTGATGGTGTTCAAGCCGTCGGCCATCCTGAAGCAGCGCATCAACGCCCAGCATCGCACCAACGGCGACGCCACCCCGGCTCAGGAAGAGGCATAACCGCCTTTCGGAAAGGACTGGCCTTTGGACAAGGCGCCGGATGCGTTCCGAACCATCAGCGAAGTCGCGCAGGAACTCGACATTCCGCAGCACGTGCTGCGATTCTGGGAAACCCGCTTCTCGCAGATCAAGCCGATGAAGCGCAGCGGTGGCCGCCGCTATTACCGCCCCGACGACGTCGACCTGCTCAAGGGCATCCGCCGCCTGCTCTACGGCGAGGGCTACACCATCCGCGGCGTGCAGCGGATCCTCAAGGAGCACGGCGTCAAATCGGTGCAGGGCCTCGCCGACAGCGCGGCCGCAGTCTCCTTCGGCGCCATCGAGGATGCAATCGGCGCGAGCCTGATGGAGCCCGAGGACGAGGAGGCGCCGATCAAGGGCGTCACCGACAGCGACGATGACGATTACCAGGGCGACGAAGAGGAAGGCATCGACTTCCGCTTCAGCGAGATCGACGACGAGGAGATCCTCACCACCTTCCGCAAGGGCGGCGCCCCCGCCGCGCCTGCCGGCCCCAGCGTGCTCGACCGGGAGCGCCTGGGACGGGCGCTCGCCGACCTCGTCGCCTGCCGCGAGATGCTGGACCAGGCGCTGAAGGACGGGTAGGGGACGCATCCCGCCGGCTTTGCGGGCAGTTCCGGGGCCGTGGCCGGGTGGCACCAAAATGCTGCGGCCTCGCCTTGCGCATCGCGCCGATCCTAGCTAATGGAACGACGTTCGGAGCGTGGCGCAGCCCGGTTAGCGCACTAGTCTGGGAGACTAGGGGTCGGAGGTTCAAATCCTCTCGCTCCGACCATTTTTTCAAAGCATTTGTCGGGTGGATGATTGTCGGCGCAGGAGCCTGCTCCGGGCCGCGGGGGATGCCTGCGCCCAGAGGCTGGGCCTGGGGAGGGCGGTACATCAAAACGCCGAAAAACAACCCGATGCACTGTCATTGAGGAATATGTTTTTTTCCGAATTGATGGCGGGCGAGGGGGTTAGGAGCGGATCCTCCAGGGACAATGACGATCGAGCTGTCGGCGAGAGGCTCAACCCTTGACCATTCTTCTCGCAATTCCCGAAACCGTTCGTGTCCGATAAGAGCATCGATACGTGCCATCAGGACGCTTCAAGTTAGGCGAAGGCAACATGTTGCAGCTATCGTGGAGCGAGATCTTCGTCCCGACGCATTCCATCGTGGAGATGATCGTGCGGGGCACCATCATGTACCTCGGCATCTTCACCCTGATGCGGTTCATTTTGAAACGACAAACCGGCGGGCTCAGCATCCCTGATCTGCTCCTGGTCGTCCTGCTGGCGGACGCGGCGCAGAATGGCATGGCGGTGAATACCACTCGATCACAGAAGGTATCGTGCTCGTTGCCACCATCATTTTCTGGAATCTTGCCATCGACTGGGTCGGGTATCACGTGCCTTTCGTGGAGCGGCTTGCCCGGCCGGCGCCGCTCCTCCTCATCAAGAACGGGCAGGTCCTTCGCCGCCACATGCGACAGGAACTGGTGACGATGGATGAGTTGATGAGCAAGCTTCGCGAGGAGGGTATAGCAAGCCCTCGGACGTCGCGGAGGCCTAGGGCGACGGCAATATCAGCGTGAAAAAGAAGGAAGCCTGACAGCCTACGAACCGGATTTTTCAGGAGCTGCGCACCTTGCGACCTTGTCGAGGCATCTTCGCCAGCGCCGGCGCGGTTGTCAAAACCCTGTTAACGGCGGCTGCCGCGAATCCGACCCGCGAGCGGCCTGCGGCTCCCCTCCGGCGCCGCGCGGTACAGGATGCTCGGGGGAGTCGGTGCTTTCCGGCGCCCTCTTTCCATCGACCGGTCTCTCATGTGGAGATTTCTCGACTCGCTTTGACCAGGATCTGTAATAGGCGACCGCCGTCATGATCGCGATTCCGGCAGCTCCGACGAGCAGTTGAAGGAGGATGCCGTTCCCTGCCCACTGCAGGATGAAGTACCCGATGAAAGCCAGGAGAATGCCCACGCAAAACACTTCGAGCGACTGCTGGCCGCACTTTATCAGGGGGCGCCAGATGGGGGCTCGTAGCCCGCGCGCGTCGATCGGTATGAACCGGGCACCAAGGATAATCAGCACCATCAAATGAAGATAGCGGTAGGGCGCCAGATTGGTCTTGTCGTTGGGATTGAAAAGCTCGAACAGGGCAGGCGCGAACAAGGCCCGGAGCTGAGGCTGGTGAGCAGCCAGGGTCATCAGCGCCGCAAAAATCAAATAGGCAATCGCAACCACCAGCACGAGCCTGGATCGCAGCAGAAAATGCAGACGTCCCGCACCCGTCAACGCGAGCCATGCGCCGGTCACAAACAGAAGCTGCCACGCCAGCGGATTGAAGTACCAGCTTCCCGACGGATAGGAAGGCAGGTTCCAATCGAATTGCCGCGCAGCCAGATACAACAGCACCGCCCCGATCATGACGGCGTCAGGGAATCTCAACATCAACCAGAGGACCGGAGGAAACAGGCCCATCAAAACGACATAGAGCGGCAGCACGTCCAAATTCAGAGGCTTGTATCTCAGCAAAAGCCCCTGCGTCATCATCTCGATCGGCGCGCCGGTGACCGGTCCGGCGTTGAACAGATCGACCAGATCAGGCGCGTTGAACCTTTCCGACAGGAAATGGATGAAAGCCAAGTAGAACATGAACAGCAGGATATGCGCCGTGTAGATTTGCCATACGCGCCTCAATAGCCTGCTGGCTCCGAACACAAAGCCTTGCTCCATCTTTCGCGTATAAACGAGCGCTGAGGTGTAGCCGGAGATGAACACGAAGAGGTCGGCCCCGTCGCTGAATCCATAATTCCGGAACGAACACCACACCAGCACCGTGCCGGGGACATGGCCGAGAAACATCGCCCAGTTGGCGAGGCCGCGAAACAGGTCGAGACGCAAGTCACGTTGAGGCGGTGGCAGCGCAAGCCCGAGCTTCATCCTGCTTTCCATCGTGCAACGATTCACGATCGATGTCCGCGACCCAGCACCGAGAAGTCGCCGAGACACTCACGCTAGATGCCGCGTTGAGAGCCGCGGTTGAAGGACCAAGCGTGTCTTCGCCCCACGGCAATTCCACCGGAGGTCCGCCGGATATTGACCTGAGTCAAGCGCCCCGACCAGAGCCCGGTACTGTGCATGATGACGTCGAACGCACGGAGGCCAAACGGCGTCCGATTTTCCCACGGGGAACTGGCAGGGAGTCTTAGTTCCAGGCAAAACGCGCGCGCTGTGCCATCGACCCGGCCCGGTGGGCGTTTCCTCGTAGTGGTCGTCTTGGATCAGTAGTTTTGCGGGGCCTTAGGCGTGGCCCTTGATCTCGTAGTGGCCCGGCACGCATTTGTAGCGATCGAGGCGCCAATTGGCGCGATAGATCGGATGCTCGCCCATCCATTTCGCCAGGGGGGCCTGTGCGCCGACCGCGCACTGCATCATCGAAATCTCGGGCGTCATGTTGCTGTCGGTCACGATTTCCTCGACGCAACTGCCCGAGCTGGCTGCGCCAAGCCGGCAGAGTACGGCAACGACGGTCACGAACATTCCTGTCACCTCATTGGTTGTTTCTGACCACGACAAGGATGCAAGCGGAGTGCCAGAGCCCGTGACACGCAAACCACGCGCTGGCCTGACCGACTCGATCCCGCGTCCAAGCCCATTTGGCGATTCGGATTGTGGAAAAATTGCTCATAAACCGAAGCTGGAGAAATACGGGAAACGGGGAAGTACGGCTTTGCGCTGCTTGTGCTCCGAGCGGGCTTGGGGCCGGCGACGGAGCAAGCGCCTCGCCCTTCGAGACGACCGCTTCCAGCGGTCCCCCAGGGTGAGGCTAACGGCCAACGGTGCTCGTTGAAGCGACCGCCACTCACTCCGCCCTCATCCTGAGGGCCCGCCAGGGGCGGGCGTCTCGAAGGATGTGCCGCGGGCGAGGCTGCACCGCAGGCGATAGCCCCGATCGTTCCGGATACTCCGCGCGCCGAAATAACGCCCAAGATTGCATCGCCGATCCGCTTTCTTTTGCGGATGCGGCGCTGCTACATTTTGCGCGCGCGGCGAGATGCGCGGCGACGAAGAAACATACCGACAAGGGGAGGGACCGAAGTCCCATGAAGGATTTTGCTGGAAAGATCGCGGTCATCACCGGCGGTGGCACGGGAATGGGGCGCGAGCTCGCGCGGCAGCTGGTGGCCGAGGGCTGCAACGTCGCCATGTGCGACGTCTCGGAGGCGGCGATGGCCGAGACCATGCGCCTGTGCGAGGCCGAGAAGCTGCCGCAGGGGCTGCGCGTCACGACGCATGTCGCCGACGTCGCGATCGAGGATCATCTGAAGCGGTTTCGCGACGAACTCGCCGAGCAGCAGCAGACCGACAGGATCCATCTGTTGTTCAACAATGCCGGCATTGGCGGCGGCGGCAGCCTGTTCACCAACAGCCGCGAGCAATGGGAGCGCACCTTCAACATCTGCTGGGGCGGCGTCTATCTCGGCGTGCGCACCTTCCTGCCGATGCTGGTCGCAGCCGACGAGGCCCACATCGTCAACACCGCCAGCGTCAACGGCTTCTGGGCCTCGATCGGCATGAACCAGGCGCACACCGCCTACAGCGCGGCCAAGTTCGCGGTGAAGGGATTCACCGAAGCGCTGATCAACGACCTCCGCCTGCATGCGCCGCACGTCAAATGCTCGGTGGTGATGCCCGGACACATCGGCACCTCGATCGTCTCCAATTCGCGCAAGGTGCAGAGCGCCGACGGCTCGGAGCGGCTCAATGCCGACGAGGTGGCGCTGACCCGCAAGCGCATGGTGGCGGCCGGCGTGCCGGATGCGGACAAGATGTCGGACGACGACATCCAGGCGGTATTCGCCGAGCGCGCCCGCAGCTTCCTGGAGGATGCGCCGACGACGGCCGCCGAGGCGGCGAAGATCATCCTCGATGGGGTCAAGGCGGAGCGCTGGCGCATTCTGGTCGGCGAGGACGCGAGGCGCCTCGACGAGCGCGTGCGCGCCACGCCGGAGCAGGCCTATGACCGCGCCTTCTACGAAAGTTTTACCCAGGAGGTCGGCTGGCGGCTGGGTTGAGGCCGCCACGGGGGCGCGCGCATATAGGAATGATGCTTATCATCGCAAGAGGTGCGTCAGCAATTCTGCGTGCCAGCTCTTGCCAACGTTCGTGCTCACGCGAGCGGCCGCTGGAATGTCACGCATGCGACATGACGATGTTCAAGCGATGGTGATCTCAAACGCCCGTCATCGCGTGCGCGGCAGCTTGGTCGGCGAACTGAAATGGTCTAATCAACCGAGGTAACGCGACGATATGAGCGTAGCTCCCGATGATGCCAGCATGCCTCTCCGACGACTGGACCCTTTGCCCGGAGCGAGAGGACATCTCCGCTGAGTTCACGCGGCTGCTCGCGGCGGCCCAGGAGGGCGGCGCCACGATCGCCGAATGCCTGATGATCGCGCGGCAGCTGAAGCGCGGCGATGACCAGTCTTGGCATCGCGCGTGGAAGAAGCTGGCGCATACCAACCGGCAGCGCGCCGAGGCTGCCTTCGCCGAGGGCCATCTGGCGAGCGCGCAGCGCAACTGGTTGCGCGCCATGAATTACTACGGTGCCGCCGCGATGCCGCTCGATCCCGCCGACGAGCGCCGCTGGGTCGCGGTGCTGGCGATGCAGGAATGCGCCCGCCGCTACCTCGCCGCGCGCAGCCCGGCTGGAGAGATGGTGACGGTGCCCTGGGTCGACGAGCACCCGCTGCAGGGCTATTTTCTTCCTGCGCCCTCGGCCAGCGGGCGGGCTCCGACCGTGATCTGCATCGGCGAACCCGGCCATCGCAAGGAAGAGTTCCTGTTCAAGCTCGTGCCGCATGCGCGCGAGCGCGGCTTCTCGATGCTGGCGCTCGACCTGTTCGGCGACGAGCGCGACGACTATCTCGATGCGTTGTTGCGGCGAGGCGACCTCGAGAGCGCGATCCCCGCCGTCATGGATTATCTGGAGACCCGCGCGGACGTCGATTTTGCCCGCGTCGGCATCATCGCCGACGGCTGGGGCTCGTCCTTCGTCGCGCGCGCGGTGATCCAGGAGCCGCGGCTGGCCGCGGCCGTCTGCGACGGCGGGCTGTGGGATCTGCACGAGCGGGCATTCTTTGCCAGCCGATTCGCGATGAGCGACCTCAGCATTGTCCCGGTGCCACATTCGCCGCTGATGGCGTCCGGCGCCAACTGTCCCGTGCTGATCACGCTCGGCGAGGACGGCTGGCTCAAGGCCGACCGGGCCCGCCAGTTGGTGCGCAACTCCCAGCTCGGCAGTTCGGACGTCAGGCTGAAGGTGTTTACCGCGGCGGAGACGGGCGCGGCTCAGGCGCATGCCGACAATCCGAGCCTTGCCAACGAATACATCTTCGACTGGCTGGAATCGCAGCTCGGCACCGCCGGGCGCGTCTAGGCCCCATCAAAGGCGCGCGCGTCAGAGATCCAGGCTCAGGCGGACGCAGGCCTTTTCCAGGCGGGTCTTCAGCGTCGCCAGCTTGGTGGTGAACTCGGTGAGCTCGGCCTCGTCGAACTCCTGGAAGACGAATTCCCTGATGGTCTTGTACTGATCGTGCAGGCTCGCCAGATGCTTCTGCGTCTTTTCGGTCAGCGACAGCCGGACCACGCGCGCGTCGGTCGGCGAGGGCCGCCGGCGCAGCAGGCCCTTCTTCTCCAACAGCTTGGACTGGGTGGTAACGAAAGACGGGTCGACATGGAGGAGCTTGGACACGACGTTGACCGGGATGCCGTCGTCCTTGTCGAGGTCGGAGATGGCCATCAGGATCAGCCATTGCGGCCCGCTGATGCCGAGGGTTCGCGCCCAGAGCTGGCGCAGCTCCTCGAGATACATGTTGATCGACGATATCTCCCAGGTGAAGCGCCTGATGATATCGAGATTGCCGATGGGGCGCAGGCGCGCTCCTTCTTTCCTCGTCGCGGACACAGCGTCACTCCGTGAACCGATCGCTCAGCTCGGTGTTCGTGGAAGGCCATAGTCCACGCAAGCCTGCTCTGACGCAAGTGCAGAGCAGGATAATTCCGTCACTAAAACTACAAAGATGATCAACTCACCTGTTCGGCCGGGCCCGCGTGGTGTTGCGCCCGTGGTACAGGTTTAGTGAAATCAAGAAGCTGATCTAATCAGCTATGTTAATTAGGTAACAGCGCAGGCATATTGCCGCGTGACGGCGGGGGTACCTCGATCGTCCCGCTGCAGGTGGTTCGCTCACGTCCCTCGCCCCGAAAGCGGGTGAGGCCGAAAGCGCAAAGCGGCCGAGCGGATTTGAGATGCGGGACCTTGGGGGCCTCACGGTCCGGTCTTCCGCGAAATGAGCAAGTTGGAGGTTTCAAATGAGAGTGGTGAAGAGCCTTTTGCTCGGCACTGCGGCGGGTCTGATCGCCGTCGGCGGAGCGCAGGCGGCCGATCTTCCGGTCAAGGCCAAGGCGGTCGAGTACGTCAAGATCTGCACGCTGTACGGCGCCGGCTTCTACTATATCCCCGGCAGCGACACCTGCATCAAGCTGGGCGGCTACCTCCGTGCCGAAGTGGCGCTGAACGCCGGCGGAAACTACAACGGCCAGTACAACGGCGTGTCCGCGGCCAACAACCGCCTGGGCAACTACTACTCGATGCGTGCTCGTCAGGATCTCAACATCGATACGCGCACAGCGACCGAGTACGGCGTGGTGCGAACCTATTTCGATGCGGTCTTCACCTGGACGACCGGCAGCTACGCCGGCACCGGTTCTGCCACGGGTGCGACCGCCTACAGTGCCACGACGGCCAGCAACCCGTCGGACGGCGGCATCTCGGGCGGTGCGCTCGGCGTCTATTATGCCTTCATCCAGTTCGCCGGCTTCACCATGGGTAAGGCGGTGTCGCAGTTCGACGCGCCCTGGGTCAACTATCCCGGCAACAATTTCGACCAGTTGGTCGGCGGCAGCGGCTCGACCAACGGCGTCGCCCAGTTCTCCTACACCGCCGATTTCGGCCAGGGCGTGACGGCGACGATCTCGGCGCAGGACCAGACCCAGGTGTTCCAGACCAACATCTGGAACACGGCCGGCATGAGCACCACCGGTGTCCTCGGCGGCGCCTACGGCTCGAATGATATCGGCGGCAGCCGGTCGCCCGACATCGTCGGCACCGTCCGCGTCGACCAGGCCTGGGGCATGTTCCAGGCGTCGGTTGCCGCGCATGACAATCACGTCGGCTATTACGGCGCCACTGAAGTCACCGGTCATCCCGAAGACAAGTGGGGCTGGGCCGTCCAGCTTGCTCTGTCGATCAAGAACATTCCGACCGGCGCCGGCGACGTGATCAACATCTCGGGCGTCTACACCGACGGCGCGAGCCGCTACAATTTCCAGTCCCTGGCGGCGACCAGCTACTCGATGTTCGGCAGCTCGAACGCCGCCTATCAGAGCATCGGCTTCGCCGGCGTCTCCGATGCGGTGTTCGGCCCCGGCGGCGGCCTCGAGCTGACGAAGACCTACGGCTTCCGCGGTGCCTACACCCACAATTGGAGCCCGTACTGGAACACGGCGCTCTACGGCGCCTGGGCTGCGGTCAACTACAGCGGCACGGCGAAGGGCTTGATCTGCGGCAGTGCTGCGTTCGCCGCCCTGACCGGTACCTGCAATCCGGACTTCAACATCGGCCAGGTCGGCGTCATCACCCGCTGGACGCCGCTGAAGGGACTGACCTTCTCGGCCGACTTCACCTACAGCCACCTCGACCAGAAATATTCGGGCGTGATCGCGACCGGTGCGCTGACGAGCGTCGCCAAGCCGGCGGCGACCTACGAGCTGAAGGACCAGGACACCTACAGCCTGCTGCTACGCGCTCAGCGCAACTGGTAAGCTTTGCAGGTTTTCGATCGGACATGGCCCCGGCGGGATACCGCCGGGGCTTTTTCGCGGACCTTGGCTACCCTACGTCGCCCGTGCGGCGCACGAAGACGAGCCATGCGATTCAATCGGCACGGATTAATTTACTTACATGAGTTACTAAGCTATATAGCTCTCGGCCACATACGAAAGTTGCGGCTCTTAGCTTCACGCTAAGCCTCCAGAAACCTCCGGCGATGCCCCGCCGGAGGTTTTTTGTTCGGATGGCGCAGCATCAACTGCGTATCACGCGAGCGCGCGCGTTCGGCCGGTAGGCGAGGCGGCTGTGGCCGGCGCAATAGGGCTGGCCGTCGGGTGCGGTGTTGCCGCAGAAACAGAAATCGTCCGCGCCCGGCGTCGAGATCGGCCACCGGCAGCGGTTCTCGGACAATTCCAGCAGCGAGCAGCGATTGGTCTCGTCGATCGGACCGCTGACCGCGGGCCCGGCCGTCTCGCCATAGATCGTGGCGAGCATCTCGTATTGCAGCCGCGGAACGGCCTTGCGCCCCCGCGACGGCGACAGTCCTTTGTCCTGGACCTTGCGGTCGTCGACGGTCCGGCCGCGCGTCAGATTGAGCCGCGACAGCTTGCCGATCACGGCGTTGCGGCTGACGCCGATGTCGGCGGCGATCTCGCGACAGGAAAGGCCGGCATCGAAGTGCTGCTTCAGGAGTTCGATTCGTTCGTCGGTCCAGGTGGGTGAGAGAACAGGCATTTGTCGGCGGTCCCAGGTTGCAGATGTCGGCCATCCGCTGTCGAGATCCGTCCGCCTCACGTCCCGGCGCGCGCTCACGTCCTGCCATTGTCGCGGATCGACAGAAGCCCGTCCTTGATGGCGAGACGGATGCCTTCCTCGATCAATGTCCGTGCGACGCCGGGAACGCTGGTGCCGTGGGTGCCCTGTCTCACCAGCTTCTCCAGATAGGCGATGGTCGAGAGCGCCAAGGTAACGGGAATGCGGTCAGTCTCGGCTTTTTCGGTGGCCATGGCCGAACGCTAGCCTCTTACTCGGGTACATAAAAGTAACGATTAAGACTCTATTTAGGTTCGAGGGTAGAAGTCAAATCGGCCTGGGGCTAGCAGCTTATCTCTCTGAAATGTCTTGAAGATTTTGACACGACGCGGCGCGCCGCGGGAAGACACGCGGCGGTTCGCTGTCGATAGGTCCGGGAACGGGTGGGGCGGCTCAGCCGTGCACGATCGCTTTTTCGATCATGCAATGGATGCCCTTGGCGCCATTGACGGTCTGGGTCACCCGGAGATCGGCGGCCAGGCTGCACAGCGTGTAGGCGTCCTCGCGCGACAGGTTTCGCGTCTCGCCGAGCAGCGCGATCATGTCGCGCAGCGCGCGCACCACGCATTGGTCGAGATCGGGATCCATCGCCATCGTCATGTAGTGCGTCGGCGTTTCGGCGCGGGGATAGTCGAGCCTGAGGTCCTTGCGCAGCGTCAGGCGGAAGCGGCCCCGGAGCGCGGTCTCGATCGCGGTGACGCAAACCTCGCCGTCACCCTGCACGCCGTGGCCGTCGCCGCACGAGAACATTGCGCCCGGCACGAACACCGGCAGGTAGAGCGTCGCACCCGCACCCAGCTCCTTGTTGTCGAGATTGCCGCCCATCGCGCGGGGGATCAGCGACGAGATGCGGCCCCAGGCCGGCGGCGGCGACACGCCCATCACGCCGAAGAACGGCTTGAGCGGCAGGTCGAGGCCCCACGGCAGGCGCGCGACCATCCGCGACCGGTCGAGCGGAATGTTCAGGATGCGCGTCTCGTGGAAATCGTCGGGCAGGGTGCCCGACAGAGGCCTGATTATGTTCCAGCCCCAATCCTGCCGGAGCTCGACGTCGAGGATCTCGACCGCGAGCACGTCGCCTGGCTCTGCGCCCTCGACCGCGATCGGGCCGGTGAGGATGTGGCCGGGCAGCATGCGCTCGTTCCTGGCATGAACCTCGTGCATCTCGGGCGGAATGTGAAACTTGTCAGGGTCGGGCAGCAGGTCCGGGCCGCCGCTGATGGTGTCGACCGTCACCTCGTCGCCGCTCTTGACGGTGAGGACGGGTCGAAGCGCGGCTTCGAAGAAGCCCCAATGGCAGGTTTCGGGGCTGGAATGCAGGTGATGATGGGTCATGTGCCGCGTCCGTTCGGTTTCATCGGCCGCGGGCTTGACCCGGCGATCGATCCTCTTCCAAGAAGATTTCTAGAGATGGCGGGGCCGGTCAAGCCCCGCACCGGCAGGCCGGTAGATTCCAGCGAGGCTACCCTGTTTTTCGTTCTGTCCAAGACCCTCGGCGTCGCGCTGCTGCCGATCAATCTGCTGGTCGAGCTCGGAATCCTGTCCGTCGTGCTGATGATGACGCGCTTTGCCGCGTTCGGCCGCAGGCTTGCCGTGATCACGCTGGTGCTGCTGGGGCTGGCTGCGTTCTCACCGCTCGGCAATCTCCTGCTCTATCCGCTGGAGTCGCGCTTTCCGGTTTGGGATCCGTCGCGCGGCGCGCCCGACGGCATCATCGTGCTCGGCGGCTCCGTCGACACCAATCTGTCGGGGGCGCACCGCACGCCGGTCGTCGCGCACGCCGCCGATCGTCTGTTTGCGCCGGCCGAGCTCGCGCGCCGCTATCCGAACGCGCGCATCGTCTTCACCGGAGGCTCGGCGAACCTGGTTTCGAGCGAGGCGAGGGAGGCAGACTATTCCGCGCCGATCCTGGAAAATCTCGGCATCGCGAAGGAGCGCCTGATCCTCGAGCGCGACTCCCGCAACACCTGGGAGAATGCAATCTTCACGAAGGTGCTGGTGAAGCCGAAGCCGGGGGAGCGCTGGCTGCTGGTGACGTCGGCCTTCCACATGCCGCGCTCGATGGGAATCTTCCGCGCGGCCGGGTTTGACGTCGAGGCGTATCCCGTGGACTGGCGGATGGGCGGCCGCGACGATCTTTTCTCCTTCACCAACATGGCTGCGGACGGCTTGCGCCGAACCGAAGTCGCGGTGCGCGAGTGGATCGGCCTCGTGTCCTACCGTCTGATGGGCCGGACCCGCGAGTTGCTTCCTGGACCCGCGAGGGACTAGAACGAGGATCGCACAACAAGAACATGCGGCGTGCCACGCCGCGGCCGGAGGAAGCATGCAACAGCAGAGCGCAGACAGGATCGATCTCGCCGGCCTCGTCGCCGATCTGAACAGCCTCTTGCGGCTGAAGACCACGGTGATCGGCATGAAACTGTTCGCGAGCGTCACGGAGATGGAGGCGATCCCGAAAATCCGGCGGCCGAATGCGGTCCACACCACCGACCAGATCGTCAGCATGGCCGCGCGTCTCGGCTGGACCGTCGGCATCACCGCCGACGACCTCGTCGGCGCGCAGTGCCGCGCGGTGATCGGCCTTGCACCGCAGGACGAGACATGGCTCGCCGGCGCAAACTATGTCGGCGTGTGGCACGGCACGGCGGAGGACGCACGCAGGCGGCAGGAGGCGCTGGACGTGGTGCCGTTCGGCCATTACCAGGCGCTCGCCGTCAGTCCGCTCGCGAGCGGCCGGCTCAATCCGCCCGACATCTGCCTCGTCTATGCAACGCCGGGGCAGATGATCATCCTGATCAACGGGCTGCAATATACCGGCTACAAGAAGTTCGAATGGGGCGTGGTCGGCGAGACCGCTTGCGCAGATTCCTGGGGGCGGGCGCTCAAGACGGGGGAGCCCAGCCTGTCCTTGCCATGCTATGCCGAACGGCGCTATGGCGGCGTGCCGGACGAGGAGATGCTGATGGCGCTGAAGCCCGCGCATCTCGCCAAGGCAATCGAGGGCATGAAGGCGCTGGCGAAGAACGGCCTGCGCTATCCGATCCCGCCCTATGGCATTCAAAGCGACGTCCGTGCCGGCATGGGCGTGAGCTACGCGAAGAAGTAAGGGACGAGCATGAGCGCTGCGAAATTCGACATCGTCGTCTACGGTGCGACCGGTTTCACCGGCCAGCTCGTCGCCGAATACCTGGCGGCGCATTACAGGGACGACAAGGCGTTGACCTGGGCGATGGCGGGCCGCAGCCTCGACAAGCTGAAATCGGTGCGCGATGCGATTGGCGCGCCCGCCGATACGCCGCTGATCGTGGCGGATGCCTCCGACGCGGCCTCGCTGAAGGCGATGGTGGCGCAGACGAGGTCGGTGATCACGACGGTCGGGCCGTACCAGTTCTACGGCGAGGATCTGCTCGCTGCCTGCGTTGCCGCGGGCGTGGATTATTTCGATCTCTGCGGCGAGCCGGTGTGGATGCGGCAGATGATCGACAAGTACGAGGCGGCGGCCAAGGCGAGCGGCGCGCGCATCGTGTTCTCCTGCGGCTATGATTCCGTGCCGTTCGAACTCGGCACGTTCTTCGTGCAGGAAGAGGCGAGGCGCGTGTTCGGCGCACCGGCCGCGCGCGTGAAGGGCCGTGTGCGCGACATGCGCGGCACGCTGTCGGGCGGGACCGCGGCGAGTGCGAAGGCGACCTTCGATGCGGTCGCCAAGGACCTGAGCCTGGTCGCCATCCTCAACGATCATTTTGCGTTGACGCCCGGCTTCACCGGCCCGAAGCAGCCCAAGGGCAACAGGGCGGCTTACGAGGAGGACCTGCAATCCTGGGCCGCGCCTTTCATGATGGCGCTCATCAACACCCGCAACGTCCATCGCTCCAACATGCTGATGGGCTTTCCCTACGGGAAAGAATTCGTCTACGACGAGATGGTGCTGACCGGTCCCGGCGAGAAGGGCGAGGCCAACGCCAAGCGCGTGATGGCTGCCAACGCCGAGAAGACTGGCCCGAACGCACCGAAGCCGGGCGAGGGCCCCTCGAAGGAGGAGCGCGAGAACGGCCTGTTCGATCTGCTCTATGTCGCCATCGCGCCGGATGGCCGCATGGTCCGCGCCAGCGTCACCGGCGACCGCGACCCAGGCTACGGCTCGACCTCCAAGATGATCTCGGAATGCGCGATCTGCCTGCTGCGCGACGCGGCTGATGTTCCCGCCGGCTTCTGGACGCCGGGCGCCGCGATGCAGCACAAGCTCATCAAGCGGCTGCAGGACAATGCGGGGCTGACGTTCCGAGTGGAGAAATAGAGCCTAGGCGTCCTCGTGGACCTTGATCTTGTAGGCCTGCGCGGCCGCGATCATGCCCCACATCGCGCCCAGCATCATCCAGAAATGGCGCCAGTGGTCGGTGTCGATCACGAGGCTTTCGCCGACCGTGCCGAGGAACGCGGAGAAGATCGCGAGATAGGCAGGCTGCCAGGGCACGCGCACGAAGATGTGGCGGAAGCCCATGATCACCGTCGTGAACACCAGCGCGGGATAGCAAACGCCCGAAAGCCAGCCGCCGGACATGAAGGCGTTGAGGTAGGAGTTGTGGGTGTCCTCGGGGAAATAGCGGTTGAATTGTAGTGGACCGATGCCGAACGGCAGATCGAGCGCCATCTCCGCACCGAGGATGTGCCGGCCGAACCGGCCGAAGCGGCCTTCGTCGTAGCTCTGGTCGAAGCTCGCGCGCTGCTTGAACATTTCGGCGGTGGCATCGAACGACAGCAGTACCGCAATCAGCGCGAGGCCCAGCACCGCGGCGACGATCGCCATGACGATGATGCGCGAGCGCTGCGCGTTGGTGCGGCTGGTCAGCACCATCAGCGCCAGCATGAAGGCGGAGGTCAGCACCAGGCCGCCCCAGGCGGCGCGGGAGAAGGCGAGCAGGATCGCCAGCGACATGATGCCGAAGGCGATGACGTTGCGGAGCGCCCTGGCCAGCTTGTCCGAGACCACGCTCTGGAGCGCAAACAGTGCCGGCAGGATCAGGAAGGCGCCGAGCACGTTCGGGTCCTTGAATGTGCCGCGCGCGCGGCCGTAGAGCGTCAGGAGATCGGTGCCGCCGGGCACCAGGTGGAAGTATCCGGCGATCGCCAGCAGCGAAGCGACCATCGCGCCGGCCACGAGACCGCGGCGCAGCATGTCGAGCCGGGCCGCGGTGTCCTCCGAAACGACCATCGCGAAAAACACGACGGTTACAGCCATGTACCAGGAGGTCGCGATCCAGGTCGCCACCGCCGACTGATCGAACAGCGGGATCGCGCTGATCGTGTAGCCGACATTGAGAAGGACCAGTATCAGCACCAGCGGCATCAGCACGAGCTTCAGGCGCAGGCCGGTGGCAAAGAAGGTGACCGTCGCGAGCAGCGTCGCGATCTCGTAGGGGCTGGGCTCGATGAAGACGATCGCGCCGGAGGCGCCGACCAGCCACACCAGCGCGCGCTGCAGCGCCAGCACGCCGGGCGCAGCGGGCGCCGTTACGTTCACTCCACCGGCTGTTGCCGCATACGCCATCACGCGCCCATACGCTTACGCTACTCGTCATCACACAACACTTCTGCCGTCATGCCCCGCGAAGGCGGGGCATCCAGTACGCCGCGCTGTCAGTGGCGACGTTCGCCGCCGGCGTTTACTGGATCACCCGGCCAAGCCGGGTGATGACAGCGCGTTCCTGGCGCATTCAGTCTCAATACGCGTTCTCGTTCTTGGTCAGCAGCGAGATCGGCGTCTTCAGGAGAATGACGAGGTCGAACAGCACCGACCAGTTCTCGATGTAATAGAGATCGAACTCGACGCGTTTCTGGATCTTCTCTTCGTTGTCGATCTCGCCTCGCCAGCCGTTGATCTGCGCCCAACCGGTGATGCCTGGCTTGACGCGGTGACGGGCGAAATAGCCGTCGACGGCTTCGTCGAACAGGCGGCTCTGGAGCTTGCCCTGCACGGCATGCGGGCGGGGGCCAACCAGCGAGAGATTGCCTGAAAACACCACGTTGAAGAGCTGCGGCAGTTCGTCCAGGCTGGTCTTGCGGATGAAGCGGCCGACGCGGGTGACGCGCGGATCGTTCTTGGTCACGACCTTGGCGGCGGTCGGATCCGTCTCATGGTGATACATCGAGCGGAACTTGTAGACGTCGATGCGCTCGTTGTTGAAGCCGAAGCGCTTCTGGCGGAACAACACCGGGCCGGGACTGTCTAGCTTCACTGCGAGCGCGACGAGGCCCATCACCGGCAGCGCGGCGAGCAGCGCGAGGCTGCCGACGACGCGGTCGAACAGCCATTTCATCACGAGGTCCCAGTCGGTGATCGGGGCCTCGAACACGTCGAGCGTCGGCACCTTGCCGAGATAGGAATAGGAGCGGGGACGGAAGCGCAGCTTGTTGGTGTGTGCGGACAGACGAATGTCGACCGGCAGCACCCAGAGCTTCTTCAGCATTTCCAGGATGCGCGTCTCGGCCGAGATCGGCAGCGCGAACAGCACGAGATCGACGCGGGTGCGGCGGGCGAACTCGACGATGTCGTCGACCTTGCCGAGCTTGCGCGCGCCGGCGCAGGTGTCGAGCGCGCGGCTGTCGTTACGGTCGTCGAACACGCCGAGCACGTCAATGTCGGAATCCTCCTGCGCCTTCAGCGCCTCGACCAACTGCTCGCCGTTGCTGTCGGAGCCGACGATGATGGTGCGGCGGTCGAGCCGGCCCTCGCGCGCCCAGCCGCGCACCATCGAGCGCAGCACCAGGCGCTCGACCATCAGTGCCGCGAGCCCGAGGACATAGAAAGCGGCAGCCCATAGCCGCGATACCTCGCTGCCGAACTTGGCGAAGAACGAGATGCCGATGAACAGCAGGAAAACGAACGACCAGGACGAGATCATCCGTGTCATCTGCCGTAGCTGCCCACGGAACAGCTGCACCTGGTAGATATCCGCGGCCTGGAAGCAGACCACGGCGGCCACGGCGATGGCGACGACCGCCGCAGGATAGACCCAGCTGAAGGCGCCGGCGAGCGGCATGACGTAACCGAGATAGAGCGCAATGCCGACGAGGCTGAGCAGCGCGAAGTCGGCGAGGCGAACGAAGCCCGCGATCACGATCGGTGAATAGGCGCGTGCGACCTTCTGGTTGACGACCTCGAGCGCCGCAGGCGACAGCCGACGCCGGCGCTCGACAAAGGGCTGGCCATCAGGCTTTGCCGCGGCGCTGGCCGCGGCGTCGAGCATCAAGCGTGCGTTGAGCGGTTCCACGGGCTTCCACGTCCATTCCAAAATCCGCCGCACGGCCTTGCGCGCCCGGGCAAGCATCCCCCGGCGTCTGGATTATCGGACAAATCGGAAGATTTTCTAAAGCGCGCTTAAGAATGGTTAATGGTTGGTGAATGCGTCGCGATAGCCGGCGAGCACGCCCTCGACCATCGCGGCCTGCGAGAAGTGCGCCGAGATGCGATCGCGCAAGGACACCGCACGCTGCGCGGTCTTCTGCGGATCGTCGAGTGCCGCGGCGATCGCCTCCGCCATGGCTTCGGAATTGCTCGCCGCGAACAGGGCCGGGCTTTCGGCGCCGAAGATCTCCGGGATGCCGCCGATGCGGGATGCGATCATGGGAATGCCGGCGGCACCCGCTTCGATCACGACATAGGGCATCGAATCGCCGCGCGAGGGGACGACCAGGAGCCGGCCCTTGGAGAAGCCGTAGCGCGCCTTGACGTGGCCGATGAAGCGGATCGCAGCGGTGAGGCCGAGCCTTTCGACCTGGGCCTTCAAGGCGGCCGTCTCCTCGCCGTCGCCGCCGAGGGTCAGCGTGACCTTCTTGCCTCCCTCGTGCAGGCGCGCCACGGCATCGACCAGGAGGTCGGCTCCCTTGATGTGCCTGAACTCGCCGACATAGCAGAGGTCGGTGGCATCGTCGGCGGTGACGACAGGCTCGAACTCCTCGGGCGTGACGCCGTTGAAGACGCAACGCACCACGCCTTTGGGCGTCCCGACGATGCGCTGATAGGTGTCGCGGGCGAAGGCGCTCTCGAACAGGAACAAATCCGTCGAACCCATCAGCGCGCGCTCGAGCCGCGCGTAGAACTCGCCCTTGAAGGTGTTGAGCGGATAATGCAGCGAGCCGCCATGCGGGGTGTAGATGCGGATGGTGTCATCGGAGCGCCGACGCATGCGGATGAAGGCGCCGGCCTTGGCGCCGTGGCCGTGCAGCACATCGGGCTCGAGCGCGGCAATCAGCCGCCGCATGCGAAGCCAGACCAGGACGTCGTCGGGTGATGGTTCGCGGCGGATGGCCATGCGGTGAACGCCGAGCTTCAGTCGCGGTGCGAGTTCGGCCAGCGCCTTGTCGGCGCGCTCGCCGCCGGTGAGGCTGTCGGCGAGGATGCCGACGTGATGGCCGCGGTCGACCTGGCCGTTGGCGACGTCGAGGATATGGCGGAAGATTCCGCCGACCGGAGCGCGCACGGCGTGCAGGATGCGAAGCGGCCGGTCGGGAGAGGGGGGCATGATCAAACCACTCGACGGCGACTGCCGAACAATCCTTGCGAAATAATCGAGACGGATTAAGGGGCCTCGTAGTTAACAAATGGTGACGAGCCTGCATGCACTGCTCGCCGCCGGATGCCCGGATTAACACAGCAGCAACCTTAATGGAGTGTAATCGCCGCGGTTGAGGTAGAGTCGCAGCGTTGCCCTGCGGGAGTGTTCGATGCGTTTAGCGTTCTGGCGTGCCGGCAAGGACAAGGCGTTGATCGCGCGGGTCGTCGCGAAGCCGAAAGCCAAAGCCGCGCCCAAGGTCCAAACAGAGTTCGAAGCAAAGGCCGAGGCCGAGGTCGACGCAAAGGTCGAAGCAAAGCCGGCGCGCGTTGCCGACAAGCCCGCGCAAATCGAGTCCGGAGACATCGATCTGCATGCGCTCGGTGCGGCCTTGGCGCGCAAGCGCCGCTGGATCATCGTGCCGACGGTGCTGGCGCTCGTCGCTTCCCTCGCCATCGTCAATTTCATCACGCCCCGCTACAAGTCCGAAGCGCGCATCCTGGTCGACGGCCGTGAGAACGTGTTTCTGCGCCCGAACAGCGACCGCGTCGAGGAGCGGCAGGCGCTCGATGCCGAGGCGGTCACCAGCCAGGTGCAGTTGGTGCTGTCGCGCGATCTCGCGCGCGAGATCATCAAGAAGAACAAGCTAGCCGAGCGACCCGAATTCGACCCGGTCCTGCAGGGCGTCTCGCCGCTGAAATCGCTTGCCGCGCTGATCGGTATCGTCCGCGATCCGTTCGCGATGACGCCGGAAGAGCGCGTGCTCGATGCCTATTACGAACGTCTTCAGGCCTACGCGGTCGACAAGTCGCGCGTCATCGTGGTCGAGTTTCAGTCCGCCGATCCCGAGCTTGCCGCGCGCGTCGCCAATTCGATCGCCGACGGCTATCTTGTCCTGCAGCAGGCGGCGCGCCAGGAGCAGGCCAAGAACGCCAGCCAGTGGCTGGCCGGCGAGATCGAGAGCTTGCGCAAGAAGGTCTCCGAGGCCGAGGCTCGGGTCGAGGACTTCCGTTCCAAGTCGAGCCTGTTCGTCGGCACCAACAACACCACGCTTTCGAACCAGCAGATGGGCGAGGTCAACACCCAGCTCAACAATGCGCGCTCGATGAAGGCGGACGCGGAATCCAAGGCGCGGTTGATCAAGGAAATGCTCCAGAGCGGCAAGCCGATCGAGGCGTCCGAGGTCGTGAACTCGGAATTGATGCGGCGGCTGTCGGAGCAGCGCGTGACGCTGCGCGCGCAACTTGCGGAGCAGTCGTCCACGCTGCTCGGCAATCATCCGCGGATCAAGGAGCTGAAGGCGCAGCTCGGCGATCTCGACAATCAGATCCGGGACGAAGCGGCCAAGATCTCGCGCTCGCTCGAAAGCGACGCGCGGATCGCGAGCGGCCGGGTCGACGGGCTGATGACGAGCCTCGAGCAGCTCAAGAAGCAGGCAGCCTCCACCAACGGCCAGGACGTCCAGCTCCGCGCGCTGGAGCGCGAGGCCAAGGCGCAACGCGACCTTTTGGAAACGTACCTTGCCAAGTACCGCGAGGCCAATACCCGCGAAACCATCGATACCGCGCCGACGGACGGCCGCATCATCTCGCGCGCCATGGCCTCGAACACGCCGGCCTATCCGAAGAAGCTGCCGATCGTGTTGATCGCGACCATCGCGACGCTTTTGCTGTCGTCCGGAGTCGTCGTCACCGGCGAGCTGCTACGTCAGACCGCTCCGCGGGTGGCAGTGGCAATGGGCCCGGCCCAGGCGCCGGTGCGCCGTGAGCCGATCGTGGTTCAGCGCGCCGCCCAGCCTGATCTGGACCCCGTCGTCGATCCGGTCCAGGCGGAGCCCGCGCCGCTGCAGCCTGCGATGCCGACCGGCATGGACGTCACCGAGTTCGCCGAGATCGAGCGTCTGGCCGACAATCTGCGCGACGCGGGCGCTGCCGCGCGAAAGGTCACGGTGCTCGGCACCGCGCCCGGCGACGCCATCACGTTGTCGGCCCTCACGCTCGCCCGGCACCTTTCGCGCGATGCCCGCGTCGTCGTCGTCGATCTCGCAGCAGACTCGCCGATCATTGCCGCGGTGTCCGTCGATGCGTCGGCTCCGGGCCTTGCCGAACTGATGCAGGGCGAGGCGTCGTTCGCGCAGATCATCACCCGGGACAAGCTGTCGCGGCTGCACCTCGTGATGCCCGGCCGTCCCGGCTTCGACCGCAGCCTGCTGCAATCGCCGCGCGTGGCGCTTGCGATCGACGCCCTGCTGCGCGCCTACGATCACGTGCTGATCGACGCCGGCAGCGCCTCGGACCTGCCGGCCGACCTGTTGACGGCGCATGCCCGCGCCGTCGTGGTGCCCGATGCGTCGATGGAAGCGGAGGCGCGCATCCTGATGTGCGAGCAGTTGAAGGCGGTCGGCTTCAGCGAGGTGACGATGCTGAGCAAGCCGGTGCAGCCGGCGGATGCCGTGGAGACGCCGCGCGTGGTGGCAGCGTAGGCTCTTCTTTCTCCGTACATTCGAATCGTAGGGTGGGCAAAGGCGCGTTTGCGCCGTGCCCACCACCTGCTGTTGATGCGAAGAAGACGTGGGCACGCTCCGCTTTGCCCACCCTACGACATCAGTGTATGCGGAGGGTCCTTTACCCGAACGCCTGCCGCAGCCGTCGGGCCATGTCGAACAGCATCTGGTTCTGCTTCACCAGGCGCTTGCCGTGGCTGAGCGAGGACATCGCCATCGCCGCGAGCTTGCCGCGCGAGGTCAGGGGCACGAAGCTGTCGAAGATCTCCTCGTCGTCCTTGCAGAACATCCGCTTGTAGTCGTCCGTGCCGATGCCGAGGTCGAGCGAGCGGTAGCCGCGTTCGGCGTAGCAATCGATGATGTAGCGCATCAGGATCAGGCCGGGGCTGTAACGGGCGTGCTCGGACATCGTGTAGGTGTTGAACATCATCGAGAAGCGCTCTCCGTCGGCGACGCCGGCGAAGATCGCGATAACCTCGTAGTCGCATTCGAGCGCGTGGATGTCGATGGCGCGGCCTTCACCGCGCGGGGCAAGGCAGGCGCTGCGGATGAACTGTTCGACGCCGGGCTCGGCGAAGACGTTCGGCAATTTCTGCTCGGCCATCCGCGCCGGCTTGACGCGGAAGAACCAGTCGAGCAGGCGGGTGATATCGGTGTCCGTCGTGGCCAGGTGATAGCGATAGCCTGCGAGTGCCTGGAGCTTCTTTTCCTTGCTCTTGAGGCGGCGGCGGAAGGAATTGCTGATCCGCGATTCCGGTAGGCCGCCGGGCTCCAGCGCCAGCAGTGGACAGCCGTTGATCGAACTCTGTCGCGGCAGCAATGCAAACGGATTCTGCTGGTCGTGCCAGCGCAGCGGCTGCTGGCCGAGCACGAGTACGTCGACATGCTCGCGCAGCGGCGCAAGAAGCGCGTCGAGATCGGCACTGGCGGCCTGCGCTGCGAACTCGGCATTCCACAGACCCATGTTGAAGGTCGTGTGCTTGCCGCCCATGAAGCAGGCCGTGCGCACGCCGCGGCTTTGGCGCAGCGAGAATGGCAGCAGCAGGAGCGGCCGGCGCTCGGCGTCGCGGGCGATCACGACGAACGGCAAGGCGCCTTCGCGGGCGCCGACCTGTCTTTGCCACGGGCCGAGCAGGTCGAAACGCTGGTAAGGCGTGAAGAGATGGCCGTTGGCCTCGAAGGCGCGCCAGACCACCTCGGCCTCGGCGAGTTCGGTGACGACATCAACCTGCGCGATACGGCTCGCTTTCGACCGCGCTGGCGCTTCTGCCGTCCGGCTTTGCATCGCCGCAGCCATGGTCATTCGCGAAACCTGTCGAGAAATCGAAAAATGCGTCGTTCGGCCTGTGGCCGACCTTTGCAAACAAAGGTCAACAAAGGGTAATGACGATCGCGGAGGGAACGGACCGCCGGGCGAGCGCGAAGGGTGGGATTGTGGCTTCCGACGACAGATGGCTCCAACGGCTGCGCCTCGAGCTGGCCTGGTTCACTGGCCGGGCTCTGCTGCGCAGCCGCGGTGCCGGCGCCATCCTGTGCTTTCGACATGTGCGGCCGCGGCGCCGGGGCGGATTTCAGCCGCTGCGAAAGCACGAGGTCACCCCTCAATTTCTCGACCGCGCCATTCGTGCGCTGAAGCGCTGGGACTACGATCTCGTCGGCATGGACGAAGTCTGCCGGCGCGCGGTGACGCTGCCGGAGAAGCGTCGCTTCGTGGCGCTGACCTTCGACGGCGCCAGCAAGGATCTCGCCACCTTTGCCTATCCGGTGCTGACGCGTCACGCCGTGCCCTTCACGATCTATGTGCCGACCGCCTTTCCGGACGGCGTCGGCGAGGCTTGGTGGCTGGGGCTGGAGCAGGTGATCGCGCGCGAGAGCCGCATCATCCTGATGATGGGCGAGAAGGAGCAGCGATTTACCGTTACCGACGATGCCGGGAAGCGGGCGCTGTTCTCCCATCTCGAGGGCTGGCTGCGCTCGCTGCCGCATGCGAACCTGTCGGCTGCGATCGCCGACCTCTGCACGCGCTACCGCGTCGACCTCGCCGCGCTCTCGCGCGAGGCGTCGATGAACTGGGAGGACCTTGCGAGGTTCGCTGCGGATCCGCTGGTCACGATCGGCAGCGCGACCGTGAATTATCCCGATCTCGCCAATCTGACGGATCCGGCCGCGCTGCGCGAGATGAAGATGGGCAAGGCCGTTGCTGAATCGGCTTTCCACCGCGAGATCAGGCATTCCGCCTTTCCGTTCGGCGACCGCGCCTCGTTCCGGCGCAGCCACGTCGTGATGGCGGAGGAGGCAGGCTTTGCCAGCGCGGTGTCGACGATCCCCGGCATCGTGGAGGCGGAAGGTCGTACCAATCTGCGCGCGTTGCCGCGGATCTGCTGGAACGGCCGCGTTGGTTCCCTGCGCCTGCTGCGCGTGCTGGTGTCGGGCGCTGCCTTCGCGCCGGTACGGCCGACCGGCAGTGCTACGAGCCGGACTTGACGCGGTCGGGCCGCTGCATCCAGCTCACGATCGGCATCGCCGGCAGCACCCAGCCCATGCCGACGACCACATAGTAGATCGCCTGTCGCCAGCCGGATTCGGCGATCCACGGCATCTGCGCCGCCGCCATGCCGAGCAGGGCCCAGACCGTGGCCAGCACCAGGAGCAGGATGGCGCCGAGGAACTTACGGGTGCGGATGGTCATGGCGGATTATTGGCGGCCTTCGCGTAACTTGCGCTGCGGGAGCGGGGGACTATAAGGGGCACGCAGTCCGGTTCAAGCCTGGTTTTTGCCTGTGATGACGACGATTTCCGCCCCGTCCGAGCCGCATCGCGCCGTACGCGTGTGGCTGATCGCCGTTGCCGCGTTGATCGCGCTGATGGTGCTGGTCGGTGGCGCGACGCGGCTGACGGAATCCGGCCTTTCGATCGTGGAATGGAAGCCGGTCACCGGCAGTGTTCCGCCGCTCACCGAGGCGCAGTGGACCGAGGCGTTCGAGGCCTACAAGAAGATCCCGCAATATCGCGAGCTCAATGCGGGCATGAGCCTGTCCGAGTTCAAGGAGATCTTCTGGTGGGAATGGAGCCACCGGCTGCTGGGCCGCTTCATCGGCGCTGCGTATCTGTTGCCGTTCCTGTTCTTTCTGTGGCGCGGTGGCCTCTCCGGTGAGCTGAAGCGACGACTGTGGCTATTGTTCGCGCTGGGCGGGCTCCAGGGCGCGGTCGGCTGGTGGATGGTGGCTTCGGGCCTGACGGAACGCACCGAGGTCTCGCAATATCGGCTGGCGACGCATCTGGTGCTGGCGCTCGTGATCTTCGCCGGCATCGTCTGGACCGTGCGGCGCCTCAAGGAGCGGCCGCAGATCGCAGTGCCTGGACGGCTGCGGTTGACCAGCGCGCTGCTCCTCGCCGTGACCTTCGTGCAGATCTATTTCGGCGCGCTGGTTGCGGGCCTGCGCGCCGGGCGTGCCTACAACACCTGGCCCGAGATCGACGGCGCTTTCATCCCGTCCGCCGAGCGGCTGTGGTTCGAGACGCCGTGGTGGCGTAACATGTTCGACAACGTGCTGACGGTGCAGTTCGAGCATCGCATGATGGCCTACGCGCTGTTCGCGCTGGCGGCGCTGCATGCGATCGACGCGGTGCGTTCGCGCGCAGGAGCGGCGGCGAGCGGCGCGCTGTGGTTGTTTGCGGCGGTGAGCGTGCAGGCGGTTCTCGGCATCCTCACGCTGCTCAACCAGGTGCCGATCGGCCTTGCGCTCGCGCATCAGGCGGTCGCAATCGTGGTGCTGACGCTCGCGGTGATGCAGGTGGATCGGCTTGCAGCGCGGCAACCTGCGGAAGCGCAGCCGCGCGCGGTCCCTATGGGTCAGCCCGGCTGATCACCATCAGCCCGGCTGATCAGCAATAGCCGTAGACGCCGCACGCATAGGGCAGGCGCCAGAAATAATCGACCTGCTTGCCGCCGTAATATGCGCCCTGATAGTCGTAGCTCCAGGGGCGGCCGTAATAACCGGGCAGGGTGTGCGACCCCGGTAGCAGCGGGGTGCCCGGCAGGTTGCAGATGTAGCTGCCGACACCATAGGCCGGCGAGATCAGCGCATCCGGATCGGTCTCGACATAGACCTGTGGCGGGTCTTTGGCGACAGCGCGCCGCTTCGGCGTGGCCGGCAGATCGGCAGCGAACGCGGCTGAAACCGTCAGCATTGCTGCAAGGGCAGGCATCATCCAGCGCACCATCGTCGGCTCCGAATCAAAGGGGCGATCCAAGGACGATGTATGGGGCAGATATGGTTAATGAGGATTAACGGGGTGCCGTCATTCCGGGGCGGTGCAAAGCACCGAACCCGGAGTCTCGAGATTCCCCGGTGCGCAATTGCGCGCCTGTGGTCTGATCCTTCGGACTTTCCCGGAATGACGGTGACGACTACGCCCCCAGCGCCTGCTCGAGATCCGCGATCAGGTCTTCCTTGTCCTCGATGCCGACCGACAGCCGCACCACGTCGGGGCCGGCGCCTGACTGGATCTTGGCGGCGTCGTCGAGCTGGCTGTGCGTGGTCGAGGCGGGATGGATGACGAGCGAGCGGGTGTCGCCGACATTGGCCAGATGCGAGAACAATTGCAGCTTTGACACCAGGTTGACCCCGGCGTCGTAACCGCCCTTCAGGCTGAAGGTGAACACCGCGCCCGCGCCCTTTGGCGCATATTTGCGCGCGAGCTGGTTGTATTTGTCGCTCGGCAGGCCGGCATAGCTCACCGAGGCCACAGCCGGATGGCCGGCGAGGAATTCGGCCACCGCTTTGGCATTGTCGCAGTGCTTCTGCATGCGCAGCGGCAGCGTCTCGATTCCCGTGAGGATCATGAAGGCATTGAACGGCGACAGCGCCGGGCCGAGATCGCGCAGGCCGAGCACCCGGCAGGCAATCGCGAAGGCGAAATTGCCGAAGGTCTCCTGCAGGCGGATGCCGTGATATTCGGGGCGCGGCTCCGACAGCATCGGATACTTGCCGCCCGTGGACCAGTCGAAGGTGCCGGCATCGACGATGATGCCGCCGAGCGAATTGCCGTGGCCGCCGAGGAATTTCGTCAGGGAGTGCACGACGATATCGGCACCGTGGTCGATCGGGCGGATCAGGTAGGGCGAGGCGAGCGTGTTGTCGACGATCAGCGGCACGCCCGCCTTGCGCGCCACCGTCGAGATCGCCTCGATGTCGGTGATGCTGCCGGCGGGATTGGCGATGGACTCGATGAAGATGGCTTTGGTGCGCGGCGTCACCGCGCGTTCGAAGCTTGCGATGTCATCGGGATCGGCCCACACCACGTTCCAGCCGAAGCTCTTGAACGCATGCGTGAACTGGTTGATCGAGCCGCCATAGAGTTTTCGCGCGGCGATGAACTCGTCGCCGGGCTGGAGCAATTGCTGCAGCACCACGACCTGCGCGGCGTGGCCCGAGGCGACCGCGAGCGCGGCGGTGCCGCCTTCGAGCGCGGCGACGCGCTCTTCCAGCACCGCATTGGTCGGATTGCCGATGCGGGTATAGATGTTGCCGAACGCCTGCAGGCCGAACAGCGATGCGGCGTGGTCGGCATCGTTGAAGACGAAGGACGTCGTCTGGTAGATCGGAGTTGCGCGCGCGCCGGTGGTTGGGTCGGGCTGTGCACCGGCATGCACGGCAAGCGTCGAGAATCCCGGAAGACGATCGCTCATTTGGGCGTCCTGTTCTTGTGGTCTGAAATCGCGCGGCATGCTGATCGGCGCCGCGGCCGCCGTCAAGGCGCGGTTTCACATCGCAATGATCGTGCTACGCATTGTCGCGTCGCGAGAAGAACCTTCGCAATTGCGTCAGTTTTGCTCGCTCTTGTTCTTCGCAGCGCGATCAGATGCGGTGGTGGTGCCGCCGCCGACGCTCATCCGATTGAGGGACAGCCGCATGCCCTGCGTCGGTGCCGGCGCGCGCTTGGAACTCAGAGTACGTGAATTGACGCCCATCCAGGATATCTCGGATGACAGGCGCCCGTATTCGATCTTGGGGCAGCGGTTCATCACCACCTTGATGCCAACCGATTCCGCCCTCGCAGCCGCGGCGTCGTCGCGCGCGCCGAGCTGCATCCAGATCACCTTCGGCAGCGGGTTGAGCGTGAGCGCCTCCTCGACCACGGGCATGATGTGGCTGGAATTGCGGAAGATGTCGATCATGTCGACGGGACGACCGATATCGGAGAGCGAGGCGATGAACGGCTTGCCGAGCAGCTCCTTGCCGACATGGCCGGGATTGACCGGGATCATGTCGTAGCCGCGCTGAGCCAGATATTTGAACGCGAAATAGCTCGGCCGCACATTGACCGGCGAGGCGCCGACCATCGCGATCGACTTCACGCCATTGAGGATGCCGCGGATGTAATTGTCGGGATAGGCGTCGTGGTTCATCATTTTCTTTCTCCGACCCTCACGGTGAGGAGCGCGGAACGCGCGTCTCGAACCATGAAGCGGCAGCCGGGCCTCTATCCTTCGAGACGCCGCCTTCCGCGGCTCCTCAGGATGAGGAGTTGACTATTCATCCCGCCATGTCGGCGTGCGCTTCTCGATGAAGGCGCCGATGCCTTCCTCGGCGTCACGCGCCATCATGTTCTCGGTCATCACCTCTGCGGTGTAGCGATAGGCGTCCGCAAGGCTCATCTCGGCCTGGCGATAGAACGCTTCCTTGCCGAGCTTGATCGTGTAGGCTGATTTCAACGCGACCTTCTGCGCCAGCGCAATCGCGGCGTCGCGCTCGGTGCCGGCGGGAACGGTGCGATTGACCAGCCCGATCTCGCGGGCGCGCGCGGCCGGAATCGGCTCGCCCGTCAGCAGCATCTCCATCGCCTGCTTGCGCGGCACGTTGCGCGACAGCGCCACCATGGGCGTTGAGCAGAACAGGCCGATATCGACGCCGGGCGTCGCAAAGCTTGCTGCCTCGGAGGCGATCGCGAGATCGCAGCTCGCAACCAGCTGGCAACCGGCTGCGGTCGCGATACCCTGGACCGCGGCGACCACCGGCTTCGGCAGGTGCACGATCGCCTGCATCATCGCGCTGCAGGCATTCATCATCTCGGCGAAGAAGGCGCGGCCGCGATCCGGGTCCGTGCGGCGCGCCGTGAGTTCTTTCATGTCGTGGCCGGCGGAGAAGGCGGGGCCGTTGGCGGTGATCACGACGCCGCGGACGGTCTTGTCGCCGCGGATCCTGTCGAGCTCCGCATGCAGGCGCGCGATCATCGCGGCTGACAGGCTGTTACGCGCGGCCGGGCGGTTCAGCGTCAGGATGGCGATGGAACCCGCCGTCTCGCTCAGCAGGATCGGCAGTTGCGGGGAGGGGGCGCGCGCAGCGGTGACGGACATTGACGCGATTTCCGCTAAATGATTGCAGTTGGATGACACCCATAACTTAATGTAACAGGGCAAGTGAAGCGAGGGTAGGAACAGCATGGCGTCAGCGAAAATGAGTGTGGCGGAGGTCGAGCGGTTCCTTCGTCACGAGTTTCCCCAGGCCTTCAGCGGCGACGACATCACGATCGAGAGCGCCGACGGCCAGACCTGCCTTTTGCGCCAGCGCTACAGCGAAAAGATGCTTCGGCCGGGCGGCACCGTGTCCGGCCCGACACTGATGGCGCTGGCCGATTTCGCGATGTACGTGGTGCTGCTGTCCGCGATCGGGCCGGTGGGCCTCGCCGTGACCACCAATCTCAACATCAACTTCTTGCGCAAGGGCCAGCCTGGGCAGGACGTGCTGGCCGAGGCGCGGCTGCTCAAGCTCGGCAAGCGGCTGGCAGTCGGGGAAGTGAAGCTGCTGTCCGGGACCTCCCCCGATCCGATCGCTCATGTCACCTCGACCTATTCCATTCCAAATGTTTGAGCTTTTTGCGGGTAATATAACACCGTAATTGTAAGCAATTGATTTCACGAATGTAATTTATGCCCGTGGGCATTGACCGTAGCGCGTCTCTTCTCTAGAAACCCGCGCAGTCCGGTGCGGTGTTCGCGCCGATATCTCCCGTCCACGGAAACTCCGATATGAAAACCTTTTCGGCAAAGCCGGCTGAGGTGACGAAGAAGTGGGTGCTGATCGACGCCAAGGGTCTGGTCGTCGGCCGCCTCGCCACCATCGTCGCCATGCGCCTGCGCGGCAAGCACCTCCCGACCTACACCCCGCACGTTGATTGCGGCGACAACGTCATCATCATCAATGCGCAGCATGCGGTTCTCACCGGCCGCAAGCGCGAGCAGAAGACCTATTACAAGCACACCGGTTACGTCGGCCACGTCAAGGAGCGCACCGCGCGCCAGATCCTCGAAGGCAAGCATCCCGAGCGTGTGCTCGAGAAGGCCGTCGAGCGCATGATCCCGCGTGGTCCGCTCGGTCGCGTCCAGATGGGCAACCTCCGAGTCTATGGCGGGGCCGATCATCCGCACGAGGCGCAGCAGCCCGAGAAGATCGATATCGCCAAGTTGAACCGCAAGAACACGAGGGCCGCATAACATGGCCGAATCCATCCAGTCGCTCGACCAGCTCTCGCAGCTCAAGACCGCGGTCGCCCCCGAGGCACCCAAGCACGAGAAGAAGGTCGACAAGTTCAATCGCGCTTATGCCACCGGCAAGCGCAAGGACGCGGTCGCCCGCGTCTGGATCAAGCCGGGCGCCGGCAAGGTCACCGTCAACTCGCGCGAGGTCGAGGTTTATTTCGCCCGTCCCGTGCTGCGCATGATGATCGAGCAGCCGTTCTCGGTCGCCCAGCGTTCGGGCCAGTACGACGTGATTTGCACCGTTGCCGGCGGCGGCCTGTCCGGCCAGGCCGGCGCGGTCCGTCACGGCATCTCCAAGGCGCTCACCTATTTCGAGCCGGAGCTGCGCGGCGTGCTCAAGAAGGGCGGCTTCCTGACCCGCGACTCCCGCGTGGTCGAGCGCAAGAAGTACGGCAAGGCCAAGGCCCGCCGGTCCTTCCAGTTCTCGAAGCGTTAATCGCTTTCGTCGCATTCGCCGCGAAAGCGGCTTCAATGAGATGCAAAAGGGCGCTGATTTCAGCGCCCTTTTTGCTGTTCGTTTGTATGCAAATTGGTGGCGTGTTTCCTGAAAACTTGGGCGTCCGTGAAAACCTGAATAGAACTCGCCGGACCTAGCGTCGCCTTTCGGAAGGGCGCGCAAATCGGATGTGCCGATCGCGTAGCTGCTATGTTTCAGAGGGGGCCGACATGATGTCGCTCGATAGCATCACGCTCTATTTGGTCGCCACCATGGTCGCCGCACTGCTCGGCGCCATGATGGTGTTTTTCGGCAAGCAGGAGAACAGCCCGGCGCTGAAATGGTGGGGGACCGCCTATCTCCTCGGCGCCGCCTCCGTCGCGCTGTGGACGGCGGCGGGCGAGGGCCTCGGCCCGCACATCTACCTTGCGCTGAATGCCGTCGGCTTCGTTGCCTGCGGCATGGTGTGGAACGCGGCGCGCGTCTTCCACGGCCGCAAGCCGAACTGGCCCGGCCTCGTGCTCGGCGCGCTGGCCTGGGTCGCTGCCGCGACGCTGCTCGACCCCGCTGCATCCATGCTGCGTATGCTCGTCGGTGCAGGCATCGTCTCGGTATATGCAGCGTTGACCGCAAGTGAGCTCTGGGTCGAGCGGCGCAAGAGCCTGCAACGGCGCTGGCCGGCGATCGTGGTGCCGGTGATGCACGGTTGCGTGCTGATGCTGCCGATCGTGCTCGGCAGCTTCCTGCGTCCGCACGATGCCGGCTTCTCCCAGAGCATCTGGGTGACCGTGTTCGCGGTCGAGCTCATCCTCTACGCCGTCGGCACCGTGTTCGTCATCTTCATGCTTGTGTCCGAACGCACGGTGACCGCGCACCGGACCGCCGCATCCACCGATCCCCTGACCGGCATGCTCAACCGCCGCGGCTTCTCGGAGGCCTGCGCGCGCGTGATCGAGCGCGAGGCCAAGGCCGGCCGTCCCGTGACCGTGATGATCTTCGACATCGACCACTTCAAGTCGATCAATGACCGCTTCGGTCATCCCGCCGGCGACGAGATGCTGAAGCTGTTCTCAACCGTGGTGGTCAGCAGTTTACGCATCACCGACCTCTCGGGCCGCATCGGCGGCGAGGAGTTTGCCGCGCTGTTGCCGTGCTCGCTGGAGGAGGGCGTGCTGGTTGCCGAGCGCGTGCGCGAGGCCTTCGAGACCTCAGGCGTCGTGGTCGACGAAGGCCCGGTCGACACCACCGTCAGCATCGGCGTCGCTGGTGGCCCGGCCGGCACCGAACTCGAGGTGCTGCTGGCCTCGGCCGACACCGCGCTCTACCAGGCCAAGCGCGGCGGCCGCAACCGCGTCGAAGCCGCCGAGGAACTGCCGCTGTCGCTGGAGAACTGGCGCCGCCAGACCGCGGCGCGCGCGCCGTCGCCACGGCCGGCCACGGCATGAGCAGAAAAAGGCGCCGTTCCGGCGCCTTTTTCTTTTCTGCCGGCTGCGCTACAGACGCTCATCGAACAAAAAAGGGTGGAAACCGATGATCACCGAGATCGCGCAGATCGACGTCAAGCCGGGCAACGAGAAGGACTTCGAGGCGGCCGTCGCCAAGGCCAAGGCCGCCTTCGGGCGCTCCAAGGGCTTTCACAGCTTCGAGCTGCACAAGTCGATCGAGAAGCCGCAGCGCTACCGCCTGATGGTGAAATGGGCGACGCTGGAAAACCACACCGTCGACTTCCGCGGCTCGGAAAATTTCACGGAATGGCGTGGCCTTGTCGGGCAGTATTTTGCTGCGCCTCCGGAGGTCGAGCACACCGAGATCGTTCTGACGACCTGAGCGGAGTCAGGCCGCCTCGGCGCGGGCGGGCGCCTCATAGGTCTTGAAGTGGTCGATCATGACCTTGGCGATGGCGACCAGCGGCAGCGCCAGCGCGAGGCCCCAGATGCCGAATACGACGCCGAGCAAGATCTGGAACGCGAACAGCGTGGCCGGCGGGATGTCGAGCGCCTGCCGCTGCAGGATCGGCGTCAGCACGTAGCTCTCCATCGCGTGCACGCCCATGAAGAGCAGAAAGGCCGACAGCGCCGCGATCCAGCCCGAAGCAAGGCTCGCCAGCACCACGACGACGCCGGCGATGATAGCGCCGACGGTCGGGATGAAGGCGAGCAGGCCCGCCTGGATTCCCAGAATGAATGCGCTGGGAATGCCGATGATCGCAAGTCCGATCCAGGTCACGACGCCGACCGCGACCATGACAATGATCTGGGCGATCAGCCAGCGCTCCAGCGTCTCGGCGATACGGTCGATCACGACGGCGACACGGGTACGGTGCCTCGCCGGTGCGAGGAACAGCAGGCCGTCATGATAGACGGCGGGCTGGGCCGCGAAGGCGAGGCCCAGGAACAGCACGATGAAGATGTTGCCGACGCCATGAATTGTGCCGACCAACAGCTTGAGGGTCTGGCTCACGATCGCTCCGCCGCTGGAGGCGAGCGCCCCGGCGCTGGGCAAGGGAGTGCGCGATGGCGCCGGCGGCGCGGGTGTCGCCTCCGACGCTGCGTCGGCAGAGGCATCCGACGCAGCGCTGCCGAAATCGAAGAAGCTGGTGTCGATGCCGTGGTTCTCGAGCATCGACCGGACATTGGCGATCTGCGACTTGATGGTCTTGCTCAGCAGCGAAGCCTGTTCGGCGATGGTGGCGCCGCCGAGATAGGCGATCCCTGCGAGAAGCAAAGCGAGCGCGACGCAGACGATTCCGAGCCGGACCGTGTGGGGCAGGTGAACCCGGCGACCGAGCGCATTGACCAGGGCGGTGAGACCGAGGCCGAGCAGCATGCCGGTGAAGATCAACAGCAGGGTGGCCGCAAAATACCAGGTAAAGGCGAGCAGCGCGGTGAACAGCACGACGCCGATGCCCCCGACCGCGATCGCCCAGGCCTGATCCCGGGCGAGGTCACCGCGGGTCGGGGGGCGTTCATCTCTGAGAATCGTCACGTCGTGTCCTTTCGCGCGGGCCTGCGTCCGGCACTCTTTCCACAAACGCGCTTCCGATCAAGAGCGGCAACGGGCCGGTTTGACGCTGCCGCGCGAACGGTGCAGAGCGGTGAGGTTGGAAGGATGCGAGCGCTTGGGTTTCATCAGCAAATGGGCAGGTCTGCTCGGGCTTCTGGCTTTGATCGTGGGCGGCGACCAGATCCGGATCAACCGGCCGGACCACAAATATCGCCTGACGGTCGAAGTCACGACGCCTGACGGTATCAAGACCGGGTCGGGCGTTCTCGCGGTCGTGCCCGATCGCAATTATAACCGCAGCGGCCGCACCACGATGCGCGGGGAGGCTGTGTTCGTCGACCTCGGCCGAGGCAAGAACCTCGTGGCCTTGCTGGCGCACCAGCAAGGCGACAAGCTTGACCTCGACGACATCAACTATTTGGCGCTCCGCGCCTACAGCGCCGCACGCGGCAGCCGCGTGTCGTTCAAGGACATGAGCCGGCAGACCGGAATCGTCCCGGTGCAGGGGGAGTTGATTCCCGTGCTCGTGAGCTTCGGTGATCTCAAGGACCCCGCGAGCGCGCGCCTCGTCGACAGCGGCCACTCAGAGGTTGTCCTCGGCGACGGCTACGCGATCCGCGGTTTCTCCGCCGAGGTCGTGCCCAATGGATTCTGGCCGATCGATTTCGGGGGGCCTCTTGGAGAACCCGTGACGCGCGGACTCCACTCGAAGCTGTCCTGGCTGGCCCGGCCGGACGCCCCTGCGGCGATCGCCCTGCAGGCTGCTGGGCTGCCGGCGGTGGAGCCGGCCGCGGCCCGGGAAGCCTTTGCGCGAAAATAGCATTGCCGTCCCGCAATCCCCTCTGTTGAATTTGTTCCATCCGAGGGGCATGTTCGGAGAATCTTCGTATCGGGAGGCTCGGAACGACAGATGAGAAAGCCGGTCGTCGGCGTGATCGGGAATTGCCATCGCGTCGAAAATCGATTTCAGGTCCAGATGGTCGGCGAGCGAAACCTGCGCGCCGTGGCCGAAGTCTCCGGCGGCTTGCCGCTGATGTTCGCGGGCGCCCCTGACATCACCGATATCGCGGCGCTGCTTGATACCGTGGACGGCATCATCCTCACCGGGGCCCGGGCCAACGTGCATCCGACCCGCTTCAACGTCGATCCCTGCGAGAAGCACGAACCCTACGACATCCACCGCGACGAAGTGGCGCTTGCGCTCTCGGTGGCGTGCGTCGCCCGCGGCATTCCGCTGTTCGGCATCTGCCGCGGCCTCCAGGAGATGAACGTCGCCTTCGGCGGCTCCCTGCATCCCGAGATCCGCGAGATTCCCGGCCGCATGAACCACCGCATGCCCCGGCTCGAGAACGGCGAGATCCATCCCGATCCGACCGTGGTGTTCGCCGACCGTCACGACGTCGACCTGACGCCGGGCGGCGCGTTCGCGAAGATTTTGGGCTGCGAGAAGATCCGGGTCAATTCGCTGCACGGCCAGGGCATCCTTGAGCCCGGCAAGCGCGTGCTGATCGAGGGCATCGCCGAGGACGGTACCATCGAGGCGATTCGCATCTCCGAAGCGCCGACCTTCGCGCTCGGGGTGCAATGGCATGCGGAGTACGATCCGCAGCACAATCCCATCAACCGCAAGCTGTTCGAGGCCTTCGGCGAAGCCTTGGTCATGCGGCAGAAGGCGGCGGCGTAGGGCACGGTCCTGTCCCGGACCAGCTGCAACGCGGGAGCGTTGCGGCGCAGAAACGGGAATCCACTGCCACGTTGCGTACTCGGCTTGGACTGGTAGGGCGGATTAGCCGAAGGCGTAATCCGCCATCTTTACTTCATGGGGCAGCTGCAATGCCGAACTACCGCCGTGCATTTGTTCCAGGTGGCTGCTGGTTCTTCACGGTCAATCTTCATGATCGTAGGCAGCGGCTGCTCGTCGAGCACATCGCGCCGCTGCGCGCAGCCGTTGCAGCGACCCGGCGGGACTATTCGTTCACTATCGATGCGTTTGTCGTTCTTCCGGACCGCCTTCATGCGGTCTGGACGCTTCCCGGCGGCGATGCCGACTTTTCGATCCGGTGGAGATTGATCAAAACGCGCTTCGCGAAGTCCCTGCCGAAGACAGAGTCTTTAACCCCTGTAAAGATCGCAAGACGGGAGCGTGGCGTATGGCAGATCCGGTTCTGGGAGCACCTCATCCGCGACGAAACCGACTACGCACGCCATGTCGAGTATTGCTACATCAACCCAGTCAAGCACGGATATGTGACCCGCGTGTCGGATTGGCCGCATTCGTCATTTCACCGAGATGTCGAGGCCGGACTGTTTCCGGCGGATTGGGCGGGAGATAGCAACGCGGATGGTAACTTTGGCGAACGTGCGTGAGCGTCGCACGCAGTCGGCGGATTACGCCTTCGGCTAATCCGCCCTACGAGGACTCGCTGTACAAGATGCATCCCAAGTTTCCGGCGGAATAAACCAATCAGTAGGAATTGGTCGCTCCGATTTTTACGGCTCTGATTTGTTCTTTGAGAACGAAGTGGAGTCAGATGCGGAACGAAAGCGGATAGCGCGCAGCGCACTCTCTCGCCGTCATCTCGAACGCAGGCGCCTTCCGGCCCAATCGCCGAGCTTCAGCCAAGTCGGCGCGATCGGAACGTGCAGCCCGAGAAACGAAAAGGCGCCTCCTTTCGGAAGCGCCTTTTGCTTGTCGCAGACAGTTCGGGCCGATCAGCCCGAATAGTACATCTCGAACTCGACCGGATGCGGGGTCATCTCGAAACGGGCGACTTCGGTCATCTTCAGCTCGATGTAAGCGTCGATGAAGTCGTCGTCGAACACGCCGCCGGCCTTGAGGAAGGCGCGGTCCTTGTCGAGGTTTTCCAGCGCCTCGCGAAGCGAGCCGCACACCGTCGGGATCTGCTTCAGCTCTTCCTTCGGCAGGTCGTAGAGGTCCTTGTCCATCGCCGGACCCGGATCGATCTTGTTCTTGATGCCGTCGAGGCCGGCCATCAGCATCGCGGCGAAGCCGAGATAGGGATTGGCCATCGGATCGGGGAAGCGCACCTCGACGCGCTTGGCCTTCGGCGAAGCGGTGTAGGGGATGCGGCAGGAGGCCGAGCGATTGCGCGCGGAGTAGGCGAGCAGCACGGGAGCCTCGTAGCCCGGGACCAGGCGCTTGTAGGAGTTGGTCGACGGGTTGGTGAAGGCGTTGATCGCCTTGGCGTGCTTGATGATGCCGCCGATGTAGTGCAGGCAGGTCTCCGACAGGTCGGCATATTTGTTGCCGGCGAACACCGGCTTGCCTTCCTTCCAGATCGACTGGTGCACGTGCATGCCCGAGCCGTTGTCGCCATAGATCGGCTTCGGCATGAAGGTGGCGGTCTTGCCGTAGATGTGCGCGACCTGGTGGATGCAGTACTTGTAGATCTGCATGTGGTCTGCCATCAGCGTCAGCGTGTCGAACTTCATGCCGAGCTCGTGCTGGGCGGAGGCGACCTCGTGGTGATGCTTCTCGACCTTGACGCCCATCTTGGCCATGGCCCCGAGCATTTCCGAGCGCATGTCCTGCACCGAGTCCTGCGGCGGCACCGGGAAGTAGCCGCCCTTGGTGCGGATGCGATGGCCGAGATTGCCGCCCTCATATTCGGTGTCGGAGTTGGTCGGCAGCTCCGAGGAGTCGAGGCGGAAACCGGTCTTGTAGGGGTCGGCCGAATAGCGCACGTCGTCGAACACGAAGAACTCGGCCTCGGGGCCGACGAACACGGCATCGCCGACGCCCATCGACTTCACCATGGCCTCGGCCTTCTTGGCGATGCCGCGGGGATCGCGGTTGTAGGGCTCGCCCGTGGTCGGCTCGAGCACGTCGCAGGTGATGACCATGGTGGTCTCGGCGAAGAACGGATCGATCGTCGCGGTCACCGGATCAGGCATCAGGCACATGTCGGACTCGTTGATCGCCTTCCAGCCGGCGATCGAAGAGCCGTCGAACATCGTTCCTTCGGCGAAGATGTCTTCATCGATCATGCTGACGTCGAACGTCACATGCTGCCACTTGCCGCGCGGATCGGTGAAGCGCAGGTCGACGTACTTGACGTCGTTGTCCTTGATCGATTTCAGGACGTCTTTGGCGGTCTTCATGCATACCCCTTTTGGCTCTGCGGGTCGGTTTCCAGATGAGCAAAATTATTCTCGCTCGAGCGAGTTTTGCGCGACCGCACAAACGAAATCAGGCCGCCGAAGCAGCCTTCTTTCTAGTCGGAGTGTCGCAAAATGCGGGATAGCACCCGGCTCAGATAGCGTCCAGCCCGGATTCGCCGGTTCGGATGCGGATCGCCTCTTCGATATTGGAGACGAAGATCTTGCCGTCACCGATGCGGCCGGTTTGCGCGGCGCGGCGGATCGCATCGATGGCGCGCTCGACCAGATCGTCGCCGATCACGATCTCGATTTTTACCTTCGGCAGGAAGTCGACGATGTATTCTGCGCCGCGGTAGAGTTCGGCGTGGCCCTTCTGCCGGCCAAAGCCCTTGGCCTCGGTCACGGTGATGCCCTGAAGGCCGACCTCCTGCAGCGCTTCCTTCACCTCGTCGAGCTTAAATGGCTTGATGATGGCTTCGATTTTCTTCACTGCGCGACTCCCGGCCTCTCGATCAAATGGCAACGTCTTCGTCAGGATGCGCATTTCTCAACGCACGATCTTGTCTTCTCTAAGCCGGACCCTGACCAGCCCGGCAACGACGGCCGGCCCCACCATCTAAGATGCCAGTGAGCACGACGAACCGAAGCGGCTTCCTCGAAAGCAGGGTCTATGCCAAGTTGCAAATGCCCTGATTATTGGAGCGTTATCAGCCTTCTAACGAGCATCTCTGAGTAGGACCGCCGATCTGCTCAAAATACCGAAGACTGTGAAATAGGCAAACGGTTCAATATGTGTGCAGTTGGCTGTTCCTATCGTTGGATCGGCCCGAAAGATGCCTGTTGAAGAGGCGTTTGTACTAGGAAGAGGCATGGAAGTTCTAACCAACGCCGAAATGCAGCGCGCCGACCAGCTTTCGATCGCGGCCGGCACGCCCGGTTTCAAGCTGATGCTCAGCGCCGGCCAGGCAGTCGCTGCGGCTGCCCAGGCGCTGGTGGAGGAGGGACCGATCCTGATCGTGGCGGGTCCCGGGAACAATGGCGGCGACGGCTTCGTCGCCGCCGCCGAGCTCGCCGCCCAGGGGCGGGAGGTCTCGGTGATCCTGATGTGTGAGCGCGACCAGCTCCAGGGCGATGCCGCCTCCGCCGCGCGTGGCTGGAAGCACCCGGTGCTTCCGTTCAATCCGCAAGCGATCGGCAAGCCGGCGCTGATCATCGATGCGTTGTTCGGCGCCGGCCTCAGCCGCATCGTGGAGGACGAGGCACGCGAGATGATCGAGGCGATCAACGCCAATGGTGCTCCGGTGCTCGCCGTCGACCTGCCGAGCGGCATCAACGGCACCAGCGCGGCCATGATGGGGACGGCGGTGAACGCTACCGAAACCGTCACCTTCTTCCGCAAGAAGCCGGCGCATCTGCTCTTGCCCGGGCGCATGCATTGCGGCCGCGTGCGCGTTGCCGACATCGGCATCGATGCGCAGGTGCTGGAGGAGATCGCGCCGCAGACCTTCGAGAACGACCCGGATCTCTGGGGCGCGGCCTTTCCGGTGCCGCGCATCGACGGCCACAAATACGCGCGGGGTCACGTGCTGGCGGTTTCCGGCGACATAGCCGCGACCGGCGCTGCACGGCTCGCCGCGCGGGCAGCGCTGCGCGCCGGTGCGGGCCTTGTGACGCTGGCGAGCCCGCGCGATGCGCTCGCGATCAATGCGGGCGCGCTGACTGCGGTGATGGTTCGCCCCGTCGACACCGCGATCGAGTTCGGCGAGCTGCTCGGCGACAAGCGTTACAACACCTGCATCATCGGCCCCGGCGCTGGCATCGGTGAGCGCACATGCGATCTGGTTCACACCGCGCTCACCGCGCAGCGCCATCTGGTGCTGGACGCGGATGCGCTGACGAGCTTTGCCGCAACCCCCGAGGCCCTGTTCGAGTCGATCAAGTCCTCGCAGGACAATGCGGTGGTGCTGACCCCGCACGAAGGCGAGTTTCCACGCCTGTTCTCCGACCTCAGCAACAAGCATCCCGGCCGTTCCAAGCTGGAGCGGGTGCGCGCCGCCGCCGAGCGCTGCGGCGCAGTCGTGCTGCTGAAGGGCCCGGACACCACGATCGCTGCCCCCGACGGCCGCGCCACCATCGCCGCCAACGCGCCGCCCTGGCTCGCCACCGCAGGCGCCGGGGACGTGCTGTCCGGCATCATCGCGGGGCTGTTGGCGCAGGGCGTCCCGGCGTTCGAAGCCGCCAGCATCGGCGTCTGGATGCACGGGGAGGCGGCGAGCGAAGCCGGGCCGGGTCTGATCGCGGAGGATCTGACCGAGACGCTGCCGGCAGTGCATCGGCGAATTTATGACGCGCTGGGCATCGAATACTGAACCCTCACTCCACCACGTACCACCGCACCAGGCGCGGCGCGGCCCAGTCCGTCACGACCGATTCGAGGAGCCATCGTCCGGGCGCGGTCACCGCAAAGGCGATGCGCTGGGTCTGGCCGGGCTCGACCGCGAGCGTGTCGAGCCAGTACGGTTTCCATCCATCGTCGAGCCTGTCGAGCAGGCGGAAAGGGTGGCCATGCAGATGGAAGACGGTCGCGATCGGGCCGGGGTTCTTCAGGGCCAGCACAACGGTGCGGCCGACTTTGGTGCGGAAGGCAGGGGCGGAGGCGGTGGAGAAGCTCGCGGGCCGCGTCCAGGCGGCGTCGGCCGCACCGAGCGCGACATCGAACCGCAGGGCGCCCTTCAGGTCTAGCTTCTCGGGCAGATCGTTCGAGGGCAGCGGCCGTGGCGTGGACAGCGGTGCGCGCTCCTGCTTCCCCGAGACCGCGAGGCTGCCAATTTGGCGCGCCGCCTTGCCGTCATGCAGCAGGAATGAGGCCGATGTGGTCGCATCCACAAACGCATCGGCCCGCCCGCCGGGAGCCAACACCAGGGCGCCATTGCGCGCCGGAAACGGCTCGGCCGGCTGTCCGTCCAGGGCCATCACGCGGACCTCGTGGCTCTCCAATTTGATTGCTAGAACAGAGCGTTGCGAGCCGTTGATGAAGCGCAGCCGGAGCCGCTGGCCGACCGAGGCTGAGAGTTCGAATGAACTCCTTCCGTTGATAGTGTAGAGCGGCGCAGCGTCCGTCGGATCCTGGCCCGGCGGGATCGCGGAGCCGTCCGGCCGCAGGCGCCATTCCTCGATCAGCAACACCTCGTCGCGATCGATGGCGACCGGGCCGGTCTCGGCCGCGATGATCGGGAGGGGACGCGCCGGTTGCTTCAAGCCGTCCTCGAACAGGCGGAAGTCGGCCAGCAGGGTCCCCGCGCTGGATATTGAAATGATTGATGTTTCAGCCGCATTGGGCGGGGCAGGCGCACGCCCCCGCAGCGGGTCGGCCGTGGCCGGGCCGGTGAGGCCGTACCAGACTGGCGCAAGCGGTACCGGAAGCTCGTTTCGAAACACCAGCTCGCAGCGGTCGCCGCGCTTGAGACGGACGTCCCCGAGGTGGCTTACGGCCGCCAGCTCCGAGATTGGTGTAGCCGGCTGACCCGGCCTCAGGGCCAGCGTTGACGCCCTGGCCTGCAGCGCGAGCTGGGCGGTCACGAGCGGGCCCGCGCCACCGGCGATCAAGCCGGCCGCCGCAGCGCCAAGCCCGGCCAGAACCTCGCGTCGATCAGGGGCAACGAAGCGCATTTTCATCGGGCGATCCGGACCACGCCGCGCTGGATAAGTCCAGCCATCATGCCTACTTGAAGCCTGCCTCCATCGGGCCATTTTTTTGCTGCGAACAGTCAGGCACATGCTATAAGCCCGGCCGCCCGCGGCATCGCGGCCGGTCTTGATGCAAATTCACGCGGGCGTGGCGGAACTGGTAGACGCGCTGGATTTAGGTTCCAGTGACGAAAGTTGTGGGGGTTCGAGTCCCTCCGCCCGCACCAAGCGCTTATCGCGTTTGCACGGATTACGAGACCTGCTTCGGCGGATGATCGTCCGCCTGGAGCCGGTCCGATGAACCACCGGTGGTGAGGCATTCGCCTCGCGCCGGATCGATTAATGACAGCGTCCCGACGCGCGACGTGCCGGGACCGAACGAGAAGAAGATTGGACGCCATGCAGGTCACAGAAACCCTCTCGGAAGGTTTGAAGCACGAGTTCAAGATCAGCGTTCCCGCCTCTGATCTCGATGCCAAGGCCGGCGCCAAGCTCGTCGACCTCAAGGACAAGGTCCGCATCAACGGCTTCCGCCCGGGCAAGGTGCCGGTCTCGCATCTGAAGAAGGTCTATGGTCGCTCGGTGATGGCCGAGACCATCGATCAGACCATCCGCGACACCAACACGCAGCTGTTCTCCGAGCGCGGCTTCCGTCTCGCCACCGAGCCGAAGATCACCATGCCGAGCGAGCAGGCCGAGGTCGAGGAGCTGCTGAGCGGCAAGACCGACCTGACCTACACGGTCGCGATCGAGGTGGTGCCGGCGATCGCGCTCGCCGACTTCAAGAGCTTCGAGGTCGAGAAGCCCGTCGCCGACGTGTCCGATTCCGACGTGGACGAAGCGATCAAGCGCATTGCCGATACCAATCGCACCTTCGCCGACAAGGGCGAGGGCGCCAAGGCCGCCTCGGGCGACCGTGTCACCATCAACTTCACGGGCCGCATCAACGGCGAAGTCTTCGAAGGCGGCACCGGCGAGGGCATCCAGGTCCTGATTGGCTCCAACACCTTCATTCCGGGCTTTGAGGAGCAGCTCATCGACATCGGCGCGGGTGAGACGCGCACGCTGAAGGTGTCGTTCCCGAAGAACTACATGAACGAAAAGCTCGCCGGCCAGCCGGCCGAGTTCGAGACCACCGCGACCCTGATCGAGGCGCCGCAGGACCTTGCGATCGACGACGAGTTCGCCAAGTCGCTTGGCCTGGAATCGCTGGACAAGTTGAAGGAAGCGGCGCGCGAGCGCCTGGTTGCCGAGTTCGCCACCGCCACGCGCCAGCGCGTCAAGCGCGCGCTGCTTGACCGCCTCGACGAGGCGCACCGCTTCGAAGCGCCGCCCTCGCTCGTCGACGAGGAGTTCAATCTGATGTGGAACTCGGTCAAGGCCGAGATGGATTCCGCCGGCAAGACCTTTGCCGACGAGGACACCACGGAGGACAAGGCCAAGGAAGAATACCGCAAGATCGCCGACCGCCGCGTGCGGCTGGGCCTCGTACTCTCGGAGATCGGCGACAAGAACAAGATCACCGTGACCGACGACGAGGTCGGCCGCGCCGTGATCGAGCGCGCGCGCTCGATGCCCGGCCGCGAGAAGGAGGTCTGGGACTACTACCGCAACAATCCCCAGGCGCTGGCCCAGCTTCGTGCACCGATCTATGAGGACAAGGTCGTCGACTTCATCCTCGAGCTCGCCAATGTGACCGAGAAGAAGGTCTCGCGCGAGGATCTCTACAAGGACGACGAGGCGGAAAAGACCGCCGCTTGAGGCATTTGAGGTCGCCTTCCATTAAGGATGATCAGCGAACGGGCCCAGCTAGCCAGATGGCCGGCTGGGCCTCTTTGTGCGAATCAGCTTCAACTGTCCCGCGGGATTAAGCCTTAATGCGCTCCGCACTTGTCAGGCGCGAATTGGGCTATATCTGTCGATACGCCTTCTACCTCTTACCCAAGTTCTTGCATCACGGCACGTCCATCCGCCCTTGGGGCGCCTCCAGCCAGACTGGCAGCCCCGGCGATGTCCGTCTCCGAAAACCCTAGGTGACTCATGCGCGATCCGGTTGAAACCTACATGAACCTCGTGCCCATGGTGGTCGAGCAGACCAACCGTGGCGAGCGCGCCTACGACATTTTCTCGCGCCTGTTGAAGGAGCGCATCATCTTCGTGACCGGCCCGGTCGAGGACGGCATGTCGACGCTGATCGTGGCGCAGCTCTTGTTCCTCGAGGCGGAAAATCCGAAGAAGGAAATCTCGATGTACATCAACTCGCCGGGCGGCGTGGTGACATCGGGCCTCGCGATCTACGACACCATGCAGTTCATTCGCCCGCCGGTCTCGACGCTGTGCACGGGCCAGGCGGCCTCGATGGGCTCGCTGCTTCTCTGCGCCGGCGAGAAGGACATGCGCTTCTCGCTGCCGAACGCGCGCATCATGGTGCATCAACCCTCCGGCGGCTTCCAGGGCCAGGCGACCGACATCATGCTGCACGCCCAGGAGATCCTGAACCTGAAGAAGCGGCTCAACGAGATCTACGTGAAACACACCGGGCAGACCTACAAGTCGATCGAGGATGCGTTGGAACGCGACAAGTTCCTGACCGCGAACGACGCCAAGGAGTTCGGTCTGGTGGACAAGGTGATCGACAAGCGCGCCGAGGAGCCGGCGGCGGCGAAAGCCCCGTAGCACTACTGGGTCGTCACGGTGATCCCTCGGGTTGCCGTGCACCCGTCAGGACTGTGTTCACGTTAGGTGCGCGTGCGCGTGGCGCAGAACACGGCTTTGCGCCCTGCGACAAGCAGAAAGTTCCGCTTTCGTGCTTGTTTTTCGTGGTAATCCAGCCACGCCGGGGTGATTTCCATCACATCGCCCGTGCCAAGACCGGAAATCACGGTATTGTCACGGGTAGCCGGCGACCCCCGATTAGCGAATTCTTGATAGTCGGGTGACAGCATGGTTGGCTACGATTGATCGGCTATGATCGCAGCAGAATCGAGCGGCCGTGATTCGCACGGATAGTAAAGCGTAGGGTCTTTTTTGGTACGGAATTTGCTCTACTTAAGCTACATGCCGGCCCTTGTGTCGGAATGTAGCGATCGAGCGGAACGGGATCGAACCGCGGACGGAGACATGAATGAGTAAGGTCGGCACGAGCGACTCCAAGAACACGCTATATTGCTCGTTCTGCGGCAAGAGCCAGCACGAAGTCCGCAAACTGATCGCGGGTCCCACGGTCTTCATTTGCGACGAGTGCGTCGAGCTCTGCATGGACATCATCCGCGAGGAGAACAAATCCTCGCTGGTCAAGTCGCGCGACGGGATTCCGACGCCGAAGGAAATCTGCAAGGTGCTGGACGATTACGTGATCGGCCAGAGCCATGCCAAGAAGGTCCTGTCGGTCGCGGTGCACAACCACTACAAGCGCCTCAACCATCAGACCAAGCACAACGACGTCGAGCTCGCGAAGTCGAACATCCTGCTGATCGGTCCGACCGGATCGGGCAAGACGTTGCTCGCGCAGACACTGGCCCGCATCCTGGATGTGCCGTTCACGATGGCCGACGCCACCACGCTGACCGAAGCCGGCTATGTCGGCGAGGACGTCGAGAACATCATCCTGAAGCTGCTCCAGGCCGCCGACTACAATGTCGAGCGCGCCCAGCGCGGCATCGTCTACATCGACGAAATCGATAAGATCAGCCGCAAGTCCGACAACCCCTCGATCACGCGCGACGTGTCGGGCGAGGGCGTCCAGCAGGCGCTACTCAAGATCATGGAAGGCACCGTGGCTTCGGTCCCGCCGCAAGGCGGCCGCAAGCATCCGCAGCAGGAGTTCCTGCAAGTGGATACCACTAACATCCTGTTCATTTGCGGCGGCGCCTTCGCCGGTCTGGACAAGATCATCTCGGCACGCGGACGATCGACCTCGATCGGCTTCGGCGCCCAGGTGCTTGCGCCGGAGGACCGCCGTACCGGCGAGATCTTCCGTCATGTCGAGCCCGAGGACCTCCTGAAGTACGGCCTCATCCCCGAGTTCGTCGGCCGTCTGCCCGTGGTGGCGACGCTCGAGGATCTCGATGAGACCTCGCTGAAGAAGATCCTGACCGAGCCGAAGAACGCGCTGGTGAAGCAGTACCAGCGGCTGTTCGAGATGGAGAACATCGAGCTGACCTTCGCCGACGAGGCGCTTGGCGCGGTCGCCCGCAAGGCGATCGAGCGCAAGACCGGCGCGCGTGGCCTGCGTTCGATCCTCGAGGCCATCCTGCTCGAGACCATGTTCGACCTGCCGGGCCTGGAAGGTGTGGAAGAAGTCGTGATTTCCCGCGAAGTCGTGGAAGGAACGGCCCGTCCGCTCTACATCTACGCCGATCGGTCCGATCGCGCCGTCGAGAACGCCAGCGCCTGATCTGCCGGCGCTGGAAGGGCTCCAATCGTATTTACAAAGAGAGCTGCGGACGTGAATCTCCGCAGCTGGTGTTGCGTCGCTTACCGCGTTGCGTAAGCGCCTGATGGCGCGCGTTTTTCAATGACTTGACACCCCCCGGGTCGATAGCCACCTAATGTCGGCGGCGAGCAAAAATTCTCTTTCAAGATTCGCCTCAGTTCCGATCCAACGAGCCGGTCCAACCCGTCCTGGACCGACCGGTCCTGCGGATCACCTCGGCACCTTGTGGCGGTTGCGCATGATCAGCGGGCGGCGTGCAAGGGGGCAAAGCAAAAGGAAAAGGCCATGACCAATCCAAAACCCCGGCCAACAATCGTTCATGGCGAAACGCACGCCTATCCCGTGCTGCCGCTCCGCGACATCGTCGTATTTCCGCACATGATCGTGCCGCTCTTCGTCGGCCGCGAGAAGTCGATCCGCGCGCTCGAAGAGGTGATGAAGAACGACGCGCTGATCATGCTCGCGACGCAGAAGAACGCGTCCGACGATGATCCGGCGCCCGACTCCATTTACGAGACCGGAACGCTCGCCAGCGTGCTCCAGCTCTTGAAGCTCCCCGATGGTACCGTGAAGGTGCTGGTCGAAGGGCTCGAGCGGGCGCGCGTGTCGAAATACACCGATCGTGCCGATTACTACGAAGCAACCGCCGTCGCGCTCGCCGACACCGATGCGAAGTCGGTCGAGGCGGAAGCCTTGGCGCGCTCGGTCGTGTCCGATTTCGAGAGCTATGTGAAGCTCAACAAGAAGATCTCTGCCGAGGTCGTCGGCGTCGTGCAGGCGATCACCGATTTCGCCAAGCTCGCCGACACGGTTGCCTCGCATCTCGCGGTCAAGATCGCGGACCGGCAGGGCATCCTGGAGACGCTGTCCGTCACCACGCGCCTGGAGAAGGTGCTGGGCCTGATGGAGAGCGAGATCTCGGTGCTGCAGGTCGAGAAGCGCATCCGCTCGCGCGTCAAGCGCCAGATGGAGAAGACCCAGCGCGAGTATTACCTCAACGAGCAGATGAAGGCGATCCAGAAGGAACTCGGCGACGACGACGGTCGCGACGAGCTCGCCGATCTCGAAGAGAAGATCTCCAAGACCAAGCTCTCCAAGGAAGCGCGCGAGAAGGCACAGCATGAATTGAAGAAGCTGCGCCAGATGTCGCCGATGTCCGCGGAGGCGACCGTCGTGCGCAACTATCTGGACTGGCTGCTGTCGATTCCGTGGAACAAGAAGTCCAAGGTCAAGAAGGACCTGGAGGCGGCGCAGGCCGTCCTGGACTCCGATCACTACGGGCTCGAGAAGGTCAAGGAGCGCATCGTCGAGTATCTTGCGGTGCAGTCGCGCGCCAACAAGCTGACGGGCCCGATCCTGTGCCTCGTCGGGCCTCCCGGCGTCGGCAAGACCTCGCTCGGCAAGTCGATCGCGAAGGCGACGGGACGCGAGTTCGTGCGCGTCTCGCTCGGCGGCGTGCGCGACGAGGCCGAGATCCGCGGTCACCGCCGCACCTATATCGGCTCGATGCCCGGCAAGATCATCCAGTCGATGCGCAAGGCGAAGTCGTCCAATCCGCTGTTCCTCCTGGACGAGATCGACAAGATGGGCGCCGACTTCCGCGGCGATCCATCCTCTGCGCTGCTCGAGGTACTCGACCCCGAGCAGAACGGGACCTTCAACGACCACTATCTCGAGGTCGACTACGATCTCTCCAACGTGATGTTCATCACGACCGCGAATACGCTCAATATTCCGGGGCCGCTGATGGACCGCATGGAGATCATCCGGATCGCGGGCTACACCGAGAACGAGAAGGTCGAGATCTCGCGCAAGCACCTGATCCCGAACGCGGTGTCGAAGCACGGCTTGGACTCCAAGGAGTTCTCGATCGACGACGATGCGCTGCTGCTGCTGATCCGCCGCTACACCCGCGAAGCGGGCGTGCGCAACCTGGAGCGTGAGCTCTCCACACTTGCCCGCAAGGCGGTGAAGGAGCTGATGATCTCCAAGAAGAAGTCGGTCAAGGTCACCGAGAAGACTCTGGAAGAGCTCCTCGGCGTGCCGAAGTACCGCTTCGGCGAGATCGAGAGCGAACCGCAGGTCGGTATCGTCACCGGCCTTGCCTGGACCGACGTGGGCGGCGAACTGCTGACCATCGAAGGCGTCATGATGCCCGGCAAGGGCAAGATGACGGTCACCGGCAATCTGCGCGACGTCATGAAGGAGTCGATCTCGGCGGCGGCATCCTACGTCCGCTCGCGGGCGATCAACTACGGCGTCGAGCCGCCGCTGTTCGACAGGCGCGACATCCACGTGCACGTGCCCGAGGGCGCGACGCCGAAGGATGGTCCGTCCGCAGGCGTTGCCATGGCCACCGCGATCATCTCGGTCATGACCGGCATTCCGGTCCGCCACGATGTCGCGATGACCGGCGAGATCACGCTGCGCGGCCGCGTGCTGCCGATCGGCGGCCTCAAGGAGAAGCTGCTGGCTGCGGCCCGCGGCGGCATCAAGACGGTGCTGATCCCCGAGGACAACGCCAAGGATCTCACGGAGATTTCCGATGCGATCAAGGGCGGCATGGAGATCATCCCGGTCTCGCGCCTCGACGACGTCGTCGCCAAGGCGCTGGTGAAGAAGCCGGTGCCGATCGTCTGGGAAGAGGACACCAAGGTGACGGTGAAGCCGGATGGCGACGAAGCCGCCGGCGGCCTGACCGCTCACTGAGGTCTGGTAAAAGATGATAAAACGGCGCCTTCGGGCGCCGTTTTTGTTTTGGGGGAAGGGGAGGTGGCAATGCACATCGACGGGCAATGCCATTGCGGGCAGATCACCTTCGAAGCCGAGATCGACCCCGAGGCCGTCTCGGTTTGCCATTGCCGGGACTGTCAGACGCTGACGGGCTCGCCGTTCCGGGTCACCGCGATCTGTTCCGCGGCCGATGTCCGCCTGACCGCCGGCGCGCCAAAGGTCTACGGCAAGCGCGGCGACAACGGCCGGATGCGCTTGCAGCATTTCTGCGCCGACTGCGGTTCCCCGCTGTTTACGAGCGGCGAGGGCGACCAGGCCGACGATTGGGGTATCCGTTGGGGCTCGATCCGCCAGCGCGATAAATTGCGGCCGGTGCGGCAGATTTGGTGCCAGTCGGCGGCGGTGTGGATCGGGATCGACGCGGTGCCGCTGCTGCCGGGGAGGCCGGGGGATTGAGGTCGGGCTTGCTCAGCAAGGGCTGGTAGGGATAAAGAGGCGCCGTGGGGCGGTTAGCTCAGCTGGTTAGAGCATCTCGTTTACACCGAGAGGGTCCGCGGTTCGAATCCGTGACCGCCCACCATTCCCAGAGACATGTGGGCCTCGCGATCTGCTCGCCGGACTGGATACAGAACCTAACGCTACTGCGTGGGCGGGCCTGCCATGTTTGTTATCGAAGATGAAGCGCACGCCGAGTGGCACGGCCAGTTTTGGACTCGCCAGCAAGCACTCGCAGAATTGCAGAGGCTAGCCGCGCTACCCTGGGACCAAGAGCCCAATCGTGCACCCTGCACTAGCTGGAAGAATTGTAGTCGCCGCTATGAGCTGATTGAGTACGATGACAGCGTCACGCCATGGCGAGAGTTGTCCCGCACGCTTCTCCTTGAAGTTTCTGCTTCCGGCACTCAAAGGGTTATCGAGACGTAGACGAGCGACAATCAAGAGGCTCCCGATGGAACAGCCAAGCGGACACGCGCAAAACGCCGACCAGATCACCTATTGGAATGGTCCCAGCGGGCAGCGCTGGGCCGACCGCCATGCGGCGCAAGAGAGCCTGCTCGGGCCCATTGCCGAGGTGCTGATCGACCGCGCCCGCGTGAAGTCGGGTGAGCGCGTTCTCGACGTCGGTTGCGGCTCCGGCGCGACGACCTTTGCATTTGCGAAGGCGGTGGCGCCTGACGGGTTCGCGCTCGGCCTCGACGTCTCCGAGCCGATGCTGTCGCAGGCGCGCGCGTTTGCGCCAAAGGGTCTGCCGCTCGATTTTGTGCTGGCGGATGCGACCGTCTATCCGTTCGAGCCGGCGAGCTTCGATCTCTTGGCTTCGCGTTTCGGCGTGATGTTCTTCGCCGACCCAGTCGCATCCTTCACCAATTTGCGCCGTGCGCTGAAGCCATCCGGCCGGCTCGCCTTTGCCTGCTGGCGCGAACCGAAGGAGAATCCCTGGATGATGGCGCCGCTGATGGCGGTGTATAAGCACGTGCCGAAGATGCCGCCGGTCGGTCCCGAAGAGCCGGGCCCGTTCGCCTTCGCATCGGAGGAGCGCGTGATGCGCATCCTGAAAGGCGCCGGTTTCGCGGATGTGGCCATGGAGCCGCACAACCTTCCCATGGACATCGCCATCGGCGGCGGCCTCGATGCGGCCGTCGACGGCTCGCTACAGATCGGCCCGGCCAGCCGCGCGCTCCAGGGCCATCCGCCGGAGACGTACGAGGCGGCGAAGGCCTCGATCCGCGAAGCGCTCGGGCCGTTCCTAAAGGGGCAGAGCGTGCCATTACAGGGCGCGATCTGGATCGTGACGGCGAAGGCGGGGTAGAGCTGCTCCGCGAGATCGTGCCGCACGCCGTTGCCACACGCTCGGCGTCGTCCCCGCGAAGGCGGGGACCCATAACCCCAGGGAGAACTTTGGTGCGAAGCTGGTAACTGCGAGTCTTCGCAAAATCACTCCCTGTGGTTATGGGCCCCGGATCTGCGCTTACGCTTGTCCGGGGCGACAGCGGAGATTGGCGCGGCAACGAGCCCCTTACACCACATCATCCGGCGCCAGTGCGCAACCATTGTCCGGGTGCGTCTCGATCTGAAGCGTGGTGTGGCCAATACGATAGGTCGTCTTCAAGAGCTGCGCGGTCTCCATCAGAAATGTGTCGTTGCTGCCTGCCGGCATGACGAGGTGGCACGTCAGCGCCGTCTCCGTGGTCGAGATGGGCCAGACGTGGAGATCGTGGATATCAGACACACCGGGACGCGCCAGCAATAAGCTCCTGATCGCGGCGAGGTCGGTACCCTTGGGCGCGGCAGCCATCGACATGTCGATCGAGCCGCGCAACAGGCTCGTCGTGCTCCAGAGGATTACCCCGCAGATGACGAGGCTGGTTAAGGGATCGAGCCAGAGCCAGCCGGTCCAGATGATCAGCGCCGCCGAAACGACGACGCCGAGCGAGACCGCGGCGTCGGCCGCCATGTGCAGGTAGGCGCCTTCGATGTTGATGTCGTCCTTGCGGCCGCGCGCGAACAGCAGGGCGGTGAAGCCATTGATGAGGATGCCGATGCCTGCCACCACCATCACGGTGACGCCCGCGACCGGCTCCGGCTGTTGCAGGCGCAGGATCGCCTCCCAGCCGATCGCGCCGGTCGCGACCAGCAGGAATACCGCGTTCGCTAGGGCTGCGAGGATCGTGGAGGCGCGCAGGCCGTAGGTGAAGCGGCCGCTCGGCGCGCGCTTTGCGGCGATGGAGGCGCCCCAGGCTACGATGAGGCCGAGCACATCGGACAGATTGTGGCCGGCGTCGGCGAGCAGGGCGGTGGAGTTGCCGATATAGCCGTAGATCGCCTCGGCCACGACCAGCGCGATATTGAGCGAAATGCCGATCGCGAACGCCTTGCCGAAACTGGCGGGCGCGTGGACATGCGCATGACCAGGACCATGATCATGCCCGGCATGGTCATGATGGCGATGCGCGTGGTGTCCGTGATGGTCGTGACCGGCCACTCTCTAGCGCTCCCCGGAAGCTGACAAATCAGGCGCGATTCTAGGCGTTTCGTGTGCCACGTCACGGCGGAACAGCACGTAGAGCGCCGGCAGCACCAACAGCGTCAGCACCGTCGAGGAGATGATGCCGCCGATCACCACGGTCGCGAGCGGCCGCTGCACCTCGGCGCCCGCACCGGTCGCGAGCGCCATCGGCACGAAGCCGAGCGAGGCGACGAGGGCCGTCATCAGCACCGGGCGCAGCCGCGTCAGCGCACCCTCGTGCACGGCATCGACGACGGATCGCCCCTCGCTGCGCAACCGCTCGATGAAGGTGATGATGACGAGCCCGTTGAGCACGGCGACACCCGACAGCGCGATGAAGCCGACGCCGGCGCTGATGGACAGCGGAATGTCGCGCAGCAGCAGCGCCGCGACGCCGCCGGTCAGCGCCAGCGGCACGCCTGAAAACACCAGCGCCGCATCCGCTGCCGACCCCATGCCCATGAACAGCAGCAGGAATACCAAGAGCAGCGCCACCGGTACCACGATCGTCAGCCGCTTGGTCGCCGAGACCAGCTGCTCGAACTGGCCGCCCCAGCCGATGAAGTAGCCGGGCGGCAGCTTGACCTTCTCGGCCACGGCCGCTTCGGCCTCTGCGACGAACGAGCCAAGGTCGCGGGCGCGGACATTTGCGGTGACGACGATGCGCCGCTTGCCGTTCTCGCGGCTGATCTGGTTCGGGCCGGGCGTCGCATCGACCGTTGCGACCGACGAGAGCGGCACGTAGCGCATCTGCGTGAGGGGCGAGGTGGCCAGCGTCGTTCGAACGGCGGTGCCGGCGCCGGCTTCCTCGCCGGGCGGCAGCGGGATCGGAATGGCCCGGATCGCGTCGAGATTGCCACGCAGATGCTCGGGCAGGCGGACCATGATCTCGAAGCGGCGGTCGCCCTCGAACAGCTTGCCGGCCGACTTGCCGCCCACCGCGATCTCGACGATGCCCTGCACCTCGGCGATGCTGAGGCCGTAGCGGGCAAGCGCCTGGCGGTCGAGGCGGACAGTCAGGATCGGCAGGCCCGAGACCTGCTCGATCTTGATGTCGGCGGCGCCGCGGATGCCGCGGATCGCGGCTTCGACCTGCCTAGCGGCGCCTTGCAGGATGTCGAGGTCGTCGCCAAAGATCTTGACGCCGACGTCGGTGCGCACGCCGGAGATCAGCTCGTTGACACGGAACTGGATCGGCTGGGAGATTTCATAGGCGCTCCCGGGAATTTCGTCCGCCGCATGCTCGATCGCCTCGATCACCTCCGATTTCGGCTTGTTGCGATCGGGCCATTCGGCGCGCGGCTTCAGCATGACGTAACCGTCGGTCTGTGCCGGGGACATCGGGTCGGTGGCGATCTCCGCCGTGCCGAGGCGGGTGAAGAACTCCTTCACTTCAGGGATTTGCAAGACCCGCTTCTCCAGCGCCTTTTGCAGGTCCAGCGATTGGGTGAGGCTGGTGCCGGGAATCCGGATCGAGGCCAGCGCGACGTCGCCTTCGTCCAGACTCGGAATGAACTCGCCGCCCATGCGCGAAGCGGCGATGCCGCTCGCAACCACGATGACCGCGGCCATGATGGCGACCGCGGCGCGATTGTCGATGGCGAAATGGAGCAGGGGCAGATAGGCGCGCTTCGCCGCGCGCATGAAAAGGTTTTCGTGCTCGGAGACCTTGCCGGTGACGAAAATGGCAACGGCCGCCGGCACGAAGGTGATGGAGAACAGCACGGCAGCGCCGAGCGCCATCAGCACGGTCAGCGCCATCGGCGTGAACATCTTGCCTTCGACACCCGTCAGCGTCAGTACCGGAAGGTAGACCACGGCAATGATGAGCGTGCCGAACAGGCTCGGCTTGATGACCTCGCTCGATCCGCGCAGGATCGCGCGCAGCCGTTCGGCCGTGGTGAGCAGCCCGCCTTTCTCGCGCTGGGCCACAGCCAGCATGCGCAGGCAGTTCTCGACGATGATCACGGCGCCGTCGACGATGATGCCGAAGTCGATCGCCCCCAGGCTCATCAGGTTGGCGCTCACTTTCGTCTCGACCATGCCCGTGATCGTCATGGCCATGGACAGGGGTATGACGCAGGCTGTGACCAGCGCGGCGCGGATGTTGCCAAGGATCAGGAACAGCACGGCGACGACCAGCGCCGCGCCTTCCAGCAGGTTGTTCCGAACTGTGCGGATGGTGGCCTCGACCAGGTCGGTGCGGTCGTAGACGGTTCGCGTCACGACGCCCTCGGGCAGCGATTTGGCGATCTCGTCGAGCCGGGCTGCGACACGGCGGGCCACCGTGCGGCTGTTCTCGCCGATCAGCAGCATGGCGGTGCCAAGCACGGTCTCCTCGCCATTGCGCGTCGCAGCGCCCGTGCGCAGATCGCGGCCCTCGGTGACAACAGCGACGTCCCTGATCCGGACGGGATTGCCGCCGCGCGAGCCGATCACGATGTCCCGGATTTCGCCGATACTGCCGACCTGGCCCGGCGAGCGCACCAGATATTGCTCGCCATTGCGCTCGATATAGCCGGCGCCGACATTGGCGTTGTTGGCGGCGAGCGCCGTCATGACGTCGCGAAAGCCGAGCCGGTAGGCCATCAGCTTGCCGGGATCCGGCAGGACGTGGAATTGCCGCTCGAAGCCGCCGATGGTGTTGACCTCGATCACGCCAGGCACGTTGCGAAGCTGCGGCCGGATGATCCAGTCCTGCACCGTGCGCAGGTCGGTCAGCGAATAGTCGTGGCCGGCCTGCGTCTTGGCGCCTGCCTTGGCCTCGACGGTGTACAGGAAGATTTCACCGAGCCCGGTCGAGACCGGACCCATCGCGACCTCGACGCCGGCGGGGAGCTGATCCTTTACCTGCTGGATGCGTTCGCCGACGAGCTGGCGGGCGAAATAGATGTCGGTGCCGTCCTTGAAGACGATCGTGACTTGGCTGAGGCCATAGCGCGACAGCGAGCGTGTGTAGTCGAGCCTGGGCAGCCCGCCCATCGCCGTCTCGACCGGGAAGGTGATGCGCTGCTCGGTCTCGAGCGGCGAATAGCCGGGCGCGCGGGTGTTGATCTGGACCTGGACGTTGGTGATATCAGGGACTGCGTCGATCGGCAGGCGCTGGAAGTTCCAGACGCCGAAGGCGAGGGCGCCGAGCGCGAGCAGGAGGACCAGCCAGCGCTGATACAGCGAGACGGCGATGAGGCGCTCAATCATGTTCGGCCTCGCCCTTGCCCATCTCGGCCTTCACGACGAAGCTGTTCTCCGCGACGTAATGCTCTCCGACCGCAAGGCCAGCCTTGATCTCCACATGCCGCGGATCGGAGTCCCCAAGCTCGACCGGGCGCGCCTCGATCTTGTCGCCGTCTTCGCGCACGAACACGATGGTCTTGTTGTCCAGGGTCTGTATGGCGCTGCGGCGCACGGCCACCGCGACGTTGCGGGCCGCCAGGATCAGCCGCGCCGTGACGAACAGGCCGGGGCGCAGTCGGCCATCCGGATTTTGCAGCACCACGCGTGCCAGTGCCGTCTGGGTCTCGCTCGAGCCGATCGGGGCCATGTAGGAGATCGTGCCCTTGATCTCGCCGCGGCCGTCGTCGGGATCGATCAGCACCTCGTCATTGAGACGGACGCGCCTGAGGTCCTGCCGGTAGATCGACAGATCGACCCAGATGGTGGAGAGGTCGGCGACCACGAAGGCCGGCTTCTGCTCGGAGACGTATTCGCCGAGCGAGATCTGCCGTTCGATGATGGTCCCGGCAAGGGGCGCCTTCAGCTCATAGACGGTGAGACTCTGGTTGCTCTCGATCGTGGCGAGCAGGTCGTCCTTGCCGACCTTGTCGCCGATCCGCTTCAGGATGGATTTGGCGATGCCGGGAAAGCGCGGCGTCACCTGCACCACGGCCTCCTGGTTGGCGCGCAAGATGCCGTTGAAGGCGAGCGTGTCGGTCAGCGTCGCGCTTGCGGCCTCGGCCATCACGACGCCGGCTGCGGCGAGCTTGACATCGGAGATGCGGATGCGGTCGGCGCCGTGTTCGTCCTGCTCGACACGGTCGTGCGGTTTCTTGTGTTCGGAACGGCCGCCGCCATGCTCGGCATGCTCGGCATGCTCGGTGTGCGCGATTGTGCCCGGCGCGAACAGGGAATAGCCGTAAGCCCCGAGTGCAGCGGCAAGGATGGCCAGGACGATGGTCGAGGACGTCTTCATCGTGCGCTCTCCCGCGCCAGCGTGAAGGGATTGCCGACGAGGCCCTCGATGATCGCAACGCCGGCGTGGAAATTCTGCAGCGCCTCCTGCTCGCGCAGCCGCGCCTGGGCGACGCTGGCCTGGGCATCGAGCACCTCGAGCAGGGTGAAGCGGCCCTGGCCGTAGCCTTGCGAAATCGCCTCGGACGCCTCGACCGCCTTTGGGATCGCGGTCTCGCGCAGCACCGCGAGCTCGCGCAGCGAGCCCTGAAGCGAGTCGTAGGCGCGGCCGGCAATCACGATCAACGTGTTGCGGTTGGCCTCGCGCTCGGCCCGCGTCTTGGCGAGGCTTTCCTGCGCCGAGAGGATGTTGCCCTGGTTCCGGTCGAACACGGGGATCGGCACCGTGACGGTCAGGCGCGCTGCGTCGTCGCCCGTTTCGTTGAAGTGGCGCCAGCCGGCCGCAATCCGGACGTCCGGATAGGGCCGAAGCCGCGCCAGCAGCAGTTCGGCATTGCGCTGGGCATAGACCGCGGTCCAGCGCACCAATTGCGGATTGGCGTCAATGGCCGCGACCACCGACTGGAAGGTCGGCGGCTTGCCCATGGTGTCGAGCCGGCCGGAGACCTCGCCGAACTTCGCGAACGGATCGCCCATCAGCACTGCGAGCTCGCGCCGGGCGCTGGCCAGCGTTGCCTTGAAACGCTCGCGGTCGGCCTTGACCAGGGCGGAGGCGACCTCGGCGCGGCCGGTCTCGGCCGGCGAGGAGGCGCCGGCCTCGACGCGGCGGCGGAGCAGCGGCGTCAGGCGGTCGATCGCGGCAATCTGCTCGTCGAGGATCTGGATGCGCCGCTGCGCGCCGAGCACGCCGAGGAAGGCGATCGCGGTCTCCGACAGCACTTCCAGCCGGACGGCCTGGCGCTGGATCGCCGCCACTTCGACCCCGGCTACGCCGGCGGCAATCCTGGCATCGCGCTTGCCGAACAGCTCGAAGGCCTGGCTGATCTGGAGCGTGGTCTCGGCCGATCGCGTCCCGCGATATCTGCCGGAGCCGAACGAATCGTCCTGCTCGTAGGACAGTTCCGGATTGAGTAGCGCGCCTGCCTGGATGCGCTGGCCCGTGGCGATGCCGACGTCGCGCTCCGCCGCCGTCAGCCGCGGGCTCGCCGCCAGCGCGCGCGACAGCGCGCTGCGCATCGTCAAAGTCTGCGCGTGCGACGGCGCCAGCGCTGATCCTGCAATCAAACACGCCACCGCGCACGCCAGGCGCGCGGCCACTCTCCTGCAAAACATGAAAACCGACCTGTGAAGGATAAAACCTTATGGGCGCGGAACGCCCGACCGATCCGTTCAGGCAATGGGCTTAGGAGGAGGCGAGTCGGTGTCGGGGATGATGCCGGCAAGCCGGGGCGCAAGTTGCGGACGCGTCGCCGACATCAGCGCGATTGCCCCGGTCGATGGCGCAGACTGTGATACCGCCAGCGAGAAGCAGCCATGGCAATGATGTCCGCCGATGGCCTTGTGGTCGCTGTGGCCTGTGGCCCCGTCGAGCACCGCGGCGATCTCCGAACCGCCGGCGGGCGTGGTGACGTCGATGTCGTGGGCGCCGTGCAGCGCGCCTGCGAGCAGATAGACGACCGCAATCAGCACGGACAGCAGCCCACGCCAATGGCGTGGACGGCAGGTTTCCGAGGTCTGGCGATTGGCGGGCACGAGGTCACTCTCACTGCGGTCTGCCCGGCCTAGCATGGCGGCGGGAACAGTGTCGACCCGCAACATTGTTACGTCCCTGGAACAATTGCCGCATCAGCATATGCCGCCAGCGCCGCTCACTGGCGGAGAATGGCGCGGCGAAGTGGGGCCATGGCGTCGATCGTCGGGACCGGAGCTTCGCTGCCATCGTCACCTTCCATGGTGACCACCGCGCGACAGCTCGCTTCCATCGCGCGCTCCAGCCATTTGATGGCCTCGTCGATCCATTCGTCGTGGTGCTCGGGATCGGCGAGGGCCTTCTCCCGGAATGCATCGGCCTGATGCAGGCACGCTGTTCTGCGATCCACGCGCCGCTCCAAATCTGGAAGTCTCGCCCCGATCGCATCCTTGATGATCCGGGCTCGCGCGTCGCTAACATATGACAGGCGCGGGCAACGGAAAGGCCCCAGCCAGACGAACCGGCTGAGGCCTCATGGGCTCACGATCTTTATCCCTAGGACTTGAGCGGGTAACCCGCATCTTCCAGGTTCGTTCCAGGCGATCCGCCTAATTTGGAACGTTCCTCATTCGTCGCGATTAGCGAGCTGAAGAAACTGAGGAGGACGGACTATGGACGGACTGATTTACCTGATCGGCTTGATCGTCGTCATCATGGCGATCCTGTCGTTCTTCGGCCTGCGCTGAGAGCGGCGCGATGACCGTTGAAACGCTCATGCGGGAAGAGGTTCTGGAAGACGAGTTCCTGGAGGAGCCCGCTCGGACCATTCAGTGGAGCTCGGTGTTCGCAGGTGCACTCGCGGCGGGCGCAATGTCGTTCATCCTGATCGGCTTTGGCGTCGCCGTCGGCCTCGGTGTCAGTTCGGCCTCGCCGACTTGGCGCGATGCATCGGCTGCGCTGGCGCTCCTTTCCGGGCTTTATCTGATCATCCAGGCGATCGTCAGCTTCGGCTTTGGCGGCTACGTCGCCGGCCGGACAACCCGGCCGGCGCCCGAGCTTGCAACGGTCGAGGATGACGGCGAGCGGCGGGACGGACTGCACGGGCTGATTGCCTGGGCCCTAGCCGTGCTGGCCGGCGCGGCAATGCTCGCGCTGCTCGGGGCTGCCGCGATCGACCGTTCGCCGCTGCGCAGCTCGGCCAGCAATACGTCGGCGGCGGAGCCCTTGTTGAGCTACGAGCTCGACAAGCTTTTCCGCGCACCGCGCCGCGCGCCGAACACGGATCTCAGGGAGGTGCGCGCCGAAGCCGGGCGGATTCTCCTGACGTCGTCCAGCCACAGCGGCGTCAGCGCCGATGATCGAACCTATCTCGTGCAGCAGGTTGCGGCCGTGACGGGCCTCGCGCCACCGGATGCCGAACGGCGAGTCACTGCTTCGATCGCAGACGCCAAGACGGCCATCGACCGCGCGCGGCGCAATTCCATCATCGTGGCGTTCTCGATCGCAGCCGCCACCCTGATCGGCGCCGCGGTAGCCTGGGCCGCCGCCGTCGCCGGCGGGCGCCATCGTGATGGCGCGCCGTTGCCGAACTGGATGGCGAGCTCCAACCGCTTCCATCGCACTCCGCGCGCGATGCCGTTGCCGTAGGTCCCCAAGCAAATGGCCGGGCGCAAGCCCGGCCATCCCTGAAGGGAAGCTCTACGCCTTCTCTTCCCAGATCATCGCGAGGTGCACGATGGTCTGCACCGCCTTTTCCATATCCTGCCGGCTGACCCATTCGAGCCGCGAATGAAAGGCGTGCTCGCCGGCGAAGATGTTGGGACAGGGCAGGCCCATGAAGGACAGGCGCGAGCCGTCGGTGCCGCCGCGGATCGCGGTGCGCATCGGGCGCAGGCCGGCGCGGCGGATCGCCTCGATGGCGTATTCGAGCACGTGCGGGTGACGGTCGATCACCTGCTTCATGTTGCGATACTGCTCCTTGACCTCGAACGTGTAGGTCGAGCGCGGATAGTCCTTCATCACGTCCTTGACGATGTCCTCGAGCAGCGCCTCCTTCTCCTTCAGCCCTTCCTCGGTGAAGTCGCGAACGATGAAGGACAGCGTCGCCTGTTCCAGCGCGCCCTCGATGCCGATCGGATGTAGGAAGCCCTGCTTGCCCGAGGTCGTCTCCGGCGAGCAGCCCTCCTTCGGCAGGCGCTCGACGATGGCGGCGGCGATCTTGATCGCGTGCTCCATCTTGCCCTTGGCGTAGCCGGGATGGGCGCTGACGCCGGTGATGGTGATGGTGGCGCCGTCGGCCGAGAAGGTCTCGTCCTCGACGCAGCCGGCGCTCTCGCCGTCCATGGTGTAGGCGAAATCGGCGCCAAGCTTCTTCAGGTCGACATTGTCGACGCCGCGGCCGATCTCCTCGTCCGGTGTGAACAGGATCTTGATGGTGCCGTGCTTCACGTCAGGATTGTTGATGAAGAAATGCGCGGCATCCATGATCTCGGCGACGCCCGCCTTGTTGTCGGCACCCAATAGCGTCGTGCCGTCGGTGGTGATGATGTCGTTGCCGATCTGGTTCTTCAGCGCGGGGTGCTCGGCAAAGCGGATCACCTGGCTGGTGTCGCCCGGCAGCGTGATGTCGCCGCCGCGATAGTTCTTCCAGACCTGCGGCTTGACGTCCTTGCCGGTGACGTCGGGCGAGGTGTCCATATGCGAGCAGAAGCAGATCACCGGCACCTTCTTGTCGGTATTGCCTGGGATCGTGCCGTAGACATAGCCGTGCTCGTCGAGATGCGCGTCCGCGACGCCCATGGACTTCAGCTCGGCGGCGAGCACGCGGCCGAGATCCTTCTGCTTCTCGGTCGAGGGCGAGCGGGGAGAGTCCGGATCGGACTGGGTGTCGATGGTGACGTAGCGCAGGAAGCGCTCGGTCACGGTATGGGAGAAGGTGAGGGAGGACATTTCTGGTCAAACCGCCGGGTCTTTGGGAAGCACGCGGTATATCAGAAAAGCGGGCCGTGATGCGGCCGTAACGGGGTGGATCAGGCTTAACGAAATGTGAGTTTTAGATCGCGTCCTTCAGCTCCTTGACCGGGCGAAAGGCGACCTTCCTGCTGGCCTTGATGTGGATCGCCTCGCCGGTGGCAGGATTGCGGCCGGTGCGGGCGGCACGCTTGCGGACCTGGAGGATGCCGAGGCCGACGATGCGCACACGGTCGCCCTTCTTCAGGTGCTTGGTGATCAGCTCGACCATGTCGGTCAGGACGGCCTCGGCGCGCTTCTTGGACAGGTCCTGGCTCTCGGCGATGTCGGCTGCGAGATGCTTGAGCGTGATCGTGGCGGGAGCGGTTGCCCTCTTTGCCGAATCCTTCTTGGCCAAATCCTTCTTGGCTGAATCTTTCTTACCCATGTCTGGCCTCCTCAATGACCGGGAAGCCCCCGGAAATGCCGGAAAGCGTGGGGATCCCTCTAAGTCCCGGAAGACGTAGACGATTCGGGCGCGGGCTGACTATGCCGGGGGTTCCCGGCCACTGCGGCAAGGCGCGCAAAGGTGTCAGCAAGCTCAGGCCAACACAGTTCAGGCTAACACTATGAGGGGATTGCCAAAATGGCGCGAGAGACGGGGCTCGAACCCGCGACCTCCGGCGTGACAGGCCGGCGCTCTAACCAACTGAGCTACTCCCGCGTGGTTCGCTCGACGCGCGCGGAACGAGGGGGGACTTAAAGGGGGGACATGGTGAAGTCAAGGACGTTGCGCTGGCCCGGGACGTCCTGGCTAAGCATTGCTCTGGAAAACGAAAAGGCCGCCCGGAGGCGGCCAATGGTGAGCCCGGCAGAGGCCGTCTCAGCGAATCTCGGACGTCCCGGCACTCGTCACCACCACCGGCTTGCCGGCCTTGATCACCTGGGTGGATTGGGCGGTCTGGCTGTAATCGGCGTTGGTGCGGGCTGCGATCCCGAAGCCGGCTACGGCAATGCCGGCCACCAGCGCCACCACCACGATCTTCAGGTGGGTCGCACGATCAGCGGAATGGATTGAGTGGTTCATCTGAGCCTCCCGGCGGACTTTGCCGCCGTCTATGGGCTCTTCTTCTAAGGTCCATCTGTTTCCGGATCGTTTCGCGGGTTCCGCAAAATGGTTTCATCTCCCCGGCCAGCGGGCTTCATTCGGACAGGGCCGATCGGCCCGGTCCGGCGCCTCCGGTCGCCCGATCGCCTTGCGCTAATCGCCGCCAAAAGCGCGCCGATCCTGCAGCAACATGCGGACATGTTCGAGCATTTCTAAGAGTCTTTCTAAGAAGCTTTCAATTAGGGGATTCCCGCGCCCTCACATAAGCGTCGTCGCAAGCGCAGGCCGTCTCGGGACAGGCGGCATGACGCAGCGAACATGCAGTTTTGGGGTGGCGCGTTGAACAGTCTTGGAATGCTGCGGTCGGCCGTGTTGGCGACCGCATCCGCTTTGGTCTTGGTGCCGCAGGCATCGCTGGCCCAGTCATCCGCGCAGAGCGGCGCGCAGAGCCTGCCGGCGGTGACCGTCACCGCGCCGGAAGCGCGCAGACGCGCTGCTGCGACCCCGCAGCGCCGCGTTCCGGGATCGTCGGTGCAGACCGCTGCGAGGAGACAGCCACTGCCGCGGCGCGATCTCGGCTTCGTGGAGACGCCGCGCGGCCCGGTGAACGGCTACGTCGCTGGCCGCAGCTCCTCGGGCACCAAGACCAACACGCCGATCATGGAAACACCGCAGTCCGTGTCGGTGATCGGCGCCGAGCAGATCCGCGACCAGAAGCCGATGAAGCTCGACGAAACCCTGCGCTACACCGCGGGCGTGCGGGCAGGGACGTTCGGTGCCGACACGCGCAACGACTGGTGGCTGATCCGCGGCTTCAAGTCCGACGACATCGGACTGTTCCTCGACGGGATGCAGCTGTTCTACACCTCCTATGCGAGCTGGCGGCTGCCGCCGTCCAACATGGAGCGCGTCGAGGTGCTGCGCGGTCCGTCCGCCGTGCTCTATGGCGGATCGAGCCCGAGCGGCATCGTCAACGTCATCAGCAAGATGCCGCCGGCCGAGCCGATCCGTTATATCGAGACCGGCGTCAATAATTTCGGCAACGCCTATGTCGGCTTTGATGTCGGTGGTCCCGTGGCGACGCAGCCCCAGGACGGCAAGCTGTTCTATCGCGTCGTCGGCGAGGTCAGGAACGGCGGCACGCAGGTCGACTTCACGCCCGACAACAACTACTTCATCGCGCCGTCCTTCACTTGGAAACCGGATGCCGACACGTCCTTCACGGTGCTCGCATCGGCCTCGAAGACCGACACCCGCGGCATCAACTTCCTGCCCTATCAGGGCACGGTGACGAACGCCCCCTTCGGCAAGATTCCGACCAGCTTCTTCGCCGGCGATCCCAGCGTCGACAAATTCACCCGCGAGCAGGAGATGCTCGGTTACCAGTTCGAGCGCCATCTCACCGACGACGTCACGTTCCGGCAGAATGCGCGCTTCGCGCATATCGACCTGACCTATCGCGGCTACATCGGCAACGGCTGGGACAACATCAACACGGCGACGATGGGCCGCTATAACTGGTACGCGAAGAACACGGCGAACCAGGCCAATCTCGACAATCAACTGGAATATCGCTTCAACACGGGGCCGGTGCGGCACACCATGCTGTTCGGGGTGGATCTGAAAGGCTACCAGATCGACGACTACCAGAGCTTCAATTTCGGCACCGTCCCTTCGATCAATGTCTTCAATCCGGTCTATGGCCTCAGCATTCCGCTGACGGGCGCGCCGTTCCGCAACTTCCAGATCACGCAGAAGCAGGCAGGCACTTATCTCCAGGACCAGATGAAGCTTGGCAATTTCATGCTGGTGCTGAGCGGCCGCAATGACTGGGTCGAGACGACGCAGGAGGCGCGGGACACCGGCGCGACCATCGCCAGCCGCGAGGACAGCAAGTTCAGCGGGCGGGCCGGGCTGATCTACAATTTCGACAACGGCATCGCGCCCTACATCTCCTATGCCACGAGCTACAATCCGGTCATCGGCCTCAACGCCACCAACCAGCTCTTTCTCCCGGAGACCGGGCAGCAGACCGAGATCGGCGTGAAGGTCGCGCCGAAGGGTTTCGACGGCTATTTCACCGCCTCCGTGTTCGACCTGAAGCGCCAGAACGTGGCGACGACGGCGGGCACGCCGATCTTGCAGAACCAGACTGGCGAGGTGACCTCGCGCGGCATCGAGCTCGAAGCGGTGGCCAATGCCACCAGGGAACTGAAGCTGATCGGTGCTTTCACCGCCTATGACCTCTTCAACAGCCGGGACCTCGATCCGTCGCTGGTCGGCAAGACGCCGACCAACACGCCGCAACTACTGGTCTCGGGCTGGGCCGACTACACCTTCAAGGACGGGCCGCTCGAAGGGTTCGGCTTCGGCGGAGGCGTGCGCTATGTCGGATCCTCGTGGGCGGACGCCGCCAACACGCTCGAGGTTCCCGCGGTGGTCCTTGGCGATCTCGCGCTCCACTACGAATGGCAGAACTGGCGCACGGCGCTCAACGTCATCAACCTGACCGACAAGATCTACGTCGCGAGCTGCGCGTCGGCTTCCTCCTGCTTCTACGGCGACCGCCGGCGCGTCACCGCCAGCGTCTCCTACAAATGGTGAGGAAAGGGGTGAGGGCGATTCTTTGCTCCGCCCACCGGGCGGCCGCTGACCATCCGCCAGGAGATCGATGAGCTCACGGGCTATGCCCCCCGGCCCAAGCTCATCCGAGCGCGGCGAGCGACCAAACAGATGGCCGCCGCCGCGCTCGCGGCCGCTTGGAGCCTACCGCCGACGCATTCGCCAGACGAGACCCGGCCCCTTCGTGGCGCATGGCTGTTCGAGCGCTCGCGAGCTGTGGATAGGTGTCTCTCGTTGCACCGGTCCTGATCGCAGCAGCCCCCTCGAGGGCGCCTCGGCGGCACGGCTCTGCGGGAGCTTGAGTGAGGATAGAGGGCGGCGGCAGGGCGGCGCCTGCGCGGGTTATTGCCGGGATTGGACGCGCTGCCGCATCAGAAAGGCGCGCCTTTAGCTGTGCGAAGCCTGGCCCGATCACAGCCGAGTGCGTGCGCCGCAATGTGATGACCGCCGGTCCTTCGAGACTGTGACTGGCCTTGCTGCCCCCTGCGATCTGCTCCATACCAGCCACGGGGTGATTCCGGGATTTTCACCGCGCAGGGAGCGGCAAAGGGCCTGAAAAGAGCGTGTCTTGCGCCCATTGGTGCACTGCGCTAAGGCTCAGAACAATTCCAAATCGGACGAATCCGTGGCTGTCTTGAGGCTGCGGGAAAAAGGGCTCGCCAATGAGCGGCATTCTTCAGAACTATCTTCCACTCGTCGTTTTTATCGGGGTCGCGGCCCTCATTGGCCTGGTGTTGCTGATCGCGCCCTTCATCGTGGCGTTTCAGCAGCCCGACCCGGAGAAGCTGTCGGCCTACGAATGCGGTTTCAACGCCTTCGACGACGCCCGCATGAAGTTCGACGTCCGCTTCTATCTGGTTGCCATCCTCTTCATCATCTTCGATCTCGAGGTGGCGTTCCTGTTTCCCTGGGCGGTGGCGTTCGGCAAGCTTGGCGCGACCGGCTTCTGGTCCATGGTGGTGTTTCTCGCCGTGCTGACGGTCGGGTTCGCCTATGAATGGAAAAAGGGAGCACTGGAATGGGATTGAACCCTGCACCGTCCACAGGTCCGGTGATCGCTCCGGCTCCCAAGGGCATCCTGGATCCCTCGACCGGCAAGCCGGTCGGGGCCAGTGATCCGTTCTTTCTCGAGGTCAATTCCGAGCTGTCCGACAAGGGCTTCTTCGTGGCGGCGACCGATGACCTCATCACCTGGGCACGCACCGGCTCCCTGATGTGGATGACCTTCGGCCTGGCCTGCTGCGCGGTAGAGATGATGCAGGTGTCGATGCCGCGCTACGACGTCGAGCGCTTCGGCTTCGCCCCGCGCGCCTCGCCGCGCCAGTCCGACGTGATGATCGTCGCGGGAACGCTGACCAACAAGATGGCGCCGGCGCTGCGCAAGGTCTACGACCAGATGCCGGAGCCGCGCTACGTCATCTCGATGGGCTCCTGCGCCAATGGCGGCGGCTACTACCACTATTCCTACTCGGTCGTGCGCGGCTGCGACCGCATCGTGCCGATCGACATCTACGTGCCGGGCTGCCCGCCCACGGCGGAAGCGCTGCTCTACGGCGTGCTGCTGCTGCAGAAGAAGATCCGCCGCACCGGCACCATCGAACGCTAAGGTTTTACGTCATGGACGACGCCAAGCTCGACGCCCTGGGGCAGACGATCGTGAGCGCGCTTCCGGGCGCCGCCACCGGTCATTCGGTGGCCTTCAACCAGCTGACGGTCGATGTCGAGGTCAGCAAGATCGTCGAGGTGGTCAAGTACCTCCGTGACGATCCGGGCTGCCGCTTCGTCAACTTCACCGACATCACCGCCGTGGACTATCCGGATCGCGAGAAGCGCTTCGACGTGATCTACCACTTCTTGTCACCGACCTTGAACGCGCGGATCCGGCTGAAGGCCCAGGCCGACGAGGCCACGCAGGTGCCGTCACTGATCGAAATCTTCCCGGGCGCCGACTGGTTCGAGCGCGAGGCCTACGATCTCTACGGCGTGTTCTTCGTCGGTCATCCCGACATGCGCCGAATCCTCACCGACTACGGTTTCGAGGGCCATCCGCTGCGCAAGGATTTCCCGCTCACCGGCTTCGTCGAAGTCCGCTACGACGACCAGGAGAAGCGGGTGGTGTACGAGCCTGTTAGGCTCAACCAGGAATTCCGCAAGTTCGATTTCCTTTCGCCGTGGGAAGGAGCGGACTATCCGCTGCCGGGCGATGAGAAGGCGGGACCGAAGGCCTGATCATGAACGAGCAACCTGAAAATCTGCGCAACTTCACCATCAACTTTGGACCGCAGCATCCGGCGGCCCACGGTGTGTTGCGTCTCGTGCTCGAACTGGATGGCGAAGTCGTCGCCCGCGTTGACCCCCATATCGGGCTGCTTCACCGCGGCACCGAGAAGCTGATCGAGCAGAAGACCTATCTTCAGGCGATCCCTTATTTCGACCGGCTCGACTACGTCGCGCCGATGAACCAGGAGCACGCCTTCTGCCTCGCGGCCGAGAAGCTGCTCGGCATCGAGGTGCCGCGCCGCGGCCAGCTGATCCGCGTGCTCTATTGCGAGATCGGCCGCATCCTCTCGCATCTGCTCAACGTCACCACGCAGGCGATGGACGTCGGCGCGCTGACCCCGCCGCTGTGGGGCTTCGAAGAGCGCGAGAAGCTGATGGTGTTCTACGAGCGGGCCTCGGGCAGCCGCATGCACGCGGCCTACTTCCGTGTCGGCGGCGTGCATCAGGACCTGCCGCAGAAGCTGGTCGACGACATCGAGGCCTGGTGCGATCCATTCCTCAAGGTGGTCGACGACCTCGACCGGCTGCTGACCGCCAACCGCATCTTCAAGCAGCGCAACGTCGACATCGGCGTGGTGCCGCTGAAGGAAGCCTGGGAATGGGGTTTCTCCGGCGTGATGGTGCGCGGCTCGGGCGCGGCCTGGGACCTGCGCAAGTCGCAGCCCTACGAATGCTACGCCGAGATGGATTTCGACATTCCGATCGGCAAGAACGGCGACTGCTACGACCGCTATCTGATCCGCATGGAAGAGATGCGCCAGTCGGTGCGCATCATGAAGCAGTGCATCCAGAAGCTGAACGCGCCTGAGGGCAAGGGTCCGGTCGTCGTCGAGGACAACAAGGTCGCTCCGCCGCGCCGCGGCGAGATGAAGCGCTCGATGGAGGCCTTGATCCATCACTTCAAGCTCTACACCGAGGGCGTCCACGTGCCGGCCGGCGAGGTCTATGCCGCGGTCGAGGCGCCCAAGGGCGAGTTTGGCGTCTATCTCGTCGCCGACGGCACCAACAAGCCCTACAAGTGCAAGATCCGCGCGCCGGGCTTTGCCCATCTGCAGGCCATGGACCACATCTGCCGCGGCCATCTGCTCGCCGACGTCTCGGCGATCCTCGGCTCGCTCGACATCGTGTTCGGAGAGGTCGATCGGTGATGGGGCAGCAGGCGCCGATCCAGTTTGACCGCGCCTCGGGGGCCCTTGAAGGGGCCAACCTGTGGGAGCGGACGGCTGCCTTGGCGCTGGTGACGGGATCGAAGATCTCCTCGCACTTCTCGCATATGGGCTACATCGCCTGCGCCAATTTGCTGCGCAAGACGCTGCCCGAGCGCAACATCGCGATCAGGCTCAATCCCGATGCCGTGTTCGAATTCCCTTACGGCGACGGCTATTGGAGCAAGCTGCTCAACCGCTCCTACAATTACGAGGACGAGCTCGAGCTCTTGTTCGCCAACTCCGTCGACGTCGACTACACGCTGCTCGATTGCGGTGCCAATTACGGCTATTGGTCGGTGCTGGTCTCGAGCAAGCCGTTCGGCGCGCACAAGGCGATCGCGATCGAGCCGTCTGGGCAGAACTATCCGAAGCTCGCCAACAATGCCCGCGTCAACGCTGGCCGCTTCGAGACCATGAAGTGCGCGATCGGTGCGGCCCGCGGCACCGCGCGGCTCTCGGGCACCAAGCACGAGGCCTTCAGCATCGCCGGCGACCCCTCCGATGGCGGGGAAGAAGTGCCGGTCATCGCGCTCGACAATCTGATCGACGACGGCAAGGTCGCGAGCACCGGCAAGTACCTGATCAAGCTCGACGTCGAAGGCGTCGAGATCGAGGCGATCAAGGGCGGCGCCCGGCTGCTGCAGGCCGACAGCGTCATCATGTGCGAGGAGCACGGCAGCGACCGCTCGCACGCGGTGTCGCGCTACATTCTCGAACAGACCCCGCTGAAGCTGATCGTGTTCGATCCGCGCAGCAATCGGATGGAGACCGTGACCGAGCTGTCGATCCTCGATCGCATCAAGGTCTCGACCCATGTCGGCTACAACGTTTTCGGCACCGCAAGCGCATTCTGGCAGGACAGGATCGAAGCCCTCAATGCGAAAACCGCGCGCCGTATGCAGTGAGAGATTGAAGCTATGTCCGTTCGCCGATTAGCACCGAAGGAAGTTCAGCCCGCGAGCTTTGCGTTCAGCGAGGAGAACCTCGCGTTCGCCAGGCAGCAGATCGCGAAATATCCGGCCGGACGCCAGGCTTCCGCCGTCATCGCCATCCTCTGGCGCGCGCAGGAGCAGCACGATGGCTGGGTTCCGGAAGCTGCCATCCGCGTCATCGCCGACATGCTGGACATGCCCTATATCCGCGTGCTGGAAGTCGCGACCTTCTACACCATGTTCCAGCTCGCCCCCGTCGGCAAGAAGGCGCATGTCCAGGTCTGCGGCACGACGCCGTGCCGCCTGCGCGGCGCCGAGGATCTGATCCACGTCTGCGAGCACCGCATCCATCACGATCCCTTCCATTTGTCCAAGGACGGCAATTTCAGCTGGGAAGAGGTCGAGTGCCTCGGCGCCTGCGTGAACGCGCCGATGGTGATGATCGGCAAGGACACCTATGAGGATCTGACCAAGGAAAGCTTCGGCAAGGTGCTCGACGGTTTTGCGTCGGGCAATCCGCCCAAGCCCGGTCCGCAGAACGGCCGCCAGTTCTCGGCGCCAATCACCGGCCCGACCACACTCAAGGAGGTCACTTGATGCGTGATCTCGTCGTAACCGGAGGGACCGCGGCCGTGAAGAAATGGGGCTTCGTCGCCATGCACGCCGCGATCGCGGCTGCCTTTATGTTCCTGCTGCAGCGTTACTTCATGAACGCCTCGCAGGAGACCAGTCTGCTCTGGGCGCTGTTCTTCGCCGTCTGCGCCGCCGGACTTGCCTACAAGCAGTCCATTCGTTGATCGGAAAGCACTGATATGCTCGAGGACAAGGATCGCATCTTCAAGAACCTCTACGGCCTCCATGATTGGGGGCTGGAGGGTGCGCGGCGCCGCGGCGCCTGGGACGGCACCAAGAATATCATCGACAAGGGCCGCGACTGGATCATCAACGAGATGAAGGCTTCGGGTCTGCGCGGCCGCGGCGGCGCCGGCTTCCCGACAGGCCTGAAATGGTCCTTCATGCCGAAGGAGTCCACCGACGGCCGGCCCAGCTATCTCGTCGTCAACGCCGACGAGTCCGAGCCTGGCACCTGCAAGGACCGCGAGATCATGCGGCATGATCCGCATCTGTTGGTCGAGGGCTGCCTGATCGCGAGCTTCGCGATGAACGCGCATGCCTGCTACATCTATGTCCGCGGCGAGTTCATCCGCGAGCGCGAGCGCCTGCAGGCCGCGATCGATCAGGCGTACGAGGCCAAGCTGGTCGGCAAGGACAATCTCAACGGCTGGCCGTTCGACGTCTATGTCGCGCACGGCGCCGGCGCCTATATCTGCGGCGAGGAGACCGCGCTGCTCGAAAGCCTCGAAGGCAAGAAGGGGCAGCCGCGCCTGAAGCCGCCGTTCCCGGCCAATGTCGGCCTGTTCGGCTGCCCGACCACCGTCAACAACGTCGAATCCATCGCTGTCGCGCCCGACATCCTGCGCCGCGGCGCGGCCTGGTTCGCCGGCATCGGCCGTCCGAACAATGTCGGCACCAAACTCTTCTGCATCTCCGGCCATGTCGAGCGGCCCTGCAACGTCGAAGAGGCCATGGGCATCCCGTTCCGCGAGCTGATCGAGAAGCATTGCGGCGGCATTCGCGGCGGCTGGGACAATCTCAAGGCCGTGATCCCCGGCGGCTCGTCGGTACGCATGGTGCCGGCCGAGCAGATCATCGACACCCCGATGGATTTCGACAGCTTGAGCAAGCTGCGCTCGGGCCTCGGCACCGCGGCCGTAATCGTGATGGACAAGTCGACCGACCTGATCCGCGCCATCGCCCGCATCTCCTATTTCTACAAGCATGAGAGCTGCGGCCAGTGCACGCCGTGCCGCGAAGGCACGGGGTGGATGTGGCGCGTCCTGACCCGCATGGCCGAGGGCCGCGCCCACAAGCGCGAGATCGACATGCTGCTGGAAGTCACCAAGCAGATCGAGGGTCACACCATCTGCGCGCTCGGCGACGCCGCCGCCTGGCCGATCCAGGGCCTTATCACGCATTTCCGTCACGAGATCGAAGCGCGCATCGACCAGTATTCGCACAAGGCCGATGTCGACGATATCGGCGTCCGCGATCCCGTGAACATGGTCGCGGCGGAGTAAGAGACATGACCAAGCTCATCATCGACGGCAAAGAGATCGATGTCCCCGCCGAGTACACGCTGCTTCAGGCGTGCGAGGCGGCCGGCGCCGAGATTCCGCGCTTCTGCTATCACGAGCGGCTGTCGATCGCCGGCAATTGCCGGATGTGCCTCGTCGAGGTGAAGGGCGGCCCGAAGCCGGTCGCGAGCTGCGCCTGGGGCGTGCGCGACTGCCGTCCGGGCCCCAAGGGCGAACCGCCGGAGATCTCGACGCGTTCGCCGATGGTGAAGAAGGCGCGCGAAGGCGTGATGGAATTCCTTCTGATCAACCATCCCCTGGACTGTCCGATCTGCGACCAGGGCGGCGAGTGCGACCTGCAGGACCAGGCGATGGGCTACGGCGTCGACACCAGCCGCTTCGCCGAGAACAAGCGCGCAGTCGAGGACAAATATCTCGGCGCGCTGGTCAAGACCTCGATGAACCGCTGCATCCAGTGCACGCGCTGCGTCCGCTTCTCGGCGGAAGTCGCCGGCGCGCCGGAGATGGGCGCCACCGGCCGCGGTGAGGACATGGAGATCACGACCTATCTCGAGCACGCGCTGAGCTCGGAATTGCAGGGCAATCTCGTCGATATCTGCCCGGTCGGCGCGCTGACCTCGAAGCCCTATGCGTTCGCGGCGCGCCCGTGGGAGCTCGGCAAGACCCAGTCGATCGACGTCATGGACGGCCTCGGCTCGGCCATCCGCGTCGATACCCGCGGCCGCGAGGTGATGCGCATCCTGCCGCGCATCAACGAGGCCGTGAACGAGGAGTGGATCTCGGACAAGACCCGGCACGTCGTCGACGGCCTGCGCACCCAGCGGCTCGACCGTCCCTACATCCGCGAGGCCGGCAAGCTGCGCGCGGCAAGCTGGCAGGAGGCCTTTGCCGCGATCGCCGCCAAGGCGGCGCGCACCGACGGCAAGCGCATCGGCGCCATCGCCGGCGACCTTGCCGGTGTCGAGGAGATGTTCGCGCTGAAGGACCTGCTCGCCAGGTTCGGCTCGGCCAATCTGGCCGTGCAGGGCGGCGACGCCTTCGATCCCGCGCTCGGCCGCGGCTCCTACATCTTCAACCCGACGCTGGCCGGCGTCGAGCAGGCAGATGCGCTCCTCATCATCGGCGCCAACCCGCGCAAAGAGGCGGCCGTGTTCAACGCCCGCATCCGCAAGCGCTGGCGCGCGGGCGGCTTCAAGGTCGGCGTGATCGGCCCCAGGCCCGACCTGACCTACGATTACGACCACCTCGGCGCGGGCACCGATACCCTCGGCGAGCTCGCCGCCGGCAAGCACTCCTTTATGGACGTGCTGAAGAGCGCCAAGAACCCCATCATCCTGGTCGGCGCCGCTGCTGCCGCGCGTCATGACGGCGCGGCGATCCTCGCCGCAGCCGCCAAGCTGGCGCTCGATGTGGGCGCAGTGAAGGACGGCTGGACCGGCTTTGGCGTGCTGCACGAGACCGCCTCGCGCGTCGGTGCGCTCGATATCGGCTTTGCCGCGACCGGAGGCGGCCTGAACGCCGCGCAGATGACGACCTTTGGCACGCTGGACCTTTTGTTCCTGCTCGGGGCCGACGAGATCAACGCGCCCGATGGCACCTTCGTCGTCTATATCGGCACCCATGGCGACCGCGGCGCGCACCGCGCCGACGTGATCCTGCCGGCGGCGGCCTATACCGAGAAGTCGGCAATCTACGTCAACACCGAAGGCCGCGTGCAGATGACCGGCCGCGCCGCGTTTCCGCCGGGCGAAGCCCGCGAGGATTGGGCGATCATCCGCGCATTGTCCGAGGCGGTCGGCAAGAAGCTCGGCTATGACTCGCTTCAAGCCCTCCGCCAGGCGATCTTCAAGGCCGTGCCGCATCTGATCCGTCTCGACCAGATCGAGGCCGGCTCCGCCGACCAGATCAAGAAGCTGGCAGGCAAGGGCGGCTCGCCCGAAAAGGCGCCGTTCAAGCCGCTGGTCGAGGACTTCTATCTGACCAACCCAATCGCGCGTGCATCCGCCGTGATGGCGGAATGCTCGCGCCTCGCCTCCGGGCACATGCTGACCGCAGCGGAGTGAGCGTGATCTGATGGAATTCTTCGAAAGTGCATTCTGGACCGGATTTCTCTGGCCGCTGATCATCATGGTCGCGCAGAGCGTCCTCGTGCTCGTCGTCCTCTTGGTCGCGATCGCCTATATACTGCTCGCCGACCGCAAGATCTGGGCGGCGGTGCAGATCCGGCGCGGCCCCAACGTCGTCGGCCCCTGGGGCCTGCTGCAATCCTTCGCGGACCTGCTCAAGTTCGTGCTGAAGGAGCCGATCATCCCGGCCGGCGCCAACAAGGGCGTGTTTCTTCTCGCTCCCCTGGTCTCGTGCGTGCTCGCGCTCGCCGCCTGGGCCGTGATCCCGACCAATCTCGGCTGGGTGATCGCCGACATCAATGTCGGCGTCCTCTTCATCTTCGCGATCTCGTCGCTGTCGATCTACGGCATCATCATGGCCGGCTGGTCGTCGAACTCGAAATATCCGTTCCTGGCGGCGCTGCGCTCGGCGGCGCAGATGGTGTCCTACGAAGTCTCGATCGGGTTCGTCATCATCACCGTGCTGCTCTGTGCCGGCACTCTGAATCTGACCGCCGTGGTCGAGGCCCAGCACACCCGCGGCCTTGCCAGCCTGATCGGGTTGCCGCAGCTGACGATCCTGAACTGGTACGTCTGGCCGCTGTTCCCGATGTTCGTGGTGTTCTACGTCTCGGCGCTGGCGGAAACCAACCGTCCGCCCTTCGACCTCGTCGAAGCCGAATCCGAGCTCGTGGCCGGCTTCATGGTGGAGTACGGCTCGACGCCGTACCTGTTGTTCATGCTCGGCGAGTATGTCGCGATCGTCACGATGTGCGCGCTGGCCACTATCCTGTTTCTCGGAGGCTGGCTGCCGCCGGTGGACCTGCCGCCCTTCAACTGGGTGCCGGGGATCATCTGGTTCTCGCTGAAACTGTTCTTCATGTTCTTCCTGTTCGCGATGGCAAAGGCGATCGTGCCGCGCTACCGCTACGACCAACTGATGCGCCTCGGCTGGAAGGTGTTCCTGCCGCTGTCGCTGGTGATGGTGATCGTGGTGGCCGGCGTGCTGCACTTCGCCGGCATCGCGCCGAAGTGAGGGCCGTCATGGGTATCAATATCAACGCCACTGCACGCTCGCTTCTGCTGTCGGAATTCGTCTCGGCGTTCTTCCTCGCCATGCGTTACTTCTTCCAGCCGAAGCCGACGCTGAACTATCCGTTCGAGAAGGGCCCGATCTCGCCGCGCTTCCGCGGCGAGCACGCGCTGCGCCGCTATCCGAACGGCGAGGAGCGCTGCATCGCCTGCAAGCTGTGCGAGGCGGTCTGCCCTGCGCAGGCCATCACCATCGAGGCCGGCCCGCGCCGCAACGACGGCACGCGCCGCACGGTGCGCTACGACATCGACATGGTGAAGTGCATCTATTGCGGCCTCTGCCAGGAGGCCTGTCCGGTCGACGCCATCGTCGAAGGTCCGAACTTCGAGTTCGCGACCGAGACCCGCGAGGAGCTCTACTATGACAAGGCCAAGCTGCTCGCCAACGGCGACCGCTGGGAACGCGAGATCGCGAAAGCGATCGAGCTCGACGCGCCGTACCGGTGAGGTGAGGGCATGATCCTTCCCGCGCTGTTCTTCTATCTGTTCGCCGGCGTCTGCGTCGCCTCGGCGGTGATGGTGATTGTCTCGCGCAATCCCGTGCACTCCGTGCTGTACCTGATCCTGGCCTTCGTCAACGCCTCCGGCCTGTTCGTGCTGATGGGCGCCGAATTCCTCGGCATGATGCTGATCGTCGTCTATGTCGGCGCCGTGGCCGTGCTGTTCCTGTTCGTCATCATGATGCTCGACGTCGACTTCCTCGAGCTGCGCGAGGGCTTCATCGAGTACCTGCCGGTCGGCCTCGTGATCGGCGGCATCTTCCTGTTCGAGCTGCTGCTCACCGTCGGCTTCTGGGTGATCAATCCCGGCGTTTCCAAGACGATCACGGCGGCGATTCCGGCCGACGTCTCCAACACCGAGGCGCTCGGGCTCGTGCTCTATACCAAGTACATCCACTACTTCCAGCTCTCGGGCATGGTGCTCCTGGTCGCCATGATCGGCGCCATCGTGCTGACGCTGCGCCACAAGGCGAGCGTGAAGCGGCAGGACATCAACGTTCAGAACGCGCGCACCCCCGAAATGGCGATGGCGATGCGCAAGGTGGCGCCGGGGCAGGGGCTCTCGGATGCCGATGCGGCGGAGTGGGTGAAATGACGATCGGGCTCGGACATTATCTGGCGGTCGGCGCGATCCTGTTCACGCTCGGCATCCTCGGCATCTTCCTGAACCGCAAGAACATCATCGTCATCCTGATGTCGATCGAGCTGATCCTGCTCTCGGTCAACATCAACCTCGTGGCCTTCTCGACCTTCCTCGGCGACATCGTCGGCCAGGTCTTCGCGCTGCTGGTGCTCACCGTCGCGGCCGCCGAAGCCGCGATCGGTCTCGCCATCCTGGTGGTCTATTTCCGCAACCGCGGCTCGATCGCGGTTGAGGACGTCAATCTGATGAAGGGCTGAGCTCTCAAATGGTTCAGGCAATTGTTTTCCTGCCTCTGCTGGGTGCCATTCTGGCCGGCCTCATCGCGCTCGTCGGCGCGCACGCCCGCAACCCCTCGGGCGACGAGGTCGAGCATCACGGCGACCATGGGCACGGCCACGGCGACGCTCACGCTGCGGCGGCTCATGACTCCGATGGCCATGACAACCACGGCCACGACGATCACGCCCACGGCCCGGCCGAGCCGCCGGCGGCAGGCTCGCGCGCGGCCGAGTTGATCACCACGGCGCTGCTGTTCGTCTCGGCGGCCTTGTCCTGGATGACACTGGTCGACGTCGGCTTCATGCATCACGACTACAGGATCCAGCTGTTGCCCTGGATCTTCTCCGGCGACCTCCAAGTCTGGTGGACGCTGCGCGTCGACACGCTCACAGCCGTGATGCTCGTGGTGGTGACGACCGTGTCCTCCCTCGTGCACCTCTATTCCATCGGCTACATGGACGAGGACCCGAACCGGCCGCGCTTCTTCGGCTATCTCAGCCTGTTCACCTTCGCCATGCTGATGCTGGTGACGGCGGACAACCTCGTGCAGCTGTTCTTCGGCTGGGAGGGCGTGGGTCTCGCCAGCTACCTCCTGATCGGCTTCTGGTACCAGAAGCCGTCGGCCAACGCCGCCGCGATCAAGGCCTTCGTGGTCAACCGCGTCGGCGATTTCGGTTTTGCGCTCGGCATCTTCGCGGTGTTCATGCTGGTCGGCTCGACCGATTTCGAGACCATCTTCCATGCTGCGCCCGGCCTTACCGGCAAGACCATCAACTTCCTCGGCTGGCAGGCCGACGCGCTGACGCTGACCTGCCTGTTGCTGTTCATGGGCGCGATGGGCAAGTCGGCGCAGTTCCTGCTGCACACCTGGTTGCCGGACGCGATGGAGGGCCCGACCCCGGTCTCGGCGCTGATCCACGCCGCGACCATGGTCACCGCCGGCGTGTTCATGGTGGCGCGGCTGTCGCCGCTGTTCGAACTCGCCCCGAACGCACAGGCCGTCGTGATGTTCTTCGGCGCGACCACCGCGTTCTTCGCCGCCACGATCGGCCTGGTCCAGAACGACATCAAGCGCATCGTCGCGTACTCGACCTGTTCGCAGCTCGGCTACATGTTCGTGGCGATGGGAGCGGGGGCCTATTCGGTCGGCATGTTCCACCTGTTCACACATGCCTTCTTCAAGGCGCTGTTGTTCTTGGGAAGCGGTTCAGTGATCTACGCGATGCACCACGAGCAGGACATCCGCAACATGGGCGGGCTCTGGAAGAAGATCCCCTACACCTATGCGGTGATGGTGGTCGGCACCTTGGCGCTGACCGGCTTCCCGCTCACCGCCGGCTACTTCTCCAAGGATGCGATCATCGAGGCCGCCTACGTCTCGCACAATCCGTTCGCGGTGTACGGCTTCCTGATGACGATCGTCGCCGCGGGTCTGACCTCGTTCTACTCCTGGCGCCTGATCTTCAAGACCTTCCACGGCGAGCCGCATGACCAGCATCACTACGAGGCCGCGCATGAGGCTCCGCTCTGGATCCTGATTCCGATCGGCGTGCTCGCGGTCGGCTCGTTCGTCGCAGGCCTGCCGTTCAAGGAGCTGTTCGCCGGTCATGGCGTGCAGGAGTTCTTCCGCGAGTCCGTGAAGATGAACCCGCACATCATCGAGGAGATGCACCACATCCCGCAGACCATCGCCTTCCTACCGACGGTCATGATGGTGCTGGGCTTCCTCGTCTCCTACCTGTTCTACATCCGCCGGCCCTATTTGCCGGTCGAGCTCGCGAACACGCAGCCGATGCTGTACCAGTTCCTGCTCAACAAATGGTACTTCGACGAGCTCTACGACATCATCTTCGTCCGTCCGGCGAAGTGGCTCGGCTACCAGCTCTGGAAGAAGGGGGACGGCCTCATCATCGACGGCTTTGGGCCCGACGGCGTCTCGGCCCGCGTGCTCGACGTCACCCGCAACGTCGTGAAGATCCAGACCGGCTATCTCTATCACTACGCATTCGCCATGCTGATCGGCGCTGCCGGCCTGATCACCTGGTTCATGTTCGGCTTTGGAGGCCAGTAAATGACAACCTGGCCCATCCTTTCGGTCACGACGTTCCTGCCGCTGGTCGGCGCGCTGATCGTCTATCTCAGCCGCGGCGACGACGAGGCGGCGCAGCGCAACTCGCGCTGGATCGCGCTGTGGACCACGCTGATCACCTTCGCGGTGTCGGTGATCCTGGTCATGCGCTTCGATGCCAGCAATCCCGACTTCCAGTTCGTCGAGAAGGCGAACTGGCTCGCCACCGGCATCACCTACCACATGGGCGTCGACGGCATCTCGCTGCCGCTGGTGATCCTGACCACCGCCGTGATGCCGTTCTGCATCATCGCGAGCTGGAAGTCGGTCACCAACCGCGTCCGCGAATACATGATGGCGTTCCTGATCCTGGAAACGCTGATGATCGGCACCTTCTCGGCGCTCGATCTCGTGCTGTTCTACCTGTTCTTCGAGGGCGGCCTGATCCCGATGTTCCTGATCATCGGGGTCTGGGGCGGTCCGCGCCGGGTCTATGCCTCGTTCAAGTTCTTCCTCTACACGCTGCTCGGCTCGGTCCTGATGCTGCTCGCCATCATGGCGCTGTACTGGAACGGCGGCACCACCGACATCCCGACCCTGATGCACACCGCCGTGCCGCGCAACTTGCAGACCTGGGCGTGGCTCGCCTTCTTCGCCTCTTTCGCGGTGAAGATGCCGATGTGGCCGGTGCACACCTGGCTGCCGGACGCGCACGTGGAAGCGCCGACCGCGGGCTCCGTGGTGCTCGCTGCGATCCTGCTGAAGATGGGCGGCTACGGCTTCCTGCGCTTCTCGCTGCCGATGTTCCCGCTGGCTTCGCACGACTTCGCGCCGCTGGTCTTCACGCTCTCGGCCATCGCCATCATCTACACCTCGCTGGTGGCGCTGATGCAGGAGGACATGAAGAAGCTGATCGCGTACTCGTCGGTGGCCCATATGGGCTTCGTCACTATGGGCATCTTCGCGGGCACCATGCAGGGCGTCGCCGGCGGCGTGTTCCAGATGATCTCGCACGGCATCGTCTCCGGCGCGCTGTTCCTCTGCGTCGGCGTCGTCTACGACCGGCTGCACACTCGCGAGATCGCGGCCTATGGCGGCCTCGTCAACCGGATGCCGCTTTACGCGATGACGTTCATGGTCTTCACCATGGCCAATGTCGGCCTGCCCGGCACCAGCGGCTTCGTCGGCGAGTTCATGACGCTGCTCGGCACCTTCAAGGTCTCGATCCCGACCGCGTTCTTCGCCAGCTTCGGCGTGATCCTGTCGGCGGCCTATGCGCTGTGGCTGTACCGCAAGGTCGTTTTCGGGGCGCTGGTCAAGCCACAGCTGGCGAGCATGAAGGATCTCACCTTCCGGGAGTGCCTGACGCTGTTTCCGATGATCGCCCTGACGATCCTGTTCGGCGTCTGGCCGAAGCCGGTGCTCGACATGTCGGCCGCTTCGGTGCAGCAACTCGTCAACAACTACAACTCCGCCGTGACGGCCGTGAAGGCCGCCGCACTGCTCCAGTGAGCGGGCAGGTCAGGATATCGCCATGAACTTTGTGATTGCAGGTTATCAACTGGCGCCGGTGCTGCCCGAGCTCGTGCTCGCGGTCGGCGCCATGGCGCTCCTGATGCTGGGCGCCTTTCGCGGGCAGGAGACGACCAGCACCGTCACGTCGCTGGCAGTGGTGCTCCTGATCGTGGTAGGCGTGCTGGTGTACATGCAGCCCGCGGGCAAGCATGTCACCTTTGGCGGCAGCTTCATCGTCGACGACTTCGCCCGCTTCATGAAGATCCTGGCCCTGGTCGGCTCGGCGGTGACGCTGGTGCTGTCGACCGAGTTCCTGTCCGATCCCTCGCGCCGCATCTTCGAATACGCCATCCTGGTGCTGCTTTCGACGCTCGGCATGATGGTGCTGATCTCGGCCGGCGACCTGATCTCGCTCTATCTCGGCCTCGAATTGATGTCGCTGGCGCTCTATGTCGTCGCGGCCTCGAACCGCGACAATGCCAAGTCGACCGAAGCCGGCCTGAAGTATTTCGTGCTCGGTGCGCTGTCCTCGGGCATGCTGCTGTACGGGGCGTCGCTGGTCTATGGCTTCACCGGCACGGTGAGCTTCACCGGCATCGCCGCTGTCGCGACGGTCTCGAATGTCGGCCTGGTGTTCGGCCTCGTCTTCCTGCTCGTCGGTCTCTGCTTCAAGGTCTCGGCCGTGCCGTTCCATATGTGGACGCCTGATGTCTACGAGGGCGCGCCGACCCCGGTCACGGCCTTCTTCGCGTCCGCGCCAAAGGTGGCCGCGCTCGCGGTCTTCACCCGCGTGACGCTGACCGCATTCCCCGGCATCGTCTCGCAGTGGCAGCAGATCCTGGTGTTCGTCTCGATCGCCTCGATGGCGCTCGGCTCCTTCGCCGCGATCGGCCAGACCAACATCAAGCGCCTGATGGCCTATTCTTCGATCGGCCACATGGGCTTTGCCCTGGTCGGCCTCGCCTCCGGCACGGTCGAGGGCGCGCAGGGCGTGTTGATGTACATCGTGATCTACGTTGCGATGACGCTCGGTTCGTTCGCGATCATCCTCGCCATGAAGCGCAACGGCCAGGCCGTGGAGCAGATCAGCGATTTCGCCGGCCTGTCGCGGACCAACCCGCTGCTCGCCTTCATGTTCGCGATGCTGCTGTTTTCGCTTGCCGGCATCCCGCCGCTCGCCGGCTTCTTCGCCAAATGGTACGTCTTCGTCGCCGCGATCAAGGCCAATCTGTTCACGCTCGCCGTCGTCGGCGTGCTGACCAGTGTGGTCGGTGCCTACTACTATCTCGCCATCGTCAAGACGATGTATTTCGACGAGCCGGCCGGGAAGGTCGATTCGGTCAGGATCGAGGTGAGGACGGTGCTGGCGGTCGCGGGCCTGTTCAACATCCTGTTCGCGCTGTTCGCGGGTCCCGTGGTGAGCGTCGCCTCCGCCGCGGCAAAGTCGCTGTTCTAGGATGGCTTTCGCACTCGGTCCTCGCGCAATATCAGCGGGCCATAAGCTCGCGGCATTCGAGCGGACCGGCTCGACCAACGCCGAGGCGATCGAGCGCGCCAGGACCGGCGAGCGCGGCCCGATGTGGTTCGTGACTTCAGAGCAGACCGCTGGTCGCGGCCGTCGCCAGCGCGCCTGGATCGCGCCGCGCGGCAATCTCGCCGCCAGCATCCTCGAAGTCATGGACATCGCCCCCGCCGTCGCCGCGACGCTCGGCTTTGCCGCCGGGCTGGCGGAAGAGGCGGCGCTGGAGAAAGTCAGCCTCGAGGCCGCCCTGCGCCTCGGCGAAGGCCGCCCCCGCTACGCCCTGAAATGGCCGAACGACGTGCTTGCCGGCGGCAAGAAGCTGGTCGGCATCGGGCTCGAGGCCGAGGCCGTCGCCGGCGGCCTCGCCGTCGTGGTCGGCATCGGCACCAACGTCGTTGCCGCGCCCGAGGGCACCCCGACGCCCGCGGTCTCGCTGGCCGCGCTCGGTGTCCAGATCAGCGCGGAGGAGCTGTTCTCGGCGCTCTCCGATGCCTGGGTCGAGTTCCGCGGCATCTGGGACAATGGCCGCGGCTTTGCCGAGATCCGTAAGCTCTGGCTGGCGCGCGCCGCGGGCCTCGGGGAGAAGGTCGCGATCCACACGGGAGCGACGACGCTGGAAGGCATTTTTGACACCATCGACGACACCGGCTGCCTGATCGTTCGCACCGCGGAGGGCCGCCTCGTGCCGGTGGCCGCGGGCGAGGTGTTCTTCGGCCCCGTCGCCTCCGTGGGAGCTGCGTGATGGCAAAGCCCGACGAACTCGTGTTTGCGCCGCTCGGCGGTGTCGGCGAGATCGGCATGAACCTGTCGATCTACGGACTCGGCAACCGCCAGCAGCGCACCTGGATGGCGGTCGATCTCGGCGTCTCCTTCGGCGACGAGGAGCATTTGCCGGGCATCGACCTGATCATGCCGGACATCAGTTTTCTGGAGAAAGAGCGCAAGAATCTGATGGGCCTGGTGCTGACCCATGCCCACGAGGACCATTTCGGCGCCATCATCGATCTCTGGCCGAAACTGAAATGCCCGATCTATGCGACGCAGTTCAGTGCCGCCTTGTTCGAGGCCAAATGCGCCGCTGAGCGCAATGCGCCGCAGATCCCGGTGACGGTGGTGCCGTCGGGCGGCCGCATCGATGTCGGCCCGTTCAATGTCGAATTCATCCCCGTCGCGCATTCCATTCCCGAAGCCCATGCGCTGGCGATCCACACCTCGGCGGGCATCGTGCTGCACACCGGCGACTGGAAGATCGACCCGACTCCGACGCTGGGTGCGCCGACCGACGAGAAGCGATTGCGCGAACTCGGCGAGGAAGGTGTGCTCGCGCTGATCGGCGATTCCACCAACGCGGTGCGCGACGGCCGCTCGCCTTCGGAGGCCGAGGTCGCCCGCACCATCATCGAGCTCGTGAAATCCGCCAAGGGCCGCGTCGCCGTCACGACGTTCGCCTCCAACGTCGCCCGGATCAAGGCGGTGGCCGAGGCCGCAAAGGCCGCCGACCGCGAGGTCGTCGTGGTCGGCCGCGCCATGGAGCGCGTGGTGCAGGTCGCGCGTGAGACCGGCTATCTCGACGGCGTGCAGAACTTCCGCTCGCCGGACGTCTACGGCCACCTGCCGCAGGACAAGGTGCTGGCGCTGTGCACCGGCAGCCAGGGCGAGCCGCGCGCCGCGCTGGCGCGCGTCGCCAATGACGATCATCCCGAAATCACGCTCAACCGTGGCGATACCGTCATCTTCTCTTCACGCACCATACCGGGCAACGAGAAGGCCGTCGGCTCGATCATCAACAATCTGGTCCTGCAAGGCGTCGAGATCGTCACCGACCGCGACGCGCTCGTCCACGTCTCTGGCCATCCCCGCCGCGACGAATTGCGCGACCTGATTTCCTGGGTGAAGCCGCAGCTCCTGATCCCGGTCCACGGCGAGGCCTTGCATCTGCACGAGCACGCCAAGCTGGCGCGCGCCGCCGGCGTGCCGCGCGTGCTGGTCTGCCGCGACGGCGATCTCGTCAAGCTCGGTCCCGGCGATCCCGGCATCGTCGGCGAGGTGCCGTCGGGCCGTCTCTACAAGGACGGCACCATCCTGGAGGATTCCAAATCCCGCGCCGTGGTCGAGCGTCGCCGCATGGCCTTCTCCGGCTGCGCCTTCGTCGCCATCGCCATGACCGGGCAGGGCGAACTGGCCGATGATCCCGAGGTCGATCTGGTCGGCATCCCCGAGAAGAACAGGGCGGGCGAAGCCTTCGATGACATCGTTTTCGATGCGGTGGTCTCCACCATCGAGGGGTTGCCGAAGCCGCGCCGCCGCGATCCCGACGCGCTGGCCGAGACGGTGCGACGCGCCGTCCGGGCCGTCATCAACGAACACTGGGGCAAAAAGCCCCCCTGTCTGGTACATGTGCTGACGGTGTAAAGGGGAGAAGACGCATGCTGGGCCGCCTCAACCACGTTGCGATCGCGACCAAGGACGCGGTCAAGGCCGCGAAGATCTACGGCACCGCCTTTGGCGCGCAGATCTCGGAAGCCGTGCCGCTGCCCGAGCACGGCGTCATCACCGTGTTTGCGACGCTGCCCAACACCAAGATCGAGTTCATCGAGCCGCTCGGCGAGGCCTCGCCGATCGCAAAATTCGTCGAGCGCAACCCCGACGGCGGCATCCACCACATCTGCTACGAGGTCGTCGACATCATCGCCTCGCGCGACACGCTGGTGAAGGAGGGCGCGCGGGTGCTCGGCGACGGCGTGCCGAAGATCGGCGCCCACGGCAAGCCGGTGTTGTTCCTGCATCCGAAGGATTTCTCGGGCGCGCTGGTCGAGATCGAGCAGGCATAGGCCGAGCATGGTCATCCAGCTCTCGACCTGGTTTGCGATCTACTTCGTGCTGTGGTGGGTCATGCTGTTCGTCACATTGCCCTTCGGCGTGCGCAGCCAGCACGAGGACGGCGTCGGCGCGCCCGGCACCGATCCCGGCGCGCCGATCCTGACGCGGATGGGACGCAAGCTGATCTGGACCACGCTGATTTCCGCGGTCGTTTTCGGGCTCGGCATGGCCGCCTACCAGGCGGGCTACCTCCGGCTCGATCGCCTGACCAAGATGATGGGCATGCCGTTCTGATACCCGGCAGCTGGGGAAAAATCTGCTGCGGCGTTCGGAGCGGCTGTCCCAGGCAGTCGCCCGTGTGGATGCTCCTTTGTCCCGAACTCAACGCGTGATGGCACCGACGACATGGCTTGTATGAAGAGGTGTGTTTGTTCGCATCTCCACGGGGTCTCGCTCGGCGTCGCAGTCCCGCTGCGGCGCTCGCAGTTTCGAAGCTAACATAAGTAATGATATATTTCCTTAATTTTAATGTTAATCGACATCGCTAGAGACCGGCCACCGTCGCAGCCGCGACCGTAGCAACAGGCACTCTCCGATGAGCAATGACGATATCAAGGCCGGAAACGACCAATCCGGCAACACCAATTCCTCGCGCCATTTGATCGACCGCCGTACGATCCTGCAAGGGGCCGCGAGCCTTTCGATGCTCGCCATGGGCGCGGGCGCGGCAAAGGCGCAGACCTCCACTCCGTCATTGAACAGCTTCTCGATCGCCGTGCTGCCCGATACGCAGTTCTATGCGCGCTATGCGACGACCGACGAGAACCAGCAATTCCAGAAGGCCTACGGTTCGACGCCGTTCGATGCCCAGACCCAGTGGATCGCCGACAATGCGGCGAAATACGGCATCCGCTTCGTCGTCCACCTCGGTGACGTGGTCGATCAGCAGGGCAAGCCGAACCAGTGGATCATCGCCGATGCCGCGATGGCGAAACTCGAAAACGCCAAGGTCCCGTACTCGATCCTCGCCGGCAATCACGACGTCGTTGCAGACTACGACTATCACAATCCGTGGGACCAGAACTCAGGCACCGATGCCCAGCGCAACCTCAATGCCGAACCCTATCTGAAGTGGTTCCCGAGCAGCCGTGCTGCGCAGCAGTCGACATTCCGCGAGCGCGACAGCAGCGGATTTCACGAGTATCACATCTTCCAGGCGAACGGCGTGAAGTTCATGGTGCTCTCGCTGTCCTGGCGCGCCTCGGACGGCGCCATCGCCTGGGCCCGCGACGTGATCGATCGCAATCCGACGTTGCCCGTGATTCTGTCGAACCACCAACTTCTCGCCATCGATAGCGATGGCCTTTCTCCGCTGGAGACCGAATACGGCAAGATGCTGTGGGAAAAGCTGATCCGCGACAAGGACCAGATCTTCATGACGCTGAACGGCCATCACCATGGTGCTGCGTATCTTGCGAAGATCAACAATTTCGGCAATCCGGTCCACCAGATGGTCGTCGACTATCAGATGGACTATCAGGGCGGCAACGCCATGATGCGCCTGTACGAGGTCGATTTCACCAACAACAAGATCGATGTGATGTCGTTCTCGCCCTGGGTGGTACAGAAGCCGAAGAACACGCTCAACCAGTTCGATCATGCCGAACTCACGGGCGCGAACAACAGCTTCTCCATCCCGATCAACTTCAAGAACCGCTTCGCCAAATTCACGCGGTTCAGTCCGAGCAAGACGCTGACCGGCCCGGCAATTCTGCCGACGGTGCGTGCCGACCTGCTGGCCGGCTATGTCGAACCGCCGACGCCCGCCGTGGTGCCGCCTGCGGACACCGAGGATTTTCCGCACGTCGCCGACACGGTGGTGCACTGGCGCGTACCGTCCACGATTGTCGACGGACAGGCTGTTCCGGTCGGCGGGATCATTCCCGACGTGGCGGGCGGCAACAATCTGGCCCGCGCGGCGCTCGTCGCCTCCGCGCAACTCGGCGACGTCGTGTGGACCACCGACAAGCATCGTCTGTCCTCGGCCGCGGGCAGCGTGGTGTTTCTCAACACCGACAACACGGTCGGCCGCTTCAACGCCTTCCTTACGGCGGCAGGTGCATCGCTGAACGGCCGGAGCTTCTGGAACGGCTATACGGTCGAGGCCTTCGTGAAGATACCGGCCGGGTGGACCGCGAACCTGCACAAATGGGGCAACATCCTCGGCCGCGTCGGAAACCGCGGCAACGTCCCCGGCAATTATTGGGGTGGAGATCCGGAGGCGTCGAGCGTTCTGTTCGCGATCTCGAACCTGCGTGAAGTGCAGTGGGAGGTGGTGCCTGCCTCCGTCTCGCATTATGCGCAGACGAACTGGTCGGGCGAAATCATTCGCGATACCTGGTATCACATCGCGATCGTCAACGATCCCGCCACGCTTACCACCACGATGTACATCGACGGCGCGCCGGTGCTGCGCAACGTGGGCAACGCGGCGATCGGCTTGCGCTCGCAGAACTCGCCGCAGCCCTGGATCCTCGGTGCAGGCTGGTGGGATGGCGTTCTGGCCGACGGCTTCTTCGGTGCGGTCGGCGAGATCCGCATGGTCTACCGTCCGATCGGGCGCAGCGAATGGCTGACCGCTCGGCGGACCTGACGACACCATCTCGAGCCATCACTGCGCGGAGTTCGCTCGTGCGAACTCCGCTTCGCAGGGCCGCACTCCGACGGCGATTCCGGCCGTCGGAGTGCGGCCCTTGATTTTCCTGGAAAGGAAGCGGCTACGGGAAAATGTCGGCGTGTTCGTCTCTCGCGAGAATTGCACGAGCTGAAGTCTGCATCCAGCGCGTCATGGGCGGCGACCGCTCGTTCACATAAAACATAACATATCATCAAAAATATGATAAGCTGCGATGCAATACGGACGCTCTCGCAACCTGTTGCCGCGCTGCGTTGTCCGCAGCTGGCCCCGTTTGAATGAAAGCGATCCAGTCCTATGGCTGCTCCCGTTGTAAAAGTCGGCTCCGAATTCTCTGTGAACACCAACGCGACCGGCGCCCAGCAGGCGCCCACCGTCACCGGCCTCGCCAACGGCGGCTTCGTGGTGACCTGGGATGATTCCAGCGGGTCGCTGGGAGATGTCAGCGGCACCAGCATCAAGGCGCAGATCTATGCCGCCGACGGCAGCAAGATCGGGTCCGAATTCCGCATCAACACCGAAACCGACGCAGACCAGCTCGCGCCCGTGATCACGGGCCTGTCCACTGGCGGGTTCGTCGTGTCCTGGTTCGACAACAGCCAGACGCTGGGCGACGGAGAGGGCACCAGCATCAAGGCCCAGGTGTTTGGCGCCGACGGTGCGCAGGTCGGATCGGAGACGCTCGTCAATACCGCGTCGGCCTATTCGCAGTTCTCGCCGACAGTGTCCGCACTGGCGAATGGCGGCTTCGCCGTTGCCTGGACAGACGACAGCGGCGAGGGCGGGGACGATGAAGGCACCAGCATCAAGCTCCAGATCTTCGCGGCCGATGGGAGCAAATCGGGTCCTGAATTGCTCGTCAATTCCGAGATCGGCGGCGACCAGGCCAATGCGAAGGTGACCGGTCTCGCCAACGGCGGATTCGTCGTGACGTGGGAAGATTCCAGCGGCACGCTCGGCGACGCCGCCGGCACCAGCATCAAAGCCCAGATCTTTGCGGCGGATGGAAGCAAGGTCGGCTCCGAACAGCTGGTCAATACGGCGACGGCTTCTGACCAGTTGAAGCCGACGATCTCCGCGCTGCCCAACGGCGGCTTCGTCGTGACCTGGTACGATTTCAGCCAGGCTGGCGGCGACAGCAGCGGCAGCGCCATCAAGGCGCAGCTCTACGCCGCCGGCGGCAATAAGGTCGGAGGCGAATTCCTCGTCAACTCCACGACCGCCAATTCGCAGTTCACGCCGACGGTGACCGCCCTCAGCAACGGCGACTTCGCCATTGCCTGGCAGGACTGGAGCGGCACGGGCGGGGACGCCAGCGGCAGCAGCATCAAGTTGCAGGTATTCACCGCGGATGGGCAAAAGGTCGGAAGCGAACAACTGGTCAACACCAGCACCGCCTCCGATCAGTCGCAGCCCTCGATCGCCGGTTATGCCGATGGCCGCTTCGTCGTGACCTGGAAGGATGCCAGCGGAACCGAGGTCAAGGCGCAGGTGTTCTCGGTCGATACCGTCAAGCCGGTGCCGGTGCTGTCGGCCGTGTCGTCAGCCAGCCCTTGGACCGCGGTGATCTCCGGTTCGGTGGATGTCGATGCGGCCGGACAAACCCTCACGCTGCGCGACGGCACGTCGGCGAACGGCTGGGCTTCGACGACGGTGGTCGGTGCCAACGGGGCCTGGAGCGCCGGCCTGGCCTGGGAGCAGTTCAACACCGCCTTCGATCTCGTGGCGACCGACGCCGCGGGCAACACCGGCGTCTCGCACTACGTTTTCGGGTCGGCGGGAGAGCGGACGTTTGGCGCCGGCAGCCATCAATTCGTCTACGGGACGGCGTCGGACTACGTACTCGGAAGCGGCGCGCATATGCAGATCTATGCGGGCGGCACGGTCGTTGATATCACGCTCGAGGCCGGGAGTTCGCAGATCAACTGGGGGACGGAGCAGGGCAGCACCGTGGCGAGCGGCGCCGTGGACTACGTCTACGGTACCGCCGGCGGCTCCATGGTCGCGGGTCTCCAGGTGATCGGGAACGGCGGTAGCGCCGTGACGACAACGATCCTGGCCGGCGGCGAACAGGACGTCTACACCGGCGGGACCGTCACCGGCACCTCGATCCTGGGCGGGAAGCAGATCGTTTACGATGGCACCGCCGACCTGACCGTGATCGGCAGCGGCGGCGTGCAGGCCGTCCATGGCAAAGCCTCGCACACCACCGTCGAAGACGGCGGCACGCAGCTCGTCTATTCCGGCGGCACGGCGAGCGGAACCATCCTCAAGGCCGGCAGTGTACAGGTCAGTTGGGGCAACGCGACCGATACGATCATCGACGGCGGAGCGCAGTATGTGTGGGGCACGGCGAGCGACACCGCCATCGTGTCCGGCACGCAGCATGTCGGTGCGGGAGGCAGCGCGGTTCGCACCACGATCGGTGCGCACGGGCTCGAATACGTCTATGCCGGTGGCACGCTCACCGACGTGACGTTCGGCGGTGCTTCCGCCAAGCTCGTGCTGGACCAGTCGTCGGCGTTCAGCGGGACCATCTCGGGATGGCAGGATGGCGTGGAGCTCGATCTCGGAGACATCGCCTTTGGCGAAGCGACCTCCCTCGGCTACACGGCGAACGAAAGCAACACCGGCGGGACGCTGACGATCACCGACGGCGTCCACAGCGCCTCCCTGCAGCTGCTGGGACAGTACAGTGCCGCCGATTTCGCGCTCGCCGCAGACGGCCATGGCGGCTCGATCATCACCAATCCCGTGGATCAGGTCCAGCCGCAGCTCTCCCTCCCGCACGCGGCGTGAATGGACACGGGGGGCCTGGTGCCCCGGTGAACGAAGCAGCCAAGGGGCACGCCGCGCTGGCGTGCCCCTTGCGCATCCTGGCCTCCAATGTCTGGCGACAGGATCGATTTCTGCTACCCTTCCGCGCTTGCAAAGCAGCATTGATGCCGTGTGCGTCCGGGGGACATCGAAATGAGTTTTCAGAGGATCGTAATCGCTCTTCTCGTGCTGATCGTCGCGGGGCTCGGCGCCGTCGGCTATTTCGAATGGAAGATGGCGGTGCAGGTACGCACGCTGAAAGCATTCGTCGAGGGCTACGTCTTCAACGAAGCGGTGCTGGCCTGCGAACAGGCCAAGAGCTCGACGCCGTTCAGATGGAACGGCGGCAAGAGCACCTCGGTGATCGGCCTGAACTCGGTCAAGACGGACAAGTACAGCGTCTATGCCAGCTATACGCTGGTGGCGGACAACGTCTATTGCGATTACGACCCGATCAAGCGAAAGGCCGATATCGGCTCCAGCTTCCTGGAGCGGGAATAGATCGCTGCCACGCTCTCGGTCCATCCTGACAACCCGCCAGAGGCGGGCGTCGCGAAGCATGCGGCGCAGGGGGACGCTGCCGTTTCAGCCTAAGGCGATTCCGCGCTAGATCGCGCGGCGTTGCCGCCCGGCGAAGAAACCGTAAACGAACAGCACGATGATCGCGCCGACCACCGCGCCGATCAGGCCGGCCCCTTCACCAGGGCGATACCAGCCCAGCGCCTGGCCGAGGTAGGAGGCAACGAACGCGCCGACGATGCCGAGGATGGTCGTGAGGATGAAGCCCGAAGGTTCATTGTCGCCCGGCATGATGAACTTGGCGATGACGCCGGCGATGAAGCCAATGATGATGGTCCAAATAAGACTCATGGTACACCTTTTCTCTGGGTTTGAGCCGCTGCTTCTATGCCTCGGGCAGACGTCCATCCGGCGTGTATTTGTCGATTGCAGTCGGAAGCTCGCGGGATAGTCGCGTGACGATCTCGTCCTGGGAGAGTCCGGTCTGCTGTGCGAGCTTTTCCAGGACGTCGCTGCCGATGGCCTGCTTGAGCTCCGGCGAGGAGATCTCCTTGTTGGGGCCGGGCTTCACCCAGGAATCGGCGATCTCGCCCTTGCCGTTCTGGTTGAAGCTCTCCAGGAGTTCGCCAATTCCGCCATTGAGCAGGCTCCCGAGCCCGCCACCGCCGAGCATGCCGCCGAGATTGCCGAGCACGCCTCCAGGCGGCTGCTGGCCGCCCCCGGACGCGCCGCCGCCCGCGCCCTTGAGGAGCTCAGCCAATTTGTCGCGGTTCTGGTATCCGGCGATGGCCAGCATCGCCAGAAGGGCAGTCATGGAGGGCATTCCGCGGCTCATCGGCAGCTCCTTCAGAAAGGTCAGAAACCCAAAACTGTCTCGGCCGGATTGGGTTCCTCAATCGTCTGATCATGGCTCGCGACCAAGCGTCCCAGCGGGTCTGCCCGGTGCCAATGACCGTGCGCCCAGGTCCTGCGCGCCGGCAGCGGCGCTCCAGGTGGCGGACCGCTTTGATTGCGATTACGATCCGATCAAAAGAATGGCCGGGATCGGCTCGAGCTTGCGAGCAGGTGGAGTAACGATCCGGCCGAGGCATGGGATGGGATCGTCATGACCGAGGACCGGGCAGGGGACTATCGGATTTTGCACGAGGCGGACCTGCGGGACTATCTCGCGGGCTTGCCCGATATCGCCGCGCTCCTTGGCGGCGAACCGGCGTCCTGGGCGATCACCGAGGTCGGCGACGGCAATCTCAACCTCGTCTTCATCGTCAAAGGCGCGCGCGGGGGCATTGCGGTGAAGCAGGCGCTGCCTTATGTCCGCCTCGTCGGCGAAAGCTGGCCGCTGCCGCTGTCGCGCGCCCATTACGAACATCTCGCGCTGTCCCGGCAGGCCCAGCTCGCGCCCGGCCTGGTGCCGGCCGTGCTGCACCATCACGATGCCCTGGCGCTGACGGTCATGGAGCTGCTCGAGCCCCATATCATCATGCGCAAGGGGCTGGTTGGGGCGAGGCAATATCCGCGCTTCGTCGACGACATCACGACCTTCATGGCCAGGACGCTGTTCTTCACCTCCGACCTCGCGCTGTCAGCCGCCGCGAAGAAGGAGGGGATCGCCGCCTTCGCCGGCAATCACGCGCTTTGCAAGATCACCGAAGATCTGATCTTCACCGATCCTTATCGTTTCGCCGAGCAGAATCGCTGGACCGCACCCTATCTCGACGGCCTTGCCGCGGAGCTGCGCGACGACATGGAGCTGCATGTCGCGGTCTCCCGCCTGAAGCTGAAGTTCATGGCCAGCCCCGAAGCGCTGCTCCATGGCGACCTCCACACCGGCTCGATCATGGTGACGGACAACGAGACGCGGGTGATCGATCCGGAATTTGCGTTCTACGGCCCGATGGGTTTCGACGTCGGCGCTGTCCTGGCCAATCTCCTGATGGCCTATTTCGCTTCCGCCGGCCACGAGCGCGCCGCGGGCGAACGGTCCGCCTTCGAGGGGTGGGTTCTGGAGAGCGTCGAAATGGTCTGGAGCGAGTTCGCCCGCAAATTCCTCGATCTCTGGCGCGCCGAAGCCACCGGCGACGCCTATCCGCCATCGCTGTTCACCGGCGACAGGGGCGCCGCGCGCCTCGAGGCCGAACGGCAGGCCTATATGCAGCGCCTGTTCACCGATGCCGTTGGATTCGCCGCCGCAAAAATCATCCGCCGCATCTTCGGTCTCGCCCACAACATCGACTTCGAGCTGATCGAAGACCCGCGACGGCGCGCGATCTGCGAGGCGCGCGCCGTGCGGCTCGCGCGCAAGATGATGGTGGATGCGCCGACGTTTCGCACGATCGCCGACGTCACTGGCGCTGCGCGAAATCTACGCGATTGGCAGCCGGAATTGTCCGGCTGAACCGGCCGCATGAGAGGAGCGACCTCCCCAGGTCTCGTTGGCCGCAATCTCGAAATCCGGGCTCGCTGCCGTCCCAGGGCGAGCGGAAATCTTGTGATCGATCAGAGCATTATCGCACGGAACTCGGAGCGGACGCTTTGCGCACGAGCTGGCGAGGGTGCAGTCCCATTTGTGCCGAACATGCTGTGCCGTCGGTTAGCCGAGGACCTTGGGCCGGATGTTTTCGTGCCACAGTTCGTCGTCATCTTGCGAGGAGCTGGCGGAAGCCAGTTGGCCTTTGACCGGGATCGAGCTACCGTTGCTCATGAAAAAGAACAAGACTTTCCGGCTTGTTCTGATCAAGCCGTCACATTACGACGACGATGGCTATGTCATTCGATGGTGGCGCGGCGGCCTGCCTTCGAATTCGCTGGCCTGCCTTTACGGCATCGCGCTCGATTGTCGTGAACGCGGGGTTCTCGGGCCCGATTGCAACATCGAGATCGACGCCATCGATGAGACCAACTGGAAGGTGCGTGTCGCGGATCTGACGCGCGCGATCAAGGCTGCGGATGCCGGCATGGTGATGCTGGTCGGGGTCCAGTCCAACCAGTTTCCCCGATCGCTCGATCTGGCGAGACAGTTTCGCAAGCTCGGCATCGACGTTGCGATCGGCGGCTTCCATGTGTCCGGCACACTCTCGATGCTGCCCAAGCGCGATCCCGGCGTTCAGGAGATGATGGACCTCGGTGTATCGGTCTTCGCAGGCGAAGCCGAGGGACGGCTCGAGGAGCTGTTGCAGGATGCGGTCGCCGGACGATTGCGGCCTCTCTACAACTACGTCGACGATCTGCCGGACCTGGAGAGCCAGCCTTTGCCGATCATTCCCCGCCAGCAGATCGGACGGGTCATCGGCCACACCACGAGCTTCGATGCGGGGCGCGGCTGCCCGTTCCAGTGCTCGTTCTGCACCATCATCAACGTGCAGGGCCGCAAGTCGCGGCGCCGCAGCGCCGACGACATCGAGGCCGTGATCCGCGCCAACGTCGCCCAGGGCGTCTTCGCCTTCTTTCTCACCGACGACAATTTTGCGCGCAACAGGGATTGGGAAAGTCTGCTCGACCGCATCATCGCTTTGCGCGAGCAGGAGGGCTGGGACCTCCGTTTCACGATCCAGGTCGACACGCTCTGCCACAAGCTGCCTCACTTCATCGAGAAATGCGCGAAGGCCGGCGTCCGGCGTTGCTTCATCGGTCTCGAAAACATCAACCCGGACAGTTTGCTCGGCGCCAAGAAGCGGCAGAACAAGATCACCGACTATCGCGAGATGATGCTGGCCTGGAAGACGGCCAGGATCATGACGATCGGCGGCTATATTGTCGGCTTTCCCAACGACACACCGGAATCGATCGTCCGCGACATCGAGATCATCAAGCATGAGCTGCCGATCGACATGCTGGAGTTCTTCTTCCTGACGCCGCTGCCGGGCTCGGAAGATCATAAGACGCTCTACCTCAAGGGCATCGCGATGGATGCGGACCTCAACAAATACGACCTGGACCACGTCACGACGGACCATCCTGCCATGTCCAGGGCGGACTGGGAGCGAGCCGTCGAGCTCGCCTGGAACACCTATTACAGCTGGGAGCACATCGAGACGCTGATGCGGCGTGCCGCGGCGACAGGCAACAATGTCGGCAAGATCGGCACCTACGCGCTCTATTTCAAAGGCTACCATCCCATCGAGCGCGTCCATCCGCTCGAAGGGGGTGTGCTGCGGCTCAAGAGCCGCGATGAGCGCCGTCCGCATCTGCCGGTCGAGCCGGCCTGGTCGTTCTATCCTCGCTATGCCGCCGACACCGCCGTGAAGGCGGTACAATGGGCTTCGCTCGCGCTGCGCCTCCACCGGCTGGCGCGCAAGGTCAAGTCGGATCCGCACCGGCTCGCCTATGTCGATGCGGCGATCACGCTGCAGGCCGACGAGACCGCGAGTCTGGATTTGTACAAGACGCGGTCCAGCCAGGCGTTTCTCGATCAGCGGCGGCATATCGAGGAGGCACAGAAACCCAAGTTAGCCGGGGGATAGGAGGCGACTCTCGTTGGTTGATTTCTCAGACGCCGCGATCCATCGGATCAGATCAACCGGCGTCCAGTTGCGCGGAACAGCCCAAACCAATACTTCGGATGTGCCCCAAGCTGACCAGAGACGAGTCGCAGGCGTCTCGGCTTTCTGAGACACCGGACATGGCGTCATGGTTGCGCTGACGCCGCTAATGACACGGAACGGACACTAGGGGCGCACCCGTCCAAAGGGATCCTGCGCTTGACGGATAATGGCCTTGCGGGCCGCTTGATCCAAGTATTGCGCAATAATAGCTTGCCTACACAATGATGGGGCGGATGAATTACGATAGCGATATTACCAAAGTCAGCGGGATCGCCGCTGTTCCCACCATTTTGGACGTCGTCAGCCGGGTTACCGGTATGGGATTTACGGCCGTTGCACGGGTGACCGAGACAGATGGATCACCTGCGCTTCGCGAGATGAATTAGCTTTTGGTTTGAAGCCCGGAGATGAACTCAAGGTAGAAAGAATCATCTGCCACGAAATCCGGCAAAGCCGAGAAGCGGTCGTCATTGATGATGTGGACAAAGACGCGGCCTGTTGTGGCCTATCGGTTGGATGCACGATGAACAGTTCGAGAAAGAACCTGTACTCTCCTGCGCTGCTGGATCGTTTGTCCATTGGTCCCTCCACATGCGGCGCGCTTGCTTAGTCGAGCGTAGCCACGAATGTCAATTTCAGGTTGTGGTTCGGTGCCGACGACTCGGTTTGGCTCAGATATGGTCTGCTGATCGTGGCACACCGGAAGTGACGCGGCGCCGTTCAAACCGGCGCTTCTGACTCTTACAGACCTGCCGTGGGCCACGTTCCCGAATCTGTATTCTAGCTGGTGGTCAATATTGACCAGATGTCGGTCACCGGACCTGCCAGACTTCCATGATCACCGCACGGCCCTTGGCTTTCATCGGTGATGAGAACGCCACTAGCGATCCCGCCTACTCTACAAAGGAGCAGCGCTATGCAGCGACGCCGTTTCAAGCAAACCACGTCCCTTGAAGAGCGCCTTGCCGAACAAGCCCAACGCCTCCGTCAGGAAGCCACATCGCTTCCACCTGGTATCGAGCGGGAACGCGCGATCCGCAAAGCCCGGCAAGCAGAGACCGGCGCTCACATCAGCGAATGGCTAAATTCGCCCGGATTGCAGCCGCCGAGGTGAACGTTGAAACAGCCAGCCTCCTGCGGAGCGTCTCCCGGCAGCCACTCTGGGAGCGTTAGAAACATGACTAAGTCCGAACAGCAGAGCGACGTAAAGCAACTTACGTCCTCCCGCGTGGAGAAGCGCAGCGGGTGATTTCCGAGTATATGAGCGACCTCCGCGAGATCATCTGGAAGCTGCGTCGCAAAACGAACTGAGGCCGCCTGCGGCCTCTTTCCCTTAAAGACGAACCGCATGCCGTCTTGGCCCATCAGCAAAGTCGCGGAGTGCGGTGAGGTCCGCTCAGTTCTCAGGTCGCATTGTTTGCCTTTGACCATCACCGGACGTTTCCGGTGGTTGAACGATGGCCTCTGTCCGTCTTTGGTCCCCTGTCAGACGTCATGAGTGAATTTCTTGCCTGAGCAAAACAGAACAGCGCGGAACTAGCGACAGTTGCAGGGTCATCTTATCACCGTCCACTTATCGGCAACTACCGGTGACTGAGAGTTCTGTAGCGCTCCCGCCTGATGAAGGCAAAGCACATGATCACGATTCACGAGCCACGATGTCCAAAGTGCAAGAGAGCAATTTCAATGCTGGCACGGATTACCTCCAGTGCCTCGGGCTTTGACATCCGAACATTCAAGTGCCCCGCTTGCGATCACGTTCATCAGCGCGTGGTCGAGCTTTTCGATCCGATGAAGTCCGGCGAACTTGCAGGATGGCTCCGGGGTGAATTGCCAGCGCCGACGTAAGACTTCGTGCCATTTCGACGAGCAAACGCGGCGTCGTGATCGAGCCCGCAGATCGGGGCGTGATTTTCGGCGCCCCCTAGGCAGCGAAGACGTAAGTGACATGTCGGCGCTGAACCACTATAACGATGAGTACGCGCTCATCGGGGTAAGGAGACTCCTTTGGGGAAATCGACCAAGAAGCCGTTCGATCCCCAAGCCTTTCTCGCAAAGGTAGGGGCAGGCAAGGCAATCCTGAAATTTGAGAAAAGTCAGCACGTCTTCACGCAAGGAGACGTGGCAGATGCGGTTTTTTACATTCAGAAAGGCCGCGTCAAGCTCACCGTCGTGTCCGAGCGGGGAAAGGAAGCGGTCGTCGGGATTCTGGAACCGGGCCAGTTCTTCGGCGAAGGGTGCCTCAATGGTCATCCACTGCGGATCGCGACCGCAACCGCGGTGGAGGAATGCGTGATCACTTCAATAAGCAAGGAAGCGATGATCCACACCGTTCAGTCCGAGCCGAAATTTTCCGAGCTGTTCATGGCCTATCTCCTGACGCGAAACAGCCGCATCGAAGAGGATTTGATCGACCAGCTTTTTAATTCAAGCGAGAAGCGACTTGCACGCCTTCTTCTTCTGCTCGCGCATTTCGGAACGGAAGGCACAACTCGGCCTATTTTGATCGACATCAGCCAGGAAACATTGGCAGAGATGATCGGCACGACGCGATCCCGGGTGAGCTTCTTCATGAACAAATTCCGCAAACTTGGACTCATCAGCTACAATGGGAAGATAGAAGTTCACAATTCACTGCTGGATGCCGTTTTGCACGAAAAGCCCGAGATTGAGCGGGATGACGATCTATAGCAGCCCGACAATGCTCGATGAGAAGATGTTCTAAGAGCGGCTTGCGTCCGCGATTTCTGCTTCTGGCCCTCCTCGAACGTCCGGTGAGGCCGGCTGCTGCGCGGCTATCAGGAGCACAGCGGACATCCGCGTTCCAACTGCTGCGCGGATTATGACGACGCGCCCTGGATGTTTACCACGATTTTCTATGTACGAGTAGGTGCGCGGTGAGTTGAACCCAGCCTTGGGCCTCGGCACGCAACGTTGGGGTCGCCTCAACTCCCGACGCCGCCGACCAGACGCGGCCGCCGATTTGCGAGCGGTTTCGCCGCGGGCAGGGCGCGTAGCCACGCGCGAAAACTGACGATCTCCGGACAATCTGCCGTGCCTTCCGGCGCAACCAGCCAATCACCCGCGCCCGATCCCTCATCGATCCGTTCACAGCGATAGCCCGGATGATGGCTCACGCCGCGGGCGATCAGCACGTCCACCTTGCCATCGACGAGTTCGTGCAGGCCGGCGGGCTGCAGCACGCGCAAACCGATCTCCGGATGTTTGCTGCGAAACGCTGCAAGTTCGAGGCGGCGCAGGTCGATGCTGCCGTGGACTCCCGCTTGCAGCAGCACCGCACCCGCCGGCTTCAACTGCGAGGTCGCCTCGGCAATGTGGCGGAAGCCTTCGGAGATCCCGGGCAGATAGGCCAGGCCGGCTTCGGTGAGGATGAGCTGCTTGTGCAGCCGCTCGAACAGCTGCACGCCGAGCCGTGCCTCCAGCGCCTTCACCTGCTGCCCCACGGCCGCGGGCGTGACGTGCAATTCGTGCGCGGCGAGCTTGAAGCTGAGATGGCGCGCGGCGGCCTCGAAGGCGCGGAGCGCGTTGAGTGGGGGCAGGGCGTAGGTCATCGCAACTGCACTTTGACACCGATGGGCTGCAGCCTTGCAATAGTTTTTCTTGTCCTGAACCGCAGCAATGATGCTTTGCGAAGCAGCGAGTCTGCCGGCTACGGTTGGCGCGCCAATCCGGAGAAACGCCATGTCGCCAGCTCACATCGTCAGCCACAATCCCGCAACGGTTCACCCGCCTGTCGGCGGCTATTGCATGGGGCTCGAGCTGAAGCAGCATCGCCGCCTGCTGTTCATCAGCGGTCAGGTGCCCGAAAAGTCCGACGGCACCGTGCCCGACGGCTTCGAGGCGCAATGCGAGCAGGCCTGGCGCAACGTCAGAGAGGTGCTCGCCGCGGCAGGTCTCGGCGTCGAGCACCTGGTCAAGGTCACCACGTTCCTGACGGATCGCAGTCAACTCGTCGCCAACCGCGCCATTCGCCGCGCCATGCTCGGGGAGCACCAGCCGGCACTGACCGTCGTGGTCGTCGAGACCGTCGACGGCAAATGGCTGCTGGAGATCGAGGCGATCGCCGCCGAATGAGCTGGCTTGTCGATATTGCAATGAGCCAATCATATCGGGTGTCCAATGGCCGAGATCCATCCGTTCTACCAGACGCACCGCCAAACGATGGAGGCCGCCATGCGCGATCGAATAGACCTCGCTGAACCGATGCTCCACGAGCGCGCGCATATCTCCGATATGGACAAGATCAGGCGAGAGGTGATGGACGAATTCGCGGTCGTCCTCTCCCAGATGCCCTTTGTCGGCGGTGCAGCCAGCCGCATGAGCGATTTCTTCATGCGCTTGACCGGCTTCATGGCCATCAGCCGGGTGCTCCGTCGCCACGGCGTGCCCGTGCCCGTGATCGGCGAGATCGAGCGGGAAACCTACAAGGCGCAGCTGCTGACGGCGCCGGCGGCGGAACGCCTTGCCTCCGGCTGTCAGTTCATGTCGTCCGAGAACCAGGCCTTGCTGCGCGAGCAGGCGGCAAGGAGCGTTACACGAGCTCACCAAGCAGAGTTTCCGGAAGATTTCGTCTACGATTTCGTCGAGCCGGGTCCGCAAGACAGCTTCGAATTCGGCATCAACTACAAGGCCTGCGGCTTCTGCAAGCTCGCGGCGCGTCATGGCGACAAGGATATCCTGCCGAACATCTGCGGCCTGGATTTCGTCGCCTACGCCGCGCGAGGCATCCGCCTGGAACGGACCCAGACGCTGGCCAGCGGCGCCAGCCACTGCGATTTCCGGTTTTCGCGGCTGCCGCCGGACCGGGAGCGCAATCGCATGTGAACTACACGGGGACTGTCTGCGGGCTTGCTCGGCCTCTCCCGCTTGCGGGAGAGGCCGACGCGCCCCCCGGGCGATGCGAAGCATCGTCCCGCGCGCGGCGGGTGAGGGCCCTCACCGCACTGGGACGTCCTCAGTTGATCTCGATAATCCCAGCGCGGAGACACCCTCTCCCCAACCCTCCCCCGCAAGCGGGGGAGGGAGCCCACTGCCGATGTCGCCGGATCGTGCACACCATTGCGATAGCTCTGCGCCAGCGCGATGGACCCGTCACGACAGCCGTCGCGGCTGGGCCTCGTCGCACCTTCCGACATCGCTAGTGTCGCCGCGACTTGACTGATGCGGGTCTCTTTCGCTCCCTGCTCAGTCCTCGTCCTGCCACCTGCGCAGATCCGTCTGGTCATGATAGGCCATGCGGTCCGGCGTGGTGATGAATTCCATCGTCGTACCCCACGGCATGCGGCAGTAGCAGACCTTGTTTCCAGGACCTTTTTCGGTTGCATAGGGAATGGCGCGCGGGGCAGTGAGCGGTGTGCCTCCCGCCTTCTCGAAGCGCGCGACCGATACGTCGATGTCGTCGGTGTAGAGAGCGAAGTGCGTGATGCCGAAGTCGCTGGCGCGGATCGGCTTGGCTTGCTCGGGACCGTGCATTTCGAAGAGCTCGATGTCGGGTCCGGTTCCGATCTTGACCATCGCCTGCGCACGCACGACCGTTCCGGGAAAAGCGCCGACGGCCCGCTCGAATTCGGGTCCCTGCCGCGGCGGATCCTGCGGTCCGAAGGACTGGTAGATCACCTGGCCGCCGAAAGCTTCCACGAGGAACGATTTTGCTGCTTCGATGTCGGGCACCGTGATGCCGATATGATTGACGCCGCGAATGACGGGTGTGGTCATGACAGTCTCCTTTGCTTTTTATTCGAACCATCGCGTTTCTGCGGCGCAATTCGCCCGCAGCCTCGCAATCCGACGGGCCCGGGACGGCGCGGGCGCGGAGTTTCAATTGGCCTCGAGGAACTCGATCAGGGCGGCTGCGACTTCATTCGGCCGCTCGTCCGCGACATAGTGGCTGCACCGCGCGATCGAGCCGCCCCTCACATTGGTTGCGAACTCCTGGAGCATCGGCACCATCTGCGCACCGAACCGCTGCTCCCCACCCAGGCCAAGCACCGGTATCTCGAGCGGTTGCTTCTTGTATTCGAGCGCAGTCGCATGATCGCCGGTGAAGGTGCGATACCATTCCATACCGCCACGCGTGCGGCCAGGAAGCGCCATCGCCTTGGCGTAGATCTCGATGTCCGCCGGATTGAAGGTGCTGTGATCGTAAAACCGCTCGGCCATGAAAGTCGAAACATAGTCATATTCGCGGCCGTGAATCAGGCGCTCGGGCAGGTCCCGGTTCATATGGAAGCCGAAGTGCCAGAGCCTTGCGGTCGTCGCCTCCCATCCGCTCCAGCCGGGAAGCGGAACGTCGAGGACGGCGAGGTGGGTAACAGCCTTCCGATAGATGGCGGCCTGCGGCACGGCGACCATTCCGCCGATGTCATGTCCGCACACGGCGTAGCGTTCATGCCCCAGGGCAACCATCACGTCATGCGCGTCGCGCGCCATCGTCGCCTTGTCATAGCCGTCGAGCGGGCAGTCGGAAAAGCCCGCACCGCGCAGATCCATGGCGACCACGCTGAAATGCTCGGCGAGCAGCGGCATCACCTTGTGCCATTCCCACCATGTTTCAGGCCAGCCGTGAAGCAGAAGGATCGGCGGGCCTGAACCTCCCGTGACGGCATTGATCTTGATGCCGTTCACCGGCACCAGCTGCTGGGTAAAGCCCTCTAAAGTTGCGATCATGATCGCTTTCCAGTCGGATGTTGACGTTCAAACAAAGCACGCGGCCAGCGCTCAGGGCTGGTCGAAATCAGTGGCGATCGTGATGTTGCGCCAGGCGTCGATATCACTGCGGAAGGCAGCCAGCTTTCGCTCGGCGATCGCGTGCGCGACCGGGCCGAGCGGCAGATGAAGCGGGGCCTCATCGGCGTCGACTGCCTGCAGGATCACCGCGACCGCCTTGTCGGGATCGCCCGCCTGACTGCCGTTGTTGGTTTCGCGATAGTGCCTGCGCGAGCTCGTGGCGTATTCCGGCATCTCGTTGGCCGCCATCGTGATCGAACGGCCAAGGAAATCGGTGCGAAACGGCCCGGGCTCGACGATCAGCACGCGAACGCCGAACGGCTTCAGCTCGCCGGCGAGCGCTTCGGAAATCCCTTCGACGGCAAACTTGGCGGCGTTGTAATAACCTGCGCCGCCGCCGCCCGCGATGCCGGCGCCGGACGACATGTTGACGATCGTTCCGCCCGAACGTCGCAGCACGGGCAGGGCGGCTTTGGTGGTTTCGATCAGGCCGAAGACGTTCACCTCGAACATCGGCCGATACTCCTCGGGCGTGCCTTCCTCGATCGCGCCGAACAGCCCGTAGCCGGCATTGTTCACGAGCACGTCGAGCCCGCCAAAGCTCTCGACCGCCTCTGCGACCGCTGCCCTGGCTGCCGCCGCATCGGTCACGTCGAGTGGCACAGCGATCATGCGGTCGCCGAAAGGCTCGGCCATTTCCTCGATCGTCTTGACGTTGCGGGCCGTCGCGACGACGCGATCGCCGCGCTGTGCCGCAGCGAGCGCCAGGCGCTGGCCGAAACCGCTCGAGCAGCCCGTGATGAACCAAGTTTTCATTGCCTTGTTCTCCGAATTTTCAGACGACAAACCGCGATTGGCCCAGCCAGTCGCGCTCAAGAATCCAACGCCCGGCTGCGCTGAATCACGACGACGCGACTTCCAATCTTGACGCGGCCATAGAGGTCGATGATGTCTTGGTTGATCAGTCGAATGCATCCGCTCGAAACGGCGCCGCCGATGGTCTCAGGCTCGGTCGTTCCATGAATCCGGAACAATGTGTCCCGATCGCCCTGATAGAGGTATAGAGCGCGGGGACCGAGCGGATTGCCAAGGCCGCCCACCATCCCTTCTGCGAGATGTCGATACCGCGCCGGTTCCCGATCCATCATGTTCTTGGTCGGGCTCCAATGCGGCCATTCTGCCTTTCGCTTGATGATGGCAGTGCCGGCAAAGGCAAGTCCCTCTTTGCCGACGCCAATGCCGTAACGCATCGCCTTCCCGTTTCCCTCCACAAAGTAGAGATGACGAGCAGCCGTATCTACAACGATGGTTCCGACCGGCTCACCCGTCGGGTAGTCCACGCGCTGGCGCAACATTTCCGGATCAATGGCGGATATGTCGACCGCTGGTATTGTGCGAGGTCCGTCGGTCAGCTGCGCATATTCAGCAGGCGTGCTGCTGAAATCTGCATCCACCAGACCGCTGCTGCTGACGCAGCCCGATAAAAGGACTGCTATAACGCCGATCACTGCGATGCGTGCAAAATGCCTTGCGTGTGAGTTCGTCATATCAATTCCTGATCGGTTCGAGCCAGTGCCGCGGTCGGGCCGGCGACTCTCGAGATCTTCGACATTGAACTTCCTAGTGTCGCCTTCGATGCAACTGCAATAGGAACCATTTGGTTCCTTATTGCGCTTTAAAAAACGGTCTCCATCAGGAGATCGATATTTTTCAGCATGTCGTCGCGACGTGATCCAACTTTTCCAAGAACCCTCATGCCCTGCGCGTGGGCGACGATAAAGTGCGCGATAACACGGGGGTCGCGACCCTTCCTGATTTCGCCGGCAGCTTGCCCTTTCGAGACGGTGGCAGCGAACAGGTCTTGAAGCCTGGCGAAAAGACGCTTGATCAGGTCTGCGATCTCTGGATCTCCCGGCAACATCTCAGCGGCGGTCAATACGGCGAAACATCCGCGAACGCCTTTGCTTCCAGAAGACAGATCCGCATACCGTATGAGAGCGTTGCGGATTGCCGCCTTCGGCGAAGGATCGGATCGAAGAACCTCTTGGACGTTCCGCAGGCCGTCTTCGGTATAGAGCTTGAGGGCGTGCAGGAAGACAGATTTCTTGTCGCCGAAAGCCTTGTAGAAGCTGCCTTTCGAAAGCTTCATTCCGGCGAGAAGGTCGGGCAACGACGCATCGTGATAGCCGCGATCCCAGAAGACCTGCATTGCGCGCTTTACCGCCTCGTCGAGATCGAACTCACGGGGGCGGCCGACGGGCAGTTGAGAATTGGAAGCCATCATGCAGGCAATATAGACCAATTGGTTCCGAAGTGCAATAGCGAGCGATGCTGGAGATCGGATCGAAGGGACGTGTTGGACGAGGCGGTCGAACACGCGCAATACGTTGGTCGGCAATGACGGGGAAGCGGCGACCGATCGAAGCCGCCGCCATCACGCCCCATACCGCTGTTTTGCCCGACGAGTCAAAATTGACTTCGCTAAATCCGCACGTTGGCAGGGTCTCCGGCAAGCCATTGATTCTGCTGGCCCCGGCTACTGTGCATGGGGTTGTTTTCGCAACTTTTGCTGTGGAGCCGTCTACTCCGCCGCTTTTTCCCTCAAGCGCTGCGCGTAGACGTTGATGACCAGCGCCGCCAGCAGGATCAGGCCGCGGATCAGGATCTTCAGGAAGCTGTCGATGTTGACGTGGTCGAGCCCGTTGTTGAGCACGCCGAGCACGAACAGCCCGACGATGGTGTTGCCGATGCCGCCGCGGCCGCCGAACAGGCTGGTGCCGCCGACCACGACGGCGGCGATGGAGTCGAGCAGATAGGTGTCGAACTCGTTCTGCTGCGCGCTGCCGAAATGGGCGACGCCGAGCATGCCGCCGATGCCGGAGCAGACCGCGGAGATCACCATGACCGCGCCGAGGATGAGCTTGACGTTGAGGCCGGAATATTCGGCGGCCTCGCGGTTGCCCCCGACCATGTAGACGTAGCGGCCGAACCGAGTGTAGGTCAGCACCAGATGGCCGCCGAGCAGCATCAGCGCGGCGATGATGACGAGCCAGGGGATGCCGCCGATCGAGCCGGAGCCGAGCGTCGTGATCAGGCTCGGCACCTTGTAGGCGATCTGGCCGCGCACCAGGAGCGCGGAGATGCCGGCCGCGATCTGCATCATGGCCAGCGTCATGATGAAGGAGGGGATGCCGATCACGGTCAGCCCCAGCGCGTTGACGAGGCCGAGCAGCGCGCAGAGCAGGATCGACAGCAGGATCGCGACCGCGCCGGGCAGCGGCACGTTGGCGATGTTGACGTAGGATTCCTGCAGCGTGAAGTAGGCGACGGCGATGCCGGTGACGTTGGCGATGGCGGCGATCGAGAGGTCGATCTCGGCGCAGAGGATCACGAAGGTGAGGCCGACGGCGATGATGCCGGTGATCGAGACCTGCGTGAGGATGTTGCCGAGATTGTCCAGGGTCGCGAAGGAGGGGCTGGCGAAGGCGAAGAAGGTGAACAGGCAGATCAGGGTGAGGAACGGGGCGATGTTGCGCATCTGCGAGCGCAGGAAGGGCGCAAGGCCTCGCGCCCGCCGTCCTGTTGCCGAAGCCGTCTCGCTGCTCATGTGCTTCTCCGTCACGCCGCTTCCAGCAGGCGGTCCTTGCTGACCGGCTCGTTCCTGAATTCCCGCACCAATGCGCCGCGCTTGAGCACGAGGATGCGGTCGGCCAGCGACAGCACCGTCTCCGGCTCGGTCGACAGCACGATGATCGCAAGCCCTTTTGTTCTGAGGTCGCGGACGATGTTGATGACGTCGTTCTTGGCGCCGACATCCATGCCGCGGGTCGGCTCGCACAGCACCAGGAGCTTGGGCGGATAGGTCAGCCATTTCGCCAGCGCGACCTTCTGCTGGTTGCCGCCCGAGAGCATGCCGAGATCGAGGCCGACCACCGGCGGCCTGATCTGGAGCTGCTCGACCTGGCGCTTGGCGATGTCGCGCTCCTGCGCCGGTTTCAGCAGCAGGGCCGAAATGCGGTCCAAAATGCTGATCGAGATGTTCTTGTAGACCGGCTCCTGGTGGAACAGCATGTCGCGCCGGCTCTCCGGCACCAGCGCTACGCCGGCCCGCCGCGCCGCCGCCGTACTGGCGAATGTTTTCGGCACGCCCTCGACGAAAAGCGTGCCGCTGTCGGGCTTGAGCTTCCCGAACAGAATGCGCGACAGCTCCTGCTGGCCGCAGCCCATGAAGCCGTAGATGCCGAGCACCTCGCCGGCGCGCGCCTCGAAGGAGACGTCCTTCAGGCTGCGGGACAGCGACAGCTGGTCGACTTTCAGGATCACCGAGCTGGCGCTTGGTTGCGGCAGCATCAGGTCGTCGGTGTAGCTGTGCTCGAGCGCCTCGCCGCCGCGGCCGATCATGGCCTCGATCAGAGCGCCCTTGCTGGTTGCCGCGCTCGCGGTCTCCGCGACCTTCCGCCCGTTGCGGAAGACGGTCACGGTGTCGGACACGTGCAGGATGTCTTCGATGAAGTGCGAGATGAAAACGATGGCCGTGCCTTCCTCGCGCAGCCGGCGGAGCGTTGCGAACAGGCGCTCGACCTCGGGCGGGGAGAGGGCGGAGGTCGGCTCGTCCAGGATGACGATGCGCGCGCCTGAGAACAGCACACGGGCGATCTCGATCAGCTGCTGCAGCCCGATCGGGAGGTCGCCGAGCCGCGCCATCGGGTCGACGTCGATGCCGAAGCGGGCGAGCTGCTCGCCGGCCTCGCGCGCCATCCGTCGCCATTGCACGAGGCCGAAAGCGTTGGTCGGCTGGTTGCCGAGGAAGACGTTCTCCGCGACGGTCAGGTCGGGCGCAACAGAGAGCTCCTGGTGCACCATGGCGATGCCGGCGGCGTGCGCATCGCGCGCCGACCGGAAATGCATCTGTTGGCCGTCGACCAGGAAGCGCCCCGCGAACTCGCTGTGCACGCCGGCGATGATCTTCATCAGCGTGCTCTTGCCTGCGCCGTTCTCGCCGACGAGACCATGGATCTCGCCGGGGCGAAGCGCGAAGTCGACACTACGAAGCGCCTCGACGCCGCCGAAGCTCTTCGTGATGCCCTGCAGTTCGAGGATGGGTGAACGCACCTCGGGCATGAAGGCTCAGATCAGGAAGTGCTCCTGCATCCACTGCATCCCCGCGGCGTTGGCCTTGGTCACGACAGGGCCGTCGGTGACGACGTTCTTCGGGATGCCTTGTCCGCTCTTCTCGCCGCCGACCACGGCCGAGACGCCCGCGATGATCGCGCCGCCATGGATACGGCAGGAGGGATTGCGCACCGTGGCGAACATGCGGCCCTCGCTCACCGCCTGGATCGCCGGCGGCATCGCATCGACCCCACCGATCAAGATGTTGGTGCGGCCGCGCGCCTTCATGATGTTGGCGGCGGCGAGCGCCATGTCGTCATTGTGGAAGAACGCCGCGTCGATCTGCGGATATTTGGTCAGGTAGGTTTCCCAGAGGCGGGCGGTCTTCGACACGTCCCAGTCGGCCGGCTGCGTGTCCAGCACCTCGATGCCGGGGAACTGCTTGACCACCGAGTTGAAACCCTTGGCCCGTCCTTGCGCGCCGGTGTGGCCGAGCGCGCCTTGCGTCATGATGATCTTGCCCTTGCCGCCCATGGCGTTGCAAAGCGCCTGCGTCACCGAGGCGCCCATGAATTCGTTGTCGGGGGCGAGGAAGGAGTGGACGTTGATCTGGTCGAGCGGGGCGATTAGCGTGTCCATGTCGATCACGGGCGTGCCGGCGTCGATCATCTTCTGCACCGGCTGCGTGAGCGTGCCGATGCCGAAGGCCTGGATCGCGACGAAGTCCCATTTCTGCGAGGCCATGTTGTCGATCGCCGCGCGCTGCTTCACGGCGTCGAGCTGGCCGTCGAACCAGGTGACTTCGACGTTGAACAGCTTGCCCCAGAATTCGGCGGCCTGCTTGCCTTGCGCGCACCAGGTCGCCTGCAGGCCCGCATTGGAGAACGCCGCCTTGAGCGGCTTTTCGCTGCGTCCGACCGCGGCTGCAAGTGCGGGGTTCATACCGATGCTGCCGAGGAGGGCAGTTGCGGCGCCGGCGGTCGCGGCCGCCTGAAGAAGATCGCGCCTCGTCGTCGAGAAATCTTTCGTCCCGGACATCGCTCGCTCCCATATGTCTTGTCGTCGGCGCGTCATTGCTTGCGCGACCGATCCGCGAAAGTCTCTCACAAGAGTTGTTGCCACTCAATCTGCAATCAGCCGCAGCGTCGTCGCGGCCCGCGCGTTGGTGCAGCGCAAAGGGTCAGGTGGGTGCGGCGGCGAATGCGTCGATCTCGGCGAGCAGGGCGTCCCAGGCCTGCGCGATCTCCGGCGTCCATTCATCGCCAAGCAGATCGCGGAGCGTGTCCCTGATGACGGCGAAGAACGCGATGAACAGCTCGTGCGGCGTGCCGTAGGCATCGTGCGAAGCTGCCTCGCAGACGATCAGCCGGAACGGCCCACGACGCATCCCGGCGAAATCGAGAATGGCTTCGATCGTGAGTGCGAGCATCGATCCCCTGACGAGATCGGCGCCGTCCGAACGGAACATCGCCTGCGTTTCCGGGTGCAGCTCGAACAGGCGTCGATAGACCAGCGGCGTGAGATCGGCGCAGCGCAAGGCCGCGCGTTCGAAGCTGTCTTGGACCGGATCAGAGGCCGTGTTCATCGCCAGTTCAGCCGCGCGGACAAAAAAAGAGCGGGGCCCTGGCCCCGCTCGAAAATTGTGTCGACCCTATTATCCCCGATTCTAAGATTTGCTCTTGATTGACGGGGCGACGCTGCGTTTTGCGCGCCAGGGGCTCCTCCCGAGACTTGGACCACCAGGCTTCGACCTCGCAGTCAGCGCCTGAGCAAGAGGATGCTAGATCAACTTTTCTCACTTGTCATCATTTTCGGCAACGAATGTTCAAAATAACAGCAGTTGGCGAAACGATCGGGCTTTTGCTTGCCTAAGTCTATGACGGATTTAAGAAATCCGGTGATGGGTCAGGGCTGCTTGGTTGCCTCAATGCCGCCCCCTCTGGGCAGCGGGCGGATCCACGAACAAAGTTTTCGCGAGATTTGCACCGTCCAAGGCGCGGCGGAACTGGCTCGACTCGGCTGACGCCGCGGTGTTTAGTGAGCCCACGACGAATGGTTCGACAGATGCGCGCACGGCTGCAAAAGTTCCTGCCTCTGGTCCTGCTCGCCCTGGCGATGCAGGTGCTGGCGCCGATTGCCGCTTGTTTGGCGGCGGGGCAGGCGATCGCCGATCCGCTGGCTTCCGCCGTCATCTGCCATAGCCCGAGCGAGCAAGGCGATCGGACCGGCTCGCCGACTGCGCATGCTGGCGCCTGCGCCCTGTGCTGCCTCGCCCAGGCGAACGCCTCGCTCGATTCGCCGACGCACGCGGCTCTGCCGCTTCCGGTCCGCCATGCCGAGCGCCTGGAGTGGCATCCGGCAGACTCCATTGCTGTCGTCTCCCCTGAGGACTCGGCCGCCCAGGCGCGCGCCCCACCGCAATTTTCCTGACGTAGCGACAAACCGAACCGTTGGCGCGTGCTGTCGTTGCGCCGGCGGCGTGCTCAATGAACCGGCCGAGGTGCCGGATGTCAGGAATTCAAGAGATGTTACGCATTCGTGCAATGGGGCGCGCGGGCTTGCCTGTGCTCGTCGGACTGGTGGCCCCATTCGGTTCAGACGCGCTCGCCCAGTCGGCCTCGCAAACGATCCCGGCTGTGACGGTCGAGGCGCCGCAGGCCTCCCGCCCAAAGCCTGTCACCCGGCCCTCGCGAGCGCGCGCCGCCTCGGCGGCCAGGGCGGCGCAGCCGGTCGTGCGCAACACCGCCGAGGGCGCCGTGGGATCAAACGCCAAGACGAGCGCCGCTAACGTGCGGGCTGGACTCAACCAGTCGCCGGCCGGCCAGACCGCGACCACCATTGATCGTAGCCAGTTCGACAATCGCCCGGCGTTTTCGGTCAGCGACATCTTGCGGGACAGTCCCGGCATCTCGGTCAAGCAGGGCAACGGTCCACGGGATTTCGGCATCTCGATTCGGGGCTCCAACGCCAGGAACGGTTTCGCCATCCGCAATCTCGTGATTTTCGAGGACGGCTTCCCGGTGACGCAGCCGGACGGCCTGTCGCGGAGCGACCTGATCGATCCTCACGCCTATGGCGCGATCGACGTGATCCGTGGGCCTTCGTCGGCGCTCTACGGCAATTATGCGACCGGGGGCGCGCTCAATTTCCGGACGCGGCCGGGCGGCACGATCGACGGCGTCGAATATGGCGTGGACGGCGGCAGCTACGGCTATCTCAACAATTACCTGGCCGCCGGCAAGAAGGTCGGGAATTTCGAGGGCTCGCTGTTCGCGAGCGACGTGCGGGGTGACGGCTACCTCGGCAACAGCTGGTTCAACACTCAGACGGTCAACTTTCTCGGCACGCTCAAGGCGACGCCCGACGATCGTCTCACGGTCAAGATCATCAACAACGACCTCAGCACGCGGCTGCCGATCCGGCAATCACTGAACCAGTACTATCTCAACCCGTTCCAGCAGGGGTGTACGACCGGTGCGACAGCCGCCGCGGGATGCGGGACAGTCAGGCTGTTCAACAACGGCTTCAACGCAACAGCCGGGACCGACACGGAGACGGCTTTGCAGGCCGGGCTCGGACGTAACGATCGCCGAACCATTGTCGGCGGCCGATGGGAGCACGATTTCGACAACACCCTGACCTGGCGCAACCAGTTCGTCTTCGACGACCGAAACATCAGCCAGCCGACCGGCACGACCGGCGCGATCGGAGATTTTCCATCGTACAATTACATGAGCGACTTCACCAAGCGCGGCGAGCTTTTCGGCCTGGAGTCGACCACGTTCTTCGGCGCGTTCTACAACACCCTGACGGCGTCGAGTGACACGCGGAACGTGATGCCGGGGGGCAATGCCACGCTCGGCAGGCTCTCGAGCAATCTCTTCAGCGAAACGACCAATTATGGCGTGCGAGCCAGGCAAGAGCTCAGGCTGACAACCTCGCTGACGGCGATCGCCGGCGTCGGCTGGGAGACCACCTTGCTGAAGGGGACGAACACGGCCTATGCATACGCAGGTCCCACCGGTATCACCACGCCGACGCTCACGACTGCGGATCGGCAGTTCCAGAATGCCGCGCCGGAGTTGGCGCTCCTCTACAATCTCAACAACGAATGGCTGTTCCGCGGACGGGTCGCGACGGGATACGGCACGCCGCAGGTATCGAATCTCTTCGTTCTTCCGACCGGCCTGTCTGGAAACAACACTCAGCTTCAGACGCAGAAAAATCTTGGTTACGACCTCGGTTTCGACTGGACGCCGAACAACGCGCTCAAGCTCAGCGCGACCGGCTTCTACGAGTTCTTCCGCAACGAGATCGTCAGCCAGGCGACGCCTGCCGGCTCACCCAACGCGAGCTACACGTTCAACGCGCCGCGGTCGGAGCATCGCGGCATCGAGCTTGCCGCCGACTGGAAGTTCTATCCGGGCTGGCGGTTCATGGCTGCGTACACCTATCTCGACGAGGTCTATACCGAATATGTCGAGAACATCACCAATGGTGCGGTGTTCAGCTTCAATCGTGCCGGAAACAAGATTCCCGGTATCTCGCCCAACGAGCTGACCGCTCGAATTGGCTATGACGCGTTCGCCGGGCCGCTGGCCGGCCTGGGCGGCTTCGTCGAGGTCCAGTGGAAGGACTCGTTCTACATGGACAATGCAAACCTGCTGAAAGCGCCGGGCTATGAGCTGGTCAATATGAATGTTCACTACACGACCGATCTGATGTCCGACACATTCAGGTCCCTGAATCTGTTTCTCGAAGTCAGGAACGTGTTCGATCGCACCTACATCGCCTCCGCCAACAACATTGCGAACACCGTCACGGGCGCCGGGCTTCAAAATCCAGCGAGCGTGCTCGCAAACACGACAGGATCGATCTATGCGGGCTCGCCGCGCACATTTGTTGCGGGTATGAAAGTGGCATTCAGATGATCGGCGCTCGCGAAGGGAGATGGGCCATGATCCGCACCGGCGTGCTCGCGATCCTCGCTCTCGCGTGCGTGCAAGGCGAGGCGAAGGCGCAGATGCGTGCCCCGCATGCGTCCGAAGCTGCCTGTGAGGAGCCGGCGCTGCGCTGCGCGACCAAGGCGACGCCCGCCTTCGGTCCGGACGGGACGCTGTGGCTGGTCTGGATGGCAGGCGGGCAGGTCTCGGTCGCGAGTTCGCGGGATGAGGGACGAAGTTTCTCCATCCCCACCCAGGTCACGACGAAGCGGCTGAACCTCGACTGGGGCCCGGACGCCCGGCCGAAGATCGCGGTCGATCGCAAGGGCGGGATCGCCGTCGCGTTCTCGATCTTCAGGGACGAGGCCTTCAACGGCCAGGTGCTCACCACGCGCTCGACCGATGGCGGAAAGAGTTTCGCCGAGCTGAAGCCCATCACCGCCAGCAACGAGAGCCAGCGCTTTGAGGCGCTGGCGCTCGACGAGGACGGAACAGTCTTCGCGGCCTGGCTCGACAAGCGCAATCGTGTCCCTGCGAAAGAGGCGGGGCGGAAGTACGAGGGAGCGGCGCTGTTCTTTGCCTCGTCGCGCGATGGCGGTGCCACCTATGCGGAGGCCCAACTGGCGCGTGACGGTACCTGCGAGTGCTGCCGTTTGGGACTGGCGTTCGCGGCCCCCGGGCGGCCGGTCGTGATCTTCAGGAACATCTTCGCCGGCGGTGTGCGCGACCATGCGGTCATGACCTTCACCGACGTCGCGACTTCAGGCGAAGTTCGCCGGGTCAGCACCGACGACTGGCAGATCAACGCCTGCCCGCATCACGGGCCAAGCCTCACCGTTGCGCCGAGCGGAACTTATCACGTCGCCTGGTACACGAATGGCAAGGCGCGGAAGGGATTGTTCTACGCGCATTCGCGCGACGAGGGCCGCACGTTCTCTGCGCCGATGCCGCTTGGGCAGCCGGGCCGCAATCCGACCCGTCCCTTCGTGCTCGCGAGCCCGGCCGGAACCGTGATGGTCTGGAAGGAGTTCGACGGCGAGAAGACTTCGGTCCAGATGATGATCTCCCGCGACGACGGCGCGACCTGGTCGCCGCCCAGGACGATATCGAGCACGAGCGATACATCTGACCATCCCTTGCTCGTCGCCAATGGCCGGCAAGTGTATCTGTCATGGATGACGAAAGCCGACGGCTATCGTCTCACAGCGATCGAGGATCAACCATGAGACGCCGATTTGCAGCCATTCTGGGGCTGGGTATCCTGATCGGATCCGCGGCCGCTCTGGGGGCGCCTCCCGCTCTCAAGCTATTCGAACGCGGCACCTGGCAAAGCGTTCTGAAGGGCCACGCGGGGCGTCCGATGCTCGTGCACTTCTGGGGCGTGACATGCGGTCCCTGCAAGGTCGAACTGCCGCTGCTTGGACAATTTGCAAAGGACCACCCCGAAATCGATGTCGTCACGATCAGCGCCGATCTCGTGCCGAACCTGCCGGCCGCGACGCAATCGATGCTGGACAAGGCGGGACTGTCGTCGACCGAGAACTTCATCTTCAGCGACGGCTTCGTCGAACGCCTGCGGTTCGAGATCGACCCTGCCTGGCAGGGCGACATCCCAAGGACGATGCTGTTCTCGCGCGATGGGACCGTCACGACGATCGAAGGCTCTGCCGAGATTCCCGATCTCGAGAAATGGTCGGCGCAACAGCTCTCCAAACACTGAAGTTCAGTCTCCAAAAAGAGGTAATGCAGATATGAAGACCGGGTTGAAAGATGTGCTGCTCGTTGCGTTCGCTCTTGCAAGCTGCGCGGCGCCGGCGATCGCCGCCGACGTCAAGGCCGGCGACCTCGTGATCTCGCAGGCGTGGAGCCGTGCGACGCCGGGCGGCGCCAAGGTCGCGGGCGGCTATCTCACGATCGAGAACAAGGGAGCCGTCGCAGATAGGCTGGTCGGCGTTTCCGCGGACATCGCGGGCAAGTCCGAGATTCACGAGATGTCGATGGACAACGGCGTGATGAAGATGCGCCCCCTCGACAACGGATTGACGATAGATTCCGGCAAGACGGTGAAGCTCGTGCCTGGGGGCAATCACCTGATGCTCCAGGAACTGAAGGGCCCGTTCAAGCAAGGCGACAAAGTGCCGGTGACGCTTCAGTTCGAGAAGGCGGGCAAGGTCGCCGTTTCCCTCGACGTCCAGGGCGTCGGGGCGCAGGCGCCGGGCGAGGCCGGACACGCGGGCCACGGGGACATGAAGAAAACGCCGGATCATTCCGGAATGAAGATGAAGTGAGACCGGTCCGGTCGGGCGCTGGCTTAACAGGGCGGTGACCGGTTTCGAGCCGGACGCTTTGGGACTATCAAGGCGGCGCCGCCGTAATGGGGCGCCGCGTTGGCGCGAGCCGAACCTGAAGCCGATGGAGGAATGACGAGGAATTTCGCAGCCTTAGCGGCTTTTCCTCATTCCCGGCTTGTGTTTTCTCTCTCAATCCGGTTTCACTGCAGGCGATCACTGATTCACAGAGTATTGCCATGCGGTTGTCGCGGTTCTTTCTGCCCATTCTGAAGGAAAATCCGAAGGAGGCGGAAATCGTCTCGCATCGGCTGATGCTGCGTGCAGGGATGATCCGGCAGGAGGCCGCCGGCATCTATGCCTGGCTGCCGCTCGGCTTTCGCGTCCTCAAGAAGATCGAGCAGATCGTGCGCGAGGAGCAGGACCGCTCCGGCGCGATCGAGGTCCTGATGCCGACCCTGCAGCTCGCCGACCTCTGGCGCGAGAGCGGCCGCTACGACGCCTACGGTCCGGAGATGCTGCGCATCGCCGACCGCCACAAGCGTGAGCTCCTGTACGGGCCGACCAACGAGGAAATGATCACCGAGATATTCCGCGCCTATGTGAAGTCCTACAAGAACCTGCCGCTCAATCTCTATCATATCCAATGGAAGTTCCGCGACGAGCAGCGTCCGCGTTTCGGCGTGATGCGCGGCCGCGAGTTCCTGATGAAGGATGCTTATTCCTTCGACCTCAACGAGGCCGCGGCGCGCGTCGCCTACAACAAGATGTTCGTCGCATACTTGCGCACTTTCGCGCGGATGGGGCTGAAGGCGATCCCGATGCGCGCCGAGACCGGGCCGATCGGCGGCGATCTCAGCCACGAATTCATCGTGCTCGCCGAGACCGGCGAATCCGGCGTCTTCATCAATCGCGACGTGCTCGACCTGCCGGTGCCCGGCGAAGACGTCGACTATGAGAGCGACCTCACGCCGATCATCAAGCAATGGACTTCGGTCTATGCGGCGACAGAGGACGTCCACGACGCCGCGCGGTTCGAGCAGGAAGTGCCCTTGGACAAGCGGGTCAACACCCGCGGCATCGAGGTCGGCCAGATCTTCTACTTCGGCACCAAATATTCGGAGCCGATGAAGGCGCTGGTCGCAGGTCCCGACGGCGTCGATGTGCCGATTCATGGCGGCTCCTATGGCGTCGGCGTCTCGCGCCTGTTGGGTGCCATCATCGAGGCCTGCCACGACGATGCCGGCATCAAATGGCCGGAGGCGGTGGCGCCGTTCCGTGTCTCGATCCTCAACCTCAAGCAGGGGGATGCGGCGGTCGATGCGGCGTGCGAGAAACTGTATGCCGAGCTCACGGCCAAGGGCGTCGACGTGCTCTACGACGACACCGACCAGCGCGCCGGCGCCAAATTCGCCGCCGCCGATCTGATCGGCATCCCCTGGCAGATCATGATCGGGCCGAAGGGCCTTGCCGACGGCAAGGTCGAGATCAAGCGGCGCAGTGACGGCGCCCGCGAGACCATGTCGCCTGCGGATGCGGTCGCAAGACTTGTGGGCTGATAGGCCTGGTCGACTGAATATTGTTCGTCGCGCGATATCGCGGCCGCCAATCCGGCCACAATTGACCCCGAATCATGGGATTATCGAGCGATGGATGAGACCATGACCGAAACCGTGCAAACCGCGCCTTTTGCGCCATTCGAGTGGATGCTGTCGGGGCGCTATTTGCGGGCGCGCCGCAAGGAGGGATTCATCTCGGTCATCGCCGGGTTCTCCTTTCTCGGCATCATGCTGGGCGTGGCGACGCTGATCATCGTCATGGCCGTGATGAACGGCTTCCGCAAGGAGCTGCTCGACAAGATCCTGGGCCTCAACGGCCACATTCTGGTCCAGCCGCTGGAATCGCCGTTGACCGACTGGAAGGACGTCGCCGACCGCCTCAGCCAGGTCGAGGGCATCCGGCTCGCCGCGCCGGTCGTGGACGGCCAGGCGCTGGCGTCATCGCCGTGGAATGCATCCGGCGTCCTGGTGCGCGGCATCCGCTCCGAAGATCTGAACAACCTCACCTCGATCGCCAAGAACATCAAGCAGGGTTCGCTCGAAGGCTTCGACACAGGGCAGGGCGTCGCGATCGGCCGGCGACTCGCCGACCAGCTGTCGCTGCACGCCGGCGACAGCATCACGCTGGTAGCGCCGAAGGGCGCGGTCACGCCAATGGGCACGACGCCGCGGATCAAGCCGTACAAGATCGTGGCGGTATTCGAGATCGGCATGTCCGAGTACGATCTCGGCTTCGTATTCATGCCGCTCCCCGAAGCACAGGCCTATTTCAACCGCAGCAACGACGTCACCTCGATCGAGGTGTTCACAGCAAATCCCGACAAAATCGACGCCTTCCGCAAGGCGGTGACAGAGGCGGCGGGTCGGCCGGTGTTCCTGGTCGACTGGCGGCAGCGCAACTCCACCTTCTTCAATGCGCTACAGGTCGAGCGCAACGTGATGTTCCTGATCCTGACCATGATCGTGCTGGTGGCCGCCCTCAACATCGTTTCCGGCCTGATCATGCTGGTGAAGGACAAGGGCAGTGACATCGCGATCCTGCGGACCATGGGCGCCTCGCAGGGCGCGATCATGCGCATCTTCCTGATCACGGGTGCCTCGATCGGCGTGGTTGGCACCCTGGTCGGCTTCTGCGTCGGCCTCGTGATCTGCCTCAACATTGAATCGATCCGGCAATTCCTGTCCTGGCTGACCTCGACCGAGCTGTTCTCGCCGGAGCTCTACTTCCTGTCGAAACTGCCTGCCGAGATCGACGTCGGCGAAACCACGGCCGTCGTCATCATGGCGCTGACGCTGTCGTTCCTGGCGACGCTCTATCCGTCGTGGCGCGCCGCGCGCCTCGATCCCGTCGAAGCGCTGCGGTACGAGTGAGGGGCTGATGGAGCAGCAGGGGGCGGACGATGTACCGGTCATTTATCTCCACGAGATAAAGCGGCAGTACTTGCAGGGCGAGGTGCCGCTGACGATCCTCGACGGCGCCAATCTGGCGCTGTGGGCCGGCCAATCGGTCGCGCTGGTGGCGCCGTCGGGGTCGGGCAAGTCGACGTTGCTGCATATCGCGGGGCTGCTCGAGGCCCCCGATTCCGGCGAGGTCTATGTCTCGGGCGCGCCGACCTCGCAGCTACCCGACATCGAGCGCACGCAGCTGCGCCGAACCGATATCGGCTTCGTCTACCAGTCGCACCGGCTGTTGCCGGAGTTCTCGGCGCTCGAGAACGTCATGTTGCCGCAGATGATCCGCGGCCTGAAGAAGTCCGAGACCATCAAGCGTGCCAAGGAGATCCTCGGCTATCTCGGCCTCGGCGACCGCATCACCCACCGCCCGGCCGAGCTGTCCGGCGGCGAGCAGCAGCGCGTCGCGATCGCACGCGCGGTGGCGAACGCGCCGCGTGTGCTGTTTGCGGACGAGCCGACCGGCAATCTCGACCCGCACACGGCTGATCACGTGTTCCAGGCGCTGATGCAGCTGGTCAAGGCGACGCACGTTTCCATGCTGATCGCGACCCACAATATGGAGCTCGCCGGCCGCATGGACCGGCGCGTGTCGCTGTCGAACGGCCAGGTGGTCGAGCTCGAATAGCCACGAACCCCAAAAACAACCCCATGCACAGTAGCCAAGTGCTTGGCTGGACTGACGAAAAAAATGGCGACGGCGCTCTGCCGCGCTCCCCGGGTTTCAAGGCCTGATCACCGTCATTTTGAACGGTCCGGCACTGGCGGCGGCGTGGGTGACCGCTTCGTTGGCGTGGTCGAGGTCGAATTCCGTGGCCTGGTAATGATCGAGCCGCAGCAGGCCCGACCGCACCATCGCGATCAGGCGGGTCGCCGCGTCAGGCGGATACATCCAGACGCCGTGGATGGTGATGCAATCGCGCATGATCCAATTGTAGGGCAACTCCAGGCCGGGGCCGCCGAGCATGCCGACGCCGCCCATCAGCACCACGCGTCCATAGGACCGCACCGTCATGATCGCCGCGCGCACGACATTGGGGCTGACCGAAGGCGGCATGATGTCGAACACGCAGTCGATCGGCCCAGGCGAAGCGCGCTTCATCCGCTCGCGGTCCTCATCCTCGACGCCCGCAAGCTTGACCGGCCTGACGCGATCGCCGAAACGACGGACCAGATCGGCCAGGATCTTGTCATTGCGGCCTGGCGCCACCACGCAGGCCGCGCCCATCGCGAGCGCGACCGCCACCGCAGCGCTGCCGAAGTTGCCGGTCGCGCCGCTCACCAGCACGATCTCGCCGGGCTGCAGCTTTGCCGCGAGGAAGCCGCCATAGGCGACCAGCATGGTGCCGATCGCGCACCATTGTGTCGCTTCGGCCGGCGTGATCGCGCCGAGGCGCTTGACGTTCTCGGTCGGCACCATGATCTGCTGCGCAAACGAGCCATGCCGGAAGTGCTTCTGTAATTTCATCCCGCCTTCGCCGCGCGCGCTCCAGCCCTGCAGCGTAATGTCGGGAGCCTGCACGTCGTCCCGTGAACGAACGGTCGGATCGCACAGAACCCAGTCGCCGACGGCCAGATGCGTCGCGTCAGGGCCGATCCGCCTGACTCGGCCGATGCCGCCGGAGCCGGGGATGACGGGCAGATCGAGCAGATATTTGCGCTCGCCGCTGAAGACTTCATTGGCGTAGGACAACACGCGCGTGGCGACGACGTCGACGATGACCTCGCCGGTGCCGAGGATCGGCTCGGGCACGTCCTCGATGATCAGTGGCGATCCGAAGGATTTCAGCACGGCAGCTTTCATATGTTCACCTCCAGGTCGCGGGTGAAGACGATGTGAGCCCACTTGGAAGGGCCAGGAAGGCCTGGTATTATCCTAGTATTGTCAAGGCCCTTCCTGCGGGAGCGACATCATGGCTGATCCACGCCGCCTCGAATTCGGCGATTTCCTTCGCTCCCGCCGCGAAAAGCTGACGCCGAAGACGGTCGGGCTGCCTGCAGGCAGCCGGCGCCGGACCGTGGGGCTGCGCCGCGAGGAGGTGGCTCAACTCGCTGGAATCGGCGTCGACTGGTACATCCGCCTCGAGCAGGGCCGTACCGTCAGCCCCTCCGCCACCACCATCGACGCACTGGCCCGCGCGCTTCGTCTCGGTAAGACCGAGCACGCGCATCTGAAGGCCTTGGCACGCAATGGCGACAGGCGTTCGTTCACGCGCGAGATCGTGCCGCCTGCGATCTTGCGACTGGTCGAGAGCCTCCCCCATCCGGCCTACATCACGGGGCAGCGCTGGGACGTGTTGGCCTGGAATGCGGCGGCCGAGGATATCTTCGCGTTTGGCCGGTTGCCGGAGGAGGACCGCAACACGCTGCTGCTGATGATGACCAACAAGCGCGCGCGAAAATCTTACGGGGCGGGGTGGGCCGACCTAGCCAAGCGCATGGTTGCGATGTTTCGCGCGACGCACGATGTCTGGGCCGGCGACCCCGCCTTCACCGAGCTGGTCGCGCGACTGCGCGAGGGCAGTCCGGAATTCGTCAAATGGTGGGAGGCGCACGAGATCCGCAGCACGGCCTCTGGACTCAAAACCATCAACCATCCGACCAAGGGCTTGCTCCGGTTCGAGCACTCCAGCTTCCAGGCCAACGACGATCCGGCGCTCAAGCTCGTGATCTATACGCCTGCGTGAGTCCGTTGCAATGGCCCGGCCTGGACCGCGCCGGGAACCTAACCGCCGCCCTACGGTTACCGTTTCATCGGTAAGCAGGTGGAGCGAGGGACGTGTTCGGGGGTGACCGATGACGACAGCGACCGGGATGCCCTCGGCCGACCGCAATGCCGTCTTAGCCAGCCTCGGCGACCTTATTCGGGAGATCGGTGATCCCGACGATCTCGCCTATGCGGCGGCGGAGCTGCTTGGCCGCAGCCTCAATGTCAGCCGTGCAGGTTACGGCACCGTCGATACCTCGGCCGAGACCATCACCATCGCGCGCGACTGGAACGCTCCGGGCATAACGAGCCTGGCGGGCGTGCTGCGCTTTCGCGACTATGGCAGCTATATCGAGGACCTGAAGCGGGGCGAGACGGTCATCTGCGCCGATGCCGAGAAAGACCCGCGCGTCGGCGACCGCGCCCGAGCCCTCGAGGCAATCTCGGCGTGCGCGTTCGTCAACATGCCGATCTCCGAACCCGATGGCGTCGTTGCGCTGCTCTACCTCAACAACGCTACGCCGCGCCCATGGAGCGCCGCGGAGCTGGAGCTCATCCGCGAGGTTGCCGAACGCACCCGCACAGCGGTCGAACGCCGCCGGGCCGAGAGCGCGTTGCGGGAGAACGAGGCGCGCCTGCTCTTCCTGGACGCTCTCAACAAGGAAACGGCAAAGACCAGCGACGCGGACGGCGTCATGGCGGTCACGACGAGAATGGTCGGCGAGTATCTCGGCGTCTCGAACTGCGCCTATGCCGACATGGATCCTGATCAGGACGGCTTCACCATACGCGGGGATTGGGCAGCGCCAGGTGCCATGCACATCCTCGGGCACTATAGCCTCGCAGATTTCGGCGAGAAGGCGGTGCGAGAGCTGGGTGCCGGCAGGCCGCTCGTCATCAACGACAATTCGACGGAGATCGCGCCCGAGGCAGCCGCTGCCTTTCAGCGGATCGGGATCGGCTCGACGATCTGCATGCCATTGGTGAAGGAAGGCCGATTGAACGCCTTGATGGCGATTCACCACCGGGGACCACATCGCTGGGCTTCGCGCGAGCTTGCTTTGCTCAGCGAAGTGACGGAGCGGTCATGGGCGCATATCGAGCGCGTCCGATCGGAGCAGGCAGCGAGGGAAGCTGCCGAACGCCTGGTGCTCGCGAACAAGGCCGCCGGCATCGGCACCTGGGATTTCGATCCGGTCAACGATGTTCTGCGATGGGATAGCCGCTGCAAGGAGGTGTTCGGTTTATCAGCGGACGCCGAGGTCAGTTACGAAGGCTCATTCCTGCAAGGTCTTCATCCCGACGACAGGCAACGCACCCATGAGGCCGTGTCGGCAGCCCTGAACCCTCATTCTCCGGCGAGCTACAACATCGAGTTCCGGACCGTCGGTATCGAGGACGGCATCGAGCGTTGGATCGCCGCAACCGGTCGCGCGATTTTTTCCAAGGACCAGGCCGTTCGATTCATCGGGACGGTGCTGGATATCTCCGCGCAAAAGAAAACCGAACGACATCTGAGGATCCTGAACGACACCGGGTCATCGGTCGCTCGCGAACGCGATCTCGGCAAGATCGTGCAGATCGTGACGGATGCCGGCGTCGAGCTGACCGGCGCCCAATTCGGAGCCTTTTTCTACAACGTCGTGGCAGCGGACGGCGGCAGCTACATGCTGTATTCGCTGTCCGGCGCGCCGCGGTCCGCTTTCGAGAACTTTCCGATGCCGCGCAACACGGCCGTGTTCGAGCCGACGTTCAAGGGCACGGGCGTGGTGCGGTCTGACGACATTCTGCAGGACCCGCGCTATGGCAAGAACGCGCCGCGGAAGGGCATGCCCGAAGGCCATCTTCCGGTCCGGTCCTACCTAGCGGTCCCCGTCGTCTCGCGGAACGGCGAAGTGCTCGGCGGGCTTTTTTTCGGTCACGCGGAGCCAGGTCGATTCCAGGAAGAACATGAGGCGGCGTTGCTCGGCATCGCCGGCCATGCCGCGACGGCGATCGACAACGCCCGGTTGTTGACCAGGCTCGAGTCCCTCAATGCCGGGCTGGAGCAGCGTGTTGCCGACGAGATCGCCGAACGCATGAAGGCCGAGGAGCAATTGCGGCAATCGCAGAAGATGGAAGCGGTCGGGCAATTGACCGGAGGCATCGCCCACGACTTCAACAACATGCTCGCGGTCATCCTCGGCAGCCTGCATCTGGCTAAACGGCGGCTCGGCCAGGGTGAGCTCAACATCGACCGCTTCCTCGAGAGCGCGATAGACGGTGCAAACCGCGCTGCCACCTTGACCCAACGGCTGCTGGCGTTCTCGCGGCAACAGCCGCTTGCGCCCGAGGTCCTGGACATCAACAAGATGGTGGGCGGGATGAGTGAGCTGCTGGAGCGGTCGCTCGGCGAGCTGGTCCGGCTCGAGACCGTGCTGATGGCCGGCCTGTGGCGCGTCAAGGCGGACCCGGCGCAGCTGGAAAGCGCGCTGATCAATCTTGCGGTCAATGCGCGCGACGCCATGCCGAAGGGCGGCAGGCTGACGATCGAAACCGCCAACGCCTCGATCGATCGAAAGTATGCCCACGAATACGCCCTGCAGCCGGGGCAGTACGTTCTTATCGCGGTCACGGACAACGGCACGGGCATCGCGGAAGACGTGCTGGGAAAAGTCTTCGATCCGTTCTTCACGACCAAGGTCGTGGGCAAGGGGACCGGCCTCGGCCTCAGCCAGGTCTACGGTTTCGTGCGGCAGTCGGGCGGCCATGTCAAAATCTATTCGGAGCTCGATGTCGGGACGACCGTGAAGATCTATCTGCCTCGTTTCGCCGGCGAGGAGCCGGTCTCTCCTCCCTCGGAAAGCGCGTCATATGCGGGTGCGAGCCGTCAGAGCGAGACCATTCTCGTCGTGGAGGACGACGAGCGAGTCCGCAGCATCTCGTCCGAAAGCCTGCGCGAGCTTGGCTATATCGTCGTCGAGGCTGCCAGCGCCAGGGATGCCATCAGAAAGATCGAAGGCGGCTTCGTTCCGGATCTGCTGTTCACCGACGTCGTCATGCCCGACATGACAGGTGCCGAACTCGCGGCCGAACTGTCGAGGCGGCACCCCGATCTGAAGGTGCTGTTCACCACCGGCTATACGCGCAACGCGATCGTCCACAATGGCGTGCTCGACGCCGGCAAGCACCTGCTGTCCAAACCCTTTGCGATCGAAGACCTGGCCGCCAAGGTCCGCAATCTGCTCGACGAGTGTTGAGCGCGTCGTGTCAGGCGCCCTTCGATTCGAGCACGCCGGGCGATGAAGCTTGTCCCAGACGATTTTCGAATAGATCTCTCCCGTTGCATGAGGGCGTTGTCCCGGCTTTCGCAAGAAGACCTTTGAGGGACACGCCGCCGCGTATTTATCACATCAGTCGATCGATGATCTGAAGGAGCCGATCGCAGGATGCCTCGATCCTCGCTGGAGGAGACGTTGCGACGCCGAGCAACAGTCCTGGGCGCGCTGTGCCCTTCGACGCAGACCAGAGCGATAGCGGCGTAGGCGCGAGGCCAAGCGGTGCCGCTTCCCTGGCGATGGCCAGATCGGATGCTCCCTCCGGCAAGCGCAGGACCGCCGCCAATCCGGCAATCGCAACGTTGGCAGTGCGGGGGCGCAGGTATTTCAGCAAACCATCGGCTTGCGCTGCGTAGAGCCGTTTCGTGCGCCGAAGATGCCGCAGATAATGGCCGTCGCTAATGAAATCGGCCAGCGCGAGCTGCACCGCAGGTCCAGGCGCAGGGACGAGGCACGCCGCAACTTCGGCAAATCGCGCCGCCAGAGCGGCGGGTGCAACCACAAAGCCCAGTCGCAGAGCAGGAGTCACGGTCTTGCTGAAAGAGCCGATGTGAATGACGCGACCGGCGCGGTCGAGCGAGGCGAGCGCCGGTGTCGCCCGGCCCTTGAGCTGAAGCTCGCTCAGATAGTCATCCTCGATCACCCACGCCTTGCTTTGCGTGGCCCAGTCGAGCAGGCGTGAGCGTCTTGCCAGCGACAATGTCGCTCCGAGCGGCGCCTGCTGTCCTGGCGTCACGACCACCAGTGCCGCATCCGGAGCATGCTTCAGGCCGAAATCGACATCGATGCCGTCGGCGTCAACGGGGATCGGCACGATCGATGTTCGCGCGAGCTTGAGGCCGTGCCGGGTGAAGGGAAAGCCCGGATCCTCCATCCAGGCCTTCTTCTGCTCGAGGCCGAGGACGCGGAGAGTCAGGCCAAGGCCGCCGCTGAAACCGCCGGTGATGATGATCTGGGAGGGCGCGCATTCGATCCCGCGCGCCAGCGCAAGGTAGGCGGAGATCTCGCGCCGCAGCGCCGGCTCACCGCGCGGATCAGGATAGATCGCCGGTGCGCTCATCTCGATGCGGACCGCCTGCGCGCGCATCCGCGCCAGCAACGTCGCAGGAAGGGTCTCCTGCGCAGGCACGCCCATCTGGAAGATCGCCGGCCCGGCCGTGAGCTCCTGGTACATCTCCATGAAAGAGCCTGGGGCCGGGGCCTTGTCCCGCCGCACCGGAAAGCGCGGCCGGTCCGCGACATGTGTTCCAGTCGCGCGGCTTGCGACGATCAGTTGGGCGGATGAGAGCTTTTCGTATGCGACCCGCACGGTGCCGCGCGCGACGCCGAGCTGGGCGGCCAGATCCTGCCAGGAGGGCAGGCGCGCGCCGGGGGCGAGCACGCCGCTCTCGATGGCGGCCCTGATTCCCCTGTGTATCTGCTCGGCCAACGGCGTCTTCGCAGATCGATCCAGCTCCAGGCGCAGCGGCTTGGTCATGCCTGAGTGGTACACGATTTTTGCGCGTTCTTGGTACTTTTTCGTGGACCAGAACAGGGACACCTAAGGGGGTAACGGGGAGTGTTCATCCCTCCGATCATCAAGGAGCAAGCAGATGAGTGAACGTCTCGACTACAACCACGTTGCACCGGCAGGCGCGAAGGCGCTGGGCGGCGTCTACGGCTACGTCATGCAGAGCGGGCTTCCCGCGACGCTGGTCACCCTGGTCTATCTCCGCGTCTCGCAGATCAACAACTGCGCCTATTGCCTCGACATGCATATGCGCGACCTGCTCAAGGGCGGCGTGAAGATCGAAAAGCTGGCGCTGGTCCAGGCGTGGGCGGAGGCCGGCAATCTCTTCGACGAGCGCGAGCGCGCCGCCCTTGCATGGGCCGAGACGGTCACCCGCGTCGCCGAGACCAACGTTCCGGATGATGCCTATCGAGCCGCCCGCAAGGTCTTCAATGAGCGCGAGCTCGTCGATCTCACGATCGCGATCAGTCTGATGAATGCGTACAATCGCATGTCGATCAGCTTCCGGAAAACGCCGCAGGCCGTGCTCGAGAATGCCGCCTGACGGCGAATGGCATTAGCCGAAACAGAAAGCAGGAGCCTGAAAATGACGAGCGTGATCTCCGGCGTCAAAATCCCCGACAGTCAATTGGCGCGCGAGGCTGCCGAACTCGTGCGCAGTTACGAGGGCGAGATGTTGTTCAACCATTCGGTTCGCGTCTACGTGTTCGGCGCGATCAAGGGGCTGCGTCAGAAGCTGAAGTTCGATCCCGAACTGCTGTATGTCGCGGCGCTGTTTCACGACCTCGGTCTCGTCGATCACTACCACACCGAGACCAAGCGGTTTGAGGTCGACGGCGCCGACGCCGCGCGCGACTTTCTGCGGGCGCGCGGCATTGCCGAGCCGCAAGCCGACCTGGTGTGGGAAGCAATCGCGCTACACACCACCCCCGGCATTCCGCAATATATGAAACCGGAGATCGCGCTCACCAACGCAGGCGTCCTGGTGGACGTCGTGGGCATCGGATATGACGAGTACACGCCGGAGCAGCGCGACCAGGTGATCTCCGCGTTCCCGCGCGGCGACTTCAAGAACGGGTTTTTGAAGGTGCAGACCTGCTCAGCGCTGAAGAAGCCGCAGACGACGTTCGGGACGGTCAACTTCGATTACATCGAGGATCACGATCCGGGCTTCCGCAAGCCGAACGCGTGCACGCGCATCCGCAACACGCCCTGGCAGAGCTGAGGGGAGGCTGCCGCTCCGTCACGGCATGCCCGGCATCAGCGGAACGGCTTTGATCATCCGGCGCGAACGGCGGGGCGTCTCGGGCGGTGAGGGGGCGCCGGCTTGCTCGACGGAAAATACGGATTCACCACGCAACTCGCGGAGCGTCCGACGGCGAGATAGCGGCACTGCGCAAGCGATGCGTAGCTGCACTCGAAATAGCCGACCGGGCCGTAGATCTGCATGCAGACCGGATAGCTCGGATCATAGGTTTGTGCGCTTGCGGATCCTCCTGCGAGCAGGGGGCCGATCACGAGGAGTGCAAGGCGCGCGCTTCGCATCTCAGCGCGCCCCGTAATAGCCCGGCGCGTAGCCTGGCGTCAGGGTGCGCGGACGATTCTGATACGCGTAGGGGTCGTCGCTCTGTCCGGCGAAGAACGGATTGGCGATGCAGGTCAGCGCGCGTCCTGACGCGCTCGCCTGACACTGCGCGTAGGTGTCGAACCTGCAATTGCTCAGTCCCGGCCACTCGTCACCGGTGAGGCAGAAGGGATGGTTCTTGCCGAATGCGCGCGCGGGCGTGCTCGATGCGAGTACGAGTGTGACGAATGCGAGCGAAAATGTGGCGATAATGGGATGGATAACTTGAACGCGCATTTCGATTCTCCAATCACGCGAATGTGCGCGCGACGACGTCACGCGTGCATGCAGCTGATGATCTGTAGTCGACATTGGAACTCAGGAAAATACTTGTTTCAAAGGGTTTCCGCGCAGGCGCTGACTAACATTCGTTAACGGGCGAGACCCTTTCGAACGGACTGTTGCGTCGTGGTTACAGCAATTCCGTCGATCGCTGATATGACGACGCCACGGCCCGGGGGCCTACTGAAGAAACTGGAACGGGAATCAAATGAAGAAGAATTTGTTGCTTGCTGCCGTCAGCCTGGTTGCGCTCAGCGCGGCTGCACCGGCGCTGGCTGCTGACCTCGCGGCTCGGCCCTACACCAAGGCGCCGCCGGCGGCGATCGCTGCGGTGTACGACTGGAGCGGCTTTTACATCGGCGTCAACGGCGGCGGCGGTTCGGCTCACAGCACCTGGGATCTCGTCGGCGGCGGCCGCGAGGGTTCGCATGATGCGACCGGCGGTACGGTCGGTGGCCAGATCGGCTATCGCATGCAGTACGGTCAGTTCGTGTTCGGCGTGGAAGGTCAGGGCAACTGGGCCGACTTCACCGGCGACAACGTCAGCGCTCTGTTCGCAACCCGCAACCGCTCGAAGATCGACTCGTTCGGTCTGATTACCGGTCAGGTCGGTTACGCCTGGAACAACGTGCTGCTCTACGTCAAGGGCGGTGCAGCCGTGGTCGGCGCGAAGTATGAAGTGTTCAGCACGGCTTCGGGCGCGCTGCTGTCCTCGAACGACCAGACCCGTTGGGGCGGCACGGTCGGTGCCGGTCTCGAGTTCGGCTTCGCGCCGAATTGGTCGGTTGGCGTCGAATACAACCACATCTTCCTGTCGGACAAGGATGTCACCTTCGCCGGCCTAGCGGGAACCGACCGCATCAAGCAGGACGTCGACATGGGCCTCGTCCGCCTGAACTACAAGTTCGGCGGTCCGATGATGGGTCGCTACTGATAAAGATCGCTCTCCTTCCAGCGATCATCGAAAGCCCCGGCCTTGGCCGGGGCTTTTTTGTTGCGGGAATTCAGCGAGTTAACCATTCCCCCTCGAGATCATCCGCCGCGCTTGACTCCCGAGAACGAAAAGAGAACAATGTTCCTCATACGTTCTAGCAACGGAGCGAGACATGTTCAGGGTTTTCGTCGAAGAAGCCGCCGCACTGGCGTCGATCACGCTGTTCGTCGGGATGATCGCGATCTGGGCCCAGGTCATACCGCAGCTCTGAGTCCGGAGGCTCCAAGCGTGTCCGGTTGGGGAAAAGCGGGAGGACGGGGCGAAGTGGCGCTTCCTGCGTGGACTCTCGCGGCGCGGCACCGCACCATTGGGGGTGCGAGTCGGCCGCACAGGCGCATGATGCCTTGAGGAGCCGGCGACCGCTCCATTCCATCTGTTAGAGGCCGTCACGCGACCATGCCGAGCGCCGGATTTGTTCACCTTCACGTTCACTCGGCCTATTCGCTGCTCAAGGGCTCGATCAAGATCGCCAAGCTTGCCGAGCTTGCGAAGAAGGACCACCAGCCGGCGCTGGCGCTGACCGACACCGACAACATGTTCGGTGCGCTGGAGTTCTCCGACAAAATGGCGGGCTCCGGCATCCAGCCGATCGTCGGCTGCGAGCTGGCGATCGATTTCGGCGATCAGGATCCGAATGCGCGCAACGCGATCGGGCCGTCCCGCGTGGTGCTGCTCGCCGCGCAGGAGCGCGGCTATCGCAGCCTGATGCGGCTCAACTCGCGCGCGTTCCTGGAATCGCCGGACAGCCATGCACCGTTCATCAGGTTCGATTGGCTCGAGGGCGAGACCGAGGGGCTGATCGCGCTGACGGGCGGACCGGACGGGCCGATCTCGCTGGCGCTCGCAGGCGGCATGGCCGAGCTCGGCGCCGCGCGCTGCGAGCGTCTGGCCGGCCTGTTCGGCGACCGTCTCTACGTCGAATTGCAGCGCCACAACGTCGAGAAGGAGCGGCGCGTCGAGAGCGGATTGATCGACATCGCCTACGCCAAGGGGCTGCCGCTGGTTGCGACCAACGAGCCGTATTTCGCTTCGACCGACGACTACGAGGCGCATGATGCGCTGCTCTGCATCGCCGGCGGCCGGTTGATCGCCGAGACCGACCGCGTGCAACTGACGCCCGATCATCGCTTCAAGACGCGCGCCGAGATGGCGCTGCTGTTCGCCGACATTCCGGAGGCGCTGGCCTCGACGGTGGAGATCGCCGAGCGTTGCTCGTTCCGGCCGATGACGCGCAAGCCGATTCTGCCGTTCTTCACCGTCGGCGCCGCGCAGAGCTCGGACGCCGCGTCGGTCGAGGCCGCCGAACTGAAGCGTCAGGCAGAGGAGGGGCTCGCCAACCGCCTGCGCGTGCACGGGCTGTCGCTGGGCACGACGGACGAGGACTACAACAAGCGCCTCGCGTTCGAGCTCGACGTCATCACCCGCATGAAATATGCGGGCTACTTCCTGATCGTGTCCGACTTCATCAAATGGGCGAAGAGCCAGGGCATCCCGGTCGGGCCCGGCCGCGGCTCGGGCGCAGGCTCGCTGGTCGCCTGGGCGCTGACCATCACCGACCTCGACCCGATCAAGTTCGGCCTGCTGTTCGAGCGCTTCCTCAATCCCGAACGCGTCTCGATGCCGGACTTCGACATCGACTTCTGCCAGGACCGCCGCGGCGAGGTGATCAAGTACGTCCAGGAGCGCTACGGCCGCGACCAGGTCGCGCAGATCATCACCTTCGGAACGCTGCAGGCGCGCGGCGTGCTGCGCGACGTCGGTCGCGTGCTGCAGATGCCCTATGGCCAGGTCGACAAACTGACCAAGCTGGTGCCGCAGAATCCGGCGGCGCCGGTCACGCTCGCCGCCGCGATCGAGAGCGAGCCGAAGCTCCAGGCGTTCCGCGACGAAGACCCGGTGGTGGCGCGCGCCTTCGACATCGCCCAGCGCCTCGAAGGCCTGACGCGCCACGCCTCGACCCACGCGGCCGGCATCGTGATCGGCGATCGCCCCTTGAGCGAACTCGTGCCGCTCTACCGCGATCCCAAATCCGACATGCCGGTGACCCAGTTCAACATGAAATGGGTCGAGCCCGCGGGGCTCGTGAAGTTCGACTTCCTCGGCCTGAAGACGCTGACCGTGCTCGACGTCGCCTGCAAGCTGCTCAAGCCGCGCGGCATCGATGTCGATCTCGCGACGCTGCCGATCGACGATGCCGAGAGCTACCAGATGCTGGCGCGCGGCGACGTCGTCGGCGTGTTCCAGGTTGAAAGCCAGGGCATGCGGCGCGCGCTGATCGACATGCGCCCCGACCGTTTCGAGGACATCATCGCGCTGGTCGCGCTCTATCGCCCGGGCCCGATGGCGAACATCCCGACTTATTGCGCGCGCAAGCACGGCGACGAGGAGCCGGAATATCTGCATCCGGTGCTGGAGCCGATCCTGAAAGAGACCTTCGGCGTCATCATCTACCAGGAACAGGTGATGCAGATCGCGCAGGTGATGTCGGGCTATTCGCTCGGCGACGCCGACCTCTTGCGCCGCGCCATGGGCAAGAAGATCCGCGCCGAGATGGACAAGCAGCGCGACATCTTCGTCGCGGGCGCGATCAAGAACGGCGTGCCGAAGGGGCAGGCCGAGACCATCTTCGAACTCCTGGCGAAGTTTGCCGACTACGGCTTCAACAAGAGTCACGCGGCGGCTTACGCACTGGTGTCCTACCACACCGCCTACATGAAGGCGCATTACCCGGTAGAGTTCATCGCGGCGTCGATGACGCTCGATCTCAACAACACCGACAAGCTGTCCGAATTCCGCTCCGAAGCGCAGCGTCTCGGCATCAAGGTCGAGCCGCCCAACATCAACCGGTCCGGGGCGACCTTCGAGGTGGGCGAGAAGACGATCTATTATGCGCTCGCCGCGCTCAAGGGCGTCGGCATCCAGGCGATCGAGCAGATCATCGCCGAGCGCAGCAGGGGCGGCCTGTTCACCTCGCTCGCCGATTTCGCGGCGCGGGTCTCGCCGCGCGCGATCAACAAGCGCATCATCGAAAGTCTCGCGGCGGCCGGCGCCTTCGACACGCTGGAGCCGAATCGGGCGCGCGTCTTTGCGGGCGCGGACGCGATCCTCGCCGCCTGCCAGCGCGCGAACGAAGCTGCGACCATCGGCCAGAACGACATGTTCGGCATGTCGGCGGATGCGCCGACGATCATGCTGCCCCAGGTCGAGCCCTGGCTGCCGGCCGAGCGGCTGCGGCGGGAATACGACGCCATCGGCTTCTTCCTGTCCGGACATCCGCTCGACGACTACGCGACCGTGCTGAAGCGGCTGCGGGTGCAGAGCTGGGCCGAGTTCTCGCGTGCGGTGAAGACCGGCGCCACCGCGGGCAAGGTCGCTGCCACCGTGGTCTCGCGCATGGAGCGGCGCACCAAGACCGGCAACAAGATGGGCATCATGGGGCTCTCGGATCCCACGGGCCATTTCGAGGCGGTGCTGTTCTCCGAAGGCCTTGCGCAATATCGCGACGTGCTGGAGCCTGGCGCGGCCGTGCTGCTGCAGCTGGGGGCCGAGCTCCAGGGCGAGGACGTCCGCGCCCGCGTGCTCCACGCCGAGCCGCTCGATGACGCCGCGGCCAAGACGCAGAAGGGCCTGCGCATCTTCCTTCGCGACACCAAGCCGCTGGAGTCCATCGCCAAGCGTCTTGCCGGGCCCGACATGGCGGCCTCCAACGGCAGTGCGCCGAAGGTCGGCAGTCCCGGCATCGCACCGCGCGGAAACGGCGACGGCGAGGTCTCGCTGGTGATGATGATCGACCTCGAGACGGAGGTGGAGATGAAGCTGCCCGGCCGCTTCAAGGTCTCGCCCCAGATCGCCGGCGCGATCAAGGCGGTCGCGGGGGTGGTGGACGTGCAGCAACTCTGACATTGCCTGCATCGCCGCAAACCAAGGCTTAACTATTCGGCTCGCACGTGGTTTCGAACTTGCGCGAGCGCAGCTATCAGTTGCTGCCTCGACGATCTCGTTTGGCGGGAAACCAGGAAGAAAAACAACCATGTGCGACAAATGCTCTGAAAATCTGCATCAAGCTGTTGCTCCCTCCCGGCGCGCGATGATGCTCTTCGCCGGTTCGGCACTTGCGGCGGCGGCGCTTGGCGGGTCCGCGCTGGCGAAGGAGGCGAAGGCGCCGCCGAAGCCGCAGAACGTGTTGTCGCCCGATGCGGCGCTGAAGCGGCTGATGGACGGCAATGCGCGCTATGTGTCGGGCGTGTCGCGGCGCCACGACTTCAAGCACGAGCGCGAGGCGCTGGTCGGCGGTCAGAATCCGTACGCGGCCGTGTTGAGCTGCGCCGATTCCCGCATCGCGCCGGAATATGCCTTCGACAGCGGACGCGGCGACCTCTTCGTGTGCCGCGTCGCCGGAAATTTTGCCGGCGACGAGACGGTTGCGAGCATGGAGTACACCGTCGCGGTGCTCGGGACGCCGGTGATCCTGGTGCTCGGCCACGACAATTGCGGTGCGGTCGACGCGACGATCAAGTCGCTGCAGGACGGCAAGCCGTTGCCGGGGCACATTCCCTCGCTCGTCGCGGCGATCGCGCCGGCGGTGAAGACAGCGGCCCAGCAGAGCGGCAACGCGCTCGACAACGCCATCCGCCAGAACGTCATGGACAACGTCGCCAAGCTGAAATCGGCTGCCCCGATCCTCAACGCAGCAGTCGAGCAGGGCAAGCTCAAGGTGGTCGGTGGGATCTATCGGCTGAGCACCGGGACGGTCGAGTTACTCGCGCAGGCCTGAGGCTCGCCTGAATCGGAGCGGGGCGGCCGGCCTCTTCCAGCACAGGCCGGCCGCCGGAAACCCGTAGAACGCAATCGGCGCAATGGTCGTCGATGGTGTTGCAACCTGGCGCTGATTCCAGCTAGCATGCATCCCGGGGAATGGACTGGGGTGTGCGAAATGCTGCGACGAGCCGCGTTGTTGCTGGCCGTTGGCGTGATGCTGGTGGGCTGTGTTACCAATCAGGTCGGGACCGACTTTGCCTCTGTTTCGAAGAAGGTCGGGCCTCCGCGCGCCGGGCATTCGCGCATCGTTCTGCTCCAGGACAAGAGGAATGGCCTCAGCATGGCGATCTGCGCCTGCGAGGTGAAGCTCGACGGCGCGCCGCTCGGCAAGGTCGTGGCTGGCAAGTATGTCTATGCCGATCGGCCGGCGGGCCGGCACCAATTGCTGGTGACCGAACTGATGTTTCCGGGCGACACCAAGCGCGAGATCGTGATGGAAGCCGGCCGCACGCACTTCTATCTGATCAAAAGCAGCCCGAGGCACGATGCTACAACCGGCGGCGCGGTTCTCGGCGGGCTGGTCGGACTCGCAGCGGTTTCGATCGCGACCGCTGGTGAGGCCAATCCCGGGCCGGCCGAGCTCGTGCCGCTCGACGAGGCGACCGCGCAAACCAAGCTCGCCGAATTGCAGGCAGTGGAGTGAGGTGTGCCCGACATCCTTGGCTTCGATCGCCGGGGATCAAGCACTTGACCGCGCCTTGCATGGTTTCGAGCTGACTTGAGGCTGACAGGAACCACCTCCTGTGGCGTGGCCACGTCACTGCCTCAATCCGAGCCTTTCGTTCAACCACCGTTCAGCCGGCTGCGCGCCTGATGCGCCGTGGCACATCAACAACAACAGCGGGCGAGAAAGCCATGCATGGGACGCTCCGGGTCGTCATTTGCCTTCTCCTGCCGTTCCTCACCCTTGCCGCCGTCGCGCCAGAACCGGCGCGCGCGCAAGCGCAGGAAAAGCGCCTTGCACTCGTGGTCGGTAACGGCGCCTATGCCAAATCGCCGTTGGCGACGACTGCGAACGATGCCGGCCTGATCGCGCAGACGCTGCAGGCGGCGGGCTTCGACGTGGTCGGTGCCCGCGATCTCGACGGCGACACGCTGCGCAAGAGCTTGCGCGACTTCATCCAGAAGGCCCAGGCTTCTGGACCGGGCACCGTCGCGATGATCTATCTTGCCGGCTATGGCCTGCAGCTGGCCGGCGAGAACTATTTCGTCCCGGTCGATTCCAACATCGCTCGCGACACCGACATTCCGACCGAGGCGCTGCGCATCAGCGACTATGTCCGCCAGCTCGCGTCGATTCCGCTCAAGGCCAGCATCGTCGTGCTCGACGCGGCCCGTGCGCAGCCCTTCATCGAGGGCGGACAGCCGATCGCGAGTGGCCTCGCGCTGGTCGAGCCCGAGGCCAACATGCTGATCGCCTTCAACGCCGCGCCCGGCACGGTTGCGCCGGAGGAAGCGGGACCTTACGGCATCTATGCCCAGTCTCTGGCCGAGATGATCCGCACCGGCGGCCTGCCGCTGCAAGAGGTGTTCGACCGCGTCCGTCTCCGCGTCAACGAAACCAGCAAGGGCGCGCAGGTACCCTGGAACGAGCAGAAGATATCGGCGCCGTTCTCCTTTTTCGAGCGCGGGCCCGATGCGCCGCCGCCGCAAGCCGCGCCCGACCAGGTCGCCGCGATCCGCAACAAGCCGATCCGCGATCTCGGCGTGCAGGATGCCTATGCCGCCGCGCTCGAGCGCGACACGCTCGCGGCCTATGAGGAATTCCTCGCGGCCTATCCGAATGATCCGCTCGCAAAGCGCGTGAGGGCGATCGCGGCGGCGCGCCGGGAAGCGATAACCTGGCGGCGGACCTATCGCGCCGATACGCCGGACGCCTACTGGTCGTACCTGCGCCGCTATCCGCGCGGGCCGCATGCAGGCGATGCCCGGCGCAGGCTCGCGATCCTGACCGCACCGCTCGAGCCGCCGCCGAGCTTCGCCATGATCGACTATGACGTGCCGCCGCCGCCGCCGGAGGAGGTGGTCTATGTCGATCGCCCGGTGCTGTATTTCAGCGATCCCGATTTCGGCTTCGTGCCGCCCCCGCCGCCGCCGGTCTACTATCTGCCGCCGCCGCCGCCGGAGTTCGTCGTGCTGCCGCCGCCGCTGCCGGTGGTCGGGCTGTTCGTGCTGCCGCAGCCGGTGTTCGTGCCGATCCCGGTGTTCGTCAGGCCGCCGGTCTATGTCGCGCCGCCGCCGAACAACATCATCTATCAGAACATCCACAACACGACGGTCATCAACACCGTGATCAACCGCCCGCCGGCGCCGCCGCCTGCGGGGGGAGCAGGCCCAGGGGGCGGACCGGCCAATCTGGCGCCGGCCGTCGCCGGACGCGCCAATCCGGCAGGTCCTGCGGTGCCGCAGGCTGTGGTCCAGCGCGCCGCCCTGATCCAGCAGGGCAAGGCGCCGATGCCGCCGAGCGCAACGATCCAGCCGACGGCGAGGCCGGGCATCGCGGCACCGGCACCGGCCAATGTCGCTCCGGCCAATGTTGCTCCTGCCACACCCGCGCCGCCGCCGGCCGGGGCAGGGCGGATGCCCGCCGCTGTCGCGCCGAACGCCGCGCCAAGCCCGACCGCAACCGCCCCTGCCGGCAGCGCGGCTGCGCCCCCGCCAGCACCGGCGGCCGCCAAGCCGCCGCAGGCCAATGTGCCGCCGCAGGCCAATACGTTGCCGCAGGCCAATACCTTGCCGGTGCCCGGGACCCCTGGCGGACCGCCGCCCCCAGCCGGAGCAGGACGCGCGCCCGGCACTGCTCCACCTCAGGGCAAACCCGCTGCGACTGCCACGGCGCCCAACCCGCCGTCGGCGCCTGGAGGTTCAACGCCGCCCTCCGCCGGACTGCCCAAGCCGGGGGTAGCGCCCTTGTCCGCAACTGACCCGCGCGGCAGGCCCACCAGCGCCCAGCCGGGCGTCTTGCCGGCCCCGAGCACAGCCGGCAAACCGGCCGCCCCGACCGCGGTCAGGCCCGCGGCGCCGCCCCCGCCGGTGGCTGCCCGGGAGCCGTCCGGGGGGCAGGGGCACCGGCCGGCTCCGCCGCCGCAAGCCGTCAGGCCCGCCACGCCGGCAGCCCATCCCCAGGCGCTGGCGAGACC
>NZ_JBYSYD010000004.1:0-715000 GCF_058782905.1 Bradyrhizobium sp. FW305-F6
GCTATACCTCTCCCCTTCGGGGAGAGGTCGGCTGCGAAGCAGCCGGGTGAGGGGGATGGAGAGGTTCAAGTCGAGAGCGCGACGGCTCCGCGAATCGCAGACGAGCGCCGAAGCGAAGCTTTGGCAGGCGTTGCGCAACCGGCAGCTCGCCCGCTGGAAGTTTCGTCGCCAGCATCCGATCGACCGGTTTGTTGTCGATTTCGTGACGCTAGATGGGAAGCTCATCATTGAAGTCGACGGCGTGACGCATTCCAGCCCGTCCGAGATCGAACGTGACGAAGCGAGGACCAAGGTGCTTGAGTCCTGCGGCTTCTTGGTCCTGCGCGTTTCGAACACCGATGTGTACGACAATCTTGAAGGCGTTCTCGAACTCGTCCGGAGATCACTGACGTTCGAGTGAGCGGACAGCCCCCTCACCCGGCTGCTGCGCAGCCGACCTCTCCCCGACGGGGAGAGGTGAAGAGAGTGCGATACCCGCCTCACTTGCTCTTGCCCCTCAGGATGTCGCCGACCTGCGGGACGTCCTTGTCGCCGCGGCCGGAGAGGTTGACGACCATCAGGTGATCCCGTGGCCGTTTCGGCGCGAGCTCCATCACCTTGGCGATGGCATGCGCGGGCTCGAGCGCGGGGATGATGCCCTCTAACTTCGACAGCAGCTGGAACGCGGCGAGCGCCTCGTCGTCGGTCGCGGAGAGATAGTTCACGCGGCCGACGTCGTGCAGCCAGGAATGCTCGGGGCCGATGCCGGGATAATCGAGACCCGCCGAGATCGAATGCGCGTCCTGGATCTGGCCGTCGGCATCCATCAGCAGATACGTGCGGTTGCCATGCAGCACGCCAGGACGGCCGCCTGCGAGCGAGGCCGCATGCAGCTGCGTCAGGCCATGGCCGGCGGCTTCGACGCCAAAAATCTCGACGGAGGGGTCGTCAAGGAAAGGATGAAACAGGCCCATCGCGTTGGAGCCGCCGCCGATGCAGGCGACCAGCGAATCCGGCAAGCGGCCTTCGATCTCCTGCATCTGCGCCTTGGTCTCGTTGCCGATGATCGACTGGAAGTCGCGGACCAGGGTCGGATAGGGATGCGGGCCCGCCACCGTGCCGATGCAATAGAACGTGTTGTGCACGTTGGTGACCCAGTCGCGCAGCGCCTCGTTCATGGCGTCCTTGAGCGTGCGTGTGCCCGACTGCACCGGGACCACTGTCGCGCCCAGCATCTCCATGCGGATCACGTTGGGCTGCTGCCGCTCGACGTCGACCGCGCCCATATAGACCACGCATTCGAGACCGAAGCGCGCGCACAGCGTCGCGGTGGCGACACCGTGCTGGCCCGCGCCGGTCTCGGCGATGATGCGCTTCTTGCCCATGCGCCGCGCCAGCATGATCTGGCCGAGCACGTTGTTCACCTTGTGCGAACCGGTGTGATTGAGCTCCTCGCGCTTCAGGTAGATTTTTGCGCCGCCGAGATGCTCGCTGAGGCGTTCGGCGAAATAGAGCGGGGAGGGGCGGCCGACATAGTTCTTGAGATAGCCGTTCATCTCCCCCTGGAACGCTGGATCGGCCTTGGCTTCGGTGTAGGCCTTCTCCAGTTCGAGGATCAGCGGCATCAGCGTTTCGGCGACGAAGCGGCCGCCGAAAATGCCGAAATGGCCGCGGTCATCGGGGCCACTGCGATAGGAGTTTGGTTTGGCGATGTTCATCGTACGCTCGACTGTTGGGTGGCGCGCGCGGCGCGGATGAAGGCCTTGATCATCTCGGGGGCCTTGACGCCGGGCGCGCTCTCGACGCCCGAGGACACATCGACGCCGCCGGCGCGGGTGAGGCGAAGGGCCTCGGCGAGGTTATCGGCGTGCAGCCCGCCCGAGACCATGTAAGGCAGTTTCAGGTCCAGATTCTCCAGGAGATGCCAGTCGAACGGCTCGCCCAAGCCCCCGGGCCGCGTCGCATCTTTCGGCGCACGCGCATCGAACAGGATGCGGTCGGCGACCGCGGCATAGCCAGGCAGTACGGAGAGATCGGCGGCTGTTGCAACCGGCACCACCTTCATCACGGCACGGCCGAAGCGTTGCTTGATGTCGCGCAGCCGCGCCACGCTCTCCTTGCCATGGAGCTGGAAAATGTCCGGCGCCAGTGCGTCCATGATGTTGTCGAGCGTGGCGTCATCAGCGTCGACGGTGAGCGCCACCTTGAGCGCGCGCCCCTTCACCTGGCGGCCGAGATCACGGCCGAGTTCCAGGGAGAGATGCCGCGGCGACGGCGGAAAAAACACGAACCCCACCATGTCGGCCCCCGCCTCGAGCGCCGTTTCAAGCGTCTCGCGCGTGGACAGGCCACAGATTTTGACGAGCAGGGACATGGTTCCAAAGCGAATGGAGGCCGCGAGCATCCGCGGCCGGAAAACGGGGTTCTCGGTCGGGCCGCTTCTACAACGTCGCGCGCTGCTTGTCTCGCCCGATGGGCCCATACAGCCCCATCCCGGAGGGAACGGGAAGGCGCCGGGATTCAGGGTTCGCTGCCGCCGCCTGGGCCCGCAGATCGGCCAGTTCGGTCCTGGCGGCCCTTGCCTCGGCATCGTTCCGGCGTGCCGCGCGTCGCCAGCGCCGCTGGCCGAACCAGACGGCACTGCCGCCCACGACGACCCCGACGGCCGCGACCAGGATCAGCAGCAGGAACAACGGCAGCGTGAGCGACAGCGACGGATCTTCTGCAATGAAGGGGTCGAAGGAGACCGTGACGAAATGCCGGTTGGCGACGGCAAACGCCACCAGGATCACGCCCAGCGGAAGCACGATCAGCGCGGTCAGGAACTTTCGCATCGCGATCGCTCGTCTTGAATCAAGCTGGCTGCCGCATCATGCGGCCGTTCGGTTAAGCCCGGACGTTCAATCGGCCGCGCCGGGATCCGGATGGTCGCGGTTCAGCCGCTCGCGCATTTCCTTGCCGGTCTTGAAGAACGGAACGCTCTTCTGATCGACAGGCACATGGGCGCCGGTGCGTGGATTGCGCCCTGCGCGTGCGGGACGATGCTTGACCGAGAAGGCACCGAAGCCACGCAGCTCGACGCGGTCACCGCGTGCAAGTGCCGCTACGATCTCTTCGAGAATCGCATTCACAATGTTCTCGACATCCCGCTGGTACAGATGCGGGTTGTGCTCGGCGATACGCTGAACAAGTTCGGATTTGATCATCGAGAGATAGGACCCGGGAGCGTGCGGATGACCATTTCCGTGAAAATACCTTGATCTGTCAAGACGCTAAATCAAGGTCGAACGCCGTGAAAATGCGTGACAAATGCCGAAAAAGCAGGCTGAGCCGGCACGCGTCAAACGGGAAAAGCTTTCGGGACTCGCCTGCTTCCGGTCAGTTTGACGCAGCCGGCTGCCACAGGGCCAGCATTCCATCCATTCCGAGCCGGTCGACCGCCTGCGCGACGCCGGTTTGCCCGATTTGATGTGCAATGCTGCTCAAACCGAGCGCTTCCAGCGTCACGGAAGCGGCGGTCTTGAGGAACGGCAGATCGCCAAAGCGCGGTTGAAGCTTGTAGTCGCGTACCGGCAGGCCCTTCCTGACGCCCTTGTGCTCGACCAGCCAGGTCACGGCCGTCTTCTCGTCGCCGATCTGGTCGATCAGCTTGAGCTCGATCGCCTGACGCCCAGTGAAGACGCGGCCATCAGCGACTTTTTCGAGCAGCGTGTCATCCATGCCACGCCGCTCCTTCACCATGCCCTTGAACCACGCATAGGAATCCTTCACCAGCGCGTCGAGCGCGGCGCGCGCCTCTGGGCTGGTCGGCTCGAAACCGTTGGGCGCGGCCTTCAGCGGCGAGGATTTTACCTCCTCGACCTTGACGCCGATGGTCTTCAGCAGCTCCGAAACGTTGGGATATTGGAACAGTACGCCGATCGAGCCGACCAGCGAACTCTGCTGGGCGACGATATGGTCGCTCGCGATCGCCGTGATGTAGCCCCCGGAGGCGGCAAGGCCTTCGACCACGACGACCAGCGGCTTCTTTGCCTTCAGCCGAACCAGCGAATCGTAGAGCTGTTCGGAGCCCGCGGTGGTGCCGCCCGGCGAGTTGATATGGACGATGACGGCGGCGGCCTGCGAGTTCTCCAGCCGCTCGAGCGCCTGCGTGCGATCGGAATCGCTGCGGATCAATCCCTCGATATGAACGCGCGCGATCGAGCCGGCCGACGCGAAAGTACCACGCGCACCCGGCGTCGCGATCAGCGCAAAGCTCGCAATCGCCGCGATCGCGATCAGCGCGGCCATCACACGCCAGAACGTCAGCTTGCGGCGAATCCTGCGGCGATCGACGATGATGTCCGAATCGAGCGACATCGAGATATCTCCAAATGAAAGATCAGGCGCGTTGTACCGTTACAACATGACCAACGACGTATCTGGATACATCAATTGCGGCGCAATTTGAAGAAATGAAGGCTGGGGCGGGCATGGGCCGGCCGCACATCCGCTGTCGTGATCGCTAGCGGCCGGTGGAGCCGAATCCGCCTGAGCCGCGGTCGGTCGCCGACAAGACGGCCACCGGAACCAGCGCAGCCTGCACCACCGGCGCGATCACCATCTGGGCGATGCGTTCGCCGCGCTTGATCACGAACGGCGCCTGGCCGTGGTTGATCAGGATCACCTTGATCTCGCCGCGGTAGTCGGCGTCGATCGTGCCGGGCGAGTTCAGCACGGTGACCCCGTGCTTGGCCGCAAGCCCCGAGCGCGGACGCACCTGCGCCTCGTGCGCCGGAGGCAATGCGATCGCAAGGCCCGTCGGCACCAGCGCATATTGGCCGGGCGCGAGCGTCAGCGGCTCGTTCTCCGGCACGGCAGCCATCAGGTCGAGGCCGGCGGCCTCGGCGGTCTGGTAGGCCGGGAGCGGCAGGCCTTCGGCGTGGGCAAGGCGTTGCAGTTCGACGGTGACCTTCGTGCTCAAGATGCCGGCTCCCGGGATTTTTCGGTCACGCTTTTCGCGATATGCGCGACCAGTTCGATGGCGACCTGTTCCTTGGTCATCACCGGCCAGGAATCAACCGCAATCTCGCCGTCCTTCGCACCGTTCTTGCGACTGAGCAGGTGGACCGTGTTGCGATCGCCGCCCATGACGCCGGTCGCGGGGGAGACGTCGTTGGCGACGATCCAGTCGCAGCCCTTGCGCGCGAATTTCGCCTTGGCGTTGTCGATGAGGTGCTCGGTCTCGGCGGCAAAGCCGATCACCAGCCTCGGGCGCTTGTCGCTCAGTTTGGAAATGGTGGCGAGGATGTCGGGGTTCTCGACCAATTGCAGCGGCGGCATGCCGGCCGACATCTTCTTCAGCTTCTGCTCGCCCTTATTGGCGACGCGCCAGTCGGCGACCGCGGCGGCGAAGATCGCGACGTCGACGGGAAGCGCCGCCTGCACCTGCTCCAGCATCTGCCGCGCCGATTCGACGTGCTTCACGGTCACGCCGGCGGGATCGTCGAGATCGACCGGACCGCTCACCAGGATGACCTCGGCGCCGGCGGCCTGCGCGGCGGCGGCAATGGCAAAGCCCTGCTTGCCGGAGGAGCGGTTGGCGATATAGCGCACCGGGTCGATCGGCTCGTGCGTGGGACCTGCGGTGATCAGCACGCGCTTACCGGCGAGCGGCTTCGGCACCGGCGGCCGGAGCAGCCGCTCGGCGGCATTGGCGATCTCGATGGCTTCCGACATGCGGCCCGTTCCGGCTTCGCCGGCTTCGGCCATCTCGCCCGCATTCGGGCCGATCAGCACCACGCCGTCGCGCTGGAGCTGGGCGACGTTGCGGCGGGTCGCCGCGTTGCTCCACATCAGCGGATTCATCGCCGGTGCCAGCAGCACCTTGCGGTTGGTCGCGAGCAGGATCGCGCTGGCGAGATCGTCGGCGTGGCCGTTCGCCATCTTCGCCATCAGGTCGGCGGTCGCCGGCGCCACCACGATCAGGTCGCACTCCCGCGCCAGCCGAATATGGCCGGCGTCGAACTCGCTCTGCGGGTCGAACAGGTCGGTATAGACGCGCTCATGCGACAGCGCGCTCGCGGCCAGCGGCGTGACGAATTGCTGGGCCGCCTTGGTCAGCACGCAGCGCACCTCGATGCGGCGCTCCTTCAGCCGCCGGATCAGGTCGAGCGACTTGTAGGCCGCGATCCCGCCGCCGATGATCAGGGTGACGCTGGCCTCGGGAACCGCGCCGGTGCGCTGCGGCGCCGGTGTGGCGGACGGGGCAGGCGGCAGCGCAAACGGCGTCAACGGCTCCTCGCGGCCCTCGATCAGCTCGCGCAGGATGACCCGGACTTCTTCCTCGACCGACCTGCGGTTTTTGGCCGAGCGCAGCCGCAGATAGGTTTTCACGGTGTCGTCGAGCTTGCGGATGGTCAGGCTTGCCACGGCGCCCCTCCAGCACGGAATGATAGCGATGATATCATTCGTATGATTGCAATGCAATCAAGTCTAAGCGATTAGAGATTCCGGACCGCGATCAGGATGCCGATGAAGGTCGCAGCGATGATCCAGAGCGCCACGGTGCGCCAACGGTTCTTGCGGCCCTCGCTCCGCCCCATCGCGGCGATGCTCTCCGGCGACAGCCTGATGCCCTCACGCGTCATGGTCTCGAGCTGCTCGAGCACCTTGACCGACCGCTCGGCGATCTCCGGCAGGCGCATCAAGACCCGCGCGATGTCCCCGGTTCCGGCGAGGGCGCCTTGCACCCGGCCCAGGGGGCCGAGATTGCGTTCGATCCATTCGCGTACCACGGGGTCGGCGATCTTCCAGATGTCGAGCTTGGGATCGAAGCCGCGCGCCACGCCCTCGACCACGACCATGGTCTTCTGCAGCAGGATCAGCTCGGGCCGCGTCGTCATGTCGAACAGGCCGGTAACCTCGAGCAGCAGCGTCAGGAGCCGCGCCATCGAGATCTCTTCCGCGGTGCGGTTGTGGATCGGCTCGCCGATGGCACGGATGGCTTGCGCGAAATTTTCGACCGAATGATGCGCGGGCACATAGCCCGCCTCGAAATGCACCTCGGCGACGCGGCGATAGTCGCGGGTGATGAAGCCGAGCAGGATCTCGGCGAGGAAGCGCCGCTCCTTCATGCCCAATCGGCCCATGATGCCGAAATCGACCGCGACGAGGCGGCCGGCGTCATCGAGGAACAGGTTGCCCGGATGCATGTCGGCGTGGAAGAAGCCGTCGCGCAGCGCGTGGCGCAGGAAGCTCTGGATCACCTTGCGGCCGAGGTCGGGCAGGTCGACCTGCGACTCAGCAAGGCGCTTGTGGTCGTTCAGCGCGATGCCGTCGATCCACTCCATCGTCAGCACGTTGTGCGTGGTGCGGTCCCAGTCGACGGCGGGCACCCGGAAGTCAGGATCGTCGCGCGTGTTCTCCGCCATCTCCGACAGCGCGGCGGCCTCCAACCGCAGGTCCATCTCCATCGCGACCGAGCGCGACATGGTGTTGATGACCTCGATCAGGCGCAGCCGCCGCGCCTCGGCCGAATAGGCCTCGGCCTTGTGCGCGACGTAGAAGAAATCGGAGAGGTCGCGGCGGAAGCGGGCGGCCACGTTGGGCCTCAGCACCTTGATGGCGACGGACCTGCGGATGCCGTCGTGGAGCACCTCGCCGCGATGCACCTGCGCGATCGAGGCGGCCGCGACCGGCGGGCCGAAGCTCGCGAAGATATCGGTCAGTGGCCGATCGAGGGAGGTCGTGATCGCAGCTTCCGCCTCGGCTTGCGAGAACGGCGGCAGGCGGTCTTGAAGGCTTTCGAGGTCGCGCGCCATGATGACGCCGACCACGTCCGGGCGCGTCGCCAGGAACTGCCCGAGCTTGAGATAGGCCGGGCCCATTCGGGTCAGCGCGCGCGAGATCCGCGGGCCGTGCTTGACGCCGCGGCGCTCAATGATGCGCGCCAGCTTTAGGGCGAGTTGTCCCGGCGGCGGCACCAGGCTCGGATCGACCGAACCGAACACGCCCTCGCGCGCAAACACGAAGGCGGCGCGGATCAGGCGCGCAATGTGGGTGACGGCAGAGATCACAAACGCCAGCCCGAATGCAGCGCGACGATACCGCCGGAGAGCGTCTGCCAGCCGACCCGGGCAAAGCCGGCGTCGCGGATCATGTCGGCGAAGACCGCTGGCTTTGGGAACTTGCGGATCGATTCCACGAGATATTGGTAGGATTCGGCGTCGCCCGTGACCATGCGCCCGAGCGGCGGAATCACCTTGAACGAAAACAGATCATAGAGCTTGTCGAGCCCGGGCATCTCGACGGTGGAGAACTCCAGGCACAGGAAGCGGCTGCCGGGCCTCAGCACGCGATAGGCCTCACGCAGCGCCAGGTCGATCCGCGGCACGTTGCGGATGCCGAAGGCGATCGTATAGGCGTCGAAGCTACGGTCGGCGAAGCCAAGCGCTTCGGCATTGCCCTCGACGAAGTCGACGCGGGTGTCGATATGCCGCTTGGCGGCGCGCTCGCGGCCGACAGCGAGCATGTCGGAATTGATGTCGCAGACGGTGGCATGGAAGCCGGGGCCGGCCGCCTTCGCGGCGCGGAACGCGATGTCCCCGGTGCCGCCGGCAACGTCCAGCAACGCGAACGGCCGCTCGCTCCTCGGCGGGTCGAGCGCCGTGATCATGATGTCCTTCCAGACCCGGTGCAGGCCAGCGGACATCAGATCGTTCATCAGATCATAGCGCGAGGCCACGCTGTGAAACACGTCGTTCACCAGCGTCTGCTTGTCCCCCAGGGGAACATCCCTGAAGCCAAAATGCGTGGTTTCGCCCGGCCGATCCATTACTCTACTCCGCGAGGCGGACCATAGCCTGCCCGCCGCAATGGCGCTATCACACCGCCCTCATAAGGTGAATGCCCGATCATGCCTGAATTGCCCGAAGTCGAGACCGTCCGTCGCGGCCTTCAGCCCGTCATGGAGGGTGCGAAGATCCTGGTCGCGGAGGCCCGCCGCCCGGATCTGCGCTTCCCGTTCCAGCCCGACTTCGTGGCCCGGCTCAAGGGGCAGGTCGTCACGGGCCTCGGCCGCCGCGCAAAATATCTCATGGCCGACCTCGCCTCCGGCGACGTGCTCTTGATGCATCTGGGCATGTCGGGCTCGTTCCGCGTCATCAAGCCGGACAACGGCGTGCAGCCCGGCGAGTTTCATTATCCCAGGGGCAAGGACTCCGCGCACGACCATGTGCTGTTTCGGATGTCGTCCGGCGCGGACATCGTCTTCAACGACCCGCGCCGCTTCGGCTACATGAAGGTGATCGCGCGCCATGCGCTCGATGAAGAGCCGCTGCTGCGCGGCCTTGGCCCGGAGCCGCTGGGCAACGAATTCGACGCCGCGATGCTGGCGCGATCCTGCGCCGGCAAGACCACGAGCCTGAAGGCGGCGCTGCTTGACCAGCGCGTGGTGGCGGGGCTCGGCAACATCTATGTCTGCGAGGCGCTGCACCGCTCGCATTTGTCGCCGCGCCGGATCGCAGCAACGCTATGCACCAGGAAGGGCGAGCCTACGGACCATGCCAAGCGCTTGGTCGGCGCGATCCACACCGTGCTGAACGACGCCATCAAGGCCGGGGGCTCCAGCCTGCGTGACCATCGCCAGACCTCGGGTGAGCTCGGCTATTTCCAGCACTCGTTCAAGGTTTATGACCGCGAAGGCGAGAAATGCACGACCCCGCGCTGTGGCGGTACGGTGAAGCGCTTCACGCAGAACGGCCGCTCGACCTTCTGGTGCCCGCAATGTCAGAAATAGATGCGCATGCAGACGCCGCAGCTTGAAACCGAACGGTTGATCCTGCGTCCGCTCGCGCTATCCGACGTGCCGGCGATCCAGCGGTATTTCGACAATTGGAACATCATCCGGCACCTCTCCACCGTCGTGCCCTGGCCGTATCCCGCCGATGGCGCGGAGACCTTCGTCAGGATCCAGCTCGACAAGATCATGGCTGGCGACGAGATCCACCTCTGGGTGCTGGTGCTGAAGGGCGGCGACGGCGAGGCGATCGGAAACATTCATCTGCGGCCTCGCGCGCAGGGTTTGAAAGGCAATCGCGGCTTCTGGCTCGCCGAGCCCTATTGGCGGCGCGGATTGATGACGGAAGCCATCGGCGTGGTGAACGATTTTGCCTTCCTCACGCTCGGCCTCGATCATTTCTACGTCTGCAACGCGGCCACCAACGATGCCTCGCGCCGGGTCAAGCAGAAGACCGGCGCGGAGTTCGTCGGCTTCATCGAGCTTGCCCATCACGGCGGGCAGACGAAATCCGAGAAATGGATCGTGCGGCGCGAGGCCTGGCTAAGGGACCGGCCGCGAGACCTGTGGTCAGCTAGAGCGGGATTGGGCGCGGTCGAGGGCATTTTTCGCCGAACGGCCGTTTCGGCCGACGACTCAAATGCTTGCGCGGCCTCACCTCGCTGCAAGAGCGCCGAGCGGTTCTACTGTGCATGGGGTTGTTTTCGAGATTTTGAGTGCAGCATCCGCCTTCCTCAAACGCGAGGCGAAGCAATCCGGCCGGGCTGGTGGCCGGACTGCTTCGTCGCTTGGGCTCGTTCACCGGATGGCGAAGAGCCCGTCTGTCGTCCGAGCGATGCCCCGCTCAGGACGCCAGAGTCGGGATCTCGTCCGCCGCGTGTTCGGCGGCGATATGCAGCACGCCGTTCGCGGCCGAGATGACCTGGTCGATGAGCACATTGGTCGTGGCTTCGAGCTCGAGCCGAGTCTCGATCCAGCGCCAGAGGCCGCGGATCTCGTCCGCCGACTTGCCGTTCGGCGCGAATTCGCTCACCGCAAGACCGTTCGCGAGCGAGTCCTGATGGTCGTTGCGCATCACGATCAAGGGGCGCGCGAGCACCCCTGTGAGATCGAGCGCGGCCTCCTCGGCGAGCGCGCCCGCGGCGTTGTCGATGCGCTGGCCGCGAATCGGCGTCTGGTTCAGCACGAAGCCGTAGGGCCGCTTCCAGGCGCGCGCGACGCTGAGCGTGGACACGGTCGCCTCGATGTCGGCAACGCTCGGGCGGGCCGGGATCAGGCAGAGATCGCAATGGCGGATCGCGGCGGTCGTGGCGGCGGACAAGCCGGCCGCGGTGTCGACGATCGCGAGCTGCAGGCCGCTGTCGGCCAGCATCTTCAGGCGCGGCTCGATGTCGGCGGCATGGTAGATCGGCTCGACGACCACGTCGTCATTGTTTCGGCGGCGCTGCCAGCTGGAGAGGGTGCCCTGCGGGTCGGTCTCGATCAGGCGGACGGTGAAGCCGGCCTGCTTGGCCGCCAGCGCGAGGCCGATGGCGAGCGTGCTCTTGCCGCTGCCGCCCTTTTGGGTGGCCAGTACGATCGTGTGCATTGAGGATCAATCCTTTGGAGTGCCTGGGGTCTTGGGTAACGCCACGCGAACGTGCATCGCTTCTCGATGCTGAGCTCTTCTCGCTCAGGACGTGCCTTGCCCGATCCACAGGGACCGCGGATGTCCGAATCAACCAGAGCAATGGTGGCAGAATTGGGAATGTCAGCTAATCCGTACCAATACTGGACCCGTAATCCTGCGTATGATGTGGTTGCCGCGTGAACAAGAAGGGCAAGCGGCATGGGCGGAAACTGGCGCGACCGGACGGCGACCACTTTTGAATGCCAGAAGATGCCGGCGGTCTCGAGCCGCGGCATGGTGGTCAGCAACCATCCCCTGGCCTCCAGCGCCGGCGCCGAGATGCTGGCCGCCGGCGGCAACGCCATCGATGCCGCGATCGCCACCTTGTTTACGCTGACGGTGGTCGAGCCGATGATGGTCGGCATCATCGGCGGCGGCATGGCACACATTCGGTTGGCCGACGGCAGCCATCGCATCATCGACGGCCAGAGTACCGTACCCTCGGCCGTTCGTGACACCACCTACACCTCCAAGCCCGGCTCGGCGCACGACGTGTTCGACACCGTCGGCGACGAGAATCTCAACGGACCGAAGGCGGTTGCCACGCCGGGCTCGCTGAAGGCCTGGTGCGAGACGTTGCGCCGGTTCGGCACCATGAGCCTCGCCGACGTCCTGCAACCCGCCATCAAGCACGCTGCGCGCGGCTATGCGGCGACGCCCTATCTGCGCGAATGCATCAGCGAGAGCGCTGTCGAGATGCGTAAGGACGAGCCGATTTCGGCGATCTACTTGCCGGGCGGTGAGCCGCTCAAGGTCGGCGAGCGCGTGGTGCAGGCCGAATATGCCGAGACCTTGAGCCATATCGCCGAGCACGGCGAGACCGCGCTGTACGAAGGGCCGCTCGGCGACATCCTGGTCGACTACATGGAGAAGACCGGCGGCTTTATCCGTCGCAATGATCTCGCCGGCTACAAGACCGTCGAGCGGCAGCCGATCCGGGCCGATTATCGTGGCTGGACCATCTTGGGCCCGCCGCCGCCGGCTGCCTCCGGCGTCCATATCGCGCAGATGCTGAACATCCTGGAAGGCTACGACATCGGCGGCCTCGGCTTCGGTACGCCTGAAACGATTCATTACCTTGCCGAGGTCCTGAAGATTGCCTTTGCCGACCGCGCGGCCGCAAGCGGCGATCCTGATTATGTCGGCGTGCCCGTGGAGAAGCTGACCTCGAAAGCCTATGCCGAGGAGCGCCGCCGCGCCATCGATCCGGCGCGGGCGCAGATTTGGAGTGCCGGCGTGTCGCCGCTCGAAGGCGCGCATACCACGCACATGACGGCGGCGGATAGCTTCGGGAACGTGATTGCGACCACGCAGACCATCAACAGTCTGTTCGGCGCCAAGATCATGGTCCCGGGCTTGGGAGCCATTGCCAACAACTACATGAATTTATTCGATCCGCGTCCGGGCCACGCGCTGTCGCTGGCGCCGGGCAAGCGTGTCACCACCTCGATGTCGCCGATGATGGCGCTGAATGGGGGCAAGCTGCGCTATGCGCTCGGCTTGCCCGGAGGCAAGCGCATCTTCCCGAGCGCGATGCAGGCCCTGGTCAATTTGATCGACCACGGCATGAGCCTGCAGGAGGCCGTCGAGGCGCCGAGGGTCTGGACCGAGGGCAATGCGCTCGAGGTCGAGCAGACGGTGCCAGAGAGCGTGCGTTCGAGGCTCGCGGCGCTTGGCCACGAGGTCCAGTCCGTTCCGACCGTCGCCGGCGGCATGAACGGGATCGCCTTCGACGACGACGGCACGATGACCGGTGCCGCCTGCTGGCGCGCCGATGGTACGCCGATCGGCATTTCGGGAGGCCTTGCGAAAAGCGGGATCAGGTTCAGGCTCGCCTGACGGCTCTCATTTCTGTACGCCGCTGCCCGCGAGATCCGCGGCAGCGCGCGCAACCAGGTCGGTGGCGCTCGCATTGGTCTGCAGCGATCGGACCTTGACGTCGATCGTGATCAGCTTCCATTCGCCCTCAGACATGGCGTAATCCAGCGCGTAGCTCAGCCGTGATGGCGTCGTATCGAAATGGCCGCGCAACAACAGCGCGCCGTTGTCGCCGATCCTGGGCCCTTCCGTCGACACGATCGGCATCCCGGCAACGGCGTCGATATGATGTCCGGCAAAGGTCGCAAATGCCTGCTTCAGCGTGGCGGCTGAAAATCGCTCGCGAAACGGTCTCGCCATCTTCGCATGGAGGACATCGTAGTTGCCGGTGAGGTTGGCGTCGTTGAGCGTCAGCAGCGCCACCTTCACCATCACTTCCTCTACCTTCGGCGTCGGCAGTGCCGGCGATTGGGCCCAAGCCGAAAAGCTCAGCAGCGCGGTCGCTGCCGCCGCGGAAGAAGAGATAAGACGGCGCAACATGCTACTTCCGCACGCAGATCACGCGCACGACGCCGGCTTTGGCATCGGTTGATGTGCCGTTCGCCGTCACCTGCTTGGATTTCAGGAAATCGCGCACCGCATCTGCCGACACCATAACGGCCTGAGAGGCCGGGACCGAGGTCGCAGGACCCGCCACCATTGCCGCCTTCAGCAGTACAAGGCCGGCGAACTTGCCGTCGGCGTCAACGGCGGGACTGCCGGAGAAGCCGACCGGCGGCGGCGGAGACAGTGCGGAATCGCCCGAGGCGCCTGGTGCCAGCGTCGCCTTGATGCTCGACACGCCGGCGGCGCCGCCCTGGCTTTGCGGATCGGCGATGCCGATGACGTCGACATTCGTCTTTGCTGCACCGCCGGCGAGGCTGAGCGGCTTCAGTCCGCGGGCGCCGTAGATGTGCAGCAGCGCGAGATCGCGCTGCTTGTCTTCCGCGAGCCGGTCGGCACTGCCATGGCCTGCGATCGTGATCGCAAGGCAGCCATCGGTGACGAGGCGGTCGGTGACGATCGCACCGTCGTCGCTGACGACGATGCCGGTGCCGTATTCGACGGTCCTGCGCGGCGGCGGCCCGGCAAGCGGTCCCGACGGGAACGCATTGAACGCGCTCGACATCGCGATCACCACCGGCTCGACAATGTTCTCGGTGGCCTGGTCGTAGAGGATCGTCATGGTGCGGACCTCGTCACCTTTGAAGGTGCCGCGGACGTAGAATTTCTTCAGGCCCTGCAAGCCCGACAGCACGAAGAAGTCGGGCTTCACCACGGTATAATCGACCTTGCGCCCGGAGGGCTCTTTCTCGAGCTCGGCGAGTTTTGCCGAGGTCGGGTTCGCCTCCTTGCGGCGGCTGAGAACCACCTGCACCGTGCCGGTCGGCGAGGTCCATTTCGAGCCGTTGGCGTCGCTTGCCTGCTGCGGCAGCAGCTTGCCGGGGATGCCGAGCCGGGCGCCGCTGGTCGGCTCCGTCACGATCTTCCAGCCGACGCTCTCCTGCTTCTTTCGCGCCGTTTCGGCGAGCGCGGCACGCTCCTGCGGATTGAGCACGCCGGTCGGCTTGCCGCCCTTGGCCTTCTGGTACTCCTTGATGGCGTTGACCATGCGCTCGCTGACGTCGCCGGTGATGGCGCCGTTGTATTGGCCGACCCAAGCGAGGTCGGATTGCAGCGCCAGCCGCTCCGCTTTGGCCATGGCATCGGCCGTCGCCGACGGCGTCTGCATCGCGGGAGGCTGGATGGGGACGGTCTGAACCGCTTTCGGCTTGGTGCCGGGGACCTGTGGCGCCGTCATCTGGGCGTTCGCGCCTGTAGCGGCCGCAAACATCAGTGTTGCCGCAAGCATCGATCTCATGACAAATCCAGCCAGCCCATTGAACGCAGTGTCATTGAAGCACATCTCGTTGGTCGCGAACAATGTTGCGGTGGTTCAGGTTTGACAGAGCCGCGAACTCAAATCCTCATCCTGAGGAGCGGCCTCAAGGCCGCGTCTCGAAGGATGGCCAAGGGCGAGATCGGGGCCTTCATGGTTCGAGATGCGCGTTCCGCGCTCCTCACCATGAGGAGTGAGAGGAATGTAGGACGATGCTGAGCCCGGACGAACTCGAACGCTATGCCCGCCATATCGTGCTGCGCGATGTCGGCGGGCCGGGCCAGGCCGCGCTGAAGCGGGCCTCCGTGCTGGTGATCGGCGCCGGTGGGCTCGGCGCGCCGGCACTGATGTACCTGGCCGCAGCCGGCGTCGGCACGCTCGGCGTGGTCGACGACGACGTGGTGTCGCTGTCCAACCTGCAGCGCCAGGTGATCCACACCACGCCCGACATCGGCCGGCACAAGGTTGAGAGCGCGGCCGAGCGGATCGCCGCGCTCAATCCGCATGTCCGCTTCGTCGGCCATGCCACCTGGCTCAACGCCGACAATGCGCTCGGCCTGATCGGCGATTACGACCTCGTGCTCGACGGCTCCGATAACTTCGCGACGCGCTATCTCGTCTCCGACGCGTGCTTCTTCGCCAAGAGGCCGCTGATTACCGCGGCGCTCGGCACCTTCGACGGCTCGCTCACCACCATCCGCGCGCACGAGACCAACGAAGCCGGCGAGTTCAATCCGACCTATCGCTGCCTGTTTCCGGAAGCGCCGCCGCCCGGCACCGTGCCGGCCTGTGCCGAGGCCGGCGTCATGGGCGCGCTGGCCGGCGTGCTCGGTTCGATGATGGCGTTGGAAGCAATCCGCGAGATCGTCGGCTTCGGCGACGGCCTCGTCGGCCGCCTCCTGATGATCGATGCGCGCGCGATGCGCTTCGAGACGTTGCGTTACGCCCGCGATCCCGCCAATCCACTCAACGGCGACGGGCCTGTGGTTGCCGATCTCAGCGCCCATCGCAGTTGATTGCCGCGGTTACGCCGTCGCCGGCTTTTCGCTGTCGAGATGCGCCATCTGCTCGGCTGCGTAACGCGTGCCGGCCGCGACATTGGGCGGAAATGCCTTGGCCAGCGCAGCGAGATGCACCGGTGTCAGCGTCACCTTCGTTGCGCCGAGCGCTTCGCTGAGGCGGTTGCGGGTGCGGGCGCCAACCAGCGGCACGATCGCGTTATCCTGTGCAGCGACCCAGGCGATCGCAACCTGTGCCGGCGTTGCGTCGATCTCGTTCGCGATTGCGCGCAGCTGCTCCACCAGCGCGAGATTGGTGTCGAGGTTCGCGCCCTGGAAACGCGGTGTCATCAGCCGGTAGTCACGGCCGGCCTTGCCTGAGTCCTTCGACCAGTGGCCGCTGATCAGGCCGCGCGCCAGCACCCCGTACGCGGTGATGCCAATGCCGAGCTCGCGGCAGGTCTTCAGGATATCGCGTTCGATGCCGCGCTCGATCAGCGAATATTCGATCTGAAGATCAGCAATCGGATGCACCGCATGGGCGCGGCGGATGGTGTCGGAGCCGACCTCGGACAGGCCGATATGCCTGACATAGCCGGCCTTCACGAGATCGGCGAGGCCGCCGATCGTCTCCTCGATCGGCACGTTGGGATCGAGTCGCGCGGGACGGTAGATGTCGACATAGTCGGTGCCGAGGCGCTGCAGCGAATAGGCGAGGAAGTTCTTTGTCGCGGCGGGCCTCGTGTCGATTCCGGCGAATTCACCGGCGGGGCCGCGCAGCGCGCCGTACTTCACGCTGAGCTGCACCTTTTCGCGCGGCATGTCGTTCAGCGCTTCCCGCAACAGCATCTCGTTGTGCCCCATGGCGTAGAAATCGCCGGTGTCGAGCAGGGTGATGCCGCCGTCGAGCGCCGCATGCACCGTGGCGATGGCCTCGCCGCGGTCGGCGGGGCCGTAGACCTCCGACATGCCCATGCAGCCGAGGCCGAATGCCGAAACGGTCGGGCCGGTTGAACCCAGTTTGCGCTGTTCCATGATCTTTATCCCTCGAAAAGGCGGCTGCGCCGCGTAACGAGGCCAGATATGAGCCGGAGCGATTGCGCCGATAAGCTGGACAATCCAGAATGCCTTGTTCACATTAGCGAACAATGGCCGAACCGGATTTGCGCGATCTTGATGTCTTCGTGGCGGTTGCCCGAACCCGGAATTTCCGTCGGGCAGCGGTCGAAATTCGCTCGTCCGTATCGAGCCTTAGCCAGCGGCTGCGGGACCTGGAGGAGCGGCTCGGCGTCCGCCTGATGAACCGCACGACCCGCAGCGTCGCGCTGACCGAGGCGGGCGAGCTGTTGCTCTCGCGCCTCGCCCCGGCACTGCGCGATGTCGGCGATGCCCTGGAGCAGGTCCGGGGGCTGCGTGAGGTCGCCTCGGGCCGCCTGCGCATCAATGCGCCGCCGCCCGCGGTCGATCTCGTGCTGGCGCCGCTGGCAGGGCCGTTCCTGACCCAACATCCGCATGTCGATCTCGACGTCGTGAGCGAAAGCGGGTTCGTCGATATCGTGAGCGGGGGGTACGATGCCGGCGTGCGTTATGGCGAGCATCTGGCGCAGGACATGGTGGCGATTCCGCTGAGCGGCCCGCAGCGCTATGTCGTGGTTGCTTCGCCCGGTTACATCGCGCGGCGCGGTAGGCCGAAGCATCCGAAGGACCTGCTCGACCACGATTGCATCCGCGCACGTTATTCGAGCGGCGTCATGCACGATCTGGAATTCGAGAGAGCCGGGCAGGTCGTGAAGGTCGATCCGCCGGCGAAGCTGATCTCCACCAATATGAACCTTGCGATGCGCGCCGCGCTCGACGGCGTGGGCATCTGGGCTACGCTCGACGGCTATGTCGGCGATGCCGTGAAGTCCGGCGCTCTGGTCAGCCTGATGGAGGATTGGTGCGAGCCGTTTCCAGGCCCGTTCCTGTACTATCCAAGCCGGCGCCAGACGCCGCCGGCGCTGCGCGCGTTCATCGATTTCGTCGCGGATTGGCGCAAGCGCGAAGGGCGCGGGGAGTAAACCTCACAGCATGCTCGGCAGCACGCGATCCGGCGGCTTGTGGGCGTCGAGGAAGGTGCGGATGTTGATGATCACCTTCTCGCCCATCTCGACGCGGCCTTCGATCGTGGCCGAGCCCATATGCGGCAGCAGCGTGACCTTGCCGGCCTTGGCGAGCCGCACCAGCTTCGGGTTGACCGCGGGCTCGTGCTCGTAGACGTCGAGGCCGGCGCCGGCGATCTCGCCGCCTTCGATCAGCTTGATCAGCGTGTCCTCGTCGGTGACCTCGCCGCGCGCGGTGTTGACGATGTAGGCGTCCTTGCGGATCAGCTTCAGCCGCCGCGCCGAGAGCAGGTGATAGGTCGCCGGCGTGTGCGGACAATTCACCGAGATGATGTCCATCCGCGCCAGCATCTGGTCGAGGCTTTCCCAGTAGGTGGCCCCCAACTCCTCGGCAATCACGGGCGCGACGGGACGGCGGTTGTGATAGTGGATTTGCAGGCCGAAGGCACGGGCGCGGCGCGCCACCGCCTGGCCGATGCGGCCCATGCCGATGATGCCGAGACGTTTTCCTCCGATACGGTGGCCGAGCATCCAGGTCGGCGACCAGCCGGCCCACGGCTTGCCCTCGGTCAGGATCGAGGCGCCTTCGATCATCCGCCTGGGCACCGCGAGGATCAGCGCCATGGTCATGTCGGCGGTGTCTTCGGTCAGGACTTTCGGCGTGTTGGTGACGGTGATGCCGCGGGCATGGGCGGCTGCGACGTCGATATTGTCGACGCCATTGCCGAAATTGGCGATCAGGCGGAGCTTGCAGTCGGGCTGGTTGACGACATCGGCGCTGATGTGGTCGGTCACGGTCGGAACCAGCACGTCGGCGGTGCGCGCGGCTTCCGCGATCTGCTCGGGCGACATCGGCGTATCCTCGAGATTGATCCGCGCGTCGAACAATTCGCGCATCCGCGTCTCGATCGAATCCGGCAGCTTGCGCGTCACCACGACGAGGGGCTTCTTCTTCACCGACATGTCCTGCTCTCATGAGGCATGGCAAGCCGCCTCTGTCGCCAGAGGCTGGTCGTTGAGGCCTCATTAACCCGGTTGTTCGACACTGCCCTTGCCGTGTCCGTCCCCGGCGTTTCCTCCAAGCTCACCCGACATTTCCGGCCGGAAAATCGGGGCAAACCGGTTGCTCAAGTGCCCGTCCTCTCTATCAGAAGGCCGGGCCAAGACAAGAACCACGGCTCAGGGCTTGGAACCCGCGCGGGACGGGGCGAAGGGACAGGCGCGGCAGGGAGTTGGAATTTGGGGTGAGGACCCGGTTTGGCCGGGTCTTCGAAGGAGACGGGTTGATGGCGTTGGGGCGTTTTTGTGCGGTGATGGCGCTCGCTTGCAGCTGGCTGAGCGCCTCGGTCGACCCCTCGCATGCGGCGAAGGATAATACCGCGCAAAGCGCCAGCGGCTTGCCGGTGCCGCGCTATGTCAGCCTCAAATCGGATCATGTGAACGTCCGGGCCGGCCCGACCAAGGACAATGACGTCGCCTGGGTCTACACCCGCGCCGGCCTGCCCGTAGAGATCACCGCCGAGTTCGAGAACTGGCGCCGCGTGCGCGATTCCGAAGGCGCCGAGGGCTGGGTCTACCACTCGCTGCTCTCGGGCCGCCGCACGGCGGTCGTCACCATGAAGCACAAGGACGATCTCGCCCCGATCTATGATAGCCCCGATCCAGGCAGTGCGGTTGCGGCAAAGCTCCAGGCCGGCGTCGTGACCCAGGTCAAGAAATGCACCGCAAGCTGGTGCCGTGTCACGGGCAATGGCTTCGACGGCTGGATCCAGCAGGAGCGCCTGTGGGGCGTCTACGCCGACGAGCAGGTGAATTGACGCCGATAGGCGGAGGGCGCGCTCGCCGCGTCATGCCCGGGCTTGTCCCGGGCATCCACGGACTTTCGTGCCGAGCCCAAAAAGAGGATGGCCGGGACAAGCCCGGCCATGACGATCTCGATTCGATCTTAAGACGACCTCAGCGCTTCTTGCGCAGGCGCACGACCATGTCGATGCGGGAGATCTCGTAGCCGTCCGGCACCTCCGGCATCTTGGACAGCGCCAAATGCGGATCCTCGATGTCCACCAGCTCGTGGCTGTTCTCGAGATAGTAGTGATGGTGTGTCGTGACGTTGGTATCGAAATAGGTCTTGGTGCCGTCGACGCTGACCTGGCGGAGCAGGCCGGCATCGGTGAGCTGGTTCAGCGTGTTGTAGACCGTGGCCAGCGACACCGGAACCTTGGCGAGCGTCGCTTCCTCGTACAGCATTTCAGCCGTGAGGTGGCGTGCGCCCTTGCCGAACAGGAGCCAGCCCAGCGCCATGCGCTGCCGCGTCGGGCGCAGCCCCGCGGACTGGAGCATTTCGTTGACGTCGTGCCAGGGACAGCCGGTCAGGGCCGGCTGGCGGCCGGACAGGAGGGCCGCAGCGTGGGCTTCGTCGTCGATGTGGGACGCGCTATTTTCGTTCATTTCCAGATTTCGGGCACGCGTGAACAATATCTCTCTGCAATATAAGAACAGAAAGATGCAGATGCAAGTTTCTCGCAACTAGAGAGGTTCTAATCAGGCTTGGAACCGGGCGATCAGGCCGTCATTTTACCTTCACGAGAGCGCTTTGCCACCGAAATAGCCTGTGTTAGAGAGCGCGCGGTTTCGCTAGCCGATTTTGGCGCAGCCGGGCGTGGGGGCTTGGTGCGCAGCCCATCCGGGGTTCGCGCGAGTCTCCGGGAGAGACGGGCCCATTTTTCGGCAAGAACCCCCTCAAGCGGGATTGAACAGAGGCTCGTGCATGCTGAACAGGCGCAACGGTTACGACTATGAAGGTCTGCTGGCCTGTGCCCGCGGCGAGATGTTCGGCCCGGGCAACGCCCAGCTGCCGCTGCCGCCGATGCTGATGTTCGACCGGATCACCGATATCAACGACAATGGCGGCGAGTTCGGCAAGGGTCTGGTGCGTGCCGAGCTCGACGTGAAGTCTGATCTCTGGTTCTTCGGTTGCCACTTCAAGAACGATCCGGTCATGCCCGGCTGCCTCGGCCTCGATGCGCTGTGGCAAATGGTCGGCTTCTACCTCGGCTGGATCGGGGGCGAAGGCCGCGGCCGGGCACTCGGCCTGAACGAGCTGAAGTTCAGCGGCCAGGTGCTGCCCGAGGCCCGCAAGGTTGTGTACAACGTCGACATGAAGCGCGTGATGCGGTCAAAGCTGGTGCTCGGCATCGCCGACGGGTGGCTTTCGGTCGATGACCAGATTATCTATCGCGCCAAGGATCTGAAGGTCGGCCTGTTCAAGCAGGGCACGAGCCTGGGCTGAGGCGCATCACCAAGAAAGACAACGATTTAGGGCGAGGCTGTCATGAGGCGGGTTGTGGTCACCGGGATGGGCATCGTCTCGTCCATCGGAAACAACACCCAGGAAGTGCTTGCGAGCCTTCACGAGGCGAAATCGGGCATTTCGCGGGCGGAAAAATACGCCGAGCTCGGCTTCCGTTCGCAGGTGCAAGGTGAACCCACGCTGGATCCTTCGACGGTAGTCGACCGCCGCGCCATGCGTTTCCTCGGCCAGGGTGCGGCGTGGAATCACATCGCGATGGAGCAGGCGATCCAGGACTCCGGCCTGAGCCCTGAGGACGTCTCCAATATCCGCACCGGCATCATCATGGGGTCGGGCGGCCCTTCGGCACGCACCATCGTCGAAGCAGCCGACATCACCCGCTCCAAGGGACCCAAGCGCGTCGGCCCGTTCGCGGTGCCGAAGGCGATGTCCTCCACGGCGTCGGCGACACTCGCGACCTGGTTCAAGATCAAGGGCGTGAACTATTCGATCTCCTCGGCCTGCGCGACGTCGAACCATTGCGTCGGCAACGCCTATGAGACCATCCAGATCGGCAAGCAGGACATCATCTTCGCCGGCGGCTGCGAGGAGCTGGACTGGTCGCTGTCGGTGCTTTTCGACGCCATGGGCGCGATGTCGTCGAAGTACAACGATACGCCGGCCACGGCCTCGCGTCCCTACGACGTCAACCGCGACGGCTTCGTCATCGCGGGCGGCGCCGGCGTGTTGGTGCTGGAAGAGCTCGAGCATGCCAAGGCGCGCGGCGCGCGCATCTACGGCGAGATCGTCGGCTACGGCGCGACCTCGGACGGCCACGACATGGTGGCGCCGTCAGGCGAGGGTGCCGAGCGCTGCATGCGCATGGCGATGTCGACCGTGAAGACCAAGGTGGACTACATCAATCCGCATGCCACCTCGACGCCGGCCGGCGACCCGCCGGAGATCGAGGCGATCCGAAAAGTATTCGGCGTCGGCGAGAAGTGCCCGCCGATCTCGGCGACTAAGGCCCTGACCGGCCATTCGCTGGGCGCCACCGGCGTGCAGGAAGCAATCTATTCGCTGCTGATGATGAACAACGGCTTCATCTGCGAGAGCGCGCACATCCAGGAGCTCGATCCTGTTTTCGCCGACATGCCGATTGTCCGCAAACGCATCGACAACGTCAAGATCGGCACCGTGCTGTCGAACTCCTTCGGCTTCGGCGGCACCAACGCCACGCTGGTGTTCAGCCGGCTGGATGCTTGATCTCTGACCTTGTCATGCCCCGCGAAGGCGGGGCATCCAGTACGCCGCGGCTTCTCTATTTATCACGACGGTCTCTGGAATACTGGATCGCCCGCCGGCGCGGGCGATGACGTCGAAATTGGGAGCGATGGCGGCAATGGAAGGTTTGATGAAAGGCAAGCGCGGTCTGATCATGGGCATCGCCAATGATCATTCCATCGCCTGGGGCATGGCGCGGACGCTGCATGCCCATGGCGCCGAGCTCGCCTTCACCTTCCAGGGCGAGGCGCTCGGCAAACGCGTCAAGCCGCTGGCCGAGCAGCTCGGCGTCGATCTGGTGCTGCCTTGCGACGTCGAGGACATCGCCAGCGTCGATGCCACCTTCGCGGCGCTCCGCGAGGCATGGGGCCGGCTCGACTTCGTCATCCACGCCATCGGCTTCGCCGACAAGAACGAGCTGAAGGGCCGCTACGCCGACACCAGCCGCGAGAATTTTTCACGCACCATGGTGATCTCCTGTTTCTCCTTCACGGAGGTCGCAAAGCGCGCCGCCGAGCTCATGGCGGAAGGCGGCAGCATGATCACGCTGACCTTCGGCGCCTCGGAGCGCGCGATGCCGAACTACAACGTGATGGGCGTAGCCAAGGCGGCCCTGGAGGCTTCCGTGCGCTATCTCGCCGCCGATTTCGGGCCGCGCGGCATCCGCGTCAACGCCATCTCCGCAGGTCCCATCCGTACGCTCGCAGGCTCCGGCATCGGTGAGGCACGGGCGATGTTCGCCTACATGCAGAAGCACGCGCCGCTTCGTCGCGGCGTCACGCTCGACGATCTCGGCGGCTCGGCGTTGTATCTGCTGTCCGACCTTTCCGGCGGCGTGACCGGCGAGATTCACTACGTGGATTCCGGCTACAACACCATCCTGATGCCGAGGCCGGACGATCTGAAGGCATCGGAATAGCTTGGTGCTCTTGTAGGGTGGGCGAAGCGAAGCATGCCCAACATCTCTCGATGATTACAGACGGTGGGCACGGCACGCTTCGCCTTGCCCACCCGACGAGAGCCTGCTTAACCCGCCGCGATCTTCTCCGCGCGCTGGAACGCCGGACGCGCCGTGCATCGCGCGAGATAAGCGTCGAACGCGGGGCGCGACGGCACCATCTTGAACAGGCGTACCGCATAATTCAGGCCGGAGCCGATGACGACGTCGGCGGCCGAAAATTCGTCGCCGAGAATCCACGGCCCCTTCTGTAGCGCGGCTTCCAGCACGTCGAACACTTGCGCCGCGCTGCCCCAGGCCGCGCTCGAGGTCGGGATCTCGATCTTGGTGAAGATCTGGGTGATGGCGGGCTCGATGCAGCCCGGCGAGAAGAACAGCCATTGCAGGTAGCGCGCACGGCGCGGGTCGGTCACGCCTGGCGCGAGCCTGGTCTCGGGATAGCGGTCGCCGATGTAGGCGCAGATGGCCGCGGCTTCGCCGAGCGCCGCATCGCCGTCGGTCAGGGCCGGCACCTTTCCCATCGGGTTGATCTTGAGGAAGTCTGGCGCCTTCTGCGCGCCGGTCGAGATGTCGGTCAGGACGCGCTCATAGGGCAGGCCGCTCTCTTCCATCAGCCAGAGAGTGGTGAACGAGCGCGAACGGGGCGACCAATAGAGCTTGATCATGGGGCGGAACCTTCCGGAGACGAGCGGCGAACAGCGCGCAATTCATGCCGCGTTTGCCGCGTATCCGCAACGCACTAACCCTAGGAGGAAGGCAAGCGGCGTGAACGATATGTGGGTCAACGTTCTCTGACGTCGCTTTGACGCGCTGCTGGTCGAGCCCCGAGCAAGAGCGGCAGCGTCTTGTCGAGGCTTTCCGTCAGCATGGCGCGTACGCCGTCGCGCAGTGCGGGATTGCCGGCGGCATCTTCAGGATGCGTTGGAAACGATTCTGCGGGCAACTCTCGATAAGGGCCGCCGACGAGCTTGCCCAAAAACCTCTGTACCGCCAGCGAATGGTCCAGGTTGATCAGCGCAGAGCTCTGTCTGACGATGGCAAAGTCGCGCCCGTCAAAGATACGGATAAATGCCAGGGCGTGGAGAAAGATGCGACGCCCGAGCACCACATCCTGGTTGAGGATGCCGAAGCCGCGGACCGTATAGCTTGATGACCCGACCGGACTGATTGCATTGAGAATCTGGATGTAGTGCCGGCAATTCGTTCCTTTCGCCACTTGGCGCATGTATTCGGCTAGCTCCGCGTTGAGATCGCGTACCAACCTGTCTTTCAACGTATCCTTCGACTCATCGCGGGGAGGAAATTTAGCCGGGTTGTAGGGAATTCTCAGAACGGATGCGCCGACAGGGATCGCGGCGCGAGTCCGCGCGAAGATCAGATCGCTCAGTCCCCAGCCTGGGATCGGGACCACCGTCTTCTTGTTCTGAAATACGGTCAGGCCGGTCGTCTGCACGGTGAACTCGTCGCCGGTGGTGACCACGACACCGAAGTCGCACGAGTTGCCGGCCACGGGAACGGGCCTGCCCGTCGCTACACGCCCCGTGGTCGACTTGCTTTTGGCTTGCCTGACGGCTGGTCCTGCCGTCTGCGTCCCTGTTGATTGGGTCTGCGCCGAAGCAGATGTTGAAAAGCACCACAGGACAGCCGCAATAGCGACCAGTCGGGCCAGAACGTCAAATACGTGTCCTGTCGCCATGGGGGCTTACTCGCCCTTGATGTATGCGGGCAGATACTTTTCCAGCTGGGCCGTGAGCAGGCTGCGTGTGCTGTCACGCAGCAATGCACTGTTGGTCACCTGTTCAGGAGTCTTGGGAAACTCGAGATTGTCGAGGATTTGCATATTGCCGTTCTTGCTGGAAAAACTCGAAGCAAGCACATCTCCGAAGCTCCGGGTGGGCGCTCGATGGATGTCGAAGGTCCGTCCGTCAAAAACGTTGATACGGTAATGGGCAACCACGACGCCACGCCCGGAAGGGCTCGCCCAATTTTTGTAGACTCCGAGGCCCTCGATTGACTGATTGGTGCCATCAACCGAAGCGCGGGCTTTCGTGGCTACGACGTAGCGTTCGCAATTTGCAGTTCCGGCGATCTGCCGCACCAGGGCCGTCAGGTCGTTGCGGTCATTGCGGAACAGTTTTGCTTCCGGTTGATAGTAAGGCTTGAAGGCTCCGCTTGCGTAAGCGATTTTTCGGACAGCCGTGCCGGGAGCCGCGGCTCGAACCTTCGCAACAAACAGATCATCGATGCCCCACGTCTCGATCGGCGCTTCCAGATATTCGTTGCCGAACATCGTAAGGCCGACATGTTGTACCGAGAAACGGTCTCCGATCGCGGAAATGACGCCGATTTGACATGGGCCTCTCTCCGCCGCGACCGGCTGTTGTGCAGCCGGCTTGGCCTTCGGCGCTGCCTTCTTGGCCGGCGCTGCAGTCCGAGCGGAAGGCGCGGCGGGTGTTGGAGGCGTTTGCGCGACCGCCGGGGTCCATATGGACGAGAGCACAATTAACGAGACAGCAATGCGGAGCATGGATTTCGGGGGGATCAGAGGCAGGAGGTCATCGATCTCGTCACACTAGGTGGGGATCGTGACAACCGCAAGCTGCGCCCGGAGTCCAGTGCTTACCCCCTGAGCCGCTTCCACCGGTAATACTTCATCACGAACCCGTTCGACGGCTCGATCTCTTCCTTCTCGAACACGAACCCTTCGCGCTCGTACCAGCGCCAGGCCTTTTCGTTCTCGCGAACGCAACGCAGGTACATCTCTTCGGGCATCTGCGTGCGGGTGAAGGCGAGCAGTTGCCGGCCGATCGACTGCCCCTGATAGGCGGGGGCAACGAAGAGCATGTCGAGATAGAGCTTCGGCACATGCAGCGCCAGCATCGCAGCGATCGTGCCGCGGTCGTCGGCGACGAAAAGGCTCCAGCCGTTCTCGATCTCGCGCCTGATGCGCGCACGCAAATTGGCCAGCAGGAAGTCGCTGGCCTCGCCGAGCCCGGTCGAGACCCAGCTCTCCATCCAGACACGGCCAATCTCGTCGTACTCGTCGGAGCGGGCGGGGCGGATGATCGGATCCGGCATCTGCCGCTCAAGCCTTCTGGCTGCGAACGGATTGCCGCGCGCGGACCTTGCCGGCCGACAGGCACACCACCTCGGAGATCTGGAGCAGCTGCCGCGCCAGCGGGCTGGTCTTGCGCCAGACCATGCCGATGGTGCGCGACGGCTCGGGGTCGCGGAAGCGCGCCAGCGAGACCGTGGCAGATCGCGTCTCGACCGGCACCGCCATCTCCGGGATCAAGGTGACGCCGATGCCGGCGCTGACCATCTGCACCAGCGTCGACAGCGAGTTGGCGTCCAGCATCTCGCGCGGCGGCGCCGATTGCATGTTGCAGAAGGAGAGCGCCTGGTCGCGGAAGCAGTGCCCTTCCTCGAGCAGCAGAAGCCGCATTTCGCGCATCATCTCCCGCGACGGCGCCGGCGTGCCTTCATCGGCGGCCGGCCGCACCAGCAGGAATTTTTCCTCGAACAGAGCGACCTCGGTGAGCGAAGGCTCTGACACCGGCAGTGCCACGATGGCGGTATCGAGCCGGCCTTCCACCAGCTCCTGAATCAGCCGCGGCGTCATGGTCTCGCGCACGCGGATATCGAGCTCCGGATGCATGCGCGTGAGATTCTTGGTGATCTTCGGCAGCAGGTATGGCGCGATGGTCGGGATCATGCCGATGCGCAGCCGGCCGGCAAAGCGGTCCTGTGATGCCCGCGCGAAATCGCCGAGCTCGTCGACCGAGCGCAGGATATCGCGGACCCGCTCGGCGAGCTCCTCGCCGAACCGGGTCAGAGCCACCTGGCGCGCGCTGCGCTCCAGCAGCAGGCCCCCGAGCGCCTCCTCCAGCTCCTTGATCTGCATCGACAAGGCCGGTTGCGAGATGGAGCAGGACTCCGCCGCGCGACCAAAATGGCCATGACGCGCCAGCGCATCGAAATACCGGAGCTGGCGCAGCGTCACATTGATCATCAGAAAATCCTATCGCAGCGATCATTAAAGTCAACTTTACCTGATCGTTTGCGACGCTTAGAGTGATTCTACCTGGTCAAGGGCGCAAGTCGACGCCGCCAGAGGAGGTATTTATGGACGACACTTCGAAGTGCCCGTTTTCGGGCGGAAAACCCGTTCGCTCAAACCGCGACTGGTGGCCGACGCAGCTCAACATCGAGGTGCTGCACAAGAATTCCGACAAGTCCGATCCGATGGACAAGGACTTCGACTATGCCAAGGAATTCAAGTCGCTCGACCTGAACGCGCTCATCAAGGACCTGACCGCCTTGATGACGGATTCGCAGGAATGGTGGCCCGCCGACTTCGGCCACTATGGCGGTCTCATGATCCGCATGGCCTGGCACAGCGCGGGCACGTATCGCACCACCGATGGCCGCGGTGGCGCCGGTGCCGGTCAGCAGCGTTTCGCACCGCTCAACAGTTGGCCCGACAACGCCAACCTCGACAAGGCGCGCCGGCTGCTCTGGCCGATCAAGCAGAAATACGGCCGCAAGATTTCCTGGGCCGACCTGATGGTGCTCGCCGGCAACGTCGCGCTGGAATCGATGGGCTTCAAGACGTTTGGTTTCGCGGGTGGTCGCGTCGACGTCTGGGAGCCGGAAGAGCTCTATTGGGGTCCCGAAGGCAGCTGGCTCGGTGATGAGCGCTACAGCGGTGAGCGTGAGCTGGCAGAGCCGCTCGGCGCGGTGCAGATGGGCCTCATCTACGTCAATCCGGAAGGCCCGAACGGGAAGCCGGATCCGGTCGCTGCGGCCAAGGACATCCGCGAGACCTTCGCCCGCATGGCGATGAACGACGAGGAGACCGTCGCGCTGATCGCCGGCGGCCACAGCTTCGGCAAGACCCATGGCGCCGGAGATCCGTCGCTGGTCGGTCCGGAACCTGAAGCAGGTGCACTCGAAGATCAGGGCCTCGGCTGGAAGAGCAAGCATGGGGCGGGCCACTCCGCCGACTCCATCACCAGCGGTCTGGAAGTGACCTGGACGAAGACGCCGACGAAGTGGAGCAACAACTTCTTCGAAAACCTCTTTAACTTCGAATGGGAGCTGACGAAGAGCCCGGCCGGCGCTCAGCAATGGACCGCCAAGAACGCCGAAGCGATTATTCCGGACGCGTTCGACCCGTCGAAGAAGCATCGGCCGACGATGCTGACGACGGACCTCTCGCTGCGCTTCGATCCCGCGTATGAGAAGATCTCGCGTCGCTTCCTGGAGAACCCGGACCAGTTCGCTGACGCCTTTGCCCGCGCCTGGTTCAAGCTCACCCATCGCGACATGGGCCCGATCCAGCGCTATCTCGGCCCGCTGGTGCCGAAGGAGACGCTGATCTGGCAGGATCCGATCCCGGCCGTGAATCACGAGCTGGTCAGCGACCAGGACATCGCCGTCCTGAAGACCAAGATCCTGGGCTCCGGCCTCTCGGTGTCCGAGCTGGTCTCGACCGCCTGGGCCTCGGCCTCGACGTTCCGCGGCTCGGACAAGCGCGGTGGCGCCAACGGTGCGCGCATTCGTCTCGCGCCGCAGAAGGACTGGGAGGTCAACGAGCCGGCTCAGCTTTCCAAGGTGCTCGGCAAGCTCGAAGCGATCCAGAAGGACTTCAACGCGTCATCCGGCGCCAAGAAGGTCTCGCTGGCGGACCTCATCGTGCTCGGCGGCACCGCCGCGGTCGAGAAGGCCGCGAAGGACGGCGGTGTCGAGGTGAAGGTCGACTTCACGCCGGGCCGGATGGATGCTTCGCAGGAGCAGACCGACGCAGTTTCGTTTGCACCGCTGGAGCCGAGGGCCGATGGTTTCCGCAACTATGTCGGCAAGCGGCATCAGTTCATGCAGCAGGAAGAAGCCCTGGTCGATCGCGCGCAACTTCTCAGGCTCACCGGCCCCGAGATGACGGTGCTGCTCGGCGGCCTGCGTGTGCTCGGAGCCAACGCCAACGGTTCGAAACACGGTGTATTCACTGCGAAGGTGGGAACGCTGAGCAACGACTACTTCGTCAACCTGCTCGACATGAGCACGCAGTGGGTGCCGTCGGCCGACGGTAGCTATGAGGGGCACGACCGCAAGACCAACGCGGTGAAGTGGACCGCCACGCGTGTCGACCTCATCTTCGGCGCACACTCTCAGCTCCGCGCCTATGCCGAGGTTTACGCCACGTCGGACTCCAAGGAGCAGTTCGTCAAGGACTTCGCCAAGGCGTGGACGAAAGTGATGAACCTCGACCGCTACGACATCGTGCGCAAGTAAAGCGAGGCTGCCGTTCCCCCACGCGGGAGAGGTGAGCGGCAGTCGGTAGCGACGCGTAAGCAGGAAGGGCGGCCGGGAGGCCGCCCTTCTTTTTTGATCATTGTCTGTGATCAGACATCGAGCTTGCCGGCCTTCGCGGCAGTGTAGCGCTCGCCCACCGCCTTCCAGTTCACCGTGTTCCACCATGCCTTGAGATAATCGGCGCGTCGGTTCTGGTAGTTCAGATAGTAGGCGTGCTCCCAGACGTCATTGCCGAGCAGCGCCCGCTTGCCGTCCATCATCGGATTGTCCTGGTTGGGTCGCGTTTCGATGGCGAGCTTGCCGTCCTTGCTGACAGTCACGAACACCCAGCCCGAGCCGAAGACGCGTCCGCCGGCGGCGTTGAAGTCGGCCTGAAACTTTTCCATGCCTCCGAGGTCGCTGTCGATTGCGGCGAGCAGGGCGCCCTCCGGCTTGCCTCCGTTCGGTCCCATGATCCGCCAGAACATCGTGTGATTGGCGTGGCCACCCATGCTGTTGCGAACGCCGGTGCGGATCGCTTCCGGAACCGCGCCGAGGTTGCCCAGCACTTCCGCGACCGGCTTCTCGGCGATCTGCGGATTGTCCTTGGCGAAATTGTTCAGGTTGGTGATGAAGGCCTGGTGATGGCGGCCGTGATGGATCTCCATCGTCTTGGCATCGATATGCGGTTCCAGCGCGTTCGCCGGATAGGCCAGTGGATCGAGCTTGAACGGCCCTGTGGGCGCCATGGCCGCCTGCGCAAACGCCAAGCGCGGGGCAGCGGCAGCCGCAACGAGGCCGGTTGCTGCGAACATGAGACGGCGCCGGGATATGGATGACATTTGGTTCTCCTGTCTGGGACGATCCGCTGGGGAAGCGTATGGCGGGTAGAAGTAGGTACGCGGCTGCAGCCACTTCGGGTTTCGATCGAAGTGGTCGTGACGGTGCGGCGGAATCGCGCACGGCGCATCGAGGATGCAGGTCGCAAAGGGCCAACAAAAAGGGCGGCCTTTCAGCCGCCCTTGGTGTTCAGATGTTCCGAGAGCTTACTCGCCCGCCGCTTCGCGCGGGGCCTTCTCGCCCTCGGCGGCCTTCTCCTTGGCCTCGAGGTCTTCGCCGGTGGTCTGGTCGACCACCTTCATCGACAGGCGGGTCTTGCCGCGATCGTCGAAGCCGAGCAGCTTGACCTTGACCTTGTCGCCTTCCTTGACGACGTCGGAGGTCTTCTGCACGCGGCTGGACGCGAGCTGGCTGATGTGGACGAGGCCGTCCTTGGAACCGAAGAAGTTCACGAAGGCGCCGAACTCCATCACCTTGACGACGGTGCCGTCGTAGATCTGGCCGACTTCCGGCTCGGAAGCGATCGACTTGATCCACTTGATCGCGGCCTTCATCGCCTCGCCGTCGCTGGAGGCGACCTTCACGGTGCCGTCGTCCTCGATGTTGACCTTGGCGCCGGTCTTCTCGACGATCTCGCGGATCACCTTGCCGCCGGTGCCGATCACTTCGCGGATCTTGTCGGTCGGGATCTTGAAGGTCTCGATGCGCGGCGCGTATTCGCCGAGCTCGGCGCGGGCGTTGGTGAGCGCCTTCGCCATTTCGCCGAGAATATGGATACGCCCGTCCTTGGCCTGGCCGAGCGCGACCTTCATGATCTCTTCGGTGATGCCCTCGATCTTGATGTCCATCTGGAGCGAGGTGATGCCCGCTTCCGTGCCGGCGACCTTGAAGTCCATGTCGCCGAGATGGTCCTCGTCGCCGAGGATGTCCGAGAGAACCGCGAAGCGCTTGTCTTCGAGGATCAGGCCCATCGCGATGCCCGCGGTCGGCCGCTTCAGCGGCACGCCGGCGTCCATCAGCGCCAGCGAGGCGCCGCAGACCGAAGCCATCGACGACGAGCCGTTGGATTCGGTGATCTCCGACACCACGCGCACCGTGTAGGGGAATTCATGGTGCGGAGGCAGGACCGGATGGATCGCGCGCCAGGCGAGCTTGCCATGGCCGATCTCGCGGCGCTTGGTGCCGCCCAGGCGGCCGGTCTCGCCGACCGAATAGGGCGGGAAGTTGTAGTGCAGCAGGAACGTCTCTTTATACGTTCCCGACAGCGCGTCGATATACTGCTCGTCCTCACCGGTGCCGAGCGTGGTCACCACCATCGCCTGGGTCTCGCCGCGGGTGAACAGCGCCGAGCCGTGAGCGCGCGGCAGCACGCCGACTTCGGCGACGATGTTGCGCACCGTCTTGCTGTCGCGGCCGTCGATACGCTTGCCGGTGTCCAGGATGTTCCAGCGAACGATCTTGGCTTCGAGCTCCTTGAACACGCCGGCGATACGGAGCTTGTCGTATTTCGGCTCCTGCCCCTCGGGGAAGTAATGGGCCATCACCTTTTCCTTGACCTTGCCGACCGCAGCGTAGCGATCCTGCTTGACCGGAATGGCGTAGGCGGCGCGCAGCTCCTGCTCGACGAGGCCGAGCATCTCTTTCTCGAGCGCGGCATTGTCGATGACGGTGACTTCGCGCGGCTCCTTGGCGGCCTTCTCGGCCAGCTCGATGATGGCCTTGATGACGGGCTGGAAGTGGCGGTGACCGAACATCACGGCGCCGAGCATGATGTCCTCGTTCAGCTCCTTGGCTTCCGATTCCACCATCAGCACGGCGTCGGCAGTGCCGGCGACGACGAGGTCGAGCTGGGTGTCGACCATCTCGTCGAGGGTCGGGTTGAGGATGAACTCGTCATTGGCGAAGCCGACGCGGGCTGCGCCGATCGGGCCCTTGAACGGAGCGCCCGACAAGGTCAGCGCGGCCGACGAGGCCACCAGAGCGACGATGTCAGGGTCATTCTCCATGTCGTGCGACAGCACGGTGACGATCACCTGGGTTTCGTTGCGCCAGCCGTCGACGAACAGCGGACGGATCGGACGGTCGATCAGGCGGGAGACCAGCGTCTCCTTCTCGGTCGGACGGCCCTCGCGCTTGAAATAGCCGCCGGGAATGCGGCCCGCGGCGTAGGTCTTTTCCTGGTAGTCGACGGTCAGCGGCAGGAAATCGACGCCTTCGCGCGGCGCCTTCGCCGCGACGACGGTGGCGAGCACCACAGTCTCGCCGTAGGTGGCGACGACGGCGCCGTCGGCCTGGCGGGCGATCTTGCCGGTTTCGAGCTTGAGTGGGCGTCCGCCCCAGTCGATCTCGACTGAATGCTTATTGAACATAGAGGTCTTCTTTCATGGTTTCTCGAAAGAAGGGACGCTTCCAAAAACAAAAACCATGCGCAAGATTGCGGGACGCTGATCGGAGCGGATGATCAGCGTCCTGCGATCCTGCCATGGTTTTTGAATGTCGGATGGCGTCCATCCTTTCGGGTCATACGGGCGCCTTGCCCGTTGTGCCCAGCCGCCGGATTGCTGCTGGACTGTCAGTCGGCACGAGCGCGAATACCGAACCGCGGTCTTCGCTGTTCATGCCCGGATGCTCGCCGACAACGGCTTGCATCCGACGCGCACGCAGCCTCGATCAAAAACCTTCAAAGAAACGATTCTCGTTCGAAACCACGCACGAAAACGCGCGCCAGTGGCGCGCGCAGGAACACTTAACGACGAATATTGTGCTTCTCGAGCAGCGCCTTGTACCGCGCCTCGTCCTTCTTCTTGAGATAGTCGAGGAGCGAGCGGCGGGTCGAGACCAGCTTCAAGAGGCCGCGACGCGAATGGTTGTCCTTCACGTGGGTCTTGAAATGGTTGGTGAGGTTGTTGATGCGTTCCGAGAGGATCGCGACCTGAACCTCGGGCGAGCCGGTGTCGCCGGCCTTGGTGGCATTCGTCTTGATGACTTCCGCTTTGCGTTCTGCGGCAATCGACATCGTCAATTTCTCTCGTTGCGACCGGGGCTGGCAGTCAGGCCGGTCAGGTTGAACACACGCTTGGGGATGATTTCGCCGTTGCCGACTTCGGCAAGCGCCAAAAGACGGCCTGCCACCGTGACATAGACTGTGCCGCTACAAGTGGGCGCATCCCGTCCGCGCAACAAAACGGCCTGGCCCCGATGGAGCCTTGCCGCATCAGCCCGAGTGACGGCCAGTGCCGGGATGTCGTCCAGCGCGGTCTCAACGGGCAAAAGCGCGTCGGCGAGGCTTCCCTCGCCGGACGCGGCTCTATCGCACAAAGCCTCCAACTGATCCAGTGGAATCATGTCGTTTTCGCCAAATGGGCCGACCAGGGTGCGCCTGAGCGCGCAAATATGACCGTAAGTGCCCAGAATCCGGCCCATATCCCTGGCCAGCGCCCGGACATAGGTGCCCTTGCCGCACTCGGCCTCGAATACGGCCCGGTCGCTATCGGGTTGATCGACAAGGGTTAAATGGTGAATTTCGACCGGGCGGGGGGCCAGTTCCACGATCTCGCCGTCGCGCGCGAGGTCATAGGCGCGTTCGCCCTGGACCTTGATCGCCGAATAGCGCGGTGGGATCTGCTCGATCACCCCGGTGAAGCGGGGCAGCAGCGCCAGGATCTCCTCCCGGGTCGGGCGCTGGTCGGAGGTCGCGGTCACCCGGCCCTCGATGTCGTCGGTGTCGCGCTCTGCGCCCCAGCACACCGTGAAACGGTAGCGCTTGCGGCCGTCCATCACGAAGGGAACGGTCTTGGTGGCTTCGCCGAGCGCGATCGGCAAGCCCCCCGAGGCGAGCGGATCGAGCGTGCCGGCGTGCCCGGCGCGCTTGGCATTGAAAAGGCGCTTGAGCACGGCGACCGCCTGCGTCGAGGTCATGCCGATCGGCTTGTCGAGCACGACCCAGCCATGGACGTCGCGCCGGTCGCGGCGAACCTGGTTGCCCCTCTGCTGCTTGGCGCGCGGATCGTTGTTGACGCGGCGCGGCTCCTGATGGGGCTGAGACTTGCCGCCCATGTCCGCGAAATCATTCTTCTGCACATCGCGCTGATCGGCGTCGTTGCCGTCGACCGTGCCGTGAGCCGGGTCCATCGTCATTGCTTTTCTTCCCGATCCGAAGCCGGATTCTGTTCCAGATCCTTGTCCGGATCCTTGTCCAAGTCCTTCTGCACCGCAGGTGTTCGCAAAAGCTTCTCGATCCGTTCCGCTTCGTCGAATCGTTCGTCGACGCGGAAGCGAATGTCAGGTGCAAATTTCAGGTTAACGCGCCGCGCGACCTCGCCGCGCAGGAACTTCTTGTTGCGCTCGAGCGCAGCGATGACGATCTCGGTGTCGCGGCCACCGAGCGGCATCACGTAGACCGTCGCGAGCTTCAGGTCAGGCGACATCCGCACCTCCGGCACGGTGATGATGTGACCTTCGAGATCGGCATCATGCACGTTGCCTTGCGCCAGAATCTCGGCCATCGCGTGGCGAACCTGCTCGCCGACGCGCAACTGACGTTGCGAGCCTCCGCCGGGCACGGAACTCTTCTTCTGATGATGGCGTGGCATTTTCTAGAAATCACCTCGTCATGCCCGCATCCCTTGGACACGGGCACTGTCATTTGTCCTGTTGAAACGAAGAGGGGCGGATGGCCGGAAAAATCCGGCCATCGCACTCCCGCAATTTCAGTTCAAAAAGATCCGGACGCTTCGGTAAGATTTGGACTTACAGGGAGCGCTGGATCGTCTCCACGCGATAACACTCGATCACGTCACCGGCACGCATGTCGTGATAGTTCTCGAAGGCCATGCCGCATTCCTGACCGGACTGGACTTCCTTCACTTCGTCCTTGAAGCGCTTCAGCGTCGACAGCTTGCCTTCATGCACGACGACGTTGTCGCGGATCAGGCGCACATTGGCGCCGCGTTCCACGGTGCCGTCGGTGACGCGGCAGCCGGCGACCTTGCCGACCTTGGAGATGTTGAAGATCTCCAGGATCGAGGCGTTGCCCAGCATGGTTTCGCGCAAGGTCGGCGCGAGCAGGCCGCTCATCGCCTTCTTCACGTCGTCCACGAGGTCGTAGATGATGTTGTAATAGCGGATCTCGATGCCGTTGCGCTTGGCGGCCGCAGCGGCCTCCTTGTTGGCTCGAACCGAGAAACCGATGATCGCGGCGTTGAAGCCTTCCGCGAGCGTCACGTCGGATTCGGAGATGCCGCCGACGCCGGCATGCAGGATGCGGGCGGCGACTTCGTCGGTGCCGAGCTTCTCCAGCGAGCCGAGGATCGCTTCCAGCGAGCCCTGCACGTCGGCCTTGATGATCAGCGGGAATTCCTTGCGGCCCGCGGTCTTCAATTGTGACATCATCTGCTCGAGCGAGCCGCGCATGCCGGAGATCGAGGCAGCCGCGTTCTCGCGCTTCTGGTGCGCGCGGTAGCTGGTGACCTGACGGGCGCGGGCTTCGTTCTCGACCACGGCAAGGCGATCGCCGGCCTCCGGCGGGCCGTTGAAGCCGAGCACTTCGACCGGCACCGAGGGGCCGGCTTCCTGCACCGTCTCGCCCTGATCCGAGATCAGCGCGCGGACACGGCCCATTTCGGCGCCGGCGACGATGATGTCGCCGACACGAAGCGTGCCGCGCTGGACCAGCACGGTCGCGACCGGACCACGGCCGCGATCGAGCTTGGCTTCGATCACGGTGCCCTCGGCCGGACGCTCCGAATTGGTCTTGAGGTCGAGGAGTTCGGCCTGGAGCGCGATCATCTCGAGCAGCTTGTCGAGATTTGTCTTGTTCTTGGCGGACACCTCGACGTCGACGACTTCGCCGCCGAAGGATTCCACCTGCACCTCGTGCTGGAGCAGCTCGGTGCGCACGCGCTCGGGCTTGGCGTCGGGCTTGTCGATCTTGTTGATGGCAACGATGATCGGCACCCGCGCCGCCTTGGCGTGGTTGATGGCTTCGACCGTCTGCGGCATCACGCCGTCGTCGGCCGCGACCACCAGCACGACGATGTCGGTGACCTTGGCACCCCGGGCGCGCATCGCGGTGAACGCGGCGTGGCCGGGCGTGTCGATGAAGGTGATCTTCTTGCCGCTCTCGGGCGATACCACCTGGTACGCGCCGATATGCTGCGTGATACCGCCGGCTTCGCCGGAGACGACGTTGGCGTGGCGGAGCGCATCGAGCAGCGAGGTCTTGCCGTGGTCGACGTGACCCATCACGGTCACGACGGGCGAGCGCGTCTCGGTGTCGGTGGAGTCGTCGACGATGTCGAACAGGCCTTCTTCGACGTCGGCTGCCGCAACGCGCTTGACGGTGTGGCCGAGCTCTTCGGCGATCAGCTGGGCGGTATCGGCGTCGATCACGTCGGTGATCTTGTGCATCGCGCCCTGCTTCATCAGCATGCGGATGACGTCCACCGCACGCTCTGACATGCGGTTGGCGAGTTCCTGGATGGTGATCGCCTCCGGGATCGTGACTTCGCGGATCAGCTTTTCCTTCGGCTCGTTCGAGGCGTGGCCCTTCAGGCGCTGGGTGCGGCGGCGGAACGAGGCGATCGAGCGCTCACGGACCTCGTCTGCATTGAGCGCGGTGACGACCGTCAGGCGGCCGCGCTCTTTCTGCGGGCCGGGCTTGTGGGTGGTCTTGGGGGCAGCCACAGGACGCGCGGCGCCGCCGGGACCGCGACGGATCTGGCGCGGACCGTCGTCCTCGTCTGGGCCGGCCGCAACCGCAGGAGCGCGCCCCACAGGGCCCGTTGGCCGCTGCGTGGTCGTTGCCGGGCGCGCAGTGGTGGTCGCCGCAGGTCGCGCCGTGCTCAGCGCAGGACGCGGAGAGCTCGTCACCGGAGCTGCCGCTGCGGGCCGCGCGGCCGCCGGCTGCTCGCCTTCGCCGAAGCGCTTCTTGGCTTCGGTCTCGGCCTTGCGCTTGGCTTCGTCCTCGTGGCGATGCCGCTCTTCCTCGGCCTTGCGACGAGCTTCGGCGGCCTCGCGCTCGACGCGCTCGGCGGCCTCGCGGACGGCGCGGCGCTGGGCCTCTTCCTCGGCCTGACGGCGCTCCTCGACCTCGCGCAGCTTGGCATCTGCCAGCGCGCTGGCGCGCGCCGAGCGCTCGTCCTCGGTGAGGGTACGCAGCACCACGCCGGAACCGGCGTTGCGCGGCGGGGCGGACTGCGCCGGGCGCGACGGCGCGGCGGGTGCGGCCGGCGCCGGCTTTGCCGCGGGCTTTGCCGTCACCTCGGGCGCGTGCGGCTCGGGTCCGTCGCCGATGCGGCGCTTGCCGCGCTTCTCGACCACGACCTGCTTGCTACGGCCATGGCTGAAGCTCTGGCGTACGGTGCCCGTTTCGACGCGCGGCTTGAGCGATAGCGTCTTGCTCGGAACGCTCAGCTTCTTGTCGCCAGGGGTCTTGGTATCAACCATTCAGCAGTCCTAATCCTGATTTGTCAGTGTTGTGCGTTGCCGCACCATCCAATCGGGTCGTCGTTGTCTCTCAGAAATCCTGGCCGGGTTTTTCGGCAGTCCTGTCGTCGTCCGCCATCCGGTATCGGACCAGCATCTGGCTACGTGACAGGAATGACTTGCTCGCCGGGCCCGCGAGCAGGGCAGCATGTATCACATTTGACCGGGTCAGTGCCAAATCCAATTCTATCGATTTCAGTACGGTGACGACGGGAATCTGCGGCGGAGCGCCGCGATTTCCGGCATTTTGACGCGCCAGCACGTCCAATTTGCGGATTCCGTCCGCGGCCCCGTCGCTGGCATGGATCAGGACCTCGACCGTGCCTTCCCGAAGGGCGCTCTCGACCTTGCCGAAGCCGGCCACAACCTGGCCCGCCTTGGCGGCGATCCCAAGGGCTTCCGTCACGCTCCGAACCAGGAGCGTCTCGATGTCGGCGGGAAGCGTCTGAAGGGGGCGCAGGTCGCGCTTGAAGGCCTTGCTGAATTGGTGACGCCGCACGGCTTCCGCAACCACCTTCCGCGAGGCGGTGATCCACATGCCGCGACCGGGCAGCTTGCGCTTGAGATCGGGAACCACGTCTCCTTGCGGCGAGACGACGAAGCGGATCAGCTCGTCGATCGGCCGGACCTCGCGGCTGACCGCGCACATGCGCATGGTCGCGGACCTTTCGGTCCGCGGCCCATGGTCGAGTTCGCTGTCAACGCTGGCAAGCATCCGGGCGACATTCTCCTTGGCTCTCTAAGTCGCGTGGTCTTGACGCATGATGGACACGCCCTAAGCGGGTTGATCCTCAGTCGCCTCGGCCTCTTCGGGCTTGGCGAGATCGGCCTCGGTGATCCAGCCAGCCTTGACGCGGGCCTGCATGATCATCGCTTCAGCGTCGTCACGGGAGATGTCGACGCCGTCGAGCGCGCCGGCGTGCTTGGTCGGCTCGCTGCCTTCCTTGCGCTCGGTCCATCCGACCAGATCGTCGGTGGCGCAGCCGGCGAGGTCGTCGACCGTCTTGATGTCGTTCTCGCCGAACTTCACCAGCATCTTCGAGGTCACGCCGGGCACGTCCTTGAGGGCGTCCTCGACGCCGAGCTCCTTGCGCCGGGTCTCGAGCTCCGCTTCCTGCTGCTCCAGATATTCGCGGGCGCGGTTCTGCAGCTCCTGTGCGGTCTCCTCGTCGAATCCCTCGATCCCGGCGAGTTCCTTGACGTCCACCATCGCGAGTTCCTCGACGGAGGTGAAGCCTTCCGACGCCAGCAGCTGGCCGACCACTTCGTCGACGTTGAGCGATTCCATGAAGACGCGGGTGGAGTTCTCGAAGTCGGCCTGGCGGCGCTCCGATTCCTCCTGCTCGGTCAGGATGTCGATGTCCCAGCCGGTGAGCTGCGAGGCCAGGCGCACGTTCTGGCCGCGGCGGCCGATCGCGAGCGAAAGCTGGTTGTTGGTGTCGGGCACCACGACCTCGATGCGCTCGCGGTCCTCGTCGATGACGACCTTGGAGACTTCGGCCGGTGCCAATGCGTTGACCACGAAGGTCGCGATGTCGGGCGACCAGGGGATGATGTCGATCTTCTCACCCTGCAGCTCGTTCACCACGGCCTGCACGCGCGAGCCGCGCATGCCGACGCAGGCGCCGACCGGATCGACCGAGGAATCACGCGAAATCACGCCGATCTTGGCGCGCGAGCCGGGATCGCGGGCCACCGCCTTGATCTCGACGATGCCGTCATAGATTTCCGGCACTTCCTGCGCGAACAGTTTTGCCATGAACTGCGGATGGGTGCGCGAGAGGAAGATCTGCGGGCCTCTCGTTTCGCGGCGGACGTCGAAGATGTAGGCACGGACGCGGTCGCCGTTGCGGAACACTTCGCGCGGCAGCATCTCGTCGCGGCGGATGATGGCTTCGCCACGGCCGAGATCGACAATCACGCTGCCATATTCGACCCGCTTGACGACGCCGTTGACGATGTCGCCGATCCGGTCCTTGAATTCCTGGTACTGCCGGTCGCGCTCGGCCTCGCGCACCTTCTGCACGATCACCTGCTTGGCCGATTGCGCGGCGATGCGGCCGTATTCCAGCGGCGGCAGGGTGTCGGCGATGGTGTCGCCGACCTGGGCGCCGGGATTGGCGCGCTGCGCGTCCACCAGCGAGATCTGGTTGGAGTGGTTCTCGACCTTATCGACCACCAGCATGTGGCGCGACAGTCGCAGCTCGCCCTTCTTCGGGTCGATCTCGGCATGAACGTCAGTTTCGCTGCCGTAACGGGCCCGCGCCGCCTTGGCGATGGCGTCTTCCATCGCGGCGATGACGATGCCGCGGTCGATCGATTTTTCGCGCGCGACGGCGTCCGCGATCTGAAGCAATTCAAGTCGGTTGGCGCTGACTGCCATGGCTAGTCTCCTTGGTCAGGATCGGTCTCGCCGCGCCGCGCGCGTTCGGCGGCAAGGCGATGCTTCTTCGTGTTGGTCGGGGCCGGCTTCTTCTTCGGCTTGGTGTTCTTGGTGATCTTCGCACTGATCTCCGCGTGCGGTGCAGCCGGCGGCTCCAGTCCGAGATCCCTGCGCATCTTGCGCTCCTCGGCCTTGCCGCGGCGCATGGATTCCGCGATCAGTTCGTCGGTGAGTACCAGGCGCGCCTCGCCGATATCCTCCATGGTCAGGAGAACGTCGGCATCGTCGCCCGGCTTGACGTCGTCGCGATGCAGATGCACGCGGTCGCCTTCGACCGGACCGAGCGTGCCGCGGAAGCGCTTGCGCCCCTCATGTGCCACGGCCATCTCGATCTTCACCATATGCCCGGAATAGCGCTCGAAATCGGAACGGCGCACCAGCGGGCGGTCGATGCCCGGCGAGGAGATCTCCAGCCGATAGGCGCGATCGATGGGATCGGCGACGTCGAGCACGGGCGACAGCGCCCGCGAGATCGCCTCGCAATCCTCGATCTGCATCGAGCCGTCCGGTCGCTCGGCCATGATCTGCACGGTGCAGCCGGCTTCCCCGGAAATGCGGATCCGCACCAGCCGATAGCCCATGCCCTGGAGCACGGGGGCTGCGACTGCCGACACCCGTGCCGCGGCGCCCGGCTCGACCACGAGCCGCGGCTCGGCCAGCAACTCGGCATCCGGGGAACCTGAGGTCGGTTCGGTCATGGCAGGGGTCAAGGCGCTCGTTGGTTAGGGCTTGGGTTAAGGCTTGGTTAATCCAAAGCTCGCTTCGGAACTCTCCCGACGACGCGTCGGGCCGCATCCTCCACCGAGCCGCATTCAGGTAATAAAAAAGAGCGGGTCCTTTCGGGCCCACTCTCCTACGCGGATCGTATGAGAAGATGAATTGGCGCTGATATAGCGCTTTCCACCCTCTCGGACAAGGCCCATTGCAGCGGTGACGGCCCTTTTTGCGCCGGCCCGCGGCGCCGCGCAACGCTTCCTTCATCAAGCCGGCCTAGATTCCCGGATTGTGGGGCGGCTTGAACCAAGGGCGCACCCGCGGCGTGCCCCGTTCGAGTTGCGTTTTCATGACCGTTGCCACGTCGCTCATTCCTGGACTGGAGGATATCGTCAAGCGTGGCGATCCCCGGCGCCGTGGCGATATCGCGCGCGCCATTTCCCAGCTGTTCTTCCAGGATGCGGAGAAGCTCCGCCCCGAACTGATCGATCTCTTCGACAATCTCCTGGTCGATCTCGTCCCGCATGCCGAACTGGCGTCGCGAGCCGATCTGGCCGAGCGCTTTTCGCACCTGAACAATGCGCCGCCGCACCTCGTCAATCAGCTCGCGCGCGAAAACGAGATCGCGGTGGCCGGCCCCGTGCTGCGCCGCTCGCCCGTGCTCGACGACGCGGCTCTGGTCGAGATCGCGCGCCTGAAGGGCCAGGGTCATCTGCTGGCGATGACGGAGCGTCCCGCTTTGTCGCCTGTGATCACCGACGTGCTGGTCGAGCGCGGCGATCGCGACGTGGTGCGCCGTGCCGCGGCCAATGCCGGTGCGGCGTTCTCGCCCGGCAGCTATTCCGAGCTGATCAAGCGCGCGGCGCAGGACGGGGTGCTGACGCTGAAGATCGGTCAGCGCAACGACCTTTCCGGCGAGCACCTGAAGCAACTGCTCGACGGTACCCTCGACGTCATCCGCCGCCGCCTCTCCACCGTGGTGAATCCCGCGCGCCAGGCCGAGATCAAGCGTGCGATGGCGGCGATCGACGAGGCCGCGCTGCCGCCCGGCCCGCGCCGCGACTACTCTGCGGCACAGCACACCGTGCTGACATTGCATCGCGGAGGCCATCTCGGCGAGAGCGCGCTGCTCGGCTTCGCCAAGGCGCAGAAATACGAGGAATCGATCGCCGCGCTCTCGGCGCTTTCAGGCGTTCGGCTCCCGGTGCTCGACCGCCTGATTGCGGGCGACCGCTACGATCCGCTTCTGATCCTTGGCCGCGTGCTGAACCTCGGTTGGCCCACGGTGCGCGCGCTCATCCTGCTCTGGTACGGGCCGAACCGCATGCCGGCCGACGCCGACATCGAGGCCGCGCGTCTGAACTTCACGCGCCTGATGCCGGCCACCGCCGAACGCGTCGTGAATTTCTGGCGCAACCGGCAGACGATCTAATCGAAGTTCGCGACTTCGCCGTCATGGCCGCGCAGGCGGGACAAGACCGGGCGTGACGAACGCGGATGGAGTGCACGCGAAATCTACACCCGCCGAAACCGCAGATAAGCCGCCTTGCGCCCCTCGCGCGCGGCCTTCCTTCCATAGCGCGTCATGGTGTAGCCGGGCCATGGCTGCCGGAAATCGTCGGCGCGTTCCGCAAGCCAGACGAAGTCCTGCGAGCGTGCCAGATGAGACAGCGTCCAGGCGCAATAATCGTCGATGTCGCAGACAAAGCGGAATTCACCATTCGGCTTCAGCACGCGCGCCATCGCCGCGATCGTCCGGTCCTGCACGAAGCGCCGCTTCCAGTGCCGCCGCTTCGGCCATGGATCGGGATGAATCAGGTCGATGCGCGACAGCGAGTCCTTGGGCAGCCAGGCCAGGAGCTCGGCGGCATCGCCCGCGAACAGGCGGATGTTGCCGATATTGGCGGCCTCGATCTGCGCGAGGATCTTTGCCATTCCGTTGACATAGGGCTCGCAGCCGATGAAGCCGGTCGTCGGGAAGTTCTGGGCCTCGGCGGCAAGATGCTCACCGCCGCCGAAGCCGATTTCGAGCCTGACATCTTCGGCCGCGGGGTCGAAGATGTCGCGCGCGTCCGCCGGCGCCTCGGCGTCGATGTCGAGCGCAAGATGGGGCAGCAACTGCTCGATCAATCCGGCCTGGTGCTGCCGGAGCTTGTGGCCCTTGCGGCGCCCGAAGAAGGCGCGCTCGCCGTCGTCGCGATCGGGATCTGATTTGCGGTCGCTCATCGCAGTGTCTGGTACAGGCGATGGAGCAGCCGGGCGCGCGGCGCGAGCGAGGAAACGTAGAGCTGCTCATAATGGGTGTGCGCGCCCTTGCCGTCGACGCCGAGCCCGTCGAGAGTCGCGGTGTGCGCGGCCGTGAAATTGCCATCCGAGCCGCCGCCGGTGTGGGTGTCGATCAGCGCGAAGCCGATCTCGCCGGCGAGCGCCTTGCCATGCTCGTACAACGCGGCGCCTGCGCTGCTCTTCTCGTAAGGCGGCCGATTGAGCTCGCCACTGACCTTGACGGTGACGCCGTCGGTCTTCGATGTCAAAGCGAGAATCCTGCCGACGAACTCGTCGGCGTCCTCGAGGCTCATGACGCGCAGATCGACTTCGGCGTAAGCCTCCTCCGGCGTGACGTTGGGACGCGTGCCGCCGCGCACCACGCCGACATTGACGGTGACGCCGCGCGCGTAATCGTTCATCCCTTCCAGGGCCAGGATGACGTTGCCGAGCTCGCGGACGGCGCTGCGGCCGTCTTCGGGCCGCGAGCCGGCATGGGCGGGCACGCCCTTGATGAAGACCTTGAAACGCCCGACGCCCTTGCGTGCGGTGACGATCCTGCCGCCGTCGCGTGCCGGCTCGGTGACCAGCACGTATTTGGCGTTGCGCCCTTCCTTCTCAATCAGCGCACGCGACGTCGGGCTGCCGATCTCCTCGTCCGAGGTGAACAGGTGCGTGATGCCGAGCGGCGAGCGCTCGCCGCCGGCGCAGAGCGCGCCAAAGGCGTGATGGGCGATATAGGCGCCGCCCTTCATGTCGTAGATGCCGGGACCGAACGCGACGTCACCTTCGACCTTGAACGGCAGGCGCTCGATGAAGCCCATGGGATGAACGGTGTCGAGGTGGCTCAGCACCAGGATGCCCGGCCGGTCCTGGCCCCAATTGGTGCGCACGATGAGATGATCGCCGCAGCCATCCACGCCGGCGATGCGCTCGAGCTTGGCAGGCAGGTCGCGGTATTGCTCCGCGACCATGGAGATCAGCTTGTTGACCTGTTCAGGCGCTTCCGTCGGCGTCTCGATCTCCACCCAGCGGCGGATACCATCGAGGATGGTTTGAGAATCGAACCAATTGGAGCTGGCCATCGATGCATCTGTGTCCTTGAATCGTATCATCGAAGCGGACGCGCACTGAAGCGCGCCGCAAATCACGACATAGGCCAGATTTGACGCAGTCTCAAATCGCCGTCGAGAATGGCGCGTCAGCGCTTGTCGGGGCCTTCGCGCGCCGCAATCTGCTCGACGAGGTCGACGATCGAACGGCGCATCTTCGAATCGGTGATTCGCGTGAACGCCTTGGTCAGGGCGAGCCCTTCGGAGGTCGCCAGAAAGTCCGAGACGTAAGAGGGCGAGGCGCCTTCGCTGAAGCCATCCGGTCCTGGCACGCCGCTCGGGCCGCCTTCGAACAGGAACGACACCGGCACCTGCAAAATCTCGGCGATTTGCTGGATGCGGCTCGCGCCCACGCGGTTGGTGCCCTTCTCGTATTTCTGGATCTGTTGGAAAGTCAGGCCCAAAGCTTCACCGAGCTTTTCCTGACTCATGCCCAACATGATGCGGCGCATGCGCACGCGACTGCCGACATATTTGTCAACAGGGTTGGGCGCTTTCGACATTTCCTCAGCCCTCCAAACATCACCTTCGGCGCAATCATCAAGCATGCCTCGGGTGCAACTCGTCAAAATCGAACCCTGTTATTGGGAAACATTGCGGAGAAATTTAGCAACGCAGCGCTGTCTTTCGCAGCGGGTGCAGAATGGGGAGCCCGCGTGCAGTCTGTCAACCGTGGGACTACGGTTGTCAAAGGATTCCGGCTGCGCCCATGAGAGTGATCATGGATGTCGTTTGGCGACGCGGCGGCGGACGGCCACAATCACGGCGAGCGCGACGAGCATGATTGCTGGTACGTCACCCACGCGCGCATAGATCGTCGGCGGGATCGCAGCCGGCAGGTTTGCATCCAAAATGCCTTCGATGCCGAGACCGAGGCTCGCGACCGTGCGTCCGACCGGATCGATCACTGCGGAGATGCCGGTATTGGCCGAGCGGACCAGCGGCAATCCGAGCTCGATCGCGCGCATCCGCGACTGCTCCAGGTGCTGATAGGGGCCGGTCGAGATGCCGAACCAGCCGTCATTGGTGAGGTTCACGATCCAGCCCGGACGTTCGTTGCGTCCGGCCACTTCGCCGGGGAAGATCGCCTCGTAGCAGATCAGCGGCAGTGCCGGCGGCGCGCCCGCGACCGGCAGCGCATGCCGCACGGTACCTGCAATGAAGCCGCCGCGCACACGCGTCAGTTGCTCGAAACCAAGCTTCTCCATCAACGACTGATAGGGCAGAAATTCTCCGAACGGTACCAGGTGCAGCTTGTCGTAGACGGCGAGGACGCTGCCTTCGTGATCGATCACGTAGATCGAATTATAGGCGCGTGTGATCGGCGTGCCGCGCGGCAGGTCGGGCGCGCGGACCGAGCCCGTGATCAGCACGGTGCCCTTCGGCAGCAGATCGGCGATTTGCGCCATCGCGTCGGCTTCGCGGGTCAGGAAGAACGGAAAGGCGGATTCCGGCCAGACCAGGATGGTGGCATCGCGCACGCCGGTCGATTGCGGGCCGGAGGCTCGGTCGGACAGCGCCAAATATTTCTTCATCACCTCCGCCTTGGCGGCGTAGTTGAATTTCGCATCCTGCTGCAGGTTGGGCTGCATAAGGCGCAGCTTGGCGCCCGATATCGTCGTGGTCGGATGCAGCGACAGGCGGATCGCACCGAAGACGCCCATGACGATCAGAAGCCCGATGGCGGCGGCCGGCACGCGCCATTGCAGGCGGCGATCGGGCGTTCGGTCGATCAGCGTCGCGGGGCTTGCGAAGATCGCCACCGTCAGGAACGTCATGCCCCACAGCCCGATCAGCGCCGCCGTCTGCGCCAGCGCCAGCGGCTCCGAGAGCGCATAGCCGAACGCGTTCCAGGGAAACCCTGTCAGCGCATGACCGCGCAGCCATTCGCTGATGGTGAGGCTTGCTGCGAGCGCCAGCACGCGCGTGGCGTTCTTGGTCCAGAGCAGGCGCGCCAGCGCAAAGCCCATTGCCGTGAATATAGACAGATACGCCGGCAGGCCCAGCACGGCGAACGGCGTCAGCCAGGCGAACACGTCGGCGTCGACGAAGAAGGCGTAGCCGATCCAGTAGAGACCCGGGACGAAATAGCCGAGCCCGAACCAGTAGCCGGTCAAAGCGGCGGCGGGGACGCCGCCATGGCGGCCGGCGCCGGCGCCGTCGATCAGCCAGACCAGCACCGGGAAGGTGATGAACAGCACCGGGAAGAGGTTGAATGGCGCCAGCGCCAGCACCGACAACGCCCCGGCCGCCATGGCGATGACGGCGCGCTGCCATACCCAGGCGAGGATGACGGCGAGCGCAATTTGCCGAAGTCGCTGCGATGGGCTCACTGCGGGGCGGTCCCGTCGCCCGGCGGCGGCGTGGGCGTGTCGCCGGCCGGCGATTGTCCGCTGTCCGGCGTGGCTTCGCGGCGCCGGCTCTCGCGCTGGACGCGGGGGGCGGGACGCTCCTTCCGCGTCGAGATGCGCAGCCGCTTGACGCGGCGCGGATCGGCATCGAGCACCTCGACCTCGTAGGTGCCGGGACCCGAGATCACCTCGCCCCGCACCGGCAGGCGCCCGACGAAGCTGACGAGATAGCCGCCCAGCGTCTCCACCTCCTCGCCGGCCTCGCCGGTGAGGAAGTCCTCGCCGATCACCGAGCGGACGTCGTCGAGGCTGGCGCGGGCGTCGGCGATGAAGGCGTTGTCGGGCAGGCGCACGATCGAGGGTGGCTCGTCGCTGTCGTGCTCGTCGTCGATCTCGCCCACGATCTGCTCGACGATGTCCTCGATCGAGACCAGCCCGTCGCTGCCGCCATATTCGTCGACCACCAGCGCCAGATGGATGCGCGAGGCCTGCATCTGCGCGAGCAGGTCGATCGCGCGCATCGAGGGTGGCACGTAGAGCAGCTTGCGGATGATGTGCGCGTCATGAAGCGGCAGCGCGAGATCGACGGCCCGCAGGTCGAGCCCGGCCGGCAGCGGCTTCTTGCGCTTGGTCTTGGTGGCTTGCGACACGCGGGCGCGTGCGGTCATGAAGGCGAGCAGGTCGCGGATGTGGACGATGCCGACGGGATCGTCGAGCGTCTCGTTGTAGACCACGAGGCGGGAATGGCCTGCGCTCTCGAAGCGGTCCATCAATTCGCCGAGCGGGATGTCGCGCTTCACCGCGACGATGTCGGCGCGATGCACCATGACGTCCGCGATCCGGCGCTCGTGCAGGCCGAGGATATTGCGCAGCATGGTGCGCTCGACGGCCGAGAAGCCGGTGTCGTCGGGTGTGGTCGCATCGAGCACGACCTGGAGGTCGTGGCGCACCGAGCCCGCCTTCCAGCCGAACAGCGTGCGGATCGCGCGCAGCAGCCAGCCGTCGGAGCTCGGGCGCATCACCTCGCCTTGCGCCACGACGACGGGCAGATTGCGCGTGTTGCGCGGGTTGTCCTGGATTGGGTCGGATTCAGGCATCTCAGTGCGTCCCCGTGCGGTCGGCATAGGGATCGGGGATGCCGAGATGCGCTAGGATCTGCGTCTCCAGCGCTTCCATCTCCTCGGCGTCGGCGTCGTTCTCGTGATCGTAGCCGATCAGGTGCAGGAAGCCGTGCACGGCGAGATGGCTCAGATGGTGATCGAACGGCTTGTGTTCCTCATCCGCCTCGCGCCGCATGGTCTCGTAGGCGATCGCGATGTCGCCGAGCATGCGCGGCGCATCGCCCGGCTTCCACGCGCCCTCCGGCTGCAGCGCGGGGAACGACAGCACGTTGGTCGGCTTGTCGATGCCGCGCCAGTTGCTGTTGAGGGTGCGGATGCCGGCATCATCGGTCAGCATCACCGCCACTTCCGCGTCGGCAACGTCTTCGTCGACGCTCTCGGCGGCGGCCGCCACCGCGCGCTGGATCACGGCTTCTGAATCGGGCTCGCGCTGCCAGCAATCGGCAACGACGAGGACCTCGGTCATGGGAATATTGGAATGGGACATTGTGCTGTCTCGGACGAAGGACGCCATATTCACGCCCTCGGGGTCCGGTGTTGCCTCGTCAGGATTGACCGGTGGCCGGTCGCTGCGGCGACCCTTCGTAGGCGCCGACGATCCTTGCCACGAGTTCGTGGCGGATCACGTCCTCGGCCTTGAAATGAACCTGGGCGATACCCTCGATGCCGTTCAGGAGCCGGGTCGCTTCGGCGAGGCCCGAGGTCTGGCCGTTGGGCAGGTCGATCTGCGAGGGATCGCCCGTCACGATCATGCGGCTGTTCTCGCCGAGACGCGTCAGGAACATCTTCATCTGCATCGACGTGGTGTTCTGGGCCTCGTCCAGGATGATGGCGGCATTGGTCAGTGTACGGCCGCGCATGAACGCGAGTGGCGCGATCTCGATCTCGCCGCTCTGCAGCGCACGCTCGACGATGCGCGCATCCATGAGATCGTAGAGCGCGTCGTAGATCGGCCGCAGATAAGGATCCACCTTCTCGCGGAGGTCGCCGGGCAGGAAACCGAGTCGCTCGCCGGCTTCTACCGCCGGACGCGACAGGATGATGCGATCGACCTCCTTGCGCTCGAACAGCTGGGCGGCGTGGGCGACGGCAAGCCAGGTCTTTCCGGTGCCGGCCGGGCCGACGCCGAACACCAGCTCGTGGCGTTTCAGCGCGCGGATGTAGGAATCCTGCGCGGCGGTGCGCGCGCGCACCGGGCGCTTGCGCAAGTTGATGCTGTCGAAGGCCGTCTTGGGCGATTTGGCATCGAACTCGAACAGCGAGCCTTGCGCGATGACGGCGCGGATCGCGCCTTCGACCTCGCCCTGGTCGAGATCCTGCCCCTTCACGGCCTGACCGTAGAGCATCTCAAGCACGCGGCGCGCGGCGTCGCAGCCGTCGCGCGAGCCGCCGATCGTGATGTGGTTGCCTTTGGAGTCCACGACCACGCCGAGCCGCCGCTCGATCTGCGCCAGATGCTGGCCGTAGGGGCCGACCAGTGCGGAGGCGGCGCGGTTGTCGTCGAAGTCGATGACGACCTGGGTCTCGGGCGGAGCTTGCATGTCGCGGTCAAATTTGCGGCTGGGAGCGAACGAAGACGAATCCGATGCGCTTTTTGGCAAGGGTTCAGGCTCCACTGGCTTGCGATAAAGCGGGCTCGCGCGCGCTGCGCGCCGTCACGAGCTCGCCGAGAAAACTGTACCGCTCGAGGCTGTCGATGCGGACCGGCAGGATCTGTCCGATAATGTCGGGCGAGGCCATGACATGGGCCGGCTGGAGGTACGCGGTGCGGCCGACGATCTGGCCCTCCTTGCGGGCCGGACGCTCGAACAACACGTCGACCGTTGAGCCAATCGCAGCCTTGTTGAAGGCCGATTGCTGGCTGTCGATCAGTTCCTGGAGCCGCTCCAATCGCTGGTCCATGTCGGCGGGGGACACCGTCTCCTGCATGTCCGCGGCCGGCGTTCCCGGCCGGGCGGAGTATTTGAACGAATACGCCGCAGCGTAGCCGATTTGCGTGACAAGCGCGAGGGTGGCGAGAAAATCTTGCTCGCTTTCGCCGGGGAAGCCGACGATGAAATCTGATGAAAAAGCAATGTCTTGGCGGGCGGCGCGGAAACGCTCGACGACCCGCCGGTAGTCATCGGCGGTATGTTTGCGGTTCATGGCGGCCAGAATCCGGTCCGAGCCCGACTGCACCGGCAGGTGCACGAACGGCATCAGGGCACCGAGATCGCGATGGGCGGCAATCAGGCTATCGTCGACGTCGCGGGGATGGCTGGTCGAATAGCGCAGCCTGGCGATGCCCGGGATCGCCGCCAGATGTTCGAGCAGCCTGCCGAGCGGCCAGGTTTTTCCGTCCGGTCCCTCGCCGTGATAGGCGTTGACGTTCTGCCCGATCAGCGTCAGCTCGCGCACGCCATTGTCGGCGAGGCGCTTCACGTCATCGACGATCTTCGCCACCGGGCGCGAGACTTCCGAGCCCCGCGTGTAGGGTACGACGCAGAAGGTGCAGAACTTGTCGCAGCCTTCCTGCACTGTGACGAAGGCGGAAATGCCGCGCGCGCGGATCGCGTCGGGCTTGGGTTGGGCCAAGAAGCCGAACTTGTCCTCGGCCGGGAACTCAGTCTCGATCGCGCGGCCTTCGCTGCCGGCGCGCTTCAGCAGCTCCGGCAGATGATGATAGCTCTGCGGCCCGACCACGACGTCGACCGCGGGCGCCCGCCGCACGATCTCCTCGCCCTCGGCCTGTGCCACGCAGCCGGCCACCGCGATCTGCATCGTGCGGCCCCCACGCGCGGCCTCGTCCTTGGCGACGCGAAGGCGGCCGAGTTCGGAATAGACCTTTTCCGAAGCCTTCTCGCGGATATGGCAGGTGTTGAGGATGACGAGGTCGGCATCCTCTGCGCTATCAGTCTCCACGAATCCTTCAGGCGCCAGCGTATCCACCATGCGCTGGGCATCGTAGACGTTCATCTGGCAGCCAAATGATTTGATGTGCAGCTTGCGCGGCGGCGTCATGGAACCCGAAATGGCGTGGAGGACGGCCTTCACATAGAGGTTGGAGAGCCGAAAATCCAGCGAATGGACCATCTTCGCCCGTCATTCCGGGGCGCGACGCCGTCGCGAACCCGGAATCTCGCCCCAGAATCTCGGGATTCCGGGTTCACGCGCGCTGCGCATGCCCGGAATGACGCCAAGTGGCCGAAATCAGCCCGCCAGGGTCTTCGCTCCCGCCTTCAGAACCAACTCCGGCAATTGCCGCATATCGTCGAATGTCAGGTTGGCACCTGCGGCGCGCAACCGTTCGGCGTGGCCCGGCGGGCAGTGGCCGCCGCCGTGAAAGCCGAGCACGGTCATCCCGGCGGCTTGCGCGCCTGTGACCCCGGGGACGCTGTCCTCGATCACGAGACACCGCTCGGGTGCGACCTTCATCTGCGCGGCGGCGAACAGGAACAGATCGGGCGCTGGCTTGCCGCGTGCGACCTGGCTCGCGGAAAAGATGTTCGGGGCAAGCAGATCGTAGAGCCCGGCGCAGGTCAGACCATGGTGGATCTTGTCCGGCGTGCCGCTCGACGCAACGCATTTGGGCAGGTCGATCGCGGCGATCGCTGCCGCGACGTGGATAATCGGCTGTAGATCGCTGGCGTAGGATTGCAGCGTGGCCGCATTGATCTGCTGCTCGAGATCGTCGGGAAGACTACGGCCGATTTCCTGCTCGACCATCCGCCGCGCATCCTTCTCGGACACGCCGAGGAACCGGACCAGCACCTGCTCCGACGTGATCGGATATCCGTGGCGCGTCAGCACGTCCGCATGCGCACGGCAGGAGATCACCTCGCTGTCCACGAGCACGCCGTCGCAATCGAAGATGATGAGGTCGATGGGCATCAGAGCCTTACTTGGTCGGGCACTCTGGTGCCGCGCGGGTGGTACCACCTCTCCCATAGGGAGAGGTCGGCGCGAAGCGCCGGGTGAGGGGTTACGGTCTGTCGTAGTAGCAGCGCTCCCTCACCCGATTTGCACCGGACGATGCTTCGCATCGCCGGGAGCAAATCGACCTCTCCCCGTTGGGGAGAGGTGAAGAAAGATCGCCGAAAGAACTGTGCATCAATTCGTCGGCTTGTCGTCGTCGAGCGGTACGCAATAGAGCTCGAGCCGGTGATCGACCAGCTTGTAGCCGAGCTTGCGCGCAATCTCCGCCTGGAGCTTCTCGATCTCCTCGGAGGTAAACTCGATCACCTTGCCGTCGCGCAGATTGATGAGATGGTCGTGATGGCTGTCGCGCATCGTCTCGTAGCGCGCGCGGCCCTCGCGGAAATCGTGGCGCTCGATGATGCCGGCATCCTCGAACAATTTCACGGTGCGATAGACGGTCGAGATCGAAATCTTGTCGTCGACCGCGGCGCAGCGCCGGTACAGTTCTTCGACATCGGGATGATCGGCCGACTCCGCGAGCACGCGGGCGATGACGCGGCGTTGCTCTGTCATGCGCATGCCAGTGGCGGCACAGCGCGCCTCGATGCCGGACGCCTTGGATGCGGAAGAAGGTTTCAATGCGGTCATAGGGTGTCTGCCTGGCGGAGGCGCTTTCTGGCACCAATGTTACGACAAGTCACGTCGCATCAGAAGGGCGTTCAATTGTTCCCCGTTCGGCTGCTTATAGTAGCGTTCGCGGCGCCCGACCACCGTGAATCCGGCCCGGTCGTAGAGCCGGCGCGCCGGCTGGTTGTTTTCCTCCACTTCGAGAAATATCGTGCGCACACCGCGCCCCGCGAGGTGGCCGAGATGGGTCATCAGCAGCGTACGGGAGAGGCCGCGGCCGCGATAGGCTGCGTCCACCGCAATCGAGAGAATTTCCGCTTCGTCCGCGCCGATTCGGGACACCGCAAAGCCGACCGTCTTGCTGCCGAGACGCAAGCGCTGCACCAGCGTGTTGCGCTCGCTCATCATGTCCTCGAATTCGCCTTCGCCCCAGCCGCGCGCGAAGGAGGCGCCGTGCAGCTGTGCGAGCCGCGCGGCGTCGCGCGAGGTCGCAGGCTCGACGACGGGGCTGCCGCCGCGCCACCACTCCGCCAACCATCGCATCATGAGCTTGCGGCTTGCGCGAGCGGCGGAGTTGCGGCCGGCTTTGCGTCTGGCGCCTTCAGATAGAATGGCCGCGCCGGCGTGGCGCCGGGATCGGCCGCGGCGCCGAGCCAGGCGACCCAGCCGATGTCGGGCGCGGGCTGCGCATCGACCGCAACAGGTTGCACACCATTCTCAGGCCAGCGATCGGCGAGGATCCCGGCCGCATTGCCGACGAGATGCGGCGCGCCGAATTGCGAGGCCGCGATCGCCTCGTCGATGGGGGCGACACAAGGCCGCACCAACTGGCTGCCGTCGCCGGCGACGATCTGGAAATAGACGTGATCGTGCCGCGCATCGATTGCAGAGATCACCGGCGCCGGCTTGTTCTGGCTGACGACGGCCGCGGCATAGGCCGACAGCGTCGTCAGCCCGACCGCCGGCCGTTTCGCCGCAAGCGCAAGGCCCCGCGCCGCCGAGATGCCGACGCGCAGGCCGGTAAAGCTGCCGGGCCCGACGGTTACGGCGATGCGGTCGAGCGAGGTGAAGGCGAGATCGGCCGATTGCATCACGCGCGCGATCATCGGCATCAGTGCCTCGGCATGACCGCGCTTCATCAGCAGCGATTCCTGAGCGAGAAACTCGCCGGCATCAGTGTCCAGCACGGCGGCCGCGCAGGCGTCGAGCGCAGTATCGATGGCAAGGATCAGCATGGAAAAGCGAATGGCGAGTTGCGAATGGCGAGCAGTCTAGCGAACCAGGCGCCTGTCCGCCATTCATCACGCACGCAGCCCCCCATATTACCCTGCGCAACCGTCATTCCGGGGCGGTCTGTAGACCGAACCCGGAATCTCGAGATTCCGGGTCTGGTGCTGACGCACCATCCCGGAATGACGACTTCCTCGTCACATCGGCCGGACTTCGACCACGTCGGGCACGAAATGCTTCAGGAGGTTCTGGATGCCATGCTGCAGCGTCGCGGTCGATGACGGGCAGCCGGCGCATGAGCCCTTCATGTTGAGATAGACAATGCCGTCCTTGAAGCCGCGGAAGGTGATGTCGCCGCCGTCATTGGCGACAGCCGGCCGCACCCGGGTCTCGATCAGGTCCTTGATCATGTCCACCGTCTCGGCGTCGGACTCGTCGAAGAACTCGTCCTCGTCGTCGAGATCGCCATCGCCTTGCGCGGTGCCGTCGGCGAGCAGCGGCGCGCCGGACATATAGTGCTCCATGATCGCGCCGAGGATCGCGGGCTTGAGCTGCTGCCATTCACCGCTCGCTTTCGTCACGGTGATGAAGTCCGATCCGTAGAACACGCCGGTGACACCGGGCACATCAAATAGCTTTTCGGCCAGCGGCGAGCGCGCCGCCGATTCGCGGCTGGCAAATTCCATCGGGCTGCCGTCGACCACGACGCGGCCGGGAATGAACTTCAGCGTGGCGGGATTGGGGGTGGCTTCGGTTTGAATGAACATGGTTTTCTCCAGACGTCGCCGGTTCAAGGCCGGCGCGTGCTCTATCCCCTAGCAGATGGCGACGGGGAACGCACGGTCAAGGGGAGGGATCGACGTTTGACTGTAATTTCAGTGGGTTAAGGCGCGCAATCTTCTCTCTCCGTCATGGCCGGGCTTGTCCCGGCCACCCACGCCTTGCTTCGTCGTGCCAAGAACGTGGATGCCCGGGACAAGCCCGGGCATGACGAGTAACCCACCGGCAGAACAACGGCCTACGACAGCGAATCCACGCTTTCGTCGCTCAGCGCGCCCGAGATGATAGTCACCGGTATCGGAAACGTGCCCAGCTCTTGCGCGAGCAGCGCGACCAGCGGTCCCGGTCCTTCCGCGCCGGGATTGGCCGCGAGCACCAGCATGGCGATATCAGGGTCCTCGTCTATCACTGCGAACAGCTGTTCCATCGGTGCGCCCTCGCGGATCACCCGCTCCGGCGTGATCGCGGCGATGCCGTTGGCGCGGCCGGCGGCACGGTCGAGCGCGGCTTCGGCGGCCTCCTGCGCCTCGGCGCGCATGATGTCGGCGACGCCCAGCCATTCCTGGCTCTGCTGCTCCGGCTCGATGATGCGCAGCATCACGACGCCGCCGCCGGCGCGGATCGCCCAGCGGCTGGCATAATAGACGGCGCGATCCCATTCGGCGGTGTCATCGACGATGACGAGGCATTTGGGCTTGTGGCCCGGCTCGTAGCAAAGTCGCTTGCTGGTCATGCATGTCCCGGAATGTGCATGGCGACCATGCTGCCACACTCCCGCGATGTTTGGGAGAGGCGAAGCGGCGGGCGCCGCGGCGCCAGCCGGTCTTGCAAAGCGCGCCTTAGCGCCGGCGAATGAAGCCGACGATGTCCTTGGAGAGCTTCATCGTCTCGTCCGCGATGGCACGGGCCCGGTCCGAGCCGTCGATGAGGATCGCGTCGATATGGCCGGGGTCGGCGACGAGGCGTTTCATCTCGCCGGCGATCGGCGCGAGTTTTGTCACGCACAGCTCCGCCAGCGCGTTCTTGAAGCTGGAGAACTGGCCGTTGCCGAATTCGCGCAGCACGTCGGCCTTGGAGCGGCCGGAGAGCGCGGCGAAGATGCCGACGAGGTTGTCGGCCTCGGGCCGGGCTTCCAGGCCCTTCTCTTCCGTCGGCAGCGGCTCCGGATCGGTCTTCGCCTTGCGGATCTTTTGCGCGATGGTGTCGGCATCGTCGGTGAGATTGATGCGCGAATTGTCCGACGCATCCGACTTCGACATCTTCTTGGTGCCGTCGCGAAGGCTCATCACGCGCGTCGCCGGGCCGGTGATCAAGGGTTCGGGCAGCGGGAAGAACAGGCCGTCATCGGTGCCCTGGGCCCGGATGGAATCGGCGAAATCGTTGTTGAACTTCTGCGCGATGTCGCGCGAAAGCTCGAGATGCTGCTTCTGGTCCTCGCCGACCGGCACATGGGTGGCGCGGTACAGCAGGATGTCGGCCGCCATCAGCACGGGATAGTCGAACAGGCCGACGGAGGCATTCTCGCGGTCCTTGCCGGCCTTCTCCTTGAACTGGGTCATGCGGCCGAGCCAGCCCATGCGGGCGACGCAGTTGAAGATCCAGGCGAGCTCGGCATGGCCGGAGACCTGGCTCTGGTTGAACACGATGTGCTTCTTCGGATCGATGCCGGCCGCGATGAACGCCGCGGTCACCTCGCGGGTGTTGCGCGTGAGCTCGGCCGGTCCGCCCCAGACGTCGACGCCCTGCGTGATCGCGTGCATGTCGACGACGCAATAGACGCAGTTGTGGGTTTCCTGCATCTTCACGAAGTTGACGATGGCGCCGAGGTAATTGCCGAGGTGCAGATTGCCCGTCGGCTGGACGCCCGAAAAGACCCGTTCAACGAATGGCATGGTCAGCCTTCCCATAGGTATTCGGCCGTCGTTTCCAACAGCGGCGCTGCCCCGTCAAGGGTCTTTCGCGGCAGAGGTGGTTCAGCTCGGTCGTTTCAGGGCATTGGTGGCCTCGCGCCAGGAGGCGACGCCGAGGGTCTGCAGCAGCAGGCCGTAGACGGCAATCCCGGCCGCGATCTGAGCGGCCAGTGCGATGAGTTGGATCAACCCATGGCTCTCCGCAGGCACCAGACCCGTCGTCAGCCAGAGCAGGGCGCCCATGACGATCGCGGCAAGCACGATGCGCGGCAGTCGCGCGCGGGCGCTCGCATCGACCGAGAAGCCGAATTCGCTCGAGCCTTTGCGAAGCAGGAAGAGCGTGCTGCACCAGGCGCCGGCCGCGATGCTTGCGGCGATCCCGCTCGCGCCGAAGGCATGGCCGAGCAGCAGCGCGAGCGCGACGGTCACCACGAAGCCTGCCATGGTCGCGCGCAACGGCGTCATCGTATCGCCGCGGGCATAGAAGGCCGGCGACAGCGCCTTGATCAGCACATGCGCCGGCAGTCCCAGCGCCAGCCACATCAGCGCGCGCGCGGTGGCCGCGCTGTCCTCGGCGCCGAACGCGCCACGTTCGAACAGCAGCCGCACGATCGGCTCCGCGAGCACGATCAGGCCGAGGGTTGCCGGCAGCGCAAGCCCGGCCGCAAGCTCCAGCGCGCGGGATTCGGCGTGCGCCACGGCACCGCGGTCGCCGCTATTCACCGCACGCGTCAGCTCCGGCACTAGCACCGTTCCCATGGCGACGCCGACGATGCCGAGCGGCAGCTCGATCAGGCGGTTGGCGAAATAGAGCCAGGACACCGCGGACGGCGTGGCGGAAGCGATGATCGCGCCCGCCACCATCAGCCATTGCGGGCCCGAGCTTGCGATCATGCCGGGAATGGCCTTGGCGAAAAACGCCCGCATCTCCCGGTCGAAGCTGACGCGCAGCGGCGTCGCAAGGCGCGCGCTTCGCTGCGACAGCAGCATCATCAGTTGCAGCAAGCCGGCGACGCCGACGGTCGCTGCCAGGATCCATGCGGCGGAGCCGGCGTCTGCGTGCCGGACGAGCAGCACGGCGATGGCGGCGATCAGCACGATGTTGAACAGCAGCGGAGAGAACGCCGTCAGCGCAAATCGACCCTGCGCGTTCAGCAGCCCCATCAGCACGGTGACGGGGCCGGCAAAGGCGAGATAGGGCAGCATCAGCTGCGCATACTCGACCGCGCGATCGAGCGTGCCGCTGCCGACGAATCCCGGCGCGATGACCGTCATGATCAGCGGCATCAGGAGCGCAAGGACGATCGAGGTCGCGATCAGCGCCGCGCTGACGGTGCCGAGCACGCGTCCGGCGAATGCCGCCGCAGCCGCCGCCCCGTCGCGGTCGCGGCTCCGTAGCCAGGCCGGGATCAGCGCCGCGTTCAGCGCGCCCTCGCTGAGCAGCCGCCGCACCACGTTGACGAGCTGAAACGCCGCCAGGAACGCGTCGGCCACGGCACCGGTGCCGAGCAGCGCCGCGATCAAGGAATCGCGGGCAAAACCCAGCAGCCGGGAGGCCAACGTGCCGGTCGAGACGGTGAGAAAGGAACGGATCATTGCTCTCGAGAATACCGTTGCTTGCCCGCCGAGGCCCGGTCGTGATAGGCCGCGAGCCAGATTTCAGGCCGACAGGAAGCGGATTTCCGCGGGGACCGCAATCCGGCAAACAGGATCAAGGTGAATGGCTGACGTGAAATATGACGTTCTCGGCATCGGCAACGCGCTGTTCGACGTTCTGGTTCGGACCGACGAGGCCTTCCTGGCCAAGCATGGCATGACCAAGGGCAGCATGTCGCTGATCGACGAGGCGCGCGCCGCGGCCATCTACAAGGACATGGGGCCGGCGACCGAGGTCTCGGGCGGCTCGGCCGCCAACACCATCGTCGGCATCGGCAGCCTGGGGGCGCGCGCCGCCTATGTCGGCAAGGTCAAGGACGACCAGATCGGCAAGCTCTACGTCCACGACATCCGCGCCGCCGGCGTTGCCTTCAACACCCCGGCCGCGCAGGACGGTCCCGCCACCGGCTGCTCCTACATCCTGGTCACCGGCGACGGCGAGCGCACCATGAACACCTATCTCGGCGCGGCGCAGGACCTGTCGCCCGCCGACATCGATCCGGCGGAGGTCGCTGCTGCCGGCATCGTCTATCTCGAGGGTTATCTCTGGGATCCCAAGAACGCCAAGGACGCGTTCGTCAAGGCGGCCAAGATCGCCCATGACGCCAAGCGCAAGGTGGCGCTGACGCTGTCGGATTCCTTCTGCGTCGACCGCTACCGCGACGAGTTTCTCGCCTTGATGCGCGACGGCACCGTCGACATCGTCTTCGCCAACGAGTCCGAGCTTCACTCGCTCTACACGACCTCGGACTTCGACGCCGCGCTGAAGCAACTGCGCGACGACGTCAATCTCGGCATTGTCACCCGCAGCGACAAGGGCTGCATGGTTGTCTCCTCCGAGGACGCCGTTGCCGCGCCGGCGTTCCCGGTCGACAAGGTGATCGACACTACCGGCGCCGGCGACCTCTTTGCGGCGGGCTTCCTTTATGGCCTCGCGCGCAACCTGGCCTACAAGCAGTGCGGCGAACTTGGCGCGCTCGCCGCCGCCGAAGTGATCCAGCACATCGGCGCGCGGCCGCAGGTGTCGCTGAAGGAGCTGGCGCAGCAGCGCGGACTGACGGGGTAAGTCCCGCGCTCGCCCCGTCATTGCGAGCGTAGCGAAGCAATCCAGTCTGTCTCCGCGGAAAGATTCTGATTGCTTCGTCGCAAGAGCTCCTCGCAATGACGATGCGCCTCACGCCGTCTTCGCCGCCTTCAATCCCAGCCGCTGCTCGACGGCATCGCGCATCAGGAATTTCTGGATCTTTCCGGTCACGGTCATCGGAAACTCGTCGACGAATTCGACGTAGCGCGGGATCTTGTTGTGGGCGATCTGGCCCTCGCAGAAGGCGCGGACCTCCTCGGCGGTCAGGGCCTCGCCCGGCCTGACGCGGACCCAGGCACAGAGCTCCTCGCCGTAGCGGGTGTCTGCGACGCCAAAAATCTGCACGTCCTGGATCTTGGGATGACGGTACAGAAACTCCTCGATCTCGCGCGGGTAGAGATTCTCGCCGCCGCGGATCACCAGGTCCTTGATGCGCCCGACGATGTTGCAATAGCCCTCGTCGTCAATCGTGGCGAGGTCGCCGGTGTGCATCCAGCCGTTGGCGTCGAGCACATCGGCGGTCTTCTCCTTCTCCTCCCAATAACCCAGCATGACGCTGTAGCCGCGGGTGCAGAGCTCGCCGCGTTCGCCCCGCTTGACGATCCTGCCCTCGAGATCGACGACCTTGACCTCGACATGCGGGTGGACGCGGCCGACCGTGGAGACGCGCCGCTCGAGCGGATCGTCGGTTGCACTCTGAAAACTGACCGGGCTGGTCTCGGTCATGCCATAGGCGATGGTGACCTCGCGCATGTTCATTTCGGTGTTGACGCGCTTCATCACCTCGATCGGGCAGGGCGCGCCCGCCATGATGCCGGTGCGAAGTGACTTCAAATCGAAATTCTTGAACTCGGGGTGATCGAGCTCGGCGATGAACATGGTCGGCACGCCGTACAGCGCGGTGCATTTCTCCTGCTCGATTGCGCGCAGCGTCGCGAGCGGATCGAAGCCCTCGCCCGGATAGACCATGGTGGCGCCGAGCGTGACCGCGGCGAGGTTGCCCATGACCATGCCGAAACAATGATAGAGCGGCACGGGAATGCAGATGCGATCCTGTTCGGTCAGGCGCATCGCGCGTCCCGTGAAATGGCCGTTGTTGAGGATGTTGTGATGGGTCAGCGTCACGCCCTTGGGCGATCCCGTGGTGCCGCTGGTGAACTGGATGTTGACGGGATCGTCGAACTGCAGCGCGGTGCCGAGCGCGGCGAGCCGTTCGCGATGCGCCGCTCTGCCCATGCCCGCGACCTCTTCGAACGGCATCGTGCCTGACGCCGCCGGGCCGCCGACCTGGATCACCATCCGCAGGGCCGGCAAGCGCGCCGCTCGCAACTGTCCAGGCCTGGCGCCAGCCAGCTCAGGCAACAGCGTGTTGAGCATCTCCATGTAATTGCTGGTCTTGAACGCGGTGGCGGTGACGATCGCCGCGCAGCCCACTTTCCGAAGCGCAAATTCCAGCTCGCTGAGGCGGTAGGCGGGATTGATCGTCACCAGGATCAGGCCGGCCTTGGCGGCGGCGAACTGGGTCAGCGTCCATTCCGGCCGGTTCAAGGACCAGATGCCGATCCGCTCGCCGCGGTCGAGCCCGAGCGCGAGAAAGCCCGCGGCAAGTGCGTCGACGCGCTCGGCGAATTCTCTCCACGTCCATCTGACGCCGTGGCTGGGCGAGACCAGCGCCTCGCGGCTTCCCCAGCGCCGCACCGCATGGTCCAGGCTGCGGCCAATGGTTTCGCCGAGCAGCGGCGTGTCCGAGATGCCGCAAACATAGCTGTCCGCTTTATCAGCCAAGTGGAAATCCCCCGTCAAAATCCCCAGCATGCTCTCTCAGTCGTCATGCCCGGGCTGCCCCGGGCATGACGTGTGGAGAGCGCCTTCCTATCACGCCGCCTTCTGACCGCTCCCCGCATCGAGCCCGGCATAGACGCCACGCTCGAATCCCGCGAACGCCTCCAGGCATTTCGCGTCGCCGAATGGCAACACCTGCATCAGGATCACGCCGGTGACGTCGCGCGCTGGATCGATCCAGTAATAGGTGTTGGCAAGGCCCGCCCAGGCGAGGCTGCCGGCGCTGCGGCCTTCGGCGGTCTTGGCGGTGTTGATCATGAAGCTGAGGCCCCATTTCTTCACCTGCTCCGGATAGAGATCGACGTCGTTGGTGTACATCGGCGCCGCTGTCGTCATCTTGGTCATGTTGAGATCGCCCATCTGGTTCTGGCTCATCATGGCGATCGTGTCGGCCTTCAGGACCTGATTGCCGTTGCCACGGCCCTTGTTCAGGATCATCTGGGTGAACTTGATGTAGTCGGCCGCCGTCGAGTAGAGGCCGCCGCCACCCATGTGGAATTCCGGCTCCTGCTCGAGCTCGAACGGGATCGACGCGAGCTGGCCGTCCTCGCCGCGCGCATGCATGCCGACCAGCCGCTTGCGCATGCTGTCGGTGATCTTGAAGGCGGTGTCGCTCATGCCGAGCGGGTTGAACAAATTGTCGCGCAGATAGGCGTCGAGCCGCTTTCCGCTGGCCGCTTCCACCGCCTTGCCGACGAAGTCGATGTTGGTGCCGTACTCCCAGCGCGTGCCGGGATCCGACATGATCGGCGTCTTCAGGGCCGCGTTCTGGCAGGTGGTGATGGCGGGAATGCCGTTCTTGTCCAGATAGACCGCGAGATCGCCGTTCCACATATTGTAGCAGAAGCCGGCGGTGTGGGTCATGAGCTGGCGCAGCGTGATCGGCCCCTTGGCCGGGCGCAGCTTCGCTTCGCCATTGGCGTCGAAACCTTCGAGCACCTGCGGATTGGCGAGATCGGGCAGCACATCGCCGATCGGCGCATCCAGCGACAGCTTGCCCTGCTCGACCAGCTGCATCGCGCCCGCCGTCGTCACTGCCTTTGTCATCGATGCGATCCAGAACACGCTGTCGGCGGTCATCGGATCGGGCTTGGACAGATCGCGCTTGCCGAACGCGCCCTGGTACAGCACGTCGTTACCGCTCGCGGCGATGGCGACGACGCCGGGAATCTCCTTGGCCTCGCTCTTCTGACGCAGAATCTCGTCGATCTCGGCTTTGCTCTGCATGGGTTTCCTCGGGTTTGATTATTGTTGGAAGCGATCGATTGTCCTCCCGGATGTCCGGCACGGCAAGCGCCATCTATGGACCTGCACCGGTCGCGATGTCGTGACTTGACGGTCTTGATCCAACGCAGGACGACAACGAAGCTGAGCGCGTCCGCTCGTTTACAATTTGAGGTAGATTGTCGTACCTCGTCTCACCTTGGATGGGTTTCTCGCGACAAGCTTCGTGGCTTTCGGACCCTTGAAACATTTCGTGAGCTGCCGCGTTCAGCACCCGGCCCATCCGCGGGCCGACAGGACTTGATGCAAATGTTGCCGGCCGTGGATGGGCGGCGAGGGGGACCTCAGATGATTTCGACCTGGAGCGAATGGAAGCGCTATCCCCGTCCCGGACGGGGCGAGAACCTGGAGGCGCCGATTTTGCCGGGGATCTACGAGGTCCGCGTCGCCGGCACCGGCGCGCTTTACTCCTTCGGGGCGGTGGACAATCTGGCGCAGGCGCTGGCACTGTTGCCGGTCGGCTCGAAATCATGGTTCGGCCGCCGCGACACGTCTCATGTCCCCGATCTCGAATACCGGACCTGCGCGACCTCGTCGAAAGCCGATGCCAAGGCCGCCGCCGAACGGATGATCGGCCGCCGCGAGACCTATATGAGCGGCGCGGCGTAATCACGGACAGCATCTGCTTCCGCGTTCGCGGTGCCCACCTCTCCCCGCTGGGGAGCGGTGAATAACCAGCCGCTCCCAGCTCTCATCTGACGTGCGTTGCGGGGCGGTGCATTGCGCACCGTCTGTCCCTATATTGCGGCCGATCCGATCGCCGCCAGGGAGAAACGCCATGACCCAGACCGCCGCCGCACGCGCCTCGCAAGCCACCGCCACCCTCCGTGACCGGCTGAAGGACCCTTCGCTGCTGAAGGAGGCCTGCTACATCGATGGCGCCTGGGTCGGCACGCCGGTCTTCGCCGTCAACAATCCCGCGACCGGCGCCGAGCTCGCCAAGGTTCCGCAGCTTGGCGCGGCTGAGACGACCAAGGCGGTCGAGGCCGCCGAACGTGCCTTTCCGGGCTGGGCCAAGCACACGGCCAAGCAGCGCTCCAACATCCTGCGCAAATGGTTCGAGCTGATCACGGCCAACCGCGAGGACCTTGCGCTGATCCTCACCTCCGAACAGGGCAAGCCGCTCACCGAGGCGCTCGGCGAGGTCGATATCGGCGCGGCCTATATCGAATTCTTCGCCGAGGAAGCACGCCGCGTCTATGGCGAGACCATCCCGACACAGCGGCCCGATGCGCGCCTGCTCGCAATTAAGCAGCCGATCGGCGTCTGCGGCGCCATCACGCCGTGGAACTTCCCGAACTCGATGATCACGCGCAAGGTTTCGCCGGCGCTCGCGGCCGGTTGCACCGTCGTGCTCAAGCCCGCCAACGAGACGCCGCTGTCGGCGCTGGCGCTGGCGGTGCTTGCCGAGAAGGCCGGCATCCCCAAGGGCGTGCTCAACATCATCACCGGTGATGCGCCCCCGATCGGCAAGGTGCTGTGTGAGCACCCGGCCGTGCGCTTCGTCGGCTTCACCGGCTCGACCGCCGTCGGCAAGATCCTCTACCAGCAGGCTTCCGTCGGCGTGAAGCGGCTCGGCCTCGAGCTCGGCGGCAATGCGCCGTTCATCGTGTTCGACGACGCCGACGTCGATGCCGCCGTCGAGGGCGCGATCGTCTCGAAGTATCGCAACATGGGCCAGACCTGCGTCTGCGCCAATCGCATCTACGCCCAGGACAAGGTCTACGACGAGTTCGTGCAGAAGCTCTCGAAGAAGGTCGCGGCGATGAAGATCGGCGACGGCACCGAGAGCGGCGTCACGCAGGGGCCGCTGATCAACATGAAGGCGGTCGACAAGGTCGAGCGCCACATTGCGGACGCCGTCAAGCGCGGCGCCAAGGTCGTGACCGGCGGCAAGCGCAGCGAGCTCGGGCGCTCCTTCTTCGAGCCAACCGTGCTGGCCGACGTCAAGCCGGACTCGCTGGTGTCGCAGGAGGAGACCTTCGGCCCGCTCGCGCCGGTGATCCGTTTCAAGGACGAGGCCGACGTGATCGCGATGTGCAACGCCTCGCCGTTCGGTCTTGCATCGTACTTCTATTCCCGCGATCTCGGCCGCGTCTGGCGCGTTGCCGAAGCGCTGGAAACCGGCATGGTCGGCGTCAACACCGGCCTCATCACCACCGAAGTCGCGCCCTTCGGCGGCGTCAAGGAAAGCGGCCTCGGCCGCGAAGGCTCGCGTCACGGCATGGAAGAATATGTCGAGATCAAATACGTGATGATGGCGGGGGTGTGAGGGCATCGTCATCTTCACACGTCATGGCCGGGCTTGACCCGGCCATCCATGTCTTAGCTGCAGCACGAAGAACGTGGATGCCCGGGACAAGCCAGGGCATGACGAAGGCTCATGCGGGCGACGCGTCGACTACCGCCGCAGCACCGCGATCGTCCGGTTCGCAAACGTGAGCCGCTCGGCCATGACCGACACGAAATACGTCAGCAGCTTGTGGCTGAGCGCGGGGTCCTCGGTCTTGATCGCGTCGAACTGGTGGCTGTTGAGAACGTAGAGCACGCTGTCGACTTCGGCCTGGATCGTCGCGCTGCGCGGCGTGTGCGACACCAGGCCCATCTCGCCGATCGTGGTGTAGCGGCCGAGGCTGCGCACGCGGGTGCTGCGACCGTCTTCGGCGGGCACCATCACCCCGACGCGTCCCTCGAGGATGAAATGCATGGAATCGGCGGGGTCGCCGGCCTGCACGATGACCTCGCCGGCCTCGACCTCGATGCGCTGGCAGCGGTGGATCAGTTCGTCGGCATGCTTCTCGCTGCCGAGTATCCTCGTGAACCAGTCGCGCAGGCTGGCTTCTTCCCGCACCAGGCCCTGATGCTGCGAGATGATCTCGTTCTCGCACCATTCCAGCGCATGATCGAGCTCGGCTATGATGGTGACGCCTTCGCCGACGAAGTCGCTCGAGCGCAGCACCTTTTCGGCTGCGGTCGGCAGGTGCACCAGGATAAGCTCGACGCCGAGATCGGCCGCGATCCGCTTGATCTGGGCGAAGCTGTAGGCCGCCGACGAATCGACGCCGGTGACGAGCTTGAAGTCGAACAGCAGGTAGCGGCACTCCGGACGCTCCTGAAGCAGGCGCTTGACGTGCTGGTAGAGCCGGTTGGCGGAGCCGAAGAACAGATAGCTCTGCAGGTTGAGCCCCTGGATTTGACCGCCATGCGCCAGCAGCACCTCCTGGTCGTCACGCGAGCGATCGAGCGAGGAGCGGTATTCCGAGCCGTCGAAGCTGTACTTGATCGACTCCACCCGCGCCGCGCTGAACGCAAAGGTCGCGCAGCCGATGATCACGCCGATCAAAATACCTGGCACGAAGCCCCAGGTGACGATGATGACGATAATGGCGATCAGCGAGAGATATTCGAGCTTCGAAAGCCGCCTGCGCGATTCGACGATCCATTTGTGCAGCTGGTCGGCGCCGAGATAGAGCAGCAATCCGCCGAGGACGAATTTCGGGATGTAGCCGAGCAGCTCGGGGGCGACCGCCAGCACCAGCAGCGACAAGGCGGAGACGGTGAGGCCGGACAAGCGGCCACGGCCGCCGCTGGAGAAATTGAGGATCGTGCGGCTGACCGAGATGCAGCCGGCATAGCCGCCGAGCAGGCCGGTCAGCATGTTGGCCGCGCCGGTGACGTTCAGCTCGCGCTCCAGATTGGCCTCGCGATGCACGGCCACCTCGATGCCGGTGGTGTTGAACAGCGTGCTTGATGCGGTGACGAAGATGACGGCGACGAGATTGCCCAGCAGGTCCGGCACCGCGAACCAGGGATATCGAACGAGGCCGTCGGTGTGCCAGGGCACCGTGAAGGAAGCGGCCGGCGGCGGCCGGAAGGTCCAGCCGAGCGCGCGGGCATCATCGGGCGAGATGCCGGAGATCCAGAACGCCAGATGCGCCGTGAGCACGCCGCCGATCAAAATGATCGGGAGTCCGAGCGGCCCGCGCGAGCGATGCCAGGTCAGGTACAGCACCAGCGCCATGGCGCAGGCCGCGCCCAGTTCCGAGAGGGCGACACCGTCGACCAAGCGCGTCAGCGTGGCGAGCTGCACGGGATGATCGGTGATCACCCGGATCGCACCCATGACGATCAGCAGCCCGGTGGCACCGAGGAAGCCGCCGACCACGGGATAGGGCACGTAGCGGATGGCGCGGCCCATCCGGGTCAGGCCCAATCCGCACAACGCGACGCCCGTCAGCACCGTGGACAGGCACAGCGTGATCAGCACGGGTGAGAGCAGCGATGTCGACGGGTCGGCCGCCACGACGCGTTCGACCAGCGAGGTCGCCAGGATACCCGTCACCGCGGCGGTCGAGCTGTCGGGCGCGGCAATCGCGAAGCGCAGGGAGCTGCCGAGCGCGATGACGGCTGCAAGCACCGCGGAGCTGATGAAAGTCGCCGCGATCCCGTAGGATAAAAAGGGCGACAAGGGCCCGGCGAAGATCAGCAGCGAATAGGACAGTCCGAACGTGACGGTCAGGACGCTGGCGGCACTTCCGCCCAATATATCGTTCAGCGCACGCCTGATGGCCGGACTCAATCGATGCGCCGGGCTGAAAATAATGGCTGGATCGGTCACGCCGTCGTGCTCGCCCCTGAAAAGTCCGTCGTAGACGACTACAGGCTTAACGCAACAGGATTCTCGAAACTATGAAACCTTCGACGGTCTTGCGGAGGTTTGCCGAAGGTGCGGCGCACGGCGTGCGAACGGCCGATCACATGCCGCTGGCGGACGACGAGGCGAAGCATCGTCCGTCGCCGTCGTGAATCCGCCCTCCGCTTAGCTGCGCGTGTCCAGGACGACATCAGGAGCCGCGCCTAAACCTCCAGCTCATTCCCCGTCACGCGCCGATAGGCTTCCAAGTATCGCTTGCTGGTCGCGTCCACCACGGAGACCGGCAGCGGCGGCGGCGGGGCGTCGCCGTTCCAGCGGCCGGCGCTGCGCTCGGCGTCGAGATAATCGCGCAGCGGCTGCTTGTCGAAGCTCGCTTGCGGCTGGCCGGGCTTGTAGGCGTCGACCGCCCAGAATCGCGACGAATCCGGCGTCATCACCTCGTCGATCAGGATGATGCGGCCGTCCTTGTCGCGGCCGAATTCGAACTTGGTGTCGGCGATGATGATGCCCTGCTCGCGGGCGAGCTCCTCGCCGAGCGTGTAGATCGCCCGCGTCATGCTCTCCAGCGTATAGGCGACCTCGTCGCCGACGACGGTGCGCATCTGCGCGATGGTGATGTTCTCGTCATGGCCGCTCTCGGCCTTGGTCGCGGGGCTGAAGATCGCGGGCTCCAGCTTCTCGCTCTCGACGAGGCCAGCCTTCAGCTTCTCGCCGGCGAGCGTGCCGCTGGCCGCATATTCTTTCCAGGCTGAGCCCGACAGATAGCCGCGGATGACGCATTCGATCGGAAACACGGTGGTGCGCTTGCACAGCATGGCGCGGCCCAGGATCTCGGCGCGGTGCGGCCTCAACGCCGGCACGGCCGCAACGATCTCGTCGGTGTCCGCGCTGATCATGTGGTGCGGCACCACGCCTTCGAGCTCGTTGAACCACCACGCGCTGATCTGCGTCAGCACCGCGCCCTTCATCGGGATGGTCTCGCCCATCACCACGTCGAAGGCGCTGATGCGGTCGGTGGTGACGAGCAGCAGGCGGTCGTCGTCGACGGCGTAGATGTCGCGCACCTTGCCGCGTCCGATCTTGGGGAGCGGCAGGTCGCTGGAGAGCATGGTGGTCATCGGCAAGGCCTTCGCACGAGAATTCCGGCCGCACCTGGTTACGCGGCTGGAAACCGGATTAGCCTATTCCGGCAGCGGAATGAACTCATGTTCCTGCGGAACCGGCGCGAAGCGGCCGGTTTTCCAGTCCTGCTTGGCCTGCTCGATCCGCTCCTTGCTGGAGGACACGAAATTCCACCAGACGTGGCGCGGGCCTTCCAGCGCATCGCCGCCGAGAAACATCATCCGCGTCGCCTTCAGCGCCTTCACGGTGATGCGGTCGCCGGGCCGGAAGATCAGCAGCCGCGGCCCTTCGTAACGCTCGTTTGCGATCTCGACCTCTCCCTCCACCACGTAGATCGCGCGTTCCTCGTGGTCGGGGTCGAGCGGCACGCTCGCGCCCGCGACCGCCGTGACTTCGGCGTAGAACCAGGGAGAGACCATCGAGACCGGCGATGTGATGCCGAACGAGGATCCCGCGATCACCCGGGCGGTGAAATCGCGCTCAGAGATCATCGGCAAGTCGCCCGCCGCATAATGCTGGAACGACGGCGCGATCTCCTCGGAGCCGGCCGGAAGCGCAATCCAGCTCTGCAGGCCCAGCATCTTCTGCCCCGAGGCGCGCTGCGCATCCGGCGTGCGCTCGGAATGCGCAATGCCGCGCCCGGCCGTCATCAGGTTCATCGCGCCCGGCGCGATCTCCTGGACGTTACCCTCGCTGTCGCGATGCATGATCGCGCCGTCGAACAGATAGGTGACGGTGGCAAGCCCGATATGCGGATGCGGCCGCACGTCCATGCCCTTGCCGGAGACGAACTGCACCGGGCCGAAATGGTCGAAGAAGATGAACGGCCCGACCATCTGCCGCTTGCCGTGCGGCAGCGCGCGGCGTACCGCGAACCCGTCGCCGAGATCGCGCGTCCGCGGCACGATGACGAGATCGAGCGCATCGCAGGACATGGGATCGCCGAGCACGGGATCGTTCGAGGGCTGCCAGCTCATGGGGGACTCCTTGTTGGATTTGTTGGACGCGACGATAGCAGAATTTCGCATCGTCGTCGCGACGACGCCGGCGCCACATACATTCCGTTGTCATGCCCCGGCTTGGCCGGGGCATCCAGTACGCCGCGGCCTCTCGATTGATCACTGCTGCCTCGGAGTACTGGATCGCCCGGTCGGAGCCGGGCGATGACAGGGATGGGTGCCGCTGCAACATTGGGTGCGGTTGGTCCTTGAAAAAACAAGCGCAACGAACGATGGTCGGCTGCATTCAACCGCGACCGTTCGTCCCAGCCGATGACCCTTGCCGCTACCGAGCTCGCCTTCCGCGCTGCCAGCGTCGCGCTGCTGCTCGTGCTCGCGGCAGCGCTTTTCTCCCAGTTCCGTCATGTGCTCGCCGCCCGCCTTGGCGCGGCCTTCGCGCTCGGCTCGGCCGCGCATGCGGCGAGCTACTCGATCGGCGTCTCGCCGCTCGTTCCGGCCTGGCATGCACCGCTGATCGCAGTGTCGACCGGAAACATCGTCGTGTTCTGGCTGTTCACGCGCGCGCTGTTCGACGACGAGTTTCGCGTGCGATGGTGGCACGGGCTGATCTGGGGGCTGGTGACGGCGTTCAGCTTTGCGGGGTGCGTCTGGATTGCACCAGGCGGCAACGCGCGGTTCTCCGTGACCGTGGTGAACCTGATCGTGCTCGGATTCATCGCGCTTGCGATCGGGCAGACAATCGCCTCGTGCCCGGCCGATCTGGTGGAGCGGCGGCGGCGCGTTCGGGTCTTCATCGTCTGCACGTCGGCGATCTATGGCGGGCTGAGCGCGCTGCTTCAGATCGCGATCGGCGGCAGTGCCGGCGACGTCGCCAACACCGTCAATACCGGTGTGCTCGCCTGCGTCGTCGCGATCATCACCTATGCGATGATGCGCGTCGATGGCGCGGATTTGTTTCCGGCCCCGGCGGCGACGCCGGCAATTCTGACGCAGGCTGCGGCGGTCGATGAATCCACCGACCAGAAACTCATTCACGCCCTGATGCGCCTGATGGCGGACGAGCGGATCTATCGCCACGAAAACATCACCATCGGCGTGCTGGCGGGGCGGCTCAAAATTCCCGAGTACCGGCTGCGCCGGTTGATCAACCAGCGCCTCGGCTATCGCAATTTCAATGCGTTCCTGAACAATCACCGGATCGAGGAGGCCAAGGCCGCGCTGGCCGATCCGGCCCAGGCCGAGGTCCCCGTCATCACCATCGCGATGGACGCCGGCTTCCAGTCGTTGGGGCCGTTCAACCGCGCGTTCAAGGCCGTGACGGGCGTCACGCCGACGGAGTACCGGCGGCTGAAGGCTGTCGAGGCCTAGATCCTCAGGTCTTTGAAATCACATAAGAATTCCGAAATCTACCAGCCTCGGCAATTTTCGACGAGGTCGTCTTTCAAATCCGGCGAGCGCATATCGGCTGCATCCTGCCTGCTCTCCCGCATTCGCCCGAAGCCGGAGAAAGCCCGTGATCCGCCGCCGCAAGATCATCCTCGTCACCACCGCCATAGCCTGTGCCGGCCTCGCGCTCGGCGCAGCGCGAGCCCACGACGTCCCGAAGGTCGCCACCGGTTTCGTCGCCGACATCCTGTGCTCCGAGACGTTTGTCTCCGGCCTTGACCCGCAGCGCACCTTTAACGAGACCACTGATGCCATGCCCGGGACCGGCCTGATTGCCTGGGCGATGGACTACCAGGTCGATCGCATCCGCAAGGACGTCACGGTGACGCTGTTCGGCCTCGGCCGCAGCCGTGCCGTCTATCGCGAGGGGCTCGGCTGCACGCTCGACCATGGCGTGGGAAGCGCTGTCGTCGAGCCGCCCGCGACCGACAAGCAGCCCGCGCTGCTGCCTGAGATCGCCGGCCCCGGAATCGTGCCGCCGCAAAGCCCGTCGCTTGCCGCCGCGATCGAGCGCGCCTTCGCCGAGCCTGTGCAGCCGCCTTACCGGCATACCCGCGCGGTGGTCGTGATGAAGCGGGGCCGCGTCATCGCGGAGCGCTATGCGGACGGCATCGGTCCGCAAACGCCGCTGCTCGGCTTCTCCATGACAAAATCTGTGGTCTCCGCACTAATCGGCGTTCTGGTGCGCCAGGGCAAGCTGAAGCTCGAAGGTCCTGCGCCGGTCGCGGCCTGGAAGGACCCCGGTGATCCCCGCCACGTCATCACTGTCGACCAGCTGCTGCGCCACACCGCGGGCCTCGCGCTCGGCAGCTCGTTGCAGGCTTCGCTTCTCTCCGCCTTCGAGCCGGTCAACCGGATGAAGTTCGTCGAGTCCGACATGGCGGCCTATGCCGAGACGATTCCGCTCGAGACCGCGCCCGGCACGGTGTGGAATTATCACGACGGCAACATCCTCATTCTGTCGCATCTGATCCGCGGTGCGGCCGGCGGCACGCCGGAAGACGCGCTACGCTTCGCGCGCCGCGAATTGTTCGCCCCGCTCGGCATGCGCGACGTCGTGCTTCAGCTCGATGGCTCGGGCACGATCGAAGGGTCGACCGAGATGCTCGCCTCAGCGCGCGACTGGGCCCGTTTCGGCCAGCTCTATCTCAATGACGGCGTCGCCGGCGGCAAGCGCATCCTGCCGGAAGGCTGGGTGAACTATTCGGCGACCGCCACGCCGAATGCATGGGTCGGCATCGGCGCCGGCTTCTGGACCAACCAGGGCGACAGCTTCGGCGCAAGTTTTCGCGTGGAGCACGGCTGGCCGCGCGATGCCTTCTTCGCCAAGGGCACGATCGGGCAGTACACCATCGTGATCCCGTCGGAGCAGCTGGTGATCGTGCGCCTCGGTCGTTCCCCAAACGCACCGCCCCAAGCCGACGGTGTGTTCGATCTTGTGCGCGATGTGGTGGCGGCCACGCGCGAGAGGGGGAAACTGGCGGGAGGGGATTGATCGATGGTGTGAGGCGCACTCTCTTCCCTTCTCCCCTTGTGGGAGAAGGTGGCGCGAAGCGCCGGATGAGGGGTATGCCTCCGCGGACTCAAATGCGAGAGAAGTGCGAGCGGAGAGAGACCCCTCACCCGTCTCGCCGCTATGCGGCGAGCCACCCTCTCCCACAAGGGGTCCCACAAGGGGAGAGGGTACAGCGGTCGCGCTGAGAGAGCCCTAACGCCCCAATTCCGTCGCCTGCGCCACGCGGTCGAACCGCTCCAGCGTCATGATCGCATCGGCAAACTTTTCAGCGCGCGCGTCCAGCACGGGGCGGGCCAGCGTCAGAAATTTCTGCTGCATCGCCTGCGTATCCGGGAACGAGGTCGGCTCTCCGGATGGATCGGCGTAGAGCCGCTCGTGCACGCCATCATCCGTCGTGATGCTCACGCGCGCGCCAAAGGGGTGGGTGCGGCCGATCTCGAGGCGGTCGTCCTGCACCACGTCGAACTTGTCGGCGAGCGCGTCGATGGCGGCATCGCCGAGCCGGCTGTAATCGTCCCAGCCGAACGAGCCCTGGTCGAGCGCGAGCGCGCCGGTGAAGAACATCGAGAACTGGCCGCCGACGATCGAGCGCGGGTGCCGCTTGGTGGCGGCATCGCCGGTCAGGGTGATGCCGTTGCGGTGCAGGCCGATCTCGACGCGCTTGACCTGGTCCGGCGTCAGATTGTGCTCGCGCCGCATCGCGATCAGCGCGTCGATCGCGGCATGGGTGTAGCGGCAGCTCGGATACGGCTTCACGCCGATCTTCATGGTCTCGTAGGTCTTGCCGAGCTCGGCGACCGCCTTGTCCGGATGCGCGTCGTCGGTGTAGCCGGCGAGCAGGCCGTGCTTGCCCTCGACCGATTCGGTCGCGCCGACGAAATCGTTGCGCGCCAGCGTCGCGGCGATGACGCCGTTCATCGCGGCGGCGCCGACCTGGTAGCGCTTGTTCCAGGCGCCGTTGACGAGGAATTGCAGCGAGCCCGCGGCCTGGCTGCCGGAGACGCCGAAGGCAGCGACGAGCTGCTTCTCGCTGAGGCCGAACAGTTTCCCGGCCGCCGCAGCAGCGCCATAGGTGCCGGCGGTCGCGGTCGGGTGGAAGCCGCGCGCATAATGCGAGGTCGGGTCGAGCGCGTTGCCGAGCCGGCAGCAGACCTCATAGCCCGCCACGATCGCGGTCAGCACGTCGCGCCCGGACGCGCCGACCATCTCGCCGACGGCGAAGGCAGCCGGGACGACGGGCGCGCTCGGATGCAGGGAGGAATCGGCGTGGGTGTCGTCGAAATCGAGGGAATGGCCGAGCGCGCCGTTGAGGAGCGCCGCGACCGCCGGTGTCCAGGTCTTGGTGTCGCCGAACACCGTGGACTCGCCCTTGGTGTCGAGCGCCAGCGCCTCCAGCATTTTCAGCATCGACGGGGTCGATTCGGCCTCGCGTCGCGCCCGGATCGCGCTGCCGAGAAAGTCCAGCGTCAGCACTTTGGCGCGATCCAGCACCTCCGCTGGAATATCCTGGTATTTCAGGTTGAAGACATAGGCGGCGAGCGTTGCGGTTTCGTGAGCCATCGTGTTTCCTCGTTTTGGCGCGCAAGTTAGGCGGGCTGATTTGGCCTTTCAAGCGGCCTTGCGGCCGCGGGCATCAGCCATGCTTTTGGTCGGCTCAAGAGGATCGGGATATTCCGCATGACGCGCGCAAGGCAGCTGCTCGACCGGATCAGGTCGCGGCGGACGCAATTGGGATTGGCGATCCGGGTCACGGTCGCCGCGACCGCCGCCTATGCGATCGCGACCGCGCTGCACCTCTTGCTGCCGCTTTGGGCGGTGCTGACCGCGCTGATCGTGACCCAGATGAGCGTCGGCCGCTCGCTGAAGGCGACGCGCGACTATATGCTCGGCACCATCGGCGGCGCGATCTATGGCGGTGCCCTCGCGATCCTGATTCCGTACTCCACGGAGGCAGGCCTCCTCGGCCTGCTGGTGCTGTCCGTGGCTCCGCTCGCCTTCATCGCCGCAATCAATCCGAGCCTCAGCGCTGCCACGGTGACGGCCGTGATCGTGCTGCTGGTTCCGACCATGCATCATTCCGATCCCCTGGCGTCGGCGATCGACCGCGTTAGCGAGGTCGGCGTCGGCGCGGTCACCGGATTGCTGGTCTCCTTCCTGGTGCTGCCCTCGCGCGCGGTGCGTCAGATCCGCGCCAGCGCGGCGACGCTGCTCGAATTGATCGCCGATGCCTTCACCGAGCTGCTCGCGGGCCTGACGCGCGGCCGCGACAACGATGCGCTGCACCGGATCCAGGACGGCATCGGCAGCGCGATGGTCAACCTCAATGCGATCGGCTCCGAAGCCGAGCGCGAGCGCGCCGCGCGGCTGTCAAGCGGTCCGGATACCGGCCCGTTGCTGCGAACGATCCTGCGGCTGCGCCATGACGTCGTGATGATCGGCCGCGCCACCGTGGTCCCGCTGCCGATCGAGGTGCAGACGCGGCTGGCAGGCCCTCTGGCGGAGGTCTCCACCGTGATCGAGCGCTTTCTCCGCTCCGCCGCCGCGGCCTTGCGCGAAGGTGCCGGCGCGCCGCCGATCCACCCCGTCCACGTCGCGCTCCAGCATTACGCCGAGGCGGTGGCGTCCGTCCGCCAGGACGGCCTGATTCGCGGCCAGCCCGGCGATACCGCCGAGCGCTTCTTCGCGATCGGCTTCTCCCTGGAGCAGATGCATCAGAATCTCTGCGACCTCGACCGCGTCGTCGGCGAATGGTCGGAGGCGGCAAGCGCCAAGTCGGTGCGCGTGGCGGAGTGAGACGGGGCTACACTGATGACGGCATCGAAGCAAGAACTGTGTATTGACGGGTCGGAATTCGCGACGCTGGAGGAGTTCTACGATCAGATCGGCCTTCGCATCATCCCAGGAGCCGAGTGGGGCCGAAATCTTGACGCGTTCAATGATATTCTAAGGGGCGGATTTGGCACGCCGGAAGAAGGGTTCGTTCTCTGCTGGCGAAATCACGAAATCTCTAAGCGAAATCTCGGATATGACGAGACTGTTCGCCAGCTCCAGCAGAGACTAAAGCGATGTCACGCTTCGAACATTGCTTCTGTTGAGAATTATCTGGCCGATGCGCTGAGGCACGAGGGACCGACGGTATTCGATTGGCTTATAGAGATCATCCAGCGCCATTGCCCCGGCGGCGCCGAAGCGGAGGATGGAGTCGAGCTCGTTCTTCTATGACGAGCTCTGCAGATTTGTGAATGGACACTCTATCGCTTCGTCAGCCCTTTGCCCCGCATCCGCCAGAGAAGCAGATCGATGCGATCCTGACCGAAGAACGGCTCGTTCTCGAATACGAAAGTCGGCACGCCCCAATGGCCTGATGCGGCGTGGTCCTTCTCGTTCTCGGCGATCACCCGCTCGTAGCGATCGGCGTCGGCGCTGATCGCCGCATCCATCGCGGCGAGGTCGAAGCCCGCCGTCTCGGCGGCGCGGGCGAGATGGTCGCCTTCGTTCCATCCCGCAACCGACCCGTCCCACAGCACACGCGCGATCGCCGACGTGAACCGGAGCGAGCGTCCCTCGAGCTGCGCCATCGCACCCAGCCGCGTCAGGCGATAAATGTAGGGCTGCTCGGCTGCGACTTCGAGCGTCGTCATGTCCTGCACGATCGGATCGGGCCGCGGAAAGCGAAACGGAATGTTCTGATATTCTGCCACCCGGGTGGAATCGCGCACGACATAGCGCGCGAATTGCGGGTTGGCCTTCTTGAAGAAGCCCGGCACGCGCACCGCCAGCGGATAGACCGGCCGCAAATTGACGTCCAGGTCGTAGTCCTTGACCAGCCCGAGCGTCTTGGGCAGCGCGAGGTAGCTGTAGGGGCTGCGGAAAGAGTAAAAGAGATCGACTGTGAGCGTCACCGGCGCGGCTCCGTGATGCGGCGCATCATGCTGCGAACGACGAACTTGTGAAAGGGCATGATGAGAATGAGGTAGCTTCGGCCGAGGAGATTATGCGTCCGCACCAGCGTGGTCGAGGTGACGCGCCGGTTTGCGGCATCCCCGTCCACGTCGACCACGATGCGGAAATCGAGATGATAGTCGTCGAAGCCTGCCACCAGCCGCTCGGGCGTTTCGCCGATCACCGGGAACAGGCCGATCAAGCCGTGCGGCGCCGGAGCGCCTTCGCCCGAAGTCTTCAGCCCAAACGGCTTCACCAGAACGTTGCGCAGGCGCAGCAGCGTGTCGATCCATCGCGGCCCGTCCAGCACCATTCTCGTACAGGCTTCGCGAGCACTCATCACGGTGGCTCCGAGGTCCACGCGAAACGCATCGATGAACTGCGCGCCGCCCAGCAGCGCGTCGACATGAACCTCGGGGGTGATTTCGCGGACTGCTGACGTCATCTCGCCAGTCTGCGCGTCAGCATCCGAAAGCGCAAGATCAGGAGGCCGGCATAGACGAAGGTGCCGACCGAGAATCCGACCCAGACGCCGGTCGCGCCCAGTCCCGTGTGGAATGCCAGCAGCCAGGCGACGGGAAAGGCGACGCACCAATAGCCGATCACTGCGAACACCAGCGTCATCCTGGTGTCATTGAGGCCGCGCAGCGCACCGCCCACGATGGTCTGCAGGCCGTCGGCGATGAAGAAGGTGGCGCCGACCACCAGCAGCGTAGCCGTCAGTTCGACCGTTGCTGCGCTCGCGCCGCTGCTGCCGAAGAACAGGCGGCCCAGTTCATAGCGACCGAGGATGATCGCGACTGTCAGGGCGGAGACGAGCGCGACACCGAGCACGGCCGCGGCGAGCCCTGCGCGCCTCACCGCCGCCGGATCGTCGCGACCGAAGGCATGGCCGACGCGTACCGTGGCGGCCATGCCGATGCCGAGCGGGACCATGAACAGCACGGCCGTGACCTGGAGTGCGATCTGGTGCGCGGCGAGCGCGGTGGTCGAGATCAGCCCCATCAGCAGCGCCGCCGAGGAGAATAGGCCGTATTCCATCAGCAGCGAGAACGAGATCGGCGCGCCGACCGCAATCAGCTGGCGCATCAACGGCCAGTCGATCCGCCACAGATGGGCGAGCGGATGATAGTCCGCGAACGGCTTTCGCCATGCGGCGATCGCGAGCGCGGCGATGAAGGTGCCGAGATTGACCAGCGTGGTTGCAAGCCCCGCGCCGAACAGGCCGAGCTCCGGCAGGCCGAACAGGCCGTGGATCAGGACATAGACGAGGCCGGCATTGACCGGGATCGCCGCCACCGTGATCCACAGCGGCGCCTGCGGCCGGTTCACCGCGCTCATCATGCCGCGCAGCGCGATGAAGCCGAGCGCCGGCGCGATGCCCCAGGCGAGGCCGCTCAGGTAGCGTTGCGCCAGGGCGGCCAATTGCGGGGTCTGCCCGAGCGCGAGCAGGATCTGCTCGCCATAGAGCGGCGAGGCCATCATCGGCAGCGAGATCAGCAGCGCAACCCACAGGCCGACGCGCAGGGAGCGGCGGATCAGCCTGACGTCGCCGGCGCCGAACGCCTGCGCCGCCAGCGGCGACACCGCGGAGGTCAGTCCGAGCCCGAAGGTGAAGCTGACGAAGTAGACCGTATGGGCCAGCGCCGCCGCGGCCACCGCGTCCTCGCCGAGCCGGCCGATCATCGCCAGATCGGTCGTGATCATCGCGATCTGGCCGAGCTGCGTCAGCATCAGCGGCACGGCGAGTCGCAACGTCTCGACAAATTCTTCGGCGAGACGGTTCGGCGGCGCATCCGAGCCTGCGAGGCCCGGCTGCCTGGTGTCCAAAAGCCCGGTCATGGCAAGGCCATAGCAGCCTCGATCGGCGAAGTAACGGCAAAGAAACGTCGGACCGGGTCGCGCCGGAAAAAAGATCGCGCTGGGCCGAAGGAAAGTTCGACCTGCGCCGTATTCGTCATGTGCGGCGAACCGGCGCCGGTCTCACATTGGGAAGTTGAGCATGACAACGAGATTCAGGCTGAGGTTTGCCGCGCCGTTCATCGGCTCGGTCATTATCGCTGCCGGCCCCGCCGCAGCGGCAGATCTGAGGCTTCCCGCATCGCCGCCCCCGCAAATCCAGGCGGCGTCGGCGGCTCTGCTGAGCTGGGCGGGGCCCTATCTCGGCGTGCAGGCCGGCTATCTCTCCGGCCGCTCCGATGTTTCGTTTCCCGCCACCGGTGAGTTTCACTTCGTCGATCCCAAGGGCGCGACCGTGGGTGCGACCGCTGGCTTCTCGGCGCAATGGGGCCGGATCGTCGCCGGCGTGGAGGGCGACGTGAATTTTGTCGATGCGCGCGCGACCATCGACACCGGCTTTCCGCCGACGCCATCGCTCACGCAGCTTCAATCCGCCGTCAACTGGAACAGCCATCTGCGTGGGCGCATCGGCTATTCCTTCGGCCGGACGCTGCTGTTCGCCAGCGGCGGCCTCGCCATCGCGGGCGTCGAGAGCAAGGCGTTCGACAATGCGAGCGGGGCGGTTGCCAATTGGAGCGATACCCGCGTCGGCTGGTCGATTGGAGCGGGCACTGAATTCCGCTTTGCACCGAACGCCTCCGCCCGGCTCGAATATCTCTATGACAATTACGGCTCGAAAACCCTCGGAAGCCAGACGGTCGGCGCCGTCAATTTCGCCGATCGCACGTCCAAGCTCGATACGCACACCGTTCGAGCCGGTGTTTACTGGCGCTTCTGACGGGCGATCGCGACTTGTTGCCGCAGATGATACGATTGAGGAGGCGTCGCATTCGAGCGATGCAGCATACCCTCACGGTCGGGACCAACGCGTGTTCCGCAGCAATGGCGGCCGCAGGCCAGAGCAACAGATCGGGATGATGGAAGAGCCTTCGGACGAGGCTTTGATGTCGGAGGTTTCGGCGCGGCGGCAGCAGGCGTTTCGCATCCTGATGCGGCGTCACATGCCGCGGGCACTCCGGGTCGCGCAGCGGATCGTGCGCGATCCGGCCGAGGCTGACGACATCGGCCAGGAGGCCTTCATGCGGGTCTGGACCCACGCCGCCTCGTTCGATCCGCAGGTCGCGAAATTCACGACCTGGCTCTACCGCATCGTCCTCAACCTGACCTTCGATCGCACGCGGCGCCGAACGTTTCTGCCGCTCGAAGAGGCCGGCGATGTGCCGGATTTGGGACCGCACGCCGTCGAGCGTCTGATCGCCGACGAGGAGCTCAGTCTGCTCAATCGCGCGATGGCCGGCCTGTCGGACCGGCAGCGCGGCGCGATCGCGCTGTTCCACATGGAAGGATTGAGCGGCGAGGAGGCTGCGAAGGCGATGGACGTCAGCGCCAAGGCGTTCGAGTCGCTGCTGGGCCGCGCCCGCGCGACGCTGAAGGCAAACATACAGAAAATACAGGAGACGGGGAGCTACGCATGACGCCCGAACAGTTCAGACAATTGGCCGAGACATGGGGAGGCGATGTCGAGCGCTGGCCCGAGGCAACGCGCGAGGCCGCGCGGCGACTGGCGGCGAGTGCGGAAGGCGCAGCCGTCCTGGATGAGCAGGGGCGCCTCGACCGCCTGCTCGCTGTCGCCCCGGAGATCGAGACTGCGCGGGCGGATCGGTCGAGCTTGCTTGTGCTGCAAAGACTGGCGGCGATGCCGCAGCAGAACCATCGGCCGTCATGGTATCGCCTGCTGCGCTGGCCCGCGCTCGTTCCCGCCGCAAGTCTCGCCTGCTCTGCCTTGGTCGGCGTGTGGCTGGCGGGGGCGATGCCTTATGTCCATTCGCCGTCGGACCCCTTGTCCGTCATGAGCGGCGTCTTCGATGTCTACGCAATAGGATTTGGATCGGTGCAATGAAGTTCTGGCGAGAATGGTCCACTCCCTGGCGGGCGCTCATGCTGTTGTCGCTGTGCGTCAACGTCATCCTGTTCACCTATGTCGCGGCGCAATGGCTGCGGCCCGGCGGCTTCATGCCGGGCGCGGGTGCGGGCGTGCCGCTCCGCATGATCGAGCGTGTCGCGGAGCGATTGCCCGCGGAAGACGCAGAGATCCTGTGGGGCATCTATCGCGGCAAGGAGGCCGAGCTCCAGCCTCTCCAGTCCGAGTACCGGCTCGCGCTGATGAAGGCGATGAAGACGGCGGCACAGGCGAATCTGGACAAGGCCGAGCTGGAAGCAGCCGTGAAGGATGCCCGCGACAAGCGCGTGAAGATAGGCGACCTCGTCGTCGCCACCTTCGTCGAGATGCTGGAGCGTATTTCACCGAAAGGACGCCGCCAACTCGTCGGCGGCTATTTTCGCTGAGCCGCGCCGAGTGAACGAGGGATTCGGCCCGTCCAGACGTATCACCTACATCGATGTCTGCGACATAGTGGAGATGATATGGTGCAACGATCTGGCAGGACGGCAAGCGGACCGGCGGTGAGGTTCTCGCGTCGGGCGGCCGTCTACGTGCGTGCGGCTCTTGCGGCCGCGAGTTTGATCGCACTTCTCGTGTTGTTTCTTTCGCAAGCTTCCGCAGGCGATGCGCGGAGTGAGGCAAAGCAGGCCTGCAAGGCCGACTATTCGCGGTTCTGCGCTGGCACCATGCCCGGCGGCGGCCGCATCCGCAAATGCCTCGGCGACAATTACGCGAGCTTGTCAGCGGCCTGCAAGCAGGTCTTCGACGCGAACCCGCCAAAGTAGGATAGGCTAAATCCGCTCCGGCACGCGCTTGATCTTCGCCCCAAGCGCGTTCAGCCGCTCCTCGATGCGCTCATAGCCGCGCTCGATCTGGTCGGCGTTGTTGATGGTCGAGGTACCCTCGGCGCAGACTGCCGCCAGCAGCATCGCCATGCCGGCGCGTATGTCGGGCGAGGTCATCGTCGCGCCGTGCAGGCGGCTGGGGCCTGCGATGATGGCGCGGTGCGGATCGCACAGCACGATCCGCGCGCCCATCGCGATCAGCTTGTCGACGAAGAACATCCGGGATTCGAACATCTTCTCGAACATCAGGATCACGCCCTCGCATTGCGTGGCTGTGACGATGGCGATCGACATCAGGTCGGCCGGGAAGGCCGGCCAGGGCTGGTCCTCCAGCTTGGGCACGTGGCCGCCGAAATCGTCCTGGATCTTCAGCGTCTGGTTCGAGGGCACGATGAGGTCGTCGCCCTCGACGCGGCAGACGATGCCGAGCCGTTCGAAACCCATGCGGATCGAGCGCAGATGCTCGACGCCGGCGCGCGTGATGCGCAAGGGCGAGCGCGTCACGGCGGCCAGCCCGATCAGTGAGCCGACCTCGATGTGGTCGGGTTGGATCCGGTAGGTCGTACCGCCGAGCGTAGCGGGACCATGGATGATCATGGTGTTGGTGCCGATGCCATCGATCTGCGCGCCGAGCGCGACCAGGAAATTGGCGAGGTCCTGCACATGCGGCTCCGATGCAGCGTTGCGCAAGTATGTGACGCCGTCGGCGGCAACCGCCGCGACCAGCGCGTTCTCGGTCGCGGTGACGCTCGGCTCGTCCAGGAAGACATCCGCGCCGGCGAGCTTGGCCGCGCGGAATTCGAGCCGGTCGGTCGCGGTGACCTTTGCCCCCAGCTGCTCCAGCGCCAGCACATGCGTGTCCAGCCGGCGTCGGCCGATGACGTCGCCGCCCGGCGGTGGCAGCATCACCTCGCCGCAGCGGGCGAGCAGGGGCCCGGCGAGCAGGATCGAGGCGCGGATGCGCACGCACAATTCAGGATCGAGGTCGGCGGCGCGGATGGTCTTGGCGTGGATTTGCAACGTGTTGCGCGCGGTCCATTCCGCCGTGGCGCCCACCGAGCGAATCAGCTCGACCAGCGTCTCGGTGTCGCGGATGCGCGGCACGTTCTCCAGCGAGACCGGATGCTCGGTGAGCAGCGCCGCGGCGATGATCGGCAGCGCCGAATTCTTGTTGCCGGACGGCTCGATCGAGCCCGAGAGCCGGTGACCGCCCTCGACGATGTATTGGATGGGCGCCAATTGGATACTCGCTGTCCTGATGGGTGGGGCTGTTTCGGGCGGGAAACTACAGAGAATTGAGCGCGGGAGCAATTGTGCTGGGCGGCACTTGCAGGTCCGAGCTTGAGGCAGCAAGCCGCCTTAGAACAGTCCGATGATATTCCCGATCACATAGAGGATTGCGATCAGGATCAGCGCCCCCATCATGAAGAAGGAGATTTCGATCGCGATGGCGCCGGTGCCGAGTGTGGCAGCGACGGCGGCAAGGAGCCGCTCCTCCCGGAAGATCAGCGAGAGAACCGAAAACAGGATGGCGAGCAGGCCGAGCGAGATTGCTGTGACCGAGGCGGTTTCACTCCAGCTTCGTCCAGCCGACTTTTCGACCTTCGGAGCCTGATACTCCACGCCCTTCACCTTGGCGACGATGCGGTCCTTGATGCGATGGCCGGTGTCGACAATCACCTTGTCCGCCGGCGGCGGCGGAAACACGATCGGCACCACCCAATGCGGCAGCACCGCCGCCATCAGCGCCAGCACGCCGACAATGCTGCCGATAATGCCGAGGCGGCGGGGTGGGACGGTGGAACGGGGCGTTGCAGAGGCGACCATGGCGCGAGGTTTCCCGGCCGGAAGGGCCGACGGGTTCATGCCACTTCGTCGCGACGGCGCGTGGTGAGGTTCAGGGCGGTGTTACCCAGGAGGTGGTGCGCTCCCTCCCCGCTTGCGGGGAGGGCGGGAGAGAGGGGGTCTCCACAATGGGATAATCCCCTAGAGGAGAAAGCCCTCACCCGCCGCTTCGCGTCGACCTCTCCCGCAAGCGGGAGAGGTGCAGCAACAGCTTGGTTGGCAGGTCAAATTCCAAGGCGGCCAGCCGCCTCAAATATCGATCGTCGCGCTCAGCGAGTGTTCCTGGATGAAGTCGCGGCGCGGCTCGACCACGTCGCCCATCAGCTTGGTGAAGATGTCGTCGGCCTGGTCGACCTCCTTGACCTTCACCTGCAGCAGCGAGCGCGCATTGGTGTCCAGCGTCGTCTCCCAGAGCTGCTCCGGGTTCATCTCGCCAAGACCTTTGTAGCGCTGCAGCGTGACACCCTTGCGGCCGGCGTCGGTGACCGCTTCGAACAGGTCGACCGGGCCGTAGACCATGTGTTCGACGTCCTTGCGCCTGAGCTTGCCGGGGCGGGCATAAACGTCCTGGAGCTTCACGGTGTACTCGTCGAGCTTGCGGGCTTCGGCCGAGCCCAGGAAGGCATCGTCGATCACGGCGGCTTCCTTGACGCCGCGGATAGTGCGCTCGAACAGGAAGCCCTGGCCTTCGACGTACTGGCCGACCCAGCCGCGCTCGACCTCCTCGGACTGATTGTCGAGGCGGCCGGCGATGTATTGCGCCGCCGCGGCAGCCTTCTCCGGATCGCCGTAGATCGCCTTGTTCAGCACGCCGGTGATTGCAGCCTGCTCGATGACCTTGCGATGGTAGCGGCTGTGCAGATTGCGAAGGATGCCGCGAACGACGCGCGCATCCTCGACCAGCGAGCGCAGGTCGCGCCCGGTGCGGTCACCGCCCGCGCCGGCAATGAACACGCAGTCGTCAAGGCCGGTGTCGATCAGATAGTCCTCCAGCGCCCGCTCGTCCTTCAGGTACTGCTCGGACTTGCCGCGTGAGACCTTATAGAGCGGCGGCTGCGCGATATAGAGATAGCCGCCGTCGATGATGGCGGGCATCTGCCGGTAGAAGAAGGTGAGCAGCAGCGTGCGGATATGGGCGCCGTCGACGTCGGCGTCCGTCATCACGATGATCTTGTGATAGCGCAGCTTCTCGATCGAGAACTCGTCGCTGATGCCGGTGCCGAGCGCGGTGATCAGCGTGCCGATCTGCTCGCTTCCCAGCATCTTGTCGGGACGGACGCGCTCGACATTGAGGATCTTGCCGCGGAGCGGCAAGACGGCCTGGAATTCACGGTTACGGCCCTGCTTGGCGCTGCCGCCTGCCGAGTCGCCCTCGACGATGAACAGCTCGGATTTCGCGGGGTCCTTCTCCTGGCAGTCGGCGAGCTTGCCGGGCAGCGAGGAGACCGAGAGCGGGCTCTTGCGCGTCAGCTCGCGCGCTTTTCGCGCGGCCTCACGCGCGGCCGCGGCCTGGATCACCTTGCCGACGATCATCTTGGCTTCGGAGGGGTGCTCCTCGAACCAGGCGGCAAGCGCCTCGTTGAGCACGTTCTCGACCACGGGGCGCACTTCCGAGGACACCAGCTTGTCCTTGGTCTGCGACGAGAATTTCGGATCGGGCACCTTCACCGAGAGGACGGCGGTGAGGCCTTCGCGGCAATCGTCGCCGGTCAGCGCGATCTTTTCCTTCTTGGCGTTGGCCTCGGCATAGCCGTTGACCTGGCGCGTCAGCGCGCCGCGGAAGCCGGCGAGGTGGGTGCCGCCGTCCCGCTGCGGGATGTTGTTGGTGAAGCACAGCACGTTCTCGTGGTAGCTGTCGTTCCACCACAGCGCCGCCTCGACGCCGATGCCGTTGGCCTCCGAGCGCACCATGATCGGCGCCGGCACGATCGGGCTCTTGTTGCGGTCGAGATATTTGACGAACTCCTCGACGCCGCCGGAATAGTGCATCTCCTCGCGCTTCTCGACCGCATGGCGCATGTCGGAGAGGGCGATGTGAACGCCGGAATTGAGGAAGGCGAGCTCGCGCAGCCGGTGCTCGAGCGTGGCGAAGTCGTATTCGATGTTCTTGAAGGTCTCGGGCGAGGCCATGAACGTCACTTCGGTGCCGCGCTTGCCCGGGGCATCGGCGACGACCTTCAGCGGCGCGACGGCATCGCCATGTGCGAACTCGATGTAGTGCTCCTTGTTGTCGCGCCAGATGCGAAGCATTAGCTTGCTGGACAGCGCGTTGACGACGGAGACGCCGACGCCGTGCAGGCCGCCGGAGACCTTGTAGGAGTTCTGGTCGAATTTTCCGCCGGCGTGCAGCTGGGTCATGATGACCTCGGCCGCCGAGATGCCTTCGCCCTTGTGGATGTCGACGGGAATGCCGCGGCCGTCGTCGCGCACGGTGACGGAATTGTCGGCGTTGAGGATGACGTCGACGCGCGTGGCATGGCCCGCCAGCGCTTCGTCGATCGCGTTGTCGACGACCTCGTAGACCATATGGTGCAGGCCCGAGCCGTCGTCGGTGTCGCCGATATACATGCCGGGGCGCTTGCGGACGGCATCGAGGCCCTTGAGGACGCGGATCGATTCCGCGCCGTAGTCGCTCGGATTTGAGGGCTCGTTTTCGGCAGCGGGCTGCCGAGCAGGTTCTGTCATGAGAGGCCTTCGAGATGTCGCCCGAATCAGCGGCGCTAAGGCGCTGATTTGCGGGCCATTTGTGCCATGAAAGACCGCCTGCGCCTAGCGCAAAGTATCCTCCGGCAACCCTTTGAATAAATAGGGTTTTTTGGCTGGCTTTCAAGGCTTCTGAACGGCGGTTTGGGGCGCTGCAAAAAGCCCGATTCGAAGGCCCGTTCTGGGGCTCCGGAAAGCGTGGACTTGCGGGGCGCAGTGGCCTGTTCCGAGGCGTCGCCGGGCCCCGGGACATAGGCCACTGGATTCAGTAGACCTGGGAGGGCTCCTTATCGTCGCTGAGGGACCATGCCTCGCCTGCGGCCACGGTGATGGTATCGGTGCGCATCCGAAGGCCCGACACAAGCAGCGCGCAGGAATACGTGCCGGGCGGCAGATCCAGCACTTGTGGATGATTTTCGCCGCCAGAAATCTTGATGGTTTGATCGTTGATCACAAGCGAAGCCACGTCTTTCACGAGATAGCCGAAGATCAGCCGCGCTTGTCCTGCTGTCGGCAGGACATCGGCCCTGGCTGCGGCTTCCGGATTCCTTTGCGCCAGGTTGATCGTGGTCTCGCCCTTGGCGCGGCCAAGCTTCAACGTGGCCGGGCCCTTTGGAGAGGCGAAGGCGAGCTGCACGCGATCGGCGGCGATTACCGCATCATCCGGCTTCTCGTGCCAGCCGCGCTGCCCGAGCTCTCTGCGGTAGAAGGCAAGCACCTCGCTGAGCTCGGCAGGCACGCGGGCTTCGATCTCGAGCCGGACCGGGGTCGCGGCACCACGCGCATGCGTGGAGCGGGATTGACTGAAGCTGCTTTGCTTCGGCGCTGGCATTTCGACGCCGGGATCTGCGGTCAGCGGCTCTTTCGAGCAGCCTGCGAGAAGGGTGAGGGCGCACACCAGCAGCCGCCATCCCGCCCGGACCTTCGTCCCCTGCCTTGCCGTCGTCATGCCCACTCTCCGGGGATGCCGGGTCTTCGCGCCTCCCGACGACTAGTCGTCCCGCGAACGGGACAGGTTCACCCGGCCGTTTCGGACGCAGGCGGCGGGTTCAATACATCTGCACCGGCAGCACGTCGCCGCTGGGGCCCACCAGCAGACCCCAGGCCTCGCCGGCGGCCACGGTCAGGGACTCGCTGCGTGCGGGGCGGCCGGGCAGGCGCAACGCGTACGCGTATTTGCCGGGCGGCAGGTCGAGCATCGGGCCTTTCGGTGATTGCGGGCCGCCGGCGCCGGCTGCGATTTTCACGGTTTGCTTGTTGATCGTGAGCGAGACTTCCTTATCGCCCATATTGCCCGTCATCAATCGGGCCTGTCCCGCCTTCGGCATGATGTCGGCCTTGGCCGCGGCATCGGCATTCTTCTGCGCCAGGCTGACAAGGGTCTCGCCCTTGGTGCGGCCAAGCTTGAGCACGGCGGGACCTTGCGGTGAGGTGAAGTCGATCTGCGCGCGTTCCGCTGCTACAACTGCGCCCGCGGTTTTCTCCTGCCAGCCGCGCTTTGCAAGCTCGGTCCGGTAGAAGGCGAGAACCTCGTCGAGCGAAGCGGGGATGCGGGCCGTCAGTTCGCTGCGGAGCGGCGCTTCGCCCCCGGGGACCTTCGTGGTCTCGAGCGCTTTGGAAGAACGCTGCGTCGGCACCGGCAGGGGGGACTCGGGATCGGGCTTGAGCGGCTCGGCAGATCGCGCCTGCACCTCCACCTCCGCGCCGGGCGCAGGCTTGGCCGCTCCCGTCACCAGACCCGATCCATCGGCGCGGACATTCACCTTCGGGCCCATCTGCATCACGGTCATCGAGATCGACTTGCCGCCCTTGGAGAACGCCATCACAGCCATGTTGGGCTGGTTGATCACCGAGGGCTGCTCCTTCCAGCCCGAGCTCTTCAGCGTCGAGCGATAGAACGTGCTGAGCGCCTTGACGCTCGATGCCGAGGAGAATTGCAGCCGGCCATCGCCGCCTTCGAATTTCACGTCTTCGGCGTTTTCAGGCAGCGGCACCGGCGTCTTGCCGTCAGCGAGCGCATTGAGCGGAGCGTCCGACAGGGACGCGGCCTGCGTCTTGCGCCTGATATCATCGGCCGCAATGAGCTGCTGAGCCGTACCCAAGGCATCGCTCAGGAACTTCGCGTCGGCCTCCCTCTTCGCCTTGGCACGGGCGGCGAGCGCGGATTCCTTTACCTGCGCGGTCAGGCTGACCATGGTGAAATCATATTTGCGGCCAAGCCGCAGCACGCCCGTTTCCTCAGCTGAGGAGATCTTGATCGCCACCTCGTCGCCGGGCGCGAGCGGCGCGCTGCCGTCCTCCTGCCACCCGCGCGCGGCGAGCTCACGGCGGTAGAAGGCGAGCACGGCAGGCAGCTCGGCGATCGCGGCGGCCGACATCTCGCGCGTGTTGGAGCTTGTGCTGCCGAGGCCCCTGGCAGATCTGGTCGGCTTGGGCCGCGGCAGGCCGGCCATGTCATCGTCGGCCTCGAGCACCTCGGGCAGCGCGAACGGCGCCACCCTGATCTCCACATTGGTGCGACCGTCGTCGCGGCGCATCAAGGTCAGCATCACCGGCTTCTGCTTGTAGAACTGCGTCGTGTCGCCGCCGGGATGATCGTAAAAGAAGCGCGCGCCGTTCGGCACCGTCTCGCCGAGGTCGGCACCGGGCCAGCGGGCGGCCGTCTCGGGCGTGAGCTTGCGCCAGCCGATCGCCGCCATCTCCTTGGCGAAGAAAGCGGCGGTTGCATCTAGGGCGCCAGGCGCGATGCAGCCGAGATAGGGCCGGGTCTCGTCGAACACGAGTTCGGTCGCGCCGTCCGGAAACGGCACATTGGAATAGATCCGGTTCGGCGTGTAGGACACGGCGGACTGGCCGCGGGCCTGCGTGAAGGAGGCACGGAGCCCTTGGCGTCCCTTCTTGAAAGTCAGCGCGGAGCTGTTCTCGTTCAGTGGATACACATAGGGCACCCAGCCGTCCGCACTCAGCAGCTTCTTCGTGGCTTCCGACGCGGCGGCAACCCCGGTCGGCACGGTGTATGTCACACGGTGGGTGTCCCGGCGCGAGCTATCCTCCACCGCGCCCTCCAGCCGCGGCAGGAGATGGACGTCGACCATGCCCTCGTCGGCCGCGCGCGCGGGACGTGAGGCGCTCGCCATCGCGAGCATACCGCAGGCAAGCAGCAACCATCTTGCCGGGACTTGCGTCCCGCGCCGGATCATCGGCATCGTCAGAGCTCCGGATTTGGGCGCGGCGTGAAACCCGCGCAATTGCAGGCTGCGGCACCGTCGGCGCGGCCTCAGACGAGAAGTCGTGGCACGAACCGGCCAGGTTCAACAGGCAGCGCAGGAGCTGCGCGGTGCGAGGCAGGGCTCAATAGCTGCAGCGGCGGCCACGGCTCTCCAAAGCGCCCGACCGTGAGCTCCCACGTATCGCCCGCGATGGTCAGCATGCTCGTGCTGGCCGGACGACCCGGCACGCTCTCGCCGTAGGCGTATTTGCCGGGCGGCAGGTCCATCGCAACGGCGGTGGGCGCCGGCCTGGCCGGCGGCAGGCAGGACGTTCGTCGGGGTCGCGACCTCGAGATTCGTCTGCGCCAGCTGCAGCGCCGTCGTTGCGCGCGCGAACTCCAGCCCTGCCAGCCTCTGCTGCGCGGGAAAGGCGCCGAGGCAGCGTCGCGATGGGTGAGGGAATTAGCCCCTGGTCTGCAACCGCTTAGCGGGGGCCGAACTCGACCAATATCGGACCGGGATTTTGCCCACGGTCGTAGACGATTGTTCGCGGATAGCGCATTTCGGGCAGGCTAAGGACGACCACAGTGGTCGCGGCGGCAGTGACCAATACCAGGACACCGCAAGTCGCGCCGAGGGCCGTGAACACGCGCATGGCCTGCTGCTTCGCTGCGTCCCTGTTCACCGCCCTGAGAGCTGCCCGCCCTCGCATGACCGATTGCATCGCCACGTCCAGGCTCAAGGCTGGAAGGAGCGCCACCGCTCGCATGAACCACCAACTCAAGACACCAGCGATCGTCAGCAGCTGGACGGCCGCTTGCTTTCTCTGATGAGACCCCACTTCAGCCCCCAATTGTCGCGGGAATTCGCAGTTCCCGCCCCTGCACGCCCATGCTTGCACGGGTGCCCGAGGCCCGTCTTTTAAGCAATACAACTGATCCGGGCAATACCGAATCACGCGCGCATTCAGATAGGATAAACATGCAAAAGACAGACAGGTCAATAAAGCTGGAGCGGTGGCCATGGCTCTCCGTTGCGTCCGACCGTGAGCTCCCAGCTATCGCCGGCTGCCATGGTGAGCATGTTCGTGCTGGCCGGACGGCCCGGCACGCTCACCCTGTAGGCGTATCTGCCGGGCGCCAGGTCCAGCGCGACGGCGTTGGCGCCGGCCTGGCGCGGGATGGTACGCTCGTCGATTGTGAGCACGGCTTCGGCCTCGCCGATATTGCTGAACACCAGCCTGGCCTTGCCGGGTTCGGGCAGGACGTTCGTTCGGGTCGCCACCTCGCGATTCTTCTGCACCAGCTGCAAAGCGGTGCTGCCGTCCTTCCACGCGAGCTCCAGCGCTGCCGGCCCGACCGGAGAGACGAAAGCGAGCCGCGCATGATCGGCGCTGACCAATGCGTCATCCGGCTGTTCCTCCCAGCCGAGCTTTCGAAGCTCGGCACGATAGAAGGCGAGGACGTCGGCGAGTGTTGCGGGCACGCGCGCCTCTAACCTGGTTCGGAGCGGCTCTTTGATGCCGGGCATCACGGTGGTGTGGATTCCGCGATAGCTGTAACGGGTCGGTGCGGGCAGCCTGGCAGCAGGGTCCAGCGTCAGCGACGTCGAGAACAGCGGCGGCAGGCTGGAGACCAGGGCGCCGGCGCTGGCCGCAAGCAGGCAGCTCGCGAGGAGAGCGAGGCCGCACGCAATGAGTTGCCATCGTGCCGGAGCTTGCGCTCCACGCCCCACCGCCGCCATGCTCGTGCTCCAAGGATATCGCGCATGCCTGAAATCCTGCGCGATCGCCGCTGCTCGCGGCCTCAAGCAGCTAGTCGCGGCCGCGAACAAGCGGGTTCAACCCGCCGGCCTAGCGTCGGGCCGTCACTCGTCCGCTCTCGACGTCAAACACTTCGCCGCCTGCGCCAATGTCGGCGAAGGCGGCAGGGTCCGCACCGGTGAGCCAGACCTGCGCGCCGAGCTTCGTCAGCTCCGCAAACAGCGCCGCGCGGCGGTTCGGATCGAGATGCGCGACCACCTCGTCGAGCAGCAGCAGCGGCACGATGCCGGTCATTTCCGCCACCAGGCTCGCATGCGCGAGCACGAGGCCGATCAGCAGCGCCTTCTGCTCGCCGGTGGACGCATCGCGCGCGGGCATGCCCTTGGGCGCATAGACGACCTGGAGGTCGGTGAGATGCGGACCATCGGTGGTGCGGCCGGCAATCGCATCGCGCGGACGGTTGTCGCGCAGGATCTGACGGTAGCGATCCTCGACCGACGTCGCGGTCTCCTGCAGCAGCGCGTTCTCCATCCAGCCGTCGAGCGCGATTTGAGCCGAGGGGAAGGCGGAGTCTTGCGCGCGCGCGTTGAGCATGCCGGTGAGTCTTGCCGCGGTCTGGCCGCGCGTTGCCGCCACGGCGACCGCAAGCTCCGCCGTCTCGCGCTCGATCGCGTCGCACCAATGGTCGTCGTAATTGCGCGTCTCCAGCAGGCGGTTGCGCGAACGCAAGGAGCGCTCGAGCGCGTTGATGCGGCTGGAATGCTCGCTGTCGATCGCGAGCACCAGGCGGTCGAAGAAGCGCCGCCGCTCGGAGGCTGCGCCCATGAACAGCCCGTCCATTGCCGGCGTCAGCCACACCATGCGGATGTGGTCGCCGAAGGCGCTGGCCGAACCCACCGGCTCGCGGTCGATGCGGCAGCGCCGGCTGACGGATGCGTCCGCGCGCGGCGGGTCGATGCCGGTGCCGAGCGTCGCCAGCCCCAGCGCGCCCTCGACCTGCGCGGAAACGGCCCAGGAGCCGTCGCCCTGGTTGTCGGCGACATCCTCCAGCGTCGCGCGGCGCAAGCCCCGTCCCGGCGACAGAAACGAGATCGCCTCGATGCAATTGGTCTTGCCCGCCCCGTTCGGCCCGACCAGCGCCACCATGTCAGCCGCCGTCTCGAGCCCCGCCGCCCGGTAATTGCGAAAATGCGTCAGCGTCAGGCGGTGAATGCGGGAGGGAGTCATGCTGTCTCGTCATTGCCGGGCTTGACCCGGCAATCCATCGTCCGCATCAGCGGACTATTTCATCATACAGGTCTTGCCACGCGGGGTTGCTTTTGACGATCAGGTCGATCTTCCACTCGCGTGACCAGTGCTTCATATTCTTTTCGCGCTGAAGGGCAGCGGCGATCGTGTCGTGTGCCTCGAAATAAACCAGGGTCTTCACGCCGTAACGCTTGGTGAAGCTGTCTGCCAAGCCTTCGCGATGTTCATAGATGCGCCTGACCAGATTGTTCGTGACGCCGATGTAGAGCGTTCCACCGGGCTTGCTGGCGAGGATGTACACCTAATAGGTCATTTCGATGGATGGCTGGGTCAAGCCCGGCCATGACGAAAAGAGAGAAATCGTCTCACACCCGCATCGGCATCAGCACGTAAAGTGCGCTCTTGTCGTCGCGGTCCTGCACCAGGGTCGGTGAGCCAGGGTCGGCGAGCCTCAAGGTCGCGACGTCGCCTTCGATCTGGGCGGCGATGTCGAGGAGGTAGCGGGAGTTGAAGCCGATATCGAGGGCGTCGGAGGCGTATTCGACCTCGAGCTCTTCGGTCGCGCTGCCGGAATCCGGGTTGGTCACCGACAACACCAGCTTGCCCGCCGACAGCGACAGTTTGACCGCGCGGCCGCGCTCGCTCGAAATCGTCGAGACGCGGTCGACCGCGTTCTCGAAATCCTTCTTGTCGACGACGAGCTCCTTGTCGTTGTTCTGCGGGATGACGCGGCCATAGTCGGGGAAGGTGCCGTCGATCAGCTTCGAGGTCAGCACGACATTGCCGATCGTGAAGCGGATCTTGGCTTGCGACAGCTCGATGGTCATCTCGGCCTCGGTGTCCTCGATCAGGCGCTGCACCTCGCCGACGGTCTTGCGCGGCACGATCACGCCGGGCATGCCATCGGCGCCCTTGGGCTGCACCAGGTCGAGCTGGGCGAGGCGGTGGCCGTCGGTGGCGACGCCGCGCAGGGTCGCGGCCTTGGGCGTGCCGGCGGCATGCAGATAGATGCCGTTGAGGTAATAGCGCGTCTCCTCGGTCGAGATCGCGAACTGGGTGCGGTCGATCAGCCGCTTGACGTCCTTGGCGGCGAGCGAGAACGAATGCGACATGTCGCCGGCGGCCAGATCCGGGAAATCATTCTCGGGCAGCGTCTGCAGCGTGAAGCGGGAGCGGCCGGCGCGAATGGCCAGCACCGCGCGGTCGCCGTCGGCCTCTAGCACGATCTGCGAGCCGTCGGGCAGCTTGCGCACGATGTCGTAGAACATGTGTGCCGGCACGGTGGTGGAGCCCGCGGTCGCGGTTTCCGCCGGCAGCGTCTCGGTCACCTCGAGGTCGAGGTCGGTCGCCTTCAGCGACAATTTCGCGTTCTCGGCCCGGACCAGCACGTTGCCGAGGATCGGGATCGTGTTGCGGCGCTCGACCACGCGATGGACATGGCCCAGCGACTTCAGGAGTTGCGCGCGTTCGACCGTAACCTTCATTGCACTACTCGCCCGATCCCAAGAAAACACTGCACTGAGAAGGCCGGGCGGCGGGACGCGCGCCACGGCACCGAAGCCCCGACAAAGCCGGATCATCCAGCCGATATGACCAAAGCTGTCAGGGCCGCACAAGGTGGCCCGGATGGCCCCCGGATTCAAGGGATTGGGGGCAGTTCCCCACGATTTACCGCCCGGAACGAAGACCGCCGCCCAGGCGAGCCGGAGCGGCGGCAGAATGGCGGCAGCCCTGGGCCTTTATTCCTGAAGCTGGCGCTTCAGCGATTCCACTTCCTCCGACAGCGCAGTGTCCTTGGAGACCAGCGCCTCGATCTTGCGCACCGCGTGCAGCACGGTGGTGTGGTCGCGCCCGCCGAAGCGGCGGCCGATCTCGGGCAGCGAGCGCAGGGTCAGGGTCTTGGCGAGATACATCGCGACCTGCCGCGGCCGGACCACGTTGGCGGTGCGGCGCGAGGACAACAGGTCGGAGCGGCTGACATTGTACTGCCGCGCTACCACGCGCTGGATGTCCTCGATCTTGATCCGCTTCGGCTCCTGCGGCCGCACCAGGTCGCGCACCTCGTGCTCGGCCATCTCCAGCGTCACCGGCCGGTTGTTGAGCTTGGAATGCGCCAGCAGGCGGTTGATCGCGCCTTCGAGATCGCGGCCGTTATGGGTGATGGTGCGCGCCAGATAATGCAGCACCTCCTCGGGCACCTCGAACGTCGCATGATGGGCGCGGGCGGCTGCGACGCGCGACTTCAGGATGCCGTGGCGCAGCTCTTCGCCGAGCGAGCCCATCTCGACCACGAGCCCGCCGGCAAGGCGCGAGCGCACGCGGTCGTCGAGGCTCTCGAGGTCGGACGGCGGACGGTCGGCCGCGATCACGACCTGGCGGCCCGCATCGATCAGCGCGTTCAGCGTGTGACAGAATTCGGCCTGGGTCGACTTGCCCTGCAGGAACTGGAGATCGTCGATGACGAGAACGTCGATGCCGCGCAGCGCTTCCTTGAAGGCCAGCGCCGTCTGCGTCTTCAGCGCGGCGACGAAGCCGTACATGAATTTTTCAGCGGTAAGATACAGCACCTTGCGCTCATTGCCGGAATTGCCGGCCCAGGTCACGGCCTGGAGCAGATGCGTCTTGCCGAGGCCGACGCCGGCATGGATGTAGAGCGGATTGAACATCACGGGGTCGCCGCGGCGTCCCTCGGCAACCTGCCGCGCGGCGGCGTGCGCCAGCGTGTTGGAGCGGCCAACGACGAAGCTCGCGAAGGTCAGGCGCGGGTCGAGCGGCGAGCCGCCGAGCGCGTCGTGATTGGCCGAGACCGGCGCGGTCGCAGTCGAGCGCAATTCCGGCGACGGCGCACGGCGCGCCTCGACCGGCGCGGGCATCTCCTTCGGCTGCGCCGAGGGGCGCACGGCGGACCGCACCGTGAGATCGATGCGATGCACTTCGGGCATCTCGGCCTGCCAGCACGACAGCACGCGTTCGGCATAATGGGCCTGGATCCAGCTCTTCAGGAACCGCGTCGGCACCGAGAGCCGCACGCTCTCGTCCTGCACGCCTTCCAGATCCATGCGTGCAAACCAGCTCGTGTAAACGTCTTCGCCAACGCTCGAGCGCAACCGACCCTTCACGCGTGACCAGCGATCCTGTTCCATTGTCATCGTCAGAAAACTTCTCTTGAGAGATTTAGTTGCGTGGTGAGCGCCATGCAGGGTTCCTGCCGGTCCCTGAACTGGCGTGACCTCGAGCGAGTCCATCGTCGGGCATGGCTCGACCGTTCGGCGCGAACGCCGCGGGTCGGATCAGCGATGTCAGAGATGGATGGGTCGCGAGGTCAGCGCGTACTCGGCGCTCCGTCACACGCGGGAGGCTGAATATCCGACGGAGCTGAAACGGCATCGTTGAAATGGGAAACGTGCTTCAATACCGCGTTGAGTCCGTAAGACATGATACCTCCCCGTCTTGCCGTGATCGCTCACGACAAGGTCCTGCGTGTCCTGAAGGCAACCGCGCCGTACTCCTGTCACGGATGCCTGCCCAATGTACTGGTCGTCCGCTCGACTTCGCCGCCTTGCGTGCCGGGTAGCTTTGCGATGCCTCTCATATGCGCATGGCGCGAGCGGGAAGATCCCGCTTGGAGACATTCAGACAACGAACTACCATGCCCATATTGCTATGGGTTTTGTACCGACATCACTTGTTGAAGCGTCGCCTACGTGCACACCGCCGCCGATCCGCACGTTCGCCCCGTTTCCTAAACCGCGCTGGTCTGAAGATCGTGGGCGCCGCTGACGACTAAGGAATACACTAAGCGAAAAGACTCGCAACGAAATTGATTCAGAGTTGAGGCGTCAAAAAACTTGACGTCGGTTAACGCGCGCACGTCTGTCCACAGGCTCGCGAAGCAAGTTTTTGGATTCGTGCACAGAATCGAGCATGCCGCGCGTGATGTGACAATTCTTCGCCATCGCCAAAATTTTTTTACAAATTCGTCACGCGCCCGACGTGCGGGCGAATTTTCCAAATGCTTGTCCCTGCTATGTTGATAAGTGATTATTGAGTCATCGCTTTTCGAGACTCTTTTTGCAGGGTAACTCCACGGTCAAACGCGTTCCGGTGAATCTACGGTGTGCAGAACTGCCTCCCGCCACGATTCAATTCGAGCCCGCAGCACAGGGGTTTTTGCAACGCAGTGAGTTTCCTCTGTTGCAGACCATCGGCCGGTAGAACTACGGTGCGAAGAATAACGCTGACGATGCAAATCGTCCGAGCGAGACAACAACCTCGCGCGACGGCTTGCGTGAATGATGCCAGCCAATAAAAAAGCCCGGCGCGATGCCGGGCTGTATCGATGTGCTGATCGGATCAACCGATCGATGTCTTCCGCGAGATCACCTCGCAAGAGGATCTCATGAGGTAACCTCGTGAGGTTAGTTCCGAGGTTACTTGGCGAGCTTGGCAATCTGCGCGGTGAGGCGCGAGACTTTGCGGCTGGCGTTGTTCTTGTGAATGATGTTGCGCTGGGCGGCGCGCATCAAGGCGGGCTCGGCAGTCGCGAGTGCCTTCACGGCAGCAGCGCGGTCGCCGGTCTTGATGGCTTCCTCGACGGTGCGCACCGCGCCGCGCATCTGGGTACGGCGCGACTTGTTGACGGCGGTGCGGCGGGCGATCTTGCGCGTCGCCTTCTTGGCGGAAGTGGTATTGGCCATGGTCTCAATGTCCTTTGCGGGTACCGGTCGCGTCTTGGTCGGATAGCGCCGGCTTGCTTGACCGCGTAATCGACGCTTGGATTCAGGGTGTTCGGTTGCTGGGCCATTCCTGGAACATGAGCGACGGCCTTGCGGCTGTCTCTGAGGCTCCACCGAGGCGTCAAGCTCGAATGAGTCTTGAAGATCGAGGTGCCTGCAACTGCTCAAAGAACAGCGGCGGCGGGATTGCGCCCACCGCCAATTGGCGCCCTTATAGAGAGGGTCTTTGTCACCGTCAACGCTCTCGGGGACCGAAATCCTTCCTTTGCAGGTCCGGATCTGTACCGTAACGCCCTGAAGAGGTTGAATTTCTGCCGTCGCCCGGCTATTGGCTGGCAACGTTTCGCAAGCTCGTCCGATCGGACGGCCATCGCAGGTGAGGCATGATCCGCGGCTTTTTCCGACTGATTGGGCTGTTGCTGCTCGCCGGCGGGTTCATCTTCATGGTCTATGACGGCGCCCGCTGGGTGGCCGACCAGACCCTCAAATTCACCCGGTTCGGCCAGTTCTGGAACGACATCAATCAAGCCAGTCAGGCGGCCTTCCGCACCTGGGTCGAGGCCAAGGCGCCCTGGCTCTGGACCTCGGTGATCCGCCTGCTGCTCGAGCAGCCGGTCTTCGCCGTCCTCGGCATTCTCGGCATCCTGCTGATGATCCTGTTCCGTCCGCGGAAACCGCTGATCGGCTATTCCCGGGATTGAGCCGGGAACTGGTGCCCGCGTGACACGGCTCCTCTTACGCTCCCCTGGAGGGGGAGGGTCGGCACGCGATCGAGCGAAGCGAGATTGCGTGACGGGGTGGGGTGACGGTCTCTCCACATCCAACAGTGCCCGAGTGGATAGATCACGCCACCCCGCTCGCGCTTCGCGCGATCCACCTCCCCCTCCAGGGGAGGGTGGCACAGACGCGGCCCATTCAACGCTTTATTAACCATAACCGGTGCATCACTTGAGCTGTCTCGTTTCGAGGGATGGGTCCGGTGCCGGTTGCACGCGCGTTTCGATGGTCGAACTTGGCGTCCTTGGCAGCGTCCGCCGCGCTCGTCCTCGGCGGCTGCATGCAGACGACCGGTCCCGTTGCGGTGATGCAGCCTCGTCCCGATCTCGATTCCATGGCCTATGGCCAGCCTTACCCTGCGCCGCAGCCGGTCGTGGTTGCCAACAACGGCGGCGGTGCCATCGCGGCGCTCAGCAACTCCTTTGTCGCTTCGCCTGCTCCCATCCCGATCGGCTACGCCGCGCCGATGGTGGTGCGCAATGGCGCCTCCTACCATCTCGACGCCGGCGACAAGCTGCGAGTCGTGGTCTATGGCCAGGAAGGTCTCACCAACAGCTATGCGATCGACGCCGGCGGCTCCATCACCATGCCGCTGATCGGCGCGGTGCCTGCACGCGGCCGCACCACCGCAGGCCTTGCCGCCGAGATTGCCGCACGGCTGCGCAACGGCTACATCCGCGAGCCGTCGGTGGCGGTCGAGATCGAGACCTATCGGCCGTTCTTCATCCTCGGCGAGGTTCTCGCGCCCGGCCAATATCCCTACGTGCCGAACATGACGGTCGAGAGCGCCGTTGCCATCGCCGGCGGCTTCTCGCCGCGCGCCAAGCGCGACATGGTCACCGTCACGCACACCGAGAACGGCGGCGCCATGCGCGCCGTGGTGCCGCTCGGCACCCCGCTCGCGCCGGGAGACACCGTCTTCGTCGGCGAGCGCTGGTTCTAGGTTTCAGTCCGACTCTCTCCTCGTCATTCCGGGGCGCGACGAAGTCGCGAGCCCGGAATCCATTCCTCGACCGGCTCTGACGCCCGATGGATTCCGGGCCTGCACCGCTTCGCGGCGCATCCCGGAATGACGGTGGAGAGAAGCGCGCGCCCTATTTCAAATGCTTCGCGAAAAAATCCATGCTCCGCGGCCAGGCGATGTCGGCGCTGGCCTTGTCGTAGCTGGCGCGCTCGTCGCAATGGAAGCCGTGCTGGGCGTTCGGATAGACGAAGACCTCCACCTCGGGCCGCTTCGCCTTGATGGCCTCGACGTCGGCGAGCGGAATGCCGGCATCCTTTTCGCCGAAATGCAGCTGCGTCGGCACCTTCGGCGTCTCGTCGGCAAAGCGCACCACCGCCCCGCCGTAATAGCCGATCGCGGCCTTCAATCCCGACAGCCGCGTTGCCGCGACGAAGGCGATGCTGCCGCCGAGACAGAAGCCGATGATGCCGACGGGGCCGGCGTCTTTCACCGCGTCGATCGCGGCCTGCGTGTCGCGCAGCATCGCGGTCCAGTCCGGATTGGCGACGAATTTGCGCGCCTCCGCGATCTCGTCGGGCGAATAGCCCGACTGGAAGTTCGGCGAGGTCCGGTCGAAGATCGACGGCGCGATCGCGACATAGCCTTCCTTCGCCAGCCGGTCGCAGACCGAACGGATGTGATGATTGACGCCGAAGATCTCCTGGATCACCACGACCGCGCCCTTCGCGCTGCCTGCGGGATCGGCGCGATAGGCGCCGAGCTGGAAATTGTCGGAGGCCGTCAGCTTGATGTCCTGTCCCACGCGAATTGTCCTTCTTCTTGATGGTCGTTAGTTGGGAATTCTAATCGCGCCACAATCTCGTCATGCCCGCGCTTGTCCCGGGCATCCACGTTCTTGGCGCCGCGCGAAGGATCGTGGATGGCCGGGACAAGCCCGGCCATGACGATGTGGCAACTTCAACGCAGGAAAGCGCGGAGGCGATTTCTCTACGACGTGAAGAACCGCACCTCACTCCCACATCCAGTTCTCGCCGTAATCTTCCTTCCATCCTGCCAGGCGTCCATGGCGGAATTGCAGGAACAGGCGATGGCGGTAGGGGATTAGGCCGCTGCCGCCGATGTTGCGCAGCGCGAGAAAGATTTCGCTGCCGGGACGCCCGCGCACATATTGCAGCGGCTGGCCCAGCGCGCGGGCGGTCTGTTCGGCGTCCATGCCGAAGGCGAGCGGGATGTTGTTCGACAGGGTCGTGACGAAAGGCTGCCGCGGCGGCCCGGCGCCGAACGGCTCGGCCTGCGCAGAGATCGACAGCAACATCGCGCCCGCAGCCAGCATCATCAGCTTCATTGCCTGTGTCCCTGCTCGATCGGCCTATGCCGGCAAGTTCTTCAGGAAAGGCGTGACCGCGTCAACAAAAGCCTGGGGCTGATCGATGTTGACGGCGTGCCCGGCCGCAGGGATCACGACCTTTTGTGCGCCGGGGATTTTTGCCGCCATGTAGTCGGACGCGGCGAGGAACGGGGTGTCGTCGGCGCCGACCACGATCAGGCTGGGCACCTTGATGTCGGGGAGCAGCTCGATCACGCGCGCATCGCGCTGGGTCAGCATCCCGCGCGCAGCGAATGCGAGGCCCCTGGCGTCGCGGTGGCTCGCGGTCGCACGCTCGCGCGTCGCCGATTTCAGGACGTCGAGACCTTCGCGGTCGAGCCGGTCGGCGGTGGCAAGCGCTCGCGCGTTCCAGGCCTCGCGCGCGTCGTCCTTCTTGAAGCCCGGGCCGGTGTCGATGATCAGGAGCGCGCGGGCGCGCTCCGGATGCGCACGATAGAACGCCAGCGACATGTAGCCCCCGAGCGAAAGCCCGCCGATGATGGCGCGCTCCGCGCCGACCGCATCGAGGATCGCCGCCATGTCGCCGACGGTCAGCGCTTCACTGTAGGCCTTGGGATCGTCGGGATAATCGGACTGGCCATGGCCGCGCATGTCCCAAAGGATCAGCTTGTGCTCCTTCGCGAGCGCGTCGACCTGTCCATGCCACATCGCCGAGGTCGAGGAATAGCCGTGCGTCAGCAGCAGCGGCGGCCCGCTGCCATGAACTTCATAGTAGATGTCGACGCTGTCGCGATCGATTTTCGGCATTGCTTCCCGCCCTTTCTTTTTTCTCGGTGTTTCACCCTCCCCTGGAGGGGGAGGGTCGGCACGTGATGGAGCGGAGCGAGATCGCGTGACGGGGTGGGGTGATCTCTCCACTCGGGCACTGTTCATCGCGGAGGGACCGTCACCCCACCCCGCTCGCGCTGCGCGCGATCGACCCTCCCCCTCCAGGGGAGGTAAGGATTGCGTACGACCGCACGTTAACGCGCCAAGTTACCTCGAAGAAACTGCCTGAATGCGATGGCACGCATGCCGAATGCACACGCTGTTGTGTCCAGCGACTGCGTCGCCCCCTTGGCGCGGCGCACAACGGGCGGGTGTGGCGTCCGTTTCTTCGACTCATTCCAAATTGCATTTGCCTCCGCGGCGGAACGCGATCATTCTCGCCGGCAAGGCTGGCGCCAGCCCGGTGGGCGCTGGCCATTCAAGTTGCCGCCGTAAGCGGCTTCATGCACCGGCAGGGGAAGACGCCTATGCCAACACTCACCATCAACGGGCGGAGTCTGTCCGTGGATGCGGCGAACGACACGCCGCTCCTCTGGGCGATCCGCGAGCAATTGCAGATGACCGGCACCAAGTTCGGCTGCGGTGCCGGGCTGTGCGGGGCCTGTACCGTGCACGTCAACGGCGAAGCGGTACGCTCGTGCCAGACGATGCTCAGCGACGTCGCCGGCAAGAAGATCACCACCATCGAGGGCCTGTCCGCCAAGGGCGATCATCCCTTGCAGAAGGCGTGGATCGCCGAGCAGGTGCCGCAATGCGGCTATTGCCAGTCGGGGCAGATCATGCAGGCGGCTTCGCTGCTTGCCAGGAATCCCAATCCGACCAAGGAAGAAGTGGTGGCGCATATGGACGGCAATCTGTGCCGTTGCATGACCTATTCGCGGATCCAGAAGGCGATCATGCGCGCCGCATCCGAGATGCGCACCGCCTCCACCACCTCCACCGAGCGGAGGCCCACATGAACAAGCATGTCAACAATGTCAATGCCGAGCCGATGGATCTCAGCCGCCGCTCCTTCCTGGTCGGCACGGCCGCAACCGGCCTCGTGCTCGGCTATGCCGGCTTGCCCGGCATTGGGTCGGCGACTGCCGCGCCCGCCAATTTCGAGCCCAGCGTGTGGTACGCGATCTCGCCGGAGGGCCTCGTCACGGTGACCTGCGGCAAGGCCGACATGGGCCAGCACATCGCCTCCACCATGGCGCAGATCGTCTGCGAGGAGCTGGGCGCGAAATGGAGCGACATGCGCGTTGCGCTCGCTTCCAACGATCCCAAGTTCAACGATCCCGTGCTCGGCGCGCAGATCACCGGCGGCAGCTGGTCGACCATGATGAACTTCGAAGCGATGAGCCGGGCCGGAGCGGCCGGGCGCATCGCGCTGACCGAAGGTGCCGCCGCCGCGATGGGCGTGCCGGCATCGGAGCTCGTGGTGCGCGATTCCATGATCGTGCATCCGAAGTCCAAGAAGCAGATGTCGTTCGCCGATGTCGTGAAAAACGGCAAGGCGACGAAAACCTTCACGCCGGACGAGCTCAAGGCGATCAAGCTGAAGACGCCCGATCAATACACCATGATCGGCGTCTCGGTGCCGCAGCTCGACATACCCTCCAAGACCAACGGCACGGCCAAATACGGCATCGACGTGATGCTGCCGGGCATGGCCCATGGTGCGCTGGTCACGCCGCCGGTGCGCTTCGGCGCCACGGTGAAATCGGTCGACGACAGCGCGGCGAAAAAGGTGCCGGGCTTCATCAAGGCCGTAACGCTGGACGACAAGACCGGCACGACGTCGGGCTGGGTCGTCGCCGTCGCCAGCACCTATGCCAACGCCAAGAAGGCGGCGCAGGCGCTGAAGATCGCCTATGATTCGGGACCGAATGCGAAGGTGTCGAGCGAGTCCCTGCTCGACGAGGCCAAGCGGCTCCAGAAGCTGGACGATTCCGGCCAGTTCTTCGTCAAGGACGGCGATCCCAATGCCGCCTTCGGTTCTGCGGCCAAGGTGGTGGAGGCGGAATACACCACCAGCATCAACATCCACGCGCCGCTGGAGCCGATGAACGCCACCGCGGAGTTCAAGGGCGATATCCTGCATATCTATTCGGGCAACCAGTTCGCGACGCGCTCCGGCGCGATCGCTGCGGGAGCTGCCGGGATCGATCCGAAGTTCGTGGTCATGCACCAGATGTGGCTGGGCGGCGGCTTCGGCCGCCGTCTCGATGCCGACATGATGATTCCCGCCGTGCAGGCGGCGAAGGCGGTCGGCAAGCCGGTGAAGGTGATCTATTCCCGCGAGAACGACATGACCATGGATTTCTCGCGTCCGCTCACCTACCAGAAGGTCAAGGCGGGCGTGGATGGCGATGGCAAGCTCATCGCGATGAGCCACGACGTGGTGTCGGCCTGGCCGACCGCGCGCTGGGGAATCCCCGATTTCCTGACGCCCTCGGTCGACAAGCGGGGCCCGCTCGATTCCTTCACGGTCAATGGCGCGGACTTCTTCTACACCGTGCCCAACCATTATGTGCGCGCGATCAAGAACGAGCTCGCGCATAATGCGACGCCCTCCGGCCAGCTTCGCTCGGTGGCGCCGGGCTGGACCTTCTGGGCGGTCGAAAGCATGATCGACGAGATCGCGGCGGCGACCGGCAAGGATCCGGCCCAGTTGCGCATCTCGCTGCTCGACGGCGCCGGCAAGAACGACGGCGGCGCGCAGCGGCTGCGCAACACGCTGCTGGCGGCGATGGGTCTGGCCGGCTACGGCACGCGCAAGCTCCCGAAAGGCGAGGGCATGGGCGTTGCCTGCGTGTCGTCGCAGGAACGCGCATCCGCGAGCTGGACGGCGTGCGTGGCTCACGTCGCCGTCGCGCCGTCGGGGGCGGTGACCGTGAAGAAGCTCACGGTCGCAACCGACGTCGGCACCCAGGTCCATCCCGACAACATCCGCGCCCAGGTCGAAGGCGCGGCGCTTTGGGGCCTGTCGCTGGCGATGTACGAGAAGGCGACGCTGAAGGACGGTGGCATCGAGCAGACCAATTTCGACGGCTATACGCCCTTGCGCATGAGCCAGACGCCCGAGGTCGCGGTCGCCGTGATCGCCAATGGCGAGAAGGCCACTGGCGTGGGCGAGCCCGCCGTGACCGTAGTCGCTCCCGCCATCGGCAACGCCATCTTCAACGCGAGCGGCGCTCGCGTCAGAGCGCTTCCGATCACGGCGGAGGCCGTGAAGGCGAGCATGAAGGCGTAAGGCGGACTGCGACTGCAGAATGAGACGTTCCGCCGGAGGGCAAACCTCCGGCGGAATCGTTGGAGCCACTTTCCGCCACGCCGACCGTCATGCCCGGGGCTCGTCCCGGGCATTGACGTTCTCCGTGTGCCACTCCGCCAAAGTCCGTGATGGCCAGGGACAGGCCCGGCCATGTCGGAGAAATTTCCCTTTGTTATCAATGCCCGTTCTACTGTGCATGGGGTTGTTTTCGATGGTCATGTTGCGCCCCGCCTCCGCGGCACTGCAAAATCCATCAAATTGCACCCGATTTCCCAAGGTTCCATTGAGCACGCCTCTTAAGACCCGGAGAACCTGATCCGACTTAGGCTGGCGCCAAATCCAGTCCCGCGCTTTGGGGAAGCCATGAACGCCTCAGCCAAACCCGCCGTCAAACGCCGGCTTTTGCTCGCCTCCGACCGGAGCGATGCGAGCAGCGAGCTCGCCAGCATCTTGAAGGCGGTCGGCGACGTCTCGACGGTGAAGACGGAGGATATCCCCGCCCAGCCGGCGCGCGATCTCTCCGGCCTCGTGGTCGACATCAACCTGCGCTCGCCCGAAAGCGTGCAGCGGGTCCGCAACAAGCTGCGCGGCGATGCCTATCGTTCGATGCCGCGTCTGTTCGTGCTCGCGGACGCCCTGCATCACGGCACCATGCAGGCCTGGGCGCTGGGGGCCACCGACACCATCGCAAGGCCGCTGCAGGCGGACGCCATCCTGCAGCGCGTCCGCGCCGCCTTCCCGGACACCGCCGCTTATGACGCGACCGATCGCGGCAAGACGCTCAACCGCGGCGTCGAGGCAGCGCACGCGGTGCTCACCAAGATGTTCGAGAAGCTGCCGCTTGGCACGCCGCTGACCTTCGACGACGTCGTCGCCGCCGAAAGCAAGATCCTCAAGGCGATCAAGCATTCCTCGCTGCGCGAATGGCTCACCACCGTCGGGTGCCATCATGTCGGCAGCTATCGCCACTGCCTGTTCGTCACCGGCTTCGCGGTCGCCTTCGCCCAGCATCTCGGCATGCGCGAGGACGACCAGCGCCGCCTGACCCGCGCCGCGCTGCTGCACGATGTCGGCAAGGCCTTCGTTCCCGCCTGGCTGCTCGACAAGCCGAGCAAGCTCACCGACGAGGAGCTGGACGAGGTCCGCCAGCATCCGCGCCGCGGCTATGACGCGCTCGCAGCGCAAGGCGGCTTCCCGCCGGAGATGCTGGATGTCGTGCTGCATCACCATGAATTCCTCGACGGCTCCGGCTATCCGAACGGCCTGTCGTCGAACCAGATCAGCGACATCGTGCGCCTGACGACGATCGTCGACATCTATGCCGCTCTGGTGGAGAAGCGGGCCTACCGCATGCCCTTCACGCATTCGCGCGCGTTCACGATGATGGAAGGCATGGGCGGCAAGCTCGACCAGCAATTGCTGCAGGCGTTCCGCCCGGTGGCGCTGGGGTCGTTCTGACAATCTAATCCGTCATTCCGGGGCAACGCGTAGCGTTGAACCCGGAATCTCGAGATTCTCAGGTGCGCAAGTGCGCACCAGAGTTCGATGCTCCGCATCGCCCCGGAATGACAATCCGTCACCCCACCATCTTCCGCAGCTCCGCCTTTGCCACCTTCTCCAGCGTCGAGCGCGGCATGTCGTCGACGAGCCTGATTTCGCGCGGCACCTTGAAGTCGGCGAGGCCTGCGCGGCAGGCTTCCAGCACGCGATCGTGCAGATCTGGCGCGGCGCCCGCGGTGCCGCCTTGCGGGATGATGAAGACCACGGGCACCTCGTCCAGCATCGGGTGCGGCTTCGCCACCACGGCGGCCTCGCGCACGCCCGGCACCACCGCGATCACCTGCTCGATCTCGGAGGCCGCGACGTTCTCGCCGCCGACCTTGAGCATGTCCTTGGCGCGGTCGCCGAACTTGATGAAGCCGTTCTCGAGACGCTCGACGCGGTCGCCGGTGAGGAAGAAGCCGTGCTCGTCGAAACTCTCGCGCGTCGCCTTCTCGTTGTGCAGATACTCGGCGAACAGCGACAGGCCCGGGATGCCCTTGATTGCGAGATTACCGGTGCCGCCGACCGCGGTCGGCCGACCGTCGTCGTCGGTGATGCGGATCTGGTACTCGGGCGCGGCCCGGCCGATCGACATCGGGATGTTGGGCTGATCGACCTCGCCGACGATGCCGTGGGTGATGGTCTCCGTCATGCCCCACCAGCCGATCATCTTGATACCGAAGGCGGCGAAAGCCGGCGGCTCGTTGATGGCGGTGCCCCAGAGCCGGAATTTGTGGTCCTTCGGGATCTCCTGCTCGAGCAGCGCCTTCATGCAGAACGGAATCGTCGAGGTCCAGGTCGCGCCGTGCTCGCGCGCGACGCCCCAGAAGCGGCTGGCGGAGAAGCGCGGCTGGATCACGCAGGTGGCGCCGACCCACAGCGTCGCCAGCATGGAATAAGCCAGCGCGTTGGTGTGGAACAACGGCAGATACGCCTGGTGCACGTCGCCGGCGTGGAGGTCCTCGTGCGCGGCGTTGATCTTGGCGCCCCACAGCGCATTGGCGTGGGTCCACAGCACTGCCTTCGGCCGCGACGTCGTGCCCGAGGTGTACTGCACGCTGCATGGCGCGAGCGGATCGGTCGCTCGCCTGGGGCGATCGGCGCTGTCGGCGAACAGTGACTCGAAGCTGTCGCCGCGCGAGACGCTCCGCACAGGCGCCATGCCGGCGTCGTGCGAGGTCACGGCCATCCAGCTTATATTGCGGCAGTTCTGCGCAACGATCTCCGCATAGGCCGGCTGCGTGATGGCGGCGACCGCGCCGCAATGATCGGCGAAATATGCGATCTCGGCCGGCGCCGAGCGGGTATTGGTGGTGACCGCGATGGCGCCAAGCTCGACACAGGCAAACCAGGCCAGCATCGCCTCGATGCAATTGTCGAGATGAATGAGCACATATTCGCCGGGCTTGACGCCGCGCCTGGCCAGCCCCGCCGCGAGCGCGCCGACCTGCTCGTGAAATTCGCCATAACTCCAGCGCCGCGCCGGCGCATCGAACGGCGCCCAGATCAGGAACGGATGATCACGCCGGACCTCGGCGCGCATTTTGAGCAGCCAGGGGACGTCGAGCCCGTCGAACGGGCCCACGATTCCGGTGGCGGTCTGTTGAACTGGCATGGCTCCTCCCGTGCAGCCTGCATCTTGCTGGCGGCTGCCTTTTGATTATTGCGTCTTCCTGCCACCGGATGGCGCGGGACGCAAATCGCAGCAAGCTTGATGCGTAACCCTTTCTCCTCCGTCATGGCCGGGCTTGACCCGGCCATGACGCCTTGCTGCACGAAGAACATGGATGCCCGGGACAAGCCCGGGCATGACGACCAATTGGCTGCGAGGGCGCGTCTCAATCCTCGTACGACGAGATCTCGATCAGGCTCCCATCGGGATCCCGGCAATAGACCGAGCGCAGCGTGCCGCGGGCGCCTTGCCGCGGGCCCAGTCCGGCCTCGATTGCGACGCCATGTGCATTCAGATGCGCCACCACCTCGTCGGGTGTGGCCGAGGTGAGGAAGCAGAGATCCTCGGAGCCGGCGGTGGGGTGGTCGGCGGTGAACCATTCCACTTTGTCGGCATCGCGTTGCCGGACGTTGATCCTCTGGTTACCGAATTGAAGGAAAGTTCGCGGCGCTTTGCCGCCGCCGGGATCGAACACCTTGACTTCCATTCCGAGAATCTTGCGGAACCACTCCGCGGTCGCCGCGACGTCGCGGGCATTGATCACGAGATGATCCAGGGCGTGAACCTTGACCATGTTCTCATCCTTTCGTCAGCATGCGTCCCGCGCACTTTCCGCACTCCGCAAGCTTTGTTACAACCGCGCCGGCCTGACTTTAAAGCTGTCGAACTTTCAAGAACAACGACTTTCAAGAACAACACTGGGAGAACCCTCGAGATGATCACTCGCCGTACCGCGCTCGGCCTGCTCGCCGCCAGTCCGCTTGCAGCCAGCCCGCTGTCGAAGGCCCTTGCCGCAGATTATCCGGCCCGCCCGGTGAAATGGGTGGTCGGCTATCCGCCGGGCGGCGCCACCGACATCCTGGCGCGGTTGATCGGCCAGAGGCTCTCGGAAAAGCTCGGCCAGCAATTCGTGATCGAGAACAAGCCGGGCGCCGGGAACAATATCGCCACCGAATCGGTCATCAACGCGGAGCCCGACGGCTACACGCTGCAGCTGGTCAACCCGGCCAACTACATCAACGCCTCGCTCTACAAGAATCTCAAGTTCAACTTCGTGAACGACATGGCGCCGGTCGCCTCGTTCCAGCGCGTGCCCAACGTGATGACCGTTGGCAAGGACGTGCCGGCCAAGACCGTCGCCGAGTTCATCGAATACGTGAAGGCCAATCCCGGCAAGGTGAACATGGCCTCCTCCGGCAACGGCACCTCGGTGCATCTGTCCGGCGAGATGTTCATGGCCATGACCGGCTGCAAGATGCAGCACGTGCCCTATCGCGGCGCGGCGCCTGCGATCACCGACATGCTCGCCGGCCAGGTGCAGGTGATCTTCGACAACATGCCTTCGATCATCCAGCACATCCGCTCCGGCTCTTTGCGCGCCATCGGCGTCACCACCACCGAACGGTCGCCGCAGCTACCCGACGTGCAGCCCATCGCCGACACCGTGAAGGGTTATGAGGCCAGCGCGCTGTTCGGCATGGGCGCGCCCAAGAACACGCCGAAGGACATCATCGCCAAGCTCAACGCGGAGGTCAACGCGGTGCTCAGGGAGCCCGACATGGCCAAGCGCCTGGTCGAGCTCGGCGGCGAGCCGCGGCCACAGACTCCGGAAGCGTTCGGCGAGGAGATCAAAGCCGAGACCGAGAAGTGGCGGAAGGTGGTCGAGTTCGCCGGCCTGAAGGTCGAGTAGGCCGATAGCAACCTTGCGGCCTTGCCGGCGTTCTCCGGGAAGACTTCATTCGTGAAGCGTCGGACAAGGAGTACGAAGATGCGCAAGGCTTTGCTCGCAACGATCGCGCTGGCTGGATTGGGAGTCGGCAGCCTTGCCGGCATCGGTCCAGCCGCCGCTTATGATTATCCCTGGTGTGCTCAGGGACAAGGTTACGGCTACCCCGGTGAATGCTCCTACAGGACCCGGCAACAATGTCAGGCCAGCGTCTCCGGACGCCTTCTGACCTGTGGGATTAATCCGCGCACGGCCTATAACCAGCAGGGCCCTGCGCGGCGGTATCGGCACGACCCCTACGCGCCCTATTAGGACGCGACCCGGCTCCACGATCCGGACAAAGTGACTTGACGCGATCCGGATAAAGGCGACGCTCTGTCCTCGTTGGCGGGAGGATGGGGCGTGAGCAGGATTCAATTCGTTCTGGCGGGGCTGGCTGCCATCTGGCTCGCAGCCTTTGCAGGCCCTGCGCCGGCCGCGGCCCGAGACTACCCCTGGTGCGCCCAGGGCGGCGAGTATGGCTATCCCGGTGAATGCGCTTACAGCAGCTACGAGCAATGCCAGGCCAGCGTGTCCGGCCGGCTCTTGTTCTGCGACCGCAATCCGCGCTTCGCCTATGGCCACGCCCCGGCGCAACCGCGGCCGCAGCGGCGCGCCCGGCCCGTTGCTCCGTATTGAGGGCGAACCGGTTTCGTAGCCCGGATTGCGCTGCGCTCCATTCCAAGCAAGAAAGGCTGGCCGACGCTACCGCTTGGCGTCGGCTTGTTCCGTGCCGATACACGAGATCAGCATCGTGTAGGCACGGGCGTTCGCGGCGATCTCGGCGGCCTTCAGTTCGCCCTTCGGCTCTGCGGTCTGGTAGCGCACCACGGAATTGTCGAGGAAGTCGCGCAGCGCGCCGGTCTTGATGGCGAAGTTGATGTTCTCGGTCAGCTGCCCGGTCTCTTTGATCATTCTGAGCGCGTTGAGCTTGGCGACGACGACGCCTGCTACTTGTCCGGACATGTCGAACAGCGGGCCTCCACTGTTGCCCGACTGGATTGCCGCGCTGATCTGCAGGCGTCCCGTGTGATTGCGGAAGCCGCTGAGCGAGCTGACAATTCCCGTGGTCACGGTCAGGTCGGAGGAAAGATAGCCGTGCAGCGGGAAGCCGATGGCCACCACGGAATCGCCGGAGTGCATCGAGCGGTCCCGAATCCTGGCGAAGTCCTTGAACGATGCCGTCGCCGGCGCTTGCAGCAGCGCAAGGTCGTTGGTCGCGTCGCTGGAGACGACGCGCAGGACCATGGCGGCCTCTCCGGCGAGATTGCCCTTGATGTCGCCGGTGCAGCTGTCGATCACGTGACTGTTGGTGACGATATGTCCGTTGGGACTCACCACGAAACCGGTCCCTGTGAAAGTTCCGGTTCGAGCCGGTTTGGCAGGAGGCGTACCCTGCTTGTCGTTGGCCATTGCCGGCTTGGCCGCACCCTTGGTGAAGTCGCCGGCCTTGTCGAGACCGTCGGCCTTCACTCTCGTGACGCAATTGGCCAGTGCGGCGATGACCGGCCCGGTCGACGTCAGATCGAAGTTCAGAACGGTGCGGCCGGCGGTCGCCACCATCAGGCTCGCCTTCTGAAACGTCCGCACGACATTGAGCGGCATGACGGCCGTGAGCATGTTGGGCTGATACGCCGTCGCGTACAGTCTGGCCTGCTCCTGGCCATCGAAGGTCACGTCAATGGCGGCGTTCTCGCCCTTGTTGAAGCTGTAGCCGGGACTTGCAAAGGCCAGCAACCACGTGCCGGCGGAATTCTGGCTCACGACCAGGATGACGCCGTTCGCATAGGGCGATGTGGCGGCGCAATGCGAAAAGGCGCCGGTCTCATCGTTGCTGAACGCGCCCCCGATCCAGTTACCGATCTTGAGGCTGCCAAAGGGGCCTTTCGCATCGGCGGTGCCGGCGAAAGCCAATTGTGACAACAACGCAACGGCAAGCGACTTCAACCACATACCAGCCCCCGGGAACGCTCTTGCCATCTTATCCGTGAGGGCAGGCGAGGCGCAACCGTCAGTTGCTGGCCCCGACTTTCATCCTGCAGTCGCAACTTTCGGCCTTGAATTTACTTTGCGATGCCGTAAGCTTTGCAATACAAAGCAGCGGGGGCGGGCCGTCCGTCCCGACAGATGGGTGGAACGAGGTTTGGCGTTGCCGATGCGCGATCTCGACAAGGCGCTGGCCGATATCGTGGCGATCCGCAGTCAGATCGCGGCCGGCACCGCCTTCCGCGGCTACGGTCCGGCGACGATGGCGGCGACCGGTACCGTCGCGCTCGTCACCTCGGTGCTGCAATTCTGGCTGCTGGATGATCCCACCGGCGAGCCGCTCGGCTTCTTCATCGGCTGGTTCATGGCCGCCGTGGTCTCGGTGCTGGTGATCGGCATCGAGATGCGCGCGCGCTCGCGCCGCCATCATTCCGGTCTCGCCGACGCCATGATCCATCAGGCGGTCGAGCAGTTCCTGCCGGCGGGCGTTGCCGGCGTGCTGCTTGCGGTTGTGATGTGGAAGTTCGCGAGCGAGACGCTGTGGCTGCTGCCGGGCCTGTGGCAGATCCTGGTGTCGCTCGGCATTTTTGCCTCGGTCCGCTCGCTGCCGCGCACGGTCGCGCTCGCCGGCGCCTGGTATTTCGTGTCCGGCTTCGCGGTGCTGGTGCTCGCGAGCGGAACCCACACGCTATCGCCATGGACCATGGGACTGCCTTTCGTGATCGGGCAATCGGTGATGGCGGCGATTCTGCATTTCGCGTCCGGAGACAACGATGTCGAAGACTGACAGCGCACCCTTCTCCTATGAAGGGCTCGACCGCGTGATCCACGAGAAGGCGAGGCTCGGGCTCCTGACGTCGCTGATGGCGCATCCCAAGGGCCTCGCATTCGGCGACCTCAAGCAGCTCTGCGGCCTCACCGACGGCAATCTCAGCCGGCACCTCGCCGTGCTCCAGGAGGCAGGGCTCGTCGAGGTGACCAAGGGCTATGAAGGCAACCGCCCGCACACCACCTGCCGCCTGACCAAGGCCGGCCGCCGCCGCTTCCTCGATTACCTCGCCGTGCTCGAGCGGCTGGTGCGCGACGCGGCCAAGGCCGCCGGCCGCGAGGCTTTGCCACTCGGCCGCCTCGGCATCGCCTCGACTTGATCCGCCCCCCTTTTTGACCGGAGACTTTGTCATGCAAAGTAAGCTCGTGTCCCGCGACGACAAGCTTCACGTCGGCATCATCATGGACGGCAACGGCAGGTGGGCGACGCGGCGAGGCCTGTCGCGCATGCGCGGCCACGAGGCTGGGGTCGAGGCCATCCGCCGCATCGTCGAGGCCGCGCCCAAGCAGGGCATCGGCACGCTGACGCTCTATGCCTTTTCCACCGACAATTGGCGCAGGCCGAAGGCGGAGGTTGCCGCGCTGATGACGCTGCTGCGCTTCTACCTGTCCAACGAAGTGCAGAGCCTGGTCGAGAACGGCGTGCGCCTGACCGTGATCGGCCGCCGCGACCGCCTGCCCGACGGCATTGCCAATGCGATCGCGCGCGCCGAAAAAGCTACTGCCGATGGCGGCACGCTGCACCTGCGTATCGCCGTCGACTATTCCGCGCGCGATACCATCCTCAACGCCGCGGCGAAGGCGGCCGCGCTGACCAGCCTCACCCGCGAAGCCTTTTCGCAGCTCGTCACCGGCGAGGCAGGCCTGCGCGACGTCGATCTCATCATCCGCACCTCCGGCGAAAAGCGGCTGTCGGACTTTCTGCTCTGGGAGGGCGCCTATGCCGAGCTACATTTCACCGAGCGGATGTGGCCCGAATTCGAGGCGAGTGATCTCGCCGAGGCGCTGGCCGTCTTCCACGGCCGCGAGCGCCGCTTCGGCGGACTTCGGCCGATCGCGGCTGAGGAGGTGCCTTCGCTGTCCCGCGTGTGATCTTTCGACCGAAGCGACCGCGTTGATTTGCCGCCTGGCACGGATCGTGCTCTAGTCTCCCGCGATGGAGTGTCCGCAGCGATGGGAGCTTTCGCAAGATGCGCGCGGTCCTGGACTATTGCACCGGCGGAACGGAGCGGCAGTTCGCAGCCGGCACGACGATCGTCACGGAGGGGGGCACCACCGGCCATCTCTACGTGCTGATGCAAGGCAAGCTTGAGGTGCTCAAGGGCGAGATGGTCGTCGCCACCGTCACCGAGCCAGGCGCCGTGCTGGGCGAAATGTCCGTGCTGCTGGGCCAGCCGCATACCGCAACCGTGCGCGCCTGCTCCGATTCGGTCGTCACCGAATTCGAGGATGCCGCCGCGTTTCTCGCGAAGGAGCCCAACGTCGCGCTGCTGATTGCAAAGATGCTGGCGCAGCGGCTCAATGTCGCCAACACCTATCTCGCCGATCTGAAGCGGCAATATGCCGGTCACGGCACGCATCTGGCGATGGTCGGCGAGGTGCTTCAGAGCATGATCAACCTGCCGCCGCTTGAGGTCTCGCCAGGCTCGGATCGGCAATCCGATCCAAGAATGTGAGCCAGTCGGGCGGCGCCTCAACCGGGGCGGCGGGCCGTTGCAGCGGCGCATTCAGGTCGATCCACTGCGCTTCGCCGGCCGCCAGCCAGAACGCCTTGTCGGCACCGAGGTCCAGCACGATGTAGGTCGGCGGACGGCCGGGTTGCAGGCCGGTGTTGAAGGCCCAGGTCTGGCCTAGCCGGTCGAACCACGATCCATTGCTGATGAAGGGCGATTGATGCACGTGACCCGAGATCACCATGGACGGCTGGTATTGCGTGATCCACTGCACCAGCTCGACATCGCCGAAAAAGCGCTTGCCGCCCCAGCTCGTCGGTGAATCCGCCGGCGGTGCGTGATGCGCCCAGATCCAGCGCTGCGGCCTGACGGCCGCGGCATCGCGCAACTGCTCGATGAGGCGCTGCTTGACCTGCGGTCCGTCCCACCACGGGCACACCGTGAACATCGTGTCGCCGACCGTGAGGCTGTCGCCGTCGCAGGCGATGCCGAGCTCGCGCACCTCCGAGATCCAGCGCGAAATCTTCTCCCCTTCGGCGTTGCGCTCGTCGAGGTCGTGATTGCCGGAGCAGAGAATCACGCGAGTCGTCGCGGCCAGCAGCCCGAGGTACTTTTTCACCACCACGATCTGGGCGCGGAAATCCACCATCGAGCCGATATCGAGCGCATCGCCCGCGAAGATCACGAGGTCGAATTGCGGTGCCGCGCTGACCAGCCAGTCGAGCTGCGGCAGCGAATAGTGCAGGTCGGCCACGACGAGGCAGCGCATGGGAGGACCGTCGGCGAGAGGTCAAAATGTCTGGGAATTCCAAAACGTCATAAAGCAAGAAGCAGACCAGCCCGGCCGCCCCATCGGATCAATCCGACGAGCGACAGCATGCTGCGGCGCGTCGCAGAGCGCAAGGGCTCCGCAACGCCAAGGCTGGTCGGCCAAGAGCTGGAAGGACAAGAGCTGGAAGGACAAGAGCTGGAAGGACAAGCGCTGGAACGTCAAGGCTGGACCGCATCGCCGAATTCTGCTGTCGTGGCCTCTCTGCAAACGTGGGCCCCCATGACCTCCTTCAAGACCATTCGCGCCCGCGCCGAGAAGCGCAAGGGCGGGCCCAAGGCGCTGGAGAAGCTGATGCCGGCCAAGCCGGACCTCAAGCGGCTGGCGAAGCTCGGCGACGACCGCATCCTCGCCGAGATGACCAAGCGGGTGTTCTGCGCCGGCTTTGCCTGGAGCGTGATAGATTCGAAATGGGACGGCTTCGAGGAGGCCTTCCTGCAATTCCAGCCCGCCAAGCTCAGCTTCCAGCCCGAAGATTATTGGGAAGGTCTGCTGCGCGATGCGCGTATCGTACGCAACGGCGCCAAGATCATGTCGGTGCGCGACAACGCCGGCTTCGTGCAGGAGATCGCGAAGGAGCACGGCAGCTTCGGCAAGTTTCTGGCGAAGTGGCCGCCTTCCGACGAGATCGGCCTGCTCGATCTCCTCAACAAGCGCGGCAGCCGGCTGGGCGGCAACACCGGCCAGATGCTGCTGCGCTTCGTCGGCTGGGACGGCTTCGTCACATCCAAGGACGTGGTGGCCTGCCTGCGCGATGCCGGTCTCGACATCGCCGAGGAGGTGAGGTCGAAGGGCGACCTCGCCAAGGTGCAGGCGCAGTTCAACGCCTGGGCCGAGGAGACCGGCCTGCCCTACACCTATCTGTCGCGCATTTGCGCGCTCTCGGTCGGCGACAACAGCAGCGAATAGCCCTCACAACAACTGGAGAGAACAATGGCGAAAGCCTATTGGGTTGCGACCTATCGTGCGATCAAGAATCCCGATGCGATGGCCGCCTATGCCAACGTATCGCGCCAGGCGATCGAAGCGGCAGGGGGCCGCGTGATCGCGCGCGGGATGCCTGCGGCCGTCTTCGAGCTCGGCCAGATGGAGCGCGTCGTTCTGATCGAGTTCGACAGCGTCGCGAGCGCCAAGGCGGCGTATGAGAGCCCGGCCTACAAGGCCGCGCACGACCTGCTCGGTGATGGCGCGGATCGCGATATCCGCATCGTCGAGGCTGTCGATTAGCGCGCGATCTTGCCGGATCGTGTGCACCGTGTGGCGAACTTGTGCCGTGAGCGCGGCAGATGCGGCCACGCGATCACGAAATGCATTTTGCAGGAACATTTGTCCGCAGCCCCTGTTCGGGACCTTGAGCCGGGCGGGCAACGCACGCCGCCCGCTTGGACCCAGTGAAACCGGATACAGACACGGAGCAGCTCATGAAGCTCACATCCGAACAGGTGAAGCAGACCGTCAACCAACTCGGCGCTCAGGTGCTGCCCGACGAACATCCCGCGATGCCGCAGCTCAACAGTATGTTTGGCGAGCACACCTTCTTCGTCGACGAGATGGGCCTCAAGGTAGTCGAGCCGACGGCATCGCAGGGCGCCGACCGCCCGAGCGGCGAGGTCGTCAGCCTGGCCGATTGGGGCGATTCCGACCTGACGCGCCTGATGGCACACGAGCCCGAGCCGACCGGCGTGATCGTGGTGTTCGAGCATATGAAGCATTGAGCTGCCCCGAGCGCAATCGACCTCCCAGCGGTGGCGGAGCATCCGCTACCGTTGGCGAGTCAAGGCGGCTTCTGTCGCCGCAGAGCGCGCAAGAGCCTCGTTCAGATACCCAGCGTCAGCTGCGGCTCGGGATCGCCGGCGGCTTGGAGCGACGACAGCGAGACGCCCAGCAGCCTGACGCGCTTGGGGAGCGGCATCTCGGCTTCGAGCAGGCCGCAGGCCAGCCGCTCCAGATCGTCGCGTCCGGCAACGCCCGCCGCGACGGATCTGCTGCGCGTGATGATCTCGAAATCGGCGAACTTGATTTTCAGGGTCACGGTGCGGCCGCGATTGCCGGTGGCTTCGCAATGTCGCCAGACCTTGTCGACGAGCGGCCTGACCTCGGCGGCCAGCGCGTCGAATGCGTCGAGGTCGATCGAGAACGTGTTCTCCGCGCCGATCGACTTGCGGATCCGGTTGGCCCGGACCGGTCGCTCGTCGACGCCGCGTGAGATCCAGTAATAATAGGCCCCCGACTTGCCGAAATTCGCATTCATGAACTCCAGCGACTGGTTGCGGATGTCGAGGCCGGTGAACAGGCCGAGCGCGTTCATCTTCGCAGCCGTTGCCGGGCCTATCCCGTGGAACTTGCCGACCGGCAGCGTCTCGACGAAGGCTGGCCCCATCTCCGGCGAGATCACGAACTGGCCGTTGGGCTTGCGATGGTCGGAGGCGAGCTTGGCCAGGAACTTGTTGTAGGAGATGCCCGCCGATGCGTTGAGGCCGGTTTCGGCCTTGATCTTCGCGCGGATCTTCAACGCGATGTCCCGCGCCAGCGGAATGCCTTGCAGGTTCTCCGTCACGTCGAGATAGGCTTCGTCGAGCGACAACGGCTCGATGACCGGCGTATGCTCGGCAAAGATGTCGCGGATCTGCCGGCTGATCGCCTTGTAGACCTCGAAGCGGGGTTTTACGAAGATCAGATCGGGACATTGCCGCTTCGCGGTCACCGACGGCATGGCGGAGCGAACGCCGAACCTGCGCGCCTCGTAGCTGGCGGCCGCGACGACGCCGCGCTCCGCGGAGCCCCCGACCGCGACCGGCTGGCCGCGCAGCTGCGGATCGTCGCGCTGTTCCACCGAGGCGTAGAAGGCATCCATGTCAATATGAATGATCTTGCGCACCGGCGACGCGTGGCCGGCAACCGTGTCGGAATCGCTCATGGAAAGATGATACAATTTCGCGAAAAGAAGTTCGAGGTGATGATGTTTCAGTTGTTGCTGTTCGTGGTGGGTGTGGTCGGACTTGGCTGGCTGATCGGTACGACGAATCCGCCCGGCGAGTGGTATGCCGGCCTCGCCAAGCCGGGCTTCGTGCCGCCGAACTGGGCGTTCCCGCTGGCGTGGACGATTCTCTACACGCTGATCGCCATCGCGGGATGGCGGACCTTTCGCCGCGAACCCCGGGGCAAAGCGATGCTCGCCTGGGCCGCGCAGATGGTCCTGAACTTTGCATGGTCTCCGGTCATGTTCACGATGCACCAGATCGGCGCCGCGCTCGTCATCCTCATCGCGTTGTTCGCCGCGATCGTGACCTATATCGGCCTCGAGCTGTCACGCGACAGGCTCGCCGCCGCCTTGTTCGTGCCCTACGCGGCGTGGGTCGCATTTGCCGGCGTGCTCAATGCGGCGATCTGGCGGTTGAATTGAGACGATCGGTTTCGACCGATTCAAAAGACAATCTCAGGCATGTGAGTGGCAAGCATGGGCACGCGACCCAATATGAGCCGCGGGAGGACAGCCCATGCAATACAGCTCCGAGCTCATTCATACCATGCGTCAAGCGCTGGAGACCGTGATGGCAAGCGTGCCGGCCCATCAATCGGTGTTTGGCCTCAAAGCGGCGGTGGCCGAGTTCATCCTGCACGCCGCAGCACACGGCCAGACGTCGTACGACGGTTTGGTGACGGCCGCATCCGACCAGCTCCAGGCGATCATTGCGATGCTGACGTGAGGGGGGCGCCCGAATGCCGGCGCCCCCCTCATCATCGCCCCTCTCAGGAAGCGGGCACTTTTAGTTCGAAGCCTCGGTGGTGCTCTCTTGCCAACCAAGACCTCGAGCTCGATCTGACGGGGTTGTCGGCAGGCACAACTCCGATGTCGCAGGGCGAACCTCGACGCCTCGCTGGTCCAGCGACTTCAGTTCGATAACGTCAACCGCCCGCGCGTGGACGGCCAGCCAGCAACTGCATCTCCCAAGCGAACGCGACGCCGGTGGCGCCGGCATGTTCAAGCTGCACCTTCGCAAGCTCGGCAATGGTCTCCTGCCGCGCCCAATCACGCTGCCATTCGGCGGCGACGGCAAGCCAGGTGATGGGGACGGCGCCTGCCGCCGTCATGCGCCGCACCGCCATGTCGTGCGCCTCGACGGACACGCCGCCGGAGGCGTCGGTTACGATGAAGACGTCGTAGCCCTCCGCCAGAGCGTGCAGAGTCGGCATCGCAAGACAGATCTCTGTCCACAGGGCGGCCAGAATGAGCTGCTTGCGGCTGCTCTTCCTCACCTCGTCGACGACGCGCGCGTCCTGCCATGTATTGATGAAAGTGCGGTCGATCGGCTTCTGATCCGGATAGACATCCTGCAATCCCTTGATCAGATAGCCCCCGCGCTCTTCGAGCACCGTCGTCAGGATCGTCGGCACGCCGAAGACCTTCGCCGTCTTGGCGAGGCCGATGACGTTGTTTGCGATCATCGTCGGCTCATGGCTGTGCAAGTTGGCGAACTGGAAAGGCTGGTGGTCGATCAGCACGACAATGCTGTCTTGCGGACGCAGTAGGGCGTCGAGGCCGGTCTTGGGCATTGGAAACTCCTTCAAAATAGTTCGATTGAGGGGGTTGGGGGATCGAGAAATACGTGAAGCGAAACGATGCGTCCGCCCGCGAACCGGGCGACGTCCGTTCCGGTGACGGCATCGGGGTCCGAGTGCGCCGTGGAGCGCCAATTGAGACGCGCGACGCCATTGTGGCCGATGGCCGGACCGTCGGCGGCGAAAATGAGGTCACCTGGAAGATTCGCGAGCAGCCGGCCGACCGCGTCGGAGATCGCAGCATGACCGCGGACAGAAGCGTGCGGTTCGTGCAGCTCCGCGTCTTCGGCATAGAGCTCGCGGATCGCCAGACGGCGCCGTTCCTCGTTACGCTCGCTGAAGACCGTGAACAGGTTAGCCTTCATCAAGCGGTCATAGTCCACAGTTTCGGTCGTTGCTTCCGACTCGCGCGATTTTTGGCGCTCACCCTCGTCCGGCGAGAACATGGCCAAGCCCGATCTGGACGTCTCCGTCGACGCCTCGTCCTGCAAAACGTCCCAGTGCTCGGCGAGACGCCCGTTCTCGATACGGAAGATGTCAACGACGATCTGCGTCGCGGGCGCCCAGCCGCGAATGCGGCCATGAATGGCGACGAAGTCGCCCTCGGCGATCATCAGCCCCGGCTCGTAGAACACCGCGGGGGGAAGCTGCGCCACCAGCTGGGCCAGCGCATCTCGTCCCTGCGGGATGGCAGGGTTGTGCTGAATGTAGCCCGGCGCATAGAGCCGCTCGACGGCGAGCGGATCGTGACTCCTGAACAACGCGGTCATGGCCTCCAGAACCAGCGCCTTGTTGCGCTCTACGGCAGTCGTCATCAGCCTTCTCCCTCCGAGATGAGATGGATCGGTCCCTGCATTCGGAGGAATGAGCCGTCGGGCAGGGTGGCGTACGAGTGGACAACGCCGCGCTCGAAATCCTCGACATGCACGACAGTGGCGCCGCTCGCTTCGACCCAGCTCACGGCGAAAACGCCGGCGCGAATCGGGTCGACGGCGATCGTGACGGTCTCCGTATGGGCATAGGGGCCGTCGGCGATGTGGAAGCGGATGTGGTTGTCCGGCAGCGTCGTCAGTCGAGCGGTGAACGCGTCGAATCTGACATCGAATACGATCCCGACTGGATAGGCGTACGCCAGCTTCAGGGAGTCTGATCGTGATTCGGACATGGTAGACTTCAGCGAAGTGATCATGGGTCAGGTGCTTGGCTGATCAAAAAGGCACAGCAAACCGATGCGGTGCCGATAAACGAGCGTGAGGCGACTGAATCCTAGCGAACGTTCGCGCTAGGAGCGGCGCAGAAGCTGCTGCGCGGTGCAAATATTGCGGTAGAGTGTCGGAGCGGCCGTCACGCGAGCGCTGACCCGCGATTGGTGCTGTCGCTGGACCCCACGCGGCGGAACGCCACAGGTCGTTCCGATGTCGCGAAGTTGCGCACCCGTCTGGTTGCCGTCATATGTTTCGCGGTCTACCACGGGGCCAGATCAGCTGACGCGCTCAGATGGCGGCCCGTCGGGCCGCGCGCGGATCGCGGCGACGATGGCCACTTCAAGATTGTCCACTTCAATAGGAGACACAGCAATGAGCGTGCCTGCCTATTCGTCTTTCACCAAATGGTACTGCGAGGGCCAGCAAGCCCCGTATGTGCGCACAGGGAAATCGCCGGGCAGAATCCTGGATCTGCTCGAAATGGCGCGACCCGCCGGTGACATGCACCGCCCGGCCATGCCGGATCTTGTCCTTTACCAGGACCTGCTCGGTGGTAGTCGCGTTCGAGGCAACGCGGGAGGTGGGTATGTGGAAATAACGGGAGAGAAAGGTGCGCTTCATCTCGCTGCGCCCGACTTCGCCCTCACGTCGATCGTCGACAGCAGACATCAGATTCGCGCCTTGTCCTTTCCCGTGGCGCAGTGGCAGAGAGTGCTCGATGAAGCCACCGACAGCCAATTCTCGTTCGAATGCCTGCGACTCTACAAAGGGCTATTTCACTCGCTGACCATCCGATCGGCGCTTCGTAACCTGTGGGCCCTGTGTGACGAGGAGGGCGCGCCCTCGCGTCTGCTGGCGCGAGCGGCCGGCTGCGAGATCATGGCCGAACTGTGCCGGTTGAGCGGGGCACCATTCGCGTTGGCAAGGGGCGGCCTTGCCCCGTGGGCTGAACGGCGCTGTCTGGAATTGATGCGGGCGCGGCTCTCGCAGGACATCAGCCTCGACGAGCTGGCAGCCGAGGTGCAGCTTTCGACCTTTCATTTTGCACGCATGTTCAAGCAGAGCGTCGGCGTGCCGCCGCGCATCTACCTCACGCGACTGAGGGTGGAGAAAGCCTGCGAACTCCTCGAACAGACGGACCTTCCGATCACGGCGATCGCGCTAAAGGTCGGGTACTCATCAAGCCAGGTCCTCGCCCGGGTTTTCATCCAGCACATGCGCTTAAGCCCGTCGGACTATCGTCGGACTGTTCGCAATCCGGTTTGCCCATCGATCCCGCCTCGCGCGCATTCGGCTCTGGAGGGACTGCAATGAACGTCCATGCCCATTCGTCATTCGCCCAGTGGCACAGCAAAGGCCGACATGCGTCCTACTTGCGCACGATGAAATCCCCGGGCGGAATTCTAGACCTTCTCGAGGTCCAGCGACCAGCCGGGGACATGTCCCGCCCGGCCGTGTCGGACATCGTGCTGATGGAGGACATCCTTGGCTGCAGTCGTGTCAGGGGAGACCTGGGAGGAGGTCGCTTTGATATGGCGACCGCGAAAGGCAGCCTCGCCGTCGCTGCGCCGAACTTCGCGACCACGGTGATCAATGACGAAAGCCATCGGCTTCGCAGCCTGGCGTTTCCCTTGGCCCGGTGGCAGAGCGTGCTCGACGAGGCGGCCGACGGTCGCTTCTCGTTCGACACCGCCTGCATCTACGGCCGAGTGTTCGAATCGTCGGCAATCCGATCGGCGGTCCGCAACCTGTGGACTCTCTGTGAGGACGAGGGGGCGCCGTCGCAGCTGTTGGCGCGGGCGGCGGGCTGCGAGCTCCTCGCCGAGCTTTGCCGCTTGGGTGGAACGCCGTTTGCGCCGCCCAAGGGCGGCCTCGCGCTTTGGGCGGAACGGCGTTGCCTGGAACTGATGCGAGCGCGGCTTTCGGAAGATGTCAGCCTCGACGATCTGGCAGCCGAGGCACGGCTTTCACCGTTTCATTTCGCTCGCATGTTCAAGCAGAGCCTCGGCGTGCCGCCGCGGGTCTACCTCACGCGACTGAGGATGGAGAAAGCCTGCGAACTCCTCGAACATACGGACCTTCCGGTCACCCAGATCGCCCTGGAAGTCGGGTACTCGTCGAACCAGGTCCTCGCCCGTGTCTTTCTCAAGCATCACCGTATGAGTCCGACCGATTATCGTCGGGCGGTTCGCGATCCCGTCCGCCGGATCGCAATGCAGTAACTTGTGCCGTCGCCCTGCCAGTGCATCTATTGCGGCGAGGGAAGCGCCACAGTCTGCCCCACGACATCGATCGCCACCTTGCCGCGAAGTCCGCGCGATCCGCCGTTTTCGAGCAGTTCATGCGCTTCGCCGACCCGGGCCAGAGGTAGCACCGCGCCGATCACCGGCTTGATCAGGCCGCGTTCGACAAGGTTCGTCACCGCGTCGAGCTTGCCGCGGTTCTGCCGGGTGAACACGAAATGGTAGGCGGCATTCTTGCCCCACGCCTCGATCAGGTTTTGCGGCTGTGCGATGTCGACGATGCTGACCACCCGTCCAGCATCCGCGAGGGCGAGCGGGCTCCTCGTCAGGGTGTCGCCGCCGATGGTATCGAACACGACGTTCACCCCTTGCCCATGCGTCAGGTCTGCCACGGCTGAAACATAGTCGTCGGAGGTGTAGTCGATCACATCGTCCGCTCCGAGCGAACGTACGAATTCGTGGTTGCTGGAGCGCGTCGTCGTGATGACCCGCGCACCCATCGCCTTGGCAAGCTGGATCGCCACCGTGCCCACACCGCCGGCGCCACCGTGGATCAAGATCGTTTCATGAACGGCAAGCTGGGCGCGGGTCACCAAAGCTTCCCAGACCGTGCCTCCCACCAGCGTCAGGCTGGCGGCCTCCAGGTGAGTGATGTTGCGCGGCTTGCGACCGACCAGGTCGACATCGGCAATATGCTGCTCCGCATAGGAGCCGGGGCCGCCGAAGATTTTGGGCGTGTAGTAAACCTCGTCGCCGATCCCGAACTCGCTCACGTCCACTCCCTTCTCTTCCACGACGCCGGAAACGTCGTGACCGATGATGGCGGGAAGCGGCACGTAGTCGACATAGTCGCCACGGCGGATCTGATAGTCCAGGGGATTGATGGCGGTGGCGTGGACACGCACCCGGACCTGTCGCGGTCCGAGAGTCGGCACCGAAACGTCGCGCAGCTTGAACGCGTCGTAGCCGCCGAATTTTTCGAGCACGACGGCCTTCATGGTATCGGTCATGATCTTCCCTCCTCTCCAGGGGCTTAGCCGGTCAGGCGCGGGCGAAGGCCAGCAGGTCAGGGTTGATCACGTCAGGATGCGTCGCGAACAGGCCGTGCGAAAGACCCGGATAGGTCTTCAGCGTTCCGTCGCGCACCAGCCTGACTGCCTTATGCGCCGAGTTTTCGATCGGTACGATCTGGTCGTCCTCGCCGTGCAGAAACAGGATTGGAACGTTGATCGCTTCGAGATCCTCGGTAAAGTCGGTCTCGGAAAACGCTTTGATGCAGTCGTGATGTGCCTTCGCGCCGCCGGCCATGCCCTGGCGCCACCAATTGTCTATCAAGCCCTGACTTATTGTGGCGCCCGCGCGATTGAAGCCATAGAACGGGCCGCTTGGGATGCCCTTATAGAACTCCGCGCGGTTCCGGGACAGCGACTCGCGGAAGCCGTCGAACACTTCCATTGGAATCCCGTCCGGGTTCTTGTCGGACTTGACCATCACGGGGGGCACCGCACCGATCAGCACGGCCTTGGCAACGCGGCCGCGCTCGGCCTGGGCGACGTAGCGAGCGACCTCGCCGCCGCCGGTCGAATGGCCGATATGGATGACATCATGAAGGTCCAGCGCCTTCACGATTGCCGCGACATCTGCGGCATAGGTGTCCATGTCGTTGCCCGTGTCGGTTTGGTCCGATCGGCCATGGCCGCGCCTGTCAGGTGCGACCACGCGATAGCCTCGAGACAGGAAGAACAGCATCTGGCTGTCCCAATCGTCGGCGCTCAGCGGCCAGCCGTGGTGGAACATCACGGGCTGCGCGTCTTTCAGGCCCCAGTCTTTGTAAAAGAGGTTGGTGCCGTCGGCTGTGGTGATTATAGCCATGACAGGTCTCCTTCCGGTTGAGCTTGAGCAAATTCCGGAAAACGGCTGGCTCAGGATTGCGCCATGGCCCTATCGCGGACAATGTCGACGGCTGGCCGTGCAGTCCTCTTTCATATCAAATCCATTCCGACGAAAGTGCTTGGGGGGCCAGCCCGACGACCCTAGCAAGCGTTTGACAAAGTGCGGCGCGGAAGGTGCGGCCTGTTGCCGATCTTGCGGGCAAAGCGCTGCGCGACACTCTTTTCAGAGCATTCCTGACCTGCCGCTCGCCACCGCGTTGGGTAACGTCCTGCGTTCTCACCGGGGCGCACTGCCTCGAGTTTCACGGGAGGTGGAACTCTCGTTCGGACCGCAGCGAGTGGGCGGCCCAGTTTGGCCATAGCCGGAAAGAAGCGCAATATTGGCACCTGCGCAGCAGCCCCCGCACCGCATTGCCACGGCGTTCGGCTAAGATCGATTCAACCCGCGATCAAACCGTTCTGCATCGCTTGCCGGGCGCCTTGGCATCGTCACGCCGCGCTAAACGCGTGGCAGTCTCGGTCGCGCCACGCCACGACTGGTTGCGAGCAGGCGGAGGAAAGATGGACGTGTGAACAGATGGACGAGGTCGAGCCGCGGCCTGATCGGCCGGGCGTGCGAGGTTGCCGGGCTTTCCCAGCAGAGGAACATGCGCAATGAGTTGGAACCCAACACTCGAGCCGGGCTGTCCCGACGAGGTCGGAATCGACGCGATCGAAACTCTCATCGTCCCGCGTTCCCGCGACCTCGGCGGTTTCGAGGTCCGGCGCGCCTTGCCGGCGCCGAAGCGGCAGATGGTCGGGCCGTTCATCTTCTTCGACCAGGCCGGGCCGGCCGAATTGCTGACCGGGCAGGGCGTCGACGTTCGGCCGCACCCGCATATCGGCCTCGGCACCGTCACCTATCTCTTTCGCGGCGATTTCCATCACCGTGACAGCACCGGGGCCGATCAGATCATCCGTCCTGGTGCGCTGAACTGGATGGTCGCCGGGCGCGGCGTTACCCACTCGGAGCGCACCTCCGCGGCCGCCCGCAGCGGTCCGAACAGTCTGTTCGGGATTCAGACGTGGCTGGCTCTTCCCGACACCCACGAGGATGTGGCGCCCACCTTTGAACATCACGGCAAGGAAACGCTGCCCGTGATCGAGGACCGCGGCGTCTCGGTTCGGCTCATTCTTGGAAACGCCTACGGCAAGGTCGCGCCCGCGGCCATGTTTTCGGAGACGTTCTACGCCGATGTGAAGCTCGAACCAGGAAGCCGGCTGCCGATGCCGGGCGAGCACGAGGACAGAGGCATCTATATTGTCGAAGGTTCTGTGTCGGTCGCCGGCCAGTCTTTCGGGGCATCCCAGATGATGGTGTTCCGCCCCGGCGACGGGATCACGGTCGCGGCCGGCGACCAAGGCGCGCGGTTGATGATCCTCGGCGGCGCCACGCTCGGCGGGCCGCGTTACATCTGGTGGAATTTTGTCGCATCGTCCCAGGAACGCATCGAAGAAGCCAAGGCCGAATGGCGCGCCGGGAATTGGGGCAAGGGGCGCTTCGATCTCCCGATCGACGACCGGGATGAACACATCCCCCTTCCGGATTGACCGGCGCTGCTAAGGTGATTGCCTGGAGGCAACGCGAGCGCCCAAGACTGAATGACCGACAGAGCAGATGCTGGATGGAGAACAAGCGAAATGAACAACAAATGGCCCCACCTCGACTACCTCGGCTGGCGTGAGACTTGTTCAGCTCTGCATCTCAACCTGCAGGTCGCAGGCAAGTACCGGCTGGCACATACACCGTGGCTGAACCATTCGTGGCACGCGACCTTCTATGTCACGCCGAACGGTCTGGCATCCTCGCCGATACCCGACGGCCCCGGAATCGAGATCCTGTTTGATTTTCGGGAGCACAGGGTCGTTGGCACCAGCGGCGAAGGCCGCCGGGCATCGTTCGAGCTCGGGCCGTCCACGGTCGCGGCGTTCCACGCCAGCTTCGTGCAGTTGATTTTGGACCTCGGCGGCACGCCGACATTCAACGGACAACCGAACGAGGTCCCCAACCCGGTCCCCTTCGCCGACGATCATCGCGACCGGCCTTATGACCGCGATGCCGTTCATCGCTTTCACCAGGCGCTCGTGGCGATCGACAGGGTGTTCAATCGGTTCCGCACCTCCTTCCTCGGCAAATCCAGTCCCGTTCATCTGTTCTGGGGCAGCTTCGACCTCGCGGTGACCCGCTTTTCGGGACGGCGCGCGCCGCTCCACCCGGGCGGAATTCCTGCCCTGCCGGACGACGTGGCGCAGGAGGCTTATGACCGCGAGGTCTCGTCAGCGGGCTTCTGGCCGGGCGGCGGCGGTATCGACTATCCTGCCTTCTACGCCTACGCCTATCCGGCGCCGAACGGCTACCGAGCCGCGACGGTCCGGCCCGATGCCGCGTTCTGGCACGACGGCCTGTCTGAATTCATGCTTCCCTACGATGCCGTGCAGTCGGCCGCCGATCCCGACGAAGCCCTGATGGCTTTCCTCGTCTCGACCTACGAGGCTGCGGCCGATCTGGCAGGATGGGACCGCGATCTCTTGGAATGCGCACGCGGACAGCCACGTCAGGTCCGCCCCCCGGATGCGGCGCAGGCTCAGCAAACGCATTCAGCCGGCGACAATAATGTCGAGCGGACAGATGGCGCATCGAAGGGACGCTACTGGCTCGTCGTCGACGGCGTCGAAGCCGAGATGACCTACAGCCGGGCCAATGACAAGTTGATCATCATCGACCATACGGAAGTTCCTGCCGCCTTGCGCGGCCGCAAGATCGGAGAGCGGCTGGTGCGACAAGCGATCGAGGACGCGCGGCGCGAAGCGTTCGCGATCATTCCGCTCTGCCCGTTCGCAAAGGCGCAGATAGAGCGACATCCGGAGTGGCAGGACGTGGTGCGTAGGGCCAAGACCTGACGGCGATGAAATCGGATCTGTGCTCAAAGCAGCGCCACGACCGCCGGCCAAATGGGTCAAATACGCCGTGCAGGCAAGGAAGGCTTAAACGGCAAAACCATGCGGCAAGGCGATGCAAATTCTCCCGAGAACCGCTGCGCTGACACGAACGCCGAATGTCGCAGAACACGGCCGCGCGTAAGCTAGCGATGCTTGCCCGGTGTAGCGCATCGCAGCACATCGTGGATTTGGCGGAGCTGGCGCACCCGACACGATTCGAACGTGTGACCTTTGCCTTCGGAGCAATTTAGCCTGCCTATCCTAAATGCACGACAGGGCACGCTACAATGCGATATGTAACTGAAGATACTAGACAATTCGTATTTCCGCGCCGAACTGTCTATCCAGAATTTCGCTCCGATATCCATCCGGTTGCTTCCGTGGTGCTTCCGCGGAAGCAGCCCCTCACTAGCGAGGGGAACACCTCATGGCAAAGCTGACCAAGCGGATCGTGGACGCTGCCGATGTTCGCGAGAAGGACTATTTTATCTGGGACGACGAACTGCCCGGTTTCGGCCTCCGCGTGTTCGCCTCCGGCAAGCGCAGCTACCTCATCCAATATCGCGCTGTTGGACGCACGCGACGCTACACCATCGGCCTGCATGGCGTGTGGACGCCGGAGACAGCCCGGCAAGAAGCGAAGGTCCAACTCGGGCGCGTCGCGCGCGGCGACAACCCTTCCGAAGAACGTCAGCTCGATCACAAGGCCATCACGGTCAAGGAGCTTTGCGCCCTCTATACCGCTGATCTGAACGCGGGCCTCATTCTGGGTAAGGGCGGGCGACCGAAAAAGCCCACCACCATCGTCACCGACACTGGCCGTATCGAGCGGCACATCATCCCGCTGATCGGCGCGCGCCGGGTCAAGGATCTCACCAAGGCCGACATCAACAAGGTCTTGAAGGACATCATGGCCGGCAAGACGCGCGTCGCCGTCAAGACGAAAAAGCTGCGAGGAAAGGCCATTGTTCGTGGTGGCGCGGGCACCGCCACGCGCACCGTCGGCCTATTGGGCGGAATCCTCACCTACGCTGTCGATGCTGGGATTATAGAGGTCAATCCGGCGCACGGCATCAAGAAGCCCAAGGACAATGTTCGGAATCGTAGGCTGACCGAGGCGGAGTATCGCACCCTCGGGCAAATGCTTCGCGATGCCGCGGCGAACGAAAAATACGCCATGACCGTGGACATCATCCGGCAGATCGCGCTCACCGGCTGCCGCCGCTCGGAAATGATCTCGCTAATGTGGATCGAAGCTGACACCGACGCGAGCTGCATGCGCCTGGTGGACAGCAAGGAAGGTGAGTCCATTCGTCCAATCGGATTGCCCGTCGTCGAGTATCTGGAGGAACGGCGCAAGACCGCAGCGGGCACCTATGTCTTCCCAGGTCAGGGCGAGGACCATGCGTTCGGCAGCTTCCCGAACCATTGGGAACAGATTTTCAGCGACAGTCCGCTCGCCGGCGTCACCCCGCATGTCCTGCGTCACAGCTTTGCCAGCATCGCCAACGATCTCGGTTTCACCGAGGTGACCATCGCGGCGCTCGTCGGCCACTCCAAGGGCTCGGTGACGAGCAAATACATTCACACGCTCGACACTGCGCTCATCATGGCCGCCGACACGATCTCCGGTTACATCCAAGGGCTACTCGAGGGGATCGAATTCAAACAGACGGCCTACGCATTGGATCGTGATTCTCGTCGAGCTGCGCTTGACCTCTTCCTGACCAAAGCGGTTGGAGAGCCGGGGAACGAAGCCGAGGACGAGGAGCGTCGCTTGGCAGCTTGAGGCTTGCGATCAGCCACTGGTCGGCGAGCAATTCATCGCCGCCCACGATGCAGTCGAAAAAGCTTTTTGAAGAAATCGACGATCTTCGGTTTGGCGCCATCGGCGACCAGGTCATTTGCTCCGAACCGGCAGACCATCCTGACACTCCTGCACACCGAGCGCAGCCGTAGCGGCGCGTTGTCTCGTTCGACCGCTTGATCGCCCGCTGCCGCATTGGCTCCGCCAGCATTGGAGACTTTCTGAGGCAGGAACGTCTCGCAGAGGGGGCATCTGACGCAATCGCCTCACGCCCCCGTTGCGCGCAATTTAGGGCACATATACTTCAAGGATCGGGGCGGAAGGCGCCACCGCTTCGGCCCGACGCTTGGCAACGCGCTTCGCCGCATCGCGGACAAGTGCAAGCTTGCGCCTGTCCTTGTCCACGCATGCCAGAATTTGGTCATCAGTTGCGGCGTCGATCTGTTCGGGCTCACAGAGCTGCGCGGCGGCCAAGCGGCAATAGTCGCCCCGCAGCAAATCGGCTCCAGCGAATTGGGCGAGGTCGACGGCGGCGCTGGGCACGCCATATGTCAACCGGATCGCCAGACGTCTCACACGGTCACCGAGATCGAGCGTGGGGTGCAGGATCTCGGCGACGCGAGCCGCGACCGGCATCAGATCGCAAGTCCGCGCTGCGACCGCGCGTATGGGGCCGGCGGCGCCGCCAAACGCACCACCGAACTGCGTCAGCACGCGCTCGATCTCGCTCATGGCACGACCGGACACGAACAAAAGACAAGCGACCGCCTTCTTCGCACGCAGGGTCGCCTGATGATCTTCTGTTGTCCCGCGCTGAAGCGCGTTCAGGACGTGCCACGGCACATTCTGCCTCTGCAGCTCGTTGGGCCATAGCTGAGGCTCTTTCTGCGTGCTTTTTCGGTTGATCGGAAAAAGGAGTTGATCGACCTCGACCGTCGTTTGAGCTGCGGCAATCAGGACGGGATCGCTGATTTCTTGGGGCTGAAGCGAGCCGAGGCAATCTACGAGCGCGACGATGGACCCGACCTCTGCCGCGCTTTCGCCAGCGAGACGGCCCAGCTTGGTCAATTCATACGCGCCTGTAGCGTTCTTCTGCACCAGGCCGTGGCGTTCCAAATCCGCTAGGGCCGAAAGCAGATCCGGCCGGCTCCACTGCCACGCGCTATGGGCGCGCCGGGCTTGGAACGCGCCGAAGCTCGATTCCAGAAATTCGACAATCTCCTCGCTCGGCACGCCTTCGCCGGCCGCTCGTTGTGCCGCGACTAGGACGCGGATAATCAGGGAGCGTGGGTCGGTTGTACCGTCGAGGAAGCGGGACACCAAGTCTTCCGGCTCCGCGGTCACGTATCGCGACCACAGATCATGCTCGGCGCGCGGATCGAGCGCCAGCAGATACGAAGCTCCCTTCTCGGCGAAGCCAAGCCTTCCCGCGCGACCGACTAGGTTCTTGTATTCGGCTACCGAATAGGGCTCGTCGCCGGGATGATTCAAGCCGGCGATGATGACCGATGACGCGGGCGTGTTCACGCCCATCGCCAGCGTCGTCGTGGCTGCGATGACGCGCAGGCCCGAGCCGCTACGGCGAAATTCTTCCTCGATGACGCGCCGCTCTTCGCGGTCGAGATCCGAGTTGTGGAAAGCGACGCCGCGCCCCAGCGCGCTCCGCAAGTCGGCGCTGGCCTGCGAGGGATCGCCGCCGGGCATCTGCGTCAGCGCCTCGGCAGCCGGAGGCAATCCGAGCGACTCTGCGAGATAGTTGGCGCAGCCGCGGGCTTCGCCCTTGGTTTCGCGAAACACGATCACCTGCTGGCCTTCGGCGACAAGCTTGCGCACCAGCGGGATGATCCAATCCTGGCTGGATCCTTTGCCGCCGACAAGACGCCGAACGAGCGGCCCCTCAACCTGCTCATTGCCATTCTCCGGGTCAAGAAAGCGGAAATGCCCGGTGCCGAGCAACAAGCCCTCCTCAAGCGGAACGGGCCGCTCCGTGCGCCGCAAGAGCCGCGCGCCGAGCCATTGCTCAAGGCCGTTCGTGTCCCCGATCACAGCCGAAAGCGCGATCAGTTGGGGCTCGATCCCCTCACGCCGGCGCATCCGGATGAGCGTCAAAATGAACTCCAGATTCGCGCCGCGGCCACGGTCGGCGATCATCTGCGCTTCGTCGATCACGATCGCGCCGACCTGCGCCAGCACATGAGGGAATGTCAGCGCGATCGCGGCGAACTTCTCATAGGTCAGGAGACCGACATCGTATTGGCCCCGCAGCAGAGGCGCGATGTCGTCCGTCTCGCCCGTCGCTTCCACCGTGCGGACCCCGAAACCGCCATAGACGCTCTCGAAGTGCCGCCGCTTGTCTGCCACAAGGGCCTTAAGCGGCAGCAGAAACAAAGCCCGTTTGCGATCCAGCACGTTCCGGAGCGCCGCGAGCTCGCCCACCATCGTCTTGCCCGAGGATGTCGGGGCCGACACCACCAGGTTCTCGCCGTCCAGCACGCCGAAGTCGGTGATGGCGGAGATCTGAAGCGCATTCAAGGACGGGATCGCTCCAGCCCAGGCGGTGACAAGCGCGTCGGGGAAACCGGCCGACGAGAGGCTGGCAAGATCGGACGTCACCTTGGCAGGCAGACGCGCCGGGAAGGCCGCCCGATACTTAGCGCCCGGCACGAACACGGGCCACGCGACATCGCCGTCGATGCTCCCGCGCATGGTCGGGTTCTGCTCTTTGCCGCCCTGCAGCGCGGCCGCCCGGACGCGGCTCGTGACATGCTCGAGGAGGCGGTAGAGCGAGAGCTTGCCGCCGCTCACGACTTCCTCGGCGCCACATAGCGCCTCAAGCAGAAAGTGGGTCAGAAAGCCGTGCCCGAACCGGCGGTGCTCATAGGCGGGCTCGGTCGCCGCGGAGGCGGTGAAGATGATCCGACCAGCGCCGCCAAGCTGAGCCAGGCGCGCTTCGGCGGACAAAAGGCTGCGCGGCTTCGCATCGACGTGCAGAACCTTCGCCCCAATGCCGCCGGAAAAACAACAGTCGAGGAACAGGATCAGGCGCTTTGCCGGTATCCGCGAGAACCATTCCTGCAACAGCTCGAGCGGGATCGCGGAGCCGGCGAGATCATCTGGATTCGCGTCGTGGGTGACGAGCTCATGTGTCTCCGACCCATGGCCGGAGAACGCGATCACCACCGTATCCTCGGGGCCGCAGCCGGCCAGGTCGGCAAATGCGTCCTCAATCCGCTGCCGCGTGGCCTCCGCATCTGCCAGCAAGACTGTGCTGCCGCCCAGCGTGTCGAAGAACAGTGCCTCCAGCGCCGTCGCGTCGCGACGCGCGCAGGTCAGCTCATCAATGCCGGTCGAGCTATAACGGTCGATGCCGATGAACAGGCCGCGAAACGGCATGAGGCACCACGCTACGCCCGAACGACGCCGACGGAGAACGCGGCTCGTGGCTTCTCAGCCTTCTCCAGCACGACCGGCGCGAACGTGTCTTTCCGCGCGACCTGCTTGTTGCCCACCTTCTCGAACCAGACACACCAGACGGCATCCTCCTCCAGCATGGCCGTCTTCCCGACCTGCTCGACCGTCATGATCGGCCCGCCTGACTTCACCCGCACAAGATCGCCGGGCTTGAATTCGGTAGCATCCATTCTCCACGCTCCTTCTCGATGCCTATCTGTCCTCGCCAGGCACCGGAGGAGGTCGCAAGAAGCTCGCCCACGTCCCCACCACCATGAGTGGAGACGCGCACGTGCTAGGAGATCGCCCCATGCCTAACATCAATATATGGTGTGTCGGTCATTCCTTGCACAAGGATTTCGGCGAAGACCGTGTAAGCTCCTGATAGATGTTCTTGATTTGTCTCTTAGGGCTGCGCTGCGTTCCGAAGCGGGATAGCCCGACGGCAACCTGCCGTCGGGCCTATCGTCACGATCTGCCAGATAGCCAACGCCAGGCGCGGCGCCAGAAGCCGGGAGCCGCCTTGACGGGAGCGGGCTGAACGGCAAGTTCGATCGCTGGCGTCTGCCCGTAGAAGCGCGCTTTGGCAGCGCGGTCACGACGACGCTCGGCTTCGACCTGCTCGTCACTCCAGGGGCCGGCCTCGATCACCTTGCTGCGGTCGATCACATAGTGTGACCGGCATTTCAGCGTCCAATTGCCGATCGACGGCCGAAGGGAGACGGTCTCGCCATCGAACGTCATCTTCCAGTCCGTCGGCGTGAAGGGGGCGACGACCTCCTCGCCGCAACCGCAGCAGCAGCTGTGGGCTGATGTGGCATATTCCATCGAAACATAGAGAATGCCTGCCTCAAGGCGCTCAGGGATGTGTTCGACGAAACGATGTTCGAGTCGCTTGTGCCGTATCACGCGAGATCCCCGTTGATCAGCATGTTGCCGTCGGTGGTGTAGGTGCAGTGATGCTCGCGCTCGAGGTCGCGGTAGAAGCCGCGAATCTTCTTCCACTTGACGACCGCGAGGACAGCATTCAGGGCGTTGAGATCCGCGACCTGGATGTTGGAGGCGTAGATGTCCTTGGCGCCGCCGCCGACGAAGGAAATGCGCTGCCGCGCGTGATCGCGCTTCTCCGGCGTACTGGCGGTGACGCGCAGGATGCCGCCCAGCGACCCCTCGTCGAGCTCGAGCCCCATGCCAACATCGACGAACGCGGCGCCGATCGCCTCGAGCTTCTCTACGATCAGCCGCTTAGCGTCACCCGCATCGAGGGACAGGAACGCGAAGGTGACGCCGTCGAGAAGGTGAATGTTGTCGACGCCGAGCGCGACATCGTGCGCCACGATGTTCCGGTGCATCCGGCTGTAGATGCGCTTCAGGTATTCGACCTTCTTGGGCGCTTCCCGCAATTCCTCCAGGCTCGGAGCGCCCGGCGCGCGAAACGCGTTATGGGTCAGGAACTCGTCGCTGTCGAACAGCCGGATTTCCCGGACAGGCGTCTTGGCGACGAAATCCAGGATGTAGCCGCCGGTCCCCCCGACGCCGATGATGGCGACCCGCTCGTTGACGAGTCGCTCGGTCAGGACGCCGATCCCGACACGGTCGGAGGCGGTCTCGACATAGTTGAAGACGCTGTCCTCCTCCTCTTCCGGTTCGCGGAAGGTGCGAGGCGTCGCGCCGGACTTCAGCACTGCGGCCGGGCCCGCGAGGATATTCGCGTAGCTCGTCATCTTGTGGTGGTAGTCCGAGTAGCCGCCGTCTGGCTTGCTGGAGAAGCTGTGCGTCGCCTTCAGGCCGTGGCCGAGATCGAAGGCGCCGGCCGCATGCGAGATGCCCTGGATGGGCCTGCCGTCGGCGTGGCACGGGAAATCGCCGTCCCAGTGGATGACATGGGTGTCGGGCGGGCGCGTCTGATCTCCGGCCAGCGTGAGGCTGGAGATGAGGGTGCCGATGCGCACCTCCCGGCGCGCATCGACATACGGCACCTCGCGCATAACGAGATACCCGCCCTGCTGCTGGACGAAGTAGCCTTCGTCCCGCAGCCGCTTGAGGTCCGGATTACGACTGAACAGTGCGCGTGACATTGAACACCGTGCCCTTCTTCTTGACGTCGACGGAGCCGCCAACCCCGAGCTCACCGGCGGGCGGCGTCGACGCCGCGTGCCGATAGGTCATCGAGAAGACGACGTTGGGTTCGTGCTGGCCCGGGAAGGCGAGCTGGACGATCTGTTCGAACGTCACCGTGCGGGCGTTCACCGTGCGCGGCCGCGAATTGACGATGATCTCGAACGTCAGCCGCGCGGTGATGAACCGCTCGATGCCGGGCTGGACCAGATCGATCAGCTCGCCATGCTCGATCAGGCGATCTTCACCGCCGGGAACCTCGAGGAAGACGGCCTCCCCCTCGCCGGGCTTGGCGAGGCCGTAGAGCACCGTGCCGCTGATGACCGGCTTGCCCCAGAGCAGCTCGTGGTCGTTGAGGGTCAGCTTGAAGTCGCGGTCGGTCTGGAAGGCGATGAACCGCTCGGCGCCGCGCTCACGCAGGTCGAACGGCTCGTTGAGCCTCACATCCTCGAAATCGCCCGAGGGCAGGATCGCGATGAGGCTGTAACCGTCCCGCGGGTCGAGTGCCGCGGCTTCCAGCAACTGGCGGCCGAGCGGCACGGGATCGCTCACCACACGGGACTGGAAGTTGAGATCGCCCTGCGCGAGGAGAAAGCGATACCCCCGCGCCGGACGCAACGCCCGGCCTTCGCGCAGGGCGTTGCCGAGATCGTCGTAATCAAGAAGTTCTTCGGTGTTCATAAGATTGGGTCCTTAGGTTCGGCCGAGGCAGCGCCGCGGCTCTAAGGGTCCAATCGGAGCGAGGGAGGCCGACCGGTAAGGTCAGACGAACTTTTTTTGCAAGGGGCCGTCGGGGGTCTGCCCGCAGATGAAGAAGGCCGGGCAGTTCGGGCAGGTGCGCGACGAAACCTCGGCCGGAAACCGTCCGGCGCGGATGTCGCCGAGAAACTTTGCGAGCTTGTCCTTGCGCCCCTTCAGCTCCCGATCGGACAAGGCAAGCGCATGTGCCTCGCCGTCGGAAAGATGGACGAGCTCTGCGACCGCGCCGGGAAAGGACTGCCTGACCGCCAGCATCAGCGCCGCCGCGCCGACATCCTTGCCCTCGGCCGACCGCATGTGACCCGTGCGAATGCGGCGCACGGCGCGGATGCCGTCCGGCCGCACCAGCACCTCGTCCGGCCGAACGATGATCTCCTCGCCGCCGAAACTGAGGCTGAGCGCGACCGGCGCTTCGGGGACTGCTTCGGCGCGGTTCGCCAGGAAGAAGCGCAGCATTGCCAGCGCCAGATCGCGGAATTCCGCGCGATAGCCGTGCTCGCCGAGCCCCTCGCCGGCGAGCGCCGCATCGATGCGATCTTGCAGCGCCTGCTCGGACACGGGTCCATCCGACGCGATCACCGCCTCGACCACCACGCGAACCGCCTCATGCAGATGCATGAAGGCGGTCGCGGTTCGCCGGCCGCCGACCTGCAGGACATGCGTGTAGAAGAAGCGACGCGGGCAGGATTCATAAAGAGCGATCTGCGGGGCGCCTAACCGCAGCCGTCCGTCGACCACCAAATCGATATCCCGAGCTTCCGCGGCCACGGGAAGCGGCCGTGCCGGCACGAGCGAACGGCGTGTTAAGGTCGCCCCGAGACGGTCGAGGAATGGCGAAAGCGGTCGGTTGTGGCCGTTACTCTTCTCGGTCGGCGCATAAAGGATCAGGCGATCGCGGGCGCGCGACTGCGCCACGTAAAATAGGCACTCCTGCTCCTCGGCCTGACCTGCGCGGAACGCCTCCAGCGCACTGCCCTCCGCCCCCGCGATCATCCCGTCGGGCGCCGGACAGGGCGGCGCCGGCGGCGTGCGTGGGATCGTGTCGCTGTTAAGCCCAGGAATATGGACGCCACCGAACTCTAGGCCCTTGGCGCCATGGATGGTCATCAGCCGCACGGCGTCGAGATGCTGGGCGGCCGCCGGCAATTGGCGCAGGTCGCGGTCGTCGCCGAGCCGCACGAGCCTGCGCACACGATCGAGCAGGCGCGTGATGGGCAGCCCGCGTCCGGCCGGTTGTACCCGCACAAAGTTGAGGAATTGCCAGATCGCGATGCCCCGTGTGCGGTCGGCGAGATCCTCCGACGCGCCCAGGCGCGCGGCGATGCGTGTGCGATCGAGCAACAGCGTCGCGAGCACGGTCCAGGGCGAGGCCGTCTGATCGAAACCATCGAGCGCAGTCGCGAGCTTGGCAACGGTCTGCCGCCCCCTGTCGCTCAAACCGGGGATCGCCTCGCCATGCCGCAGCCAGCCCGCCGGCGCGTGCTCGGCCGCCCGCAGATGGTCGAAGACCGCGACCACATCGGCAAAGGAGGTGGCGAAGTCTCGCCAGCAGGCAATGCGCACCAGGCCCATGGCGCGCCGATCGACCAGGATCGAGAGGAGAGCCAGGAGATCCTTGACCTCACCCCGCTCGAACAGACTTCCCAGGAAGAGGACCGGCACGCCGAGCCGTTCCAGGTCCTGCCCGATCGTCGACAGCTTTTCGTTGCCGGTGCACAGGACCGCCTGGTCACGATAGGCGTAGCCGTCACGCCGCAGCTCCTCGATAGCGTCGGCCAGGGCGACCTGCTGCTGCTCGGCGCGCTGGACCGTGCGCAACTCGGGCCTATGTCCATTGGCGTCGCGGTCCGCGTCGAGGCCACTATCCGCATCGCCGGCGCGCATCGTGATCGCGAAACTGGAGAAGCTGGCGACAATCTCCGGCACCGAACGATAATTACGCTTCAATCGACCGCGATTGCCACCGGCGAAGTCCTCCTTGCCGAACCGGGTTATGTTGAAGGATGAGGCACCGCGAAACCGGTAGATCGACTGCTTGGCGTCGCCGACCATCCAGAGATTGCGGCCGTCGGGCCGCAGTGCGCTCAGCAGCCGCACGCTGCTGCGGTTCACGTCCTGATACTCATCCACCAGGACATGATCATATTGCGCCTGCAGCGCCGCGCAGATGGCCGCCTCCTTTTCGAGCAGTTGCACCGGCAAGGCGACAAGATCGCCGAAGTCGATGCAATGCGCGTTGCGCTTGAGCTGTTCGTAGGCCGCGTAGACGCGGGCAACCTCGCCGGCGCGTTCCGCCGCCTCGCGCGCATCCGAGTCCTGGGCTTTCGCCTGCATGGCGTCGGCGAGCGCGGCGTAGGTTTCGGCGTCGACCACCTCATCCTTCGCCCGCGATACGGCGGCCAACATGTCGGCAATGATCTGGGTCGGATCGTAAAGATTGCGGTAGTACGCGAGCCTAAGCCGCGGGAACTCCCCCTCGAGGAGTTCGACCGCTTCGGTCCGGTCCATCATCCGCGGGTCCTTCGGCAGGCCGAGCTCCGCATGGAAACGACGGATGATATCGAGGCCGAAGGCATGGAACGTGCCGATCCACATCGCGGCCGCAGCCTCGGGCCGCTTGCGCGCGATCCGCTCGGCCATCTCGCCCGCTGCCTTGTTCGAAAAGGTCAACAGCAGTATGCGCCGTGGATCGACGCCCTCGCCTAGAAGGCCCTCGACGCGCGCGATCAGCGTCTGCGTCTTGCCGGTGCCAGGCCCCGCCTCAAGCAGATAGGCTTCGCCGCGATGCGCCGCAGCGGCCGCTTGCAGCGGATTGAGCGGCCGTTCGACATGCGCCGCAGTCGCGGCGGGAGGCACGGGCGGCAGCAGCAAAGCATCGAACAACTGCTGCGCGACGACCTCGAACGGCGCGCCGAGCTTCGCGGCGATGGCGGACGCGGCGAGCCCTTGGTCGACATGGAGCGCCCGCGCGACGGTGCGCGGAAGCAGCAGTTCGCGCGCGAACAGGTCCATCTGGACTTCGCGGCGTTGCCGGCGTCCATAATCGACAACCCGATCCATTCCGACTGGTGAGGGCTCGGCCGGGCGTGCCGGATCAATCATCGGCGCCGCTTCGCCACCAGGATCGTCGCCCAGCTCGACATGGCCGATCTCATGCGCCACGAGGAAAGCTTGCTCGAACGGAGAGCCCATATTCTCGTGAAGAATCAGATCGTCGGCGGCGACGAAAGTCGCGCGGCCGCCATTGAGGACGGCTGCGCCGGCGGCAGTCCGTTCGACATCAATCCCCCGCCGCTTGGCCTCGGCGACAGCAAAGTCATAGGGCGACCAGGGATCGGCGCCGGATGCAACGAGGCGAGCGTGAAGCTCGGCGGCGACTTGCCTGGCGAGCTCCACACTGTCCATGTCAGTCCGCCTCCGCCAACAGCCGGGCGCGCTTCTCGGCCGGGACGCCGGCATCGATCAGCACTTGCTCGAAGGTGACCTGCTCGCCGGCCACCGGTTTGCTGTCGGCCTTATAGCTGCGCGCGACAATCAGGTGCGCTGGCCCCCAGGACGACTCCAACTGTGCGACAGAGCTGCGCATCGCATCCGCCAATATCGCCAGGAAGCGTCGCGGGATACTGACGAGAGAGACCCGCCGTTCGCGCAGTGCGGTCACGACCTGCCGGGGCACGTCCAGACGCTGCGCGACGGCGCGCCAGTCATCGACCGTCAGCGCCGCGAAAGGGTCGGCTGCTGCCGCCGGCATAACCTTCGCGTGTTGCGACCAGGCAGCGTCGATCAGCGCCCGATCGGTAGCAGAGAGGGGTGCGGCATCTTCATAAGCCTCGCGGCTGAGTTCGCGCGAGAGGTCGATGAGCTCCCCGGCATATTCCGGGTATAGCCGCAGATAGCGTTCCAAGGTCGACCGGCCAGGCTCGCTCTCGACCGCGAACGCGTCGAGCACGGCCTCGCGGGATGGACGTCCGCCGCCGGGGCTCACCGCTCGTCTCCGTCGGCCATGGCAGCTCGCAGGGCGGCGAAGGCCTTGTCGCGGTAGGTTCGGACGGTCTTTTCGGAGCGGCCCAAAGCCTTGGCGATGGTCATGACGTCCGGCTCCTTGGAGTCGATGGGGAAGCCCTGTCTCAACATGTGAATGATCCTGCTTTGTTCTGTCGGTAGAGCTTCAATCGCTGCATCCAGGCGCGACCGGTAAGACGGGTCGTCGAAATCCGACACGGCGAAGGGATCGTGGGTCCCTGCGGCCGCCTCGACCTCCGGTGACAGTTCTCCGCTCTCCTCGTCATATTCGAGGGGCTGGGAACGGTTTTCGTCGCGCCAGGCCTTTTCCTGCGCATCGCGCCGCAGGCTCGCTAGCGCGCCATCGAAGCGCACCTCGAAGTAGTCGACCTTTTCGTCGTAGGCGGCGCGGTCCGCCGAAAAGAGCTCGACGAACCGGCCGAACACCTTGTCGCGCACGACCCCGCGCGTCAGCGATTCCGTCTTTCCATCGGAGCTTTCCGCCCTGGGCAAACTGCGCAGCACCCGTTCGGTCAAGATCCGATAGAGGCGCTCGAACCACACCTCGTTGTTGTCGCGACGGCTCGCGCGAATGAAGTAAACGAGACATTCGCTCGGGACGTAGCCCGGGTCCGAGCGCTTGGTGATTTCCGCCCTGGCGATCAAGCCATCACGCGGCAGGACTGCCAATTCGGCGATGAGGGCTTCTATCTTCGGGTCGCGCTCGTAGAGTTCGCCGCTGAGGCGGCGTTTGCGCAGCGGGGTTACGATCGCTTCGCCCGCGCCACGCGCGTCTGCCTTTTGCCCGGTGTCGAAAGCTCCCTCCAACTGGTTCATCGCGCGGCCCCGCCTCCCGTATCGCCCTTCTTGTTGAGACGCGTCTCGAGCGAGCCGATGCTGTCGAGCACCGCCTCGAAATCCGGTGGATCGCCAAAGATCATGCCCTGCATGGCCCTGTAGTCGACGCGCAGTTGCTCGATCATCGCGTCATGCGGGGCGAGTGCAAACGAGCCAGGCGCAGCGCTCGCGAGATCGAAGTCCGGTCGATTGAAGAACATCCGGGCGTGCGCGACGCAATCCGCACCGAGCGCCGGATCAGCGATGGCGGCGGCGCCGACGCGGGCCGCGGCGAGCTGGTGCAGGTCATAATAGTGACGGGAAACGCGTTGGCCGCCCCCGCGCAGCTCGCCGCGCTTGTCGAACCAGCGCCGCAGCCCATGGAGGATGACAACCTTGTCCCAGAAGGTACGTTCCGGATCGACCGTGCGGACGGCCGGCACGGTCAGGTCGAGCGCCGGCAGATCATCATCGACATAGGGTTTGATCGGCACTTCGCTGTTCGGATCGAGCGCGGATTTCGCGCCCGACTCGATCTTGATCGCTGCCCGCACATAATCCGATCGCGGCGTCGCCGCGGGATACCAGATCAGAAGCGTCTGCCCGTCGGGATCAGCGTCATCGGCTTCCACTCGGGCCGCGCCGGCATCGAGGCCGGCAGCCTGAAGCCGGTCCTGCAGGATCTGCGTCAACTCAGCCCGCAGCGGGCCGTTGATGTAGGCTTGGCAGGCGTCCTTGATCGCATCGAGGCGCGCCCGGCGCTTTTTGCTACTCAGCGCTTCGAGCTCCTCGATGGTCGCCGGCTCGCCGATGTCGTCCCGAAACACCGTGACATCAATGTCTTCGGAGAAGCGATTGATCAAACCAAACCCTTTGGACAGGGAGGTTCCACCTTTGAAGAGGAGGCGGGGTCCGCCCTCTTTCAAGCCATTGAACAAGGCATCCAGCGTCCAGCAGACCCAGAAGTCCTTCTCGATATTCTGAGACGCCGTGCCGAGGCGTAGCGCCGTCGTATCGAAGGCGCTCAACATCGCGTCCGACCCGGCCGCGAGAACCTCGTCGAAAGCCGGATTCATGTCTTCACCGCCCGGGCTGCACCGCGCTTGGCAGTTTGTGCCTTCTGCGGGGAGAGCGGCTTTCGCTTGGGCCGGGCGACGGCAGCATGACGCTGATCATCGGCATCGTCCGCCGTTCTTTGTTGATGACGATCATGATCAGCATCATCACGATCATCATCGACGTGCCGACGACGAACGCCGGCGTCGCTTTCAACGAGCGGCTTGAGAAACACCCACATCCATGTCGGAAGAGCTGTCATACCGGCAGTGAGATCCGCTTTGAGGGGCGGTCCCACCGTGGGATCTTCGAAAAGATTGGCGAGCTTGCGCCTAACCTGATCACTTTCTCCTTCACGAACCAGGAGATCGCGCAGCCAGTGAAGCGCTTGGACGACGCGCATCGCTGGTCGTCCGGCCCAGAATAGCTTGCTGGCCGCGGTTGGACGGAAGGTGATCGTTACGTTGCCGAGCTTGATCGCGCGGCGCCGAGCGTCGGTGTGCACCACGATTTTGGCGGGGACGGCGTCAGTTAGGCCCAGATCGTTCGCCGCGGTCATGCCGTCGACAAGCATCCGGGTTTGGTCACGTCGCCCGACGGCGTCGATGACTGAGCGCGGATCAGGCGGATTGGGTTTCTGGGTGAGTTTGTTGAAGCCAGGCTGATCGTAGAGCCCACGATCAATCCGCCTAAGGATTTCGACCTTCGTCAGCCGCTGCAACGCCTTATCGACCGCGTCCCGCGAGGCGAGATCGACGAAGTCACTGGGCGTCCAGACCTTGCGTGGCGCATCCGCACGGATGCGCTCGAGCATGGCTTTCTTCAGATCGGGCGAGTCGGTGTTCATGTCCGAAAATTGTAGTCCTTTTTCGGACGCGAACCAAGTGGATTGTCCGAAATAAATATACAAATTTCGGACAATCTAAATAGGTAGGCCGCCCACCTGAGAATGGCTCCTTCGGCCGTATGCAACTTTGCCGACCGTCCTGGCGAGCCAGCTCGGTAGCTGGGGCGCGACCGCGACGAGTTCGCCGAACGTGGAAGACGGCAACTTGCGCTTCAACGTCATCAAGGCGGCTTCTGCCTTTTCCGGCCCCAGCCAGGCGAGCGCTCGCACCGCCTGTCCGGCGGGCCGATCGGCCAGCGCCAACTGCCAGCGCGGCGCATGCCGCAGCTCGACGACCTGCTGGCCCAGATTCATCGTCCGGCTACGGCCCGATGTCAGATAGACCGACCGGACCGGCACCTGTGTCGTGAGGCCGAGCGCGTTAGCGGCCGCGGCACCGTTCGACACGATGGTTTCGCCGCGCTGGAGCGCGAGGGCTTCGACGGCCTTCTCGACGGAGGGCGCGCGGACGCCGAACCGACTCGAAACCGGGCGCAGATAGACGCCGCGCCCGGCACGCATCAGCCGGCCACGTTCAGCCAGTCGCGACAAGGCTTGATCCACCGCGGCGCGATTGCCGAGATGGAGCAGGCTCTTCGCCGCGATCGGAGCGCCCTCGGGCAAGCCCTCGGTGTGCGCCAGAATCTGTTCGGTCAGTCGTTGCACGGCACTTCTCCTGTCAGAAATATATGCGGTTTTCTGACAGTTTTCAATCTCCCCCAAACCGACTGGAAGGGCCAGCGATTGAGAGGGGGCCTGGAGGGGAAAGCCTTCCCCTGCGGCCGAGCCCAGGGTCTCGGCCGACCCCTTCTGCGGGGAGACCCCGCAACGCCCTCATTAGAGTGAGAGTGTGGACCGGATTTCCGTGACGGGTTGAGGGTCGGGAGAGAGTCTTCCGGCGCCCGTCATGGAGTTTGATCCCATGAACATGCAGGTTCTCGATGCCCGGCGCGACGTGAGTGGCGGCTGGAAGGTGGACATCAACCGCGGCGAGCGCATCGGTCGGGTTTCCTCGGAGTGGTTCTCGCGACCCGACGACGAGCGCTATCTCTCGCTCGCCGAACTCGGCCGGACCGTCCGCGAGCGCACCGAGCGCAGCCGAACGCGCGTTGTCGAATCCGCGCTTATCCATGTCGAAGCCAGCCGCACCGATCCCGAACGGCTTGCCCTGATCCTACCAGGCGCCGACAAGCCCATCGCTCCGACGCACTGGAGTTTCGGTCAGCTCGCGAGCCAGGTCGGCGCGCCGGCCGCCTATCTGCGGCAGCTCCCCGCCGCGCTCGCCGGCATCAACCTGCAATATGGGCTGACCGCCCACCGCGCCGAGCAGATCAAGACCCTCGAGACCGACGACGGCCGCGTCGAGCTGCGCGCCGTGACCGGCCCCGACTACGGCCGGATCTACGACCACGAGCTGGTCGAAGCCGTGCAGCGCATCGCCGGCAACGGCACCGGCGACACCCGTTGGAAAGTGCCCGGTGTCCTCGACTGGTCGACCGGCGTCTATAATCCGCGCGTCGACATCACCAAGGACACCACGACGCTCTACGCTTCCGATCGCGACGTCTTCCTTTTCCTCGTCGACGATCTGAATCCGATCGAAGCCGGCAAGCTCGCGGATGGATCGCCCGATCTCTATTTCAGGGGCTTCTATGCCTGGAACAGCGAAGTGGGCGCCAAGACCCTTGGTATCGCGTCCTTCTATCTCAGGGCCGTGTGCCAGAATCGCAATTTGTGGGGCGTCGAAGATTTCGAGGAGATCTCCATCCGCCATTCCAAATACGCCGCTTCGCGCTTCGCCCATGAGGCGGCGCCGGCCTTGCTCAGCTTCGCGGACTCCTCACCGCAGCCGTTCATCACCGGCATCAAGGCGGCGCGCGAACGCATCGTCGCGCACAAGGACGAAGAGCGCACCGAATTCCTGCGCCGCCGCGGCTTCTCGAAAGCCGAGACGGGCAAAATCATCGACGCGGTGCTGGCCGAGGAAGGCCGCCCGCCGGAAAGCATCTTCGATTTCGTCCAGGGCATCACCGCCGTCGCGCGCGACAAGCCCCACCAGGACGCGCGGCTCGAGCTCGAAGGCAAGGCCAAGAAGCTGCTCGATCGCGCCGCCTGATCCCCGCAATGCCGGAGATGCGGTTGTCCGTGTCTCCGGCTTTGCGTCCCCTAGCCATACTGTTTCCGGGCTGTCTTGTGGCCCAGATCCAGGTCACCTATTCAGTGGTGCGGCATGGAGCACAATCGCCAAACGAGCGACTGGATACAGAATGCTAGAGCAGGCGCCTGCGGAATATTACATCGATGAAAGCGGCAATACCGGCGACCTGAGCACGGTCAAAATCGACTCCTACTTCGTCGAACAGCGCATGTTCGCCTTGGCTGCATTCGGCTGCACGCTCGACCAGGACTTCACCGATAAATTGGGCGCACTAAAAAAGGCGCACCGCATCCAGTCGTCGGAGCTCAAATCAAAACAGGCTTATGACAAGCCGCGCTTCATCTTTGATCTTCTGGACCTCCTTGAGACGCGCCGCGCCCCAATCTTTATCGAGCTTGTCGACAAGCACTTCTTCGTTGTCGTGAACATCATCGAGCGAATGGTGGTGCCCTATGTGGGGGAATGCGACACTCAACCTGGCGCCCTTTGGATGAAGGGCGTTATGGCGAACTACATGGCGCTATATGCACCTCCCGAGCTGGCTCACGCCTTTGCCGCATGTTGCCAAAGCAGAGACCACGCGGAAATACGCGAACTTTACAAGCAAATAATTCGGTGGGCGCAGGGAAGCGGAGTTCCGCCTACTGACGTGGCGGCGGGGATCATCCGTTTTGCGCGCGACAGCTTGAAGGACTTCCGCAAGCTGCCGAAAGCCAAGGCCGTCGAGCGGGCATTACCGATTCCCGACAAGAATCCCGCCGGGAAGCTGCTCTGGGTTCTGCCGAACCTGACATCGTTCACCAACATCTACGCCCGGATCAATCGCTTCGCGCGAAAGCAGGTTTCCGGCGTGACGCTGTTCCACGACGAGCAATTGCAGTTCGGAGACATTCTTCTGCACAACAAGAAGCTCGCAGAGGACCTGGCGCAGCTTGGCGTGAAATTGCCCCTGCAGACGGCCGACTTCGAATTCTCGCAGGCGGCCGACCTGCAATTCCAGCGATCGCACGATTCTATCGGCATTCAGGTCGCCGACGTCCTCGCCGGTTTCATCGCGCGATATGTACAGGACGCTGTGTGGGGCGGCGCCCCCATGCATCCTGACAAGGTAGCGATTTTCCGCCGCCTCGTCGCAACAGGCGACCGCAGCTTGGGTTCGGGTGTCAACTTCGTCGCGCCCGACAACATGATCCGCTTCCTCGGCATCGAACCGCGCTCGAATTTCTAGGGCGGCATCAAGCCGTCATGGGCGAATACGAAGGACTGGCGCGGGATCATCGCCGGTTCTGGCAGTGACCTTACCGATGGCGTTTGATGGTGTCGCTGCCCTCCTAGAGTGAGAGGGCGGTGCTTCGCTTCGTGACGGGTTTAGGGTCGAGAGAGAGGCTTTCGGCGCCCGTCGCGGAGTAAGTCTCATGGCAACTGCCATTCAGAAGATCACCCTGTCGTCGGCGCAGGACATCCCCTTCAACAAGCTGGTGCTGAGCCAGTCGAACGTCCGCCGCGTCAAGGCTGGCGTCTCGATCGACGAGCTGGCCGAGTCGATCACCCGGCGCGGTCTCATCCAGTCCCTCCACGTCCGGCCGGTGCTCGATGCCGACGGCCAGGAAACCGGCATGTACGAAGTGCCGGCGGGCGGGCGTCGCTTCCGCGCGCTGCAGCTCCTCGTCAAGCAGAAGCGCCTCACCAAGACCTCCAAGGTGCCGTGCGTGGTGTCGGACGCCAATGCCGACATCCTCGTCGACGAGGTGTCGCTGGCCGAGAATATCGAACGCGCCCCGCTGCATCCTCTCGACCAGTTCCGCGCGTTCCAGGCGATGCGCGAGAAGGGCATGACCGAGGAGGCGATTGCGGCTGCATTCTTCGCGTCCGTCCAGGTCGTGAAGCAGCGGCTTCGCCTCGCGGCCGTCTCGCCGTCATTGCTCGATATCTATGCCGAGGACGGCATCACGCTCGAACAGCTCATGGCCTTCACCGTCACCAACGATCATGCGCGTCAGGAGCAGGTCTGGGAGTCGGTTCGCAATAGCTGGCAGAGGGAACCCTACCAGATCCGGCGCATGCTGACCGAGACCGCCGTCCGCGCATCCGACAAGCGGGCCGTATTCGTCGGCATCGATGCCTATGAAACCAACGGCGGCTGCGTGCTGCGCGATCTCTTCCAGGATGACGACGGCGGCTGGCTGCAGGATCCTGCGCTGCTCGATCGCCTGGTCGCCGACAAGCTGAAAGCCTCCGCCGAAGCGATCGCCGGCGAAGGCTGGAAATGGATCGAGGTGGCGATGAGCTTCCCCTATGGCGCCACCCACGGCCTGCGCGAGATCGTGGGCACGCCGCTCGACCTGACGGCTGACGAACAGGCGACCATCGAGGCGCTCAACGCCGAGTGCGCCAAGCTGGAGGCCGAATATGAGAACGCCGACGAGTTGCCGGACGAGATCGATCAGCGCCTTGGCGAAATCGAAACCGCGCTCGCCAGCTTCGACGAGCGGCCGGTCCACTACGAACCCGCCGACATCGCGATCGCCGGGGTCTTCGTCAGCCTGGACGCCGACGGCACGCTGTCGATCGACCGCGGCTATGTCCGACCCGAGGACGAGATCGCCAACCAGGCGGGCGATGGCGAGGGTGAAGAGCAGGATGGCGGCGACGATGACGCTGACTATCCGGCGTCGCCTTCGGTCCAGCGCGCGGTCATCACCATCTGCGGCAAACCTGCCGAGCCCGAGGAGGAGGACGAGGACGACACGATCAAGCCGCTCCCCGATCGACTGATCACGGAGCTGACCGCCGATCGCACCCTCGCGCTCCGCGACAAGCTCGCCACCGATCCCTCGGTCGCCTTCGTCGCCGTCCTGCACAAGTTCTGCCAGGACGTGTTCTACGGCGGCAGCCAGTACGGCTTCGCGATGGAGGTCAGCGTGCGGGGCACGACCTTCCATTCGCAGCCCGAAGGGCTTCGTGACAGCGTCTATGCCAAGGCGATCGAGGCCCGGCACGATAGCTGGCGCAAACGGCTCCCGGCCAAAGTCGCTGATCTCTGGGATGGGCTGGCCGCACTGACTGGCCCCGAACAGGCCGAACTCTTCGCCCATTGCGCTTCGTTCGGCGTCAATGCGCTTTATGAGCGGGCCGATCGCTACGGTGGCCGTGTCTCGGCGCATAGTGTCGAACAGCGCATCGCCGAAGCCGATCGCCTGTCGCTGGCGGTCGGGCTCGACATGGCCGAAGCCGGGTGGCGGCCGACCGTCGCCAACTATCTCGGCCGCGTCACCAAGCCCCGCATCCTCGAAGCGGTGCGTGAAGGCGCCGGCGAGCGCGCCGCCCAACTCATCGCACATCTGAAGAAGGGCGACATGGCGACCGAAGCCGAACGTCTCCTCGCCGAGACGGGCTGGCTGCCCGAACCGCTGCGCAATTCCGGCGCCGATGCCGAAAGCACCGAGGCGGACTCTGGCGAGGGCGACGAGGCGTTGCCGGACTTCCTCGACGGCGATGACGAGGAGACCAACACCGATGATGAGGAGGAACGGCACCTCGCCGCCGCGGAGTGACGGCGGTCCTCATCTGACTTGACGAGCCCGGCGTCCCTTCGGGGGCGTCGGGCTTTTTTCATGCGCGCCGATCGAGAGGGAGAGTTTGGCCCGGACGTGGCGAGCCGGACATGGAGGAGAGAGCGCCTGCCGGCTCTCCCGTTCCCTGCTCTCCGGGAGTGGCCTCATGGCCGACTATTTCACCCATTTCTCATGCCTGCTCGATGTCGGCACGCCCGAGACCGCAGCCCGCGCGCTCGATCTCTACAACCAACTGTCCGAGGACGGAGCATCCGAGGAACCGCCGTCCGATGGCTTCCTCCTGTCCATCCAGCCCGAGCATGGCGGCTCCAAACTCTGGATGCGCGACGATGTCACCGGCGATCCCGAACGGCTGATCCAGTTCGTCATACGCTGCGCCGCCGAATTCCACCTCACCGGCCGATGGGGCTTTCAGTACGCCAACACCTGCTCCCGGCCGCGTCTCGATGGCTTCGGTGGCGGCGCGCATGTCCTCGATCTCGCGACCGGCGAAACTGTGGCGTGGATCTATACCAACGGTTGGCTCGCCGAGGTGATCGATGGCGGCGATGGTGCCTGACATCATCGAGACCATTGTCTGTCGCTTGATGGCGCGGCCGGGCCGCGCCCCTTGAGAGCGAGAGGAAGGCCGGGACGGGTTTGAGCCCGTCCGGTCCGAGAGAGAGCGCCGGCGGGCTTTCCCGCTCCGCTCTCCCGAGGACGTCTCCCATGAATGCTCACACCCTTGCGGCGGCGCTGCCGACCGCCGCCGATCAGCCGACCGACGCTGCCGCCATCCATGCCGCGGCACTTCTCCTCCTTCCTCACATCGAGCGCGGCGAGCGCATCGACGCCGCGGTCTTGCGCACCGCCATGGAGACCGCCTTCGGCGCGTCCGATACTGCCGGCGCCTGGGACTGGAAGGACGCCTATGACGCCTGCGAAGCCGCAACCGTCCTCATGCTCCGCAAATACGGAAAGGCGCTTTTGCGCAAAGCCGGGTCTCCGGCTGCGGCGGTTCCTCTGTTCGGCAAGATCGCGGGACTTCTGCCCACCCACACGCGCCGCTCCGAGGAGGCGCAGGCCTTCCAGCAATTCTCGACGCCGATCCCGCTCGGCCTGGCCGCGATCACTGCGGCCGCCATCACACCCGCCGATCGCGTGCTCGAACCATCGGCCGGCACCGGCCTGCTCGCCATCCTCGCCGAGATCGCCGGCGGCACGCTTGTCCTCAACGAACTCGCCGAAACCCGGGCCGCACTCATCTCCTCCCTCTTTCCGGCCATTCCCGTGACCCGCTTCGACGCAGCCCAGATCGACGATCATCTCGACCCGGCGACCGTCCCAACAATCGTGGTGATGAACCCGCCATTCTCGGTCCTCGCCAATGTCGAGGGGCGTGTCGCCGACGCAGCCTATCGCCATCTCGCATCCGCGCTCGCGCGGCTCGCCGATGGCGGGCGCCTGGTCGCGATCACCGGCGCGAATTTCGGCCCCGACATACCGGCCTGGCGCGACGCCTTCGTCCGCCTGCAGGAGAGGGGCCGCGTCGTGTTCACCGCCGCCGTCCATGGCTCAGTCTATGCCAAGCACGGCACGACCGTCGAAACCCGGCTGACCGTGATCGACAAGATCCCGGCCGACGAGCCATCCGCATTTCCGGCGTCCCCCGGCACCGCTCCCGACATCGCCACGCTGATGACGTGGATCGCCGAGCATGTGCCGCCGCGCCTGGCTGTCGCGCCTGCTGTTCAGGTCATGCCGACCGGCGCCACGCCGCGCACCGTTCGCGGCTATCTCGCGCGCACCGCGGCGACATCGGCGACCCGCGTGGGCCTCGCCGATCCCGAGGGCGTGCCGCTCGCCTATGAGACCGTCGACTGGACCCCGGCCGAGGGCGCCCGCCTCAGCGACGCGATCTACGAGCAATACGGATTGCAGACGATCCGTATTCCCGGCTCTCAGGCCCATCCCACCAAGCTCGTGCAATCCGCCGCCATGGCCTCGGTCGCCCCGCCCAAGCCGAGCTATCGGCCGACGCTGCCAGCGACCATCATGGACTCGCTCTCAGACTCCCAGCTCGAAACCCTGATCTTCGCGGGCGAAGCCCATTCCGATTTTCTCGCAGGTTCCTGGACCATCGACGACACTTTCGATGTCGTGGCGGCCGCCGCCGATGATGCAAACGGCGTCGTCCGCTTCCGCCGCGGCTTCTTCATCGGCGACGGCACCGGCGTCGGAAAGGGGCGCGAGTCGGCCAGCATCGTGCTCGACAACTGGATGCAGGGCCGGCGCAAGGCGGTCTGGATCTCCAAATCCGACAAGCTGATTGAGGATGCGCAGCGCGACTGGTCCGCACTCGGCATGGAGCGCCTGCTGGTCACGCCGCTCTCGCGCTTCCCGCGGGGCAAGCCGATCGCTCTGCCGGAAGGCGTCCTATTTACAACCTATGCCACGCTGCGTTCCGACGACCGCGGCGAGAAGGTTTCGCGGGTCAAGCAGATCGTCGAATGGTTGGGCTCCGATTTCGACGGAGTGATCATTTTCGACGAGGCGCACGCGATGCAGAACGCTGGCGGCGGCAAGGGAGAACGGGGCGATGTCACGCCCTCGCAGCAAGGGCGCGCGGGGCTTCGCCTGCAGCACGCCTTGCCCAATGCCCGCGTCGTCTATGTCTCCGCCACCGGCGCCACCACGGTCCAGAACCTTGCCTACGCGCAGCGCCTCGGTCTGTGGGGTGGCGACGATTTTCCCTTCTCGACCCGCGCCGAGTTTGTCGAGGCGATCGAGGCCGGCGGCGTCGCGGCGATGGAGGTGCTTGCCCGCGACCTTCGCGCGCTCGGCCTCTACACCGCCCGATCGCTGTCGTTCGACGGCGTCGAATATGAGCTGGTCGAGCACGAGCTGACCGCCGAGCAGCGGCGCATCTACGATGCTTATGCCGGCGCCTTCGCCATCATCCACAACCATCTCGATGCGGCCATGCAGGCGGCCAACATCACCGGCTCGACCGGGACGTTGAACCGCCAGGCCAAATCCGCCGCGCGCTCCGCCTTCGAAAGCGCCAAGCAGCGTTTCTTCGGTCATCTGCTAACATCGATGAAGACGCCGACGTTGATCCGCTCGATCGCGGCGGACCTGGAGGCCGGGCATTCCGCGGTCATCCAGATCGTCTCGACCGGCGAGGCGCTGATGGAACGGCGCTTGGCCGAAGTTCCGACCGAGGAGTGGAATGACATTCGCGTCGACATCACGCCCCGCGAATATGTCCTCGATTATCTCGCCCATTCCTTCCCGGTGCAGCTCTACGAGCCCTTCAGCGACGGCGAGGGCAATATGTCCTCGCGTCCGGTCTTTCGCGACGGCCAGCCGGTCGAGAGCCGCGAGGCGGTCGCCCGCCGCACCGAGCTGATCGAGAAACTCGCGAGCCTTCCGCCGGTGCCGGGCGCGCTCGACCAGATCGTCCAGCATTTCGGCGCGGACGTGGTGGCCGAAGTCACCGGCCGCTCGCGTCGTATCGTGCGCAAGGGACAGCGCCTTGTGGTCGAGACCCGCGCGGCGTCCGCCAATCTCGCCGAGACCCAGGCCTTCATGGACGACATGAAGCGCGTGCTCGTGTTCAGCGATGCCGGCGGTACGGGCCGCAGCTACCATGCGGAGCTGTCGGCACGGAACACGCGGCTTCGCGTCCACTATCTGCTTGAGCCGGGCTGGAAAGCCGACGCCGCGATCCAAGGCCTCGGCCGCACCCACCGCACCAACCAGGCGCAGCCGCCGCTCTTCCGTCCGATCGCGACCAATGTGAAGGCGGAGAAGCGCTTCCTATCGACCATCGCGCGCCGGCTCGACACGCTGGGCGCGATCACGCGCGGACAGCGCCAGACCGGCGGCCAGGGCCTGTTCCGACCCGAGGACAATCTGGAGAGCCACTATGCGCGCGATGCGCTTCGCCAGCTCTACATCCTGATCGTCCGCGGCAAGATCGAAGGGTGCTCGCTCCAGCGGTTCGAGGACACGACCGGCCTGAAGCTGATGGACGACAACGGCATCAAGGACGAGCTCCCGCCGATCACAACCTTTCTCAACCGCCTGCTCGCGCTCACCATCGACCTGCAGGACGTCCTGTTCGCCGCCTTCGAGCAGCTTCTGACCGCCAAGGTCGAGGGCGCGATCGCCGCCGGCATCTACGACATCGGACTGGAGACGCTGCGCGCGGAGAGCTTCGTCGTCACCGATCGCCAGACCATCTACACCCATCCCGGCACCGGCGCGGAAACCAGCCTGCTGACCATCCAACAGCGCGAGCGCAACCGGCCGATGACCGCCGAGGAGGCGATGGCTTGGCTCGACGATCCGGTCGCCAAGTTGCTGGTCAACGAGCGCTCCCACCGCGCCGCGGTTCAGCTTCCAGCGCCTTCGCTGATGCTCGACGACGGGGAGATCGAACGCCGCGTGCGGCTGATCCGGCCGATGGAGCAGCATCACGCCTCCATCCGCATGATGGACGAAAGCCATTGGATCGCCGCCAGTCGCGCCGAGTTCACCGCCGCCTGGAACGCCGAGATCGCGGAGGTGCCAGCCTATTCCGATTCCACGATCCACATCGTCGCTGGCCTGCTGCTGCCGATCTGGAAGCGGCTGCCCAACGAGTCGAGCCGTGTCTATCGGCTCCAGACCGATGACGGGGAACGGATCATCGGCCGCCGCGTGTCGCCCGCATGGGTCGCCAACGCCACGACAGTCGGAACGACGAACCTGTCCGCCGACCATGCCTATGCCGCGCTCATCGAGGGCAAGACAATCCTCGATCTCGCCGAAGGCCTCCAACTCCGTCGCGTGCGCGTCATGGGCGCCGATCGCATCGAACTCTCCGGCTTCACCGACGCGATGCGCGAGCGCCTGCGCGCCTTTGGCCTCTTCAGCGAGATCATCTCGTGGAAGCTCCGCTTCTTCGTGCCCGTCGGCGCGGACGGCGCGACCATCATCGGCAAGCTGATCGGCACCTACCCGATCCAGCGCGTCGGCGAGCGGGAGGCAGCGTGATGGCCCGTCTCGACGCATCCGATCTCGCGCAACGTCTCGGCCGACAGGCCGAGGCGGTGTGCCGCCATTATCTCAGCAATGGCCACCGTCAGGGCAACTACTGGCAGGTGGGCGACGCCCGTAACACTAAGGGCCGCTCGATGTACGTCCGGCTCAAGGACTCGCCCAAAGGCCCCGCCGGGAAATGGACTGACGCCGCTACCGGCGAGCATGGAGACCTCCTCGACGTCATCCGCGAGAGCTGCGGCCTCATCGACTTCAAGGATGTCGCCGACGAGGCTCGGCTCTTCCTCAGCATGCCACCACCAGCGCCGGAACCCTCCGCCTTCCAGCCGCTGGCGCCCGCACCACATGGATCGCCCGAAGCCGCACGGCGCCTCATCCGCATGTCGCAGCCGATTGCGGGCACAATCGTCGCGGCGTATCTCCGGCAACGCGGCATTACGGATCTCCGTGGAGCCGGAAATCTGTATTTCCACCCGCACTGCTATTATCGCCCGGACGAGCATGCGCCGACCGAGACTTGGCCGGCCATGATCGCCGCTGTCACTGACCTCGACGGCATGATCACCGGGGCGCATCGCACCTGGCTCGACTCACGACGCCACGACAAGGCGCCATTCGAAACCCCGCGCCGGGCGATGGGCGATCTCCTCGGCAACGCGGTCCGCTTTGGCGCTGGTGGCGAAGTGATGGCAGCCGGCGAAGGCATCGAGACGGTCCTTTCAATCCGCCAGGTCGTGCCCAACATGCCGATGGTGGCGGCGCTCTCCGCGGCACATCTCGCCGCCATCCTGTTCCCGGACACGCTGCGGCGGCTCTACATCCTGCGCGATGACGATCCGGCAGGCGATGGTGCGCGTGACAGCCTGATCGAACGGGCGAACGCGGCCGGGATCGAGGCGATCGTGATCTCTCCACAGCTCGGGGACTTCAACGAGGATCTCCGCACCCTCGGCATCGCGACATTGCGCAGTCAGACTCGGGTACAGCTCGGGCCGCAGGACGTCGCACGCTTCATGGCGCTGGCGGCATAGCCGGTAAGGAAGCGGCAGCGGCCCCGCCGCCGTACTCGCTCAGACGCAGCGGATCGGAGAGGACCGCGCCTCGGCCTTCGAGAGGGCGATCGGCCCACAGGCAGGCCGGCCCGGCAATGGCTGCGGCCGACTATTTTCCGGCGCGGCCCCAAGGGGCCGCTTTCCATCGCGAAACAAAATAGCCGGCCTCCGCCATCCTCCGCTGACGCTCCGGCCCTCGCTCGCGCTCCGGGTGCAGGGCCGCCCCGCCGGTGTGCTTCGTCGCCATGAAGGCCGCGACGGTCGCGGTCCATCCGACGGAGCATCCGATGCGCGATCTCGACGACTACGAACCGCACCACGAATCCTCACCGACTGACCACGTCCTCAACGAATTGCAGCTCCACGGCTACCGGCCTTTCGCCGACGAACCCGATCAGCGGCTTCTGCCGGACGGCAACGCGGTCGCGGGCGCGGTCGCCGACATCTTCGACGCCCTGATCGTGACCCTGGAGGACACGCGCCTCGAACCCGACCTCGACGATCTCCTCTGGTCGACCGTGAACGTCTTTCATCGCGCCGCCGAACGGATCAACCGCGAGCTCGACGACAACGAGCAGGCCCAAAAGCGCTCCCAACGCGAACAGGACGGCAGCGAGGTGAAGTCGGTCGATCTCGAGCGCCTGATCGCCGAGGGCAAGACACAGGTCGAACGCCAGACCGCCTTCGAACTGATGCGCGACCAGGCCGCCGAGCACTACGAACGCCAGGTCGGCAAAGCCTGGCTCCCGCGGTCAGGATCGAAGGTCAATCATCGCAACCTCACCTCGGCGATGATCGACAGCCGCGACTTCATCATGGCGAAGAAGCGTGCCGAGCAGGAAGTGCTCCTGCCGCCTGGACCGAAGATCGCCGTCACCGGCGGGCTCGATTTCGACAACCATCACCTCATCTGGGCCAAGCTCGACCAGGTTCACGAGAAGCACCCCGACATGGTGCTGATCCACGGCAAGTCGCCGAAGGGTGCCGAGAAGATCGCTTCTCTCTGGGCCAGGAATCGCAATGTCCCACAGATCGGCTTTGCACCCGACTGGACGAAGCACGGCCGGGCAGCACCCTTCAAACGCAATGACGAGATGCTGCAATTCCTGCCGAAGGGCGTGCTGCACTTCCCCGGCACCGGCATCAATGACAACCTCGCCGACAAAGCCAAGAAGCTCGGCATCCCGGTGTGGAAATTCGGCGGCGCGTAAGCGCCGCCGCATCGGGCACCTGCTAAACGGCCAAGCCTATGGCATAACGCAACGAATGCAGCGACTGAAGCCACTCCCGAAACCGGCACGTTCGGACGCCGTTCTCGCTGCGGTTTTCCTGGAGAATGCCACCGTGAAGGCTGCAGCCGCCGAATGGGCGGCGGATCAAGGATTCGACAATCAAGCCCTTCATGCGATTGCAATTGCCATCGAACTCCTCCTCAAATCCTATCTGCTTAACGTCGCGACCGATGATGTTTGGAACCGCGCGAACATCGGGCACGATCTCGCCAAGGCACTCCATTATTCGGCTCAAGCCGGCTTGGTGCCTCCTTCACGCATCGAGTGGATTATCAGCCACCTCCATCCGCATTTTCAGCGTGGCGGGTTTCAGCGCGAGCCGTCGAGGAAATGGCCACCAGGCTTTGCGGATGACGCAGGTGAGGTCGCACGGCAGCTCGCGCAGACAGTACGGCTTCACCAACGTCACGGCCACATCGACTCGGCTTCCAGCCCGGAGAAGACCACTCCCCGCTGAATGGCGCTGGTCCTTGGTCCAGCCGATGGCCTGACGCCATCAACCCGTAAAGGGTCGGACTACGCATAGCGTGCCGCCGCGCCGGCGTTGCCTGCGCGGTGATTGCGGCCATCGGCCGAACACATCGGGCGCCTGTCAGCGGGGGGATGGTCCTCCGCTCGAAACAGGAGCCGGATCGATGTCCTTCCCCGACGCACACGCCTTCGCCTTCAGCCTCGCCACCACGCTGATGGCCGTCATCGTCATCTTCCGCGCGGGCGACGGCACTCTCTCGGTGACACCCGCAAACGAATACGACGGCGACGTCTCGGAGATCGTCCACGAGGTCGATCCCTTCGCGCCATGACGGCGCGCCACCCTTCCAGGCGACGCGGAGACCCCTGCGGTTTCCGCTCCCGACGGAGCACAGCTTTTGCTATGCTCCCGAATGCGCCGTGGTGGTGGTGGAAGGCGCGACCGTCAGAATTTGCTCTTTCGGAGACACCACCATGATTATCCTCGGCATTGTCCTATCCTTCGCAGCCATCGGCATCTTGTGCTGGTTGCTGTTCACGCTCGCGGTGTTCGCACTGCCATTCTTCGCGGGCGTGACCGCCGGCACCTGGGCCTATGACACTGGCGCGGGCTGGCTCGGCGCCATCCTTATCGGCATGCTCGGCGCCGGCCTGACGTTGGGCGTGGGGCAGCTCTTGCTTGGAATTGTCCGCCCGCTCTGGGCACGCCTGCTGATCGCGCTGGCATTTGTCGCACCCGCGGCGATCGCCGGCTTCCACGCCACGCATGGCATCGTGAAACACACCATGCCGTCGGAGACCTGGCAGCTCGTGTTCTCCGTCATCGGTGCGGTCGCGGTCGGCGTCACCGCGTTCGCGCGCGTCGCTGGGATGGCAAGCACCGGCCCGTCCAGCCAGGGCATTGCACCAGCCTGACACCACGACGGAACCGTCGCCGGGACGACCAGTCGGGGGTTTCAGCCCTCAGCGTTGTGCAGTTGGAGAGGGAGCCGCGTCACCGGAACCTGACTGAAGCCCATCGTGCGGCCGCCTCAACAGCGCCCGGATTTCTGCTCGGCGCCTCTGTGCGCGGGAACGGTGCAACACGAAGTCGAGGGCGTCATCTCCACTGGCCGACTTCGAAACGAAAGCTCGACCCTCGCCTGTACAAGGGGAGGACGGGTCGCAGATGATCTTCAGCTTGCGCCGTCTGCTGGTTGCGACCGGGTCGCCATGATCTTCCGTTCCTGATTGTCTCCAGACCGCTCCGAACGGCCTCTCCAATGGCCTGATCTGACCGAAGGACGGCTGCGCCTCGACCGCCTATGCCGCAACGGCGCGTCCCGACTTTCTTCCCCTGCCGGCCAAGGCCGTCATTCCTCGCGAAACAACAAAGTCGTTCCTGCCATCCTCCGCGTTGCTCCGGTCGCAAGCGATGCGGCGTCGGTCGCCTCCGGCCTGTCGATCGCCATCGAGGCCGCAATGGAGCGGTCCCGAAAACGAAACGGAGACTTACAATGGCGACCATCGGCACCTTCAAGAAGACCGGCTCGAACGAGTTCACCGGCGAAATCGTAACCCTCAGCGTCCAAGCCAAGGGCGTGCGCATCGTCCCCGACACCCGCGCCACCGGCGAGAACGCCCCCAGCCACCGGGTTCTGGTCGGCCGCGCGGAAATCGGCGCCGCCTGGTCCAAGCGCTCCAACGAGGGCCGCGACTATCTGGGCCTCAAGCTCGACGATCCGAGCTTCAACGCCCCCATCTACGCCAACCTCTTCGACGACGAGGACGGCGACACCCACTCGCTGATCTGGTCCCGCCCGACCCGCCGCGGCGACTGAGCCCCGAGCAAGGCCCCGGCCGAACAGGCCGGGGCCTTTCCACTGCTAGCGCGAATCACTTCGGCCGCCCGGCGAGGGCACCGCCAGCCCTGAGACGCCGATTACCCTCGCAATGGGCGCAAAGAACGACTATTATAGTCGTAGTTCTGGCAAGCGTGTGTCCGTCGGTGGGAGGTGATCATGCATGATCACCGCCCGACAATCGCGGGCCGCACGCGCGTTGCTGGGGTGGACACAGGAGACGCTCGCTGACAAGGCCCGGACATCGCTAACCGCGCTCAAGCGCCTTGAGTCCGAAAGTGGATTAGAGGTGTACGAGTCGACGCGCGATCAGGTGCGAAGGGCGCTTGAAACAGCCGGTATCGTCCTGCTTTCCACCGACAAGGGCGAAGGAGTGCTGCTGCTCCATGAGCGGGACGACCGGCCGACGAGGCGTTAGCAGCGCCGTGATCGCGTGGCGCACACCATCCATCGCACGTTGTCACAGTAATGCCGGGCACGAGTGTTAACGAATGCTTTCCGCGCGAATATAGTCGCCTGATGGAATCCGCGATGCCGCCGTTTCTCGATGCGCCTCCGATCAGCCAGACCCTCACGGCCTATGACCGCGAGCATATGGTTCTCTATCTGCGCCTGCTCGATTCCTCGCGCGACGGAGCTGATTGGCGCGAAGCCGTCCAGATTCTCTTTGGCCTCGATACGGCACGTGAGCCGCAGCGGTGCCGCCAGGTCCATGACACGCATCTCGCCCGCGCGCAGTGGATGACCGAGCACGGCTATCGAGACTTGGTCCGCTCCGCACAGTGATCGCCGCGATGCCGTTTCGGCACCACCCTTTGCCGGCCCTCTGACTTCCACTGAACAACCCAGCCGGGAATCCTGACTCTCCCACAAATTCAAAGACTAGGGAGGATCGCGATGACACCAGATGCTTCCGGCTGGCGTTCATCGGAACGCTATGCGCACGTCGCCGACATGACCGCGTCCGACGTCGCGTGGGAATGGCTGCGCCGCAACGAAACCTACGACAGGGATTTTCAAGCGCTCGGCGACAGCGAAAGTGATCTGCGCACGCTGACCGACGGGATCGGGCAGCGGTGGGGGTTGCGATTTCCCCGTAGACCCGATGCAGGCACCTCCCGAAGCGCAGGTGATCTGGCTTCCCCAGGAAGACACAAGCGCCATCGTTCTTGGCCCACCTCCGGATATTCCGTCCGCAAGCGCTGATCCCCAACCGACGATCGACGCCGCCGTAAGCGTCGATGTCGGCAGCGAGACCCATCTGGTTCTCGATCTCGGAAACGGTCAGCGCGTAGCGCTTGTTCATCCGTCCGAGACACGACCCGCCAAATCTCTTGGCGCCTTCATCCCGCTCGGCCTGGAAGGCTTCGACCGGCTCCAATCGGTCGCCCGCTTGCTCTCCGCCCTCCATGGCCGCGCCATACCGCCCGACACCCGACTGACACGGCAGCAACGTGCTCGGCTGTGCCGGATGCTGCAGGCCTTCGACGGTCATCGCGCGGGCGCGACCCAGCAAGAAATTGCGCAGGTCATATTTCGGATCGGCGCTCTCGGTCGCGACGACTGGCAGGCATCTTCCGCCCGCCACGCCACCAAAGCCCTGCTTCGAGATGCCCGCGCGATGATGGTGGGTGGGTATCGCACGTTGCTTCGTCATCGGCGGCAACTTTAGCCGATCTCCATCCGACTCTTGGTGGGCGAATTTAGGCCCCCCTGAATTCGCCCTGCATCTCGCCGGCCCTGCTTCGCCAACGTGGCCTTCGTTACCCGCCGCTTCCCGGCGGCCCCAACGAACCCACGGAGGCCCTCCCATGCGACCTGATCTCGCCGTTCTCCCGCCGCGCTACCTGCGCACCAAGGAAGCCGCCGAATTCCTCAGCCTATCGGCCCGCACCCTCGAAAAGCATCGGACTTACGGAACGGGTCCGGCCTATCGCAAGCTCGGCGGTCGCGTCGTTTATGCGGTCGACGATCTTGAGGCCTGGGCCGAGCGCGGCGCCGTCACCTCCACCTCCGATCCGCGCGGCAGCGTGCTTCCGGCCAAGCGCCATACGCCTGCGCCGCCGGCACATGCCGGACGATACGCGCGCTGATCGCCCCCGGATTCCCGAATGGCGGCGCGACACCAGTCCCTCTCGGAGCGCGGGCAGCTCGATCTGTTCCGTGCGCTCCCCGGCGAGTTCGCAGCACGAGACGCACAGGATCTCATGGCCTATCCGTTTTTCTCCCTCTCCAAATCGCACCGCGTCGCGCCGATCGACTTCGCCGCCGGCAATGTGTCGATCCGCGTCGAGGCCGTGCCCGATCACGGCATGGCGACCATTTGGGACGCCGACATCCTGATCTGGGCGGCGAGCCAGATCGTCGAGGCGCGTGACGCCGGCCTGCGCACGTCGCGCCTGATGGTCGCCACGCCCTATGAAATTCTCAAATTCATCGGCCGCGGCACGTCCTTACGCGACTATCAGCGCTTGAAGGCCGCGCTCGATCGTCTGCAATCCACGACGGTCTGCACCTCGATCCGCCAATCCGCCGAGGGCCGGCGTCATCGCTTCTCGTGGATCAACGAGTGGAAGGAGCGCACCAACCGCAACGGCAAGCCGGACGGGATCGAGATGATCGTCCCGGACTGGTTTTATCAGGCCGTTCTCGACGATGCGCTCGTGCTGACGATCGACCGGGCCTATTTCGATCTCACAGGCGGGCTCGATCGCTGGCTCTATCGCCTGGTGCGCAAGCACGGCGGGCGCCAGCGCAATGGCTGGCGATTCGACTTTCGCCACCTCCACCAGAAATCCGGCGCGTTGTCACCGTACAAACGCTTCGCCTTCGAGCTGCGCGACATCATCCGTCGCCAGCCGCTTCCCGGCTACACGCTGTTCCTCGAGATCGAGGCCGGCGGCCGAACGTTGCTCGCTTTCGAGCGGACGCCGCCCTGTGGAAAAGCTGTGAAAGGCTTCGTGCCATCGGGAACCCGAAAGCGCGTGCCATCAGGAACCGGCCCCTCGTGCCAACGGGAACCGAAACACGGCCTAACCCACGACAGCAGAACCGAAAATCGCCTCGCTAACTTAGAATCTAACAGAGAATCTAACTTTGAAGAGCGCGCGCGAGAGGTGGAAAACCTCGTCCGGCAGGCCGCGAACGCGCTAAGCGCCGCTGGCAAGCGGCGCACCAGCAGCGCCGCTCTTACCAACGCTGGCGCGGCGAGAAACGGGACCTCCGGCCCTCCGCAGCTTCCCTTCGGTCCACGCCCGGGAGGCCGCCGATGATCGTGGCCTTCCTCAACCAGAAGGGCGGCGTCGGCAAGACGACGCTGGCGCTGCACCTAGCCGGCGAATGGGCCGGTAGGGGAAAGCGGGTCACGCTCGTCGATGCGGACCCCCAGGGTTCGGCGCTCGACTGGTCGCAGCAACGCGCCCGCGAGCACGCGCCGCGCCTGTTCGGCGTCGTCGGCCTGGCGCGCGACACGCTCCACCGTGAGGCGCCCGAGCTGGCGCGCGATGTCGATCATGTGGTGATCGACGGGCCGCCGCGCGTCGCCGGGCTGATGCGATCCGCGCTGCTCGCCGCCGACCTCGTGCTGATCCCCGTGCAGCCGTCGCCGCTCGATGGTTGGGCCTCGGCCGAGATGCTGGCGCTCCTGTCGGAGGCGCGCATCTATCGGCCGGAGCTTCGCGCTCGCTTCGTCCTCAATCGCTGCGGCGCGCGCACCGTGATCGCCCGCGAGACGGCCGAGACGCTCGCCGACCACGATCCGCCAGTGCTGCGCACGGCGATCGGACAGCGCGTCATCTACGCCGACGCCGCGCAATCGGGCCGGCTCGCTTTCGAGATCGACGACGACGGACCCGCCGCGCGCGAGATCGCGGCGCTCGTCACCGAGCTCGAAAGGATCTCACCATGAGCGAGCGATCCGAACGGCGCGGCTTTGCGGCACGTCCGACCAATCAAGAGGCCTGGATCAAGGCCGCAGATGCCACCGCGCCGCGCGCGCCGGACGATGAAGCCTTCACCGCCCGCATGACGATCGACGTCACGCCCGCCTTACGTGGACGGATCAAGATCGCTGCCTTCCGGCGCGGCGTTACCGTTGCCGACATGCTGCGCGAGATGCTCGCGCGCGAATTCCCACACATCGAAGGAGACCCCTCATGACCGGCGCCGCGGCCCCCCGCGCGCGCGGCGGCCCGACGCCGACCGCACGCCACCAAGACAATCTCACCCATGTCGAACTGACCTGGGTTGAGAAGAAGATCGAGAACTGGATCCGCTTCGGCACGCACGCCCACGAACAGATTCTCGATCGCCGTCGGCGTGTCCTGTCTTTTCGCCCCGGCGCGGTCTTCGCCTTCGTGCGCTGGGCCTCGAATGACTTCGGAACGATCATCTCGCGCATCGACGTCGTGCGCTCGGTTGCGCGCGGCGAGACGTACCAGACGCTGCCTTTCGTTCGTCCTGGCGGCGAAATCCTGCTGAAGGTCGAGAGCTGGCCCAGGGTCGAGCGCGTGCTGCAGGCGATCGACGCCATCGAGCGCATCGGCATCGATCCCGAAGCGGTTTCGCCCGATCATTGGCGTCACGTCCACAACCGGCTCGCTGCTGGACACGAGCCGCGCACCTACACGCTCGACCATCATCGCGCATTCCTGCTGCGCCGAAAGGCCGAGTCGTGAGCCGCGCCGGACTTCTCCTGGCGACGACGCTCGCCGCGCTCAGCGTCGGCTATCCCGGCCTCACGCCGATGCCCATCAAGCTGATCTGGAACGCATCGGCGAGCGCGCCCATCGGGTTCTATTCGATCGACTTCGACGGGCCGCTCGACGTTACCGATCTCGTTGCGGTCGATGCGCCCGAGCCGCTCGCGACATTCCTCGCCGAGCGCGGCTACCTGCCCAAGGGCGTGCCGCTGATGAAGCGCATCCTCGCCGTCTCCGGGCAGACCGTTTGCCGTTCGAACCTCACTATCACCGTCGATGGTGTGGAGGTCGGTGCGGCACTGGAGCGCGATCGCGCAGGCCGCGATCTTCCCGTCTGGCAAGGCTGCCGCCGGGTCCAGACTGGCGAAGTCTTCCTCATGAACTGGCAGGTCCGCGACAGCCTCGACGGCCGCTACTTCGGCCTGATCTCGACCGACCAGATCATCGGCCGTGCCGTCCCACTGTGGACCGATGAAGACGGCACCGGCCGCTTCGAATGGCGTGCGCCGACACGCTGACCGCCTTCCCATTCGGCGGGAGCGGTGCTCGCCGATGGCTGTCCCAATCCCCACCGCGAAGGAGACTGACATGCCCCAGATTGGCGAATTCACGCGCGACGAGACCGGCTTCGTCGGGCATCTGACGACGCTGGTTTTGAACCAGGACGTCATAATCATCGCAGCCGAACCGACCGAGGTTGAGAACGCACCGCAGTATCGCGTGCATGTCTTCGACGGCATGAACAATGAGCCGGGCGCGGAGATCGGCGCCGGATGGAAACGCTCCGGAGAGAAGGCCGGCGAATACGTCGCGCTGCTGATCGACGATCCGACATTCCCGCACCCGATCCGCGCCAACATGTTCCGCGACGACGATGGCGGCTCGGCCTGGTCGCTGCATTGGTCGCGTCCGCGCGATCGCGGCGAGAAGGACTGAGCGATGCTTGGCTCTCGTCAACCGAGGAGCCGTTCGATTGCGTCCGGGCCGCGCTGCGCTGCCCGGCGCATGGCTCTCCTCCTCCTTTCCGGCCTTAGCCTCGCGAGCATCATGCCGGCGATCACGATGGCGCAGGACTTGGGCGCCGATCGACCGTCGCCACGCGATCCCTATGGCGATCATATCGCCGAGGCTTCGCGGCGCTTCGGCGTTCCGATCGCATGGATCAGGGCGGTGATGCGTGCCGAAAGTGCAGGCGATCCACGCGCCCTTTCGCCGAAGGGCGCGATGGGCCTGATGCAGATCATGCCGCCCACTTGGGCAGGCTTGCGCCTTCGCCACCGTCTCGGCGCTGATCCTTATGATCCGCATGACAACATCATCGCCGGCGCCGGCTACATCCGCGAGCTGTTCGATCGCTACGGATCGCCCGGCTGGATCGCGGCCTACAATGCCGGTCCTGGTCGTTACGAGGACTCGCTGAAGGGCCGGGCGCTGCCCGCGGAAACGCGCGCCTATGTCGCCATCGTCGCGCCGTCGGTGACCAGCGGCGATGCGACTTGGCCGATCGTGGCCGCCGCGGCCGATGCACTCGCCTGGACACGCGCGCCGCTGTTCATCGCGCAAGCTGAGCGCATATCGATACCCGTTCCCGTACCGGCCGAGCGCGCTTCCGATGCCGCGATGACGACATCGTCCGTGCGCGATGTTTCCGCCATCGAGCCGCAGTCGGGCGGGCTGTTTGTCCCGCGTTCGGGCCAAAGGAATGCGCCATGAGCAGCCCGGTTCCTGATCGCACGATAGCGTGCTCAAGCGCGTCATGGTGTGCGTTGAGGGTAGAGGCAGGCAACACGACCGGACGATGGCAGGATAAAAGGCCGCGAGGTGCGGCTTGGGTCGGTTGTGGTTTTTCAATAGGTTATGAGGCGATTTCGCGATGTGCGGGATTTCCCCGCACCTCACGACTACGCCGATTTTCCTGCGATTTCCTGTGCTTGGCGCGATGTGCGAGGCATCAGCCATGACCGGCGACAGTGATTTCCGCATCCGGCCGGGCCGCATCCGCTCGACCCGTGCGCAGCAGGCTCGTCCCTTCATCGCGCAGGCTCTCGCCGCGGCGAAGAAGGCCGGGGCCGGCGTCTCACGCTCCGGCCGGATCGTGTCCGGCAACCGCTCGCGCTTCGGGCGGGGCCAGCGTGCGAGCATCCAGGCGAACCGGCTGCTCACCGCGCGAACGCGCGGCGCTGTCATCAAGGCGCGCGTCGTGCGCCAGACATCGCGCTCGGCGCCGCTCGCGACCCACCTCAATTATCTGCGCCGCGAAGGCGTGACCCGCGATGGGGAGAAGGCCCATCTCTTCGGTCCCGGGGGCGACGACGCCGATCCGAAGGCCTTTGCGGAACGGTGCCAGGACGACCGCCACCATTTCCGGTTCATCGTCTCGCCCGACGATGCGCCCGACATGGCCGACCTGCGGTCCTTCACCCGCGATCTCGTCACGCAGATGGAAAAGGATCTCGACACCCGCCTCGATTGGGTGGCGGTCGACCACTGGAACACCGAGCATCCCCATGTCCACCTGATCGTGCGCGGGGTCCGTGACGACGGGCAGGACCTCGTCATCTCACGCGACTACATCAAGGAAGGAATGCGCGACCGCGCGCGTGACCTCATCACGCAGGAATTAGGGCCGCGCACCGACCTCGACATCCAGCGCAGCCTGAAACGCCAGGTCGATGCCGAGCGCTTCACGCAGCTTGACCGCCAGCTTATCCGCGATGGCCATGCCACGGGCGTCATCGAGACGGCGATCGATCCGAACGTCCGGCTCGACGAATTTCATGCGCTGAAGGTCGGACGGCTCCGCAAGCTGGAAACACTCGGCCTCGCCGAGCAGGTCGGCCCCGGTCAATGGGCGATCGACACGAAGGCCGAGGCGACTCTGCGTGAACTCGGCGAGCGCGGCGACATCATCAAACGCATGCACCGGGCTTTGACGGATCGCGGCATCGAACGCGGCTCGGCGGGCTATGTGCTCGCGGCCGAAAGCCTCGATGCGCCCGTGATCGGCCGATTGGTCGATCGCGGTCTTGATGACGAGCTGAAGGGCTCCGCCTACGCCGTGGTCGACGGCGTCGACGGCCGCACCCATCACATCAAGCTGCCCGATCTCGAAGCCGCCGGTGACAGCGCGGCGGGTTCGATCGTCGAGTTGCGTGCGTTCGATGATGCACAGGGACAGCGCCGGGTCGCAATCGCCGTCCGCTCCGATCTCGATATCGATCGTCAGGTCACGGCAACCGGCGCGACTTGGCTCGATCGGCAGAACATCGCGCGCGAACCTGCCGCCCTGTCCGAGGCCGGCTTCGGCGCCGAGGTACGGCAGGCGCTGGATCGACGCGCGGATCATCTGGTCGGACAGGGCTTCGGCGAGCGACACGGCCAGCGTGTCACCTTCAATCGCGGGCTGATCGACACGCTGCGCCGTCGCGAGCTGGAAGCGGCCGGCGAAAAACTCTCCGCCGAAACAGGCCAGCCGTTCAATCGCGCGGGAAGCGGCGAGTATGTTGCCGGCACCTACCGCCAGCGTTTGGCACTCGCCTCCGGCCGCTTTGCCATGCTGGACGACGGCCTCGGCTTCCAACTCGTGCCCTGGTCACCCTCTCTGGAAAAGCACCTCGGCAAGCATGTTTCCGGCGTCGCCCGCGATGATGGCGGCATCGACTGGAGCTTTGGCCGCAAACGAGGGCTCGGCCTCTAACCTCTCTCCGAAAGGACCGTTCCAATGTCCGCCACGAAGATCCTATGGGGCCAGATCCTCACCGTTTTCCTGATCGTCCTCGCCACCACTTGGGGCGCAACGGAATGGGTGGCTTGGCGATTGGCGTTCCAGCCGGAGTTGGGCGCGCCGTGGTTCACGCTGTTCGGCTTTCCTTTCTATCTGCCACCCTCCTTCTTCTGGTGGTGGTACGGCTTCGACGCCTACGCACCCGCGATCTTCGTCGAAGGCGCTTTCATCGCGGCGTCCGGTGGCTTCATCTCGATCGCCGTCGCCATCGGCATGTCGGTCTGGCGTGCACGCGAGGCCAAGAAGGTCGAGACCTATGGCTCGGCGCGTTGGGCCGAGAAGAAGGAGGTGGAGACGGCCGGCCTTCTCGGTCCCGATGGTGTCGTGCTGGGACGCTACGAGCACGCTTATCTGCGCCATGATGGGCCTGAACATGTTCTGTGCTTCGCGCCCACCCGAAGCGGCAAGGGTGTTGGCCTCGTTGTGCCCTCGCTGTTGACCTGGCCGGGCTCGGCGATTGTTCACGACATCAAGGGCGAGAACTGGCAGCTCACCGCCGGCTTCCGCGCCAGGCACGGCCGCGTGCTGCTCTTTGACCCGACCAACACAAAATCCGCTGCCTACAATCCTCTGCTCGAGGTGCGCCGCGGCGAATGGGAGGTTCGCGACGTCCAGAACATCGCCGACATCCTGGTCGACCCAGAAGGGTCGTTGGACAAGCGGAACCATTGGGAAAAGACGAGCCATGCGCTGCTAGTCGGCGCGATCCTCCACGTCCTCTATGCGGAAAAGGACAAGACTCTGGCCGGCGTCGCGGCGTTCCTCTCTGATCCGAAGCGACCAATTGAATCCACCCTCGATGCGATGATGAAGACGGCGCATCTCGGCGACGCCGGACCGCATCCCGTGATCGCCAGCGCCGCACGCGAGCTCCTCAACAAATCCGACAACGAACGCTCAGGCGTGCTCTCTACCGCCATGTCGTTCCTGGGACTCTATCGCGATCCCGTCGTCGCCGAAGTGACGCGGCGCTGTGACTGGCGGATCTCCGATATCGTGGGCGGAAAATACCCGGCAACACTCTATCTCGTCGTGCCACCATCCGACATCAACCGCACCAAACCGCTTATCCGACTGATCCTCAATCAAATCGGCCGACGCCTGACCGAGGATCTGCAAGCAAAGGGCGAACGCCATCGTCTCCTGCTGATGTTGGACGAGTTTCCGGCGCTGGGGAGGCTCGACTTCTTTGAGTCAGCACTGGCCTTCATGGCCGGCTACGGTCTGAAGAGCTTCCTGATCGCGCAATCCCTAAACCAGATCGAAAAGGCCTACGGGGCGAACAATTCGATCCTCGACAATTGCCATGTGCGCGTCAGCTTCGCGACCAACGACGAGCGTACCGCCAAGCGCGTTTCGGACGCCCTCGGCACCGCCACCGAGATGAAGGCCATGAAGAACTATGCCGGCCACCGGCTGTCCCCCTGGCTTGGCCATCTGATGGTTTCGCGCTCGGAAACAGCTCGGCCACTGCTCACACCTGGCGAAATCATGCAGCTCCCTCCCACCGACGAGATCGTCATGGCGGCGGGCACGCCGCCGATTCGTGCGAAGAAGGCGCGCTATTACGAGGATGCTCGGTTCAAGGAACGCCTGCTGCCGCCGCCCGCGCTCACAACGTCGCAGCAAGGACAGCCCGACGATTGGACCACGCACCAGTTGCCAGCCCGACCACAGATTGCCGAGGCCACCTTGCTAGCGCAGCCCGCCGATGAAGATCCAACCGAGTCGGAACGCCGCCAGCAACCGGAACTCAATCGGGTGAACCCCGTCGAGAAGAAAGTGCCAATCGACAACCCGTTCGAGATCGATACCGATCGGGACGAGTCTGACGACGATGCCGTGCGCACCAGCCGTATGAACCGGCTCATGCAGGGCGTCGCGCGCCAGGTCTCGCTCGACCCCGGTGACGGCATGGAGCTGTGAGACGCCCGTGACGAAACCACCCCGCAAGCAACGCCTCTCCGTCTATCTCGACCCCTCTGTCATGAACCGGCTCGCAGATCACGCCGCGCGCCGCGACCATTCGCGATCGTTGGTCGCGGAGGCGGCGATCGAGTCATTCCTCTCACCCGATGCCGCCGAACGCCAGGAGGCCGTCATCACGAAACGCCTCGACCAGCTCGACCGACGCATGTCGCGGATGGAGCGCGATATCGGAATATCGGTCGAGATGCTCGCAGTCTTCGTGCGCTTCTGGGTGACCACCACACCGAGTTTGCCAGAACCTGCTGCGCAGGCCGCGCGCGCCAAAGCTGGCGAACGCTATGATCAGTTTGTCACAGCTCTCGGCCGCCGTCTCGCGAAGGGCCCGAAGCTTCATCAGGAGATTTCTGAGGACGTTGATGGCGAGGCAGAATAGCTCGTCAGATCGCGCACGCTCCTGCGTGAGCCCAAGCTGCTCTCCAAGGCCGCATTGAAGTCAGCAATAATCGACTGCCTCTCAATCCCTTATTCTTTCCAATCTCTCGGACATCCGCCCGAGTTCAAGCAAGGATGCCGCCTCCATCTTCCGCATGATCTGCGCCCGACACACCTTCACCGTGATTTCGCTGAGTGCAAACTTCGCAGCAATTTGCTTTGTGAGTTTTCCATCAAGTATCATGTCCATAACTTGGCGCTCGCGAACAGAAAGCGAATCGTACCGCGCGCGAAGATCAGCTGTCATTGTCTTCTCGTTTCGTCGGATTTGCGAAGTCTGGAGACCGAGATAGATCGCATCAAGTAGGTCTTGGTCCCTAAACGGCTTGGTCAGAAATTCGATCGCGCCAAACTTCATAGCCCGGACCGACATCGGGATATCCCCGTGCGCCGTAATGAACACGACCGGGATCTCCACACGCGTTCTGAAAAGCTCTTGTTGGAAATCCAAGCCGTTCTGACCCGGCATTCTAACGTCCAATACCAAGCAAATCGGCGTATCAGGAATCGACCACGCCAAAAACTCGTGCGTAGACGCAAAGGTGTGAATATCAAGTCCGACAGAACTCAGGAGATTTCTGAGCGCTTCACGCACGGAAAGATCATCGTCGACGACGGCTACCGTGCCGCCCACAACGACGGGCTGTTTCGACTGTCTCATAGTATTTTCTCCCTGTCGCCAGGCAGAGTAAAACAAAAGGTAGCGCCGCGCGGATTGGTCGGCTCAGCCCAAATATTACCGCCGTGAGATTCAATAATTGATCGGCATATTGAAAGTCCAATTCCCATGCCATCGCTCTTGGTGGAGTGAAAGGCATCGAAAAGATGCCTTACGAAGCCAGGATCGATACCGCCTCCCGTGTCTTCTATCGTGATCATCACGCCGGACGCGCTTGATTTAGCGGAGTTTATTCGAATCTCACGAACACTGCTCTGCAGCGTACCCATCGCATCTATCGCGTTCACGAGAAGGTTGAGTGCAACCTGTTGAAGTTGAATACGATCACCGAAGATCATGGGCAGATCACTCGACAGGTTCGTATAAACGGAAACTCGGCTTTCTCGGAAACGGCTTTGCAAAAGCCCCAGCACCTCTCTGATTACGACGTTGATCTCAATCCAGGACCTCTTTGGTTCTGCACGCATAGACAGCGCTTGGACGCGCTTGATGATTTCACTTGCTCGGTTTGCGTCGCTGACGATGCTATCTATCGAAGACGCGGCTTTTTCTAGGTTCGCGGGATCTCCGTGAATCCAGCGTGTACATGCATTGGCGTTGGTCACGATTGCGGCGAGCGGCTGATTGACCTCATGGGCGATTGAGGCAGCGATCTCGCCGAGAGTCGTGATCCGAGCGACGTGCGCAAGGCGGGTCTGCGCCTGTTCGGCCGCCACACGAGCGGTCTCCATCTTGACAGCGAGATAGGTCGTTGCCGCGATCGCCAGCAGGCTGATCGAGGTGTTGACGACTCCGGTTCCGAAGCTTCCACTCGGCGTCAGGATGTAGCTCGCGATCGTCAACGCGATGCATATTCCAGAGACCGTGCCCATGCCCCGCGTGTGGCTGAAGCGAGCCGACAATAGAACGACAATCACATAAAACGTCGCAGCGGATATCTCGTAAGGGGTTATGGTGTCGATGATGAAGATGCCGATAGTGAGGATGCCGATCAGCAAGGGAAGCGTTCCAGACCTAACGAGGCGCCATAGCCCATCGATGAACGTCAGTAGTTCCCTTGAACGGGTGCCGAGCGGGTATCGATGCGTCAAGTTTGCCTCGTGATCTATAGGATCGACGTGGGCAGGCTGATTGACTGGTGTTTTTTGTGGAGCCATCGCAGTTCACTTGATGTAGGTGTGCAAAACGTCGACTAATTCGAGCGCGGCATTACGTTCAGCTTCTGTGGGCGTGCGGTTCGCATCGACCATATGCGCTTGAATGTGCCCATTGACGACTTCGGCCATGATTCCGTTGATCGCACCGCGCGTGGCCGTGACTATCCGCATCACGTCGCCGCAACTCTCATCCGCGATGAGGGCCCGTTCAATCGCATCGACCTGACCTCGAAGGCGTCGGACCCTATTCAGCAGCTTCTGCTTCTCAGCCACCGCATGCGCCATCGCGTCCCTCCGCTATACCCGGGTATAGTTGTAATATACCCCCCAGAGTATATATGAATGTCGCGCGAAGTGAAGACCGGCAGGGTTGTTCGCGTCGTGGTCCAGTTCGTCGTGAATTGGATCCGGATTGGCACAGCAGAGGATCATATGAACCCGCGATCTAGCAACGACCCCTCGGAGGGAGATAGTAGGCGTCAGTCACCTGCTATCGACGCTCCGCTGGGTTGCATCATCGCTCGGGTCGGTTCTGCCGACGTAACTGCGCCAGCACTTCGACGCTGAGCACCGTCCGTCCAGGCCACCCGGGTTCGAGCAACTGCTTGAACAGACGGAGGTGGCCATGGCCGCTCATCTCAACATCGACACACGTCGGGCGCCACCGGTGGTCGCCCATGATGATATTCAATTCGCCGGGGTGTTTCCCGGCTTGAAATTGGGCGCTCGCAACTTGGCGAGACCAAAGCTTCTTGCCCATTGGCATCAGGAATCCGATGGCCGGCTGATTGGGGGCTGGCAATTGGAGACATCCGCCACTCTGAAGAATCCTGACGATTGATCATAGCGACACACGGCAATGCCGTGCGCAGCGTAGCGCTGCTGTTGGCAGCAAAGTTCAAACGAAGGGATTAACTAATGAATGCAGTGGTGGCTTTGCTGCCTGCGCGCCCCGCAGGCACTAATACGACTTGCGCGAATACTATCTTCGCCAACGATTTAGAGCAGCTCTACAACGCGCTGAATGATGTGACATTGACGGAGCATGCTCGCACGGCAGAGCTGATGAATGCCGGATTGCGGAAGATCTCGCAGAAGGTTGTCGAGGAGGCTGCCGAGGTCGCTCTCGAGGCGGTGAGGAAGCGGACCCAAAAGACGGTCAGCGAAAGTGCCGATCTTCTCTATCACTTGGTCGTTCTGTGGCACGCACTCAATATTGAACCCAGCGAAGTCTGGGCCGAGATGCGGCGCCGCGTGGAAAGCATGGGCATTGCCGAAAAGCTTCCTAAGCCGCGTCGGGGAACGACTGATCCCGCCCCGGTCAACGACAGCTCGGAAGGAAATCGCGTACCTGCGCCCTGCATCACCGCCAACTCGCGCGCACCAGCACCGTGTCCCGAAGAGCAGCCCGAAAGGACACGGCCATGCGCCTCCTAGTCTGTGGAGGACGTCACTTCGAGGACGCCGAGATGGTGCATCACGAACTAACTGCACTGCATTGGCGAAAGCCAATCAGCGTTGTGGTCCACGGCAGCATTGCAGGCGTCGGCATCATCGCTGAGGCGTGGGCGCGTCGCCATGGGATCGCTGTGGTGCGTTACCCGCCAAATTGGGAGTTTTACGGCAAGAAGGCCGAAGGGCTGCGCAGCGATTTCATGCTGACAGACAGCCGACCCGACTTTGTCGTGGCTTTCCCAGGGGGGCGCCACACCGCCGATCTCGTCCAACGGGCAATCAACGTCGGGCTCGCCGTGCTCGCCATTCCGCCCAACACGGCTGGAGCTTGCCCAGTCGCAAAGCATCCGCCGCAGCGGGGCCAGCCAACAACCGCTTCGCTCTGATCCAGTGAATTCACCCAAAAACGAGCAAAACTCAACGGAGTTTGAAATGTCCGATACCTCTGCGACATCGCTTGAACAAATCGAATTGGCCTCAAGCGCGCCCGCTGTCCTGGATAGCGCGCATATTGGCGACATCCACGGCGCGTTCGGCACCATCCGGCAGCACGACACCGGTGTACGAAAGACTTGGCGGGCTAGGCTGGCGACCTTGATGGCAATCGTCGGCCCGGGACTGATTGTCATGGTCGGCGACAATGATGCCGGCGCTTTTGGAACCTATACGCAGGCAGGTCAGAACTACGGCACCTCTCTGCTGTGGACGTTGATGCTCTTGATCCCGGTGATTTACGTGAATCAGGAGATGGTGTCACGGCTAGGTGCTGTGACGGGCGTTGGCCATGCACGACTGATATTCGAACGTTTCGGAAAGTTCTGGGGTGCCTTCAGCCTTATAGACCTAGTTCTTCTCAACGGACTAACCATTGTAACCGAGTTCATCGGCATCGTATTCGCACTCCAATATTTTGGTTTGCCAAGAGTTCCGGGACTGATTGTCGCGGCGGTGCTCATAGTGGCCGCCGTCAGCACCGGAAGTTTCAAGCGGTTTGAACGCTTCGCGATGGTTTTGGTCTTTGGCAGTCTGTTGCTAATACCTGTGCTCCTCGCCATCCATCCACCAATCGGTGAGATCGCCCATGGACTGCTCGTGCCGCAATGGCCCGCTCACTCCGACATGGCGGCAGTCATGCTGCTTGTCATTGGCATCGTTGGCACGACCGTCGCACCTTGGCAGCTCTTTTTCCAACAAAGCTATGTTGTCGATAAGCGGATCACGCCCGCCTTCAACGGCTACGAGAAAGTCGATCTTTGCCTCGGGATCCTCCTGGTAGTAATCGGCGCCGTTGCCATGATGGCGTTCTGTGCCGCATTGTTTGCCGGACGGCCGGAATTCGGCAATTTCACGGATACAGGTGCGGTGCTTACGGCGCTGGACAAATATGTGGGTCCATATTCGGCGACGATTTTTGCAATCGCTCTTTTGGATGCTTGCCTCATCGGCGCAGCAGCCGTCTCGCTCTCGACGTCTTATGCGATCGCCGACGTCCTCAGGGTGAGGCACTCATTGCATCGCAAAGTCACGGATGCCATCGGATTCTACGTTGCTTACGGGATTCTCATATTCATTGCCGCAGGCCTTGTTGCCTTCGCAAGTGATGCGCTGCTGGGCCTCTTTGTCAGTGCCGTGCAGGCTCTCGCTGGCGTGCTGCTACCAAGTGCCACGGTCTTCCTGCTCCTCCTTTGCAACGACAAGGCGGTTGTCGGCCCCTGGTCCAACGGTCCTAAGCTCAATGTATTCACCGGAGCAATAATCTGGTCCCTTGTGTTGCTCTCGATCATCCTCACCGTGGCGACCGTCTTCCCAGATGTGGCTGACAGCACAATTCTGAAAATACTGATTGGCGGCTCTTTGCTGGGGCTTTGCGGGTTCGTCTTTTCGTTCGCAGCACGCAAGCGTAGTTATGACGTGCCCGCTGCCGCATATGGCAACGATCAAGATCACCGCTTCGCCAAGATGACGATGCTCGAGCGCCGGAACTGGCGCATGCCGCCGCTTAATCGGCTGCCTGCCCTGCATATGACGTTGATGACGAAGGTCTGGATGGGCGTGCTACGCGGCTATCTTCTGATTGCTGTCGCGCTGATCGGCTTCAAGGTCTTCGTCGCCGCGACCGGCGTCGAGGTCAGCATCCCCCAGATCGGCGGAACGCCAACCAGCAACGACGCTGCTACAAGCAATACCGGCTCGAAGTAGCACGCAAGAAGGCGGGTGACGACGTTGACGCACGGGCGCGAGCACCGACATGTCCGCAATAGCCTCGCGGACGTTGCTATACCCCGCGTCGTCGCCTGCCAACCAAAACGAAAAGGAAACAATCTGAATAGACAAAACTCTTTTGTTCTAACTAGCTGATGGGGGCGCCTCATGTCTGAACAATTCAAGACTCTTCCCGAACGCATCCAGGCGCTTTCCGATGCAACTTCTTGTAGTTCTTTTTCGCTGACCTCAGTCGAGCAGACCAAGGGCTTTCAGATTATCGCTTTTGTCGACAGCTGTTTCGGCGATTCTCAATGCGAGATCGATGCTTGCGGATTGATCGCCGCTATGCTGATGGCTTTTGCCAAAGCGCGCAGCGATCCGTTCACGTTTCATTATTTTGCAACGCGTGCTCTCCATGACGGACTAGAACGTTGCATCGCTATCCTTGTCCAACGCGGCGAAAGGCTGCCCGTTGTCGCCTATGCGCTCATCGCAAATTATATCCGCTGGACGGCTCGACGCCGAGAGATGGCTTTAGCCGCGGCGTTTGAGCGTCTGCGCCTTTATCCGACACTTCCAAACATGTTGATCTGGCCGCCGAAGCGCACGCCAGGATAGCGTGCCAGCGCCTGAGATTCATCGAACAAAAAAAAGCCGTGGCAGATTTTCTCAAAGGAGACGCAAAACAATGAGTAATCAACTATCGCATTGGCCTCCGCCACTTCGGATCCGCCTTCTGCTTTTTGTGGTGTCTCGCATCGAACACTTTCTCCTCTTAAGGTGTCCGAAAGGTCGCATCAGGCGATTGGGATTGGCTTGGGTCGACCAGATTCATGCGCGCGTGCGCAAAAAGCTCAGCCGTGCAGAGCTACCCGAAACGCGTTGATGTTTCTTCCGCGTTCGATCGCGCGTCAAATAGCCTTGAATCAGCGCTGAATGGTGAGGAAGCCTACAAATCTCTTTCCGCGCCGATCGGTCCGTCACCGTGATCTATAATCGACGAGGGCTTCATTGCGCCGCGCCGGTGTTAAACTGTCAAGGAGGGCGTTGGCCTTCTCAATTACCTTGCTGCCGATCTCGCGCTGTTGCCCTTGATTGGCTTTTCGGGCGCCCTCGGCGAACACCGATTCCGCGGGGAGTACCGCCGCAGCAAATGCGGCGGCGGCCAAAACCGATCTAAGAAACATAGGCTACTCTACTCGGCTGGGGTTCATGGCTGCAAAGATGCTATCGTACGTACCGTCCCGTTCAGCCTAACGCCGTGCATGATCCCGATTAAGAAGGATCTCACCCCCCGGATGATCTCCGCGATCGAGGATGTCCATCACCTCCACAACAAATGCATTGAGCGGTCATTGTGCGAGGATCAGACGCTTGCGCAGAGCCGGTCAAGCTCCGCGAGCGTATTGGCGTATCGTGCGTCCGACACCGCCGTTCTCCTGTATTTGCACGCTACACTACTACGTCGATGAATCTTTGTTGAATCGCCCCGAAATCTGGCCCCTTTAATCATCCCCGTCTGGGGAAGGACTGTATCGGCCCCGATAGAAACGGGGCACTATGACAGCATCACACCACAATTCGGAAGGCCTCGCGCGCGGCGCAAGGATGCTGCGCACTGCGCTCGGTCCTGCAATCGCGCGCTATCTTGATGACGCCAGCATCGTCGAGGTGATGCTCAATCCCGATGGGCGCCTCTGGATCGACCGACTCTCCGAAGGACTTTCCGATACCGGTGAGCGGCTGTCACCAGCGGACGGCGAACGTATCGTTCGCTTGGTTGCGCACCATGTCGGAGCCGAGGTTCATGCTGGTGCTCCTCGGGTATCCGCAGAGTTGCCTGAAACCGGCGAGCGGTTCGAAGGCCTGCTGCCACCCGTCGTCGCTGCCCCCGCATTCGCGATCCGTAAGCCCGCTGTCGCGGTGTTCACGCTCGACGACTACGTCGCGGCCGGCATCATGTCAGCGACGCAGGCCGAGATACTCCGCCGGAGTGTCTCCTCACGCGCCAACATCCTCGTCGCCGGCGGGACATCCACCGGCAAGACGACGCTGACAAACGCGTTGCTCGCCGAAGTTGCGAAGACCGCCGATCGCGTCGTCCTCATCGAAGACACCCGCGAACTGCAATGCGCCGCGCCGAACCTCGTGGCGATGCGAACAAAAGATGGCGTTGCCTCACTTTCCGATCTCGTTCGCTCTTCGCTGCGTCTGCGGCCCGATCGCATACCCGTTGGCGAAGTGCGCGGCGCCGAAGCGCTCGAACTGCTCAAGGCCTGGGGCACCGGCCATCCTGGCGGGGTCGGCACCATCCACGCCGGCAGCGCGATCGGCGCACTGCGCCGCATGGAGCAGCTCATTCAGGAGGCAGTCGTCACGGTCCCGCGCGCATTGATCGCGGAAACGATCGACCTCGTTGCCGTCCTCTCCGGTCGCGGGTCCGCGCGGCGACTCTCCGAACTCTCGCGCGTCGAAGGCCTCGGTCTCGACGGCGACTACCGCATCGCGCCGGCCACCACGGATGGCGACGGCAGCTCGAGCTTGTTCGTCCCAGCACCTGAAGGAGAAAGCCTGTGATCCAACGCCTGCGGCGCGCGCGCCATCATCTCGTCTTGACCGTTTCCATCGCCACTCTGTCGGCGGTGATGGCAGCCCCCGCTCACGCTTCCGGTTCGTCGATGCCGTGGGAACAGCCTCTCCAACAGATCCTGCAGTCGATTGAAGGTCCCGTGGCGAAAATCATGGCGGTGATCATCATCATCGTTACCGGCCTGACGCTGGCCTTCGGCGATACCTCCGGCGGCTTCCGCAGGTTGATCCAGATCGTGTTTGGTCTCTCGATTGCCTTCGCCGCGTCGAGCTTCTTCCTGTCGTTCTTCTCGTTCGGCGGCGGGGCGCTGGTCTGATGACGGGCGCTGTCGATCAGGGCGGCGACGTCCCAGGCTATACCGTCCCCGTTCACCGGGCACTGACCGAGCCGATCCTGCTCGGCGGCGCCCCACGGGCTATCGCCATCATGAACGGGACGCTCGCTGGCGCGGTCGGCCTAGGGCTTCGCCTCTGGCTGGTGGGGATCGCGATCTGGGCGATCGGCCACGTCACCGCGGTGTGGGCTGCCAAGCGCGATCCGCTCTTCGTCGACGTTGTGCGCCGCCATCTGCGCGTCCCCGCACACCTTTCGGTCTGAGGGGAGCGCGGCCATGATGAACCTTGCCGAATATCGCAATCGCAACAGCCGCCTGGCCGACTTCCTCCCCTGGGTCGCGCTGGTGGGCTCCGGCATCGTCCTCAACAAGGACGGCAGCTTTCAGCGCACCGCGCGGTTTCGCGGCCCCGATCTCGACAGCGCCGTACAGGCTGAGCTAGTCGCCATCGCCGGCCGCCTCAACAATGCGTTCCGTCGCCTTGGATCAGGCTGGGCAATCTTCGTCGAGGCGCAGCGGCAAGCTTCGAACCTCTATCCCGACAGCCGCTTTCCCGATCCCGCCTCGGCGCTGGTCGACGCCGAGCGCAAAGCGGATTTCGAGGAAGCTGGCGCACATTTCGAGTCGAGCTATTTCCTGACCTTCACCTATCTGCCGCCGGCCGAGGACGCCGCGCGCGCGGAATCCTGGCTCTATGAAGGCCGGGAAAAGTCGGGCCTCGACCCCAACGAGGTGATGACCGGGTTCGCCGATCGCACCGATCGCATCCTGCGCCTGGTCGAAGCCTTCATGCCCGAATGCCGCTGGCTTGATGACGCGGAGACGCTCACCTATCTCCACGGCTGCGTCTCGACCAAACGGCACCGTGTCCGCGTCCCCGAAACGCCGATCTATCTCGACGCGCTGCTCGCCGACCAGCCGCTCACCGGCGGGCTCGAGCCGCGCCTTGGCGCGTCGCATCTGCGCATCCTCACCGTCACAGGCTTTCCAACGGCGACGACACCTGGCCTGCTCGACGAGCTGAACCGTCTCGCATTTCCGTATCGTTGGTCGACGCGGGCGATCCTGCTCGACAAGACCGACGCGACCAAGCTGCTGACCAAGATCCGCCGGCAATGGTTCGCCAAGCGCAAGTCGATCGCCGCGATCCTCAAGGAGGTAATGACCAACGAGGCGTCCGTCCTCGTGGACACCGACGCCGCGAACAAGGCCGCCGATGCCGACATGGCGCTCCAGGAACTCGGCGCCGACTATGCCGGGATGGCCTACGTCACCGCGACGGTGACGGTGTGGGACGAGGATCCGCGCGCTGCCGACGAGAAGCTGCGCCTCGTCGAGAAGGTCATTCAGGGCCGCGACTTCACTGCCATGGCCGAGACGATCAACGCGGTGGACGCCTGGCTCGGATCATTGCCCGGCCACGTCTATGCGAACGTCCGCCAGCCGCCGATCTCCACGCTCAATCTCGCCCACATGATCCCGCTGTCGGCGGTGTGGGCGGGGCCGGAACGGGACGAGCATTTTGCAGCGCCCCCACTGCTCTTCGGCAAGACCGAAGGCTCCACCCCGTTCCGGCTTTCGCTTCACGTCGGCGACGTCGGCCACACGCTGATCGTTGGCCCGACCGGCGCGGGCAAGTCGGTCCTGCTGGCGCTGATGGCGCTGCAGTTCCGACGCTATGCTCGCGCCCAAGTCTTCGCCTTCGACTTCGGCGGCTCGATCCGCGCGGCGGCGCTCGGCATGGGCGGCGATTGGCATGACCTCGGCGGCGATCTCAGTGACGGCGCGACCGATAACGTCAGCCTTCAACCGCTCGCCCGCGTTCACGACGTGCCCGAGCGCGCCTGGGCGGGCGACTGGATCGTATCGATCCTGACCCGCGAGGGCGTGGCGATCACGCCCGAGGTGAAGGAGCATATCTGGACGGCGCTGACCTCGCTGGCATCGGCGCCCGTCGAGGAGCGCACGATCACCGGCCTGGTCGTGCTGCTCCAGTCGAACGATCTCAAACAGGCGCTCAGGCCCTATTGCGTCGGCGGTCCCTACGGCCGGCTGCTCGACGCTGAACGCGAGTATCTTGGCTCGGCGTTCGTTCAAGCGTTCGAGACTGAGGGGCTGATCGGCACCGGCGCGGCGCCGGCGGTTCTCTCCTATCTCTTCCATCGGATCGAAGATCGGCTCGACGGTTCGCCGACTCTTCTCATTATCGACGAAGGCTGGCTGGCGCTGGACGATGACGGTTTCGCCGGCCAGCTCCGCGAATGGCTGAAGACGCTGCGCAAGAAGAACGCCAGCGTCATCTTCGCCACGCAATCGCTCAGCGACATCGACGGCTCGGCCATCGCGCCTGCCATCATCGAAAGCTGCCAGACCCGGCTTCTGCTGCCGAACGAGCGCGCGATCGAGCCGCAGATCACGGCGATCTATCGGCGCTTCGGCCTCAACGACCGCCAGATCGAGATCATCGCGCGGGCAATGCCCAAGCGCGACTATTACTGCCAGTCGCGGCGCGGCAACCGCCTCTTCGAGCTCGGTCTGTCCGATGTCGCGCTCGCTCTGTGCGCCGCGTCATCGAAGACCGACCAGGCGGCCATTGCCCGCATCGTCGCCGAACACGGCCGCGACGGCTTCCTCGCCGCATGGCTCGATCACCGTGAGGTCGGTTGGGCCGCCGATCTCATCCCCACGCTCACCAACAAGGAGACGTCCCAATGAAACTGCGCAATTCCCGCGCAGCGCGTTTTGCTGCCGCGCTGCTGACCGCTCCCGTCGCGCTCGCGCCCATGCTGGCGACGCCCGCTCACGCCATCATCGTATTCGATCCCTCGAACTATGCGCAGAACGTGCTCACGGCGGCGCGATCGCTTCAGCAGATCACCAACCAGATCACCTCGCTTCAGAACGAAGCGCAAATGCTGATCAACCAGGCACGCAACCTTGCGAGCCTGCCGTTCTCGTCGCTGCAACAGCTTCAGCAGTCCGTCCAGCGCACGCAGCAGCTTCTCAACCAGGCGCAGAATATCGCCTACGACGTCCAGCAGATCGACCGGATGTTCCAGCAGAAGTACGGGAACGTCTCGCTGTCCGCTTCGGATCAGCAACTCGTCACCGATGCCCGCTCGCGCTGGCAGAACACGGTCGGCGGCCTGCAGGACGCAATGCGGGTGCAGGCGGGCGTCGTCGGCAACATCGACACCAATCGCACGCAGATGTCGGCGCTGATCGGCCAGAGCCAGGGCGCGACCGGCGCGCTGCAGGCGACGCAGGCCGGCAACCAACTCCTTGCGCTCCAGGCGCAGCAACTCGCGGATCTCACCGCCGTCGTGGCGGCCAACGGCCGGGCGCAGGCCTTGCAGTCGGCCGAGCAGGCCGCCGCCGCCGAACAGGGCCGCGAGCAGCGCCGGCGTTTCCTGACGCCGGGCTCGGGCTACCAGCCCGGCAATGCCCGCATGTTCCCGAACAGCGGCAACTGAGGCTGGCACGATGGACGGCAAGACCCTCGCTCGCGTCGGCGCCATCGTCTTCGTCGCGGTCGCCATCACGGCGACCGCGATCGAGATGAACCGCAAGGACGTTTCGACGGACGTCCTCGCGACGCAGGGCCGTCCGGTCACAACATCGGATCCTCTCGCCGCCGAATTGCTTCGTTGTTCCGAGATCGGCGAGGCCGGCACGCGCGATCCCAATTGCCTGAAGGCATGGGCAGAGAACCGGCGCCGCTTCCTCGGCCAGCCGGCCCCCGTTTCATCACCATCGCCGGTTGCGCCGACCACGCTGTTTCCAAGCGCGCCCGCGTCGGCCGCTCCCATCCACAAAGACAGTGCGCCAGCGGACGTGACCGGGCCTGCGATGCAGGCCGAGCCCGCTCAGCCAGAGGTTCGCTGACATGGGCGGCACCGGTGTCATCGACCATTTCCTCGAGGTCTTCACTCGCTACATCGACGGAGGATTCGGGCTGCTCGGCGGCGAAGTCGGTTTCATCGCCACCACCTTGATCGTCATCGACGTCACGCTCGCCGCGCTTTTCTGGTCATGGGGCGCCGACGACGACATCATGGCGAGGCTGGTCAAGAAGACGCTCTTCGTCGGTGTCTTCGCCTACCTGATCTCCAACTGGAACAATCTCGCCCGCATCGTCTTCGAGAGCTTCGCGGGCCTCGGCCTGAAGGCTTCGGGAACGGGCTTTGCCGTGAGCGATCTCATGCGCCCCGGCAAGGTGGCGCAGACTGGTCTCGATGCCGGCCGGCCGCTGCTCGACTCCATCTCCAGCCTGATGGGCTACTGGTCGTTCTTCGAGAACTTCATCCAGATCGCCTGCATGTTTTTCGCCTGGGCGCTGGTGCTGCTGGCGTTCTTCATCCTGGCGATCCAGCTCTTCGTCACCCTGATCGAGTTCAAGCTGACCACGCTCGCCGGCTTCGTCCTCATTCCCTTCGGCCTGTTCGGCAAATCGGCGTTCATGGCCGAGCGCGTGCTCGGCAACGTCATCTCCTCCGGCATCAAGGTGCTGGTGCTCGCCGTCATCATCGGCATCGGCTCGACGCTGTTCTCCGAGTTCACCTCGGGCTTCAACGGCGCAACGCCATCGATCGACGATGCCATGGCGATCGTGCTTGCCGCGCTGTCGCTGCTTGGTCTCGGCATCTTCGGTCCCGGCATCGCTAACGGCCTCATCTCCGGTGGCCCGCAGCTCGGCGCCGGCGCGGCCATTGGCACTGGTCTTGCCGCCGGCGGCGTTGTCGCAGCAGGCGCGGCCGCTGCCGGCGCCGTCGTGACAGGCGGCGCTGCACTTGCTGGCGGCGCTGCCGCCGCCGCGCGTGGCGGTGCAGCCCTCGCCGGTGGCGCCTCCACCGCCTACAGCCTCGGCGCGGCCGGCCAGGCCGGCGCATCCGGCGTCGCGTCGGGTCTTGGCAGTGTTGCCAGCACCGGCGCGAAGGCGGCCGTCTCACCGCTGAAGCGCGCAGCCGGTCGTGCCGCCGACAGCCTGAAGCAGAGCTATCAGGCCGGTGGCCAGGCCGCGACGGAGATCGCCACCGGCGCATCCGGTGCTGCGACGACCGCCACCGCGGAGGCCGCATCTCCCGGAGCTGCGTCTTCCACCAGCGACGGGCCGCCGGCCTGGGCGAAACGCATGAAGCGCTCGCAGCAGATGTCCCATGGCGTTCAGGCCGCCGCCCACGCCGTGCGTAGCGGCGACAGCCATGGCGGCGGCTCCTCCGTCAACCTCTCCGAAAGCGACTGACCATGTTCAAGCGACCATCCACCCACTACGGCAAAGCCCCTCAGCCCGAGACTCCCTATCAGCGCGCCGCTCAGGTCTGGGACGATCGCATCGGCTCCGCCCGCGTGCAGGCCCGTAACTGGCGCTACATGGCCTTCGGATCATTGGCCCTCGCGGGCGGCCTTTCGGCCGCGCTGGTCTGGCAGTCCGCCAACGGCTCGATCGTGCCTTGGGTAGTGCAGGTCGACCGGCTCGGCCAGGCGCAGGCGATCGCGCCGGCGACCGCCGACTATCAGCCAAACGATCCGCAAATCGCCTTCTACCTCGCGCGCTTCATCGAGCAGGTCCGCTCGATCCCGTCCGACGCCATCATCGTGCGGCAGAACTGGCTGCGCGCCTACGACTTCACGACACAGGGTGGCGCGCTCGCGCTGAACGATTATGCGCGCGCCAACGACCCCTTCACCAAGGTCGGCAAGCAGCAGATCGCGATCGAAGTGTCGTCGGTGATCCGCGCCTCGCCGTCGAGCTTCCGCATCGCCTGGATCGAGCGACGCTATCAGGACGGCTCACTGGCCTCCACCGAACGCTGGTCCGCGATCCTCACCGTCGTCGTGCAGCCCCCACGCGACGCCGACACGCTGCGGAAGAACCCACTCGGAATCTACATCAACGCCATCAACTGGTCGAAGGAGCTTGGACAATGACGCCCGCACTCCGCAAAGCCGCCCCTTGGAGTGCAGGGCTCCCGGCTTTGCTCATCCACGTAGTTCCGGTTTTCCGCAAATCCGCTTTGCCGGGAATCTTGCTCGCCGGTTCGGCGCTGGCAGGGTGCGCCACTCACACCCCGCCGCCGGAGATTTCCTACGACAATGCGGTGCCGGCTGTGCAGACCTCCGATCCGCCAGCGCCCGTCCGGGTGGTGGAGCTTCCCAAACCGCTCCCGCTGCCTGGTCAGTTGAAGCCCATCGGCAAGGACGGCAAGCCCGAGCCGGAACCGTCCGATCCCGCCGCGCGCGTCAACCAGGCCAATGCCGCAGCGCGCGTCCAGCCCGTCCGCAACGGCTTCATCAACTCGATGCAGGTCTATCCCTTCGTCGATGGCGCGCTCTATCAGGTCTACGCCTCGCCGGGGCAGATCACCGACATCGCGCTTCAGCCCGGCGAGCAGCTCGTCGGCTCCGGTCCTGTCGCCGCTGGCGACACAGTGCGCTGGATCATCGGCGATACCGAGAGCGGCGTTGGCGCGGCCAAGCAGGTCCATATCCTCGTGAAGCCAACGCGGGCCGAGCTGATGACCAATCTCGTCATCAACACCGACCGGCGCACCTATCACATGGAGCTGCGCGCGACGCCATCGACCTATATGGCATCGGTGTCTTGGCAATATCCGCAGGACCAGCTCATCGCGCTGCGCCGCCAGAACAGCCAAGCCGAGGCCGCGCAGCCGGTGTCGGGCGGCATCGATCTCGCCCGTGTCAATTTCCGCTACGAGGTGACCGGCGACCGCGCACCGTGGCGGCCGCTGCGCGCCTTCGATGACGGCAAGCAGGTGTTCATCGAATTCCCCCGCGGCATCGGACAGGGCGAGATGCCGCCCTTGTTCGTGGTCGGACCGGAGGGCGACACCTCCGAGCTGGTGAACTATCGCGTGCGCGGCAACTACATGATCGTCGATCGACTGTTCGCCGCCGCCGAACTGCGGTTCGGCGCGGGCAAGAACCAGAAGCGTGTCCGCATCTCCCGCACCGACGGGAGGCCGGCATCGTGAGCGACGAACGCGATCCCGAAAAGGAGGAAGGCCGGACGCCCGGTTCGGCGCCCCAGCCTCAGCCGACCGACGACGACGCTCGGCCGCTGACCGGCGAGCCGGCCGCGACCATGCGGCTGCGCGCCGAGCCGCCGCGTGTGACCCGCCTGTCCCGCAAGGTGCTGGCCGGTCTGGGTCTTGCGGCAAGCCTCGGTGTCGGTGGGGCGCTGATCTATGCGCTCCAGACTCGTCACAGCGGCCAGGGTCAGGAGCTTTACTCTACGGACAACCGCTCGACACCGGACGGTCTGGCTGGATTGCCGAAGGATTATTCCGGCGTCCCGAAGCTCGGCCCGCCGCTGCCCGGCGACCTCGGTCGCCCGATCCTCAACGCGCAGAACGGTGGCACAGTGCCGCCGATCGGCGCACCGGCATCAGGTCCGACGGGACCGAGCCCCGAGGAACAGCGCCGGGCGCAGGAACTGGAGGCGGCTCGGACCGCACGGCTGTTCGCATCCACCGAGACTCGGCCCGCTACGGCTGGAGCTTCGACACAGCCGACTGCGACCGCCACGCCGTCGGCCGATCTCGCCAGCCTCGGCCTTGCGCCGCAGCCAGCGACACCCTCCGCGCAGGATCGTCAGCTCGCATTCCTCAATCAGACGCCCGACAAGCGCACTGTCTCGCCGGATCGCGTTGCCGCGCCAGCGTCGAAGAACGTCCTGCAGGCCGGCGCCGTCATCGCGGCCGCGCTCATCACCGGCATCCGCTCCGACCTGCCGGGTCAGATCACCGCACAGGTGACGGAGAACATCTATGACAGCCCGACCGGCAAGATCCTGCTTGTGCCACAGGGCACGCGCGTTATCGGCCAGTATGACAGTGGCGTCGGCTTCGGTCAGAGGCGCATACTTCTCGTCTGGAACCGGCTGATCTTCCCCAATGGCCGCTCCATCGTTCTGGAGCGTCAGCCTGGTGCGGACGCCGAGGGCTATGCGGGCCTTGAGGATGGCGTCGACTATCACTGGGGCGAACTGTTCAAGGCCGCTGCACTTTCCACGATTCTGAGCATCGGTGCGGAGGCGGGCTCGTCTGGCCAGGACAGCGATATTGTGCGGGCGCTGCGACAGGGTGCCTCCAATAGCGTCAGTCAAACCGGCCAGCAGATCGTCCAGCGCCAGCTCAACATCGCACCGACCCTCACCATCCGGCCAGGCTTGCCCGTCCGCGTCATCGTCACCCGCGATCTCGTTCTCGAACCCTACGGAGGCTGACATGACCAAGCTGAAATTGGGAGCGATCGTCGACGACAAACCGGTGAAGGTCACGGTGGAGTTACCGGCAAGCCTGCATCGCGACCTAACGGCCTACGCAGAAATTCTCGGCCGCGAAGCGAGGCAACCGCCGGCCGATCCCGTTCGCCTCATCGCTCCGATGCTGGAGCGGTTCATAGCCACGGATCGGGGATTTGCGAAAGCGAGGAAGTCAAAAGAACTGCCGAAACCGTCTGAATGATTGTGGCGGCAGCCGAGCGCGACATTGAACGCGCAAGACTGAGGAGGCGGCGCCAGGCCGGGTTATCATTCCGCGGCGACCACACCGCGCAGAACGGCAGAACCTCGCCGGCAAGCTGCCGATAGGCAGTTCCCGGAAACTGAGCCGCCGTCCCGGCCTCGCTCATGACCGTGACGCCTTGGCCGATCGCCACAAGCGACAGGAGATTGTCCCTCCCGACGTATTGGGTATCGATTTCTGGGTGACGCCCAAGATCGGCGAGGCGTTGAACCAAATAGTCGTGAATTTCCGATCCAGGGGCACCGTCACTTACAATGAATCTCTCGTCCACAAGATCACGCCAGCCAAGCTCCGATTTCTCAGAGAGAGGATGATCGCTGGGAAGTACGGCGAATACTCGCTCGGACCAAAGTTGCTCTGTTTCACAGTCCGACCACTGTGTGGTTCCCGTGATAAAAGCCACATCGAGTTGAAGTCGCCGGATCGAGGCAACGTGATCCGCAGGATCGCCGTCAAAAAATTCGACCCGTACACTTGCATGCTCCTTGCCGTAGGCTCCCAGCAGATCGGACAGGAATCCAGACGCGAGCGACGAAAAGATGCCGACCTTGATATGCCCCCGCTCGGAGCGACCTATGGCGGCCACATCCTTCGCGCCGCAGTCGATCTGTTGAAGTGCTTTGCGTGCTCGACGCACAAACTGCTGTCCTGCCAACGTCAGGCAGACGCCGCCGTTGTGCCTCTGAAATAGGGAAGCGCCGAGTTCGTCTTCGAGATCGCGAACGCGACGGCTGATCGCCGATTCCTGTATTCCCAAGGCCAAGGCCGCCTTTCGGAAGCTGCCATATTCGGCCGCCGCAAGAAAATACCGGATCTGGCGGAATTCAAGCATCGGTCAATTGCGACCGAGATCTATTCGAAATGATTCCTGGCCTCGCGACGGTCCATCGTCCGCTCGTTGCGAGCATCGCTCTGTAAGCACCATCTACCACGACCATCGCGCCCCGACCGCAGCTAAGGCAAGACCTCCCGATTCTCACCCTAGAATAGACGGCTACAGACGCTCATTGGCCGATGATCTTATATAGATTCGATATACCAACGTATCTTCGAAATATACCGTGTTCTGAAAGGGGGGGGTGGCACGCCCGCGCAGATCGCGCACCAGTTCGCGGTGCAGGGGCTCTCCTCTCAGTCGAGATTCAAACGCTCAAACTGTCCGACATTCTAACAAGGTCAATAATCGTCTTGGCCTGCATCTTCTGCATGAGATGGCTACGGCGAACCTTCACCGTGATCTCGCTAACATTCAGGTCGGCGGCGATTTGTTTATTGAGGAGGCCCTTTACAACGAGCTTGAAAACGTCTCGTTCGCCGGGCGTCAATGTCTCCCAACGCGCATTCAAATCCAGCGAACGCGCTTCGCTCTCGCGCCTTCGCCGGTCTTTTTCGATCGCTTGTTGGATAGCATCCAGCAGGTCTTGGTCGCGAAACGGCTTGGTCAAGAACTCGAAGGCGCCATTCTTGATGGCGTTCACGCCCATCGTGATGTCCCCATGTCCCGTGATGAATATCGTCGGCAGATGAATGCCGTATTCAGGCATTTGCCGATGAAAATCGATCCCGCTTTGTCCGGGCATTCTCACATCGAGCAGCAGGCAGCCGGGCGCGTCCGGCATGGAGCTTTCCAGAAATTCGGCAACCGAGCTATACGAGCGCACCTGTAGCCCAACGGATGCGAGCAAATCTTCGAGCGCGGCGCGAACGGACCGATCGTCATCGATGACATAGACGATGGGCTGCGGCCGCGAATCCGCCGTCGGTTCATTTTTCATCAGGCTGCCTCCATGTGGCGCGGCAGGCGCACCTCAAATACGGTCCCGCCTCCAGGGACTGGAGCCGCGGAAATCTGTCCGCCATTCGCTTCAACGATCGTCTGACTGATGGTAAGGCCAAGACCCATGCCTCCCTCTTTCGTCGTCCAGAAGGCGTCAAAGAGGTGCTCACGAGCTCCCGGCGCCAGACCGGTGCCGGAATCGGCCACCGCGAGAACGATCGCATCCCGTCCATCCTGCGAGGCGGCAATTCGCAGACGACGCTCGGGCAATGCGCGGTCCGACATCGCCTCGGTCGCATTGAGGACGAGATTGCTGATGACCTGCTGGATCTGGACCCGATCGGCAAAAACGCGAGGTAGGCCGTCATGCAGGTCCAGTTGCAAGGCGACGCCGCCACGCTCGATCTCGCCGCGCGACAAGGTCGCGATTTCCATGACAGCTTCCCTGAGGTCGAATGGTTGTCGGCGCGGCGCCTCGCCCTTCGAAAGGGCGCGAATGCGCGCGATGACCTGGCTTGCCCGGTTGGCATCGCTGACGATGCGGTCGAGCGCGAGGCGGGCCTTGTCGAGATTTGGCGGCTCCTGGGCAAGCCATCGGGTGCACGCGCCGCCGCTGGCGACGACGGCAGCCAGGGGCTGGTTGACTTCGTGCGCGATCGACGCCGACAGTTGACCGAGCGTCGTGACCCGCGCAATTCGCAAAAGCCGATCGCGCGCCTCCAGCGCCTCGGCCTTCGCAGCCACCATCCTTAAACTGAGATAGGTTGTAACGCCGATCGCAACGATACTAATCCCGGTATTGACGATGCCGACCTCATACGCACCGGAGTGGGTCAAGAAAAAACTGATCAGGGTCAGCGCGACACAAATGCAAGCGAGGGCCACTACAGCCGTGCCAGACAAGATGCGTGTCGCAACGAGAATGACCGCTGTGTAGAATACGGCCGCTGCGATGGCGTAGTCCGTGACCGTATCGGCGATAAAAATGCCGGCCATCGCAACGCCCATCGCGATCAACGTCAGCGCCGATCCGGGACGTATATCATTGGCGATCTTGAGCATTGTTCACCTTCTCGATCAACTTACCTACTTTCAATATTCTTCCCTGGAGAATCTACTCCGCCGTGTACCTAGATAACTATTGCTTCTCGGTCACTCGCCTGGCTCGAACCGCCACCGAGCAGATGTTACCAGCGGCTCCAGACTGAGACGACCGATAATCTGTTCCAAAAGGCGATCCTGCCGAGTGTCGGCTCGCACTGTCGCGCTCACCTGGACTCGGTTTGTGTCCTCGATATTCGTGCTTTCGAGGTCGCGGATGTGCAGCGCACCGGCGAGATCGCGAAGAAGAAGCGCCCGAACATGCGCCTCAGCCTCTCCATGGCAGATGATGCTGATCGCATATGCGCTGTCCAACGGGCTTGCGGCGAATGACTGGCGCTCAACGAGGCGCACGAGCGGGCGCAGAACTGCGTTGACGGCGATGACGAACGTCGTCGCAATCAATGCATGAAAGAAAAATCCGGCCCCACACAGCGCGCCGATCGCGGCGGAGCACCACAGCGTCGCGGCGGTGTTGAGCCCGCGCACATTCAACCCTTCCTTGAAGATGATGCCGGCGCCCATAAAGCCGATGCCGGAAACAATCTGGGCCGCAACGCGCGTCGGGCTCGCCTCGCCGGGGAACAGCCCGGCAAAGAGGACGAAGATGGCCGCGCCGAGCGCGACGAGGGTATTGGTTCGCAGCCCGGCCAGGCGCTGGCGCCATTGCCGTTCGAAGCCGATCAAGCCGCCAAGAAGGAATGCGCCCCCGAGCGTGAGTGCGGTGTGGCCAAGGCTTTGCCAATCCATCTGAATGTGTTCCCATCTCGTTGCGTCGGTCGCGCCCTCCCGAGGCGCAAGCCCGCGCTATTGCTGGAATTGCCACTCCACTCGCTGTCAGAATTCGGCGTGGGCGCGAAGCGACAGAATCGAGGCTGGTCCGCGGTCGGCGTTGTAGGCGGGGTTTGCAACAAACTGATAGTCGAAGGTGACGGTGCTCCAGCCGTTGACCCGCAAGGCGTAATACGCCTCGACGATCGACTCGTGGCCGTAGCGCAGTCTCCCATCACCGATCAGCAACCCCGTGCCTCCGGCGGCGAGGAAGTTACGATGTGCACTCGAGAGGCCGTTGACCGCAGCACCGACTCCGATCGTGTCCGCAGGCCGTCCCCATGCAGAACCCTTTAGGGAGAAACCACCGGAAATGCTGCGGTCGATGTCCGTGAAGGAGAGGATTTCGGTGCGGCCGTCGTTCCAGCTTGCACGGGCGAAAAGCCCGAGGTCAGCTGTCAAAGCCTGTTCGATATTTCCATAAAAGCCATACTTATTCTGATTGCGGCGCAGGGCCGTCATCGCATCGTTGATATCTGTTTGAGGGCTCGCTTGCGCGAGGTTGATAGCGTCGCGATACGCGCCGGTGTAACCACGGTTGATGAAAGCGCCGATCCGAACCTTACCCGGCTGCCCGAACAGGCTGTGCCGTTCCTCGAACTCGACGGCGCCACCGCCGCCCCCATTGAAGACCAAAACATCACTGTTCGGCTCCCTGGGCACTTGGAAGGCCCCGGCTCGCACAGCCCAATCCTTACGATTCAGCTCGATGACCGCACCGCGCGTCATGCCGGGAAGGTCGGCGGGGAAGTCATAGGCCCCCGACGACCAGATTGCCCAATTCATGAAATCCGCGCGCGGATCCTTGGCATAGGCATTCGCGTCGAAGAAATCGCCAACCGCGAAACGACCAACCGTGACAGTGACGCGATCGATATCGCGTCGCCCCGCCAGTTGCAGGGGGCCGTCTGCGACATCCTCCTGCTCGCCACCAAGACCGAATGTCTGCTGAAGATAGTAGCGCTGTGGCCGAAATTTCGGAAATTCAGCGCCGCCTTTTTGCGCTTCTCCATTTGGAAAGCCTGCGAGTCCGAGCGTCCCGTTCAGCCCGAAGCCTTGGGCTAGCTCGGGATTGAAATAGAACGCACCACCGTCCCAAAGCCTCACGCCAAGAAATGCGTCCGCGGTCCACGTCTCACGAACTTGCCCACCACCGGGCAGGCTGGCGCTGGAAGCGTAGGGGGAACGAATCGCGGGATAGCCTTGGGCGATGAATGTGGTCTGGCCATGAATATTCCAGTCCGGCGACATTTCGACAGTTGCCGGTGGTCTTGGGAGTGTCGAGGCCACATCGCCCAGTCGGTAGTTCAGGCCAAGCGTGAACCTCTGGGTTCGGGGGCGGACGGACACATCGCGCAGTCCGGCACCATCGAGTCGATAGGTCGAGGAAGCCAGATCGAGGTAGTCGTACTGGACGCGTGCCGTCCATGGTCCGCCCAAGGCCATTTCGACACCTGCGCCTGCCGTCCACCCAGCGTGCCAGCGCCCCAGTTTTGACAAAACGCTGCCGTCATCGCCATTGATGTCGACGTTCGTTCGTGTCCAAGCGAGGCCTCCCGTTGCATAGGGGAGGAATGGGCCAAAAGCATAGCCGATCCTGCCACGCACCGTCCCCACGACATCCAGGGATGTGTTGAAGGGAGCCGGTATCCGTCGCGTCTCATCGGGCGGGCTCACAAAAGTGACATCGGCTTCCGCGCCGAGCACCCAACGATCGCTGGCCTGAAAGTTGTAGCCTCCCTGAAAGCCGCCGATCATTCCTGTCACCGTAGGCGGCAGGCCAACGGACTGATTCAAGACGGGGTTCGTTCCCGGGCCAAGGCTGCCAGCCCCGAAACCGGTGTGTCCGCCAAAATAGACGCCCGACCAGTCGGGCCCGCCCGATTCCACCTTATTGTCACGCGAGGCCCCCGGTGCCTTCGTTGGCATCGCCAGGATGGGTTGCGGTCCACTAGTGTTGAGCCGTGCCGCATCCGGATGGCCGGGAGTCGTTTGAAGTTCTTGCGCGTGCGCTTTGGTTACCTGAAGAACCGCTACAAGACCGAGCGCCAGCAAGTAGAAAGCGATCACCATCAGTCGGCAAAAAAGAACCCGACGACGCCTGAAAACCTTCAGTCCGGTGGTGATAGTGAAATTGGGAAGTCCGTGGGTCGTAAAATAAGTCATGGGCTACTCCTGGCGTCGGGTTGCGAGAGCGCCCGGCGCCAATAGCCGCGAGCTGCCCTCCTAGTTTTCTCGTGAATTCAAGCGGCGCGAGTTGTTGGTCGCGCCGCGACTAGATGGGTCGTCCATTTGAAGCTCCTTGCTGATCGAAGTCCGGTTCAGGTCCGGGCCTCGTGCTTTGGTTCCATGCAAGCGATCGTTTTGCGCTTGTGTGGCTCACCAGCGGCAACGCCGCATTCGCGATATCGCCGCTCTGTTCAACCGTGCGCCGCAACGCAGCAGGAATCTGAGCTTGAAACCGTCCAGCAGACGGCGACGAGCAAGGTGAACGGCCGCATGCGTCACGAACATCGCCAAAACCGCCAAAGCCCAACACAAACGTCTGTCCAACCGATTCCGAAGCGACGACCTGGCATCGCCCGGCTCGCGATTGTGGGGCGGACGCGGCGCTTGTCGCCTCGGCGGTGGCGGCCCTTGTCGCGGGCAGTCTCCAGCCTGCGGCGGCGCAAATCTCAGGATCAACGGTGATGTGGACATGATCAGGACCTCTCATGCGCTTGGCCGTCAGAACCATTGTCCGAACCGGCGGATGTAGACGGTCTTCATCAGTTGAGCGACGAGGCAGTAGCAGAGCAGCGTTCCGGCCAGCCACGGGAAGTAGGCGATAGGCAGGGGCTGCAATCCGATGGCTGCTCCCAGCGGAGAGAACGGCAAATAGATCCCCAGTACGCAGATGACGCTCGACATCAGCAAGACCGGCAAAGCCGCTGTGCTGTTGACGAAGGGAATCTTCTGGGTACGCAGCATATGGACCACGAGCGTTTGAGAAAGCAGGCCCTCGATGAACCAGCCCGACTGAAAGAGCGATTGATGCTCCGGGCTATTGGCGGCAAAGACGAACCACATCAGAGCGAACGTCGTGATGTCGAAGATCGAGGACGTCGGCCCGATCCAGATCATGAAACGACCGATATTCTTGGCATCCCACTTCCGCGGTTTGCTGAGAAACTCCTTGTCCATGTGATCCCAAGGCAGCGCCAATTGGGAAATGTCGTACATCAGGTTTTGCACGAGCAAATGGATCGACAGCATCGGCAGGAACGGAATGAATGCGCTCGCCACCAGCACTGAAAACACGTTTCCGAAGTTCGAGCTGGCGGTCATGTTGAGGTATTTCATGATGTTGCCGAAGGTTTCGCGCCCCTTCAGCACACCCTCCTCAAGAACCATCAGGCTCTTCTCGAGCAGGATGATATCGGCCGACTCCTTCGCAATATCGGCGCCGCTATCGACGGAAATGCCGACATCGGCATCGCGCAGCGCCGGGGCGTCATTGATGCCGTCACCGAGAAATCCGACGGTATGACCGTTAGCCTGAAGCGCCTGCAATACACGCGACTTCTGGAGCGGAGTGAGCTTCGCGAAGATCGTCCGCTCCTCGACCAAAACGCGAAGCGCGGTGTCGTCCAATTTTTCTATGTCGCGCCCGAGTACGGCTTGGCCCGGTTCAAGTCCTACTTCACGGCAGATCTTGGCACTCACGACCGCATTGTCGCCCGTAAGAACCTTGACCTTGACGCCATGCTCCGCGAGCGCAGCGATTGCTGGTCCAGCCGTCTCCTTTGGCGGGTCGAGAAAAGTAAGGAACCCCTGAATCGTGAGATCGGCTTCGTCCGCGATGGCATAATGCGTCTTGGCCTCGGACGCCACAAACCCTCGGGTGGCGACGACCAGCACACGGAATCCGTCCTCGTTGTACGCCCGAGCCATCGCAGCCAGATTCTTGCGCTCAACGTCACCAAGGCGGATCAGATCTTTGCCTCTTCTGACGTGCGTAGAGATCGACAGCATCTCCTCAACCGCGCCCTTGCAGATGAGCAAGTGATCTCCGTCCTCGCCCTCGACGACCACTGAGAGTCGGCGGCGCACGAAGTCGAACGGAAGTTCATCGACTTTTCGGTAGCTCGCGGCCGTGTTCGTGATGGCTGGCTCCGCCCCGGCGAATCGCACGACGGCCTGATCCATCAGGTTCTTCACGCCGCTCTGGTGGTAGCTGTTCAACCAGCCCAACCGGAGAACGTCAGCGTTGGGTTGCCCGGTAACGTCGACGTGGTGCTCCAGAATGATCTTGTCCTGAGTCAGCGTGCCGGTCTTGTCCGTGCAGAGAACATCCATCGCGCCGAAGTTCTGAATGGCGTTGAGTCGCTTCACGACGACTTTGCGCCGCGCCATCGCTACGGCGCCCTTCGCGAGGTTCGAGGAAACGATCATCGGCAGCATTTCGGGGGTAAGTCCGACGGCGACGGCAAGGCCGAACAACAGCGCTTCCACCCAGTCGCCTTTGGTCAGGCCGTTGATGACAAAGACGACAGGAACCATGACGAGCATGAAGCGGATGAGCAGCCAGCTCACACTGTTGATGCCGCGATCGAACGCCGTTTGAGCGCGCGATCCGACGATCGCCTTGGCTAACGATCCGAAATAGGTGCGAGCACCCGTGGCAACGACAAGCGCGGTCGCCGTGCCGCTCACGACGTTGGTGCCCATGAAGCAGACGTTGGGCATGTCGAGCGCGTTCATTTCGCTGGACGCTACGCTCGCCGCGGACTTCTCGGCGACAGACCCGAGCGTGTCATACTTCTCAACAGGGATGGCCTCACCGGTGAGCACTGCCTGGCTCACAAACAGATCGCGGGATTCGATCAGCCTCACGTCTGCCGGGATCATATCCCCTGCTGAAAGACGCACGATGTCGCCGGCGACGATCTCTCGCATCGGGATTTCGAATGCTTCGGGATTTGACGTTGCCGATCCTCGACGAAGAACCGTCGCCGTCGTGCGGACCATCGCCTTCAGAGCTTCGGCCGCAGCGCTCGATCGGTACTCCTGAACGAAGCGCATCAAGGCGCTGGCAAGCACCATCACGATGATGATGGTGACTTTTGTCGGATCCGCATCCTCGCCATGTTGAAGCCGAAGCCAGATGTCCGTTACAGCGCTGATCCCAGCCAGGATCAGCAGCACTGCAATGAACGGATTCTTGAAAGCGCCAAAAAACTGAACAACCGCTGGCAGGCGTCGCTCTTGCGCAACCTCATTGGGGCCGTCTTTTGCCAGCCGTTCGATCGCATCTCGGGCAATCAGGCCGTTGCGGTCGCCTTTGACGTTTTCGAAGGTGTCATCCAACCCATTCTGGGCTTCACGGACCGCCTTCATCGACAGCTTGCGTTCGTCTTTTCCGCGCGGCTTGAGAGCCGCCTTGAGGATGGGGGCATTCATTGGATGAATCTCCTGCCGCAAGCGCCGAGACCATGCGCCTCTCGGCACGGTCTTCGGCGCTTGGGGTCTTGGTCGGCTGAGGGGATAATGAAACCGATGCATCTTCACGACGCTCGGCATTCGGACCGCGCTTGAGCAGCGCAGCCGCTCTTCACCAGGGAGGGTCCGCACCTTCGCGCGACCGTGCGATTCTGCGCGAGTACGGATTGCCGCCCCGGCGGGGGTGAAGCCCGTCCAGGCCGGCGGACACCAGAACCATCGCCGTGCTGGCCTTATGCAGCGTGAGGGAATGCATCACACGCCTCACGCCGCAAAGCGACCATGCTGGTAAACTGCAAGAAGGAGTCCGGCGCGCTCGATCAATCGGCGCAACCCGCCGCCCGTGTCTGGTTCGGCGTCAAGCATCCAGATGCATTCGAGCCGACCGGTCTCGCCATTGACACGCCACGCCGCGACCAGTCGAGTCCGGTTCGTGCGGGGAGACTTCGTGAAAGGACGGTCACGCTCGCATCGCGGGTCGGCGAATGCGGGATTGCGTTTCGGCGAGGCGATCCGCGAAACGCGGAGCGAAGCCGGCAGAGTAAAAAATTGGAGAGTCATGTCTCACCTCCGTGACGAGCCGCTCGGCCGTCACAGGCGAGACTGATGATTCAGACTCGCGAGAACGACCTGAGCGGCACGCTTGCTCGACTACTGTCGCTTGGCATTGCTCGTTGATCCTCATGCGTCGGCAGCGGGTTGGAGCCGCTAGATGACATTGGCTGGATATCACCGTCATTCCTTGAGTGACAGTGTCTTGCGGGGTTGATCCGATATACAAAACAATATCCGGGATATACCATCGTATATTGTAAGGTCTTCGGCGATAACTACCTGCGCAATATCAAGCCGCTTAGACTCACCGGACACGGGCGCGTCGACTTCACTAGCGATGTGATCGCTCTGATTTATTTCGATCCGAGGTCTAGTGTGGGTATCGATATGGTTCTTGTCGAGCGCATCGTCGCGCGAAGCCCTCGTCTTCGGCGATTGCTTTATTCGTTGTCCTTAACCTTTCTGAAAGCGGCGTTTCGGTTTCGCCGCACGGGCTTGGATGCCTTTGCCCGACCGACATTGCGTTTATCGCAGTGTCTCTTTCGTACTGCCTCTTCGCGGATACGACGTCGTTATGCAGCCGAGCCGAAAATGACGTCGGACTCGCGCTTTGTGCTCCGTCGCCTTTCTCTCAAACTTTTGATCGTGCTGATCTTTGCCGGTGCTCAAAGCCCGCTGCCCTGGGGATTCGGGAAAGCGCTTACGATGATGCTGTTTATGAGCGCGGCTATCAGCTGTGCCTTGGCCCTCATGAACCACCAACGATTCAGATTGGGAGTCTTGAGCTACTGGGACGAATCTTTGGCCTTTGTCCTGCTCGGCCAAACCGCGCGGATGGTGTTTCTACGTTGAAGTATTGCGAGTGCGCTATGCCGGGGGCTCTCGTCTTCAAAATACTCGCCAATAACCTGCCACGCGATACGGGAATCGCGAAGGTGGCCGTCGAGGCGAGACGCGGGGCAGCGACAACCGCCTGCGGCGTCGTTTGGTATTGGTTATGACGGAGCGTCGCACCACTCGCCGTCGCCGCACGCTGTTGACGGGGAAGATCATTCTCAATCAGCGATCGTCCGTGATAAGTTGCGTCGTCCGAAACTTGTCGGACACAGGCGCCTGCCTCGAAGTTCCTGCTGCCCTGAACATTCCGGATGCCTTCGAGCTGAAAATAGAACCTGGCGGCGCTTGCTCACAGTGTCGAATAGTCTGGCGGAGCGCTACGCGCATCGGCGTGGCGTTCGATTGACACAAAGCTAGAACGCGCCTTCACTTTCAAGGGCGAGTGTAAAGGCGCTGGCCCGAGATACTGGCCGCGCGCACGGCGCTGCAGGCGTGACGGCTGATATGGCCGGACGGCAGGCTACAGAAATAACAAGGACAATGTGTGGGGGAAAGAGCCAATCTCACAAGGAGAATGGCGCGCCGTACTGGATAAAAGTGCGAACGCATATGTGATTGAATCTGCGATTAATTTATTTTGGGGCATCGTGATCCTCTCATCTTTCAGCGTTCGCCGGCTGCCGCCAATAGCCCCACCCAAACGGGTGCGCCGAACCGAACGCGGAGCTGATATCGGACCAAGTACAAGGTATCCGGTATTTTGCTTCTCCCGGGTCTATGAGGAAATGACTAGCTCTTTCCAAATCTGGGCCGCGTACGCAGTGGCTCTCTCCTAGTCCTGAAGTCCGCGGCATGTGTGATTGGGTACCGCTGGAATACATCGCAGAAAATCCCATTCTGCAGCGATGCAAATATCGAGTGCAAAATCGATTAAAAAATAGAGAGCTCCGCGAACTAGACGGCTCGACCGATGAGGGCACCAATGGTCGCAGTTGAGGCCATGGCGACTGCTCCCCAAAACACGACCCGAAGAGTGGGTTTCCATATGCTGGCGCCGCCAGCGCGAGCGCCGATCGCTCCGAGAACGCCAAGTCCGATGAGGCAGGCAATGGAGACGGTCCAGGTGGCGGTCCAGGCCGGCGACAGGAGAGCGACGGCCAGCGGCAAAGTCGCGCCAGATGCGAAGGTGACCGCCGAAGTGAAAGCCGCTTGAACTGGCTTCGCCATCACATGACTGGTCAGTCCGAGTTCATCCCGCGCATGGGCCCCGAAGGCGTCCTTTGCCATCATCTGCTCGGCGACCTGTCGCGCCAGTTCGGGCGTTACACCACGCTGCTCGTAGATCGCGGCGAGTTCGGCCAGCTCCGCTTCAGGTTGCGTGGCAAGTTCGCGGCGCTCACGCGCCATGTCGGCTTCTTCCGTATCGGCCTGGGAACTGACCGACACATATTCGCCTGCAGCCATCGACATTGCTCCGGCGACGAGCCCCGCTACGCCAGCAACCAGAATTTCGTGGGAAGCGGCGGTCGCGGCGGCAACACCGACGATCAGACTCGATGTTGAAATCAGCCCGTCATTGGCGCCTAGCACCGCTGCGCGAAGCCAACCTATTCGTTCGATCAGATGGTTCTCTTTATGAAGGGCTCGCATGGAACATGGTCCTGAATTACATTTCTAAGGCTTTGTAACGCGGCGCTGAGCACATAGGAAAAGGCGCCTTGCCTTCGAGATCGATCTGGAAACTTGGCCGGTCAGGCTGATCAATGATGCTATCTTCCGATGAAACGCCTACCGTTCCATCGCCACATACGCTGTAGTCCAAAGCCGCATTCAACTTCAATCGCCGGAGTGTTGTCCAGGCCTCTCAACGTGACTTCATTTGCCCTGACACTCATCACCAGATGATATCGTCCGTGGTGCGACATGTAGACCTGATGGAGGCATTTTCCGCTGCTACAAAACGTAAGGCGGTCGCCACATCTGAGTTCATGAAGATGAAGAGCGATGAGACGAACGTTCCCAACGTCAATGAAGCGGCTGAAGCCACGCGTTGTTGTCAATTCATCGCCACATACCTTCCTGTATTTTTGAAGGCCTGCCCGCACTTCCGCCGGCAGGTTTTGCACGTAGAAAGGACTGGGTTGATTATCATGGACAGGAGAACTTGCGAGCGAGAGGGCCGGCGAGACAAAGAAAAGTGACGTCATAGCGGCTAAGATTGCCACGTCACGGAGCCGATTCGATCTTTTCATGCTGAAACCTCCACTTCCAACGGCTGTTTCTCTCGTTCGACGACGGCTGCGGAGCGGCGCTCCATCCATCGGTAGATCGCCGGCAACAGCAGCAGCGTCAGAACGGTGGACGACAGGACGCCGCCGATGACGACAGTGGCGAGCGGTCGTTGCACCTCCGCTCCCGCGCCCTGTGAAATCGCCATCGGTACGAAGCCGATTCCCGCGACCATGGCGGTCGACAATACCGGACGGAGCCGATCCGTGGCGGCTTGCCGGACTGCCTCGATAACAGGCAGCTTCCGCCGCAACGCATTGATATGATCGATCAGAACGAGACCATTCAGCATCGCGATGCCGGAGACCGCGATAAAGCCGATCGCGGCGGTGATCGAGAATGGCATGTCACGTAGCCAGAGTGCCAGCACGCCACCGGTGATCGCAAACGGAATACCGGTATAGACGACGGCGGCATGACGGACGCTCCCCAACGCCGAATAAACGAGCAAGAAGATCATCAGCAGCGCCGCCGGCACGACGATCATCAGACGGGCTCGGGCCGCTTCTAGCTGACGGAACTGGCCTCCGAACTCGATGCGATAGGATTCAGGCAGCGCAAGCTTGCCGTCGAGGCGTGCACGCGCTGCGGTCACATAACCTTCGATGTCGCTGGTGTTGAGATTGACCATCAAGGCGGCGCGGCGCTTACCATTGTCGTGCAGGATCGGTTCGACCGTTCTCATCTCGCGCAGACTTGCAACGCGGTCCAGCGGCACAAGGCCGGACGCGCCGACGCGCAATGGAAGGGAGAGGATCGATTTTGTGTCCGCGCGTAAGGACTCGGGCATACGAACGACGATCGCGTGTCGATGCTCTCCGTCCGCGATGAAGCCGACCTCGTCCCCACCGATCGCTGACGCAATGGCACGGTTGACCTCGGCGGTTCCCAGCCCCAACCGCACCATCGCGTCGTGATTGATCTCGACCACCACACTGTGGGTGCGGCTGGCCGCTTCGAATGCGGCATTGGCGGTGCCGGGCACGCCTTGCAATTCCTCTCGCGCCTGCGCGGCGAGCCGCTCAAGCACGTCGTAGTCGTCTCCGAATATCTTGACCGACAGATCCGCCCGCGTGCCCTCCAACATTTCGTTGAAGCGCATCTCGATAGGCTGCGCGAAAAGGAATGACTGCTCCGGCGCCAGCGCAGTGGCAGCCTTTTCGATCGCCGCAACCAGCTCGCTCTTGTTGCGCGGCATGTCCGGACCTTGCGGCCATTGGTCGAGCGGCTTGTAGAAGATGTAGAGGTCGTTCTCATTCGGCGGCATCGGGTCGGTCGCAACCGCGCTGGTGCCGATGCGGGAGAAGGTTCGGGTCACTTGCGGAAAGCGACGCAAAATTTCACGCTCGGTTTGCTGCTCGATCTCAAGGCTACGGTCGAGCGACATCCCCACGGGCTTGTAGACCATCGCCGTGATGGAGCCCTCATCGAGGCGTGGCGTAAACTGCGAGCCAAGGGTCAGGAATATCCTCAATGCCACGGCCAACAGGACTGCCGATGGAACGAGAAGGGCAGCGGGATGACGGAGGGCGAAGTCCAGGACGGGACGGTAGCCCCGGATCACGAGGCCGGCGAAGCCACCGTTATGCGTGATGTGGTTGTCGGCGGTTATCTCCGGGAGAGAATCTTCCTTTTCACTGACGCTCGGCTGACGCACCTTCTCGCCTCGTAGCAGCCGGGCGCACAGCGCCGGCACTAGCGTAAAGGTAACGATCAGCGCCGCTGCCAGCGCCAGCATCACGGCTTGCGCCATCGGCTGAAACAGCTTCCCCTCGACGCCGCCCAGGCTGAGTACCGGCACATAAACCAGCGCGATGATGGCCATGCCGAAGAACACGGGCCGCGCCACGCCCCCCGCAGCGTTGATGACGATGCGACGGCGTTCATCGGCCGTCAGCTCGCGCCCCTTGAGGCGCTGTGCCTCGCCCATCAGACGCAATGTGTTTTCCACGACGACGATCGCGCCATCTACGACCAGGCCGAAGTCGAGCGCGCCGAGGCTCATCAGATTGCCCGATATACCGAGCGCATGCATGCCCGAGATCATCATGAGAAAGGCCAGCGGGATGACCGACGCGACGATAAATGCCGCGCGCCAGTTGCCGACCACGATCAGCAATACGACGGCGACCAGCAACGCTCCCTCGCCAAGGTTGCGCTCGACCGTCGCGATGGTGCGATCCACCAATTCTGAACGATCGTACTGAACCTGAAGGATCATGCCTTTGGGCAGCGCGGCGCGCAGGTTCGGCAATTGCGCATCGACGCGCCGGGCAACGTCCCGGCTGTTCTGCCCGACCAGCATCATCACTGTGCCGAGCACGGTTTCCTTGCCGTTGGTGGTCGCGGCGCCATCGCGTGGAGCATGGCCGATGGTCACGGTCGCCAGATCCGCTACAGTCAGCGGCCGCACGCCACCTGCGAATTTCACGGGTAATGCGCGGATCATCTCCGCCGTCGTGACACGCGCTTCGGTTCGGACGGTGAAGCGTTGGCCGTTCTTGGTGATGGTCCCGCCGCCGGCATTGGCGACGTTGGCGCCAACAGCCTGGGCAAGCTCGCTCGGCGTGATGCCCGCTGTCGTGAGCTTCTTCAGATCAGGCTCGATGACAAACTGACGTTCGAGGCCGCCGTTGGAATTGACGTCGGCGACCCCCTCGATCGCGCGCAGCATCGGGCGCACGATATATTCCTGAGCCTCGAACAACTCCATCAGTTGTTGCCGCTCGTCCAAATCGGACGGCGGTTGCGCCCATTCGAGTGTGTAGTACCAGATTTCGCCAAGCCCGGTGGTGATCGGAGCGAGGCGCGGCGATGATCCGGCTGGCAGCATGTCGCGCACTGCGGAAAGCCGCTCGTTGACGAATTGGCGTGCGCGAAGCTGGTCCGTGCCGTCCTGATAGATGAGCGTGACCTGTGACAGTCCGGTCTTGGTGAGCGATCGCATTTCCCGCAGGCCCGGCTGACCACCCATGCTGCGCTCGATGGGCAGCGTCACAAGACGCTCGATTTCCTCTGGCGCCAGGGCAGGAACAGTCGTGTTGATCTGCACCTGCACGCCTGTGATGTCGGGAATGACATCGATTTGCAGATTCACGAAAGACCAGATTCCAAGACCAGCGATCAGCAAAGCGATGATCATCACCGTGGCTGGTCGACCGGTTGTCCATTCCAGAATCCGCCGCGTCATCGGGACACGCCGTCGAAGCTGCGGCCGCCATTGAGCGCCCGAAGTTGAAGCATCGCTTCCATAGCCTCACGTCGCGTGTCGAGCAGAGCCGACAGCGCGTCCAGATACTGGCGCTGCATCTCGACGTAAGTTGCGATCGGGATCGCTCCCTGGCGATAACTATCGGCGGCGGCGGTAGCTGCGGCCGCAAATTTCTCGGTGGCCCCGGCTGGCCAGCCCGCAAGGGCTCGACGCTTCGCCTCGTAGTAGGCTGCCTGTTCGTAAACCTGCCTCGCGATCCGTCGGTTGGCGGCGAGCAGGGCCGCATCGCCCTGGGATTGACGGCTCAACTCCTGTGCGAGGCCAGCAGCCTGGCTATTCCAAAGCGGCAACGTCGTCGTCAGCCGTATGCCGAAATTGGTCTCGCGGCTGTCTGACTTCGCGCGATTGAAGTAGGGACCGACTGAGACGTTCGGCACACGCGCTGCTTGTGCTAGGTCAACGCGCAACCCTTGCTGCTGCAATTGCGCGCGCAGCGACTGAATCTCGAAATTGTTGATGCCAGCTTGTTGCGCCATGCGCTCGACCGACGGAAGGCCGGGCAGCGTGATATCGGGCGGAGCAATGCGGAGCCGCGCTTTGAGCGGCGCGCCGCGAAGTTGATTCAGTTCGTAGACGATCGTGCTGGTCTCGGAATCAGCCATCGCGGCATTTCGCTCCGCCGTGATGGCACCCGCATCCAGAATGGCCGTGTCCAGCGTGGTGGCGATGCCCGCCGGATCCCGCTGCTCCACAACGCGTGCAAGCTCGCGCATCCGCGCGGCAACGTCGCGTGCCGCGGCGGCTTTCCGCTCGGCCGCGAACAAGGCATATCCCAAAGAGCGTGCCCGGCTTGCGAGCGTTGCGTCGAATTGCGCAAGACCGAGCCGCGCCAGCGCGATCTGATGCTCGGCGATGGCGCGACGGAGCGCCCCGCGTCCGGCAAAGTCGAGCGGCTGCATAATCGACAAGCCATATGTCGGCCCGGCGCCTTTCGGTGCACCTGTCAGGCCGTCGGCCATCCGGCGTTCGCCTAACTCGAATGCAGCTTCAGGGTCCGGCAGGCGATCAGCCGCGTCGCGCTCAACACCTGCAAGCCCGATCTGCTGGAAATAAAAGCGTCGTTCGGGGTTACTTGCCACGACGGAATTGGCAAGTGCATCAATCGACAGCACGGCGGCCTGCTGAGCGAAGGCTGGGGTCACCAAGATAATTGTTGATATGCGAACGATTATCAGGAGCAATTTTAACATTGGCACGAGTCTCAACACTGACTTCTAGACGCCTGATTGCCACGCTAGTCTGAACACAAGCTGTCAGCGTAAATGCAGGTTGATCCAGTATCGGACTGCAGCAATCAGGAGACATGACCATTCGCATTCTTCTTGTCGAAGACGATCAGGACATTGGCGCCCGCCTGAAGGAAGGGTTGGCCAGCTTTGGCTTTGTCGTTGAGCATGTGGAAGATGGTGAGCACGCCCTTTCCTTCGCGCTGCAAGAAGAATTCGACGCGATCGTTCTCGATCTCGGTTTACCCGGCCTGTCAGGCATCGAGGTCTTACGGAGGTTGCGACGTACCGGGGCCGCCACACCGGTCCTGATCCTGACGGCGCGCAGCAGCTGGACTGAGAAGGTGGAAGGTCTCAATGCAGGGGCTGATGACTATGTGGCGAAGCCGTTTCACGTCGACGAAGTCGCAGCTCGCCTGCGCGCGCTGATGCGGCGCGTCGCGGGCCAAGCCACCTCCGAATTGCGCCACGGAGATATCGTGCTTGACCCCGTTGCCGGCACCGCCAATGTTGCGGGCCAGCCGATCGAATTGACGGCACAGGAATTTCGCCTGCTCCACCTCTTCCTGCATCGCGTCGGCCGCGTCGTGACGCAAGCCGAGTTGCTCGACCATCTCTACGGCCTGAATGAGGAACGCAGCTCGAATACGATCGAGGTCTATGTCGGTCGGCTGCGACGCAAAATCGGCCGCGATACCATCAGGACCCTGCGCGGTCTGGGCTACAGGTTCGGCTGATGGTCAGAAGTCTGCGCGCCCGGCTGCTGGTTGGCGTTATTCTCACGACCGTGACAGGTATCGCTGTCGCTGGCGTTTCGATTTCCGCGCTGTTCCGGGCGCACGTCACGGAGCTTGTCAATGCCGAGCTGATCGGTCATCTCGACGAGCTCGAAGGTCTGTTGGCCCGCACGGCCGACGGACATGTCGCTCTGGCACAAAGGCTCAGTGATCCGCGCTTCGCGCAGCCCGGGACTGGCTATTACTGGCAGGTGAGCGATCGCAACGGCATCGTCCTACAATCAGCCTCCCTCGAACCGCAACGGCGTTTTCCGCCACCCGCGCGGGGGGCGGATCGGCAGCTTACTCGCTCAGTCGAAGCTGGCCCGGCTGGTGAGCCGATGATCGCATATGAGCGACCGTGGCAGACCGCTGAAAACGGTTACGTGCTTCAAATTGGCGCCGACCAGCGGATCGTCGATGATGTACTGAGACATTTTAATCAGGCGCTGGCCCTGTCACTCGGCACACTGGCAATAGCCCTAATTGGGGCCGGCACGTTGCAGGCCTGGTTTGGTCTGCGTCCCATGCGCCGTCTGCGCGACGCGCTGGGCGACATTCGCGCGGGCAAAGCAGAAACCCTGCCTGGTGACTTCCCGTCCGAAGTTCGGCCGCTGGTCGATGATCTCAACGCTCTGATCGACGCCAATACCCAGATGGTTCGCCGCGCCCGCACGCAGGCGGGCAATCTCGCGCATGGCCTGAAGACACCATTGGCCGTGCTGACGGACGAAGCGCGCCGGCTGCTCGCGAGAGGTGATACCGAGGGCGCCGCGGTCCTGACTCAGCAAACAGGGCGGATGCAGCGCCAGATTGATTTCCAGCTTGCCCGAGCCCGTGCCGCAGCCAACGCCGGCCTGCCTGGCGTCATCACGCAGGTCGAACCTGCCTTCGCATCAATAGCCGCGGCGATGCGGCGGCTCTATGCTCATCGTGAGCTGACGATCGTCCATACAGCCGAGACGGAATTGCTTGCCGCCGTCGATCCCAACGACCTTGACGAGATGGTCGCCAACCTGGTCGATAATGCCTGCAAGTGGGCTCGTGGTGTTGTCTCGATCAAGGCTACGCGCGATACCCCGACGGGGCAGCTCCTTATTACGATCGTTGATGACGGGCCAGGCATCCCGGCTGATGCACTAAACCGCGCGTTCGCCCCAGGCGAGCGGCTCGACGAGGCCAAACCGGGAAGCGGGCTCGGACTCGCAATCGTCCGCGATCTCGCCACACTGCACGGCGGCTCTGTCGAACTATCCAATGGCAGAAATGGAGGCCTTCACGCGGAGTTGCGGCTCCCATCAGCCTGACAAGTTCAACGGCGTCTAGGTTGGGCGAGTTTCATCGTGGCCGCGTCGTCCGCGCACCATTCGACCTGAGCGATTCGGCGCGCTCGAAATCAGCATCCGCGCCGCTCTGATCTCCAGCGTTCGCTTTCATCGTTCCGCGTTCGAACAAGAAGGTCGGATTCTTCGGATCAGCCTTGATGACCAGATCATAATCCGCGATGGCACGATCAAAGAGTCCTTTACGCCCGAGTGCCTTCCCGCGATTATAATAGGCACCGAGGTAGTCAGTCCTCAGTTGTACGGCGCGATCGAAATCAGAAATCGCGCGATCAAGCTCTCCCTTGCTCATTAAAGCAACGCCTCGGTTGTTGAGCGCGACATAGTAGTCGGGGGACAAACGAAGTGCTCGATCGTAATCCTCCATGGCACGGTCGATATCTCCACTCGACCGCAGCGCGACACCGCGATTGTTATAAGCCGCCGCCAACTGGGTGATCATCCGCTCGCCTGCCTGGATAACCGCTGTGCATCCCCGGATCGAGCGATCGGGTACGATTTCGGCCGCATGCACGCACGAGTCCCAATCCTCGTCGCTCAAAGCTGATGTGGGCGACGAGTTAATTGCAAAGTACGCAATAAATATCGTTGTGCTCAATAACGTAAGAGCACAACGCTTCCAGCGGGTGGTTCGCGCTAGGATCGATGCAGTTCGTGTTCTCGTATACAGCGGCGTAATGCAAATGAGCAAAGAGTAGCCTCAAGTACGTGCATTATATTATTCCCAGTTTGTTCTCTAACAATCCTGTCTGAATTTTCCCTGACAATCGACGTTTGAGACATCCGATCTGGTCGCTTCCCGAACGAGAGTACACCCGTCGAGTGCTATAGAGATTACCAAGCGAGCGCCGTGCGTGCCATCCGACAGGGACAGATCCAAGACTCCCGGACTAAGCCTCAGTCTGGTAGCATGAAGACATCAGCGGTGTTTGATGTACTAGCAGCGGCAATCGACGGGACGGGATGGATCCGGACTCGGTCACGGGAGGGCAACGAGGAGCCGCTATCCGGAAGAAATCGTCCTGCAAGAATTGAACATCGCGCTCTGCGGCGCTGCCAACTTGAATGACCTCTGAAATATCTGGAGGTCAATACGGCGAATTGCTCTGCAACGGCGCTCCGCAAATATGCAAGATATCAACCTAATATTAAGTTGGCGCGCCCGACACGATTCGAACGTGTGGCCTCCACCTTCGGAGGGTGGCGCTCTATCCAGCTGAGCTACGGGCGCATCGATATTCAGATAGTGTCCGAGATCGACCACGGTCAATCGCGAATTCTAGAATCGACATGGCTCAAACGACGCGGGCTAAAGCCTCGCCGATCATCGCCATTCGTACTCCACAACCTCCTTTCGGTTTGCTTCCGTGGTGCTTCCGCGACCTCGAATGCGATTTTCGTGCTTCCTTCGAGTTTCGCCAATCGCTTGGTTTCACTCGTTTTTTACGACACCCTCGACCATCAGAAAGAGCTTGCATTTGCCTTCGGAGGGCAACGCTCTATCCAGCTGAGCTACGGGTGCAATGCACGTTCATTAGCCGATTGGCGCGGGGCGGGCAACCGCTTCTGGCCGGATCGGATTCAAGCCATTTTGCGCCGGAAGGGCGCTGGAACAGCCGCAGCCTCCCGGCCGATGGCGGCGAACTCGGCTAAAACCCGTTCGGCGCAGATGACGCGGTTGCGGCCGAGCCGTTTGGCGACATAGAGCGCCTCGTCGGCTGCGCCGAGCAGCCGGTCGGGGCCGCCATCGGCGCCGGTGGGAATGTGGCTGGCGACGCCGACGCTGAGCGTGACATGGCCGCCCGCGTCCGCGGCGCCGTGCACGATCGCCAAGGCCATCACGGCGCAGCGGATCTGCTCGGCGACGATGCAGGCGGCGCTGCAGTCCATGTCCGGCAGGATCAGCGCGAACTCCTCGCCGCCATAGCGGCTGGCGAGGTCGAGCGGGCGCATGGCGTGCCGGCTGACGACGCCGGCGACCGCGCGCAGGCATTCGTCCCCGTTCTGGTGGCCGTGACGGTCGTTGAACAGCTTGAAATGGTCGACGTCGACGAACAGCAGCGCCACCGGCTTCTGCGTGCGTTGGGCGCGTGCCCATTCGCTGGTCAGCATCTGGTCGAAGGCGCGGCGGTTCGACAGGCCGGTCAGCCCGTCCTTGGTGGCGAGCTCCTTCAGCGCCGTCTCGGCGCGCTTCTGGTCGGTGAGATCGCGCAGCGTCTCCACCACCGCGATCAGACGGCCGGCCTCGTCGTGGATCGGGCCGGCGTCGATGGCGAGATAGAGCTGGCTGCCGAGCTTTGGCATCACGCACCAGTTCTCCGCTGAGAAGCCGAGGCCGTTATGGCCGCGCGCGGCATATTCCGAGTAGTATTCCGGCAGCTGCTCGGGACGGTCGAGCGCGACGAGGTCGGCAAGGCAGGGGCGCTTGGTCTCGTAGAACGCCTGCCAGTGCTTGCTCGTGCCGATCACCTCGCTTGCCGCGACGCCGGTCAGACGCTCGCAGGCCCTGTTCCAGATCACGACGCGGCGCTTCGGGTCGATCACGAAAGTCGGCACCACGAGGTGCTGCATCAGGCGTACCGCGTAGGAATCCGCGACATCGACGGTCTTGCGCGGCTTCGCCATCAGGCCACCGCGGCCACCGGCGCGGCATCGCCGGCACCGAACAGCTTTCGCACTTCAGTGGCCGGCTTCGGCGCGCTGAACAGGTAGCCCTGCATCTGCGTGCAGCCGAGCGTGCGCAGCATCTCGCGCTGCGCCTCGGTCTCGACGCCCTCCGCGACCGTGGTCATGTTGCTGGCGGCCGCAATGTTCACTACCGCCTGCACGATGACCGGAGAGCCGCTCTCCTCGGCGATGTCCGCGACGAAGCAGCGGTCGATCTTGATCTTGTCGAACGGGAAGCGCTTCAGATAGCTCAGCGAGGAATAGCCGGTGCCGAAATCGTCGAGCGCGATGCGGACGCCGATCGAGCGGAGCTGATGCAGGATCGAGAGCGCCGCCTCGTCGTCGCGGATCAGCACGGCTTCGGTGATCTCGAGCTCGAGCCGGCGCGGGTCCAGCCCGGAGGCGGCGAGCGCACCGGCGATCCGCAGCGCCAGCGTGTCGCATTTGAGCTGCACCGGCGAGACGTTGACAGCGATGCGCACATGCGCCGGCCAGGTGGCGGCCTCGTTGCAGGCCGTGCGGAGCACCCAGTCGCCGAGCTCGGTGATGAGACCGGTGTCCTCGGCGACCGGAATGAACTCGGCCGGCGACACCATGCCGCGCTGCGGATGCCGCCAGCGCAGCAGCGCCTCGCAGCCGGAGACATCGCCCGAGCGCAGGTCGACCAGCGGCTGATAGTGAATCTCGAAGCCGCCATCGACGAGGGCCTGTCGCAAATCCTGCTCCAGGCTGAGGCGTGCCTTTGCGCTGGCATCCATCGCCGGCTCGAAGAAGCGGTGGGTGCGCCGCCCCTCGGCCTTGGCCCCGTACATCGCGAGGTCGGCGTTCTTGACCAGCTGGTCGAGATCGGTGCCGTCCTGCGGCGCCAGCGCGATGCCGATGCTGGCATCGGTGGAGAGCTGGTGGCCGAGGCAATGATAGGGCTGCCGGATCGCCTGGTAGATCTGCGTCACGAAGGACAGCACGTCGGCGGATGACTCGATGTCGGTCTGGATTACGGCGAACTCGTCGCCCCCGAGCCGTGCGATCAGGTCGCCCTGCTTGAGGCAGCCGCGCAGGCGGCCGGCAATCGCCTTCAAGAGCTCGTCGCCGACGTGGTGACCGAGGGAGTCGTTGATGCCCTTGAACTCGTCGACGTCGATGTAGAGCAGCGCGAACTGTCCGCCTTCGGCGACCTTCTCCAGCTCGCATACGATCTGCTCGCGGAACAGGGTCCGGTTCGGCAGGTCGGTCAGCGCATCGTAATGCGCCATGTGTGCGATCTTCTCGTGATCGCGCCGCCGCTCCGTGACGTCCTCGACGACGTTGATGATGTAGCGGGGCTCGCCCGACCCGTCGCGGATGCCGATCCGGGTGGACGTGATGTAGCGCCGTCCGATGCTCGGCGTGGTCCACACGTGCTCGTCCAGGAACAGCCCGTCCGCCGATTGCAGCAGCTTGTCGTCGTCCCGGGTGATGATCCCGGCGGTTTCCGCGGGATAGAGGTCGAACGCGGTCTTGCCGACGATCGTCTCGCTGGTTTCGCCGAGCTCTTGCTCGGCCACCTGGTTGGCCAGCAGGTAGCGGCGCGTGCGGGCGTCCTTCACGGTGATCCGTGACGGGATATGGTCGATGATCTCGCGCAGGAAAGTGTAGTTGCGGTCGCGTTCCTGCTCCAGATTGCGCTGCTCGGTGATGTCCTCGATCGTGGCGACCCAGCCGCCCTGCGCGAGCGGCGTGTTGATGACCTGGAAGGCGCGGCCGTTGGCCAGCTGATGCGTTCTCGTCGAGACCGTGCCTTCGGCGACCACCTTCATGACGTCGGCGCAAAACGCCTCGACGTCTCCATCGAATGCGCCGCGCTCCTTGCGATGGTACATCGCCTCGCGAATGTGGCAGCCAGGCTTGATGACGTCGTGGGAGAGGCCGAACATCTCGGCGTAGCGGCGGTTGCAGGTGACGATGGTGCCGCTCGCGTCGTACAGGATCAACCCTTGCGACATGTTGTTGATGGCGGTGTCGAGCCGCTGCCGCTCCGCTTCGATGCGCTGCTGGGCCTCGCGGTTCTGCCGGGCGATCTGGCGGATGATCAGATAGAGGATCAGTGCGATGGCGGCGGCCGAGAGCGCAGCGGTCGCCACCAGGAAGCCGGTCTGCTGGCGCCAGTCCGAAAGCGCAGCCGCCGTGGTGTTGGTGGCGACGATGACGAGCGGGAAGTGCCTCAGCGAGGCGGCGGAACCAAGCCGCTCCTCGCCGTTGATCGGGCTGTTGCCGCGGTGAGACTGCTGGCCACCTTGGGCCAGCACCTTCTGCATCAGCGGCGCATCCCTGAAGTTCCGCCCGATCAGCTCTTCGCTATGTGGATGACGCGCCAGCATCTTGCCTTCGCGGTCGAACAGCGAGATGGCGGTACCCTCGCCGAGTGCGACGGAGGCGAAATAGTTCCGGTAACTGTCGGGATCGATGCGCCGGACCATGGCGCCGAAAAAGGTGCCGTCCGCGCCGTTCAAGCGTCGTGCGACGACCGTGGTCCATTTGTTGTTGATGAAGCTGCGGACCGGTTCCAGGATGACCGGCTCCGCCGCCGGATTGGATTTGAACGCCTGGAAATAGCCGCGCGACGAGACGTTGATCTTGGGCAGCGGCTGAGCCCGCGACCAGTTGATCAGCTCGCCCTCGGCATCGTAGATCGCGATGTCGCCGAGATACGCCACGGAGCTGATTTTGCTGCGCAGCATCTGGTTGGCCGCAGGCCCGGACATGCGCTCGCGGAACATCGCGGGCGAGGTGAGCTCCGCAAGGTTCATCTGCCCGATCACGTCGGCAGCGACGACGTCGGAATCCTCGAACTGCTGATCGAAATGTTGCGCGATCAGCTTCACCGTGTTTTCGAGCTCGCGCTCGCGATTGGCGAGGGTCCGCTCGCGAAATTCGCCGACGGTCATGGCCGTGACGATGAAGATTCCCGCGACCAGAAACACGCCGCACAAGGTCAGCCACAGCACAGGACCACGCCGCGCCAAGGTCTCCCAGCCGTTCCTCGCGGCTAGAGACAGTCCGGTTGCCACCGTTGAAAAGACCTGGCGCATTCCCCCTCCCTGGACGAACAGGAATACACCGCACAAATGGCGCAAAGCTTAGGAAAGCCAGTTACCTAAGCATTAATCCGGTTGCGTAATGGCACCGATATGCCGTCCGGCCTGTATCGCGCGTCCCGCCAGCGCCGCGCCGCATCATGAATGACCGCTTAATGCGAGGGGCCGGCAGTCTTCTTGCCGCCGCCATGGCGCAGCCGTCCGACCACGCCGGTCGGAAAGAAATAGACGCTCGCGATGAACAGCAGCCCGAGCCACAGCAGCCAGCGGTCCGGATGAAGCAGCCCCGGCAGCAGCGGCAGGCCGGCTTCGTCCGCCGCCTTGGAGGCGACCCCCATCAGCGATTGCAGATAGTTCTGGGCGACGATGAAGATGGTGGCCCCGATGACGGCGCCGTAGATCGTGCCCATGCCGCCGATCACCACCATCAGCAGGATATCGAGCATGATCGAGAAGCTGAGCGAGGTATCGGGACCGGCATAGCGCAGCCACAGCGCGTTCAGGATGCCGGCGCTGGCGGCGACGAGAGCCGCGATGCAATTGGCGTAGGTCAGGTGGAACACGGTGCGGAAGCCGAGCGCCTCGGCGCGGAAGCGGTTCTCGCGGATCGCCTGGAGCACGCGCCCGAATGGCGAGTTCACGACGCGCAGCAGCGCGAGAATCATCAGCGCGGAGCCGGCGAACACGAGGTAATACGTCAGGATGCGTCCGTTGATCTCGACGCCGAACATGTCCTTGGGGATCAGGACCGTGCCGGGCCGGAGCAGTTCCGGGAGCCGAAAGCTGCGTCCGTCCTCGCCGCCGGTGAGCCAGGACAGTTGCGAGGCCAGCACCTGGAAGGCGGAGGCGACGGCGAGCGTGATCATGGCGAAGAAAATCGCGGCCACCCGCAGCGAGAACAGGCCGATGGCGAGCGCGAGCAGCGCCGCCAGCGGCAGGCCGGTGACGATGCCGGTGGCGACCGCGGCCCAGTTCGGGCCCATCCCGTACAGCGCGATCGCGATGGCGTAGCTGCCGATGCCGTAGAACATGGTGTGCGCGAACGACACCGTGCCGGTATAGCCGAGCAGCAGGTCGTAGGAGGCGACCAGCGCGGCGAACACGCAGATCTTGGCGGCGACGTTCAGCGCCTTTGCGCCCGGAAACAGGAACGGCGTCGCCGCCAGCGCCAGGATGATGAGGACGAGAACGAGCGTGAGCACGCGGCTCTTCGGCGGATCGCCTGAGAGGATCATCATCGGCTGGTCACCGCATAGAGCCCGCGCGGCCGCCACATCAGGATGGCGACCATCAGCAGGATGTTGGACACGAGGGCGAGCTTCGGCACCAGGAAGCCGCCGTAATTGGCCACCATCGCCACCAGGATGGCGCCGATGAAGCAGCCGCCGATCGATCCCAGCCCGCCGATGATGACGACGATGAAGATGAGCACGGTGAGGTCGTCGCTCATGGAGGCATGCACCTGCTCGCGATAGAGCGCCCACATCACGCCGCCGAGGCCGGCCAGCGCCGATCCCGTCATGAACACGCCGAGGAACAGGCGGCGGATGCGGTAGCCGAGCGCCTCGACCATCTCGCGGTTCTCGACGCCGGCACGGATCAGGAGGCCTAGCTTGCTGCGGTTGAGCACGAGCTGGATGGCGATGAAGATGGCAAGGCCGATCAGCATCGCCAGCACGCGGTATTTCGCGATCGCGACGTCGCCGATGATGAAGGAGCCGCGCAGCGATGCCGGCAGCGGCATCGGGATGATCTGCGGTCCCCACAGCGCATAGAGCGTCTGCTCGGCAACGATCAGCCCGCCGGTCGTCATTAGGATCTGCTTCAGGTGCTGGCCGTAGACAGGGAGGATCAGCACGCGCTCGACGACGAGGCCGAGCGCCCCGGACACTGCCATCGACAGCAGCGCCGCCGGGGCCAGTACCGCAAGGTTCATCCAGAGCGAGTCGGCCTGGATCGACGCCGCGAACGGGGCCAGCACCAGCGTGGCAACATAGGCGCCCACGGCGATGAAGGCGCCATGACCGAAATTGAGCACGTCCATCAGGCCGAACACCAGCGTCAGCCCTGAGGCCATGATGAAGATCATCATGCCCATGGCGAGGCTCGCAACGGTCAGTGTCAGCCAGGAGCTGGTCGAGCCGATCAGGGGAATCATGAGGAGCGCGAGCGCGATCGGCAGCAGGATCGGCGCGAGATCGCGCTTCGGCTTCGGCAGCGGATCGTTTGCGGCAAGGTCAGTCACTGATGCGTCTCCAGGCTCAGGCCGAGCAGCCGCTCCTGCAGCGGCACGTCGGCGGCGAGCGCCGCCATCTCACCGCGATGGACGATGGTGCCGTTGTCCATCACCAGCACGCTGTCGCCGAGCTCGCGGGCGGCAAAGAAATTCTGTTCCACCAGAAGGATCGTGGCGCCCTTGCGCTTGATCTCCTTCAGGCACTCGATCAGCGCCATCACGATGGCCGGCGCCAGGCCCTTGGTCGGCTCGTCGATCAGCAGCAGCTTGCGCGGCTCGATGATCGCGCGTGCGATCGAGAGCATCTGCTTCTGTCCGCCGGAAAGGCTTCCCGCGCGCGACAGCCAGAACCGGCGCAGCGCCGGGAAGAAGCCGAAGATCCAGTCGAGCTGGGCGTCGTCCAGCGGCCCGTCGCGGGCTGCCAGCACCAGGTTTTCCTTCACCGTGAGATCGGAGAACACGGCCATGCTCTCCGGCACGTAGCCGACACCGAGCCGCGCGATGTCGGGCGTCGCAAGGCTCTCGACGCGCGTCCCGCCGAGGGTAATCTCGCCTTTCGAGGCCTGCCACAGGCCGATGATGGTGCGCAGCGTCGTGGTCTTGCCGGCGCCGTTGCGGCCGAGCAGCATCGTGACCTGTCCCTGGGGGACGGCGAGGTCGATGCCCTGCAGGATGTGATAGCGGCCGATATGAGTGTGCACGCCGGAGAGCGTGAGGAGATCGGTCATCCGACGCTCTCCGCGGTCTTGGGGGCGACGCCGAGATAGGCCTCCTGCACGATCGGCGAGGCGATCACCTCGGCCGGCGGGCCGTCGGCGACGAGCTGGCCGTTATGCAGCACGATGATGCGGTCGGCGAGCGAGCGCACCACGTCCATCTTGTGCTCGACGAGGAGAATGATCTTGCTTCTGTCCTGCTTGAGCTGCGCGATCAGCTTCAGCACCACAGGCACCTCGTCGATGCTCATGCCGGCGGTCGGCTCGTCGAACATGAATACCTTTGGCTCGAGCGCGATCATCAGCGCGACCTCGAGCTTGCGCTGGTCGCCATGCGACAGCGCGGTCGCGGTGACGCCGCGGCGGCTGCCGAGCGCAACCTGGTCGAGGATGCCGTCCGCGCGTGCGATCAGGTCGCGGCGCACCATCCAGGGCCGCAGCATGTCGTAATGGGTGCCGCTCGCGGCCTGCACCGCGAGGCGGACATTCTCTTCCACCGACAGGTTCGGGAACAGATTGGTGAGCTGGAACGCGCGTCCGAGACCTGCGCGGGTGCGCATCGGCGCGGAATGCTGGGTGATGTCGATGCCGTCGAACAGGATGCTGCCGCCCGATGCCCGCAGCTGGCCCGAGATCAGATTGAAATAGGTGGTCTTGCCGGCGCCGTTCGGCCCGACGATGGCGGTGAGCTCGCCCGGGCTAAACGTGCAGGAGACGTGATTGACCGCGACATGGCCGCCGAAGCGAATGGTGAGGTCGCGGGTTTCGAGGGTGAGCGGCATTGAGCGTCTGCAAATGATGAAACGAGACGGATCCATAGGTCGCGCTGCGCTCCCTCCCCCGCTTGCGGGGGAGGGTCGGGGAGAGGGTTGCCTCCGCAGGCGAGAGCCTCCAAGAGGAAAAAGCCCTCACCCGGCGCTTCGCGCCGACCTCTCCCGCAAGCGGGAGAGGTGAAGCAAGGCATTACCGCTTGTTCTTGATCGGAACGTTCATGTCCTCGATCTTCAGCTCGCGCACCGGCTCGAGCACGGCCCACGCGACGTTCGGATCGACCTTGACCTTGAAGTGATACATGCTCTGCAGCGCCTGATGGTCCTCCTTTCGGAACACCATCTTGCCCTTCGGCGTGTCGAACTCGAGACCCTCCATCGCCGTGATCAGCTTCTCGGTGTCGGTCGATTTCGCCTTGGTGACGGCGGCGACGACCGACATCGCGGCGGCGAAGCCGCCCGCGGTGAAGAAGTCCGGCGGCGCGTTGAAGCGCTTCTGGTGTTCGGCGACCAGCCAGTCGTTCACGGGGTTTTTCGGAATCTCATAGAAGTAGTAGGTCGCGCCTTCCATGCCGGGCAGGCTCTTATAGGCTGCGAGCGCCGGCAGGATATTGCCGCCGGTGGAGAGCTCGATGCCGTAGCGCTTCGGGTCCATGTCCTGCAGCTTGGCGAGCGGATTGCCGGCGCCGGCCCAGATCACCCAGATCACCTTGCGGCCCGGCTTGTCCTTCAGCGCGTCGAACAGGCGCTGGCCGACCGCGGTGAAGTCGGTGGTCGAGGTCGGGGCGTATTCCTCGGCGGCCAGCGTCGCGCCGGTCTTGGCCAGCGCCTCCTTGAAGGCGGCGACGCCGTCGCGACCGAAGGCGTAGTCCTGCGCCAGCGTCGCGACGGTGACGCCCTGCTTGCCGATCGCGACCGCGTTGGAGATGGCGTCCTGCGAGGAGTTGCGCCCGGTGCGGAAGATGTAGCGATTCCACTTCTCGCCGGTAATCTGGTCCGCGACCGCGGGCTCGACGATCAGGATCTTCTTGTTCTCCTCGGCGACGGGCAGAATGGCGAGCGCGGCGGCCGACGAGGTCGTGCCGATCGCGATGTCGACCTTGTCATCCTGATAGGCTTCGGCGAGCGCGGCCTTGGCGAGGTCCGGCTTGCCCTGGTCGTCCTTGGTGATGATGACGATCTTGCGACCGTCGAGCGTCATGCTGCCCTTGGTGGCGTATTCGAAACCCATCTTCAGGCCGGTTTCGGTCTGCTTGGCATAGGCCTCGAGCGGGCCGGTCTTTCCGTAGATCAGCCCGATCTTGAGATCGTCGGCCCGTGCGGAGGTACCCGCCGCCAGCGCGAGGATGGTTGCTGTTAAGATGAGTGATCGACGCACGATGGTCCCTCCTGATCTGAAGTTTCTGCCAACAGCGATTTGCACAAGCTTGCGAACATTGCAATTAAACCTTCCGGCCGGACGCCCGGAGATCGCACGCGCAACGCTCGCTGACGTAAAGGGCGCTGCTTGCGATTCATTCCGGAGCCGCGGCCCGGGGTGGTGTCCGGAATCCGAGACTCCGGACAGTCCGATGTCTCGAAATTCAGACGGGCGCCGATCCCGTGGCAAGGCCAAACTTGGCGAGCTTCTTGTAGAAGGTCGCGCGCGAGATCTGCAGCATCCTGGCGGCCTCGGTGATCTGGCCGTTGCTGGCGGCGAGTGCCTGTTCGAGCGTGTGCTTCTCGAACTCGGCCTCGGCTTCGGCATAGGGCACCACCAATCCGGCGGGGCGCTCGGGCGGTGCGAGCCGGACCTCGCCGCAAACTGGGAGGATGCGGGCGACATCTTCGCCGGTCAGCCGCCCGGAATCGCTGAGGATCAGCGCGCGTTCGAGGACGTTGCGGAGTTCGCGGACATTGCCCGGCCAGTCGTAGCGGGCGAGCGCGGCGAGCGCGCTCGGCGTAATCTTCGCCTTCACGTAGTCGCCCGAGGCGCTGATGTCGTCGAGCAGACGGGCACAGATTTCGGGGAGATCGTCGAGGCAGTCACGCAGCGGCGGCAGGTCGACCGCGAGCACGTTGAGGCGGTAATAGAGATCGGCGCGAAATGCGCCGTCGCTGACCCGCTTGCGCAAATCCACATTGGTGGCGGCGATGACGCGGACGTCGACCCTGGTGATCTTGTCCGAGCCGAGCGGCTCGATCTCGCGCTCCTGGAGCACCCGCAGCAGCTTGGCCTGCAGCTGCAGCGGCATCTCGCCGATCTCGTCGAGGAACAGCGTGCCGCCGTCGGCAATGCGGAATTTACCCTCGCGCCCCCTGCGGTCGGCGCCGGTATAGCCGCCCGGCGCGGTACCAAAGAACTCGGACTCGATCAGCGTGTCCGGGATCGCGGCGACGTTGACGCTGACGAACGGCTTCTCCGCGCGCGATGAGGCGTTGTGGATCGCCTGCGCCAGCATCTCCTTGCCAGTCCCGGTCTCGCCGGTGAGCAGAACCGTGACGCTCTGCCGCGCAGCCCGGCTCGCGAGCTCCTTGGCGCGCGCAATGCCCGACGTCGTGCCGACGAAATCGGCGAGGGTGAAACGCGCCGCTCGGGGGTTGGACAATTGCCGCCGCGCCAGCCGCAGATCGCTCTCCAACTGGGCGACGCGGGCGAGCAGGGGCTTCAGGCTTTCGAGATGATCGTAGAGCACGAAGCCGATCGCGCCGATCACCGTCCCGTTCTCGTCCTCGATCGGCATGCGGGTGACGACGAGCTGCTCGCCGCCGAGCTCCATGATGTCGAGCAGGATCGGCTCGCCGGTCTCGGCCACCTTCCGCATCAGGCTGTTCGGGATGACCTCCTCGATCGAGCGGCCGATCGCCTCGCCGGCATGGTCGAGACCGAGCGCGGCAAGGTATTTCTCGTTGACGTAGACGACCCGCCCGCCGCGATCGATCGCGATCGCGCCCTCGCAGAGCTGTTCCAGCCGCTCAAACAGCGTCTCCATCGCGCGTGCGCGGAGATAGGCAGGGTCGCGGATGGAGGAGGCGGGCATGACGTACCTCGCGGGAAGTCTGGCTGCTTATTAGCAAAAGACCCATAATTTCAAAGGGGAATTGACCGTTTGGAGGGCGGCTATTCTCGGTCGTCGTCCCGGACAAGCGCAGCGAAGCGGAGCGCAGATCCGGGACCCATACCCACAGGAAGAAGTTTGACGAAGACTCGGAGTGGGAGTCCCGCGTCACACTGCTCCCTGTGGTTATGGGTCCCGGGGCTCGCTTCGCGCCCCGGGACGACAGCGGTACGTGTTGCCCCGCTTTAGCCCCTACCGCCGATACCCGCTCGCTCGCGAATAGCCCTGGCGGTTCGGCTGCATCGGACGGCTTGCCACGCTGACCCGCGCCTCGCTTGACGACGGCGTCGCGAGCTTCAGCTCCTCCAGGAAGATCGGCCGCGAGAAGTAGTAGCCCTGCGCGTAGCGGATCTTGGTGGCAGCCTGCAGATAGGCGAGCTCCTCGTAGGATTCGAGGCCTTCGGCAACCACGGTGATGCCGAGCGCTTCGCTCAAGGATTCGATCGCGCGCAGGATGCCCTGGCTGCGCGGGCGCTTATGAATATCGGTGATGAAGGAGCGGTCGATCTTGATCTCGTCCGCGGTGATGTCGGCGAGCGCCGAGAGCGACGAAAAGCCGGTTCCGAAATCGTCAATCGAGATGCCGACGCCCAGCTTGCGGAACATCGGCAGGATCTCGGTCTGGAAATGATCCTTGGCGACGAAAGCGTCTTCCGTCACCTCGATCATGAAGCGCTGCGGAAAGCCCGTCTCCTCGAGCGCCCGCGCGAAGCTGCGCATGAATTCGGGTTTGCCAGCCTGCCTGGCGGCGACGTTGATGCTGATGGTCGCGTCCGCGCCGAACGTCTCGTTGATCAGGTCGACCGACCTGACGATCTCGGCGAGCACGAGATGGGTCAGTTCGTCGATCAGGCCGAGCTCTCCGGCGAGATTGATGAACGAGTCGGGTGCCTGGATCACGCCGTCGTCGTCGCGCAGGCGTACCAGGGCTTCGATGCCCTTCACCTCCTGCGTCCGGATGTCAACCTTGGACTGGAAGGCGCAGCAGAAGCGCTTTTCCAGGATGGCGAGCCGCAGTGACTGCTCGACCTTCATCCGCGCCTGTGCCTCGCGCTCCATGCCGGCGTCGAAGAAGGCGGCCAGTCCCTTGCCGTTGTTCTTGATGCGATACATCGCGATGTCGGCGTTCTGCCGCAGCGTTTCGAAGCTGCATCCGTGCTCGGGATAGAGGCTGATGCCGACCGAGGTCGAGGCGAAGACCTCCGAATTGTCGATGAAGAACGGCGCCGTTAGCCGCTCCAGCGTCGATTGCATGAACTCGGCGACTTCCTCCTGGCTCTGGATCGGCGAGAGCAGCAGCAGGAACTCGTCGCCGGAGATGCGCGAGAGCATGTCGGAATCGCGCAAGTCTCGCCCGAGCCGCTTCGACAATTCGACCAGCAGCGCATCTCCGACGACATGGCCGTAATAGTCGTTGATGTGCTTGAAATTGTCGACGTCGAGAAAGGCCAGTGCGAAGCGCTCGCCGCCGCCATCCTTCGCCAGCAGATTGTTGGCGCGATGCTCGATGACGCGCCGCGAGGGCAGCCCGGTCAGCTCGTCGAAATAGGCCGAACGGAACAGCTGGTCCTCGAAATTCTTCTGTTCGGTGATATCGGAGGAGGCCGAGATCAGGAGCTCGCGTCCGGCCAGACGAACGGGGCGATGGGTCGTGAGCAGCACCTGACGCGCGGCGCCGGCGTGAAGCGCTTCCTCGGTCACGACCTGCTCGCCGGCGCTCAGTGCCTGCCGGCAGGCCTCGCGCCGCGGCGACAGATCGGGTGCGGGACGGCTGCCGTCGATGCCGAGCTGAGCGGCAGCTGCATCATTGACCAGCAGAAGCTCTCCATGCGCGTCCTGCACGGTGAGACCGGCCGGAAGCATTCTAACGATTTCCTTGAGAAAACCGAGCTCGGCTTCGGTCGCGCCGGAATACTGATTGTCGTTCATAGAAGTCATGAATCTTGTTGTTTCGCGCGCCTTTGCAATGAGCGCGATGTTGCGCGGTTCCCTCTTAAGTTTGGTTAAGGGCTCCGGAGAAATACGAGGGTGTTTTGGAGAAAACTCGCGGCGATGCGACGCGCGCCGGCGATCGTCATTAACAGAGGGTCAACGCGCTCAGTGAAACGCAGGCGCGAGCGCAGTGCGCGCAGATGGATTTCGCTCGCTGTAGAGTCTGACTCGGGATGCGCTTGGGTTAAATCGATTGACCGCGGGCTCGGTGCACCTCTCCCGCTTGCGGGAGAGGTCGTGCCGAAGGCACGGGTGAGGGTTTTCTCCTCTGGGGGGCTGTCGATTGCGGAGATACCCTCTCACCAACTCTCCCCCGCAAGCGCAGGGCAATCGCATATGGGAATGATCTCGCCTGTGGCCATCCTTCGAGACGCCCGCCGTTGGCGGGCCCTCAGGATGAGGACCGCGTGCGTTGCACTGGCTTCAACGGGCACTCGTGCCGCTTAGCCTCACCCTGAGGGACCGCGAAGCGGTCGTCTCGAAGGGCGAGGCGCGCGCTCAGGTCTTTCAAAACCATATGCGATTGCCCTACCCCTAAGCGGGGGAGGGAGCGCACCTCCCACGTTGCGACACCTAAACCTAATCGTTAGCCGCTTGCTGGGATGCGACACTGCATGATGCAATGCAGTCCGGTTTTCAGATATGAGATCTCGGTCTTGCCGTCGAAGGCCGACAATGCCGATTTCAGCAGCTGGGTGCCGAAGCCGGGTTCGGACACCTTGTCCACGCTCGGCCCCTCGGTTTCGTCCCAGGTGATGGTCAGGCGGTCGTCGCTGATGCCCCACGACACCTGCAACAGACCGCGCGGCGAGGAGAATGCGCCGTACTTGCCCGCGTTGGTGGCAAGCTCGTGAAACATCAATGACAGCGTCACCGCGAGCTTCGGCGGCAGGAACAATCGGTCGCCGTTGAGCGTGAAGCGGACATGGCCGTAAGGCCCGAGCTCCGAAATCAGGAGGTCGCGGATATCGCAGCCGGCCTTGTCGATCCGTGAGATCAGATCGTCGGTCGCGGCCAGCGAGCGCAGCCGCGGATCGATCCGGGCCCAGACCTGCGGCTGGTCGTGCAGCACCTGGTGCAACACGGCATGCACGGTCGACAGCTTGTTCTTCAGCCGGTGCTGGAGCTCATCGACCAGCTGCTTGCGATATGCCTCTTCCTCGATCAGGCGTTTGGAGATCCGCCGCTGCTCGGCCAGCATGGTGCGATAGTGCTCGACACCCCAGATGGTCATCGCGCAGACGGCCCAGTAGAGTGCCAGCAGCGCAAACCGCGCGCGATCGGCAAATGCATCGCCGAAATTCAAGACGACGCCGAGCACACCGCCGACCAGCGCCGTCACGATGCCGATCCGAAATCCGCCTAGCGCCGCAGCAAAGAACACGGCCGGGAAGTACGGCGTGAAATAGATGTCGGGGCGAACCTGAGCGAGTCCCCAGCGGACCAGGGTGGCGGCCAAAAGGCAGGTCACGGCGAAGCCGATGCTCAGGCCAAGCGAGGGCGCCGCCGCTCCTTGCCAGCCCTTGCGAAACTCGTCGATCAGCTTCCCCATGCGCAGCCCGGTTGCGAGAGGCGTTCGAACATCGATCGGCCCGCGAGGATGTCACGCATGCCGCCGTCACAAGCATAGCTTGCCTTGGCGGCAGCGGGCAGGAATAGTAGCCGCTTTCGCGATGGTGGCGGCCGACATCCGTCACTGGGGATCAAATCGTTCAAGAACGGGAACATTCCATGGGTAGGCTGGACGGCAAGGTGGCGGTGATCACGGGAGCGACCAGCGGCATCGGATTGCGCACTGCAGAAGTCTTCGTTGCCGAAGGTGCCAAAATTGTGATCGCTGGACGACGACTACCGGAGGGCGAGGCGCTGGCGAAGCAGCTCGGGCCTGCTTGTGTCTTCCGCCAGACCGACGTCACGGTCGAAGCGCAGATGCAGGCGCTGATCGCGCTCGCGGTGGACAAATTCGGCAGGATCGACTGCCTGTTCAACAATGCGGGCGGGCCGGCGCAGACCGGCGGCATCGAGGGGCTCGAGGTCGAGCGGTTCGACGCCGCGATGGCGACGCTGGTGCGCAGCGTCATGCTCGGCATGAAGCACGCCGCCCCCTACATGAAGAAGCAGGGCTCAGGCAGCATCATCAACAATGGCAGCATTGCCGGCCGCCTCGCCGGCTTCTCGTCGTCGATGGTGTACAGCGCGGCCAAGGCGGCGGTGATCCATCTCACCAAATGCGTGGCGATGGAGCTCGGTGAATCCAACGTCCGCGTCAACGCGATCTCGCCCGGCGCGATCGCAACCGGCATTTTCGGCAAGGCGCTGGGGCTCTCGACCGACGCGGCGGAGAAGACGCCGGCGGTGATGCGCGAGGTCTACAAGACCGCACAGCCGATCCCGCGTGCCGGCCTTCCCGACGACATCGCCCAAGCCGCGGTGTTCCTCGCCAGCGATGAATCCAGCTTCGTCAACGGCCACGACCTCGTCGTCGACGGCGCCATGACCGGCGGCCGCAACTGGAGCCAGCAGCAGCAGGGCTATGTGGCCTTGCGCAAGGCGTTCGATCAGGGGGCGTGAAAGTAAGTTATTCGCTGTCATTCCGGGGCGCACGAAGTGCGAACCCGGAATCTCGAGATTCCGGGTTCGATGCTTTGCATCGCCCCGGAATGACGGTGTCTGCCGCTTAAACCGCCTTCACCCGCACGCGCAGTCCATCCCGCGGCTTCGGGATCGGCCACATCTGCCAGTCCGGCTTGTAGCCGGGCGCGAGCGATACTTCGATATTCTCCAGGAAGTGCCGCGCAAAGCATTTCGCCTGCATATAGGCGAAGTGCAGGCCGAGGCACATATGCGCGCCGCCGCCGAACGGCACGAAGGCGAAGCGGTGGCGGCCGCGTTGCGCGTCCTCGGTGAAGCGCAAGGGATCGAAGCGGTCCGGCTCCGGCCAGATCTCCTTCATGTGGTGCGTAAAGAGCGGATTGATGCCGACCGCGGTGCCGGCGGGGACCGCATACCCCTTGAAGCTGAAATCGCGCATCGCACGGCGCGGCATCGACGGCACCGGCGGCTTGATCCGCAGCGCCTCCTTGAACGCCATCTCGGTGAGCGGCATCTTCTCCAGATCGTCGAAGCTGCTGGGCGCACCCGGGGCAAGGCCGAGCGCGAGCACCTCGGCACGCAGCCTGTCCTGCCAGTGGGGATTGGCGGCGAGCTCGCCGATGAAGGAGGTCAGCGACGACGTCAGCGTGTCGTGCGCCGCCATCATCAGGAAGCTCATATGGTCGATGATGTCCTGCTCCGAGAGCAACGCGCCGTCCTCATGGGTGGCGCGGCAGAGCTGCGAGAACAGGTCGTCGCCGCCGTGATTGCCGCGGCGCAGGGGAATCTGCTCGCGAAAATAGGCGACGATGCGCTTGCGTCCTTTCACTCCTCGCGCCATCTGCGTGCCGGGCAGGGGGCGGCGGACCGGCGAGACGGCGGCGGCGACCATGTCGACGAAAGCGCGGTTGATCTCGTCGACCTCCGGCCCGATGTCGGCGCCGAGGAACGAGGCCGCGGCGAGATCGAGCGTCAGCTGCTTCATCGCCGGATAGAGCTGCATCTCGCCCGGCTTTGCCTTCCACTGCGCGATGCGCGCGGAGATGCCGCGGTCGAGGTCGCCGAGATAGGACTTCATCGGCCCGGACTTGAAGGCGACCGACAGCGCCTTGCGATGCAGCCGGTGCTCGTCGAAATCCAGCAGCATCAGCCCGCGCGGAAACAGCAGGCCCAGAACCTTGTTCCATCCATGCGTCGAGGAGAACAGCTTCTGCTGGTCGAACAGCACGAGCTCGTTGGCCTCGGGCCCGAGCAGCACGACATTGGTCTCGCCGAAGAAATGCGTGCGGTAGACCAGGCCGTATTTGGCGCCGTTGGCTTCGATATGGCCCTTGGGATCGGCGAGTACTTGAAACGTCTTGCCGATGAAGGGCCAGCCCTCGTCGCCGGGGATATGGGTCAGCTCGTTGCGCCTGGGCGGGCTGAACGGCAGCGCAGGCGCGGCCACATTCTGCATCGACATCACGATTGCTCCGGTTGGCTGACCGACAGAATCCGAGCCACCGACGGCGATATTGCGGCCGGTGCCTGAATGATGTGATCAGCTTAGCACGGGCCGATATCACTTGCTCGCGATCGTGGCCGCAGGTGCAGCCGCAGCGCGCCCCTACCGCTTCGCCGCTTCCTTCTGCAGATCCGGCGCGTTGACGGCGGGAATGGCGACGCGGCCGGGGCCTGTCACCTTCAGCGCCTCGGCGGCCTTCTCGTTCTCCATGATCTTGGCCATCACGGCCTGTCCCGCGCGTTCGAAGATCGCGCGGTTCTCGATCACGAATTTTTGCGATCTGCGCAGCCCGTCGATGTAGCCGTTGATCTCCGGCACGACGTAGCGCGCCACCATGTCCCAGCTGCGGCGGGTGTTTTCCGGATTGGCCCAGTCGTGCACGAAGCCGATGATGGCGCCGACGCCGCCGGAGACCTGCATCACGTTCTTGATGGTTTTGACGAGATCGTCGGGCGTGCCGATGGTGGATGCAGCGCCCTCGACGAAGGCGGTCTTGTCGACGGCTTCGTCCGGCGAGGAGAACGCGGTGAGCCCCGGCCGCTGCAGCGTGCCGACGTTATATTCGTTGTGCCAACGCATCAGCCCGGCGCCCGCTTCGCGGCGCGCCTGCTCGCGGGTCTCGGCGATGTGGAAGGTCAGCAGCACGCGCCAGTCGGCGCGGTCGACCTTCGTGCCGTGCTTCTTCGCCGCGTCCTCGGCGAACTGCCATTGCTGCTGCAGCGACATCAGCCCCTGCGTCGTCATCGAGCCCAGCGAGATGATGCCGATGCCGTATTTGCCGGCGAGCGTCATGCCGGACGGCGAGATCTGCGACGCCACGACGAACGGCATCTCCTCCTGCAACGGCAGGATCTGCAGTGCGGCATCGTTCATCGTGAACCAGTCGCTCTTGGCCGTGACGCGTTCGCCGTTGAACAGGCGGCGGATGACGCCGATCGCCTCGTCCTGGCGGTCGCGCTGCGTCATCGGATCGATGCCGAGCGTGTGCGCGTCGGAGGCGAGCGCGCCGGGGCCTGAGCCGAAGATGGCGCGGCCGCCGGTCATGTGGTCGAGCTGCACCATGCGCTGGGCGACGTTGTAGGGATGGTGATAGGGCAGCGACACGACGCCGGTGCCGAGCTTGATCCGCTTGGTGCGCTCGCCGGCCGCGGCCAGGAACATCTCGGGCGAGGCGATCATCTCCCAGCCGGAGGAATGATGCTCGCCGCACCAGAACTCGTCATAGCCGAGCGCGTCCAGCTGCTCGACGAGGTCGAGATCGCGCCGGAACTGCAGCATCGGATGCTCCCCGATCGGGTGATGCGGGGCAAGGAAGGCTCCGAACTTCAGGCGCGCCATGCGTTCTCTCCGGCTTTCATTTTCTGTTTGTTGATGCGCTCACGCTACGTGCCTGATCGCGCGAACGCAATCATGCGATGTCCCGCGCGGCGGAATGCAGGCATGCGTTGTGACGCGTGTGACGTCCGGTATCCCTCGACATCGCGCGACGCAGAATCTCGTGAGATGGGGACATGATTGGGCTGGCCGGCTCATTCCCGTCCCGACACCTTCCTGTCGAGGCTTCAATCAGCGCGCAGATCCCGCGTCGTTCTTGCTGCTTTTGTGACATTCATCGTGCCCTGCGCCGCATTTTTGGCGTGGATGCGCCGCGTCGCTGCACGAAGTTGAGGCATTACGGTTAATGCGTGCTGATTCCACCGGGTTTTCCCGGGTATCGGTGAGATTGACAGCGCACGGTCTTTTTATTTTGCATCGCAGCAACTATTTGGTTGGGCTGGACGTTGATCGTCGCCCACCAGGACATTGCCGTGTCGCTAGCCAAGAACATCGACTTGCTGAAACGTCTGCACAGGCTGGACGGGCTGCGCCTTGCCGGGCTCGGCCGCAGCGCTGATTCATCCAGCCCGCTGCAGGAGGTGACGGAGTTCGGCGACAATCCCGGCGCCTTGCGCATGTTTGCGTTCGCGCCGCCGCAATTGCAGAAGCCCCGCGCGCTGGTCGTCGTGCTGCATGGCTGCGGGCAGACTGCCGCCGCCTACGATCTCGGCGCGGGCTGGTCGACGCTGGCACAGCATTACGGCTTCGCGCTGTTGATGCCCGAACAGCAGCGCGCCAACAACGCCAATACCTGCTTCAACTGGTTCAATCCGGAGGATACCGCACGGGACTCCGGCGAGCCGCGCTCGATCCGCGCGATGATCGCGCACATGGTGAAGGCGCACCGCATCGATCCCAGGCGCGTCTTCGTCACCGGCCTCTCCGCCGGCGGCGGCATGACGTCGGTGATGCTCGCGACCTATCCGGAGTTTTTCGCGGCGGGCGCGATCATTGCCGGGCTGCCTTACGGCATCGCTGCGAATCTGCGCGAGGCGCTCGACGGCATGTTTCATTCTCCTGCGCGTCCCGCGCGCGAGCTCGGCGATCTCGTGCGCCGTGCCACCGATCATCGCGGGCCCTGGCCGAAGATCTCGGTATGGCACGGCAGTGCCGACCGCACCGTCAATCCCGGCAATGCCAACGAGATCGTCAAGCAGTGGCTCGACCTGCATGACCTGCCGGAGATGCCGATGGCGGAGACGGTCGTCGACGGCCATCCGCGCCAGGCCTGGTGGAACAGGGACGGCGAGACCCTGGTCGAATCCTACGCCATCACCGACATGGCCCACGGCACGCCGCTCGGCCTTGCCGACAACGACCAGCGCTACGGCGTCGAAGGCGCCTTCCTGATCGAGGCCGGCATCTCCTCGTCCTATCACATCGCCAAATTCTTCGGCCTGACCGGCTTCATCGCCGATGCGGCGGCGAAAAAGGCCGACGTCAAGCCCGCGAAGCCGGCGCTGACGTCCGCGCCACATCTCGCCCGCTCGATTCGAACTGCCGTTGCCGAACAGCCGGCTGACGCCAAGCACGAGAGCCCTCGCGGCCTCGACCTTGGCCAGATCATCACGCGCGCGCTGACGGCCGCAGGCTTGATGAAGTAGCCCCGCCGTCGTCCCGGATGGCGGGGTTCGAGACAGCGGCGCGTGGCCGCCAACGCGAATTGCTCACATCTCGCCCGTGATGAACGGATTGGTCATCCGCTCCTGGCCGATGCTGGAGCCCGCGCCGTGGCCACAGATGAAGCCGACATCGTCCCCGAGTGGCAGCAATTTCGACTTGATCGAGTTGATCAGCGTGGCGTGACTACCGCCGGGCAGGTCGGTGCGGCCGACCGAGCCGGCGAACAGGACGTCGCCGACATGGGCAAAGCGCAGATCCTTGTTGAAGAACACCACGCTGCCGGGCGAATGGCCCGGGCAGTGCAGGATATCGAATTGCAAGGCGCCGATCGAGACGCTGTCGCCTTCGTCGAGCCAGCGGTCCGGCGCAAAGTTGCGCACGCCCGTCATGCCGAAGCGCGCGCCGCTCTCGACCACGTTGTCGAGCAGAAACTTGTCAGCTTCATGCGGTCCCTCGATCGGCACCTTCAGCGCATCGCGCAGGTCCGCCGCGCCGCCGACATGGTCGATATGGCCATGGGTCAGCCAGATCTTCTCCACGGTGACCCCGGTCTGCCTGATCGCGTCCAGGATCTTCGGCACGTCGCCGCCGGGGTCGATCACCACGGCCTTCTTGGTCGGCTCGTCCCAGATGATGGTGCAGTTCTGCTCGAATAGCGTCACGGGAACGATGATCGCGCCCGCCTTGGCTTGCGGGGATTCTTGGGTGTCGTCTTGCTCGGTCATGGCCTCACAATGCCGATTTTTGCCGGGCCGCCAAGCAAAAGATTCGGAGCCTCTGCCGGAACAACCGTCACACGGCGGGCCCAATTGGTCCGCCAATTTGAACCGGGGCATGGCTGTCGCGTTCTTCCGCGCAAGGCGGCAGATTTCGGGTGGTCTTCGGCATGGCTCACGACAACGAAAATTGGTGGCGCGACGGCGTCTTCTACCAGATCTATCCGCGCTCCTTTCAGGACTCGAACGATGACGGGGTCGGCGATCTCGCCGGCATCCTCACGCGGCTGCCTTACGTCAAGTCGCTGGGCGTCGACGCGATCTGGCTGTCGCCGATCTTTCCCTCGCCGATGGCGGATTTCGGCTACGACATCTCCGATTATGTCGGCATCGAGCCGCTGTTCGGCACCATGGCCGATTTCGATGCCTTGCTCCAAGCCGCCCACGACAACGGCCTGAAGCTGATCCTCGACCTCGTGCCGAACCACACCTCCGACCAGCACCCCTGGTTCATCGAGAGTCGGTCGTCGCGCGACAATCCCAAGCGCGACTGGTACATCTGGCGCGATCCGGCGCCCGGTGGCGGCGTGCCCAACAATTGGCTGTCCGAGTTCGGCGGCAGCGCGTGGCAGTTCGACGAGGCTACCGGTCAATATTACTACCACGCCTTTCTCGCCCAGCAGCCGGACCTGAACTGGCGCAATCCGGACGTCCGCGCCGCGATCTACGACGTGATGCGGTTCTGGCTCGACAAGGGCGTCGACGGCTTTCGCGTCGACGTGATCTGGCACCTGATCAAGGACGCCGAATTCCGCGATAATCCCCCGAACCCGCATTATGTCCAGGGCCGCCCGCCGAACGAGAGGATCCTGACTCAATATTCGACCGACCAGCCGGAGGTCCACGACGTCATCGCCGAGATGCGGCGCGTCACCGATTCCTATGGCGGGCGCGTCCTGATCGGCGAGATCTATCTGCCGCTGCATCGCCTCATGGCCTATTACGGCAACGATCTCACCGGTGCGCAGATGCCGTTCAATTTCGCGCTGCTCTCGACCTTCTGGAGCGCGCGTTCGATTGAAAAGATCATCGAGGATTACGAGAACGCGCTGCCGCGCGGCGCCTGGCCGAACTGGGTGCTCGGCAACCACGATCGCCCGCGCGTGGCGAGCCGCGTCGGGCCTGAACAGGCCCGCGTTGCCGCCATGCTGTTGCTGACGCTGCGCGGCACGCCGACGCTTTACTACGGCGACGAGATCGGCATGCACCAGCTCGCGATCGCGCCGGAGTTCGTTCAAGACCCATTTGAGAAGAACGTGCCCGGCATCGGTGTCGGCCGCGACGGCTGTCGCACGCCGATGCAATGGGATTCCTCGACCTTCGCCGGCTTTTCGCAAGCGAGACCGTGGCTGCCGCTGCCGGAGGATTACATCCGCGAGAACGTCGCCAATCTCGAAGCCGATCCGCGCTCGATCCTCAGCCTCTACAAGCGTCTGATCGAAGTGCGAAGGAACTGTCCCCCGCTGGTTGCGGGCGATTATCATCCGGTCTCCGCGCAGGGCGACCTCCTGATCTACCGCCGCGAGGCCGGCGGCAAGGCCGTCATCGTGGCGCTCAATCTCGGCCCCGAGCCGGTCGCGGTGACGACGAGCGCGATCAAGTTCGGCAGCAGCATCCTGCTGTCGACGTTCCTGGATCGCGAAGGCGAGGAGATCGAAGGCGTGCTGGACCTGCGCGGCAATGAGGGCGTCGTGGTGGCGCCGCCGTAAGCTGTCGTCCCGGGGCGCGCGAAGCGCGAGCTATGATGCGCAGTTACGCATCTGAGGTCCCATAACCGCAGGAAGGAGTTTTGCGACGACTCGGAGTTGCCGTTTTGCCCCACACGTCTTCCTGTGGTTATGGATTCCGGGCTCGCGCTGCGCGCGCCCCGGAATGACGGGCGGAGGGGAATCGGCTATCCTGTCCCCATGGACAACACCGCCCGCAACATTTCCCTCGTGCCGCTGCCGGATCGCCGCCAGTCGGAGACGGCGCTCGCCATCGCGCGCGGAACGTCGCGGCTGTTACGCTCGCTCGGCTTCTCCAGCATCAGCGAATTGCCGCTGCCGTCGGGCCGGCGCGCGGATCTCGTGGCGCTGAACGAGCGTGGCGAGATCTGGATCGTCGAGATCAAGTCGTCGGTGGAGGATCTCCGCGCCGATCAGAAATGGCATGAATACCGCGCCCATTGCGACCGGCTGTTCTTCGCCTTCACGCAGGACCTGCCGTGCGAGATCTTCCCTGAAGACACCGGCCTGATCGTCGCCGACGCCTATGGCGCACACATGCATTGCGAGGCGCCCGAGCACAAGCTCGCTGCCGCCACACGCAAGCAGATGACGCTGCGGTTCGCGATGGCGGCGGCCTTGCGCATCAACCGGCTGGTCGATCCGCAAGGCCATGCGGACTTCTGGGAATAGGCCGCGCTGAACGAAGCGCGGCGTGATCCGGAGCCTTCGTGATCCCCGAGGGCACCGATTTGCAATGGGCCGTGGCTACTTCTTGGCGTGCGCCGCCCGGATCGGACCGAAAGGCCCGTACATGTGCTGCTGCTGATCGAATCCGTCGGCATACGGTCCGTAAGGGGTGTCGACCGGCTTCTTCGAAAGGTCCGGATAGTCCTTGTCGAGACCGGTCTTTCTCGGACGCGGTTGAGAGATCATATAGGCGGCCACGTCCCAGGCCTGCTCGACCGTGAGCTGCGGATTCAGGTAGTCCGTTCCGTGCGGCATGTTGAAGTGCACGAAGTTCGCCGCAGTAATCAGCCGCGCCATGCCGGCACCGTCATTGAAACTATCGGGGCCCCAGAGCGGCGGCACCATGTAGCCGAGATCGACGCTCGGCAGGCTGCGGCGTATTCCGGAGCCGTCCTCGTTGTGACAGGAGAGACAAGCGTTCGCATAGATCGCCTTGCCACGAGCGGGGTCGGCCGCTCGATCGAGCTCAGGCATTGATCCGGCGCCGAGTCCCGACAAGGCTTTGCCTGCCGGCACGCCGGACGAGAGAAATTTGATGTAAGCCACAAAGGCCTGCATTTCCGGACTGTCGAGCGGCAGCGCGCGGCCATTCATGCTGCGGGTCATGCACGAGTTCACGCGGTCCTCGATCGTGATCTCGGCGCCCAGGCGGGCACTGTATTGCGGGAAGAGCTCGACCAATCCGAAGATCGGCAAGCCGAACTTCTTCGTACCGGCTTCGAGATGGCAGTTGCTGCAGGCGAGATTGTTGCCGGCATAGCGCTTGGCTGGATCCGGCACCTCCGGCCCGATATGGGCGTAGGTCGCCGTGATGAGGTCGCGCCCGCGTCGCACGAGCCGGCCATGGGCGTCTTCAGGCAGCGCGCCGACTTCCGGTACCGTCCAGACCGGCGGGGAGGCTTGCTGAGCACGCCCCGCACCTGGTGCGGCTGCTGCGACGACAGCGACGGCAATGGCACGTAGCGTCCAGAAGCAAAGCGATGCAAGCAGCGGCTTAAGGTGAACCATCGGTCTCTCGGGATGTTCGAGGCGCCGCTATGATCCGCCGTCCGGAGTTAACGCCGAGTTCAGCGAGCGCTCGACGTCAGCGCCCGGCTTTGTCGGATTGGAGCTGGGGTTATCAGTCCGGGCACGCCCTGCGAAGTCCGGCAGCTCATCGTCCTGAGGGGCTTGCTCCGCCCCTCCGCCGCTGATTTTTCTCACGAAATGGCCACGCCACGTCAAAGCGCCCAGCACCTGACCACGTCGCACATCTCCGCCTCGGCCGTGAGGGGCGGAGATCTTCGTTTCCCGCGTGAGCGCCGGGATTAACGCGGCGCGCGCTTGGCCAAAATGCGCTGCAAGGTGCGCCGGTGCATGTTGAGCCGGCGCGCCGTTTCCGAGACGTTGCGGTTGCACATCTCGTAGATGCGCTGGATGTGTTCCCAGCGCACGCGGTCGGCCGACATCGGATTGGCCGGCAGCTCGGATTTCTCCGCGCTGGTCGACAGCAGCGCGGCGACGACGTCGTCGGCATCCGCGGGCTTGGAGAGATAGTCGATCGCGCCCATCTTCACGGCGGTCACGGCGGTGGCGATGTTGCCGTAGCCGGTCAGCACGATCGCGCGCGCATCCGGGCGCTTCTTCTTCAGCGCCGAGACCACGTCGAGACCGTTGCCGTCGCCGAGCCTGAGATCCACCACCGCGAAGGCCGGCGCGGACCTTCCGATCTGCGCAAGACCGTCGGAGACGGTATCGCATGACGTCACCGAAAAGCCGCGGGTCTCCATGGCGCGCGACAACCGCTCCAGGAACGGCTTGTCGTCCTCCACGATGAGCAGCGAGCGGTCGGCTTGTTCGTTCAGTTCGGCGATGGCGTTCAAGGCTGTTTCCTCTCTCCAACGCATTGACATATGGCGTTGCGATCGCGCGGTGCCAAGGCGGCAAATCGTCGATCCGCCCCGTCGTGCGACGCAAGGTCGCGGTCTCGAGCGCGATGAATTGTCATCCCGCTCGCGATTCTTGTTTTCAGCATGATCCTATCGGAAAACCGCAGAACACTTTTCCGGGATCATGCCTATCCTATTGTTTCTTCGAGCGTCTCGGTAGCCTCAAAACGCTGTCTCGGCCATGTGATTTGCACCACCGCGCCGTGGTCGGGAAAGATCCGGTTGGTAAACGAGACCTTGGCGCCGGTGCGTTCGAGCAAGGTGCGCGCGATGAACACGCCGAGGCCGAGACCGCGCCGCTCGCCGCCGCCGTCGTCCTGGGGACGGCGTCGCGACAGATACGGCTCGCCGATCCGGTTGAGAATATCGGGCGGAATGCCCGGTCCGTCGTCGGAGATCACGAGCTCGATATGGTCATTGTTCCACCAGGCGTTCACCTCGACGGTGGTGCGGGCGAAATCGACGGCGTTCTCGACAATGTTGCCGATGCCGTAGAGAATCGCCGGATTGCGCGAGCCGACCGGCTCGGACGCGGCGGCCACCGCGATCCGCACCTTGATGTCGACGCCGAAATCGCGGTGCGGGGCCACCACCTCCTCCATCAGCTCCGACAGCTTCATGCGGTCGAATGGGGCGCCGGTGGAGGAGAGCTGGGTGATCTTGCTCAATATGTCGCGGCAGCGCTGGGTCTGCTCGCGCAAGGTCTTCAGGTCGGCGGCGATGGTCGGGTCCTTCACCGTCTTTTCCAGCTCGCGCGAGATCAGGAAGATCGTCGCGAGCGGCGTGCCGAGCTCGTGCGCGGCCGCAGCAGCGAGGCCGTCGAGCTGGGTCAGGTGCTGCTCGCGTGTCAGCACCAGCTCCGTTGCGGCCAGCGCGTCCGCGAGCTTGCGCGCCTCCTCGGTCACCTGGAACGAGTAAAGGCTGGTAACGCCGATCGCGAGCGCGATCGAGAGCCAGACGCCGACGAGATAGACCGGCGGCAGCACCAGGGGATCCTCGGAATCCCAGGGCAGCGGAAAATGGTAGAAGAACAGCACAGACGCGCAGGCGACGGCAAGCAGGCCGAGGCCGAACGTGAAACGGGCCGGCAGTGCGGTGGCCGAGATCAGCACGGGCGCGAGGAACAGGAACGAGAACGGGTTCTGCAGGCCGCCGGTGAAGAACAACAGGCCGGCCAGCTCCACGATGTTCAGCGCGAGGAGCCCGGCCGCCTGCATCGGCTCCAGCCGCCGCATTGGATTGGCCGCGGTCTGCAGCACCAGATTGAGCGCCGCCGACAGTGCGATGATGCTGACACAGGGGACGATCTCGACGTTGAATTCCAGTCCTTGCGCCACGATGAAGATCGCGGCGAGCTGCCCCAGCACTGCGAGCCAGCGCAGCCGCAGGATCGTGTCCAGCCTGATATGCCGCTGTGCGTGGTGAAAGTCGGAATCGGCAATTTCGGTCATATCGGCCAATGTGGCGGCGCCTTCCAAGGTCACGAACGCGGGCTGACGGAACCGCCCGGTGAGCAGCCCATACATCAAGCCTTGCGCTTGCCGATGCAATAGCAGAAGAACGGCCAGCATGACCGAGAATGACGAGGCTTCAAGTCGGCCGACTGTCGCGGATCGCAATTCGTCCGCGGCAATCGCGGTCGATCACCTCGTCAAGGTCTACAAGCAGACCCGCGCCGTCGACGACATCTCCTTTTCGCTGCCGCGCGGCAGCATCACCGGGCTGCTCGGCGGCAACGGCGCCGGCAAGACCACGACCATCGCGATGATCATGGGCCTGGTGCTGCCGACCTCCGGCCGCGTGCAGGTGCTCGGTCACGAGATGCCCGGCGAGAGTGCATCCGTGCTGGGGCGGATGAATTTCGAAAGCCCCTATGTCGACATGCCGATGCGGCTCACGGTGCGGCAGAATCTCACCGTGTTCGGCAAGCTCTATGCGGTGAAGAATCTTGCTGGCCGCATCGCCGAACTTGCCGAGGCGCTCGACCTCGGCGATTTCATCGACCGCGCCAACGGCAAGCTCTCCGCCGGGCAGAAAACCCGCGTCGCGTTGGCGAAGGCGCTGATCAACCAGCCCGAGCTGCTGCTCCTGGACGAACCGACGGCCTCGCTCGACCCTGATACCGCCGACTGGGTGCGCGCGCATCTGGAGCGCTATCGGAAGGAGAACAACGCCACCATCCTCCTCGCCTCGCACAACATGCTCGAGGTCGAGCGACTCTGCGACCGCGTCATCATCATGAAGCGCGGCCGCATCGAGGACGACGACACGCCCGAAGCCATCATGGCCCGCTACAACCGCACCACGCTGGAGGAGGTCTTTCTGGACGTCGCCCGCGGCCGGGTGAATGGGGCGACGGAGGCGGTGAGGTGAGGCAGCCCACGTGTCTCATCCGTCATTCCGGGGCGCGCGGAGCGCGAGCCCGGAATCCATTTCGCCGCGTGTGCTGCGGGCCGATGGATTCCGGGCTCGATGCTGCGCATCGCCCCGGAATGACAGCTCCTTTCGAGATGAAGGAGCGGCCATGACCGACCTCTCCCTCCACTCCGGCATCTCCATCCACCGCATCGGCGCGATGATCCTGCGCTATTGGTACCTCTTGCTGTCATCCTGGCCGCGGCTGCTCGAGCTGCTCTATTGGCCGGCGCTGCAGGTCATCACCTGGGGCTTCCTCCAGCACTACATCGCCGAGAACGCCAACTTCTTCGCGCGCGCCGGCGGCACGCTGATCGGTGCCGTGATCCTCTGGGACATCCTGTTCCGGGGACAGCTCGGCTTCTCCATCTCCTTCCTCGAGGAGATGTGGGCGCGCAATCTCGGCAATCTCATGATGAGCCCCTTGAGGCCGATCGAGTTTCTGCTGTCGCTGATGGTCATGAGCCTGATCCGGCTTGCGATCGGGATCATTCCGATGACGCTGCTAGCGCTGTTCCTGTTTCACTTCAACGTCTACGCCCTCGGCCTGCCGCTGATCGCGTTCTTCTGCAACCTGATCTTCACGAGCTGGTCGGTCGGGATCTTCGTCTCGGGCCTAGTCTTGCGAAACGGCCTCGGCGCCGAGAGCATCGTCTGGACCCTGATGTTCGCGATCCTGCCGCTGGCCTGCGTGTATTATCCCGTCAGCGTGCTGCCCGGCTGGCTGCAATACGTCGCCTGGGCGTTGCCGCCGACCTACGCCTTCGAGGGCATGCGGGCGCTGCTGATCGAGCACACCTTCAGGACCGATCTGATGCTGCAGGCGTTGGCCATCAATGCCGTGCTTCTGGCTGCATCTTTTTGGGCATTCCTTGCCCTTTTGCGCAGCGCTCGGGAGCATGGCTCGCTGCTGTCGGGAGGCGAATAGGGTCACTTTCCCGTGGATTCAGGCTGATTTAGCCACCTCGGCTACGTAGATGTACGGAAGCATGCATTGACGCAATATTACGCATTCGGCAGTATGCTGCGATGCGAAGAGGAATATAGCGATGCCCATTGGTGAGTTCGGCGGCGCCCCGCCCCTGGCTGCAGAAGGCAGTCCAGTCCTGACGACGCCGATGTACTGGATGTACGAGATGGCCCATGCCGCTCTCAATCCGGCACGTGCGGTCACCGACGCGACCAAGCTGCTGTTTCAAAATCCCCTCAATCCCTGGACGCGCACCGAGGTCGGCAAGTCGGTCGCTGCGGCCTGCGAATTGTTCGAGCGCACCACGCGCCGCTACGGCAAGCCGGAATGGGGCCTCAACGACACCGAGGTCAACGGCATTCGCGTTCCCGTCGAAGTCCGCTCGGTCTGGGAAAAGCCGTTCTGCAACCTGCTCTACTTCGATCGCAAGTTCACCCGCCCGCTGCGCAGCCCGCAGCCACGCGTGCTGATCGTGGCGCCGATGTCCGGCCATTATGCGACGCTGCTTCGCGGCACGGTGGAAGCTTTCCTGCCGGCGCATGAGGTCTACATCACCGACTGGGCCGATGCCCGTATGGTGCCGCTCAGCGAAGGCCGCTTCGATCTCGACGACTACATCGATTATGTCATCGAGATGCTGCATGTCCTCGGCGGCAACACCCATGTCATCGCGGTGTGCCAGCCTTCCGTCCCCGTCCTCGCCGCCGTCTCGATCATGGAAGCGCGGCGCGATCCCTTCGTGCCGACCTCGATGACGCTGATGGGCGGGCCGATCGACACTCGCAGCAATCCGACCGCGGTGAACAACCTCGCCCAGGAGCGCGGCATCGACTGGTTCCGCAACCACGTCATCACCAAGGTGCCGTTCCCGCATCCGGGCATGATGCGCGACGTCTATCCGGGATTCCTGCAGCTCAACGGCTTCATCAGCATGAATTTCGACCGGCACATGGATGCGCACAAGCAGCTTTTCGCCAATCTGGTGAAGGGCGACGGCGATCTCGTCGACAAGCATCGCGATTTCTACGACGAATATCTCGCAGTGATGGATCTCTCGGCCGAGTATTACCTTCAGACGGTCGACACCGTGTTCGTGAAGCACTCGCTGCCGAAGGGCGAGATGACTCATCGCGGAACCCGCGTCGATCCTTCCATGGTCAAGCGCGTCGCGCTGATGACGGTCGAAGGCGAGAACGACGACATCTCCGGTCTCGGTCAGACCGAAGCGACGCACACTTTGTGCTCCTCGATTCCCGATCATCGCCGCGTTCATTACGTCCAGAAAGGTGTCGGACATTACGGCGTGTTCAACGGATCGCGATTCAAGTCGGAGATCGTGCCGCGGATTCACGACTTCATGGTTTCGGCTGCGAATCCTGCGTCGTTGCGGGCTCTCGCGGCTGAATAGACAGCGATTTCGGCTTTCCCGTCGAAATTTCAGCCCGGCCGGGTCCTCCGGCAGGGGCAAGTTCCCTCCAGATTCGCGGTATTTGGGTAGTCTTCTAGGAGTGAGTCAGTGCTCACCTCTTGGGGGTGCCACATGCGTCCAGCGAGGGCGAAAAAAGCCGGTTCCAACCCCAGTCTGTAGGGTCTCCCGGACGCCGGACCGCTGTATATTGGGCAAATGATTTGTTTTTGCGCCGAGCGCTTCCCATGGCGGCGGTTATGGCAGAATCCGGGCGCTCTCCTGCCCCCCGGACTGACAGACATGGCCACTCGCGCACTCCTTTATCGTCGGCCCCACGAGCCGAAGACCCTGGTCATCACCCACGGATCGCAATTCTTTGCGATTCGGCTGCGCCGGCACCGCCGCGCGCGCCGCTACACGCTCAGAATTCACCCAAGCGACCGTGAAGCCATCCTCACCATGCCGCCGCGCGGCACGCTCGCCGAAGCCAAGGACTTCGCGCAGCGTCACGGCGCATGGATCGCGGCACGTCTCGGCCGCCTGCCGAAGGCGGCGCCGTTCCAGCCGGGCACGGTGATACCGCTGCGCGGCACGCCGCATCGCATCGTTCATCGCGCAGGCGCCCGCGGCACGGTGTGGACCGAGACGCGTGACAGCGGCGAGCGCATTCTCTGCGTCGCCGGCGGCCTCGAGCACGTCGACCGCCGTGTCAGCGACTTTCTGAAGCGCGAGGCGCGTAAGGATCTCCAGCGGTCGGCGGAAGCCTACGCCGCCGAACTCGGCGTCAGGGTCAAGCGGCTTTCGATCCGCGACCAGTCCAGCCGCTGGGGCTCCTGCACCTCGGCCGGCTCGCTGTCGTTCTCCTGGCGCCTGATCCTCGCGCCGCCCTTCGTGCTCGACTATCTCGCCGCCCACGAAGTCGCCCATCTCGTCGAGATGAATCACTCGGCGCGTTTCTGGCGCGTCTGCGGCAAGGTCTGCCCGTCAATGGAGCGCGCCAAGAAGTGGCTCGACACGTACGGGAACGACCTGCACCGGTATGGCGTCGAGGATTAGGACTGGTCCGAGTAGGGCCACGCTGCAATTCAGGAACACCGTCTCGCCCGCGAAAGCGGGCGATTCAGTACGCCGTGACGTCAGTGATTGAATCGAGACGCTGCGGCGTACTGGATCCCTGCTTTCGCGGGGAATGACCGGCGGAGGACAAGGCAGCATCAGCGCTCGATTCTCGCCACAATTTGCGACGCTTGCGCCGTTTGCCTGATTACCTCCGTCGCATCAAACGCTTCGAACGATTTACCCAGCGTCACGCCTGAGGTCGCGTTCTACTGTGCATGGGGTTGTTTTCGCAGTTTTGTTGTGAGGCCCTCAACAAGGCCTATCGATTGCCGCCGAACAGCCGATCCATCAGCCAGCCATCGAGCCCGGCGGCCGGCTCGGGCCGCACATTGGCGCGCGTCGGAGGCGGCGGGCGATAGCCGCCCGCGTTCGCTTGTGGCGGCGCGGCGGCTGTCGGCGGCGACACCTGCGAGGCCGCCTGCGCGAGGTTCGACAGGCCCCAGCCGCCGGGTGCGCTCGGCAGGGCCGCCACAGGCACGCCCTCATGCGCGGCCTTCATGAAGCGCGACCAGACTTCCACCGGCAGGCCGCCGCCGGTCGCCTTCTTGGTCGGCGAGTTGTCGTCATTGCCAAGCCAGACGCCGGTGACGAGATTGGCGGTGTAGCCGATGAACCAGGCGTCGCGATAATCCTGGCTGGTGCCGGTCTTGCCGGCGGCCGGCCAGCCCGGGATCTCCGCTTTCTTGGCGGTGCCCGAAACCAGCGTCTCCCGCATCATCGCATTCATCATGCCGACGTGGCGCGGGTCGACGACCTGGTTGCGCTCCTCCGGCTGGCGCATGTAGAGCAGCTTGCCGCTGAGCGTCCTGATCCGCGTGACCACATGCGGCGACACCGCGAGGCCGCCATTGGCGAACGGCGCGTAGGCGCCGACCAGCTCGACCATGGAGACTTCGGAGGTACCGAGCGCGATCGAGGCGTTGGGCTCGAGCTTGGACGAGATACCGAGCCGGTGCGCGGTGCGCACCACGTTCTTCGGCCCGACCTCGAGGCCGAGGCGGATCGCGACCGTGTTGAGCGACATCGCCAGCGCCTGCGTCAGCGTCACCGAGCCAAAGTATTCGTGGGTGTAGTTCTCGGGTCTCCAGCCCTTGACCTCGATCGGCGCGTCCTGGCGCATCGTGTCGGGCGTCAGGCCCTGCTCGAGCGCAGTGAGATAGACGAACGGCTTGAACGAGGAGCCCGGCTGCCGCCTGGCGGTGACCGCGCGGTTGTACTGGCTGTCGGAGTAGTTCCGCCCGCCCACCATGGCGCGCACCGCGCCGTCAGGTGTCATCGCCACCAGCGCACCCTGGCTGACGTTGAACTTGACGCTCTTGGCCGCGAGCTCGTCGATGATGGCGGCTTCCGCCACGCTCTGCAGCTTCGGATCAATGGTGGTCTCGACCTTGATGCTTTCGTCGATCTGGCCGACCAGATCGTCCAGCACCTCGCCGATCCAGTCGGCGACGTAATTGACGGTGCCGGCGCCGGCCGGCTTCACGTTGTAGGAGGGATGGCCGATCGACGCCTTGGCCTGCGCATCGGTGATGAAGTTCGCATCCGCCATCGCCGCCAGCACGATCTGCGCGCGCGCTTCGGCGCCTTCCGGGTTGCGGTTCGGCGCAAGGCGCGACGGCGACTTGACGAGGCCGGCGAGCATCGCCGCTTCCGCGACCGTCACGCTCTTGGCCGACTTGCCGAAATATTTCTGCGCAGCCGCCTCCACGCCATAGGCGCCCGAGCCGAAATAGACGCGGTTGAGATAGAGCTCCAGGATCTCGTCCTTGGAGTGCTTGCGCTCAAGCCAGATCGCGAGCTCCGCCTCCTGCAGCTTGCGCCGGATGGTGCGCTCCTGCGTGAGAAACAGGTTCTTCGCGAGCTGCTGCGTCAGCGTCGAGCCGCCCTGTGACACGCCGCGATGCATGACGTTGGTGACCAGCGCGCGCGCGATGCCGACCGGGTCGATGCCGAAATGCGAATAGAAGCGGCGGTCCTCGATGGCGATGAACGCCTTGGGCAAATACGGCGGCAAATCCTTCAGCGCGACATTGGCGCCGGCCATCTCGCCGCGCTGCGCCAGTAGGCTGCCGTCGATCCCGACGATCTGGATCGTCGGCGGGCGCTTGGGGATCTCCAGCGACTGGATCGGCGGCAGATGCGCGCCGACATAGACCACGACGCCGGTCACGGCGATGGCGCCCCACAAGCTCAGCACCGCGCCCCAATAGACCAGGCGGCCGAGGCTGAAGCCGCCACGCGACTTCGCGCGCCGCTTGGCGCCGCTGCGGCTGCTCGGTGGCTTGCGCTCACGCGGCGGCTCGTCGCCGGCATCGTCGCTCTTGCGCTTGGTGGATGATTTCGCTGATTTCTTCGGCTTGTCCTCGCCGCCGGGAATGCGGTCCGCCGGGTTAAGGCGCAGATCGGCGAGCGCTGCAGGCAAGCCGAACAGCGGCTCCTTCCGCGCACCCTTTTTCTTTCCCCACGCCATACGCAAAACGCCCGGTCAGACCGCCCCGCCGAGACGCTAGCGGCCGCTGTTTAAGGCCCGGTTACCCCGGCGTTAACGCGCGATTAGGAGATGGGGCATTCGCCCCTCGCGGTTCCGCATTCGCGGCGGCGAGGGTAGGATCGCCTATCAATAAGTAGAGGGAGCGCCATGGGCCATATCGATCCGACCAAGGAGATCTTCGCGCAGTTCCGGGACAACGACCGCCCCGGTCCGATCCACATGCTCAACCTGGTCCGCCTGCGCAAAGAGGCGGCCTATCCCGATGGCCGTAAGGCCAGCGGCGCGGAGGCCTATGCCGCCTATGGCCGCGAAAGCGGTCCGGTCTTCGAACGCCTCGGCGGCCGCATCGTCTGGCAGGGCAAATTCGAGCTGATGCTGATCGGTCCGCAGGAGGAACGCTGGGACCATTGCTTCATCGCCGAATATCCCAGCGTCTCCGCCTTCGTCGAGATGATCCGCGATCCCGTCTACCGCGAGGCAGTCAAGCACCGCCAGGCCGCGGTGGAGGATTCGCGGCTGATCCGGCATGCCGTGCTGCCGGTGGGAAAGAATTTCGGCGAGATAGCGACGTAGATTGTAGGGTGGGTTAGCGCAGCGGCGGCGCGAAGCGCAGTCCGCTGGGCGTAACCCACCTCTTCTCGTTCCCGTGTATCGGCAGATGTGGTGGGTTACGCCTTCGGCTAACCCACCCTACGAGACCAGCGCCTAGCCCGACGGGCCGGTGTCCTCGATGATCGGTCCGAACAGCTCCCAGCGTTCGCCGTTGAACTTCATCATCTGCATCTGCTTGTTGACGCGGTAGTCGTTCGGGCCGGTGGTGATCTTGATCCCCGGCAGCGCCAGGCTCGGGGTGAAGCCCTTGATGTTCGCGGCCTGCTTCATGACGTTCTCGCGCGTCAGGTCGTCGCCGCATTGCTTCAAGACCTGCACCAGCAGCTCCGCCACCGAATAGGCGTAGGTGTTGATTGTGTTGAGCTTGTCGCCCTCCGGGAAATACTTGTCCATGAAGGCGAAGAAGGCCTTCACGCCCGGATCGTCCTTCCACTGGGGATCGCCCGGATCCTTGCCGTAATTGGTCGAGATGATGCCCTTGGAGATGTCGAGGCCGGCCGGCTTCAGCGTCGCCGACACCGGGCTCGCATTGATGTCGAGGATGTGCACCGGCGTCCAGCCGAGGTCGGCGAGCTTCTTGATCGCCTGTGCCGCGAATTTCGGCGTGGAGGCGTCATAGAACAGATCGACGCCCATCGACTTCAGCTTGACCACCTGGGAATCGACGGTCGGGTCGGTCACCTCGTAGGAGACCTCGCCGACGATCATGTTGGCCTTGTCGCCGAGGCCGCTCTTGAGGCCGGCGAGATAGTCGCGGCCCATGTCGTCGTTCTGGTAGAGCACGCCGATCTTGGCGTTGGGGTGGTTGGCGAGAATGTATTTGGCGTAGATCCGCCCCTCGGACACGTAGTTGGGATTATAGGCCATGGTCCAGGGGTAGTTCTGCGGATCGTTGAATCGCGCGGCGCCGGTCGAAGCCAGGAGCTGCGGGATCTTCTTGCCGTTGAGGTATTTCTGCACGGCGGCGTTCGCGGCGGTCCCGATCAGCTGGAAGGTGAACAGCACTTCGTCGCCTTCGACGAGCTTGCGCACCTGCTCGACGGTCTTCGGCGGCGAATAGGCGTCGTCATACTGGATCAGGTTGATCTTGCGACCGTTGATGCCGCCCTGATCGTTGATCATCTTGAAGTAAGCGGCCTGGGTCTTGCCGATATTGGCATAGACGGAGTAGGCGCCGGAGAACGGCACTGTCTGGCCGATCTTGATCTCGGTGTCGGTCGCGCCGGTGTCGTATTTCTTCTGGGCGAGGGCCTGGCTGGTCGAGACTGCGAAGGCGAATGCCGCCGTGGCAGCCATGAAGGCTCTGCGATTGCTCATATTGGAACGTTCCTCCTGACGGAATTATCGGCCGATGGTCTTTTCCGTTGATTGCAACGGTCGCCATCGCTGCCGAAGATTGTGGAGGAAGCTTCGCCGCCGCGCAAGGATCGGGGCGCTGCGCCGTAGCGTCTCAGGCGAGAAACAAGGCGGCCAAGGCGATGGCCGCCGGCAGCGCCTGCACCATCAGGATCCGCGTGCTCACGGTCGCGGCGCCATAGGCGCCGGCCACGATCACGCAGAGCAGGAAGAAGACCTTGATCTGGAACGCGAAGGCGGGGTTGCCGTGGACAAGTCCCCAGATCAGGCCGGCAGCGAGAAAGCCGTTATAAAGGCCCTGATTGGCGGCCAGCACTTTGGTGATCTCGGCCTTTTCGGGCGAATTCCGAAACACCTTCAGTCCCAGAGGCTTGTCCCAGAGAAACATCTCCAGGGCCAGGAAGTACACGTGCAGTGCCGCGACCAGCGCCACCAGGAAATTGGCGATCCAGATCAAGTTGAGCCCCCCAAAAGCGTCAGCTTTCGGGTGGACGTTAGCACGGCCACCATGGCAAGTGCGACGGCATGTTTCGATGCAATGGTGGCACCATGCCCGCGCGATCAGCCAAACTGTCCGCAAGCTTCGATCTCGACCGCCTAGCGACGCCAATCGGGATCGCGCTGCTCGTCACCGACGCCGAGGGCGCGTTGCGCGCGCTCGACTGGGAAGACTATGAGCATCGCATGCGCCAGCTGTTGCGCTTGCACCATGGCGCGGTGGATCTGCGTGACCAGACGGCCCCGGCGGAGCTGCGGACTGCGTTGTCGCGCTATTTCGACGGCGATCTCGGTCAGCTCTCGGGCATCGCATGGCGCGTCGCCGGCACCCCGTTCCAGCAAAAGGTCTGGACCGCGCTCGCGCAAATCCCCGCCGGCGCGACGATGAGCTATGGCGCGCTCGCCGCGCAGATCGGCATGCCCAAAGCCATTCGCGCCGTCGGCCATGCCAACGGCTCCAACCCGATCAGCGTGGTGCTGCCCTGCCATCGCCTCATCGGCGCGGATGGTTCGCTGGTGAAGTACGGCGGCGGCCTCGAGCGCAAGCGCTGGCTGCTACGGCATGAGGGGGTGGAGGTGTAGGCGTGGCGCGCTATCTTCTCCACTCGTCATTCCGGGGCGCGCGTAGCGCGAGCCCGGAATCCATCGGGCGACACCGAGGGTGCCGATAAACGGATTCCGGGTTCGCCGCTTACGCGGCGCCCCGGAATGATAAGTGGAGAGACACGCGCGCGCCCGCTCACGCCGCCGGCTGCACCGCCTTGTCGCCGGCCATCACATGGGTCAGGGCGCTCTTGATCGCGGCCTGGCGCGTCGGCGCATTGATCTGCGCGCCCAGGAGATCGGTGACGTAGAACACGTCGCGGGCGCGCTCGCCGAAGGTCGCGACATGGGCCGAGGCGATGTTGAGGTTGAGCTTCGAGATCGCCGTTGTCAGCTCGTAGAGCAGGCCGGGCCGGTCGAGCCCGGAGACCTCGATCACGGTGTAGCGATCCGACCATTGGTTGTTGATCGTCACTTCCGGCTCGATCACGAACGGCCGCGCCTTGCTGCGCACGGTGCGCCGCGCCACCACTTCGGGCAGGCGCAGCTTGCCTTCCAGCACGTCCTCGATCATCTCGCCGATGCGGGTGGCGCGCCGTCCCTCGTCCTCGTCGCGGTCGTATTCCCGCGAGATCGAGATGGTGTCGAGCGCGCGGCCGTCGGTCGTGGTGTAGATCTGGGCGTCGACGATATTGGCGCCGGCCGAGGCGCAGGCGCCCGCGATGATCGACAGCAGCCAGGGATGGTCGGCGGCGAAGATCGTGAGTTCCGTGACGCCGCGCACCTCGTCGAAGCCGACATTGATCGCGAGCTTGTGGCCGGCCTGCTCGCTGGAGCGGACGAAGCGTGCGTGACGGATCTTGCGCGGCAGCTCCACCTTGAGCCAGTAGGCCGGATAGTGCCGGTCGATATAGGCATCGAGCTCGTCCGCCGGCCATTCGGCAAAGGCGTTGCGGAATTCGGCATAGGCCGCCGTGAGGCGCTTGCCGCGATCGACCTCCGAGAAACCGCCTGTCAGCACCGGCTCGGTTTCATAGTAAAGCGAGCGCAACAGCTGGGCCTTCCAGCCGTTCCACACGCCGGGCCCGACGCCGCGGATGTCGGCTGTCGTCAGGATGGTCAGGAGCTTCATCTGCTCGACCGACTGCACCACGGCGGCAAAATTCTCGATGGTCTTGCGATCCGACAGGTCGCGCGATTGCGCGACGGTGGACATCGTCAGATGCTCCTCGATCAGCCAGGCCACGAGCTCGGTGTCGGCCGCGCTGAAGCCGAGCCGCGGGCAGAGCCGCCGCGCCACCTTGGCGCCGGCGATCGAATGGTCCTCGGGCCGGCCCTTGGCGACGTCGTGCAGCAGGGTGGCGATATAGATCACGGCGCGATGCTCGGGCCGAATCTTACGGAACAGGTCGCTGGCCAGCGCGAATTCTTCGATTCCGCCGCGCTCGATGTCCTGGAGGAAGCCGATGCAGCGGATCAGGTGCTCGTCGACGGTGTAGTGATGATACATGTTGAACTGCATCATCGACACGATCTTGCCGAACGCGCGGATGAAGTGGCCGAGCACGCCGGTCTCGTTCATCCGCCGCAGTACGATCTCGGCGTTGTCGGAAGTCAGAATCTGCATGAACAGCCGGTTGGCCTCGGGATTCTCGCGCAAGCCCGCGTTGATCAGGCCCAGCGAGCGCGTCACGTCGCGCATCGCATCCGGGTGGAAGGCGAGGTTGTTCTTCTGCGCGAGGCGGAAGATGCGGATCAGATTGACCGGATCGTGCTTGAAGATGTCGGGCGCTGCGACGTTGATGCGGTTGTTGTCGACGATGAAGTCGTCGCTGTCGGGGACGCGCCGCTTCACGGTGCTGGGCCGCAGCCGCGCCATCATCCGGCTCAGCACCGGTGCCGGCTTGGCCTGCTGGTCCTCGAGCTTGGCGCAGAGGATGGCGGTGAGGTTGCCGACCTCCTTGGCGACCAGGAAGTAGTGCTTCATAAAGCGTTCGACGTCCTGCATGCCGGGATGCGAGGTGTAGCCGAGGCGTATGGCGATCTCGCGCTGGAGGTCGAAGGACAGGCGCTCTTCGGCGCGGCCGGAGTAGAAATGCAGGTTGCAGCGCACCGACCAGAGGAAGTCGGAGCAGCGGCGGAAGGTGCGATATTCCTGCGCGTCGAACACGCCGCGCGCGACCAGCTCGTGGGTGTCGCGCACGCGGTAAACGTATTTGGCGATCCAGAACAGCGTGTGGAGGTCGCGCAAGGCCCCCTTGCCGTCCTTGACGTTGGGCTCGACCAGATAGCGCGACTGGCCGCCGCGGCGGTGCCGCTCCTCGCGCTCGGCGAGCTTTGCGGTGACGAACTCCGAGGCGGTGCCCTGCACCACTTCCTTATCGAAGCGCTCCACCAGCTCCTCGTAGAGTGGCTTGTCGCCGGTCAGGAAGCGCGTCTCCAGGATCGCGGTGCGGATGGTCATGTCGCCGCGCGCCTGCCGGATCGATTCGTCGACCGAGCGCGTGGCGTGGCCGACCTTCAGCCCCATGTCCCAGAGGCAATACAGGATCGCTTCGGCGACCTGCTCGCCCCAGGCGGTCTGCTTGTAGGGCAGGATGAAGAGCAGATCGATGTCCGATTCCGGCGCCATCAGGCCGCGGCCATAGCCGCCGGTCGCCACCACCGCCATGCGCTCGGCCCCACTCGGGATCGGCGAGCGGTAGAGATGGCGCGTCGCGGCCGAATAGAGGATGCGGATGATCTCGTCCTGCACGTGGCACAGCCGCTCGGCGCAGCGGCGGCCATGACGGTCCTTCAGGAGGATCGCCTGCGCGGCGGCGCGCGCCGCGATCAGTTCCGCCTTGAGCAATTGCGCCATCGCCGTGCGGAATACGTCCTCGCGTCCCTGATGTTTTTCGGCAAGCGCATCGACCGCGGCGGTGATCCGCGCGGTGTCGAATCGATCGTCCACCCCGGCCTTCTGCTCAGTCGCAATGCTGTCCATGTCTCTCCGGATATAAGAGGTGACAGGCGCTGTCACGAGACATTCGCAAGCCAGCCGTCGATGACCTCGGTCACGTAGATTAGGCAGTCGTGGCGTCGGTCGTGAATTTCAGCTTAACATTATGAATATACGGTGGTTTTCGGCTCGAATCCGGTCGCTCATGGCTGATCCCATCAATCGAGAGCTGACACGAAACCGGCCGCCTTCTATACCGCTCTTCGGAAACTCTACCCCGGGGAGAGAACGAGATGGACGCTGTTCAGCTGCGCCAGATGCAGGCTCCGATCAAAGAGCGCTACAAGACCGATCCCAAGACCGCGCTGATCACGCTGAAGGCCAAGGGCTCCACCGATAGCGAAGGCATCGCCTGCAAGGTCGAGACCGGCCGCGCCATCGCGATGGCCGGCCTGCATCCCGCCACCGGCGGTTCCGGGCTCGAGCTCTGCTCCGGCGACATGCTGCTCGAAGCCCTGGTTGCCTGTGCCGGCGTCACGCTGAAATCGGTTGCGACTGCGGTCGAGGTGCCGCTCAAGACCGGCAACGTCTATGCCGAGGGCGATCTCGACTTCCGTGGCACGCTCGGCATCGACAAGGAAACGCCCGTCGGCTTCGCCGAGATTCGCCTGCGCTTCGAGGTCGACACCGACGCGCCGCAGGACAAGCTCGATCTCCTGCTCAAGCTCACCGAGCGCTATTGCGTGGTCTATCAGACCATCAAGAACGGTCCGAAGGTCTCGGTGTCGATGCAGCGGTTGTGACTACCCACCTCTCCCATAGGGAGAGGTCGCGCCGAGGGCGCGGGTGAGGGGTTGCGCTGCCCCGTGGGACCTGAAGCCCTCACCCGATTTGCTGCGCAAATCGACCTCTCCCTCCGGGAGAGGTGCACGAGCCCGCGGAAAACTTCTCAACAATAATATCCCGCGCGAATGTCCCTCGACCTCCACTTCCTCCTCCTCCTTCTCTTGCGCATGGCGATCGCTGCGACTTTCGTGGTCACGGCGTCGATCATCACGGAGCGCTCGGGGCCGGTGATCGGCGCGCTGGTCGCGACTCTCCCGGTGTCGGCCGGTCCGTCCTACGTATTCCTTGCGCTCGATCATGACGCCGCCTTCATCGCGCAGGGCGCGCTGGCGAGCCTGCCGGTCAATGCGGCGACGATCTTCATGTGCCTCACTTACGTCGTGCTGGCGCAGCGGCACACTATCGTGGCGAGTTGCGGAAGCGCTTTCGCCGTCTGGATCCTGCTGGCGTCGATCATCCGCCGGTTCGATTGGTCGCTCACGGCGGGGCTCGCCGCCAACCTGATCGCATTCGGCATCTGCATTCCGCTGCTCGCGCGCTATCGCGGTGTGAAGATGCCGCTGGTGACGCGCCGCTGGTACGACGTGCCGATGCGCGCTGCACTGGTTGCGACCCTCGTTGCCATCGTGGTTTCGACCTCCAGCTGGGTCGGCCCGCGCATCAGCGGCGTCATCGCGCTTTTTCCCGTGGTGTTCTCCAGCATCATGGTGATCCTGCATCCGCGCATCGGCGGCCCGCCGACCGCCGCCGTGCTCGCCAACTCCGCCTGGGGACTGCTCGGGTTTGGCATGGCCATTGCCGTTCTGCACGTTGCAGTCGTGAAATTTGGATCGACGGTTGGTCTTTTTCTCGCGCTTGCAACCTGCGTGATGTGGAATCTGACGCTGTGGTGGAATGGGCGCAGGCGATCGCGCATAAAAGCGTAAGCATTGCGTCCAGGATTCTTGCGGCTCCAAGCTCCGTAGTTCTGCGGTGGCTGCCGGCGCGTTTTCGACGCGGTCGTTAATTTAATCTTCGCGCCTTCACCGTAAATCTACTCAAGTTAAGACCGTCCATGTTGGGGCGGCAGTTCCACCAGTGCACAACAGTGAACGTCGAGCCGAAATTTCGAGTTCGAGACTTATGCCGCGCGTCATTCAACAAGACGCTTTCTCAACGAGGAGACCATTGAATGTTCAAGCGCAAGTCAAATTCCGACGGACTGGCCTTGATGGCCTCCAAGGTCGTGACTGCAAACCTGATGGTTGCGGATAACGACCTCAACATCGTCTACATGAACAATGCGGTGACGGATTTGCTTCGCACCGCGGAAGCCGACCTCAAGAAAGAACTGCCGCATTTCAACGTGAACACGCTGGTCGGCACCAACATCGACGTGTTTCACAAGAACCCCCAGCATCAGCGCCAGATGCTCGCCAGCCTCAGCACGGTGCATCGTGCGATGATTCAGATCGGCGCACGGAAATTCGACCTCGTCGCAACGCCCGTCAAGAACGACGACGGCAGCCGGGCGGGGGTCGTGGTGGAATGGTCCGATGCATCTATCCGCCTGCAGAACCTCGACTTCGGCGCGCAGGTTGCCGCCGCGAACCGCTCGCAGGCGGTCATCGAGTTCAACATGGACGGCACGGTCATCACTGCGAATGCCAACTTCCTCGGCGCGCTCGGCTATTCGCTCAACGAGATCGCGGGCAAGCACCACAGCATGTTCGTCGAGCCCAGGGAGCGCGACGGTGCCGCCTACCGCGAGTTCTGGGCCGCCCTCAATCGCGGTGAATACCAGGCCGCCGAATACAAGCGGATCGGCAAGGGCGGCAAGGAAGTCTGGATCCAGGCCTCGTACAATCCGATCTTCGACGAGAAGGGCAAGCCCTTCAAGGTCGTGAAGTTCGCGACCGACGTCTCCGCGGAGAAGCTGAAGAACGCCGATCTCGCCGGCCAGCTCGCCGCCATCGGCAAGTCTCAGGCTGTGATCGAGTTCAACATGGACGGCACGATCGTCACCGCCAACGCCAACTTCCTCGGCGCGCTGGGCTATTCGCTGGCCGAGATCAAGGGCAAGCATCACAGCATGTTCGTCGATCCCAGCGAGCGCGACGGCGCAGGCTATCGTGAGTTCTGGGCCGCGCTCAATCGCGGCGAGTACCAGGCCGCCGAATACAAGCGCATCGGCAAGGGCGGCAAGGAGGTCTACATCCAGGCCTCCTACAACCCGATCCTCGATCTGAACGGCAAGCCGTTCAAGGTGGTGAAATACGCCACCGACGTCACCAAGCAGGTCTTGGTCCGGATGGGCAACGAGCGCGTGCGCGGCATGATGGAATCGGTCGCGGCGGGCTCGGAGGAGCTCAACGCCTCGGTGCGGGAAATCTCCGAGGCGATGACCAAATCGCGCGAAACCGCGATGAGCGCGGTCGAGCAGGTATCGTCCGCCGACGCGCAGGCCCAGCGTCTGACCGAAGCCGCGCAGGCGATGAGCGGCATCGTCGAGATGATCAACAACATCACCGGGCAGATCAACCTGCTCGCGCTCAACGCGACCATCGAATCCGCCCGCGCCGGCGAAGCCGGCCGCGGCTTCGCGGTGGTCGCATCCGAGGTAAAGAGCCTCGCCAACCAGGCCAAGCAGGCGACCGACAAGATCGGCCAGGAGATCGGCAGCCTCAACGGCATCTCCGGCGACGTCGTCAGCGCGCTCGGCTCGATCAAGCAGGCGATCAACAATGTCAGCGAATACGTGACCTCGACCGCCGCGGCGATCGAGGAGCAGAGCACGGTGACGAACGAGATGTCGACCAGCATGCAGCGCGCCGCGGCGGAAGCGGCGGCGATCGCAGCGAGGGCGTAGGCCAAGCGCTCAGAATCTGTAGCCCGCATGAGCGCAGCGATATGCGGGGCGGTCGTCCCGGATGTCGCTTCGCTCATCCGGGCTACGGCGCGGTTACTGCTTCGGCAGCTTGGCCTTCAGCGCATAAAGCGCATCGAGCGCCTCGCGCGGCGACATCTCGTCGGGGTGCAGCGCCTTCACCGCCTCAACCAGCAGCTCCGCTTCGCTCGGCGGCGCGGCCTCCGTGGCGGCGCGCGAAGGCACGGCGAACAGCGGCAGGTCGTCCACCAAGGCCCGCGCGGTTTGGCCGCGGTCCTGCGCCTCCAGCTTGGAGAGCACCGATTTGGCGCGCGTGATCACCGCCGGCGGCAGGCCGGCGAGTTTCGCGACCTGGATGCCGTAGGAGCGGTCGGCCGAGCCCGGCAGCACCTCGTGCAGGAATACGACATTGCCTTGCCACTCCTTGACGCGCACGGTGGCGTTGAACATCCGCGGCAGCTTGGCCGCGAGCGCGGTCAGCTCGTGGTAATGGGTCGCGAACAATGTGCGGCAGCGATTGCTCTCATGCAGATGCTCGATCGCCGCCCAGGCGATCGAGAGGCCGTCGAAGGTCGCCGTGCCGCGGCCGATCTCGTCGAGAATGACCAGCGAGCGCTCGCCGGCCTGATTGAGGATCGCCGCGGTCTCGACCATCTCGACCATGAAGGTGGAGCGGCCGCGGGCGAGGTCGTCGGCGGCGCCGACGCGCGAGAACAGGCGGTCGACGATGCCGATCCGCGCGCGCGTCGCCGGCACGAAGCTGCCGATCTGGGCCATCAAGGCGATCAGCGCGTTCTGGCGCAGGAAGGTCGATTTACCCGCCATGTTCGGCCCGGTCAGCAGCCACAGCTGGCCGGACTTCTGCCCCGGTGTAGGCGACAGATCGCAGGCATTGGCAATGAACGGCTCGCCGTTGCGCTTGAGCGCCTGCTCGACCACGGGATGGCGGCCGGCCTCGATGGCGAAGCCGAGCGAGCCGTCGACCTCGGGTCGCACATAATTGTCGTCGATGGCGAGCTTGGCCAGCGACGTCGCGACGTCGAGCAGCGCAAAGCCTTGCGCCGCAGCACGCAGATCGTCGCTGATCGCGAGCGCCTTGGCGCAGAGCCGCTCGAAGATCTCGAGCTCAAGGCCGAGCGCGCGGTCGCCGGCATTGGCGATCTTGGCCTCGATCTCGCCGAGCTCGGACGTCGTGAAGCGCACCTGTCCCGCCAGCGTCTGGCGATGGATGAAGGTGGCGTTCAGCGGCGCCGACATCAGCTTGTCGCCGTGCTGCGCGGTGACCTCGACGAAATAGCCGAGCACGTTGTTGTGGCGGATCTTGAGGCCCTTCACGCCGGTCGTGTCCGCGTAGCGCGCCTGCATCGAGGCGACGACGAGGCGCGAGGCGTCGCGCAGGTTTCGCGCTTCGTCCAGCGCCGGCTCGTAGCCCTGACGCACGAAGCCGCCGTCGCGCTTGATCAGCGGCAGCTGCTCGTCGAGCGCACCGGAGAATTCGGCTGCGAGCGTGCGCGACGGCCGCTGTAGCGCCGCCATCACTGCGGCGATCTCCTGCGGCGGTTGATCCAGCTCGGCGAGCCGCGTCAGTACCTGGTCGGCGGCGATGATGCCGTCGCGGATGCCGGCGAGGTCGCGCGGTCCGCCGCGGCCGACCGAGAGGCGGGCCAGTGCCCGCGACATGTCGGGCGCGCCGCGCAGGATACTGCGGATGTCTTCGCGCGCGGCTGAATCGGCAACGAAGGCGCCGACCGCGTCCAGCCGCCGGGCGATCGCCGGCGCATCCGTCAGCGGTGCTGCCAAGCGTTGCGCCAGCAGGCGCGAGCCGGCCGAGGTGACCGTGCAGTCGATCGCATCGAGCAGCGAACCGCGGCGCTCGCCGGCCAGTGTCCGCGTCAGCTCGAGATTGGCGCGGGTGGCCGGGTCGATCGCCATGGTCGCGCCCGAAGCCTCGCGCGCGGGCGGCGACAGCGGCGGATGCTTGCCGACCTGGGTGCGGTCGACATAGGTGACGGCCGCGGCGGCGGCGGTGGCCTCCAGGCGCGTCAGCTGCGCCAGCCCGTCCATGGTCGCGACGGCGAAGTAGTCGCACAGCCGCTTCTCGGCGGTGGCGCCGTCGAAGACGTCGCGGGTCAGCGGCGTCACGGCGGGCAGCTCGCGCAGGATCTGGCCGAGCTCGTTGTCGTTGTAGAGCGCGTCGGTGACGATGGCCTCGTTCGGATTGATGCGCGCCAGCGTCGCGGCGAGCTCGCCGCCGGACGCTTCGGTCACCATGAACTCGGCGGTGGAGATGTCGATCCAGGCCAGGCCGAAGCGGTCGCCGCCGGCGGAGGAACGGGCGCGCGCGATCGCCAGCAGGTAATTGTTGGCGCGCGCATCCAGCAGCGTGTCCTCGGTCAGCGTGCCGGGCGTTACCAGGCGCACCACGCCGCGGCGCACCACGCTCTTGTTGCCGCGCGCCTTCGCCGCGGCGGGATCCTCGGTCTGCTCGCACACGGCGACGCGGTGGCCGGCGCTGATGAGACGATGCAGATAGTCCTCGGAGCGCTCGACCGGCACGCCGCACATCGGGATGTCGGCGCCCTGGTGCTTGCCGCGCTTGGTCAGGACGATGCCGAGCGTCCGCGAGGCGATCTCGGCGTCCTCGAAGAACAGCTCGTAGAAATCGCCCATCCGGTAGAACAGCAGCAAGCCCTGATGCGCCGCCTTGATCTCGAGGTATTGCTCCATCATCGGCGTGACGCGCGCGGCAGCCTCGGCCTGCGGCGCGGGCGTGTCGTCGGCGGGCGGAACGGGGATCGGCTGTTGCATCGTCATGGGCGGCGCAACCTACAAAATTTCGCCCGGTGCTCCTATCGCTTTGGCCGGCGAGGGGAGGTTTTCCACGTTGTCCGCGTGGCGGAAGCTGCTGCCACATTTTCCGTTGTCATTCCGGGATGCGCCGCCAGGCGCAGGCCCGGAATCCATAACCCCGGCTCGTGGTTATGGATTCCGGGCCCGCGACTTCGTCGCGCCCCGGAATGACGGCTGAGTTTCATGACATTCAGTCGAATACGCCACCTGCGAAACCGTCAATTGACCTGCTGCGGGCGCCCTCCTAAAACTCCGCCGACATTGAAGAATTTGGCCGGACCGCGGCATTCAGGGAGAACAACGATGCGTGATGTCTTTATCTGCGATGCCGTGCGGACCCCGATCGGCCGTTTCGGCGGCTCGCTCGCCAAGGTGCGCGCCGACGATCTCGCGGCAGCCCCGATCAAGGCGCTGATGGCCAAGCACCCCAATCTCGACTGGGCGCAGGTGGACGAGGTCTTCTTCGGCTGCGCCAACCAGGCCGGCGAGGATAATCGCAATGTTGCGCGCATGGCGCTGCTGCTGGCGGGCCTGCCGGATTCGGTTCCCGGGCAGACCCTGAACCGGCTCTGTGCCTCCGGCCTCGATGCCGTCGGCGCTGCGGGGCGTGCCATCCGTTCCGGCGAGATCGAGCTCGCCATCGCCGGCGGCGTCGAATCCATGACCCGCGCGCCTTTCGTGATGGGCAAGGCGCAGGAGGCCTTCTCGCGCTCGGCCGAGATCTTCGACACCACGATCGGCTGGCGCTTCATCAATCCGCTGCTCAAGGCGCAGTACGGCGTCGACGCGATGCCCGAGACCGGCGAGAACGTCGCCGAGGAATTCCAGGTCTCGCGCGCCGACCAGGACGCCTTCGCCATCCGCTCGCAGCAGCGCGCGGGCAAGGCGATCGCGGCCGGCTATTTTGCGGAGGAAATCACGCCCATCACGATTCCCGGCGGCAAAGCCGGTCCCATAACCGTCGACAAGGACGAACATCCGCGCCCTGAAACCACGCTGGAAGGTCTCGCGAAACTGAAGCCGATCGTGCGCAATCCCGGCACGGTGACGGCCGGCAACGCCTCCGGCGTCAATGACGGTGCCGCCGCCATGATTCTGGCGTCCGAGGCGGCCGTGAAGAAGCACGGGCTGACGCCGCGGGCCCGTATCCTCGGTCTTGCCTCGGCTGGCGTGCCGCCGCGCATCATGGGCATTGGCCCGGTGCCAGCGACCCGCAAGCTGATGGAGCGTCTCGGCAAGAAGATCGGCGATTTCGACCTGATCGAGCTGAACGAAGCCTTCGCTTCGCAGGGCATCGCCTGCATGCGCCAGCTCGGCGTGGCTGACGATGCCGATTTCGTCAATCCGCATGGCGGCGCCATCGCGCTCGGCCATCCGCTCGGCATGAGCGGCGCGCGCCTCGCCCTCACCGCGGTCCACGGCATGGAGAAGCGCGGCGGCAAGCTCGCGCTCGCCACCATGTGCGTCGGCGTCGGCCAGGGCGTCGCCGTCGCGATCGAGAAGGTGAATTGACGAGACGCATAGCGTCTCGTCATCCCGGGGCAGACCGAAAGGGCTGAGCCCGGGATCTCGAGATTCCGGGTTCAGCCCTGTCGGGCTGCCCCGGGATGACAGGGAAGACAGCGGCATGATCATCGAGCGCGAGCAGGACGTTACGGCCGCGGCGCTGGCGGTGATGGAGCGGACATCCGATCCTCGGCTGCGCCAGATCATGATCTCCCTGGTCCAGCACCTTCACGCCTTCGTCCGTGATATCAGGCTGACCGAGAAGGAGTTCCGCGATGCCACGGCGATGTTGGCCCAGCTCGGCAAGCTGACCACCGACACGCACAACGAGGTCGTGCTGTTGGCGGGCTCGCTCGGCGTCTCCTCGCTGGTGTGCCTGCTCAACAATGGCGATCAGGGTAACACCGAGACCGACCAGTCGCTGCTCGGGCCGTTCTGGCGGTTGAATTCGCCCCGGGTCGAGAACGGCGGGTCGATCGTCCGGTCCGAGACGCCGGGCGCGCCGCTGTTCGTGAGCGCCCGTGTCGTCGACAAGGACGGCCGTCCGGTCGCCGGGGCGGAGGTCGATGTCTGGCACGCCTCGCCGGTCGGGCTCTACGAGAACCAGGACCCGGAGCAGGCCGACATGAACCTGCGCGGCAAGTTCACGACCGACTCGGATGGGCGCTTTGCATTTCGTTCGGTGATGATGGTCGGCTATCCCATTCCGACCAATGGCGTCGTCGGCCGCCTGCTCGAGGCGCAAAGCCGGCATCCCTACCGTCCCGCGCATCTGCACGCCCTGATCTTCAAGCCCGGCTTCAAGGTTCTGATCTCGCAGGTCTACGATCCCGCCGACCCGCATATCGACAGTGACGTGCAATTCGGGGTGACGCAGGCGCTGATCGGCAAGTTCCAGCGCCACGACACGCCACATCCGACCGCAAGCGACGTTGCGCCGCCCTGGTACTCGCTCGACCACACCTACCGGCTCGAAGCCGGGGAGGCCGTGCTGCCGCGGGCGCCGATCAAATAGCCTGGGCCTGTGTCAGCGGCATGGCCGCCAAACCCGCTTCCCCCATTTAGTTATATCCTATAATGATTGCCGGAAACGTGATCCGGCCACCGAAAATGGTCGGGGAGGAGTTCGCCATGACATTCATCTATCCGACCGACAGCAACAAGGCGCATCCGCTGCCGCTGTCGCCCGACTACAAGAGCTCGATCAAGCGGGCGCCGAACAAGCCCTTGATCCCGATGCCCCATACGTTGTCCGAGCTGACCGGCCCGGTCTATGGCCACGAGACCGTGCGCGAGGGCGACGACGACCTCACCCGGCAGCACGCGGGCGAGCCGCTCGGCGAGCGCATCATCGTCCACGGCCATGTGCGCGACGAGGACGGGCGCGGCGTGCCGAACTCGCTGATCGAAATCTGGCAGGCCAATTCCTGCGGCCGCTACGTTCACGTCCGCGACCAGCACCCGGCGCCGCTCGATCCGAATTTCACCGGCGCGGGCCGCACCGTGAGCGATGCCGCCGGCTATTACCGCTTCGTCAGCATCAAGCCCGGCGCCTATCCCTGGGGCAACCACCACAACGCCTGGCGCCCAGCCCACATCCATCTCTCGGTGTTCGGCCATTCCTTCGTCACGCGCCTCGTGACGCAGATGTATTTCCCGAACGATCCCCTGTTCCCGTTCGATCCGATCTTCAATTCGGTGCCGGACGAGAAAGCGCGGGCGCGGATGGTCTCGTCGTTCGACCTCGAGAACACGAAGCCCGAATGGGCGCTGTGCTACCGCTTCGACATCGTGCTGCGCGGCAAGAACGCCACCCCCATGGAGAACAGCTAAGTGCAGGATAATGGGATCACCCCGTCGCAGACCGTCGGTCCGTTCTTCAAATACGGCCTGACGCCGACCGGCGAATACGCCTGGAACGATGCCTTCACCAATTCGACGCTGACGCCCGACGTCACGGGCGACCGCATCCGTATCGAAGGCCGCGTGTTCGATGGCGACGGCCTCGCCGTGCCGGATTGCATGCTGGAGATCTGGCAGGCCGATGCGCAGGGCCGCTTTGCCGACCCGCAGGACGAGCGCGCGCTGCCCAATGCGAGCTTCCGCGGCTTTGCCCGTTGCGGCACCGACAAGGATGGCCATTACTCCTTCGACACCATCAAGCCGGGCGCGGTGCCGGGTCCGGACGGCAAGCCGCAGGCGCCGCACGTCCTTCTCGCCGTGTTCGGCCGCGGCATGCTCAGGCATCTTTATACCCGCATCTATTTCAGCGACGAAGCCGGCAACGCCGCCGACCCCGTGCTGGCGCTGGTGCCCGCCGATCGGCGCGTCACCTTGACCGCCGTGCGGGATGCCGGCACGCCGGTCTATCGGCTGGATCTGCGGCTCCAGGGCGACAACGAAACGGTGTTCTTCGACGTATGACGGCAAGGCGTGCCGGGGAGGCCCGCTCCTCGGCACGCATGTCTCATTGGGCGCATCAGCGCCGGTGCTCGTCGCGTTTATGCGTCAGCTTCACTGACGCAATACCGATGGCCTGACCTCGAATTCCCGTATTTGTGCGGGGTTCGCATGCTGCAATTCTCGCGCGAAGCAATCCCGCATTTACCGTATTCATCTAGGGTGGCGGCAGTTTCGACGGCGACCCGGATTGCTCCATGAAATTTCGTCTGTCCTTGTCCTCAGCGATCGTCGCGTTCGGCATCGTTCTCGCCATTGGTTTTGCCGCCGTTGTTTCGACCAGCCTTTACGCCCTGAAAGAACTAAAGGTCGGCGGCCCGCTCTATTCCGACATCAAGCTGGGCAACGACCTCATCGCCGACATCCTGCCGCCGCCGGAATATGTCATCGAGGCGTATCTCGAGGCCACCCTCGCCATGCGCGAGCCGGACCAAGTGGCCGCCCATGGCGAGCGGCTGGTCCAACTCCGCAAGGACTACGACGAGCGCAAGGCATTCTGGGTCTCGTCCAGCCTCTCGCCCGACCTGAAGACCGCGCTGGTGTCGAAGTCCGACGCCGAGGTGCAGAAGTTCTGGAAGGCGTCCGACCAGCTACTGCCGGCGCTCAAGGCCAGGGACGCCGCTGCTTCCGAGCGTGCCTATGCCCAGCTCAAGGACGCCTATACCGCGCATCGCGCCATCATCGATGGCATCGTCGAGAGCGCCAACAAGCAGAATGCCGCCATGGAGAAGCTGGCGGCGGACCGCGACAGCGCGATGCTCTATATCCTGCTCGGCGTCTCGATCGCCGTGCTCGCCTTCGTCGCTGCCGGCCTGCTCGGCGTTGCGTTCGGCGTGGTGCGGCCGATCGTGCGCATGACCGGCACGATGCAGAAGCTGGCGACCGGCGATCTCGCCGCCGACATCCCGTTCGCGCACCGCCAGGACGAGGTCGGCTCGATGGCGGGCGCGCTTCTGGTGTTCAAGCAGGCGGCGATCGAGAATTCCCGTCTGCGCGAAGAGCAGTTGCGGCAGGAGCAGGAGGCGGCGCTTGCCAAGCGCTCCGCCCTGCACCAGATGGCCGAAACGGTCGAGCGCGAGACCGGCCGCTCGGTCGATACCGCGACCGAGGCGACGCAAGGCGTCGAGCAGGCCGCCTCCGGCCTGTCGGACATCGCAAAGTCGCTTTCCGCGCAGTCGCAGGCGGTCGCGATGGCCTCGACACAGGCCCTCGGCAGCTCGCAGGCCGTCTCGGCCGCGGCCGAGGAATTGAGTGCGTCGATCCGCGAGATCGCAGGCCAGGTCGCGCGCACCAGCACCGTCACCAAATCGGCGGTCGCCGGCCGCGAGCAGGCGCGTTCGACCATTCAGGCGCTGTCGGGATCGGTGAAGAAGATCGCCGAGGTCTCCGACCTGATCGGGGGCATCGCCGGGCAAACCAACCTCCTCGCGCTCAATGCGACGATCGAGGCCGCGCGCGCCGGCGAGGCCGGCCGCGGCTTCGCCGTGGTTGCCGCCGAAGTGAAATCCCTCTCCGACCAGACCGCGAAGTCCACCGAGGAGATCGGACGGCTGATTGCCGAGATCCAGGCCTCGACCCAGGCCGCGGTCGATGCGGTCGAGACGATGGGAGGGCACATCGTCGAGATCGACGGCGTGACGACCTCGGTTGCCGCTGCGATGGAGGAGCAGGACGCGGCCACACGCGAGATTACGCGGTCGATCTCCGAATCGGCGTCGGCCGCCAAGGAGGTCTCGGCCAAGATCAGCAATGTCAGCCGCGATGCCGCCTCGGTGGACGAGCGCGCTGCGGAGGTCAGGCAGACGATTGCGGGGATGGCGGCCAATCTCGAACAGCTGCGGTCGGTGGTCGTGCGAACCGTGCGAGACTCGACCGCGGCAGCCTGAGCCCGGCGGCCGTTCGGCCGCTGGTGCCCGGGAGCGCGATCGTGCAGTATGGCGCGGGACAGGGGCATCGTGGTTCATGACATCTCCACAATTGCCGGCGGTCGTTGAGCCTGCCAAGCTGACGGCTGCGCTACGCAGGGGCGGCGTGCTCGACGCCGGCGCCGTGCGCGAGATCAAGGTGCTGCATCAGCGCGACACCGTCGTGTCGCACATCATCCGGCTCGGCCTGCGCTATGTCGGCGAATCCGCCGGCGCCCCGCAGTCGCTGATCGTGAAGATCCCCAATTCCGCCTTCGCGCAAACGCTGGCCGATGGCGGCCGGCGCGAGGTGGACTATTACACGCAGCTCGCACCGAAAATGCCGCCGGGGCTGGTGCCGCGCTGCTATGACGGACAGTTCGACGAGCAGGGCCTGACCTGGCATCTGCTGCTCGAAGATCTCACCGACAGCCATGCGACCGCGGGCCAATGGCCGCTGCCGCCGTCGCGTGATCAGGCGGTCGCGATCGTCACCACGCTCGCACGCTGGCATGCGGCGTGGTGGGACCACCCGGATCTCGGCGACACCGTCGGCACCTTCGCGAGCGCCGGAGACAGCGCGCAGCGCATGGAGATCTTCGCCGGCCATTACGACCGCTTCGCCGATCTGGTCGGGGATCGCCTCAGCGAGGAGCGCCGCATCATCTATCGCCGCCTCATCGATCGGTCGGAGCAGTTGTCCCAGCGTTACCTTTCACGCCGCCACCTCAGCATCACCCATGGCGACGCTCATATCTGGAATTTCCTGCTGCCGCGCGCGGGCGTCGCCGACACCGTGCGGATCTTCGATTTCGATCTTTGGAGCATCAACGTTCCGACCCTGGACCTCGCCTATATGGTGGCGATGCACTGGTATCCGGAACGAAGGCAGGGGCTCGAACGGCTGCTGCTTAATTTCTACCACGACACGCTGATCGAGAGCGGCATCACCGGCTACACCCGCGGCGCGCTCGATCGCGACTACCGCTGGGCGGTGCTCTGGCAGATCACGCGGCCCGTCTGGCAGTGGAGCATCAATCTCCCGCCGCTGATCTGGTGGAACAATCTGGAGCGGGTGTTCGCGGCGGTGGACGATCTGGGCTGCGAGGAGTTGTTGGGGTAGGCGGCGCCGCAACCTCGCTGTCGTTGCCCGGCTTGACCAGGCGACCCAGTATTCCAGAGACGTTGCCGTGATACGGAGAAGCCGCGGCGTACTGGATGCTCCGGTCAAGCCGGGGCATGACACCCCGCTACTCCATCACCGCATGCTCCGGTCCCGCCGCCTGCTTGCGCAGCGTGGCCTTGGTCGAGCCGATCAGCAGGGCGAGCGGCAGGGTGCCGAGCACGAAGAACATCACCAGCTGGTAATCATGGGAGAAGGCGATGATCTGCGCCTGCACGCTGACCATCCTGTCGGCCATGGCGCGGCCGGTATCGGTCGACAGATTGATGATGCCGCTGACGCCGGGCATCTGCAGGGCGTGGTTGAACGGGTTGATGTGCTCGGACAGGATCGCGTAGGTCCATCGCGTGCCCTGCGTCAATTGCGCGATCACGATGGAAATGCCGACCGAGCTTGCGACGTTGCGCACCAGGGTCAGCATCGCGGTGCCATCGGTGCGCAGCTCGTTCGACAGCGTCAGGAACGCGACGGTGGAGAGCGGCACGAAGACGAGGCCGAAGCCGAAGCCCTGGATGACGCTGACGGTGACGATTTCCGGCACCTGGGTCAGGTCGGTCCAGCCCGTCATCTGGAACAGCGAGCCGGCGGTGAGCGTCAGCCCGGCGAGGATCAGCGTGCGCGCCTCGACATAGCGCATCATGCGGCCGACCAGCATCATGGCGAAGAAGGTGCCGACCCCGCGGCTCGCCAGCAGCAGGCCGGCGGTGATGATGGGATAGCCGATCACGTTCTGCATGTAGGGCGAGGCCAGTGCCATGGTCGAGAACAGCACGAGCCCCATCACGATCATGAAGACGCAGCCGGTGACGAAGTTGCGGTCCCGGAACAGCGCGAAGCGGATGAACGGGGTCGAGGTCGTGAAGGAGTGCGCCAGGAAGAAGTAGAAGGCGGCGGCCGAGACGATGAACTCGGCGAGGATCTCATTGGATTCCAGCCAGCCCAGTTGCTCGCCGCGGTCGAGCGCGAGCTGCAGCGCGCCGATCGCGATCGCCAGCGCGGCGAAACCGAACCAGTCGAATCTGAGGCTGAGATTCCTGTCGGTCTCGTCCATGAAGACGATGAGGCCGAGCACGGTGATGACCCCGAATGGGAGGTTGACGAAGAACACCCAGTGCCACGAATAGGTCTCGGTCAGCCAGGCTCCGAGCGAGGGTCCCATGATCGGGCCCATCATCACGCCCATGCCCCAGATCGCCATCGCCTTGGCACGCTCCTGGAGCGTGTAGTAGTCGAGCATGACCGATTGCGACAGCGGCACCAGGGCGGCGCCGAACACGCCCTGCAGCAGGCGGAACAGCACCATCTGGCTGATGTCCTGCGCGAGGCCGCACAGCACCGAGGCCATGGTGAAGCCGGCCGAACAGATGATGAAGATGCGCTTGCGGCCGAAGCGGTTGGCGATCCAGCCCACCGGCGCCGTCATGATCGCGGCGGCGACGATGTAGGAGGTCAGCACCCAGTTGATCTGGTCCTGCGAAGCCGACAGGCTGCCTTGCATGTAGGGCAGGGCGACGTTCGCGATGGTGGTGTCCAGCGCCTGCATGATGGTCGCGGTCATGGCGCAGATCGTCACCATGTTCCGGCGCAGGCCGGGCACCATCAGGCTGGCATTGGGGCCGGACATCGCATCGGTCCTTGTTCTCAGTCTTGGTCTTTATCCTGGCTCGCGGTCGCCGACAGGCCAAGCAGGCCGGCGAGAGACCGCTTGTGGCCGGTGTCGATGGTGGCATAGACGCTCATGCCAGCTTTCAGCTTGCGCACATATTTGTCGGTCTCGTCGAAATAGATCCGGATCGGCACGCGCTGCACCACCTTGACGAAATTGCCGGTGGCGTTCTGCGGCGGCAGGATCGCGAATTGCGCGCCGGTGCCCGGCGAGAGCGAGCCGATCCTGCCCTTGAAGACGTGGTTCGGGAACGCATCGACCTCGAGTGTGACGGGTTGTCCTTCGCTGACGTAAGTGAGGTCGCTCTCCTTCGGATTGGCATCGACCCAGGGATGCGCGACGTCGATGATGGAGAACACCGGCGTGCCGGCGGTGACGTAACGGCCGAGCTGAATCTGCTCGACCTGCGTCGCCACGCCATCCATCGGCGCGCGCAGCACTGTGTGGTCGAGGTTGCGCTGGGCGTCGTCCAGCTTGGCTTTTGCCTGGGCGTAGGCCGGGAATTGCTCGAGCGGCAGGCCCGGATTGCCGAGCAATTGCGTCTTGGCGTTCGAGAGCTGCTGCTTGATGTATTGCGCCTGCGCCCCGGCGGTGACCAGCGCGTTCGAGGCATTGTCGAGATCGAGCTGCGAGCCGAAATTGTTCTTCACCAGCGCCTGCTTGCGCTCGACGTCCCGCTTCTTCAGGTCGATGCCCTGCTGGGCGAGATCGAGCATGTCGCCGTAGATCTTGATGTTGGCGACGAGGTTGTCGTAGGTCGTGTGCGCCTGCGCGAGCTGCGCCTTGGCTTCATCCACGGCGAGGCGGAACGGAACCGGGTCGATCTCGAACAGCGCGTCGCCTCGCTTGACGGTCTGGCCTTCTTTCACGACGACCTTCAGGATCTTGCCGGAAACGTCGGGGGTCACCAGCACCTTCTGCGCGCCGACATAGGCATTGTCGGTGCCGACATAGCGCCCGCCATTGAGATAGAAGGTGACCCCGCCGATGGCGACGATGACCGGCAGAACGACCAGGAGCAGAAAGCGGCGATAGCGGCGTAGGCCCGCCATCAGGCGGCGTCGCGGATCGGTGCCGGCCTTCTTGGTCGGCTTGTCGCTGTCGCTTTTCTGCTCGGGCTGGAATTTGATGACCTGATCAGCCATAGCGCTGCTCCTTGCGCAGCTGTGCCGCGCCGGATGCCTGGATCGCAGTCCGCACGTTTTCCTTGATGGCTTCGAGCTGGGTGAGGAGGCGATGGGCGTCGGCCGGCGTAATGCCGTCGAGCGCGTTGGCCGTCAGCTCGGACTTCAGGCCGTTCATGCGGCCGAGCAGCTGCCGCCCGGCCTTCTTGAGGTACAGGCGTTTGACCCGGCGATCCGACGCGTCATTGCGCCGCTCGATCCAGTCGTTGTCGCAGAGCTTGTCGATCAGGCGGGTCAGCGTGATGGGCTGCATCTCCAGAAGCTCTGCGAGCTCGGACTGCTTCATGCCTTCGCTGCGCTCGACCTTGGCAAGCACCGCCCATTGGGCGCGGGTGATGCCGAAGCGCGAGGCCTCCTTGTCGGCATAGACGCGCAGCAGGCGGTAGAGTTCGCCGAGCGTGAACAGGAAATTCTGGTCGACCGACCCACGTGTCATGAGGCTCGTCTCCGATAAGCTTCCCATATAATAAGCAAGCTTATCATTATTCCCATGTGGATTGGCAGGAGGCTGTCCCGCAGCCCCCGCATGGCTGGCAGCCGTTCTCGGTGTCGTGCTTTGGGTTCCCCTGATGAAATGCTAGAAGACGGGCGCATGACCCTCGCAAAGCCGGCATTCCCCGCGCCCGACCACGACCACGGCCGCTGCACCGCGGACGCGCTGGCGCATGCCGAGTTCGTCTGCGAGCAGCGCGCCCAGAAATTTACGCCGATTCGCCGTCAGGTGCTGGGAGCGCTTCTCTCCAGTCACCGCCCGCTCGGTGCCTATGAGATCATCGACGAACTCGCCAAGTCCATCTCGCGGCCGGCGCCGATCACGGTCTATCGTGCTCTCGACTTCCTGATGGCCAACGGCCTTGTGCACCGCATCGAGAGCCGCAACGCTTATCTCGCCTGCGCTGCCCATGACCACGATTCGACATCTGCGGTGGCGTTCCTGATCTGCGAGCGTTGTGGCCTTGTCGGCGAGATCTCCTCGGCGTCCTTCGCCAAGGACCTCAACGCCGCCGCGCGCAGCTCGGGCTTCGCCCCCAAACTGTCTGTGGTGGAGATCACGGGCGTCTGCACACATTGCCAGAAAGCTGACTAAACCAACAACGGCGCAAAGCCGGTATTCGGGAAGAGATGTCCTTACCTCAAGTCAATCCATCCGCCGCGCGCCCCCTCAGTGCCGGCGCCATCGCCCTGATGCTGATGTTGTGCCTCACCTGGGGCTTCAACCAGATCGCGGTGAAGCTGGTGCTGCCCGACATTCCGCCGATGCTCCAGGCCACCATTCGCTCGATGGGCGCGCTGCCGGTGCTGTTCATCATCGGCACCTTTCGCGGCGTCAATTTCTTCGATCGTGACGGCACCTGGAAGCCCGGCCTGATCGCCGGGCTGATGTTCGGCATCGAGTTCGTGTTGATCTTCCAGGGGCTGCGCTTCACGTCCGCTTCGCGGGCGGTGGTGTTCCTCTACACCGCGCCCTTCTTCGTCGCGCTCGGCTCCTATCAGGTGCTCGGCGAGCGTCTCGGCGCCTCGCAATGGCTCGGATTGGCCATCAGCTTTGCCGGTGTCGCGCTTGCGATCGGCGTGCCGCAGCCCAATGTCGATTCGCATGTCCTGCTCGGTGATCTCATGATCGTCGGCGGCGCCGCGCTGTGGGCGGCGACGACGCTGGTCGCCAAGGGCACACGGCTGCGCTTCGCCGCGCCCGAGAAGGCGCTGGGCTACCAGGTCGCGACCTCGATCCCCATTCTCGGGACGGCGGCCTGGCTGTTCGGCGAATCCATCACGCACACGCCGAGCCCGCTGTCGCTCGGCCTGATGGCGTTCCAGGCGATCTGGGTGGTGGGAACCACGTTCACGCTTTGGTTCGCGCTGGTGAAGACCTATTCGGCCAGCAAATTGTCCGCTTTTACCTTCATCACCCCTTTGTTCGGCGTGGTGGGTAGCTATTTCATCATGCACGACACCCTGAGCCTGGCATTTGGGGCCGCTGCAATCCTTGTAATTGTTGGGCTTTTTCTGGTTAACCGTCCGAGCCCATCTGCCGCGACGCCGCCGGATGCATTGCTGAACGTCACCAAAACCTGATATTTGGACCCCATGAACAAGCTCGAAAGCCCCATCGTTTCGGACATCGCGGGCCCCGCGCCCCGGCACCGGACTACCCAGGTCAAGGTCGGCAACGTCGCCGTCGGCGGCGGCGCGCCGATCGTCGTGCAGTCGATGACCAACACCGACACCGCCGACATCGACGGTACCATCGCCCAGGTCGCAGCGCTCGCGCGCGCCGGCTCCGAAATGGTCCGCATCACCGTGGACCGCGAGGAGGCCGCGGCCGCGGTCCCGCACATCCGTGACGGCCTCGCCAAGCGCGGCATCACCACGCCCCTGATCGGCGACTTTCATTATATCGGCCACAAGCTGCTCGCGGCCTATCCGGCCTGCGCCGAGGCGCTGGCGAAATACCGCATCAATCCCGGCAATGTCGGCTTCAAGGACAAGCGCGACACTCAGTTCGCCGACATCATCGAGATCGCGAACAAGAACAACAAGCCGGTCCGCATTGGCGCCAATTGGGGCTCGCTCGACCAGGAGCTCCTGACCAAGCTGATGGACGAGAATGCCGCTTCGCCCAGTCCGCGCGACGTGCGCGCGGTGACGCGCGAGGCCATGGTGCAGTCCGCGCTGCTGTCGGCCGCGCGTGCCGAAGAGCTCGGCATGCCGAAGGACCGCATCATCCTCTCCGCCAAGGTCTCGGCGGTGCAGGATCTCATCGCGGTCTACCAGGACCTCGCAAGCCGCTCCGACTACGCCATCCATCTCGGCCTGACCGAGGCCGGCATGGGCTCGAAGGGCATCGTGGCCTCTTCGGCGGCGCTCGGCATCCTCCTGCAGCAGGGCATCGGCGATACCATCCGCATCTCGCTGACGCCCGAGCCCGGCGGCGACCGCACCCGCGAGGTGCAGGTCGGCCAGGAGCTGCTGCAGACCATGGGCTTCCGCACCTTCGTGCCGCTGGTTGCAGCCTGCCCCGGTTGCGGCCGCACCACCTCGACCACGTTCCAGGAGCTGGCCCGCTCGATCCAGGATTTCATCCGCGACGAGATGCCGACCTGGAAGACGAAATATCCGGGGGTCGAGGAGCTCAACGTCGCGGTGATGGGCTGCATCGTCAACGGCCCCGGCGAGTCCAAGCATGCCAATATCGGGATCTCGCTGCCCGGCACCGGCGAAGCGCCGGCGGCGCCCGTCTTCGTCGACGGCAAGAAATTCCGCACGCTGCGCGGCCCGACCATCTCCGCCGACTTCAAGGCGCTGGTGATCGACTACATCGACCAGCGCTACGGCCAGGGCGCCAAGGTGACGGCGCCTGCGGCGGAGTAGGGGAGGTCAGCGCGCCACGTGCTGGCCTGGCCGGCTTTTGCCCATCTGACGGTGGTCCTGAGTTGACGCAGGCCCCCTTCGCGCGCCAATTTTCGCGATGACGAAGCGGGGGCCATCGGCATCCCGCGGATCACGATCGCGGAGCAGCACTTGGGGCAACAGCGGAGCATCATCGCCGGGCTGGTCGCGTCGATCCTGCTGTCGTCGCTCGTCCTTGTCGATGCCGTCGCCGCCGCTGCCGCGCGAGACATTGCAAGACCCCGGCCGAAGCCGGCGCCACCGGCCAGCTGCGAGATGCCCAAATTCCGCATCGTCGTGGATGTCGGGCACACGCCGGACTCTTATGGTGCGCTCAGCGCGCGCAATGATCCGGAGTTCGGCTTCAACTTCCGCCTTGCCCGTTTGATCACCGCGAAGCTCAGGTCCGAAGGCTTTGCCGCAGCCCGCCTGTTGGTCACGGACGGCAAGGCGAAGGCTAGCCTGTTCAAGCGCGTCAGTGCCGCGAATGACGCCCGAGCCGATCTGTTCCTGTCGGTTCATCACGATTCGGTGCCGGACAAGCTGCTCGAGACCTGGGAATTCGACGGCGCAAAGAGCTATTTCAGCGACCGCTTTTCGGGCCACTCGCTGTTCGTGTCGCGGCAGAACCCGCACTTCGGGACCAGCCTGAGGCTGGCCCGGATGATCGGCAGGCAGTTGAAGGAGCAGGGCCTGCACTATGCCAGTCAGTACACCCTGCCGGTGATGGGCCGCCACCGGCGCCAGCTGCTCGACAAGGATGTCGGCGTCTACCGCTATGACGGGCTCGTCGTGCTGTCGCGGACGCGGAGCGCCGCCGTGCTGCTCGAGGCCGGCTCGATCATCAATCGCGACGAGGAAATGGAGCTGAACGCGCCGGAGCGGCACGAAGCGGTCGCGGGCGCCGTCGTGGCCGCGATGAGGGAGTTTTGCGAGAGGCGGTAGTCTCCTTCGCTGCCGACACGCCCTACAGCGGCGCCTCTCGATACTCCCGGTTCGCCAGACTGGCCTCCTCCAGATCCAGATCTCGCTCGATTCGCCGCCGCGTCTCGTCGGTGATCTGGCCATCGCGCAGGAGGTCATGGATGAATTTGCGTTCGGCGCTGATCAACTCGCGGGTCAGCGCGGTGCCGTCGGATGAGACGTCGTGATGATTGGGGTCGAGCGCAGCGGGCAACTGGCTGACGCGGATATCGTGGCGGGCACGGAGCAGCTGCATCACCTCGTCCGACACTTCCTTCTCGATGGTCAGTGCATCCAGCGATCTGAGCGCGGCATCGAGCGCACGGCGACGGGCGGCGATCTCGGCCTGGTGCTGGGCCGCATGCTCGCTGCGGCCGGCTTCGGCGACGCCGAGCCAGCGCACCACCGGCGGCAACGTCAGGCCGACGCCGATCAGCGTGACGAAGATGACGCCGAAGGCGACGAACAGGATCAGGTCGCGATACGGAAACGCCTCGCCATTCGGCAGCGTGAACGGCAGCGCCAGCGCGGCAGCCAGCGACACCGCGCCGCGCACGCCGGTGAAGGCGAGCACGAACGGCCATTGCCATGGCGGCGAGGGATCGCGCTGGCGCAGCGACTTCGAGAGCATCCGCGGCAGATAGGTCGCAGGATAGAGCCAGGCGAAGCGCGCGACGACGACGATCACCAGCACCACCGCGGTTGCGATGAGAATGTCGTCGAGCGGGAAGGTTTTCGATTTCTCGTAGAGCGCGCGCAGCTGGAAGCCGGTGAGCAGGAACAGCATGCCCTCGATCAGGTAGATCACGAGGTCCCAGAAAAAGATGCCTTGCAGGCGCGTCGCCGAGGAGATCAGCAACGGGCCATTCCAGCTGACATAGAGTCCGCAGGCCACCGTTGCGATCACGCCGGAGCCGCCGACATGCTCGGGCAGCCAGTACGAGACATAGGGCGTGATCAGCGACAGCGTCAGCTCGACCTGCGGATCCCCCGACCATTTGCGAAAACGCAAGGAGAGCCAGCCGATGCCGATGCCGAAAGCGATCTCGCCGGCGACGATGAGGAGGAATTCGCCCGCCGCCAGCGGCAATGAGAAGTGCCCGACCATGATCGCGGCGAGCGCGAAGCGGTAAAGGATCAGCGCCGTGGCATCGTTGGCGAGACCTTCGCCCTCGAGTATGACCAGGATGCGGCGGGGCAAATTGAGCCGTCGCGCGATCGCGAGCGGCGCCACCACGTCGGGCGGCGCGACGATGGCGCCCAACAGGAAGCCGATGGTCCAGGGCAGGCCGATCAAATAGTGCGTGGCCGCCGCCACCATCGCTGCGGTGAAGATCACCGCGCCGACCGCGAGCAGCACGATTGGGCGCAGATTGTTCCTGAACTCGCGCCAGCTCATGGCGACGCTGGCCGAGTAGATCAGCGGCGGCAGCACCATCAGGAGCACCAGTTCCGGCGGCAGCTCGACCGCCGGCATGCCCGGCACGAAGGCGAGGCCGACGCCGGAGAGCATCAGGAGAATGGCGGGCGCAATGTTGAACCGGCGCGCCGCCAGTGCGGTGACCGCGAGCACGGCAAGCAGGATAAGAAAAGTCTGAAATTTGGCTTCCATGATGGTCTGTCTTGACCCGGAAGCGCGCGCAAGGTCAATGCGGCTCTGCTCACGTCAGCTGGGCGGCGCCGTGCGTCCAATCTGCGCAAGCAAAGTCGCCTCGCTCGCAATGACGAATGGAGAACGAGTGCGCCAGATTCGGGCAGCGGAAGAGCGGAAAGCACTCATTCCCGCAGGTCGTACCGGTACGATTTCGACACGATCTGCCAGCCATCGGCGAGCTTCATCGCGACCAGATAGTCGGTGAAATAGCGCGGCGGCAGCTGGCAGCGCACCTTGATGAAGGCGGTCTTGTCGTCGGAACGGTCGATGGTGACGATGAAGTCCTCGCGCGGCTTGCCTTCTGCCTTGGCGGAGGCGCGCTTGCGCACGCGGTCGAGCCAGTCGGGCACCGTTAGGACCTGCAGCTCGCCCTTTTCGACCCAGCGCAGATCGGCGGAGGGATGGAAGATGGCACCGAGCTTTTCGGCGTCGCCCTCGTACAGTCCGTCGAAATAGGATTGCACGACGGCTTCGACGCTCGACCGGTTCTGGCTCATGGGTAATTCCTTTGCATGATGGCTTCGGCGAACTTAGTCGGAGAGATCGAAATGCGCTATGGATGTCTCGGGTCAATTGCGCAAGGTCTTTGGAATGACTGGTTCAAAGAATTCGAACGCTCGCATCCTGATCGGTGAATGCTATTGCCGCGCCGTCCGCTTCGAGGTGGCCGACGAGTTCTCCTATGCGATGAACTGTCATTGCTCGAACTGCCGTCGCACCACCGGCGCCGCCTTCAAGCCGTTCGCCGGCATCCCGCACGACAAGCTCCGCATTGTCAGAGGTGGCGACCTCCGGATGATCTTCGGCGACGAGACCACCCATGACGCGCATTGTGCCCACTGCGGCTCGCTGCTCTATTCCCGGGTCCGAGAAGGAGAATGGGTCCACGTCGCCATGGGAACCCTGGTCGATGCCCCCTCGATCTGGCCGAGTGCCCATATTTTCGTGGGTTCGAAAGCGCCTTGGTACGACATTACGGACAATCTGCCGCAATATCGGGAGCACATCGGGGTTGTCTGATGGAACCAGGCTCGCGCGCCATTGACTGGCGAACCACGACAGGGCTGGCGCGACAAACCAAGAGGGGGCCTTTGGCCTGTCGTCGGCGTCCCCTTCGTGACCTCCATCACAAGCGCCGGCGGTGAATGCTGCTAAAGCGGTCCCCAAAGGGCCGAACGGCCCGGAACTATCGGAAGTGGTGTCATGCGCAGTTTGCTCAGACTTTGTCCGCTCTTCATTGCTCTCGGCCTGCTGTTGGGCGCCGCGCCCGCCGTTGCCGGCAAGCGCGTTGCGCTGGTGGTGGCCAACTCGGCCTATCAGCATGCGCCGTCGCTGACCAACCCCGTCAATGACGGGTCTGTGATGGCGAAGATGTTGAAGGAGGCCGGCTTCGACATCGTCGAGTCCCGGCACGATTTGTCGGCGCTGGACACACGGCGCGTCCTGCGCGACTTCGCGGATGCAACCCGCGATGCCGATATCGCCGTGGTCTACTACGCCGGTCACGGCATCGAGGTCGAAGGCTCCAATTACCTGATCCCCGTCGACGCCAAGCTCGAGCGCGACACCGACGTCTATGACGAGGCGCTTTCGCTCGATCGCATCCTGGTCGCGGTCGAGCCCGCAAAGCAGCTTCGTCTGGTGATCCTGGACGCCTGCCGCGACAATCCGTTCGGCAAAAAGATGAAGCGCACGGTTGCCACGCGCAGCTTCGGCCGGGGCCTTGCCCAGGTCGAGCCGAACAGCCCCAACACGCTGATCGCCTATTCGGCCAAGGCCGGCTTCACGGCGCAGGACGGCGACGGCGTCAACAGCCCGTTTACGGTTGCGCTGTCGAAGCATCTGACGACGCCGGGCCTCGACGTCCGCCGCGCCTTCGGCTTCGTGCGCGATGAGGTGCTCAAATCGACTGGCAACAAGCAGGAGCCGTTCGTCTACGGCTCGCTCGGTGGCGAGGACGTGCCGTTGGTGCCGGTCAAGGTGGCGGCGACCACGCCGGTGGCGCCCGCGGCGAATCGCCAGGCGGATATCCGCCGTGACTACGAGCTCGCGCTCCAGGTCGGCAACAGGTCGGCGTGGGAAGCCTTCCTCGCCCAGCACCCCGACGGCTTCTATGCGAGCCTTGCCAAGCTCCAGCTCGAGAGGATCGGCGCCGAGCAGGCGCATGCGGCGGCGATCGCGAAGGCCAAGCAGGCCGAGGCGGAGCGCGATCGTCTTGCTGCGCTCGGCGCGCAGAAGGATGCGCAGGCCAGAGCCGCGGCCGATGCGAAGGCTGCCGAGCAGGCGCAGCTTGCCGCGCAGAAGGCCAAGGAGCAGGCGCAGCAGCAGGCGGCCGCCGCCGAGCAGCAGCGCGTCAACCTTGCCGCTTCGGCACCAAGTGCTACGCCCAGCACCGCGAACGCTGCCGGCACCAACGTCGCCTCGCTGACGCCTGCGGCGACGCCGGCCGATCTCAACCGCTCGGTGCAGGCCGAGCTCGGCCGCGTCGGGTGCTTCTCCGGGCAGGCCGACGGCAATTGGAATACGTCCGCGCAACGATCGCTGTCGCAGTTCAATCGTTATGCCGGCACCAAGCTCGACGTGAAGGTCGCGAGCACCGATGCGCTCGATGCCGTCAAGTCGAAGCCGGCGCGCGTCTGCCCGCTGGTCTGCGAGCACGGCTTCAAGGCTGACGGCGACAAATGCACCAAGATCGTCTGCCGCGAGGGCTATGCGGTCAACGACGACAATGAATGCGAAAAGCAGCGTGCAGCCAAGCCGGCCAAGCCCAAGCCCGCGACGGCCAAGCGTGACGATGGCGATGAGCGTCCCGGCCCGCAGCGTCGTCAGTCCGGCGGTGCGGCAGGTGTCGCCGCGGGCGGCTACGGTGCTGCTGCCGGCATCGCTGCTGCCGCTGGCGGCAGCCGTGCCTCGGGTGGCGGGCAGATCATCTGCAACAGCACCGGTTGTCGTCCGGTCCATCGCGGTTGCCGTCTCGAATATCGCGGTGGCGGCGGCCCCGGCAACGACGCCCATGCCGAGGTCTGCTACTGAGCACCTTCAAATGTCGTCCCGGCGCCCGCCGGGACGACCCGATCAGTTCGAGATCGCGCTCGCCGCGATGTTCACCGTCAGCGCCAGCAACGCCGTGTTGTAGATGAACGAGGCGATCCCATGCGCCGTCGCCGTGCGGCGGATGGTCTTGTCGGTGATGCCGACGTCGGAGACCTGCGCGGTCATGCCGATCACGAACGAGAAATAGACGAAGTCCCAATAATCGGCATGGTCTTCCTGGTCGCCGCCGCTCGGGAATTGCAGGCCGCCCGGCTTTGTGTTGCGGTAGTAATCATGCGCGTAATGCAGCGCGAAGATCGTGTGCACGGCGGCCCATGACAGCACGATGGTGACGATTGCGATCGTCAGCTCGAGGACGCCGCGATGCGGCGTGCCGAGCTCGGAGACGATCGCTGCGATGCTGGCAAAGGCCCCGATCGCGGTCACGAGCAGGATCACGAAGCGGCCGTCATCCTGCATCGCTGCGGCACGGCGGATATGCTGATGGTCGTTGCACAGCATCATCGCGTAGACCAGCACGAGATAGACAGCGATCAGCGCGTCCCAGCCGAGCAGGAGCCGTGTCACCACCCGGAAGGTCCCCGGCAACAGCAGGCAGACCAGGACGCCGACGGTGAGTGCGATGAAGGTCCGCGGCCTCGCATAGATCAGCCGCATCGGCCGCGACATCCGGCGGAAGCGAACGAGGACGGGATCCTCTTTGCCGCCGGCCATTGTCTTGCGTCAGTTCTTCCGTTCGGCGACGAAGCGCGCCGCGGCTTGCAGCACGGCGGCGCGGTCGCCGAAGATCGACACGGCGCTGTCGGCGCGCGCGAGCAGGTCGCGTACGCGCTGCTTGGCGCCTTCGATGCCGAGCTGGGTGACGAAGGTGGTCTTGCCGAGGGCGGCATCGGCGCCGGCCGGCTTGCCGAGCGCGGCCGCGTCGCCTTCGACGTCGAGCAGGTCGTCGGCGATCTGGAACGCTTCGCCGAGCGCGCGGCCGTAATCGTCGAGCGCCTGATATTCCGCCTTCGAGGCCTGGCCGAGGATTGCGCCGGCGATGCAGCCGTAGCGCAACAGCGCGCCGGTCTTCATCTGCTGGATACGGGCGACGTCGATCGGCTCGTTGCCGCCGAAACGGCCTTCGCCGGCGAGGTCGAGGATCTGGCCGCCGACCATGCCGCCGATGCCGGCGCAGCGCGCCAGCGCGCGCGTCAAGAGCAGCCGGACATTGGCGTCGCGGTGGACCTCGTCGCGCGTGATGATGTCGAAGGCGAGCGTCAGGAGCCCGTCGCCGGCGAGGATCGCCGTAGCGTCATCGGTCTTCTTGTGCAGAGTGGGGCGGCCGCGCCGCAGGTCCGAATTGTCCATGGCCGGCAGATCGTCATGGATCAAAGAATAGCAGTGGATGCATTCGAGTGCGGCGCCGACGAGCAGGGCCGCCTCGCGCGGCACGCTGAACACGGCGGCGCTTTCGACCACCAGGAAGGGGCGCAGGCGCTTGCCGCCGTTCAGGCTCGAATAGCGCATTGCGTCCATCAGTCGCTTGGGCCGGGCGATTTCGTCATGCAGGATGTCGTCGGACAGCAGGCGCCCGAGCAGGGCCTCGGTGTCATCAGCGGTCTTGTCCAGACGTTTGGCGAAATCGGACGGGGACGTGCCGGTCATCAAGAGGGGCTCCAGAACTAAAATTCGGCGGGACAATCCTTTATGCGCCCGCCCCAGTCAATCGTTTGGAAGGCCTAAAAAGTGCTGGAAAAGGCCCGAATAATCACAGACTTAATGCTCCAGCCCGTAGCCGTGGTTCAGTTTGCGCCGGAAAGGTCGATTTGCGCTTCGTCAAAATCCTGCTGGTCGTGCTCGCGGTCGTGGTCCTTGCGCCCTATGTGATCGCGCCGTTCTACCGCACCGGCCACCCTGTTTCGACGCTGATGGCGTGGCGCAGCTTGCAGGGCGCGCCGATGCAGCGGCAATGGATCGATCTGGCTGATATGTCGCCTTCTCTGCCGCGCGCGGTGGTGGCGGCCGAGGATGCCCATTTCTGCAAGCATCACGGCATCGATTGGGGCGCATTACGCGAGGCGATCGACGACGCCAGGGAGGACGGCGGCGCCTTCCGCGGCGCGTCCACAATCACCCAGCAGGTCGCCAAGAACCTGTTCCTGTGGCAGGGCCGCGATTACGTCCGCAAGGCGCTCGAATTCCCGCTGGCACTTTGGATCGACCTCGTCCTGCCCAAGCAGCGGATTCTCGAAATCTACCTCAACATCGCCGAGCTGGGGCCGCAGGGGCAATTCGGCGTCGAGGCGGCCAGCACCTACGCCTTCGGCAAATCGGCTGAAAACCTGTCGCCCCGGGAGGCGGCACTTCTGGCCTCGATCCTGCCGAACCCGGTGAAACGCAGTGCCCGGACGCCGGGACCGGGCGTCCGGCGGCTGGCCGCCACCTATATGGCGAGAGGGCAGGCCAGCTCGCTTGCGACCTGCTGGCGGGAGAATCGCTGATTTTGGGCCCATTCCGGGCTCATTTTCCGGTCCAAGAGCCTAGCTTTACGGACGGCCTTCCTCTATAAGCGCGGCCTTGATCGGCATTCAGCTCGCCCCGTTATTTGCGGGTGCTGAGCCGTCCCGTCGCGGACGATGCCCTGATGACACCAATCCCTAGAGGATGTTGAAATGGCCGTTCCGAGAAGAAAAACCTCGCCGTCGCGCCGTGGCATGCGCCGCTCGGCTGACGCCATCAAGAAGCCGACCTATGTGGAAGACAAGGACTCCGGCGAGCTCCGTCGTCCGCACCATCTCGACCTCAAGACCGGCATGTACAAGGGCCGCCAGGTCCTGAAGAAGAAAGAGTCCTGAACCCAGGACCCTTCTCCAGGCGGGATGATCGTGCCTGCCTGATTTCGGCCAACCCATGAGATAGACGGTGACGGCGGCGGAGCGAATGCTTCGCCGCTGCATTGTTCTGTCCGGATATCTTGATCGAGAAGGCATCTCGTCGATGGTCGGTTTCCCGCTGCTTCTGATTCCGCTCGCGGTCTACAACATCATCGCCTTCCTGATGCCGACCGTGTCCTTCACGGACGTGCTGTTCAAGGTCCCGATGGTGTCCGGCGAGGTCTGGCCGGTCACGCTCGCCGATCTCCTGCTGGCGCTCGGCGTGGTGCTGCTGCTGCTCGAAGTGGTCAAGGGCGCGCGGCCCGGCTCGAAATTCCTGATGGATCATCTGCTGTCGCTGATCGTCTTCGGCGCCGCCGCCGCCGAATTCGTGATGTGGCCCAAATTCGGCAACTCCACCTTTTTCCTGCTGGTGCTGCTGGCGATGGCGGACTTCTTCGCCGGCATTGCCCAGCGCACGCGCCGCCGCGTCACTTATGTCGCCGAGACCACGGTGCCGGCGCCGCGCAGGGCCAAGCGCAAGGCCGAAGAGCCGGCGGAGGATGTGGAGTCCGAGCGCAAGTTCGAGCCGGTGGTTGCGCCGCAGCCAGCACCGGCGGCACCCGCCTCCTCGGCGCAGTCCGTCGCCGAATCCGTGCTGATGGACCATCCGGCGCCGAAGACGGCGCAGGCTACCGCGCCGTCGCCGGAAGTACCCTCGCCCCATCTTCAGCCGGGCAACGGGACGCCACCCCCGACTGATGCGCCGCCGCGCTGATCGGCCTCAAGCCACCAGCCGCGTTCGCAATGCGACGCTTCCCAGCGGCCGCTTGTCGCCATAGGCCGTCCGCGCATCTTCGGAAGAGGCGCGGCGGAGCCGGCTGGCCTGGGACGGATATTCGGCATTGGCGATGAGCTGGGTGACGAAGCTCGGATCGGGGCGCGGCAGCGGCGCCTTGTGAACCCAGCGCAACGTGGGCAGCAGCGGCACAAGGGCCGTGCCCGTGCCGTTGTCCGCCCCATCCGCTCGATCGGTACCCAACATCGCATTCACCGTTGATCCGGCGAGATTGTCGCGTTTCGGGACGCGGGAGCCGGTGCGAGTCCTGTACTCGCAAGGCCTATGCCGGCCGGACCGGTTTGGTTCCCGCGCCGGCAAAACGTGGTTTCCAAATTGTTTATCAACTTTGCCTAGGGTCGGGGGCGAATCTGGCTCTATCCTGTGCCGGCTCAGGACTTCTCCACTGTCCCGAAACGAGGCGATTTTGACCCCTGCATTGCCGCAAGCCTCCGACATCCTGGCCGCGCTCGGCCAGGCCGTGTTCGCCTGGGACCTCGCCAGCGACGTCATGGTCTGGGGGGAGCAGGCCGCCAGCATCTTTCCCGGGATTCCCGCCGAGCGGCTCGCGACCGGCGCCGAATTCGCCAAGCTGATCGAGCCCGCGCAGTCGCTGCGGACGGGGGCGCTGGCGCAAACGTCCCCCGTGCACGGCGCCGACGGCACGCCCTACCGGGTCGAGTACGGCGTCCGCATGAGTGCCTCCGATCCCGTGGTCTGGATCGAGGAGACCGGCCGCTGGTTCGCTGGTCCCGACGGCCGCCCCGTGCGCGCGATCGGCTCCGTGCGCATCAACAATGAACGCCACGCCCGCGACGAGGAGCTGGCGAAGCTGGCCCGGCTTGACCCGCTGACGGGTGAGCTGAACCGCTCGCATCTGATCGCAGCGCTCGCCGAGGCGATCGAGGAGACGGCCCGTTTCCGCTCGACCGCGGCTTTCATGCTGGTCGGCATCGATCATCTCGCCCGCGTCAACGACGCCTTCGGCTTCGACGTTGCCGATGCCGTGATCCTCGACGTCGCCAAGCGGATCCGCGCGCGGCTGCGCGGCGGCGACGTGCTCGGGCGCTTCTCCGGCAACAAGTTCGGCCTGATCCTCAAGAACTGCACCGTTGACGACATGAACGTCGCTGCCGAGCGCTTCCTTGCCGGCATCCGCGACGAGGTGGTGCCGACCAAATCCGGCCCGGTCTCGGTCACCGCGTCGATCGGCGCGGTCAGCCTGCCGCGCTACGCCCGCACCACCGACGAGGCCGTCAACCGCGCCCATGAGACGCTGGACGCTGCCAAGCGCCGCCGCGCCGGCTCGTTCGCGGCCTGGCGCCCGGATGCCGCGCGTGACGCGCAGCGCCGGGTCAACATCCGCGTCACCGACGAGATCGTCACCGCGCTCAACGAGCGCCGCATCAGGCTCGCCTATGAGCCGGTGGTCTCGGCGGCCTCGCGCGAGCGCGCTTTCCATGAATGCCTGGTGCGGATGGACCAGGGCGGCGGCCAGGTGCTGCTCGCGCCCGACATCGTTCCGGTGGCCGAACGGCTCGGCCTGATCCGCCTGGTCGACCACCGCGTGCTCGAGCTCGTGGTCGCCGAGCTCGCCGCTGCCCCCGAAATCTGCCTCAGCCTCAACATCTCGCCCGATACGACCATGGATCCGGACTGGTGGGCGGGGATCGAATCGCTGATGCTGGCGCATCCCGGCGTCGCCGAGCGGCTGATCATCGAGATCACCGAGACGGTCGCGATCCAGGACATCGACGACGTACGCGGCTTCGTCACGCGGCTGAAGAATTTCGGCAGCCGGATCGCCATCGACGATTTCGGCGCCGGCTACACCTCGTTCCGGAACCTGCGCAAGCTCGGCGTGGACATCGTCAAGATCGACGGCGCCTTCGTGCAGAACATCACCCGTTCCGCCGACGACCGCGCTTTCGTGCAGACCCTGATCGATCTCGCCCGCCGCCTCGAGATCAAGACCGTCGCCGAATGGGTGCAGGACGACGAAGCCGCAGGCATGCTGCGCGAGTGGGGCTGCGACTACATCCAGGGCCGCCTGATCGGCTTGGCATCGGCCGAGCGGCCGTGGGACGTGCCGTCGGACAGCGCGCTGCCTGCGGCGAGCTGAGATGCTGTAGGGTGGGCAAAGGCGCACTTGCGCCGTGCCCACCGTTCCTCTGTGATGGATGCCGATCGTGGGCACGCTTCGCTTTGCCCACCCTACGAGATCTCCTCACGCGCCCTCGTCCAGCGCCACCAGCTCGCGCTTCTTGCGCAGCGACGGCAGCAGCGGCGCGATCAGCAGCACCAGCGCGAAGACGAGACACACGCCCGAGATCGGGCGCTGCACGAAGGTCCAGAGATCGCCCTGCGACAGGATCAGCGACTTGCGTAAGTTGTTCTCCATCATCGGCCCCAGCACGAAGGCGAGCACCAAAGGTGCCGGCTCGTAGCCGAGCTTGCGCATGAAATAGCCGATGATCCCGAACGCGATCATGACGTGGACGTCGAACACGTTGTTGCTGGAGCAGTAGACGCCGATGATCGTGAACAGGATGATCAGGGGAAACAGCACGTTGTAGGGCAGCTTGAGCAATTGCACCCACATGCCGATCATCGGCAGGTTCAGGATCAGCAGCATGACGTTGCCGATATACATGCTGGCGACGATGCCCCAGAACAGGCCGGGGTTCTGCGTGATCAGCAACGGTCCCGGCTGCAGGCCGTGAATGACGAAGGCGCCTAACAGCAGCGCCATCACCACGTTCGGCGGGATGCCGAGCGTCATCAGCGGAATGAAGGCGCCGCCCGCCGCGGCATTGTTCGCCGATTCCGGCCCGGCGACGCCTTCGATCGCACCATGGCCGAAACGCTCGGGCGTCTTCGACAGCCGCTTCTCCAGCGCGTAGGAGGCGAACGACGCCACCACCGCGCCGCCGCCGGGCAGGATGCCGAGGAAGAAGCCGAGGATGGTGCCGCGGCCGACCGGGCCTGCGCTCGCCTTCCAGTCCTCTTTGCTAGGCAGGAGATGGGTGATCCTGGCGTTGATGATGTCGCGCTTGATGGCCTGCTCGGTGTTGAGCAGCACCTCGGCGACACCGAACAGGCCCATCACCACGGGCACGAGGCCGATGCCGTCGATCAGCTCCATGCGGCCGAAAGTCAGCCGCGGCTGTGCGGTGATGCTGTCGAGCCCGACCAGCCCGAGCACGACACCGACGCACGCCATCAGCAGCGCTTTCGGCATCGAGCCCTGGGTGAGAAAGGTGAGCACGACGAGGCCGAGCACCATCAGGCTGAAATACTCGGCCGGGCCGAACGCGATCGCGACGCTGGCGAGCTTCGGCGCCACCAGCATCAAGGCGATCAGCGCGAACGTGCCGGCGGCGAACGAGCCGAAAGCGGAGATGCCGAGCGCGGGACCGGCGCGGCCCTGTTTGGCCATCTGGTGGCCGTCGATGCAGGTGACGACAGAGGCAGCCTCGCCTGGGATGTTGACCAGGATCGACGTGGTCGAGCCGCCATACATCGAGCCGTAATAGATGCCGGCCATCATGATGATGCCGGATTCCGGCGTGCCCGACAGCGTCACCGGCAACAGCAGCGACATCGCCGAGATCGGCCCGATCCCCGGCAGCACGCCGACCAGCGTGCCGATGAAGACGCCGATGAAGCAATAGAGCAGGTTGACCGGCAGCAGCGCGACGCCGAACCCATGGGCGACATTGACGAGCGTATCCATGGCTCAGCCGATCCCGAACAGGCCGGAGGGCAGCTGGATCAACAGCAGCCGCTTGAGCACCCACCACATTCCCGATGGCGCCAGCACTGCGATCGGAATCGCCAGCGTCCAGCGCACGGGATCGATCAAGCGTAACAGCAGCAGCATCAACGGAATCGACGACAGCAGGAAGCCCAGCGGCTCGAGGGCGAGGGAGAATGCGATGAGGCAGGCGATGAGGAGGAGCGGTTTGCTCAAGCGTACGTTCTCCCAGCGTGAGGCCAGCGTCGGCCCACCCTCCGTGATCGCCGAGACGATGATGGCGCCTGCGAGCACGCACATCAGGATGCCCGTGTAGAACAGCACGTAGCCGGACCCGGGATCGTTGATGGTGCCGAGCCTGAGCTTCAACCCCGACCAGATCACGAATCCGCCGAGTGCAAGCCCGATCAGCCCGCCCCAGAGCTCGGAGTTGCTGAGGCGGAGTTTGACGTTGGTTGGGTCGTGCATCGATTCTCTCTCGTGCCCCGAACGCAGCGCATCAGGACTGATGCGCTGCAGAGCCGGGGCCCATGGGTGTGGGCAAAGAAGATGAGTTCCGGCTCTGCGCAGCAGCGTTGCACGCCGCAGCGCGTCCGGGACACAAGCGGCGCGGTTTTACTTCTTCGCCAGCCCAAGCGTGTTGATCACCTTGCGCTCGGACTCGGTGACCTCGACGACAAATTTCTTGTAGTCCTCGGTGTTCTTGTAGTTCGGCACCATGTCGTACTTGGCGAGGGTGGCGATCACCGCAGGGTCCTCGACCGCCTTCTTGAAGGCATCGTGGAGCTTGGCGACGATCTTGGGATCCATCCCCTTCGGGCCGGCTATGCCGAACGGAGAATCATAGACCATGGGATAGCCGAGCTCCTTCAGCGTCGGCACATCGGGATAGTTCGGCGAGCGTGCGCCGGTCCACACCATCAGGAGCCGCAGCTTGCCGGCGTCGACCAGCGGCCGCCAACCCGTGGAGTCAGCTTGAAGCATGGTGTGCTGACCGAGCACGGCGGCATTGGTCTCCGCGCCGCCCTTGAAGGGCACCTGGGTCAGCTTGATTCCGGCCATTCCCGCAATCTGCTCCATTCCGACATGCAGCGAGGTTCCGGCGCCCGGCGTGGCATAGGTCACCTTGCCCGGGTTCGCCTTGGCGAACTCGACCACGTCCTTCCAGCTCTTGAATTGCGACTCCGCACTGGTCGTGACGCCGAAGGTGTAGCCGGTGAGATGGACGATGTAGGTGAAATCCTTCGCCGGATCCCACGACACCTCCTGCATCAGTGGAAGGCGAAACACCGTGATGGGGATCTGCGAGATGGTGTAGCCGTCCGGCTTCGCCGCCGCCGCCATCGTCGCCGGTCCGACCGTCCCGCCGCCGCCGGCCTTGTTGTCGATCACGATCGGCTGCCCCAGCACCTTCGAGGCGCTGTCGGCGATCGCGCGCATCGAGATATCGGTCGAGCCGCCGGCCGGCCACGGCACGATCAACGTGATCGGCTTGGTGGGATAGTCCTGCGCATAGACGGCCGTGGAGAGCAATGCGCCCATGACTGCATGCAGCGCGGCAAATGCAATCGTCTTCAGCCCGTATCCCGACATCGAAAACGCCTCCCTTTCGGCGGCGTCCTTGGGGCCGCCGTCTCTCATTCTTGTGGGGCGATTGTTTCTTAAATCGAGCCAGAAGAAAAGCGCGTTGCGCGGGCCGCGGGCGGTCGGGCAATTCCCGCGGAGGCGGCCAATGCGACAATTCGTCGTGCGGCCGCGTGCCGAGGGGCGGAATTTGAGCTGCAGCCGTCAGGCCACCCGCCGGACCATGTTCAGCGCCTCGATGGTGCGGTCGACCTCGGATGCGAGGCACGGCTTGCCGAAATAATAGCCCTGCACGGCGGTGCAGCCGCACTCGCGGACGAAGTCGAGCTGCTCCTCGGTTTCCACCCCCTCCGCCGTGGTCTCGACGCCGAGCACGGAGCCGAGGCTTGCGATGGTGCGGACGATGGCGACGCTCTCCGGGCTTTCGCCGAGCGTGCCGACGAAGGAACGGTCGATCTTGATGCGGTCGAACGGAAACTTGCGCAAGTAGCTCAGCGAAGAATAGCCGACGCCAAAATCGTCGAGGCTGACCCGCACGCCCAGCGCGCGGAGTTGGTGCAGGATCTCGACCGTCGCTTCGCTGTCGTCGAGCAGCGCCGTCTCGGTGACCTCGAGCTCGAGCCGTTGAGGGGGCAGTCCGGCTTGCGCAAGTGCGCTCGTCACCATCGCTACCAGTCCGCGGAAGCGGAATTGCACGGGCGACAGGTTCACCGCGACGGTGACATCGGGCCAGGCCGCGGCGGCTGCGCAGGCCGTGCGCAGCACCCATTCGCCGATCGGAACGATCAGCCCGTTCTCCTCGGCAATCGGAATGAACTCGGCCGGAGAGACCAGCCCGCGCGAGGGATGCTTCCAGCGCAGCAGTGCCTCGAAGCCGGTGAGAGCGAAAGAATCGAGCCGCATCTGCGGTTGAAACACCAGGTGGAATTCACGTCGTTCGAGCGCGCCGGCCAGATCCTGCTCCAGCGCGTGCCGGCTGCGCGCCTGCTCCTCCATCTCGGGCTCGAACAGCTGATATGCGCCGCGCCCCCTGGCCTTGGCCTGGTACAGCGCGAGGTCGGCGCATTTCATCAGCTCGTCGGCGTCGAGCCCGTGATCGGGTGCGATCGCGATACCGACGGAGACGCCGACATGGACCGACTGGCCTTCCAGCGGCGGGGGATGGCCGATGACGTCGACGAGGCGGCGGGCAAGTTCCTCGGCCGCTTGCGGCTGCGGTCCGCGCTGGAGAACGGCGAACTCGTCGCCGCCGAGCCGCGCGACGGTGTCGTGCTCGCCGACATTCTCCTTGAGGCGCTCTGCGACCCAGCGCAGCAGGCGGTCGCCTGCGGCGTGGCCGAGGCGGTCGTTGACGGTCTTGAAATTGTCGAGGTCGAAGCACAGCACGGCCATGGCGCCGCCGGCGACCGCGACCTGGTTCAGTCCCTCGCTCATCTTCTCGCGGAACAGCGTGCGATTGGGCAGGTCGGTCAGCGAATCGTGCTGCGCCATGTGCGCGACGCGTGCCTGGGCCTTGTGGCGTTCGGTCACGTCTTCGTAGGTGACGACCCAGCCGCCGTGCTCCATCCGCTTGTGGTTGAGCTTGATGATGCGGCCGTCGTTCAGGTGCCGGTGCAACGTGTGCTCGCCCTCGCGCAGCCGCTCGACGTAGTCGGCATAGAGCCGGGCGCCCGTGATGTTGGGATGATTGCCGAGCTCGCAGCTGTGCTCCATGATCTCGCGCATCGAGACGCCGGGCTTCACGATGTCCGGCGAAAGGCCGTACATCTCGATATAGCGGCGATTGCAGACGATCACGCGCAGGCTCGCATCGAGCATGCAGAGCCCCTGGCTCATGTTGTTCAACGCCGCGTCGAAGCGGCGGTACTGTTCACTGAGCTGCTCGATCGCATGTTCCCGCTCGGTGATGTCCTCGTAGGTGGCGACGAAGCCGCCATCGGGCAGCGCGCAATAGCGTACCGAGATCACGGTGCCGTTCGACATGCGCCGGCGCATCGGCGAGGAATCGCAAGTTGCGATCCGCGCGCGGGCGGATTCGAGGATTTGCCCGGCGCTGTATTCCGCAGCGTACGCGCCGTTCGCCATCGAACGTTCGATCAGCTCGGCGAGATGCGTCCCTGGCCTGGTCTCCTCCGGCGATAGCCGGTAGATCTTGCGATAGGTGGTGTTGCAGACCCGAAGCCGCATGTCGCTGTCGTAGAAGGCGAGCCCGTGCGCCATGTTCTCCAGGGCAGCATCGAGGATGAAGTTCTGCTGCCTCAACGTTTCTTCATGTTGCAGCTGCTCCGTGACGTCCTCGTGCACCGTGACCCAGCCGCCGTCCGGCAGGAAGCGGGAGACCGCCTGCACCATCCGTCCGTCATAGCGCATCACCAGCAGGGACTTCGATTTCCCCCTGCGCACATCTTCCAGCCGGCTCGCGACGAACTCGTCGCTGGGCATGCCGGGGAGGTTGCCGCGCGACATCCAGTGCTCGATCACCGTGCTGTGCGGGATGCCCGGCTTCACGACCTCGGGATCGAGATCATAGAGCTTGAGGAAACGCTCGTTGCAGAGGACGACGCGGCTCTCGGCGTCGTACATGATGAGGCCGTGCGACATGTTGGCGAGCGCATGCTGGCTGCGCTCGGTCTGCACGTGCAATTCCGCCTCGAGCCGGGCGAGGCGGGTGACGTCGTCGCAGATCGTCATCCAGCCGCCGCCGGGGAGCGGCTTCAGATCGAGGGACATGACGACGCCGTTCGCCAGCCGCTGCTCGGTCCGGAACGGCTTGCCCCCTGCGATCTGTGCGATGCGTGCTGAATACAGCGCGTCCAGCTCGCTTTCCGGAAAGTTGCCCCGACTCGCACTGTGAGCGAGCACCTCACGGTACTTCGTACCGACCCGCACGACCTCGGCCGACATATCGAAGAAGGAGAGGTAACGCTGATTGACCAGCATGATGCGATTGTCGACGCCGTAGACGCAGACACCCTGCTCCATGTGGTCGAGCGCAAGCTGGCTCAGCGCGACCAGGGCATCCGCGTCCTGCTCACGGCCCGTACCAAGCTCGTTGTCGGGGGGCGACATCATGGGGTCGGCGGGACCTCGGCAGGCAACAGACTCGACGCAACCTAGTGCAGCCGCCGAGGGTAGCGAAGAGGCCGGAAAATTCCCTTAAGCGCCGTAGTTTACGGACGGTGACCGGCGACGGGGAGAGCGCCCGTAAATGGCGTTCTGACAAGGCGATAGGCCGTAGCCCGGATGAGCGCAGCGATATCCGGGACGGGCGTCCCCGCATGTCGCTACGCTCATGCGGGCTATGGAGCCGAACGTTGCGCTACGGCCCGTACAACACGAGTTCCGTGTCCGTGAGATCGCCGAGCCGTGGCTCATGCGGCCCCCTGAAATATTTGCGGCCGCGCCGCTCGGTGTAGATGCCGACGAGGCCCGGAATCGGACCGTTGGCGTCCACAGCAACCGCGATCTTGCCAAGCCGTAGCAGCAACCGGCCGATGCGGCCGGCGCATTCGGCATATTCGGCGGCATTCCGGCAATAGATCAGCTTCATGGCGGGGGGCGCGATGAAGCCGCGGCGGATACGCACCGGTTGCAGGATGAAGGGGAATGTTCCCTTCGGCGTGCGGCACACGAGGCTGAGGCAGTTGTAGCGCGCATGGCGTGCCAACAGCTCGGTCTCCGCTTCGGAAAGCCCCTTGATCTCCTTGGCGTGCGGCGGAATGACCTCGATCTCGCTCCGGCGCGGTGGCCGCGCCAACGCAGGGACCGAAAAGAATAGGCCGCGGCAATAGTCGCGAAAACCCTGCGTCTCGATGATCGGCCAGGTCCACGGCGCCGGGCTGATGTTGAAGTAAGTGACGTCCTTGTGCCGCTGCGCGATCTTGGTCAGCAGCGGGGCGTAGTTGCGATAGGCCGGGTCGACGTACCAGCTCGACAGATTGCACCGGATGACGGTCTCTTCGCCCTCCTTGCGTGCCGTGTAGATCAGGAGCAGCACGCCGACCGGCGTGCCATCGTCGTCGAGCATGTAGCCGAAGCGCGGATAGCCCTCCGGCACGGCTCGGAAGGCCTGCCGGCGCAGGCCCTGAATCCAGTAGTCGCGTGATCGGCCGACGAAGCCGCGCGTCAGCAAGTCCGCGATCTTGTCGACGTCGGACTCCGTGATCTCGCGGCATCGGACCTTGGTGTGGATCACGTTCGTCTTGCCCGTGGAAATGGTCGGCCTCGTGGTGTCTATCGTTTCAGCATGATCTTTTCGGAAGACCGCTTCGCACTTTTCCGGATCATGCTCTAGCGCCAGCCTTCGCCATGGGCCTCGGCCGCGACAGGCGGCTGCAGGCCCAGGACGTCCCGCACCTTGGCGGGCCAGGCGGAGAGATCGGTGCCGTGGGTGTGGAACATGGCGACCGCGAGCCGATCCATGCCGAAGGCGACGCAGCCGGTATGGGCCGGCTCGCCGTTGGCGTCCTGAATGTCCCAGGTCGTGCCGAAATGCTCGCGATGATAGTTGAAGCTCATGCAGGCGGTCGGCTGCTCCTCGGAGCGCAGCGGAATCAGGAGCTCGAACTTGAGCTGCTGCTGCTTCTGGCTGACCGCCTTCATCTGGCCGACGCGGCCGAAGAAGGGGTCGCTGGCATAGTCGACGCGGAAGGTGAGGCCGAGGTCGCGCGCGATCGCCTGCGCCCGCACCATCCAGCGCTCGCGGAAATCGGCGACGTCGTCAGCCGTGCCGATGCAGACATATTCGCGCATGCGGAACGATTGCAGCCGGTCGAGATGCTTCGACGGCTCGCGGCGGAAGCAATCGGCGGCAACGTCGAAGCGCAGGCCGCCCTTCGGCAATTGGCCACGGCTCGCTGCGATCGGGTAGACCGGATAGCAGGCGGCCGGCGACAGCACGAGATCGGCCGGCGAGAGCGAGGTGGTCCAGTCGCCGCCGGCATCGAAACGGCTCACCGCGGCGTTGATCTCGCGCTCGGTGCCGTGCAGGCCGCAGACGCAGCCGAGCAGGTTCGGAAAGCTCTTGAGGTAGCCGGATTTCTCCAGCTGCGCGCGGCTCATCACCGGCGGGAAGCGCATCACCTCGGTGCCGGCTTCGCGATGGCTGGTGATCAACGCGGCAAGCCGCTCGACAATTCCCTCATAGAGCGCGGTGCGGGCATAGACGCCGTCGGCGCCCATGCGGTGGAATAGCCGGTCGGCGAGATGATCGAGCGGATCGATCTGCTGCGGCGCGGTCGCGGGCGATTCGGGGAGGACGGCAATATTCATGATTCGATGTCCTGCTATCTCGAAAATTGTTCTTGTTGATTCAGTCGCCAATGCACGTCGAAGGCACGTCGGTCGTCAGTCGCGAAGGCTCGTCGGCACCCCGCTCATCAGCGTCGATGTCGCGGCGTTGAGCAGGATGCGGTCGTTGTTGATCATGATCGGCGACGACAGCACGTCGCGCAGGTGACGGCCCATGGTGAACTCGCCGTCGTTGCGGTAGCCGGAAAGACCCGTGGTGCGCATCGCATGCATCACGGTCTCGACCGCGAGCTCGGAAGCCTGCACCTTCAGAAGCGTGATCGACGACTGGAAGTCGAGCGAGCCGAGCGCACGCTCGTCATGCTCGACACGGGCGAAAGCATCGATATTGGCGGCGATCAGCGCGCGCAGCTTGGCAAGCGACATCTTGGCGGCGGTGAAGTGCGCCGCAGCCGGCGGCATCTGACCGCCGGACGAGCGCGCTGCCTTGCGGATGAAGGCCTGCGCGCGGGTCACGGCCGCCGCGGCGATGCCGGCCCAGGCCGACGACCAGCACAGATGCGCGAACGGCGTCATGGTCTGGGCGTGGATCTTGTCGTAGGCTTCCGGGAAGACGCGGTCGGCGGGGCAGTCGACCTTCAGCTCGAAACCGGTCGAGCAGGTGCCGCGCATGCCGAGCGTTTCCCAACCCAGCGTCCGCTTCAGCGAATAATCGTCCTTGGCGAGGGCCAGCAGGACCTGGTCGGAGGCAGCGGCATCGGTGGCGCGGCGGGCGATGGTGACGAGGCCGTCGGCCTCGGCACCGTAGGAGATCACGGTGGCGTCGCGCACCAGCGAGACGGTGTCGCCGGCATGATCGACTGCGGCGGCGCTGGCGCGGATGTTGCCGCCGTTCTGGCCCTCTGTGGTGGAGGAGGCGAGCAGCCACTGGTCGCGCGCGACCCGGCGCATCATGGTTTCCATCCAGGGAATGCCATGGCCATGCCTGACGACGCAGGCGACCTTGGTCTGGTGCATCGCATAGATCATCGCGGTCGAGGCGCAGGCGCGTCCGAGCGTGTAGCAGATGTCGGTGACGTCATGGATCGAGGCGCCAAAGCCGCCGAACTCGACCGGTATCATCACGCCAAGCAGTTTCTGCTCACGCGCGACGTCGAACGCCCGGTGCGGGAAGCGTGCGTCGCGATCGACCTCCTCTGCGTCGGCCGCGGCCGCCGCAGCGGTCCGTGCGGCGCGCTCGATCAGGGAGGGGCCCTGTTCGAGAAAGCTCGCCTGCATTTCGTCGACAGTGAGGACTGCTTCACGCACGTTCATGCTCGTCCGCCTCCGGTTTGCCGTTCGAGATCGCCGGCATCATTCGCGATGCCGCCGGCGATCCTCCGGTCCTCTTTGCTTGTGAGACGAGGCTACGGATTTAATTCAAATTCGTCGATGAAATAGAGGGTAAACAAACCCGAATTCCGGACTAACAGTTAAAGCCCGGTTGTTTGCAGCACCCGGTTTTCCGGCATCGCGTTAGGATTTTGGAAAAAGCCGAATTCAGACAATCCGAGTCATCGTTTACTAAGAAACGCGAAGTATTGCTGCCGCCCATTGCAGGAGCGGCGGCCCGTGCCCATCGTAGCCGGCAGTCCGGTCCGCTCCGATAGACAAGATGGGAATGATTGCCGATGCAGGCCTTCCATAACGATTTGCGCAACCGCATCACCAAGCTGGTGAAGGGCATCCTCGAACAGAATTCGCTCGCCGCAGACGTCACCCCTTCGGCCAAGCTCGTCGATGTCGGCCTGACTTCGATGGACATGGTCAATCTGATGCTCGGCGTCGAGGCCGAGTTCGACTTCACGATCCCGCAATCCGAGATCACGCCGGAGAATTTCCAGTCCGTCGAGACGCTGGAACGCATGATTGCGACCCAGCTGCGGCCGGCAACCGCGGCCTGAGCCGGACACACGGCCAATCCGGCGCCGCCCTTGCGTTTTGCAGGCGCCGGCACCGAGTTCGTTGCGAGAGCATCGCACCCATGACGTCCGCGTGATTGACGTGCTTCGCGGGCGGCGGCAGGTTGGCTGAAATCTTCGGTCTTCCCCCACCCCTCCGCCCCGATGCTCACCATCGCCAGCCTCTGGATTCCCTTCACCATTGTTGCCGCGCTCGGGCAGGTCGCGCGCAACGCGATGCAGCGGTCGTTGACGAAGCCGCTGGGGACCTGGGGCGCGACCAACATCCGCTTCCTGTTCGGCTTTCCGTTCTCGCTGCTGTTCCTGGGCCTGGTGCTGGCTGCGACCGGCGATCCTCTCAGCCGGCCGCCTGCCGTGTTCTGGCCGTGGCTGCTGTTGGGGGCGCTCAGCCAGATCGTCGCGACCGGGCTGATGCTGCTTGCGATGAACGACCGCTCTTTCGTCGTGACGACGGCATATCTCAAGACCGAAGCGATCCAGACCGCGATCTTCGGCTTCGTCTTCCTCAGCGATCACCTGACCTGGCTGAAAGTGCTCGCGATCGTGATCGCCACCGTCGGCGTCGTCATCACCGCGCTGCGCCCGGGCGGCGAGAAGAGCTTCGCGGAATTGAAGCCGACCATCACGGGCCTCGTCGCCGCTGCGGCGTTTGCGCTCTCCGCGGTCGGCTTCCGCGGCGCCATCCTCAATGTACCTGATGTCTCCTTCGTCACCGCGGCGTCGGTCACGCTGGTGCTCGGCCTGTTCGTGCAGACGCTGGTGCTGACGATCTATCTGCTGCTGCGCGCGCCGGACGTGTTGCGGGGCATCCTCCGCCTATGGCGGCCCTCGATGCTCGCCGGCTTTACGGGCGCCTTCGCCTCGCAGTTCTGGTTCCTGGCCTTCGCGCTGACGGCAGCCGCCAATGTCCGTACGCTCGCCTTGATCGAGGTGCTGTTCGCACAAGGCGTTGCCTACTACTCCTTCAAGCAGCCGATCGCGCCGCGCGAGCTTCTCGGCATCGCGCTGATCGTGGCAGGCGTCGCGCTGCTGGTGGGGGCTTAGTCAATTGCCTCAACCGTCGTCATGCCCGGCCATGACGAAGGTGGCGAAGGTCTAGTTCCTGTCTTCCGGTAGCGCCGGCAGCGGCGAGACCTCGATGCCTTCCTCGATCAGCGACTTCGCCTCTTCCGGCGAGGCCTCGCCATAGATCGGACGGTGCTCCTTGTCGCCGTAATGCATGGCGCGGGCTTCATTGGCAAAACGCTCACCGACATTGTCGGCGTTCTTGACGATATGGTCTCGCAGCTCTTTCAGCTTGGCGCGCAGCTCCCGCTCCTGCGCCATCAGCAGCGAGGTCGGACCCGAGGGCGCAGCGTCGGGCGCCGCGGCCGCCACGGGCTCGGGCGGCGGGGCTGCGCGGCCACGGCCCTTCTTGCCGACGATGCGGGGGGCCATGATTGCCTTCTCGACCTTGGCCGAGCCGCAGATTGGACAGGTCACGAGCTTGCGCTTCACCTGCGAATCATAGGCAGACGAGCTCTGGAACCAGCTCTCGAACTCGTGGTTCCGGTCGCAACGAAGCGCGTAGCGGATCATGCCGAGCCCCGAACCAGGTGCAGATGGTCCGGCCCCGCCTTGGGATCTGAAACACCGAAGCGGCGGCCGTGCTGGAGCGACGGGATGGCCCGGCGGGCCGACTCGACCTTGGCCGGATCGATCTTGGCCATGATGATGCCGGGCTCGACATCGCCCTCGGCGAGGATCTCGCCCCAGGGATCGATGATCAGCGAGTGGCCATAGGTCTCGCGCTTGTTCTCGTGCAGGCCGGCCTGGGCCGCGGCGAGAATGAAGCAGCCGGTCTCGATCGCACGCGCCCGCAGCAGCACGTGCCAATGCGCTTCGCCGGTCTTGCGGGTGAAAGCGGACGGCACCGTGATGAAGTAGGCGCCGCTTTCGGCGAGCGCGCGATAGAGCGCGGGAAAGCGCACATCGTAGCAGATCGTCAAGCCCACGCGGCCCCAGGGCAGGTCTGAGATCACGGCGGTCTCGCCGGGCTGGTAATTGGCGGATTCGCGATAGCTCTCGCCATCCGGCAGCTCGATGTCGAACATGTGGATCTTGTCGTAGCTCGCGAGCACATTGCCCTCGGGCCCGATCAGGAAGGAGCGGTTGACCGCCTTCTCCGGCGAAAAGCGCAGTGCCAGCGAGCCGACATGGAGGTGGATCTTCAGCTCCGCCGCGAGCGCCCGGTAGGCCTTCAGCGAGGCGTCGTCCTCCTCGCTCTGCAGATGCTCGAACAAGGCCTTGCGGTTCAGCTGCATCATGTTGCTGACCTCGGGCGTCTGCACGTAGTCGGCGCCTTTGGCCGCAGCCTGCCGGATCAGCTTGGTGGCCTGTTCGAGGCTTGGCCCCGGCATCAGACCGGTGCGCATCTGCACCATGGCGGCCGTGAACGTGCGGTCCTCGCTCATGAGCTGGCCTTCACGCCGTCGAGCATGCCGTCGAGCTTGCCTTCGCGATCGAGCGCGTAGAGGTCGTCGCAGCCGCCGACATGTGTCCCGCCGATCCAGATCTGCGGGAAGGTCGAACCCTGGCCGGCACGGCCGTACATCTCCTCGCGCCAGGACGGGTTCTTGGCGACATCGAATTCGGTGAAGGTCACCTTCTTGCGGGCCAGCAGCGACTTGGCGGCGGAACAATAGCCGCAGCCCGGCCTGGTGTAGATCTCGACAGCAGCGGTCATTCGTCTGGCGCTCTCATGTCATGAATTCGTTGAATTATATGGGACGGGAGCCGCTCTCGACAACCCGGGCAAAGACCAGCACGTCGACTTGGGCCGCCTTGGCCCGGAGCAGGACCCGCGCGCAGGCATCCAGCGTGGCCCCTGACGTCAGGACATCGTCGATCAGGATAATGCGCCGGCCCTGAACCTCGGCCTGACGGTCGGGAGATACCTGGAATGCGCCCTGCACATTGGTAGCGCGCTGGGCCCGCGACAGCCCGATCTGCTGCTCGGTCGCACGCACCCGCAGCAGCACGTCGCCCCGCGCTTCGACCCCGCTCTGCCGTTCGATGACACGCGCCAGCGCACCGGACTGGTTGTAGCGGCGCCGCCAGGCCCGCCGCCAATACAGGGGCACCGGCACCAGCATGTCGGCCTCCTTCAGCAACTCGCCGCCCGCGCGCGCCATCCAGCGGCCCATGGCTGGCGCCAGATCGGTGCGGTCCTGATACTTCAGCGCATGCACCAGCGTGCGCGCGACGTCGTCATAGCGCACCGCCGCGCGGGCACGCTGGTAGGCCGGCGGGCTCGCGATCGCCTCCATCGACAGCATGTCGGGGCCGGGGTCATAGACGAAGGGGATGCCGAGCCTCGGGCAATAGGGCCGCTCGATGAACGACAGCCGCGCCCAGCACGCCGCGCAAACGCCCTCGCCATCCACCGGCTCTTGGCAGGACACGCACTGAGTCGGCAGCGCAATGTCGAGCGCGAGCCGCGCGGTGCGCGACACCACATGGCGACCAACCTTCCACGCCGCAAGCAGGGGAGCGGCGAAGGAACGGTTGGGGGTCGTCTCAGCTTCCATGAGGGAAGGCTAGCGTTGCACCATGGATTGCTCAAGCCATTCATCTCGTGCTCCGGGCACAACCCAGCAGCTGCCGAGCGTTCGGGACACGAGAGCGATTGCCATGCCCAACCTGATCAGCGTAACCAATCGCATGGCTCAGACCTCGCAAACTCCGCCCGCCCTGTTCGATCGCGCCTTGCTGCATGCGCGGCAGCAGCGCGCGCAAAAACAAGGGGCGGTGACCTTCCTGCTCGATCGGGTCGCCGAGGACATGTCCGACCGGCTGGCGGCGGTGATGCGCGAGTTCCAGGCACCGGCCGATCTCTGGACGCCCGGCGACGGGCTCGCAGCGCTGCGCACGCGGCTTCCCTCCATCGAACTCATTGAACTCGACGCAGTGGGCTTGGAGACACTTCCCTTCGCGCCCGAAAGCTTCGATCTCGTCGTCTCGGCGCTGGCCCTGCAATTCGTCAACGACCTGCCGGGCGTGCTCGCGCAAATCCGGCGGGCGCTGAAGCCCGACGGCCTGCTGCTCGCAGCGATGATCGGCGGCGACAGCCTGACCGAGCTGCGGCAGGCCTTTGCCGCGGCGGAAGCCGAATGCGAGGGCGGCGTGTCGCCGCGCGTGGCGCCGTTTGCCGATCTTCGCGACATCGGCGCGCTGCTGCAGCGGGCCGGCTTCGCGCTGCCGGTCACCGACGTCGATCGCGTCGTGGTGCGCTATGCCAATGCATTCGCCTTGATGCAGGATCTCCGCCGCATGGGCGCTTCGAACGTGCTGATCGAGCGGCGGCGAATGCCGCCGCGGCGCGCGACGTTGCTGCGCATGGCCGAAATCTACGCCGAGCGCTTCGCCGATGCCGACGGCCGCATCCGAGCGACATTCGACATCATCTGGCTCTCGGGCTGGGCTCCGCATGCGAGCCAGCAGCAGCCGCTGAAGCCGGGGTCGGCGAAGGCGAGCCTTGCGGAGGCGGTGAGGAAGGCGGGGGACACGTAGGCGTTTCCAACGTCATTCCGGGGCGATGCGCACCACAGTTCACGCTCTCGCGCGTCCTGGAATGACGATGCAAGGGCATCGTCACATCAACAAATCGATCAGATGCGGGATCAGGGGAATGTCCGCCGGCGGCATCGGATAGTCGCGCAGCTTGTTGGCGCGGACCCAGGCGAGGTTCTGGCCCTCGCGCGGCGCCACCATCCCTTCCCAGCGCCGGCAGACATACAGCGGCATCAGGAGGTGGAAGGTCTCATAGCCGTAGCTGGCGAAGGTCAGCGGCGCCAGGCACGGCTCGGCCACGGTGATGCCGAGCTCCTCATGCAGCTCGCGGATCAGGCACTGCTCGGGCCGCTCGCCGGGCTCCAGCTTGCCGCCGGGAAATTCCCAAAGGCCAGCCAGCGCCTTGCCCTCGGGGCGCTGCGCGATCAGGACGCGCTTGTCGGCGTCGACCAGCGCGCAGGCCACGACGAGGGTGAGCCTCAGTTCCGCCATCCGATCAGGACCTGTAATCCCCGTTGATCGCGACATATTCCTTGGTGAGGTCGCAGGTCAGCACGCGGTCGCGGCCCTTGCCGAGGCCGAGCGAGACCAGAATCGCGATCTCCGGCGCCTTCATTGCTTCCGACACCTGCGCTTCGTTATAGTCGGGGTCGCGCGCGCCTTTCTTGGCGACGCGGATGCCGTTGAACGAGATCGAGAGCTTGTCGCGGTCGGCGGGCTCGCCGGCCTTGCCGACTGCCATCACCACGCGGCCCCAATTGGCGTCCTCGCCCGCGATCGCGGTCTTCACCAGAGGCGAGTTGGCGATCGACATCGCGATTCTGCGCGCCGAGGCCTTGGTCTTGGCGCCCTCGACGGTGATCTCGACCAGCTTGCGGGCGCCTTCGCCGTCGCGCGCCACCTGCTCGGCCAGATTGGCCAGCACCTGGTTGAAAGCCTTGACGAACGCCTTCAGGCGCGGATCGCTGGCGCGGCTGATCTTCGGCGCACCATGCGCGGCGGCAGCGCCGGTGGCGAATGCCAGCAGCGTATCGGAGGTCGAGGTGTCGCCGTCGATCGTCACGGCGTTGAACGTGTCCTCGACGCCGCTCTTGAGCAGCGCCTGCAAGGCCGCCGGCGCGATCGGCGCATCGGTGAAGATGAAGGACAGCATGGTCGCCATGTCGGGCGCGATCATGCCGGCACCCTTGGCCATGCCATTGATGGTGACCTTCGCCTTGCCGAGCCGGACGGTCGCGGTCGCGACCTTCGGGAAGGTGTCAGTCGTCATGATCGCCTTGGCCGCGGCGAGATAGTCGCCGGGCTCGGCGGTCCCGGCGAGGCGGCCGAGCACGCCGTCGAACTTGGTTGCGTCCAGCGGCTCGCCGATCACGCCGGTCGACGCCAGGAAGATCTCACCCTCGCTGCAGCCGACCGCCTTGGCCGCGATCTTCGCGGTCAGTGCGGTGGAGGCGCGGCCGGTCTTGCCGGTGAAGGCATTGGCATTGCCGGAATTGACCACGAGTGCGCGCGCCTTACCGCCGTTCAGCTTGGCGCGGCACCATTCCACCGGGGCCGAAGGGCACTTCGATTTGGTGAAGACGCCGGCGACGGCGGTGCCCTTGTCCATCACCGCCAGCAGAACGTCGGTGCGGTTCTTGTAGCGGATGCCGGCTTCGGCCGTCGCCAGACGGACGCCCGCGATCACGGGCATGTCTGGGACGGTTTTCGGGGCGAGGGGAGAGACTGAGGAGGACATCGCGGGCGCCTTGGTGGGGTCTGGACATGCAGATGGCCGGGGGATTCCCGGCCATTGCGACGTTAGATACTCTCGGCGTCCGCCAAGTGACAGCGAATTCTTACGTCTTCGCGGTCTTACTTCTTTGCGGGCGGCGCCATCTTGCTGTCGGACGGCTTGGCCGCGTCGGCCGGCTTGGCGTCGGCTGCGGGCTGATCCAGCCGCTCGACCTTGGCCTCGGTGCGGAGCTTGGCGACATACTCGGCCTGGGCCTTGCGGGTCACGTATTGCTCGATCTGGGCCTTGACCTGCTCGAAATCGGGCGCCTTGCGGCTGCGCTTTTCCTCGACCTTGATGATGTGCCAGCCGAATTGCGACTTCACGGGATCGGAGATCTTGCCCGGCTCCAGCGCGAAGGCGACCGTCGAGAATTCCGGCACCATCTGCTCCTTGGTGAAGAAGCCGAGGTCGCCGCCGTCGGCCGAGCCCGGATCCTTGGATTTCTTCTTGGCCAGCTCGGCGAAATCGGCGCCCTTGTCGAGCTCGGCCTTTACCGCCTTGGCCTCGTCCTCGGTCTCGACCAGGATGTGGCGGGCGCGCACCTCCTGCTCGCCGGTGATCTGCTTGGCGGCCTCCTCATAGACTTTCTTCATGGCCTCCGGGGTGGTCGCGGCCTTGCCCTCGCTGGCGAGCAGGCTGTCCATCAGAAGCCGGTTGCGGGCGAATGCCAGGCGCTTCTTGAACTCCTCGTTGTCCGCGATCTTCTTGTCTTCGGCAGCCTTGCCGACGATCTTCATGTCGATCAGGAAGGACAGGACGTTCTCGTCCTTGGTCGCCGGGTCCATCTGGGCGAGGCTTGCCCCGAGTTCCTCCTCGGCCATGGCGACGTCGCTCTTCTTGATTTCAGCACCATTGACCTTCGCCAGCACCGGATCATCGGCGGCCCGGAGCGGGCCCGCGAACGCCAGGGACAGCGCCAGAGCGAGGCTCCCAGCCAGGGCGGACGCATGGCGGAAGCGCTGGCCGGTGGTTACCGGGAACGAGGTGGTCATGAAAAATCCTTATGTTGAAGCAGGGGGCTGCTCGAAGCGGGCGGACACTCGCCCAATTCAGGGGGGCTTGGCAACGCGAAAAGTCTGTCAAAATGATGAATTAGCCGCAATGCGCCCGCCGTTGACAAGGCCCTGACCGGGCCATATCTCTGGCCGGTCGCGACCATGGCGATGGCGTTTATTTTGCTGCGTTTTTGGCCGTTGAACCCAGACTAGCCCAATTCCCACCCATATGGCGGATGACCCCCGCAGTCCGGGCTCTGACGCCGCGAAGCGTCACGGTGAGTTGATAGCCAGGCGGGTGACAACTTTCTTAGGCCAACGCGGTTAAATCGCGAACACAGGAACCAGGCATGATCGGCGCGCTCGCCCGCAAGTTTTTCGGCTCCGCCAACGACCGGCGGGTGAAGGGATATCAGTCCCGCGTCAACGCGATCAACGCGCTGGAGCCGGAGGTGTCGAAGCTCTCCGACGAGGCGCTCAAGGCCCGCACTGCGGAATTCAAGCAGCAGCTCGCCAACGGCAAGACGCTCGACGACCTCCTGGTGCCCGCCTTCGCCACCGTGCGCGAGGCCGCCAAGCGCACGCTCGGCCAGCGCCATTTCGACGTCCAGCTGATCGGCGGCATGGTGCTGCACGAGGGCGACATCGCCGAGATGAAGACCGGCGAAGGCAAGACGCTGGTCGCGACGCTGGCGGTCTATCTCAACGCGCTCGCCGGCAAGGGCGTCCACGTCGTCACCGTGAACGACTATCTCGCCCGCCGCGACTCCGGCTGGATGGGCCAGATCTACGGCTTCCTCGGTATGACCACCGGCGTGATCGTCCACGGCCTCGACGATGCCGAGCGCAAGGCGGCCTACGCCTGCGACATCACCTACGGCACCAACAACGAATACGGCTTCGACTATCTGCGCGACAACATGAAGTACCGGCTCGAGGACATGGTCCAGCGGCCGCACTTCTTCGCCATCGTCGACGAGGTCGACTCCATCCTGATCGACGAAGCGCGCACGCCGCTGATCATCTCCGGCCCGCTCGACGACCGCTCCGATTTCTACAACACCATCGACGGCTTCCTGCCCAAGCTCGACAAGACCGATTACGAGGTCGACGAGAAGCAGCGCACGGTGACGCTGACCGAAGGCGGCATGGAGAAGATCGAGACGCTGCTGCGCGATGCCGGCCAGCTCAAGGGCGAGTCGCTCTACGACGTCGAGAACGTCTCCGTCGTGCATCACATCAACCAGGCGCTGCGCGCCCACACGCTGTTCACCCGCGACAAGGACTACATCGTCCGCGACAACGAGGTCGTCATCATCGACGAGTTCACCGGACGCATGATGCCGGGCCGCCGCTATTCGGAAGGCCTGCACCAGGCGCTCGAAGCCAAGGAGCACGTCCAGGTCCAGCCTGAGAACCAGACGCTGGCCTCGATCACCTTCCAGAACTACTTCCGCATGTACGAGAAGCTGGCCGGCATGACCGGCACGGCCGCGACCGAAGCGGACGAATTGTTCGACATCTACAAGCTCGAGGTCGTTGAGATCCCGACCAATCTGTCGATCGCGCGCCTCGACGAGGACGACGAGGTCTATCGCACCCAGCAGGAAAAATACCGCGCCATCCTCGCCGAGATTGAGCGCGCCAATTCGCGGCTGCAGCCGGTACTGGTCGGCACCGCCTCGATCGAGAAGTCGGAAGTGCTCGCCGAATTCCTCAAGAAGAACGGCTACAAGCAGATCGATTTCGGCAAGGAGAACGCGCTCGACAAGCTCTATGCCGCCGCCCGCGCAGGCAAGCCGGCCAAGCTGTTCGCGGTGCTGAACGCGCGCTTCCACGAGCAGGAAGCTTACATCGTCGCCGAAGCCGGCGTGCCCGGCGCGATCACGATCGCGACCAACATGGCCGGCCGCGGCACCGACATCAAGCTCGGCGGCTCGCTCGAGATGCGCCTCCAGCAGGAGACCGCAGGCATCGAGGACGAAGCGGAGAAGGCCAGCAAGATCGAGCAGATCAAGGCCGATATCGCCCACTTCCGCGACATCGTGCTGAAGGCCGAGGAGACAGTCGAGATCGAGCCGGCGAAGGGAAGCAAGCCCGCCAAGACCGTGAAGAAGCCCGGCGGCCTCTACATCATCGGCTCCGAGCGCCACGAATCCCGCCGCATCGACAACCAGCTGCGCGGCCGTTCCGGCCGTCAGGGCGACCCCGGCCGCTCGAAGTTCTTCCTGTCGCTGGAAGACGATCTGATGCGCATCTTCGGCTCGGACCGTCTCGACAGCATGCTGCAGCGTCTCGGCCTGCAGGAGGGCGAGGCCATCATCCATCCCTGGATCAACAAGGCGCTCGAGAAGGCGCAGCAGAAGGTCGAAGCCCGCAACTTCGACATCCGCAAGAACCTGCTCAAGTTCGACAACGTCCAGAACGACCAGCGCAAGGTGATCTTCGATCAGCGCATCGAGCTGATGAAGGACGAGAGCGTGGCCGAGACCGTCGCCGACATGCGCCATGCCTTCATCGACGACCTCGTCGCCAAGCACGTGCCCGAGCATGCCTATGCCGAGCAGTGGGACGTCGCCGGGCTCAAGGACGAATTGAACCGCGTGCTCGGTCTCGACCTGCCGGTCGACGAATGGGCCAAGGAAGAGGGCATCGCCGACGAGGAGCTGCTCTCGCGCATCGAGACCAAGGCCGACGAGCACATGGCCGCCAAGGTTGCGCAATGGGGTCCCGACGTGATGCGCTACGTCGAGAAGACCATCCTGTTGCAGACGCTCGACCATCTCTGGCGCGAGCACCTGATCATGCTCGACCATCTGCGCCAGGTCATCGGCCTGCGCGGCTACGGCCAGCGCGATCCGTTGCAGGAATACAAGACCGAAGCCTTCAACCTCTTCCAGGAGATGAGCGCTCATCTGCGCGAGGCCGTCACGGCCCAGCTGATGCGGGTCGAGATCGTGCCGCCGGAGCAGGAAGCCCCCGTGCTGCCGCCCATGGAAGCGCACAAGTTCGATCCGAATACCGGCGAAGACGAGATGGCGCTCGCCAGCGTCTCGCTCGGCACCCAGGCCACCGACGCGTCGCTGCGCGATCCAAAGAACCCCGCCAGCTGGGGCAAGATCGGCCGCAACGAGGATTGCCCGTGCGGTAGCGGCAAGAAGTACAAGCACTGCCACGGGCGGTACGCCTAGCCGTATCCAGCGCCGCCGCGGAACATTTCGTCGCGGCGCCGGCCCTGGCAAGAGGATGTCGGCGGAACCGCTTTTAACAGATGTTATTATAGATAGGACCTTGGCGGGGACGCCCCGGCGGGTCACGGGCAGGTAGTCCATCGTTGCTCCCTCGAATTCGCGTTTGCGAAGACCGCAGGGAGTGCTTCGATGCGATTGCGCTCGATGACAGATGCAATCGCGCCGGACCGAATTTTTCATGACATCTGCGGACTATTCTCTGCCTTCCCGGTCTGCGGTGCTCGCAGCGCACGACCTGACAAATGCAGCCGACGTCGCCGCGTTCGGCGAATTGACCGGCTTCGCCGCGGCGCTGTGCAACGCGCCGATCTGCCTGATCAGCGTGGTGGAAGACACGACGCAGCGCTTTCTTGCCAAGCAGGGGATTGATCTCTGCGAAACGCCGCGCGAATCGTCGTTCTGTGCGCATGCCATGTTGCAGCCCGATCTCATGGTTGTGCCCGATGCGACACTTGACCCGAGGTTTGCCGAGAATCCACTGGTGATCGGCGAGCCGTTCATCAGGTTCTATGCCGGGGCGCCGCTCGTGGCCGATGACGGATTTCCCCTCGGCGCGCTTTGCGTCATCGATCGCGCTCCTCGGGCCAGCCTGACACCGCTGCAGGCGCAGGGACTGCGGGTCATGGCAGCCCAAGTCATGGCTGTGCTCGGTTCGCGCCGCAAGACAAAGCTTCAGGCGGCCAACGAGGCGGTTGCAAAGCAGGCGCTATCAGAGACGGAGCAGAAGTTTCGCATTCTTGCAGACACCATGCCGCAGATGGTGTGGTCGACGCTGCCGGACGGCCATCACGACTACTACAATGCCAGATGGTACGAGTTCACCGGTATGCCCGAAGGGTCCACCGATGGCGAGGGCTGGAACGGGATGTTTCATCCCGAGGATCAGGAGCGAGCCTGGGAACGCTGGCGGCATGCGCTGCGGACCGGCGAACCTTATGAGATCGAGTACCGCCTGCGCGACGCCGAGGGCAAATACCGCTGGACGCTCGGACGGGCTTTGCCGATCCGGGATTCCGACGGCAACATCACCCGCTGGTTCGGGACCTGCACCGATATTCACGAGCAGAAGCTGCTGATGGAGCAGCGCGAGATGGTCAGCCAGGAGCTGAGCCATCGCATCAAGAACATCTTTTCGGTCATCAACGGATTGATTGGCCTGTCGACGCGGAGCCATCCCGAGTTGAAGGGGCCTGCCGACGAGTTGCGTGCGCGCATCATGTCGCTCGGCAAGGCGCACGATTTCGTCCGGCCGCATAGCGCACGGTCACAGCCGCTCGCGCCTCAGGCGACCCTCAAGGGTCTCCTGGAGCAGTTGCTGTCGGCCTACCAATCCGGGACCGAGCGGGTTTCGATCAAGGGCGACGATCTCCGGATCGATGATCGCTCTGCAACGCCGCTGGCGCTGTCGTTCCACGAACTTGCGACCAATGCCGCCAAATATGGTGCGCTCTCGACGTTCGACGGCCGGGTCGTCATCGACATTCGCGAAGCGGATGACGACGTCGCGATCGAGTGGATCGAGCGCGGCGGTCCTAAGCTTGAGCAGCCGCCGCGCAACGAAGGCTTCGGCTCGCGGCTGATCAACCTCAGCATGTCCAATCAGCTCGGTGGAAAGGTCTTTTACACCTGGGATCCCGACGGCCTTCAGGTCGAGGCTAGGATCCCAAAGACGTCGATGAGCCGTCCGGTCCTGCAAAGAACGTGACGTCCGCCGAGTGGACCGCTTTGGTCGCGCCGGCGGCGTGCTGGACTGCCGTGAGGATGGCTTCGTCACTGAACGGCTTGCGGATGAAGCCGATCGCGGTGCCAGCCCTCGGCTTGATCTGCGCAGGATTTGCCGTGACGTACACGATCTTGGTGCCGTAATCCCGCGCAAGGTCCAGCGCGATCTGCGGCCCGGTCAAGCCGTCCCTGAGGTTGACGTCCACCAGCGCAATCTGCGCCTGGGGTGCTGCCTCCAACGCTTCCCTGCGATCCGCCGCGATGGCCGCGACCCGGTAGCCCGCGTCTTCGAGGATGCGTGCAATGTCGCTGGCGACGAAAATTTCGTCTTCGACAATCAATACGGAGGGTGTCATTTGCGCCGTCGTAACGGTTGAACAATCCGGATCGGCTTGGCGGACATGTTCTCCACGGCCGTGCGAGCCGGGACTAACCCCAAGTTGCGTCTTTGGTTCCCGTGATGCCGGCGCGGCCAAGGCCCGAAAGCATGCGCAAAGCTCAATCAGACAAGCTCAATTGGAACTGTCGATCAGGCTCTCCAAAAGCCGCTTGAGCTCGCTCGTCGGCTTGTCGCCGTAGCTTTCCAGGATGTGCTCCTCCTGGTCCACCGCCAGCGAGTTGAGCTTCTTGCAAAGCACCTTGCCGCGGTCGGAGATGAACATCAGCACCTTGCGGCGGTCGTTCGGGTCCTGCACGCGATAGACCAGCGTGTCGGAGACCATGCGGTCGATCATCTTCGTCAGCGTCGGATGGTTGAGCAGCACGGCGTCCGCGAGCTCGCCCATCGAATGGCCATTGCCGTCCGACAGCACTTTCAGGATACGCCATTGCTCGACGGGGACCCCTTCCTTACTCAACCGCAGTTCGAGCTGCCGGTTGATTTCCCGGTTGGCTTGCGCGAGCAGGTAAGCGAGGTGTTCGGTGATCGGGGAATTTTGTTTCGGCGGTTTTGCCACGGCTGAGACTTCGCCTTGACCCAAATGAGTGAATGTCTTGCAATCGATGCTGCATCTATATGCACTTCAATTCTTGAATATTCAATATTTTCAAAATAGGATCGCTGCCTAACAAAAGGGCGGAAGCCGCGGCCGCTCGAAGAATGTGCTTTCGGTCTGGTCCCAGACAGGAGTTGGCGTGCGCGCGACGGTGAACTTCCCGGCTCACGGCGGCTCGGCGTTGCCGCCGTCCTTGCTGTTCAGGAATTTGTCGTCATCGGCGGCGGATTTCGACCTGTCGCCATTTGACACCCATTTCATGAAGCGCCGCGGCGCGCGCAACAAGCTGCGCATCGGCAATTTCCTCACCTTCACCGGCTCGCCCGGGATCTGGGGGCCGAGCTCCACCAACAGCGCGATGCTCGCAGTGGCCGAGATCAACAAGCGCGGCGGCATTCTGGGCCGCGAACTCGAGCTGTCGATCTACGATTCCGGCGGCCCGATCGAGGAGGTGGTGCGTCGCGCCGAGCAGGCGATCGCCTTCGACGAGGTCGACCTGATCATGGGCTCGCATATCAGCGCGGTCCGCGTCGCGCTGCGCAAGGTCACCGGCAACCGCATCCCCTACATCTATACCCCCGTCTACGAAGGCGGCGAGCGTACGCCGGGCGTGATGGCGATCGGCGAGACGCCGCGCTGGCAGAGCCGGCCCGCGATCCACTGGCTCGCGGACGTCAAGAAGGCGGCGCGGTGGTACCTGATCGGCAGCGACTATGTCTGGCCCTGGCAGTCGCATCGCGCCGTGAAACGCTACATCAAGGAGGCGGGCGGGCAGGTCGTCGGCGAGGAGTTCGTGCCCGTCGGCGAGGACAACCACGAGCCGCACCTGGCGCGCATCCGTGCGGCGAGGCCCGACGTGGTGCTGATCTCGCTGATCGGCACCGACAGCATCACCTTCAACCGCGCCTTCGCCGAAGCGGGCCTTGCGACGTCGACGCTGCGGCTTGGTGGCGCGATGGACGAGACCGTGCTGCTCGGCATCGGCGCCGACAACACCGAGAATCTGTTCTGTGCGTCCGGCTATTTCAACTGCATGGCCTCGCGCGCCAACGACGAGTTCCTCAGCGGCTACCACGCCATGTTCGGCGCCAACGCGCCGCCGGTCGGCTCCGTCGGCCAGTCGAATTATGAGGGCTTGCGCTTCCTGGAGTCGGTGGCCAACCGCGCCGGCTCGCTCGCCTTTCGTCCGCTGCTCGAGGCCGCGCGCAACACGGTCTATACGGCCGGCCGCGGTCCGGTGACGCTGCGCGACGGCCGCGCCGAGATGCCGATGTATCTCGCCGAGGCCGACGGGCTCGACTTCAGGATCCTCAGGACGCTCTGAGCGGCGCCCGCCGACACGCCGCAGCGACCTTGCGAAATAATTCTTGAAAAGGAAAATATTTCCGTCTCTAGTAATCCCGTGAAGCCGGTTGGCCCGCGCCGTGCAGGGCGCCAGCGAGCGGCTTCCGTCCAAACGCCAGGGATCAAGAAGCCTTCAAGGAGAGCGCCGTGACAGTTGCCCTTCCAACGCCAGCCCAGCTTCGCAGTGTCGCCGAGCAGTGTGGCCTTTCGCTCACCGACGACGACGTCGCCTCGTTTCGCGGCCTGATGCAGGGCTCGATCGAAGCCTACAATCTCGTCGCCACGATGCCGGATGAACTGCCGGAGGTGAAATATCCGAGGACGCCCGGCTATCGGCCGTCGGCGGAGGAGAACCCGCGCAATGCCTGGTATCGCAAGTCGACCGTGAAGGGCGCCGCCAGCGGCAAGCTCAAGGGCAAGACCGTCGCGCTGAAGGACAACATCATGCTGGCCGGCGTGCCCATGACCAACGGCTCGTCGACGCTGGAAGGTTATGTGCCCGATTTCGACGCCACCATCGTCACCCGCATGCTGGATGCCGGCGCCGAGATCAAGGGCAAGGTGCATTGCGAGCATTTCTGCCTGTCCGGCGGCAGCCACACCGGCTCCTACGGTCCGGTGCACAATCCGCACAAGATGGGCTATTCGGCCGGCGGCTCGTCGTCGGGCTCGGGCGTCGTGGTCGCGCTCGGCGAGGTCGACATGGCGATCGGCGGCGACCAGGGCGGCTCGATCCGCATGCCGTCCTCGTTCTGCGGCACCTACGGCATGAAGCCGACCTGGGGCCTCGTGCCCTATACCGGCATCATGCCGATCGAGATCTATGTCGATCATACCGGCCCGATGACCGCGACGGTCGAAGACAATGCGCTGCTGCTCGAAGTGCTCGCCGGTGACGACGGCTACGATCCGCGCATCAAGTCCCCGAAGGTCGAGGAATACACCAAGGCGCTCGGCCAGGGCGTCAAGGGCATGAAGATCGGCATCGTCAAGGAAGGCTTCGAGCAGCCGACTGCGGAAGCGGCGGTGAACGAAAGCGTGCGAGAGGCCGCAAAGCGTTTCAAGGACCTCGGCGCCACGGTCGAGACCGTCTCGATCCCGATGCACCTGTTGGGTGGCGCGATCTGGACCCCGATCGGCACCGAAGGCCTGACCCAGACCATGATGTTCGGCGACGGCTACGGCCTGTCCCGCGGCGATCTCTATTCGACCTCGCTGATGGACTTCCATCGCGGCTGGCGCCGGCAGGCCGACTCGCTGTCCGAGACCACGAAGCTTTTCATGTTGCTCGGCACCTACATCAACAACAATTTCGGCCCGCGCTTCTACGGCAAGGCGCTCAACATCTCGCGCCGGCTGACGGCCGCCTACGACAAGGCGTTTGGGGACTACGACCTGCTCCTGATGCCGACGACGCCGATGAAGGCGACCAAGCTGCCGGAGCCCAATGCCAGCCGCGAGGAATATGTCGCCCGCGCGCTGGAGATGATCTCCAACACCGCGCCGTTCGACATCACCCATCATCCGGCGATGTCGCTGCCCTGCGGCATGGTCGACGGCCTGCCGGTCGGCCTGATGCTGGTCGGCCGCATGTTCGAGGAAACCACGATCTACCGCGCCGCCCATGCCTTCGAGCAGATCGGCGACTGGAAGAAGATGTGAGGAAAGCTTTGCTTCAACTCGTCGGAAACGCAACGCATGGCTAACGCGTTCGTCGCGGCGTTCGAGATCCTGAGCTTCGGCGCGATCATCGTCCTGATCGTGCTGGGGCTCGGGATCATCGCCAGCATGATGGGCATCTTCAACTTCGCGCAGGGCGAGTTCGTGCTGCTCGGGGCCTACATCACCTATCTCGCCTATGCCAAGGGCCTGCCGATCTGGGCGGGCATGGTCGCGGCGCCCTTCGTGGTCGGCGCGCTCGGCCTCGTGCTGGAGGCGCTGATCATCCGACGATTCTACGCCGCACCGATCGTGGCCATGCTCGGCACCTATGCGCTCGGCCTGATCATCCGCGAAGCCGTCCGCGGGTTGATCGGCGGCTTCTACCTCACCGTGCCCGAGCCGATCGGCGGCTCGATCGACATCGGTGCCATGCATATCTCGGCCTGGCGCTTCACCATCATCGTCATCACGCTGCTGGTGATGGCCGGCTGCTATCTGCTGCTGTCGCGAACGAATTTCGGACTGCGCATGCGCGCCACGCTGGAGAACCCGTCGCTGGCGCGCGCGTCGGGCATTTCCACCCCGCTGATGTACGGCGCGACCTTCGCGTTCGGCTCGGCGCTCGCAGGCCTTGCCGGCGCGCTGATCGTGCCGGTGTTCAGTCTCTATGCCGATCTCGGCCTGCGCTTCCTGATCCAGGGCTTCGTCGCCGTCATGGTCGGCGGCGTTGGTTCCTTCATCGGTCCGGTGGCGGGTGCCGGCGTCATCGGCACGCTCAGCGCCGCGCTGCCCTGGGTGATGGCGCCGGTCGTCGCCGACGTCCTCGTCTTCGTTCTCGCCATCGTCTTCATCAAATTTCGCCCGCAGGGCCTCATCGCTGGAAAAGGGGTTTAGTCATGTTCGATCGTACACAGCTCTCACGCCGCCGTTTCCTCTCCAATTTCGCCTTCGCCTCCGGTGCGGTCGCAACCGGCGTCGGCAGCTGGGTGATCCCGGCGCCCTGGGCCAACGCGGCCGAGGCCCCGATCAAGGTCGGCATTGCCACCGACCTCACCGGCCCGATCGCCTATGCCGGCAACGCCGACGCCAACGTCGCGAAAATGGTGATCAAGGAGATCAACGCGGCCGGCGGCCTGCTCGGCCGTCCGCTCGAGCTCTACATCGAGGACACCGCTTCCAACGAATCCGTCGCCGTCGGCAACGTGCGCAAGCTGATCCAGCGCGACAAGGTCGACATGGTGCTGGGCGGCATCACATCCTCGATGCGCAATGCGATCAAGGACCCGATCGTGGCGCGCGGCAAGACGCTCTACATCTATCCGCAGCTCTACGAGGGCAAGGAGTGCACACCCTATCTATTCTGCACCGGACCGACCCCGGCGCAGCAATGCGACGAGTTCATTCCCTGGCTGATCAAGAACGGCGGCAAGAAGTTCGCGCTGCCGAGCGCCAACTATGTCTGGCCGCACACGCTCAACGTCTACGCCCGCAAGGTGATCGAATCGAACGGCGGCGAGGTCGTGTTCGAGGAGTATTATCCGCTCGACCAGGTCGATTTCTCCTCGACCGTCAACCGCATCATCTCCAACAAGGTCGACGTCGTCTTCAACACCGTCATTCCGCCGGGCGTCGGGCCGTTCTTCAAGCAGCTCTATGAAGCCGGCTTCCTCAAGAACGGCGGGCGCCTCGCTTGCGTCTACTATGACGAGAACACGCTCAACATCAATCAGGCCGCCGAGATCGAGGGGCTCGCGAGCTGCCTCGACTATTTCAAGGTGCTGACCAAGGAGAACCCGTTCGACGCCAAGATCCAGGCGGCCTACGAGAAGGATTTCCCTGGCAACTTCCTGTTTGCGGCCGGCAGCGCTGCCACGGGCACCTACCGCGGCCTCAAGTTGTGGGAGGCCGCCGTCAAGGAAGCCGGCAAGATCGATCGCGAATCGGTCGCCGCCGCGCTCGACCATGCCAAGATCGCCGAAGGTCCGGGTGGGCCGGCCGAGATGGTGCCGGGCAAGCGGCACTGCAAGATGAAGATGTACACCGCCGTCGCCAAGGGCGGAAACTACGAGATCGTCGCGCGCAGCAACGGCCTCGTCGATCCCAAGGAATGCTGATTTTTCTTCACCTCTCCCGGAGCGAGAGGTCGGATCGCTCCCGGCGATGCGAAGCATCGTCCGGCGCGGTCCGGGTGAGGGGGTACAGTCTCAGTCATTGCTGCGGCCCCTCACCCGGATTGCTCCGCAATCCGACCTCTCCCCGTTGGGGAGAGGTGCAGCGTCCGCCACAAGGTGCTCTAGCTTGGAATGCTGAAATCGATGAGTGGAGCCAAACAGGCAGTTGCCGCTGAGATTGGCGGTGAGGTGGACGTCGGAATGACCGAACGCGTGGCGATGACTCAGGCTGTCGCGGGACGAAAAATCCTGCCGATCGTCGAGGGCGTCGTGCTCGTCGCAGCGTTGCTCGCGCCGCTGGTGCTGCAGGACTATCTGACGGTGTTCGCGACGCGCGTGATCATCCTCGCGCTGTTCGCGCTGTCGTTCGACCTGGTTTGGGGCTATGCCGGTATCATGAGCTTCGGCCAGGCACTGTTCTTCGGCTCGGCCGGCTATGGCGTCGCGCTGCTCGCGCGCGACCTCAACGTCACCAACATCTTCCTCGTGTTGCCGGCGGGAACGCTGATCGGCCTCACCTTCGCGCTGCTGCTCGGCGGCTTCCTGCTCTTGGGACGGCATCCCTCCAGCGTGATCTTCGTCTCGCTCGGGACGCTGACCGGCTCCTACGCCGCCGATCGCCTCGCGCGCGGCTGGTATTATCTCGGCGGCCAGAACGGCATCCCCTCGATCGCGCCGATGTCGCTTGGGTCATACGACTTCACGGAAGGCCCGGCGTTCTATTATCTCGTGCTCGGCATCCTCGTCGTGGTCTATCTGCTCTGCCGCTTCCTGGTGCGCTCGCAATTCGGTCTGGCGCTCGCAGGGCTCCGTGAGAACGAGCAGCGCATCGCCTTCTTCGGCTACAAGGCACAGCACCTGAAGGCGATCATCTTCACCATCGGCGGCGCCGTTGCGGGCCTTGCCGGCAGCCTCTATGCCTTTCATGAGGGCTTCGTCTGGCCCAACATGGTCGGCGTCGTGGTTTCCACGCAGGTGGTGCTCTACGTGCTGTTCGGCGGCTCCGGCACGCTGATCGGCGCGGTGATCGGCGCCATCATCGTCGAGGGCGTCAGCTTCTGGCTCTCGGACAATTACCGCGACATCTGGCCGATCATCCTCGGTCTGCTGCTGCTGCTCGTGATCCTGTTCCGCCCGCTCGGCCTGATCAGCTTCGTCCTTGGCGAGCGCGAGCGGGTCGGTAGCTTCGGCGCGAAGCCAAAGGAGAAGCGCGATGCCGCTCCTTGAGGCCGCCGGCATCAAGAAGGTCTTCGGCAAGCTGACCGCGCTCGACGGCGCGGCGCTCACCGTCGGCGAGAACGAATTCCACGGCCTGATCGGCCCCAACGGCTCCGGCAAGAGCACGCTGATGAAGTGCATTGCGGGGGCCGAAGTGCCGACGCAGGGCAAGGTTTCCTTCGTCAACACCGACATCACCGCGTTCACGCCGACCGAGCGCGCCCGCGCCGGCATGAGCCTGAAGTTCCAGATCACCTCCGTGCTCCCGTCGCTGACGCTGTACGACAACATCCTGCTCGCGCTGCAGGCGCAGTCCTCGCTGTTCGACCTGGTGTTCTCGCGCACCCGGGGCGCGCTGCACGACCAGGTCATGACCATGCTGAGCCAGTTCCGCCTCGCCGACCGCGCCTTCGAGGCGGCGGCGGCGCTGTCGCATGGCCAGCAGCAATGGCTGGAGATCGCGATGGCGCTCGCCGGCAAGCCGAAGCTGCTGCTGCTCGACGAGCCCACCGGCGGCATGAGCCTCGAGGAGCGCCGCGTCACCGGCGAATTGCTGCAGCCGATCAAGCAGCATTGCTCGCTCGTCATCGTCGAGCACGACCTCGATTTCATCCGCGACATCTGCGATCGCCTCACCGTGCTGGACCAGGGCAAGGTGCTGGCCTCGGGCACGGTGCCGGAGATCCAGGCCAACCCGTCCGTCCAGGAGATTTATCTGCGCCGTGCCTGAATTTTTGGACATCAAGCATCTCGACGCCGGCTATGGCCGCAGCCAGGTCCTGTTCGACGTCACGCTCGGCATCCCCTGGCGCGGCGGCGTCGCCGTCCTCGGGCGCAACGGCGCCGGCAAGACCACGCTGATGAAGACCATCGTCGGCGAGCTGCCGGCCTGGAAGGGCGAGGTCGCCTTCGATGGCCGCGACATCAGCCGCCGCGCCACCCAGGAACGCGTGCGCGCCGGCATCGGCTACGTACCGCAGGAGCATTCGGTGTTCGCGCGCCTGTCGGTGCGCGACAATCTTGCCGTCGGCTCGCTCGCGAGCAAGAAGGCCGACGCGGTCGATCACGTGCTGACCATCTTCCCCAAGCTCGGCCAGCGGCTCGACCAGCCCGCTGGTACGCTCTCCGGCGGCGAGCGCAAGATGCTCGCGATCGGCCGCGCCATGCTGGGCGATCCGAAACTGCTGCTGCTGGACGAGCCGACCGAGGGCGTCTGGATCGGCGTCATTGAGGAGATCACCGAGCGCCTGATCGAGCTCGCCAAGGAGATCGCCGTCATCATCGTCGAGCAGCACCTCGATCTCGCACTGCGCGTCGCCGACTACGCCTATGTGCTCGACCGCGGCCGCGTCGCACTGCAGGGCCAGGCGGGGGAGGTCAGGGGCAATCCGGAGCTGATGCGGTATCTGGCGCCGTAACCGATGCGCGCGAGACGTCTCACGGCGAACTCAGCAGTCATGCTCCGCGAAAGCGGAGCATCCGGTACGTCGCGATTATGCGGGAAGTCGCGACCAATAGGGCGCGGTCAGAAGCAGCATGAAAAGTGCGCGTTCGGCCTGGTACTTTGCGGCAGATCGACTTGCTTCCCGCCCCCGGACCACGACCGCTCCTTGGCTGGTGCAGACGCTCCAGGCCCATCTTTTTCGCTTGCGCTGCACCAAAGTCACTTCGAACGTCGGAAACTCCGGTCTGACCATTGTCGCCGCTTCTCGCCCTTCATCCAACCGGATCAACTTCAACCCAGCGCTCCGACCGCTGTCTTCACCCATTTGGGTGAAAGAGATTCCAAGGCAAAGTCCGGCCTGGGGCCATCGAGAGCAAGGGCGATGCGGGACGGGAGATGGGTCTAGCCGCCCTGTAATGCCTTGCCAGCGAGCAAGCTGACGAGTTCCTGCTGACGGGAAAGGCCCGTCTTCGAAAGCACGGCTTTGAGCTGCGTGCGCACAGTCTCGCGCGTCACACCGAGTCTGACCGCGAGTGCATCGATCGATCCGGCCTGGGCAACTCCACGCGCGACCTGGGCCTCTGCCGGCGTCAGGTCGAACAACCCTTGCAGGACTTCCGCACTCGGGACCGCGCCGCGATCGACGGGTGTGACGATGAGCATGAAGGTGGCCAGCGTGAAGATATCGCGTGCCGATCCGCGCACCGGGACGACATGCAGCACCATCGGTACGCGATCGATCGCCGCTGCGATGGCGAGGGATTTGACGGTCGGGCCGTTGCCCACGAACGAGCGCCCCAGCGCCGCCGAGAACAATCCGTCGGCAGTGACATCGGTCAAAGTCAACCGATCTGCGCGGTCCTGGAACAGCGACGGCATCAGCGCTTCGAACAGGCCGTTCGCCGCGAGTAACTTGCCTCGTTCGCGCAGTATCGCCCCCGGCAGCCCAATGGCCTGCAAAGCATCGGCTTGCGCGCGTGCGCGCTCGAATCCAAGGCGGTTTGCAGTCAGGGACGCCCGAGCCAGATGAGGCCTCAAGCCATCGAGGAACAAGACGACGTCGCGCGGCACCGGTCCGTTGTCGTGGTGCCGCGGCATGACGATCGCGATCGAATCGCCGCTCGGTATTGGAATGAGAGTCCCGGCCCGGTAGCCGATGCCGTGCCTGCGGTAGAAATTGCAGTACACGTCATTGGTCGCGATCTCCTCTTCCGATAGAAGGTCTCCATCGTTCAGGAAGCCGGCGTAGTTGAGAGCGGCGGCGCGGGGCAGCAGCGGATCGCGCTCACTCCAACCCTCCTGCAAGAAGCGAGGCATGGTCTGGTCGTGATTGACGGAATTGACCCCGCTCACATAGCCGTCGCGAACCGCGAAAAGCAGTCCGCCATTGCCGCCGATGGCGTTGCCGATTTCATGGAGGACCTCGGGCCACAATGACGGTATGAGCCCGGCCTCGTAGATGCGGTCAATCAGATGATCGATACCCAAATCCACTTAATGCGCAGCGCCAAAGAGGTTGCGCCGTAACTATAGCTGGGTGATCCGGGTGAGCAATCCGGCACAACCAGCGTCGCGCCGGTTCCTCGAGGGAACCAACCGATGACCAAATTTGTGCGGAGAGTCCTCGCTGCGGGACCGACGCCCCTATCTCACCGCCCCAAAGCGGCTCTCGAACGAGTTCGACGGCACCACCGGCGCGGCGCCCATGATCTGCGTCGCTTCGCCCGCGCCATCGCTCAGCGACGGCTTCAGCGGCGGGCGCGTCTGGGCAAGGCGCGTGTCGGGCTGCGGCTTCGGCGGCTCTGCCGGCTTGGCGGCGGCAACAGCCGGCTTCGGCGCGTCCTTCGCGGCATCCTTCTTGTCTTGTCCCGGCACGAATCTCGTGACGGCGGCCTTGAGCCGCGACGCTGCCGTCGGCGGCGTCACGGGCGTCTGGGCCGGCGCCGCAGATGCGGTGGCTTGCGGCGGCGGCGTGGTTGCCGTGGTTTCCGATGAGCCTATGCCCATCTTGCGGCCGAGATTGGAAAAGAAACCGCCGCCTTGAGACTTCTCCGCCGGCTGAGCCGAGGCGACGCGGGTGCTTGGCGCGCTGACTGCGACCACCGGCTCCTCCTGCGGCGCGGGCGCGCTTGCCACCGCGTCGAGATTCGGCTTCGGCGGGTTGACGTGGCCGGGGATCGTACCCGGCGCCCTGGCCATCGCCAGCATTTGCAGCGTGGTGCCTTCGGCGCCCTCGGACAGCCCGGTCGAGCCTTCCGGAATCTTGGCGGCGAACACCTTGTTCATGCCGCCGTCGATGCCGGTGTTCATGCGCGCCACCGGCGTGCCCTTGGCGACGAGCCTTGCGTATTCGGTTTCGTCCTTGGCCTGCTTCTCGCGCACTGCGCTCGCGATCTCCTCGGGGATCACATAGGCCGGACATTTCGCCGAGGCGTCGAACACCAGATCGCGCTTGGCATCCGCCGGCCGAGCGGCGTCGAACACGTATCTTTTCTCGCAGAAATCGACCTTCGGCTCCTGCCGCGTCACCTCGAAATGATCATAGCCCTGCTTGATCATCTTCCAGAACGGCATGTTCGGATTGTTCCGGTGCTTGGCCATGTTCACCGGCGTCATCTTGAACGGATAGGCCTGCAGCTGGAACGCCTTCTGGCCGCCGAAGAAGGATTCGCGCCCGAGCGAATAGATCTCCGCGATCTGCTCGTCGGTCATGGCGTAGCAGCCGCGCGAGGAGCAATCGCCATGCACCATCAGCTGCGAGCCGGTGCGGCCGAGCGCCTTGTCGAACGCATTCGGATAGCCGGTGTTGAAGGAGAGGTAATAGGCCGATTGCGGATTCATCTGGCCCGGATTGATCGAGTAGAAGCCCTCCGGCGCTTGCCGGTCGCCTTCGCGCACCTTGGGGCCGAGATCGCCGGACCAGCGGCAGATCGGATAGGTCTTGAGCAGCGCGAACTGGCCCGAGCGGGTCTGCTTCCAGACCTCGAGCTCGGCCTCCTGCTTGAACAGGCGGACCAGGATCGGCGATTGCAGATCCATGTCCTTCTCGGCCATCGCGGCGATCAGCTTCGGCGGCACCGGCTGATTGGCCTTGGCGTTGGTCGCGAGCGAGATCTGGTCGCTGTTGCAGCCGGCCAGCAGGCCGCCGGCCGTCATCAGCGCAACCGAAGTCAAGAGCGCGCGCGCAAGCGAACGAGAAATCAAGATCGACCCCACACCGTGCCGGGCAGCAAGCGCAAACCCCAATTCGTTTGGCTCATGATCCGACCCGAAACCGACCCGCCGCGACGGGCTCGTCCAGACCATGCTCCAGCGCTTATGCCCTGAAGCCATTGATTAAAATTCTAACCTCTGGGTCATGTGGTCGCAACCCGGGCGGGGATCACGAGGCCGTTGGCCCAAGGGCATGGTCAACGAAGAATGAACGGACGCGACTTTGGGCGTGACTTGGGACGGAACTAGGGCTTTCGGCCCGTCCCGGACTCAGATCGCCGATTTGGGCAAAAAAAGGGTTAACGCAGGGTTACCGGGGGCTGCAGGGGAGGTCTCGTAGGGTGGGTTAGCGTCAGCGTAACCCACCTCTTCATCGCCGCGGAGACAGAAGTGGTGGGTTACGGCTGCGCCTAACCCACCCTACGGCACCGGAATCGTGGCGAATCAGCCCAGTTTCCGGCCGATATCGAGGAATTTCTGCCGCCGCTGCTTGCGGATGGCGTCGCCGTCCAGGCCGCGGAGCTCGTCGAAGGCCTTGGCGATGGCATCGCCGGTGGTGGCGATCATGGCGGCGGGGTCGCGGTGGGCGCCGCCAACGGGCTCCTTCAGGATCTGGTCGATCACGCCGAAGCGCAGCATGTCCTGTGCGGTGATCTTCATGTTGTTGGCGGCTTCCTGCGCCTTGGTGCCGTCGCGCCAGAGGATGGAGGATGCTGCTTCCGGCGAGATCACGCTGTAGATCGCGTGCTCCAGCATCAGCACCTTGTTGGCGGTGGTGATGGCGATGGCGCCGCCCGACATGCCCTCGCCGGTGATGATCGCAACGTTCGGCACGGTCAGTGCGAGGCACGCATCCGTCGAGCGCGCGATGGCTTCGGCCTGGCCGCGCTCTTCCGCGCCGATGCCGGGATAGGCGCCGGCGGAATCGGCGAGCGACAGCACCCGCAGGCCGAAGCGCTCGGCCATCTCCATCAGCCGCACGCATTTGCGATAGCCTTCGGGCCGCGCCATGCCGAAATTGTGCCGGATGCGGCTCTCGGTGGAATCGCCCTTTTCCTGGCCCATCACGCAGATCGGCTCGCCGCGGAAGCGGCCGAAGCCGGCGACCAGCGCCTCGTCCTCGCCGAACTTGCGGTCGCCGGCGAGCGGGGTGAATTCGGTGATCAGGCCTCTGATGAAGTCGTTGAAGTGCGGCCGCTGCGGATGCCGCGCCACCAGTGTCTTCTGCCACGGCGTCAGGTTTTGATAGAGGTCGGCCAGCGCCTGCGCCGCCTTGTCCTCGATGCGCCCAATCTCATCAGAGATGTCGGCGCCGGTGGCGGCCAGCGCGCGCAATTCATCGACCTTGGAGTCGAGCTCGGCGACGGGCTTTTCGAAGTCGAGATAGCTGCGCATCTGGTCTTGCATCAACTCAATATAGGGGGACGGGGCTGAGAGGCGAAGCGGGTTTGGTTCAGCGAAAAGAAGTGTAGCTTCTTCAATGGCTTAGCCTGTCGCTCCTGCCGCCCCGCCAAATCACTCGAAAGGCCACGGCTCTTTCCGCGGAGATGTGGCGGAAGTCAAGGCGGTTTCGGTTGTCCTCCCGACCCCGATGTCGTGTCCCGGACGCGCTGCAGCGCTTCTTTAGCGCTGCTGCGCAGAGCCGGGACCCAGCAAGCGGCATGGGCCCCGGCTCAGCAGCGCATCACTTACGTGCTGCGCTGCGTCCGGGGCACGAGACCTCTCATCTATCCCTACTTCTCCGCCAGCGGATGCAGATCGCGCACCAGGCTCTTCAGCCTCTCCTCGACCACATGGGTGTAGATCTGGGTCGTGGAGATGTCGGTGTGGCCGAGCAGGGTCTGCACGATGCGCAAGTCGGCACCGTTGTGCAGGAGGTGGCTGGCAAAGGCGTGGCGCAGCACGTGCGGCGAGACCAGCCGGGCCTGCAAGCCCGAGGCGACCGCAAGCTCCTTGAGGTCGCGGGCGAAATGCTGCCGCGTCAGATGCCCGCTCTCACCGAACGAGGGAAACAGCCATTTCGACGCGGCGAGGCCGTCTTTCTTCTTCTCGGTCTTCGCGGCCTCCGTGGCGGCGAGATAATCCGCCATCGCCTGCCGCGAGGCCTCGTTGAGCGGCACCAGGCGTTCCTTGTTGCCCTTGCCGCGCACCACGATCATGCGCGCGTCGCGCTTGGCGGCCGAGCGCGGCAGCGCCACCAGCTCGGAGACACGCAGGCCCGTGGCATAAAGCACCTCGAGCAGACAGTAGAGCCGCAAGGCACGCAGTCGCTTTGACGGCGAGGCATCCTCCGCCTCGCTCAATTCCTTGGCGCGGCGGAGCATGCGGTCGACATCTGATATCGACAGCACCTTCGGCAGGCCGCGGCCGCGCTTCGGGCCTGACAGGATCGCTGCGGGATCATCGCCGCGGATGCGCTCGTTCAGCAGGAAGCGGTAGAGATGCCGCATCGCCGACAGCCGCCGCGCGACGCTGGTGGACTTGAAGCCGCGCGTGTCGAGATCGGCGAGATAGTCCCGCAGCGTTTGCGTCTGCGCATCCACGAAGGTGTGGCCGGCTTGGCCGAGAAATTCCGAGAAATCGGTGAGGTCGCGCCGATAGGCATCGAGCGTATTGGCCCCGGCGCCCTGTTCCGCCGCGAGCATGTCGAGGAACAGGCCGGTGAGCTTGGTATCGGAGGGCTTGCTGGGCATGCCTCGGAGGCTAGCGCCTATTTCTTGAGAAACTTATCCGGCGGGATCGTCACCGTCATTTCCCGCGACTTGGGCGCGACAAAGTTCGCCAGCGCGAAGACCACGCCATAGACGATGCCGGCGATCACGGCGACGACCGTCAGGAAGCGGAACAGGCTCGGCATCGGTCTGGGGTCTCGGGGTAGGGGCGCGGCAGCCAAATTAGCCAATGAAATCATCCAACATGTTCGCCGTTTCGTGGCAAGAGTCCTCTGGCGAGGGCCCCCATGGGGTCGTATAGGTGGCCAAACCATGCCGCATCTCGCGGCAGTTCGAGCGAGATCCAGTCGACGATGTCCGACGCCGCGTTGCCGCTTCCTGCTTCGCCTGAGGCCGACATCCTGTCGGCGCTCGGGGCGCGCGCGATCGTGCTCGTCGGCATGATGGGGGTCGGCAAATCCACTGTCGGCCGGCGCCTCGCGGCCCGCCTCAAGCTGCCCTTCGTCGATGCCGACACCGAGATCGAGGCGGCCGCCGGCATGACCATACCGGAAATCTTCGAACGTCACGGCGAGCCGCATTTCCGCGACGGCGAGGCCCGTGTGATCGCGCGCCTGCTCGAGGGTGGTCCGCTGGTGCTGGCGACCGGCGGCGGCGCCTTCATGCGCGAGGAGACGCGGGCGCGCATCGCGGCGAAAGCCGTCTCGGTCTGGCTGAAGGCGGAGCACGACGTCATCATGCGCCGCGTGCGCCGCCGGGCCGATCGTCCGCTGCTTCAGACCGCCGACCCCGAAGGGACCGTGACGCGCCTTCTCACCGAGCGCGAGCCGATCTATGCCAATGCCGACCTCACCATCGCCTCGCGCGACGTGCCGCACGACAGGATCGTCGAGGAATGCATCGAGGCGCTGCACGCCCGTCTCTGCGGCGGACAGCCAGCCCAACCGCCTGCCGACATTGCGAGTGCGTCAAGATGACTGCGCCGTTGAAACATTCCGATCCCATCAAGGTCGACGTCGCCCTCGGCGACCGCGCCTATGACATCGTGATCGGCCGCGGCGTGCTGTCTTCGCTTGGAGAACGGGTCGCGGCCTTGCGCCCCGGCGTGCGCACGGCCATCGTGACCGACCGCACCGTCGCAAAATTCTGGCTGGAGCCGACCGAAGCCTCGCTCGCCGCGAGCGGCATTCCGACCTCGCGCATCGTGGTCGAGGAAGGTGAGATCTCCAAGACCTATGCGGGCCTGGAAAAGGTCAGCGAGGCCCTGATCGCCGCAAAAATCGAGCGCAACGATCTCGTGATCGCGCTCGGCGGCGGCGTGGTCGGCGATCTCGCCGGCTTTGCGGCGGCGATCCTGCGCCGCGGCGTCGATTTCGTGCAGGTGCCGACCTCGCTTCTGGCGCAGGTCGATTCTTCCGTAGGCGGCAAGACCGGCATCAATTCGCCGCAGGGCAAGAACCTGCTCGGGGCCTTTCACCAGCCGGTGCTTGTGATCGCCGACACCGCCGTGCTCGACACGTTGTCGCCGCGCCAGTTCCGCGCCGGCTATGCCGAGGTCGCCAAATACGGCGTGCTCGGCGACGAGGCCTTCTTCAGCTGGCTGGAAAAGAACCATGCCGACATCTCCAGGGGCGGGGCGGCGCGCGAGCACGCCATCGCGACCTCATGCCGCGCCAAGGCGGGCGTGGTGTCGCGCGACGAGCGCGAGACCGGCGAGCGCGCGCTACTCAATCTCGGCCACACCTTCGGTCACGCGCTGGAAGCTGCGACCGGCTTCTCCGACCGCCTGTTCCACGGCGAGGGCGTCGCCATCGGCATGACGCTGGCGGCGCAGTTCTCGGCAAGCCTCGGAATGATCGGCGAGTTGGACGCAACCCGTGTCGAGCGCCATCTGATCGAGGCGGGCCTGCCGACGCGGTTGCAGGACATCGCGGGCTTCGCGCAGGAAGGCCTTGCCGACGCCGACGCGCTGATGGCGCTGATGGCGCAGGACAAGAAGGTCAAGCGCGGCAAGCTCACCTTCATCCTGCTGGAGGCGGTGGGGCGTGCGGTGATCGCCAAGGACGTCGAGCCGGCGCTGGTGCGCGATTTCCTGCAGTCGAAGCTGTCGCGATGACGGGATCGTCCGGACGTGCCGCCTGCGGACAGGGGCGGAAGGCCGGAGCGGCCGCGAGGCATACATGAGTTCGATCTCGATCAATCTGCTGCTTGCTTTCCTCCTGCTCGCCGCCAACGCGTTCTACGTGGCGGCAGAATTTGCCCTGGTGAAGAGCCGCGGCTTCCGCGTCAAGGCCATGGTCGAGCAGAACCGCTTCGGCGCGCGTCTGCTGCAGACCATGATGGAGAACATCGAATCCTATCTCGCCTGCTGCCAGCTCGGCATCACCATGGCCTCGCTCGGTCTCGGCTGGATCGGTGAGCCGACCGTGTCCGCGCTGCTGAGCCCCGTCCTCAGCCCGCTCGGATTGTCGGAGGCCACGCTGCACTTCGTCTCGTTCGTGGCGGGTTTTCTGGTTTTCTCCTCGCTGCACATCATCATCGGCGAGCAGGTGCCGAAAACGCTTGCGATCCGGGAGCCGATGCCGGTGTCGCAGTGGATCGCCTATCCGCTCTATTTTTCCTACCTGGTGTTCTACCCGCTGAGCTGGTGTCTCAACACGGCATCTGGCGCGATCCTGCGCCTGATGGGCGTCCAGGAGTTCTCGCAGCACGAGATCCTGACGGATTCCGAGATCGAAGGGCTGGTCGAGGAATCGGCCGTGCACGGCAAGATCGAGAGCGGCGAGGCCGAGTACATTCACAATGTCTTCCGGCTCGGCGAGCTGACGGTGTCCGACGTGATGGTTCACCGCACCGCCATGGTGATGATCAATGCCGACCTGCCTCCGGAGGAGCTGGTGCGGGAGGTGCTGGCGACCGAATACACCCGCATTCCGCTGTGGCGCGACAAGTCGGAGAACATCATCGGCATCCTGCACGCCAAGGATCTGTTGCGGGCCATCCGCGCCGCGGACGGCGATACCTCGCGCATCGACGTCACCACCATCATGCTGCCGCCCTGGTTCGTGCCGGAGATGCGGCCGATATCCCAGCAGCTCAAGGCGTTCCGACGCCGCAAGACCCATTTCGCGCTCGTCGTCGACGAATATGGCGAGGTCGAAGGCCTCGTGACGCTCGAGGACATTCTGGAGGAGATCGTCGGCGACATTTCAGACGAGCACGACGTGGTCGTCGCCGGCGTGCGCCGTCAGCCCGATGGCTCCGTCGTGGTCGACGGCTCGGTCCCGATCCGCGATCTCAACCGCGCGCTCGACTGGCATCTGCCCGACGAAGAGGCAACCACGGTCGCAGGCCTCGTCATTCACGAGGCGCGCTCGATCCCCGACCGCGGCCAGAGCTTCACCTTCCATGGCTTCCGCTTCCGCGTCCTCCGCCGCGAACGCAACCGCATCACTGCGCTCCGTATTTCGCCGGTGTCGCGGGACGCAGAGCTGGACGAGGTTAAGCCGAGACGGGCCGGGACATCGTTTTAGACGCTCAGTCATTCCGGGGCGATGCAAAGCATCGAACCCGGAATCTCGAGATTCCGGGTTCGGCTCTTCGAGCCGCCCCGGAATGACAAGTCACCCTTCCCCCGGCGCCTGTGCCTGAATTGCGAGCGCGTGCACGCCGCCGGAGAGTTCCGCGGCGAGCGCCGAATTTATCATGCGGTGGCGGTCGACCCGGCTCTTCCCTTTGAAGGCGGCAGCCACGATATAGACGCGGAAATGCGTCTCGCCGCCCGGCTGATGGCCGGCGTGGCCCTCATGCAAATGTGACTCGTCGACGACCTGCAGGCTTTCGGGCGTGAAAGCTTCCTGCAACTTGTTGCTGATAGTGTCTTTCATGGCCATGTGTGCCATTAAAGGTGCGCAATCGCATCCCGTCAATACCCGGACGTCCAAGGTCGTTGCGGCCGGGTGCTCAGCGAATTGCAATGTCAAGACTTGAAGGTTTTTGCATTGCGTAGTCAAAGTCTGCCATGCCGATCGATTCATCAAAGTTCTTCGACTCCATCCGCGTGAAGCCGCGGGGCAAGCAGCCGGAAGTGAAGCCGCGCGACACCGCGGTCAATTGCGAATGGGCGGGCTGCGCCAACAAGGGATCGCACCGCGCGCCGAAGGGCCGCGAGAACCAGCGCGAGTACTGGCACTTCTGCCTGGATCACGTCCGCGAGTACAACCAGAACTACAATTTCTTCTCCGGCATGAATGCCGACGCGGTCGCGCGCTATCAGAAGGATGCACTGACCGGCCATCGCCCGACCTGGAAGATGGGCGCCAATGGCGGCAAGAAGGGTGCGGAAGCCGAGATCGACATGGCCTCGGATCCGCTCAACATGTTTGCCGAGATCAACGGCCGCACCGGCTGGCGCAAGGGCCCGGAAGCTGCGCCCAAGGCCGAGACGCGCAAGGTCATGAACGCCGAGCGCAAGGCGCTCCAGGTCATGGGCCTCGGCCCCAGCGCCACGCTCGCCGACGTCAAGGCCAAGTACAAGGCGCTGGTGAAGCAGCATCATCCCGACGCCAACGGCGGCGACCGCTCTACCGAAGATCGCCTGATCGAGATCATCAAGGCGTATAATTATCTGAAGACGGTGGTGCGGGAAGCCTAGAGCCTTGCGCCGTAATGGGATGCCGCCCGCGGAAGCGGACGGCATCATGAGCGTTTACCTGACCCGACAGACCCGGACGCGCTTGACGATGCGGCGTCCATGATGGCCGCGCGTGACCACCGTGCGCACGGTACAAACGCGTCGCGGAGCGTAGTGATAGCGCGCGTTCATGGCGTCACCGGACATTGCTGCGCCGGGGATCGGCTGAGCCGGCAACGCATTGGCGGGGGCGGCGAGGGACGAGATTGCGAGCAGCGTTCCGGCAGCGAGGGCGCAAGCGAGTTTCTTCATTTCTGTTCCTTTTATTGTTCGCCCCTTCGAAGACCTTTTCGGGGCGAGCGTGAATGCGCTGCTGGCCGCATTGTTCCCGATAACGTCTGAGTCCTTCCGTCGCACATTCCTCCTCACGTGCATGCTTATGAGCGCGAAACGCCATTGCGCCGTGCCCATATCCAATGAACTCGTTGGAAAGTGGTAACGGTTGATGGGCACGTTGCGCACCCGCCAGTCCGGAGACTCCGGCGTTGTCGAAGCGAGATTCACCCCTCCGGCATCGCACCCACATAGGACGAACTCGGCCGGATCAACCGTCCCGTCCGCTGCTGCTCGCGTGCATGCGCGGTCCAGCCTGCGCTACGTGCCACCGCAAAGATCGGCGTGAACGCCTGCCGCGGAATCGCGAGTGCATCGAGCAGGATCGCGGTGAAGAACTCGACATTGGTCTCGATCGGCCGATCCGGATTTTTCCTGCGCAAGGCGGCGCGGATATAGGCTTCGACCTCGCCGGCGAACGGCAGGTCGGCTCCGTCTGAGGCGAGCGCCTCGATCGCGGCCTTCAGCACGTCGGCGCGCGGGTCGCGCACGCGATAGACGCGGTGACCGAAGCCCATCATCCGCTCCCCGCGCGCCAGCGCCGCGTCGACCCAGGGCTGGATCCGCTCGCGCGAGCCGATGGCATCCAGCATCTCCAGCACCGGCTCCGGCGCGCCGCCATGCAGCGGACCCGTGAGCGCGCAATAGCCAGCAGTGACGGCGGCGAACAGATCGGCTTGCGTCGAGGCCACCACGCGCGCGGTGAAGGTCGAGGCATTCATGCCGTGGTCGCTGGCGGTGACCAGATAGGCATCGAGCGCGGTGACCTCGCGCGTTTCAGGCGCGCGCCCGTGCAGCATGTGCAGCGTGTCGGCGGCATGGCTCACATCGGGATCGGGTGCGACCGGCTCGAGCCCCTTGGCGCGTCGGACCAGCGCGCCCGCGATCACCGGAAATGCGCCGACGATAGTGGCCTCGTTCTCCAGCCCGGGCTCGGCGCGAAGTCCCGCGGCGGCCGCGCGAAACCCGTCAATGATGCCCATGCCGCGCGTCGCCGCCAGCAGGTCCGGTAGGCGTGCGAAGGCGCGCTCGCGAGCCGCACCGAGGCTCGCCCGCACGTTGGCTTCGGTGAGGGTGGTCTTGCTGGCGCCATTCCAGAGCCGGGCGGTAACGCCCTCAAAGCTCGACTGGCTCGCCAGCCGGCCGACATGCTCGCCGGCAATGATTAGCTCGCCGCGCTCGCCATCGACATGGCTCAGCACGGTCTCGGCCGCGGGAACGCCGTCCAGCCCGATCTGGCTCTTCGTGAGGTGGATGTTCATGGCCTGTCTCCTTTCACACGGACGGAAAGGTCGGACCTCTCGACAGATTGATCAATCTTGATTACGTAAATCAATATGAAAAATTCCGATGGGCTGTACCTGTCCGCCCGCGAAGCCGCCGCCGAACTCGCGATCTCCCCGGCCACGCTTTACGCCTATGTCAGCCGTGGCCTGATCCGGTCCGAGCCGACGGCGGATTCGCGCAAGAACCGCTATCGCGCCGAGGACGTGCGGGCACTGAAGGAGCGCCGGGTGCCGTCGCCGGAGCCGCGGGGGCTGCGCAGCTTCGACGCCGACCTGCCGGTGATGGACACCGAGATCTCGACCATCACCGAGGACGGCGCGATCTACCGCGGCGTCAACTGCGTCGACCTTTCGGAAAACGACACGCTCGAGCACACCGCGACGTTGTTGTGGGACGTCTCCCGCGTCGATCCGTTCGCACCCGACAATCTCCCGCTGCTCTCCGAGGAGATGCGCACGATCGCGCAGGCCGCGCGCCGGGCGGCCCCGATCGACCGCGCCATCGCGGTGCTGGCGCTGGCCGCGAGCGCCGATCCGCGTGCCTTCACCCGCGCGCCCGACGGCCGCGCGCTGGTCGGCGCGCGCATCGTCCGCCTGCTGGTCGCGACCATGCTCAATGCCGGGCCGTCGGCCGAGGCCCTGCACCAGCAAATCGCAACAGCCTGGGCGGCGGACAACAAGCACGCGCCCGACCTGATCCGTCGCGCACTGGTGCTGCTGGCGGACCATGAGCTGAACGCCTCGACTTTCACCGCGCGCTGCGCGGCCTCTACCGGGCTCAACCTCTACGATTCCGTCATCGCCGGCCTCGCCGCACTGAAGGGGCCGAAGCATGGCGGCGCCGGCGTGCTGGCCTCGCAGCTCGTCAAGACGCTGGTCGACCGCGACGTCGAGCCTGTCGTGCGCGAGCGCGTCGCGCTCGGCGAACGCTTCGCCGGCTTCGGCCATGGCGTCTACAAGCGCGGCGATCCTCGCGCGCAATCGCTGCTCAACGCGCTCTCACGCGCCGGCGCGCCGCGCAAATTCACCCGCGAAGTGCCGGAGCGCATCGCCGAAGCCACCGGCGAATTCGTCAACATCGACTATGCACTCGCCGTCCTCGTGCACGCGCTGCGCCTGCCCGCCGGCAGCGAGCTCGCTCTGTTCGCGATGGCCCGCAGCGCCGGCTGGATCGCGCATGCCAGCGAGCAATTGCAGTTCGGGAAGTTGATCCGGCCAAGGGCAAGGTATGTGGGACCGGCGCCGGGGCGGCGGGCGGGGAGTTCGTGATCGCAATCACTCGCGGTCCGGTTCACGGCGGCAGCAGAAGCGCTTAATTGCTTTCCGTCCCATTCACCTCCGGGCAGGCTTGCAGCACCTTCGATCTCCTCGGGAGCCATTCGTGTCGCAAGCCGTCGCCCTCACTCGCCGCAGCCGCCCCCTTCGCACCTCGACCGAACTGCGTTCGGCGATCGCGACGGCATACGAGCGCATCGAACGAGACCGACACCGCAATTGCTGGATCCATGTGAGGCCCATGGAAGAGGCGCTGGCGGAGGTCGAGGCTCTCGCACGGCGCGGCGCGCAGGGCGAATTGCTGCCTCTGCTCGGTGTGCCCTTCGGCGTGAAGGACAACATCGACGTGGAGGGCATGCCGACCTCGGCGGCCTGTCCGTCCTTCGCCTATGTTGCGGAGCGATCGGCCCGGTGCGTCGAGCGCCTCGTCGCGGCCGGCGCGATCTGTCTCGGCAAGACCAATCTGGACCAATTCGCAACGGGGCTGTCCGGCGCCCGGTCACCTCACGGCGCCTGTCCAAGCGCCGCCGACGATCGCTATATCTCGGGCGGATCGAGCTCGGGCTCGGCCGTCGCCGTGGCGGCCGGTCACGTGGCCTTCTCACTTGGCACCGACACCGGCGGCTCAGGCCGGGTGCCGGCAGGCTTCAACGGCATCGTCGGAATCAAGCCGACGGTGGGGCTTGTCTCATCCCGCGGGCTGGTTCCGAACTGCCCCACGCTCGATTGTCCGTCGATCTTCTGCAATTCCGTAACCGAGGGCAAATTGTTGCTGGAGCTCGTCGAGGGCTTCGACGTTGAAGATCCGTACAGCCGGGAAGCGCACGGCCCGTCATCGGCTATCCCCAACGAATTCCGCTTCGGGCGCATTTCCGCCTCGCAGCTCAATTCATTCGGGGCGCCCGAATGCGATGTGCTTTACGAACAGGCTTGCGGGAGACTGGCGGGACTGGGAGGCGAGGCCCTCGAGATCGATTTCACTCCTTTCGCCGAGGCCGGCGAAATGCTCTTCTCGGGACCGTGGATCGCCGAACGCTACGCGGCTGTCAGCAGGCTCTATGACATCGATCATGGTGATTTGCTGGAGGTGACGCGCAAAGTCCTGCATTCTGCGGCGCAATTCTCAGCAGCTGACGCATTCGCGGCGCAGCATCGTCTCCTGAAATTGCGGCGGCAGGTCCAGCTTCTCTTCAAGCAGATCGACGTCCTGGTCGTGCCGACTGCGCCGCGTCCTTTCACCATTGAGGAAATGCTGGCAGACCCCATCGCGCTCAATACGCGTCTTGGTCACTACTCCTATTCCGTCAATCTGCTGGATCTGTGTGCGGTGGCGCTTCCCAATGCAACGCTCGCCAGCGGCATGCCGATGGGCGTCACCCTGCTGGCACCCGCATGGCAGGACCACGCCCTCCTGGACTTCGCCTCGCGGTGGCAGCAGGACGATGGCGACGCTTTGTTCGGGCTGAACGTCACTCCGCGCACCGCCGGTAAGGTTAGAGCATGATCAGGAAAAGCGTGCAGCGGCTTACCGGAATGATCATGCTCAAACCCTAAGCCGGAGCGCGACGACGCTTCGTCTGATTTCATCGCGCTCTAGACGATTTCGAGGTCGAGCGCGCGCAAGTTCAGGATGACGATCAGGCCCCTGTCGTAGCGGATGATGCCGCGCGCCTGCATGCGAGAGAGCTGCACCGTCACCCATTGCCGCGTCGCTCCGATCAGGTTGGCGAGATCGCCATGGGTGAAGGGAATGCCGAGCACGATCTCGCGACCGTGCTGCGAGCCGTAGATATTCGAGAGAAAGATCAAGAGACGCTGCAACCGCTCGGTCACCGATCGTGTGCCGAGCATTTGCGCCATGGCCGAGTAGCACCTTGCCTTGAAGGCCAGCGCATCCAGCAGCGCCACCGCGAGGGGCGCCGACTGAAGCGCAAGCTCGCGCAAAGCGGGGCCGGGCAGAAACAGGAGCCGGCTGCGCTCGATGGCCACCGAAGACCACATATGCGCTCCGGCGCCGAAGAGGTCGGGACCGCCGACGAAATTGCCGCCGAACCAGTAGGCGAGCGTCACCTCACGCCCCGAAGGCGCTGCGTAATAGCTGCGGATCCGGCCGGATTCGATCAGATATATGCCGTTCTGCGTGTCTCCCTGGCGCCAGATATGCTTGCCGGTGTCCAGAACCTCGTAGCGACCGACGGACAGTACGCGGCGCCGGTCGGCCTCGCTCAGATGGTCGAGCAAACCTGGCAGCGATCTGACCAGAGCATCCGACTCCGCCAGCATGATCCCGGCTGTCGTCTTGAGAGTTGCCGCTGACATCTGTCCGCTCCCTCGTAGCTGGAGCAGTTTCATTCAAGAGCTATGCCAGCCTCGGCTGCGGTCCAAAGCGTGATGAATTTTGGTTGAGCTGACACGAGCCCAGAGCGCAGTCACCTCTCCCCGCTGAGGTCAGGGCAATCGCATTTGAGAGCTTTTCCTCGCAGCCAACCTTCGAGACGCCCGCTTGAGGCGGGCTCCTCAGGATGAGGACGGAGTGCGCGGCAGCAGCTTCAACGAGCACTGACGCCGATCAGCCTCATCCTGAGGAGGCGCGTAAGCGCCGTCTCGAAGGACGAGGCGTGCGCGCAGGCCGCCACCGCCCCGCCGTCGGCGAGAGGTGAACCAAGGACGGCCAGCCGAACCTGGTCTCATCGCAAGTTTAGGTCACCACTTCCATTTGCTCGAACGCCTTGCGGCCCTCGGTCCGGATCAAGTCGAGGCAATCCCGCTTGAGCGCGAGGTAGGCCGGATCGGTCAAAATAGCGCTGGAGCGCGGGCGCGGCAGGTCCACGGAAAGATCCCGCAGGATGCGCCCCGGCCCGGCGCTCATGATCAGCACGCGATCCGACAGGAGTATCGCTTCGTCAATGTCATGCGTGACGAAAACGATCGTGGCGTTGATCCGGTCGCGCAGTTCGAGCAGGTTATCCTGCATCACGGCGCGGGTCTGCGCGTCCAAAGCGCCGAAGGGCTCGTCCATGAGCAGCACGCGCGGCTGGTTCGCGAGGGCGCGAGCAATCGCCACCCGCTGCTGCATGCCGCCTGAAAGCGTGTGCGGATAGGCGCTCGCGAATTTTGTCAGCCCGATCATCTCGATCAGGTCGTCGGCGATCCGAAGCGCCTCCGTTTTCGACTTGCCGAGCGCGCGCGGTCCGTGCGCGATGTTACGGCGCACCGATTTCCAGGGGAACAGATGCGGCTGCTGGAAGACCATCCCGATATCCGGTCGAGGTGCCAGCATCGGCCTGCCGGCGACGATGACCTCGCCTTCGAACGGGCGTTCGAGGCCCGCCATCGCATTCAAGAGCGTAGACTTGCCGCAACCCGACGGACCAACCAGCGAGACGAATTCGCCCGGCATTACGACCAGCGACACGCGGTCCACCGCAATGACCTCGCCGCGCGGCACATCGAAGACGATGCTCAAATTCTCGACGCGGATGATCGCTTCCGGCGCGGTCGATGAAGGCTCCGGCGGAGCATCCACGAGCCGAAGCGGCGGTGTCGGTCGAAGCGGGTTGTGCATCATCGCCACCATACGGCACGCTCGGCAATGGCCGCGAAGGAACGATCGGCGACGAAGGAGAGCAATCCGAGCGCCGCCAGCCCTCCCATGACCTGTCCGGTTTGCATGTTCTGTTGCGCGATCTCGATCCGGTAGACGATGCCGGCGAACGCGCCCGCCAGCTCGGCGGCGACGAGTGTGTAGAAGGAGATGCTGACGGCGGTGCGCAGGCCGACAACGATGTAGGGAAGCGCCCCCAGCAGGATGATCTCCGAGAGCATCTGCCGACGTGGCGTGCCGAGCATCAGCGCGGCGCGAACGAGGCCGCGGTCGACCTTCTGAACGCCGATATGGGTCGCGAGCCATACCGTGAAGAACACCCCCCAGACGACCAGAAAGAGTTTGCCGGCCTCCGACAAGCCAAACCAGAGGATCACGATGGGCACGAAGGCGATCGGTGGGATCGGGCGAAGGATATGAAACAACGGCGAGAGCAGACTCGAGACCAGCCTGAACCGGCCCGTCAGTACGCCGAGCAGGATCCCGCCCGCCGTCCCGATCAGGAAACCCACGGTGACGCGGAAGAGGCTCGCCGAAAGGTCCCCGAAAAACTGGCCGCTCTGGATCCAGTCAAGGACGGCGACAGCGACCGTCGACGGCGGCGGAAAAAGCACCGCATTGACGATACGCGAGCGCGCGATCAATTCCCATAGGCCGACGAAAGCTGGTACGGAGAGCGCGCCGACAAGCACGCTCAGGCGTCCGGCCGTCGTCGCACTCCTGTGCCCGCCGGTGCTCATGGATTGGCCGACAGTGTCACGCGTGCAGGATCAAGCGCCTTCAGCGGCGCCGCCACGATGACCTTCGAGAAATCTGGCATGCCCGCTCCCGGCGGGTGATTACCGGTCGCGAGCCGCCAGGCCGCGTGCGTCTTCAGCGTCTCGAGTAGCTTGTCGTCGAGGCGGACGTGATAGACGTAATCCGACCAGATCGGCGCCAGCTCGTCGCGCTTCATGCCGGTTGCGGCAGCGACGATGTCGATCGCTTCGTTCGGATGAGCCTTGACCCAGCCTTCCGCTTCGATGAGAGCAGCCAGGAATTTGCTGACGATTGCCGGGTTTGCCTCGAGATAGGGCCGCGTCACGACGATGTTGAAGGTCTCCGAGTAGAGACCCTTGGTGTCGAGCAGGACGGCCCCCTCGCCGAGCACCTTCTTTGCATTGGCCACGTGCGGCTCCCAGGTATCGAACGCGTCAATGCTTCCCGCCGCCATTGCGGGAAGCATCTCCTGGGGGCGAAGGTTGACGAGCGTGACGTCCTTGGCGGTCAAGCCCGCCGCCTTCAGCAGAACCGAGGTGTAGACCTCACTCCCCGTGCCGGCTGTGAAGCCGATTCGTTTGCCGCGCAGATCCGCTTTGGTCCTGATTGCGGCGGATGCGGCCGTCATCGTCTTCAGATCCGAGTACTCCATGCCGGCGACGAACGCGATCGGTTGCTGGGCCATCGCGGCTGCCGTCACCGGAGCTTCGGCGGTCGTCGCGATATCCGCTCCTCCTCCCATCACCGTGTCGAGGCATTGCTTTCCGCTGGTGAAGTTCGAGACCGAGATATCAAGTCCCTGCTTGGCGAAGAGGCCGTTCGCCTTGGCGACAATCGCAAGGCCCGAGATCGGCGCGAGGTTCTGCGCGAGCCGCGCCTTCAGGACCTCTTCGGCTTTGGTCTGGGAAGCCGGATTCAAGATGCCCGAACAGGCCGAGATCGCAAACGAGACCATGCGAAGAATTGTTTTCGAGCGCATGCACCACCTCCGGTCATGTCGGCGGCCACGACGGCCAGCCCGTGATGGGAGGAGGGTCATCTGAAGGCAAAGCGTCGTGAAGCAATTAATCGACAACGTGTCCCGCTGACGAGCATTTGCGCATCGCGGATCCGTAGCGGGTCGCAATTTGGGCAACGGAGAGCCCTGTTTGCCCGCGGCTTGTGCGGCGTGCGGTCCGGAGCCTGGAATACTTGCCGGTTCTGCTAGCTCAGGCTTCCGGCGAACCGTTCGGCGAGCCTGTTTTTCTTGAATGCGTCGGCAACCCAGTCCACGAAGGCTCTCGTCTTCGCGGGCACAAGCTTGCGCGATGCGTGGTAAATCGAGATTGCGCCTGCGTCACAGTACCAGCGTGGCACCAGGCGCAGCAGCGACCCGTTTTCGAGCGCGGGAAGAATGTCGGCGGTGGCAAGCATGGCAACGCCCAGGCCCAACAGTGCCGCCTCGCGCATCGCAGCGGGATCGTTGACCACGATCGACTCGGATAGTGGGGCTTGAACTTCCCGCCCCGAAACATCGCGCATCGACCAGTGCCGGATGCGTCCCGTCTGCAGCGAGCGCATGACGATGCCATCCAGTGCGGCCAGTTCGTCCGGCTTGGTCGGTGATGTTCGCCCGGACATGTAGGCTGGCGACGCCACGGCGATGATGTGTGCTGGCGCAAGGGTGCGGCTGACAAGCCCGGGCAACAATTCGAACCCGCCGCCGATCGCGGCGTCATAGCCTTCACCGACCAGATCGACCTGACGGTTCTCGAAGTGCCACTCAGGGCGGACCTGCGGGTAACGGGCCAGGAAGCCGGGAAGCAGGGGCAGAATATGGGCTGTGCCGAATGTCGGCGGCAGGCTGATCTTGAGAACGCCCGCCGGCTCCTCGCGTCCGGTCGATGCTCCGGCGATTGCGGCCTGCAGTCCCTCAAGATGACCGGCGATGGCTGTGCGAAACGTCTCCCCGGCCTCGGTGAGCGTCAGCCTCCGTGTTGAGCGATGAAACAATCGCACGCCGAGATTGCGCTCCAGCATGGCGACGTTGCGGCTGACGGCTGCCGGGGTCAGCAGAAGACGCCGGCCAGCCTCCGAGAAGCTGCCGCACTCAGCGCTCCGAATGAAGGATTCCAGGTTGGCCAGCGTTTCCATGGGCTCATTTGCAAGGGATCGTTGAAAATCTTACGAGCAATATCCTTCTAATCAAAGGGCAATGTTTGGGTCATCTCTAGGCCACCGATCAGCTCGCCTGATCCCAAACAGCTCGGAGCATTCCATGTCCACCATCGGCATCATCGGCGCAGGCAATATTGGCCGCGCCATCGCCCAGGCGCTGGCGCGCAATGGCATCGCCGTGACCCTGTCCAACAGCCGCGGCCCAGATAGCCTGGCGACGACCGTGGCCGAACTCGGTCCGCTCGTGACCGCCGGCACCCGCGAGGAGGCAGCTTCCAAGGAGATCGTGTTCGTCGCGGTCAACTGGTCGAAGCTGCCGGACGCGCTTGCCGGCCTGCCGTCATTCGCTGGCCGCATCGTCATCGATGCCAACAACCCGATCGAGGCGCCGCTGTTCAAGCCGGCGGAACTCGGTGGCCGCGCCTCGTCCGAAGTTTTCGCCGATCTGGTGCCCGGCGCGCGGGTGGTGAAGGCGTTCAATCATCTCTTGGCGCAGCTTCTCGCAACAGACCCGGCGAGCGACGGCGGCAAGCGTGTACTGTTCTACTCAGGCGACGACGCTGATGCGAAGGCAAGTGTCGGCGCGCTGATCGACCGGCTCGGATTCTTTGGCATCGATCTCGGTTCGCTCGCGGTCGGAGCCAGGCTGACCCAGTTTCCGGGCGGTCCGCTTCCGGCGCTGAACCTGGTCAAGTTCGGCTGATGGTTCGACGCAAATGTGCCCCAACACGATGAGATGACGAAAGGCTGTAAGATGACGACCGCTGAATTTGATTTCGACCATCTGCTTCGCTCAAATCTGGAGCGCGTCTTCAACGAGCGGGACGACGGCAAACGTCGGGCCGCCATCGCCGAACTGTTCGTCGAAGAGCCCGTCATGTACGAACCGACGGACATCGTCCGGGGAAGGGCCGAGATATCGCGCGTCGCCGGGAGCCTACTGTCGCGGTTCGGGCCAGCGTTCCGCTTCGTGCCTGATGGCGTCGCCGTCGGTCACCATGGCCTCGCGCATCTGGCCTGGCACGCCGGGCCCGAGGGCGGGCCGGTCGCAGTGACTGGTGCGGACGTCGCCGAAATTGAAGGCGGCAGGATCGTGCGGCTGTGGGTGCTGCTCAACGGGCAGAAGAGCGAATAACGTCGCTTCCTTAAGCCCGCGGCTCCACGTCCGCGACACCACCACCATTCCTTCAGCGATAAATCCACGCTGCTGCCCTCAGCCGGGGGAAGGTCGTCGGAGGCGGACAAGGCTTCGCTTGCGACGCCAAGGTCATGATCAGGCGCAACAAGCCAAACGAGCGTCGCGGGGCTCAGGCCGCGTAAGGAAGATGGGCCTGGAGCCAGGTGCAGGTCCTTACTTGGTCGGACTCTGCCCTTTGGGCGGCTGCAATCCCGGCGAATGCGCCCAGTCTTGGATGTGGGACGCAACGTCGGCTTGGCGAGCTTTCTTGAGAAGATTGTCCCGTTCGGGACCGGGGTCGAGCTGAATGGCCTGCTGGCGCAACTGCTCGGCCCATTCCTCGATCCGATCCTGAAGGGGTCTATCCTGCTTGAAGCGGCGTCGCGTTTTCAACTGCACCTCCTGCCGTCTCCCATTTGAGCGAAATGATCGCCAAGGACAGCTTCAGGGTGACAGCAAGATTAGGCGAATTCCAGCAGGAAATTTCGCGCCCCGGTTTGGAACTTTTGCGCGAATCTCTGATGTTGGTTCGGCGACGTGCTTCAGAGCCCCTCGCGCCGGCGGAGCGACAGTGGTGTGACGCCTGCGAATTTTCGCATGTGGCGCGCCAGCATCGTGTTGTTCTTCAGCCCCACCTTGCTGGCGATTTCGCTCATGCCGAGATCGGTTTCCCGCAGCAATTGCTTCGCATAGTCGATGCGTCTGCGCGACACGTAGCGGTGGGGCGGTTCGCCGAATGTGATGGCAAAGGCGCGGGCGAAATGAAAACGGGTGAGGTCGACCACGGCGGCAAGATCGGACAGCGAAATGTCGGTGTGCAGATAGTCTTCGACATAATCGCGGAGGATGGTCTGTTGGGCCAGTGAAAGACCACCCTTGGGGACCGCGGCCGGCTTCGGTGCAGTCTTCAGCATGCGCAGCAGTTCGATGACGGCGGTCAGGCCGAGCGTCTCGCCGTAGAGCTGATCCTGTGGGCCGCGATGACGCAGCAACTCATCGATTTTTTTCAGTGTGGCGAGCAGCGCGGGGTCCTGGAAATAAACCCGCGGAACCAGCTCGACAGACTTGTAGTGCTCCTCGATCTCGCCCGACATCTCGCCGGTTCGAAAGTAGACGGCGGTGAAGGAATTTGCCCGCTTCTTCGTCGCCGACCAGCCTGAGATGGCCCGCCCCCCCGGAATGAACGTCATCCGGTTGGTGAGATCGCAGAGCCGCGAACTCAGCTCGCCGTCCACAAATGTCTCGCCGTCGTTCAGGCTGAGATCATGGAGCGCCAGGTAGTCGGGCGTGCCCGACCAGCGATAATCGAACGCCGTCTTGGGTTCGATTACGACGCGTTCGGCGCTGAAACCCTTGCCAACCAGTCGCTTCCGCACAGGCGCGGTGTCCTGGTCGTTGAAATTCAGCAACACCCGTGAAGCCATGCAAGGTCCGCATCTGGAAGCTGCTGCAAACATTGCGCAATTGTCCCGAGACCGCAACCGGTGAAAGATCGGCATTGCAATACCTATGGAAGCTAGCAAGAATAGGCGAAGTCAAGCAATTTTGATCGAGTAGGACTGGCGATATGCCGGCGTTTGGTGACCCTGATCTGCGCAGTTGCGACCAGGAGCCCATCCATGTTCCAGGATTTATTCAACCCTACGGAGCGCTGGTCGCTTTCGATCCCGAAACTCTCGAGATCGTGCTGGTCGCAGGAAATACGCAGGATTATTTCGGATTCGCCCACCAGGACCTGATCGGGCGGAAACTCGAAACGCAGATCGGCGCCGCTGCTAAGGTCCGGCTCGAGGCTCAATTCTCGCAGAAGAGCGTGGCGCCGCGTTCCTCCCTCGCGCTCGATATCGAGTTGCATGGCGCGCAGATCGAAGCCACCGCGCATTTGCATGACGATCTCGTCATCCTAGAACTCGAGCCGCAGCGGCCGCTGCCCGCGCCCGACGTTCTGGACTTCGTCCATGCAATGATCGGTCGGCTGCAGTCGGCCGACAACCTCGATCCGCTGCTGCGAACCCTGTCGGCTCAGGTCCAGAAGGCGACAGGCTTCGACCGCGTCATGGTCTACCGCTTCCTGGAAGACGACAGCGGCTGCGTGGTCGCGGAAAGCCGCTCGTCGGATCACGTGCCGTCCTATCTCGACCTGCATTACCCGGCGAGCGACATTCCGGCCCAGGCGCGCGAACTCTACCGCCGCAACTGGATACGCTACATTCCCGATGCGGTTTATACGCCGATGCCATTGAGCCCGGCGTTGAACCCGAAGACCGGCCTGCCGCTCGACCTGACCTATAGCCGGCTTCGCGCCGTTTCGCCAATTCATCTCGAATACCTTGCGAATATGGGCGTTCGCGCGTCGCTGTCACTGTCGCTGATCGTCGGTGGAAAATTGTGGGGTCTGATTGCCTGCCATGCCGCCGCCCCGCTGTATCTCAGCAGTCGCCTGAGGCTCGCGCTCGAAGTGTTCGCGCAGCTTGCCTCGCTTCATCTGAGCAGCACGATCGAACTGGCCGAGGCCACCGATCGCATCCACGCCCGCAATCTTCATGATCAACTGATGCGGGCCATGAGCCTCCACGGCCTGGCAGAGGCGCTGATCGGGCTTCGTCCGAACCTTCTCGATTACATCCGCGCATCCGGCGTGGTAGTCCGGATCGAAGGCAAAAATTTCGTGCTCGGCACCACGCCCGATGATGCCCAGATCGAAGCGCTGGTGAAATGGCTCAGCGTCACGCAGTCGGAAGGCGTCTTCTGCATCGATCGACTGTCGCAAGTTTTTCCCGAAGCCCGCTCCTTCCTCGATCGTGGCGCTGGTCTACTTGCGCTCTCGGTGTCGCGCGATCCCCGGGACTACGTGCTGTGGTTTCTTCCGGAACTGATTTCGACCGTGACGTGGGCGGGTGACCCGGTTAAGCCGGTGACGGCCGGCCCTCAGGGCGACCGGCTCTCGCCGCGCAAATCGTTCGAGGCATGGCAGCAGATCGTCACCGGCCAATCCCGCCCCTGGAGCGCGGTCGAGATCGACGCCGCGCAGATCCTGCGCACCACCGTTCTGGAGGTCGTGCTGCACCGTGTCGACCAGTCGCTGCGCGAGCATGCGAAAGCGCGAGCGCATCAGGACCTTCTGATGAACGAGCTGGATCACAGGGTCAAGAACACCATCGCAACCATCCAGTCGCTGGTGAGGCTTTCCAGCCGGAGCGCCGAAAGCCTCGTTCAGTTCACGACGTCGATCGAAAAGCGGCTGCAATCGATGGCGAAAGCGCACAGCCTGCTATCCGCTTCGCGCTGGGAAAGCGCGTCGGTGCGCACCATCGTCGATGACGAGATCGAGGCGCAACGCTCTCATCTCGGCGGCAATGTCCATATCGAAGGCGATCATTTCGCCCTCGAGCCACGCACGGCCTTGTCGTTTGCTCTGGTCCTGCACGAGCTCATCACCAACGCCATCAAATATGGCAGCCTTTCCAGCGAGCAAGGCAAGGTAACCGTGAGCTGGACCGAAGGCGTCTCGGGTGGCCGGACCTGGCTCGTCTTCCAGTGGGTCGAGTCCGGCGGGCCTCAGGTCAAGCCGACCGGGCGGCGCGGATTTGGCCACACGCTTCTCGAACGCGTCTTTGCGGAGGACGTCAGCGGCAAGGTCGATCTCGTGATGGATCCGGCCGGCGTGCGTTGCGTCATTCATATTCCGTTCGAAAAGGTCGTCCGAGCGGGGCAAACTGAAATGACGCTTCCTGCTCATCGACACCCGGTCGTTGAAACGCGCGAGGCATCGCCTCTCGCCGGCTTGCGAATCCTGGTTGTCGAAGACGATGGCCTGATCGCTGCAGATGTGTGCGAAGTTCTCGGCCGGGCCGGCGCGGTGGTCGTTGGACCCTATCCCCGCCTTGGCGACGGTCTGAAGGCCGCCGTCGATGAAAAGTTCGACGTGGCGCTGCTCGACGTCAATCTTGAGGGCAAGCCGTCGTGGCCTATTGCCAGCCTGCTTCGGGAACGAGGCGTCCCCGTCGTGCTCGGGACCGGCTATTCGGACCACTTTGCCAGGCCCGCCGCCCTTGGCACGCTGCGGTCGATCTCGAAACCGTACGACACCGGCGAGCTGGTAAGCTGCCTGTCGGAGGCCGCCGGGCTTCGAGGTCTCGCTGACTAACCAAGGGCCTTACGTTCCGCCGCTTGTGGCGGACCATGGTCCAGTGCCCTCCGAATGATCCTGGCCAGGTCGGCTTTTCGAAAGGGCTTGCTCAGAAGCAGCGTGCCGGGGTCGAGGCGGCCGTGATGAATGATGGCATTTTCCGTGTAACCCGACATGAAGACGACCTTGAGTTCGGGAAAAGATCTTTGGGCTTCGTCTGCCAGCTGCCTGCCATTCATCGTCCCAGGCATGACCACATCTGTCAGCAGCAACGCGAACCGGTCGCGCGCCAGGAGCGCGAGCGCATCGCTTGCGTTCGCGACCGCCAGGGCATGATAGCCGAGGCTCTGGAGTTGCCGCGTGGTGGTCTCGCGCACCAATTCATCGTCCTCGACAACAAGCACATCTTCATGACCGCCAACGATCGGCGAGCTCGAACGAAGGGCGACCTCTTCTGCCGCATCTTCAGCCTGCGGCAAATAAATCTTGATGGTGGTTCCGACGCCGATCTCGCTGTAAACCTTGATGTAGCCCCCGGATTGTTTCACGAACCCGTGGACCATGCTCAACCCCAGCCCGCTGCCGCGGCCGGTCGCCTTGGTCGTGAAAAATGGATCGAATATGCGGCCCTGGATGGCCTTGGGTATGCCGTCGCCATTGTCGCTTACCGCGATCATCAGCTGTTGACCGGGAATGGCCTCGGGATTCTCAGTGAGATAGTCGGCATCGAAACTCGCGTCCCCGGTTTCGATCATGAGCTTTCCGCCCTCCGGCATGGCGTCGCGGGCGTTCAGGGCGAGGTTCAGCACGGCGGTCACGAGCTGGTCAGGGTCCACCATGGCCGCGGCAATGTCAGCCTTCAGATCGATTTCCAGCGCAATGTTCTCCGGCAATGTGCGCTTGAGCAGATCGGCAGTCTGCTCCACAAGCCTGTTCACATCGGTCGCCACCGGCGATAACGGCTGCTTCCGGGCGAACGCCAGCAGACGCGAGGTCAGCTCGGCACCCCGGGTAGCCGCGGCGTCGATCAGCTTCACGATCGCCTGAAGATCGGGGCGATCGTTCAATTCGTCCGCAAGAATCTCGATCGCCCCCGTGATCACCGACAGAATGTTGTTGAAGTCGTGCGCGACGCCACCCGTCAAATGACCCACCGCCTCCAGCTTCTGGGCTTGACGCAGGACGCGCTCATCCTCCTTCTGTCTCGAAATATCCCCGGCGATCTTGGTCGCGCCGATGATCTCTCCGGTCGACGATCTAACCGGCGATACGCTGATCGACACTTCGATCAGGCGACCAGCTTTCGATTGCCGAAATGTTTCGAAATGTTCGATGTGCTCGCCGTTGCTGAGACGTTCGAGGATGCGACGTTCTTCATCCTGTCGATCTTCGGGAACGATCAAGAAGATGGACGCCCCGATCGCCTCCTCCGGCGCAAAGCCAAAAAGACGCTCGGCGCCCTTGTTCCAGCTGGTGATCGTGCCGTCGAGCCTCTTTGTAACGATCGCGTCATCGGAAAACTCGATGGCAGCAAGCAGTAGAAGGTTCTTAGAGGCGTCGGACACGCGCCTTCCTCTCAAAAGAGTAAGGCTAGGAGTTTCAGCAACTGAAGTCCACAACCAAGGCTATGGCCGGCCACTCCGCACGCTTTGAGAATCGCCAAACCTGCCGGATTGTGGTGTCAGGCCGGACGCTTTGCGCCGGGACGGCGACGCCGGATGGCCCTGATCGTAAGCCACAGGACCACGGCGCCAGCCACCACGGCGAGAATCCAGATGTGCTTTCCGATGTGCTGATGATGATGCAGCCCGGCATAGTCGTGCAGCGCCGACACCGCCAGCACGCCGGGCAGCACATGCGCGGGCGCCCAGGCCAGGATCGCCGGGATGTTCACCGCATAGAATTTGGCCGGCGCCATGCCGAGCGCGCCGGCGGTCACGGGGACGAAGGCGCGGACCGGCGGCACGAAGCGGGCGAAGAACACGGCCCAGGTGCCGAAGCGGTGGAAGAAGCTCTCGCTCTCGGCGACCACGCGCGGATAGTTGGTCAGCGGCCAGGTGTTGAGGATCTCGCGCTGGCGCCGGTGGCCGATCCAGTAGGCCGAGCCGTCCCCCAGTACGGCGCCGAGCGCGGCCGACAGCAGCACCCATGGCAGCTGCAGCTCGCCGCCCGGCACCAGCGCGCTCAGCGCCAGAATGATGGTCGAGCCGGGGATCACCGACCCCACCACCGGAACGGCTTCGAGCAACGCCGCCAGGAACAGCGTCAGATAACCCAGCCACGGATGGGCGGACACGAAGGCGATGAGGGGATCGAGGAAGGACGTCACGTGGCCTCTGGCGGGCTGGAGCAGGGGGCGTTGACCTTACATAAGTAGCGGCAAGCGGCCCAAAGTCCATTTGTGTGCGCTGCGTTCGCAAACCGGGCCCCAATTCGGGCGTGATTCGCAAGGCAGCCCTCCAAAATCTGCGTTCCTTGCCTATCTAAATGAAAAGACAGCGGAACTTTGATTGGTGCCCGGGCTTCTGCCGGCTCGTTGTCTCTGATAGGTTGCTTTCCAGCACCCAGCCGCAGCCAACGTGCGAATAACCGGTTTCGGGACCGCCCGGGACCTCGGAGGATTGATGACGACCGCCGCCCTGTCCAAAGTTGAGGAAGTTTCCGGTCTGCCCGACATGAAGGTGTCGGTGCGCCAGGTGTTCGGGATCGACAGCGATCTCGAAGTCCCGGCCTATTCCGAAGTCGATCCTCACGTGCCCGATGTGGATCCCGACTATCGCTTCGACCGCGCCACCACGCTCGCCATTCTCGCGGGCTTTGCGCGCAACCGCCGCGTCATGGTGACCGGCTATCACGGCACCGGCAAGTCCACCCATATCGAGCAGGTCGCGGCGCGCCTGAACTGGCCCTGCGTGCGCGTCAACCTCGACAGCCACATCAGCCGCATCGACCTCGTCGGCAAGGACTCGATCGTGGTCCGCGACGGCAAGCAGGTCACCGAATTCCGCGACGGCATTTTGCCCTGGGCGCTGCAGCACAACGTCGCGCTGGTGTTCGACGAATACGACGCCGGCCGCCCGGACGTGATGTTCGTGATCCAGCGCGTGCTCGAAGTTTCGGGCCGCCTGACGCTGCTCGACCAGAACAAGGTGATCAAGCCGCACCCGGCGTTCCGCCTGTTTGCCACCGCCAATACGGTCGGCCTCGGCGACACCTCCGGCCTCTATCACGGCACCCAGCAGATCAACCAGGGCCAGATGGACCGCTGGTCGATCGTCACCACGCTGAACTATCTCAGCCATGACGAGGAAGTGGAGATCGTGCTGGCCAAGGCCAAGCATTATCGCACCCAGGAAGGCCGCGACATCGTCAACAAAATGGTGCGCCTCGCCGATCTCACCCGCAACGCCTTCGCCAACGGCGATTTGTCGACGGTGATGAGTCCGCGCACGGTGATCACCTGGGCGGAAAACGCCGACATCTTCGGCGATATCGGCTTTGCCTTCCGCGTCACCTTCCTCAACAAATGCGACGAGCTCGAGCGTCCCCTGGTCGCCGAATTCTACCAGCGCTGCTTCAACGCCGAGCTGCCGGAATCGGCGGTGAACGTGGCGCTGAGCTGACGCAAGCACGATGTCGTCCCGGACCAGCGAGCGAAGCGAGCGCCGATCCGGGACCCATAACCCCAGGCCCGCGTTGCGGCGCGAGCTGTTAGTTCCCGCCCTTCGTCAAACGACGTCCTGTGGTTATGGGTCCCCGCTTTCGCGGGGACGACGGTGAGATCGAGATGAGCACCACCTCCAACTCCAAATTCCGCAACACCAAGGAAGCGCCGACCGAGCCGTTCAAGCGCTCGGTCGCCTCCTGCCTGAAGGCGATCGCAAAAGCGCCCGAGCTCGACGTCTCCTTCGCCGCCGAGCGCCCGGGCCTTGCGCCCGGCAAGGCGCGGCTGCCCGAGCCGGCGCGCAAGATGACCAAGCGCGATGCCGCCATCGTGCGCGGCCACGCCGATTCCATCGCGCTCAAGCTCGCCTGCCACGATCCCAAGGTGCATCGCAAGATGATGCCGGGCAATCCGCAGGCGCGCGGCGTGTTCGAGGCGGTGGAGCAGGCGAGGGTCGAGGCGATCGGCGCGCGCCGCATGGCCGGCGTCGCCAAGAACCTCACCGCGATGCTCGACGATCATTTCCATCGCGGCAAGTTCGACGAGATCACCGACCGCGCCGATGCCCCGCTCGCCGATGCGCTGGCGATGCTGGTGCGCGAGCGCCTGACCGGCATGGCGCCGCCGACGGCCGCCAAGAAGATGGTCGACCTCTGGCGCCCGATCCTCGAAGACAAGATCGGCAAGCGGCTCGACCGGCTCGACGGCGTGGTCGAGGACCAGTCCAAGTTCGGCGATGCCGTGCACGACCTGCTCTCGGCGCTGGAGCTCGGCGACGAGCGCAGCGCCGACAGCGAGGACGATGACGAGAACGAGGAGAACCAGGACGGCGACAACGACCAGTCCGGGGCCGAGGGCTCGCCCGATTCCGACGCCGCGCAGGAGATGAGCGCCGACCAGGCCCAGGCTTCGAGCGAGGAGATGAGCGAGAGCGCGATGGAAAGCGCGCAGGCCTCGACCTCCGACACGTTCGACGACGGCGAGCTCGGCGACGACGAGACCCCGGGCGAGGCGACGCGTCCGAATTCGTCCGGCAAGAACGAGCCGCGTGGGCCGGAATACCACGCCTTCGCGCCCAAGTTCGACGAGGTCATCGCGGCCGAGGACCTCTGCGACCATGACGAGCTGGAGCGCCTGCGCGCCTATCTCGACAAGCAGCTCGCGCATCTGCAAGGCATCGTCGCCCGCCTCGCCAACCGCCTGCAGCGCAAGCTGATGGCGCAGCAGAACCGCGCCTGGGAGTTCGATCTCGAAGAGGGCATCCTCGACCCCGCGCGCCTGTCGCGCGTCGTCACCGATCCCTATCACCCGCTGTCCTTCATGCACGAGAAGGAGGCGACGTTCCGCGACACCGTGGTGACGCTGCTGCTCGACAATTCCGGCTCGATGCGCGGGCGGCCGATCACGGTCGCCGCGACCTGCGCCGACATTCTCGCGCGCACGCTGGAGCGTTGCGGCGTCAAGGTCGAGATCCTCGGCTTCACCACGCGCGCCTGGAAGGGCGGGCAATCGCGCGAGGCCTGGCTCGCCGCCGGCAAGCCGGCCAATCCCGGCCGCCTCAACGATCTCCGCCACATCATCTACAAGTCCGCCGATGCCCCCTGGCGCCGTGCGCGAAAGAATCTCGGCCTGATGATGCGCGAGGGGCTCCTGAAGGAGAACATCGACGGCGAGGCGCTGGACTGGGCGCACAAGCGCCTGCTCGGCCGGCCCGAGCAGCGCAAGATCCTGATGATGATCTCGGACGGCGCGCCGGTCGACGATTCCACGCTGTCGGTCAATCCCGGCAACTATCTCGAGCGGCATCTGCGTCACATCATCGAGGAGATCGAGACCCGCTCGCCGGTCGAGCTGATCGCGATCGGCATCGGCCATGACGTGACGCGCTATTATCGCCGCGCGGTGACGATCGTGGACGCAGAAGAACTCGGCGGCGCCATCACCGAGAAGCTCGCCGAACTCTTCAGCGAGACCAACACGGCGCCGACGCAAGCGCCCGGCCGTCCGCGACGCAAATTGCATTCGTGAGCACGCACTCATCCCGCCGCAGCTTCCTCAGGCACGCTGCGGCGGGATTCTCCACTCTCGCAGTCCCTCGTCTCGCGCAGGCGCAAGCCGCCGCCGAGCCGCCGCCGCGCCGGCTCCAGGTCGAGCACGCCGTCGCCGAGCCCGCCAGCGTCGAGGTCAACGCGCGTCCCATTCCGCATTTCGAGCCGCGCGACCGCACGCGCACGCGCTTCGGCGCGCTGGATTATCGCAGCGGGCTGGTGCTGACCTCGCCCTTTCGCGGCTTCGGCGGACTCTCCGGTCTCCGCTTCCTCGACGGCAAGGGCGAGCGCTTCCTCGCCATCTCCGACCAGGGCGGCTGGTTCACCGGCGCCATCCGCTATTCCGGCCGCGAGATGACCGGCCTTGCGGACGTCGAGGCCGCGCCGGTGCTGGGCGCCGACGGCCGGCCGATCACCGAGAAGAAGCTCTGGTACGACACCGAGTCGCTCGCGCGCGACGGCAGCCTGGTCTATGTCGGGCTCGAGCGCGTCAACCAGATCCTGCGCTTCGATTTCGCCAAGGGCGGCACCCGCGCCCGCGGCGAGCCGATCGCCGTCCCGCCCGGCTTGCGCAGGCTGCCCTACAACAAGGGCCTCGAGGCGATGGTGGCCGTGCCGAAAGGCCAGCCGCTCGCGGGCGCCCTGATCGCCTTCTCCGAGCGCGGGCTCGATGCCGACGGCAATCTCCTCGCCTTCCTGATCGGCGGCCCCGCGCCCGGCCAGTTCAGCGTGCGCCGCACCGAGAACTACGACGTCAGCGATGCCGTGCTGCTGCCCTCCGGCGAACTGCTCATCCTCGAACGCAAATTCTCCTGGTTCACCGGCGTCAACATCCGCATCCGGTCGATCCCGTTGAAGTCGATCGCACCTGGCGCGGTGGTCGATGGTCCCGCCCTGTTCGTCGCCGATCTCGGCCACGAGATCGACAACATGGAAGCCATCGACGCCCATGTCACGAGCGAGGGCGAGACCGTGCTGACCCTGATCTCCGACGACAATTTCTCGATGCTGCAGCGGACCCTGCTGCTGCAATTCACGCTGGCGGAGTAGACGACCGCGCCGGAACGGTTCTTGCAACGATCGCGCGACCCGATCGGAGATGTCGATGACCAGGTTCCTTCGCGTGTTTTGTCTGTATGCGTGCTTCTGGATTGCCGCTGCCACACTAGTCCAGGCACAGGACTGGCCGGCGCGGCTGATCAAGGCGACCATTCCGTTCGGTCCGGGCAGCGCGGCGGACGTGGTGCCGCGTCTGGTGTTCGAGCGTCTCTCCGCCGAGCTCGGTCAGCCGATCGTGATCGAAAACCGTGCCGGCGGCGGCGGTATGGTGGGTTCGGCGGCGGCCGCGAAGTCCGATCCCGATGGTTACAGCCTGCTCGCCCAGTCGTCGGCGCTGACCGTTGCGCCCCTGCTGTTCCCGAATGCGAGCTTCGACCCCAGCCGCGATCTCGCCTCGGTGTTCATGATCGGATCCGGTGCCAATGTCATGATCGTGCCGAAGGAGCGGCCCTGGAAGACCATCCAGGACTTCATCGCCGCCGCCAGGGCGAAGCCCGGCTCGATCTCGTTCGGCTCGGTCGGCATCGGCAGCGCCGTGCACATCTCGAGCGAGAAGTTCCGCTACGCGGCCGGCATCGAGGCCACCCATGTGCCGTATCGCGCCGGCCCGGAAGTGATCGCCGACATTCTCGGCGGGCGCATCGACCTGTATTTCTGCCCGCTGGCGACCGCGCTGCCGCTGATCCGCGAGGGCCAGGTCCGCGCGCTGGTGGTCTCGACGCCGAAGCGCGTTGCCGAGCTGCCCGATGTGCCGACGCCGGGCGAGATCGGCTTGAAGGATGCCGACAGCGAGATCTGGTTCGGCGTGTTCGTGCCGGCGAAGACCCCGCGCGAGATCGTCGACAAGCTGCACGCGGCCGCCGAGAAAGTCCTGGCCACGCCCGCGATGCAGGCGAGCCTGGCAAAGCTCGGGATCGAACCGAGGCCGATGAAGCCCGCCGCGATGGACGACCTCGTCAAGCACGAACTGGTGGCCAATCAGGAGCTGATCAAGGCCGCAGGCATCAAGCCGTAGGGGCGCCTACGCGCGTCGTCCCGAGCAGCGAAGCGCAGATCCCGTTCAGCGCAATGCAGCCTGTCCCGGTGGGCCATGTCCGCCGCGCAACTGGCATTTCGCTGCGCACGCGCTAATCTTCATGCAATCGCTTCCATCTCTCCAGTCCGGAACCCCCTCGCATGAGCGCCCTGTTTTCCCCGATCAAGCTGCGCGGCCTGACCCTGAAGAACCGCGTCGTGGTGTCGCCGATGTGCCAATATTCGGCCCAGGATGGCGTCGCCACCGACTGGCACTTCACCCACATCAACAATCTCAGCCTGTCGGGCGCGGCGATGTTCTGCATCGAGGCGACGCATGTCGAGGCGATCGGCCGCATCACGCCGGGCTGCCTCGGCCTCTATGACGATGCCTGCGAGGCCGCCTTGAAGCCGATCCTCGCCTCGGTGCGCAAGCATTCCTCCACCGCGATCGCGATGCAGCTCGCCCATGCCGGCCGCAAGGCCAGTAGCGCCAAGCCCTGGGACGGCGGCCAGCTGATTCCGGAGGGGCAGGGCGGCTGGCAGACGGTCGGCCCGTCGGCGCTGCCGCACAAGGAGGGCGAGGCCGCCCCGCTCGCGCTCGATGCCGCGGGCCTGACGCGCATCCGCGAGGCCTTCGTCGACAGCACGAAGCGCGCCGCGCGGCTCGGCATCGACGCCATCGAGGTCCACGGCGCGCACGGCTATCTCCTGCATCAGTTCCTGTCGCCGATCGCCAACAGGCGCACCGATGAGTACGGCGGCAGCCTGGAGAACCGCATGCGCTATCCGCTCGAAGTGTTCGACGCGGTGCGCGCCGCATTCCCCGCCGACAAGCCGGTTGGCATGCGGGTGTCGTCGACCGACTGGGTCGAGGGCGGCTGGGACCTCGAGCAGACCATCGCATTCGCAAAAGCCTTGAAGGCGCGCGGCGTCGATTGGATCGATGCCTCCTCCGGCGGCGTCTCGCCGCTGCAGAAGATCCCGCTCGGCCCCGGCTATCAGGTCCAGTTTGCCGAAGCCGTCAAGCGCGAGACCGGCCTGCCCACCATCGCCGTCGGCCTGATCACGGAAGCCAGGCTGGCGGAGGAGATCGTTGCCGGCGGCAAGGCCGACATGGTCGCGCTCGCCCGCGGCATGCTCTACGACCCGCGCTGGGCCTGGCACGCCGCCGCCGAGCTCGGCGCCGAGGTGGAGGCCCCGCCGCAATATTGGCGCTCGCAGCCCTCGACGCAGAAGGCGCTGTTCGGCAAGACCACGTTCGGCGCGCGCTAGGCGCGCGCTGCCGCCCCCCCGTCATTGCGAGCGTAGCGAAGCAATCCAGGATCCCTCCGCGGAAAGACTCTGGATTGCTTCGCTTTCGCTCGCAATGACGATGGCCGGGACAAGCCCGGCCTCGACGGAAAGGCAACCAAGGCCTTCCTCCAAATCCCTCCGTAAATCTCCTCTGCTTCCACAGGTCCCAAAACTGGCCTAACCTTCTACGAAGAAACGAAGCAACGGAGGCCCGCCCATGCGTTATCCCGTCCGCAAAGCGGCTCACGTCTTCGAGCGCGTCGGCCTTGCGATGGCGGGCGCCGCGTGCGGGCTGTTCGTCGGCGCCTATGTCGGCGCGGCGATTCCGATGCTGACCACGCAGGGCTTCCTGCTGCTGATGATGCTGCTCGGCGCCGTCGGCTTCTATCTCGGCATCGACACGCCGCAGCTGCCGTTCGACGACGCCCACAGCCAGATCGACGCCGCCGAATTCATGAGCGCCGCCGGCACGCTGCTCGCCACGCTCACCGCTTTCGTCTCCGTCGCGGTGATCGTGCTGCGGCTCGACCCGCACATGACCTGGACCTGGCTCGTCTTCGCCGGCTGGCTCGCCGGCGTCGCCCTGCAGATCGTTGCGGGCACGAAAGCGAGACTGCGGAAGTAGCTTGCTGACCCTCTCCTGGGGGGAGGGTACTTGACCTGTGGCGGCGGCCTGCGCACACGCCTCGTCCTTCGAGACGGCGCTTACGCGCCTCCTCAGGATGAGGCTGATCCAGCGTAAGTGCTCGTTGAAGCTGCTGCCGCGAACTCCGCCCTCATCTTGAGGAGCCCGCGCAGAGCGGGCGTCTCGAAGGATGGCCGCGCAAAAAACTCCCAGAATGCGATCGACCCTCACCCTCCAGGGGAGGTCAGCGGCACCCCTCAGAACACCACGCCCACGCGCGTGCCGCGCTTCCAGGCGATGCGGCAACGCTTCTTGGTGTTGACGTGCAGCAGCTCGAATCTATCGGGAATCTTCACCTGGCCGCCGAGATCGACGCAGGCTCCGCCGGGCGAATAGTCGATCAGCGTGCACGGGATCACCGGCGCGCGCGGGTCGGTGATGATCTTGGCCTGCCGCGACACCAGTCCTGCGGGCTTCACGCGGGCAAATTTTCGCGGATGCTGTGGCACGTCCCCTCCAAGTCCGCTCGGCGTTGCAGTCGGTTTGGAGGGCCATGATGGCACGCGAGATGATGCAATCGCGCTAAGCGGCGCACGAGAATTTTAATGAAAAGTGTCAGCGAAGCGTAAAACCAGCGGTAGCGGGGTGCCCACCCTCCAGGGGAGGGTAAGGGCACCCCGCCTCACCCCGTCACGCTCTCCACCTCCGCCCCCGCCGCGAGGTCCACCCCCGGCGGCACCGGCATCGGCACCGTCACATAATCCTTCGGCATGTTCACCGGCCGGTAGCCCGGCTCCACCTCTATCCGCTTCACGACGCTCTCATGCACATGCGCGCCCTCGGGAATGAGGCGCGGCTCGGCATCGGGAATGTAGAAGCCGAGCCAGACCTTCCGCTCCGGCCACTCGCGATATTTCGCGCGCTTCGGAAGGAATTCCAGCACCCGCCAGGCCCAGTTCATGGAATCGTGCAGCGTGCCGGTCTTGCCGGTGAAGGCCGGCGCGACATAGTGGAACGGCGAGTTCTTGCGCTGGATGCCCCAGGCCAGCTGGTTCACCGTGCGCGGGTTGAACTTCAGTCCGGCCTTCTCGGCCTCGTCGATCATCCACAGCAGCGGATATTTGGAGTCCCCGCTTTCCGCTTCCGGATAGCCGCCGCCGATATCGCTGTGCACGCCGGCGAACCACACCTGCAAGATGTCCTGCGGCACCTTCTTCTCGTCGGGCACGTAGCGGTTGCTCCAGAACTCCTGCGGCTCCTCGTACCGGTTGAGGCGGAACATGCGCCGCCGCTCGTCGATCGCGATCGCCTGCCGGAAGATCCTGATGCTGGGGTCGCGCCGCGTGAAGGCGAGCTCCTCCAGGCTCGGCCAGAACAACCGGTCGGGGCGCGGCACGATCACGCTCGCCACCGTGTCCCACACGCCGACGAAGTAAATGGTCGGCCAGCGCGTCGAGGTGATGCGCGCGAACTGCGCGGCGAGGTCGAAGGCGTCCGTCGGCAGCGGCCCGCTCTCGTCGAACGCGACGTCCTCGACATCCTTGATGGCGTTGCCGCGCCCGGTGCCGGAATATTGCTTGTAGGCGATCAGCCCCGAGCCGGCGAGGTTCGCCTGTTCGGGGCGGATCAGCCCGATCTTGTGGATCAGCCCCGCCAGCACGCGCACCGTGTAGGCCCCGCGCGAAAAGCCGAACAGGTAGATCTTGTCGCCCGGCGCGTAGTGCTGGACCAGGAAGCCATAGGCCGAGAGCACGTTGTCATCGAGCCCGTAACCGGTGGCGAGCCCCAGCACCAGGTTGATGTTAGCCTTGAGCCGGTGCCACGTCGTCGGCTCCGTCACCGTGCCGACCCCGGGATCGTAGAACACCATCTGCCGCGGCGACGTCTTCTCGGTCTTGCGCAGGCAGCGATAGAGCTTCAGGACGTTGGAGATGTTCTCGCTGATCTCGTTGCCGGTGCCGTCACAGCAGATGACGAGATGCTTCGGTTCGGGCTTGCGGTCGGCCTCGTGCGCCTGCTCCATGGGATGCAGCTCCGGGTGATGCTACCGGGGCGAGTATAGCAGAAAGTTGGGAAACATTGCTAATGTCAAAAAGAACGGCCGACTCTCAGTGAGAAAGTACGGATGTATGAACTTACATAAGGGCTAACTGAGTTGCCAGGGACAACCGCCCAAGCTTACGCGTGGCGATTGTTACCGAGTGGAGGAAGTTGGTCTTTGTCATAAGGTGAACAATCTCGGCCTGCGCGTCGTTCTCAGCGGCATGTTCCTTCTGCTTCTTCTCAACAAACGTCTCGTAATCCTCTGGATAAACGCCGTCGCGGCCCAAATAAAAGATTGCCTCAATTTCAGCTAGCTTGGCACTAGGCATCTTTTCCCGCACCGTCGAAATAACCTCACTCTGAATCTTTCGTTCTTCCTTCAACTGTTCGATCCAGGCGCGGTCGATGAATTTTGGAAGCGCCACTTCCCCCTCTTGCGCTTTCGGGTGGATTCGTCTCCACTGCTCGACCATCCAGACAACCTCGTCGTCAGTGAGATTGAGCAACTCGGTTTCCATTCCGAGGATAGCTTTAGTCTCACGTGCGGTCTGGATTACGCTCAAGGCTTCTTGGAATTGTCGGCTCGACAAATTAAACCGCTTGATGACGACGTCTTTCTGTTTGTCGAATAAACTGGTGGACCAAGATTCTCTCCTCGGCATTAGTTGTGCAATGGTCACGAGGTCGCGCCGCGAGCAGCGACTTGTAAAAAGGCCACTGTGACGTTCGTCAACAAAGGATACCGTACGGTTCTTCAGGACCTCAATTATTTCCGATAGGTCGATGAGGCTCGCCTGGATCACTTCAAGGTTTGCAAGTGAGTACGATGAGAGGCTTGGGTCGCTGAACTGATTTAGATGATATCGAAGTTCTTGCCCGTCTTGATCGATGCGCGAGAGGCTGTCGATGAAGGGTTTCAATTCCGACAGTTTTTTTGAGATGATTTCGTCCCCGATTGCTGCGCGGTCGAGCCTTTCCCAGTAGTCGCGGATATTGTGAGAGGGGCGTCCTGCTGGCTTTTGAAGCAATCTAGCCCCTTCAAGGTGGTTCGTTGAAAATTTCAGCGCCAGTTCGACGGCGTGCCTAGCAGTATACAGAATAGGTAACACTAGGGTATCGCGCTTCGCGAACAGCTTCTTCTCTATGATGAGGTGTGAAAGTTGGAGGGCGGCATCGATGTAGCCGTCAAGATAGTTCTCCTCGTCGCCCTGTTCGCCTATGCACGCGTTCCAGGTCGGATCAGTGTGCCGCTTGAAGAAGGGATCACCTGCGTACGGGTCCAAGTCGAGATCCGCGACCTTGCGTGCTTCAGGCGTTGTCATGACGCAGAGAATGGAGTGGTTTGATCAGATAGCCGGGAAAGATAAGTGCTTCGCAATCCAAATTCGCGATGATGCCCTTCAATATCGTCAAGTCCTCGCTCGTCGAGAAAATGACCTGTTGTCCTCGTGACTTTGCGGACGAAGCTCGTTCAAGTAGCCGTTGGAAGCTAACCCTTGCAGAGGATTGTTGTCTCGGCTCATCAAACACAAGCAAGTCTGGATGATTTGTTTTCTCCAGGCTAGCAAGCTCAAGTAGTCCTAGCTGATACGCCCATTTAAGTCGAATTGCATCGCTTGCGGATGTTTCGAACCCGATTTCAAAGCCTTCCTTTTGCGGTCGGTAGCTATCATCAGAAATGCTAACTTCGTCGGGATCAAACGTGCTGAATCCAAATTGCTTTGTCTGCTCTCGTACGATCCGCGTTAGCTGAGTTAGCTTGACATCATCGCTATGGCTTAGTTTTTCGCGGGGCAGAGACGCCTGTTCGACCAGCAACTTGGCATATTCTGTAGAAATTTCCTTGAGGCGGTCGATCATGTTTTGGAAGGTCGTTTCCATCTCTTCGAGCTCGCGGAGGCGATTCTCTGTGCGAATGCGCTCTTCGATGGCTGCAAGTGACGGAGAGGTGTTGGGCGAGACCAAATCCGTTCGAAGTGAACGGATGCGCGCATAGAGCTCTGTCAATTCTCTATCTGATACCTCAATGTCTCGATTTAGTCGGATAGCCGCTTCTTGCTCGCGAGCAAGGATGTCTTTGAACATTCGAAGCTCAGAACGGAGATATTCGATATTGTCTTCAATAGGCATCACTGCGGAGAGTGCCTCTTGTCGCAGCAGAGTATCGATCAGCGCCTGCTCGCATGTGGGGCAACGATCGGGGGTAATCTCAGCTATACTGCCGGAATAGCGCTGGAGCTTCTGAACATCGAGATTTTTCTGCAAATCCTCTTCCAGAGATTTTATTCGGCGCAACAAGGAAGAAATGTCCGCTTCTTTTAGCTGTTTGGCATTGTAGGCGGATATTCTAGTAGCGTTTAGATCGTCCGCTCTTTGGCTCACCTGGCTTAACTCTTCGGCTAACTTGTCCGCCGAAGCGCCTACCTCCGGAAGGGAGGTATTGCTCAGCGCCGATGCACGGGCCCTCAGTCGAGTCATCAGGAGGCCCAGTGGTAGCCATTCTGTATTCTCGGCGATTAGCACATGGGCTTGGGTTAACTCGTCGGGAATTGAAGTCTGCTTAGGAGGAAGGGCTTCAATTCTGCCGCCACCGCGACGAATGTTCCTTTCTGCCTCGTCTAGGCGGGCCCGCCATTCGTGTGCGTTCGCGGTGAGTTGCTCCATGAGTTGCTGACGGCGAAGTTCGAGGCGATAGACGTCGAGATCCATAATGAACTCGACCGCACGCTTCTGGACCTCCCGGATACGCAAATATGTTGGGATCGCTGCCGGTATAGATGACCAGCCAATCTTCTGTTCGACCCAAAATAGTGGGAAGATTGTTTCTAGGTACAATTTGCCATCCGGCGCGTCATATCGCTTAACAGTCGGAAGCTCCCATCCAATGAAATGTTCTAGGAAGTGGTGAAAACCGTCCTCCCGCGAGGCTGCGCCGGCATCGCTAACGAAGAAGTTCCTACGAGTTGCTTTTGCATTTGAATTCGTCAATGTAGGGCCGAAATCAACCGTCACTAGACGGTTGTCGAGTTGAGACTTCACCGGGCGGTGAATTGTAATTACCTGGCCAGCGCCGTTCTCGACTTCGAGTGCAACTGTGGACTCGATGACAGTATGTCGTTGTCTGTCGTCATCCTCGACGTAGTTAGTCATCACGTGAGGCAAGGGTATTTCACGTCGAGGGCTGAGCATTCGCTCCATGCCCAGGACGTAAAGCATCGCTTGCATGCAAGTCGACTTACCCTTGGTGTTGTCGGCCCAAATCACCGTCAATCCATTGCCAAAAGTAAGATCGGCCCCGTATGGACCCGCCGAGGTTTCAGCGCGTAGCCGCAGGTGTCTGAGGCGCAGCATCAGAGCAGGTCCTCCATTCGCCAAATTCGTCGAAGCAATGCGTCTGTAATTTTTGAAGCCACTTCCCTCAGGAAAGCACCTTCTTCCGCCAGCGCTCCGCTTTGTTGAATTTGACCAGTGACCGTTACGCCTTTGTCGGTCAGCGAGACTACTTTGCCCTTGTCCACCGAAACGAGGCCAAGTGCATGCGCGTAAGAAATCGCTCTATTCAGCCATGGCTCTACCCGGACTGAGATGTCCGATGGTCGAAGCTCCGCTTTAAGTAGGGCTCTTACATCATCACGCCCCTCAGCTATCCTTACGGAGTGCGCCAAGAATTGAAGCTTTTGGAAGCTCGCCTTTTTTGCTCGGCTGTACAGGAGGCTTAGTAGGAGCACCGATATGCCCCACGACATTCTCAGGTCGCCAGCGATCGGCTCCGGCCGTGACTTGAACGAAAACGGAGCGTCAAACAGTTTTCTCAATTGGGACTCAACGGGCATCGCGCTAGAAATCCAGAGGGCATCTCATTATCCATTCAGAGATCGCCCCAAGGGCGATCTCTTGAACGAGATCATCCGAAAGGTTCGGTGCAGCCGCAGCGATAGAGTGGATCAAGCTATCAATTTCGGTATTGAGGATCGACGCGGGCGTAGGGCCGCCCTTCGGTCCCGCAAAGCTCAATCTCCTGGAATGGTTTGCGACCACGGAAATGATTTGTTCGTGTAAATCCGGTGAGCTTGAGCGTAGCGCGTCTAATACTGAACGACCCTGAAGAAATGATCTTGCTGTTTCTGAAACAGCGTCTTGGACGCCCTTAGGCCCCGTTCGCTTGCCCAACTTGTGCGTTGCATTGGCGACAAGGTTCGCCGATCCCGCTTGCCAATGGTTCAGCTCCTCTGGAGTTGGAGGCGGAACGTTCAGACGAATGGTTTGAAGGGCAATCATTCCCGCTGCAACGGCATTAGCCGCAAACAAGGCTTGGTCGTGAATGCCGACTGCAAAGTTGGGATCGAGGTGTGAGCAATTCAGGTTTCGAAGCTCAGTAGTTTTCTTTGCGCAGTGTAAATTGACCTCTTTGCTGTCGTGCAATGGTACCAAGAGAATCCAATGCTTTATCTTGCTGCCCAGAAACAGGTTTGAGATGTCTGTCGAGTTCGCGACCAACTTGTTCGTGTCTATGGTAACCTTGGTCTTCTGCCGATCTGCCCGAGTTGCGATGTCGATGGGCTCTCGAACCGCGTAACATTGATAAGCCACTAGGTCGGATACGCAGATGTAGTCGATGCCGAGATCTCCTTTGTGAGCCGCAGGGATCTTGTGCACGTTGAGCGCACCGTGCCTGCTCTGCAGGAGGCCCAGTGCAAACGCTTCCCAGTCATCTGGATTCCAGATGTGAACCGCATCCGACACGCGGCCCTCCCCCCATGTCATGAAACATTCGCACGTTTAAAGGGACGGTACAACCCAGCCGAGTGGCGCGGCTTTCGATAGCGCCCCACAAAACAAAAACGGCCGGATCTTCCGATCCGGCCGCCACGCAAACTCTACTCGGCTAAGCCTACGCCACGCGACGCAACCTAGCCCCCGCCCAATTCAAAAAATCTCAGCTCGCCTGCTTCGCCGGCTGCGCGTCGCCGACCTTCTTCTGGATGGCGCGCTTCAGCTCGAGGGCGCGCGGCGACAGGTTGTCGGCGTTGGCCTTGAGCAGGAAGGGGTCGAGGCCGCCATTGTGGTCGACGCTCTTGACCGCGTTGGTGGAGACGCGCAGGCGCACGTTGCGGCCGAGCGCTTCCGAGATGAACGTCACGTTGACGAGGTTCGGCAGGAAGCGGCGCTTGGTCTTGATGTTGGAGTGGCTGACCTTGTGGCCGACGAGGGGGCCCTTGGCCGTCAGTTCGCAGCGGCGAGACATGGTAGAAATCCTTGAGTTCGAACCCCCAACGAATGCGGCCGCCATATGGGGCGCCACGGGGGCAAATTCTGTCGTCCTTGCAGGGAGCGGGCGGACGTATAGGGGGGAAGGGGCGGGACGTCAAGTTTTCGGGGCTTCTTTTGGAGCCGCCCAGGCGGTGCGCTCCCTCCCCCGTGCTTGTCTCGCCGAAGCCCGCCTTCGGGAGAAGGCGGATGCGGGGGAGGGCGGGGGAGAGGGCTCGTGCCGCGACGGGACAGACGTGGCTGTCCCCCAGAGGAGAGAACCCTCACCCGCGCTTCGCGCGACCTCTCCCGCAGGGCGGGAGAGGTTTGGCAGACCGCGGCCGCCGCCCTCCCAGAAAACGGCAATGTTTGTCGCGCGTTACCATCACATAAAGGGCACATTCGCCGCCGAAGACTGGTGGAGTTCCAAGGCCGCCCGCGTCCTCGCACATTGTTTGCCGCAGTGTTTGGCTTAAATAACAGCGCATCGCGCCTCGATTGGATTGTTTTCGTGCCGACAACGCCTCTTTTCGCGCAAAAGCTGCGCCCGGCCTGCCTGCGCCTCGGCGGCGGGCTGGCGCTGCTTGGCGCTCTGGCGCTGGCCTTCGGCGCGGCGCCGGCGGCGGCGCAGGGCAAGCTCGAGGCGCAATATGAGGCCTCGCTGTCAGGCATTCCCGTCGGCAAGGGCGCCTGGAACATCGATATCCAGGACGATGTGTTTTCGGCGGCGGCCTCCGGCGGCACCTCGGGGCTTCTGAAATCGTTCACGGGCGGGTCCGGCTCCGGCGCGAGCCAGGGCCGCGTCGTCAACGGCGCGCTGGTTGCGACCGGCTACCAGGCTTCCACCACCACCCAGAAGAAGACCGAAGAGATCCACATCACCCTCGACAAGGGCAATGTGAAGGAATTTGCGATCCTGCCGGAGCCGCCGGTCGACCCGGACCGCATCGTCGTCACCGAGGCGCACCGCCGCGGCGTCTGGGACCCCATGACGGCCTCGCTGCTGCGCGTGCCCGGTACCGGCGATCCCGTGACGCCGGAGGCCTGCCGCAACGCGGCGCCGGTGTTCGACGGCCGCATGCGCTACGAGCTCAAGCTCGATTTCAAGCGCATGGACTCGGTGAAGGCGGAGAAGGGCTATCGTGGCCCGGTCGTGGTCTGCTCGATCTATTTCGTGCCCGTCGCCGGCTACATCCCCGATCGCCCCGTGATCAAATACCTCGCCGCCCAGCGCAACATGGAGATCGCGTTCGCCCCCATCGCCGGCACGCGCATCCTGGTCCCGTTCTGGCTGAAAGTGCCGACCCCGCTCGGCCCGGCCATGCTGGAAGCCACCAGCTTCGTCACCACGGCCCAGCCCCCCAGGGTCGCCAAGACGCAGTAGGCGTTCCTCTCTCCGCCGTCATTCCGGGGCGCGCCCCTTGGCGCGAGCCCGGAATCCATCAACCCGCAGAGACGGTTGCGCGATGGATTCCGGGCTCGCGACTGCGTCGCGCCCCGGAATGACGGGAGAAATCGGGGGCCTAACACGCGCCTCAGTGATTTCAACGACTTACCTACTGTGCATGGGGTTGTTTTCGCAACAATGAGTTCGGAGGCCGTCATGGCCGGGCTTGACCCGGCCATCCATCCCCTTCGAGAGACGCTCGTCTTCGATGGATGCGAGGGTCAAGCCCGCGCATGACGAAGATGGGAATCCATTTGACTCCTCTCCGATTCTGATTCGACTCAGAACCATCCCCAGCTTTAACCAATCCGTCCGCTTGTGCGCCCGCGCAAAACTCCATCTAGTGCGCAACCCAGACGAGTCCCGCGACATGTTGCGAGAACGGAACAGGACTCACGGGGGAGTCAGCGATTCGGCCGCGATTCGTTCTCAAGTCGTTCCGAAGCTTAAGCCGAACGGAAAAAGCGTCGCAAAGTGAAACAGTTGCGCGGGATTCGGGGAGGGGGGCGAGCGTGTCTCTCGGTCACTCCCGTCACCCTGAGGTGGCCGCTTCTTCAGCGGCCCTCGAAGGGCGCCGGGCCCGGCTGGTGCTGCTCGGCTGGCAGCCGGGCCGTTCATCCTTCGAGGCTCCCCATGGCCCGCTTCGCGTCCCATGCCTCGCGCCTCAGGATGACGGATCGGGTCCCAGCCCCCTCACCGCCCCATACAGCACTGACATTCGCCCAAATCGCCATTACCTAATCCCTTAGACATGGCTTTTCCCTCCTCCCCCTTCGCCTCCGAGCGCGCAGCATCCGATCGCGTGCCCGGCGCCGGCGTCACCGCGGTGCTCGGTCCCACCAACACCGGCAAGACCCATCTCGCCATCGAGCGGATGCTCGCGCATCCCTCGGGCATGATCGGCCTGCCGCTGCGCCTGCTCGCGCGCGAGGTCTACAACAAGATCGCAGCCAGGGCCGGCGAGGCCAGCGTTGCGCTCGTCACGGGTGAAGAGAAGATCAAGCCGAAGAACCCGCGCTATTGGGTCTCGACCGTCGAGGCGATGCCGCGCGACTTGGATGTCTCCTTCCTCGCCGTCGACGAGGTGCAGATCGCCAGCGATCTCGAGCGCGGCCATGTCTTCACCGATCGCATCCTCAACCGCCGCGGCCGCGACGAGACGCTGCTGCTCGGCGCCGCCACCATGCGCCCGATCATCGAGCGGCTGCTGCCGGGCGTCTCCATGATCACGCGGCCGCGCCTGTCGCAGCTCGAATTCGCCGGCGACCGCAAGATCACGCGTCAGCCGCGCCGCACCGCGATCGTCGCGTTCTCGGCCGATGAAGTCTACGCCATCGCCGAGCTGATCCGCCGCCAGCATGGCGGCGCTGCCGTCGTGCTGGGCTCGCTCTCGCCCCGCACCCGCAACGCGCAGGTCGAGATGTTCCAGAACGGCGATGTCGATTATCTCGTCGCCACCGACGCCGTCGGCATGGGCCTCAATCTCGACGTCGACCACGTCGCCTTCGCCTCCGACCGCAAGTTCGACGGCTACCAGTTCCGCCGCCTCACCCCGTCCGAATTCGCGCAGATCGCCGGCCGCGCCGGCCGCGCCACCCGCAACGGCACCTTCGGCACCACCGGCCGCTGCGCGCCGTTCGAGCCCGAACTCGTCAACGCGCTGCAGAACCACACCTTCGATCCGGTGAAGGTGCTGCAATGGCGCAATGCCAGGCTGGATTTCTCCTCGCTCGGCGCGCTGCAGGTCTCGCTGAACGTTGGCCCCGGGCACGAGGCGCTGACCCGCGCGCCCATCGCCGAGGACATGCGCGTGCTCGACCACGCCGCCCGCGACGGCGAGGTGCGCGATGTCGCCCATGGCAAGGCCGCCGTTGAGCGGCTCTGGGAAGCCTGCCAGGTCCCCGACTACAGAAAGCTGTCGCCGGCGGCCCATGCCGAGCTCGTGACCACGCTGTACGGCTTCCTGATGCAGAAGGGCTGCATCCCCGATTCCTGGTTCGAGGCCCAGGTCACCCAAGCCGACCGCATCGACGGCGACATCGACACGCTGTCGGCCCGGATCGCGCAAATCCGCACCTGGACCTTCGTCGCCAACCGCCCGGACTGGCTGAGAGACCCCGAACGCTGGCAGGGGATCACGCGGGAGGTCGAAAATAAATTATCGGATGCGCTCCATGAACGCTTGACTGAGCGTTTCGTTGATCGCCGGACCAGTGTATTGATGCGCCGCCTGCGGGAGAACACGAGCTTGAATACTGAAATCGGCAAGACCGGCGAAGTCATCGTCGAAGGCCATGTCATCGGCCGCCTCGACGGCTTCACCTTTGCACCGGACGCGGCGGAAGCCGGCTCCGATGCGAAAGCCTTGCAGGCTGCAGCGCAAGCGGTGCTCGCCGGCGAGATCAACGCGCGCGCCGAAAAGCTGGGCAATGCGCCGGACGAGCAGTTCGTGCTGACCTCCGAAGGCATCATCCGCTGGACCGGCGATGCCGTGGCGCGACTGTCTGCCGCAGACGAGGCGCTGCATCCGCGCATCCGCATCATCTCCGACGAGCGCCTGACCGGCGCCCCCCGCGACAAGGTGCAGGCGCGGCTCGAGCTCTGGCTCAAGACCCATATCGAAAAACTGCTCGGGCCGATGTTCGAGCTCAGCAAGGCCGAGGACGTCACCGGCATTGCCCGCGGCATCGCCTATCAGCTGGTCGAGGCGCTCGGCGTGCTGGAGCGGCCGAAGATCGCCAACGAGCTGAAGGATCTCGACCAGTCCTCGCGCGCGACCTTGCGCAAATACGGCGTCCGGTTCGGCGCCTATCACATCTATTTCCCCGGCCTGCTCAAGCCCGCCGCGCGTGCGCTCGCCGCGCTGCTCTGGGCGCTGAAGCAGGACAATGTCGATCTCTCCGCGCTGTCGGGCGCGCAGCATCTGGCCTCCTCGGGCCGCACCTCGTTCCCGGTCGACAAGCAGCTGCCGCGCGATGCCTATCGCGTGCTCGGCTACAAACAGGCCGGCGAACGCGCGGTGCGCGTCGACATCCTGGAGCGCCTCGCCGATCTGATCCGCCCCGCTTTGGCCTGGCGCGAGAATTCGCCGGGCGAGAAGCCCGCCGGCGCCTTCGACGGCCGCAGCTTCATGGTGACGCAGGCGATGACTTCGCTGACGGGCTCGGCCGGCGAGGATTTCGCCTCCGTGCTCCGCGCGCTCGGCTATCGCATGGAGAAGCGCCCGCCGCTGCCGCCGAAGCCGGTGGTGACGGAAACGGTTGCGGCCGAGACGCCGCCCGCCGAAGGCAGCGCGGAGACTGCGACCGAGACCGCAGCCGAGACCGAAACTGCGGCCGAGGCCGTTGCCGGCCTGCCGGACGAGGCCTCCACCGAAGCCGCCGCTGAAGCGGTCACGGTCGAAGACGCGCCCGGCATGGAGCCGCAGGACGAGGTCGCGCAGGCCGAGCCGGCGCAAGACCCATCCCCTGAGGTCGCAGTCACGCCTGAAGATGCCCCCGGCATCGCGCCGCCGGCGGAAGAGGCTGCGACGTCTCCCGAGGCTGCGACGTCCCCTGAGACTGAAGGGCTCGAAGCCGCTGCCGCCGAGACCGCCGCCACCGAAGCCGCTGTATCGCCCGATATTGCCGCGCCTGTCGAAGCCGCTGCCGCGCCCGCCGAGCCCGAGCTGGTCGAGGTTTGGCGCCCCGCCGGCCGCCACGAGGATCGCAAGCCGCGCCACGAACGCCATCGCCATCAGCGTCACAACAATCAGCGTCCGCGGCCCGGCGCTGAGGCCGGCGCTGCACCCGATGCCGCGAGTGCCGCGCCCGGCGAAGCAACCGACGGCGCGAAGCCGGGCCATCGTCATGGCGGCCATCGCCGCGATGGCGGCCGCGACTTCCGCAAGCCGCGTGAAGGCGGCGAGGGCGGTGAGCGCCGCGACGACCGCAATCGCAGCTTCCAGGGCAAGGGGGATCGCGACAAGGATCGCGATCGCAATCGCGACAACAAGAAGTTCGGCGGAGATCGCGACAAGGGCCGCGACAATCGTGGCCGCGACCGCGACAAGGGCCGCGACCGTCAGGGAGGTCCCTCGCTGCGCCCCTACGCCTCGAGCGCGAACCCGCGCGAGCGCGACCGCCCTGCCGATCCGAACTCGCCCTTTGCGAAGCTCGCCGCGTTGAAGGAGCAGCTCTCGGGGCGGAAGGAGTAGCCCACGACCGAGCGGCAGCGCCTCGACAAATGGCTGTGGCACGCGCGCGTGGTGAAGGCGCGCACCTCCGCAGCCGAGCTCGTCGCCACCGGCCATGTCCGCGTCAACGGCGTGCGAGAGACCTCGCCGGGACATGCGGTCAAAGCCGGTGACGTGCTCACCATCGCGCTCGATCGCACCGTGCGCGTCCTCAAGGTCACCGCCTTCAGCGAACGCCGCGGCGATGCTGCCTCGGCGCGGGTGCTCTACGAGGAGCTCGGCACGCGCAATTAATTGCGCATTACATTCATTTCTTGGTCGATCAAAGACGCAAAGCCGTCATGATCGGGCCTTCCCGACCTTGCGGCGCCCGGCCATCCGCGCTAGGCAAGCCGCGACTTCTAAAAGAGCTTTTCGGAGCGTTGGATGACTTACGTCGTCACTGAAAACTGCATCAAGTGCAAGTACACCGACTGCGTCGAGGTCTGCCCGGTCGATTGCTTCTACGAGGGCGACAACATGCTCGTCATCCATCCCGACGAGTGCATCGATTGCGGCGTGTGCGAGCCGGAATGCCCCGCCGACGCCATCAAGCCGGACACGGAACCGGGCCTCGAAAAGTGGCTCGGGGTCAACGCCGAATACGCCAAGAGCTGGCCCAATATCACTCAGAAGAAAGAATCACCTGCCGACGCCAAGGAATTCGACGGCATGGATGGCAAGTTTGAGAAGTTTTTCTCCCCGAACCCGGGCTCCGGGGACTAATTCGGGCTCAAACTTAACCGTAATAGCGGCGCTTCTACCGAAAACCAGCCCTAAGAACCCCTAAATCATTGATTTTTGCGGGAAATGTGCTATATTGAGCACATTAAGCCGAACCCCGTCAGCCCCGTTGGCCCCTCTGGGTTCCCGTGAAACCAAATGTCGAACAGGGGCGTGGCAGTTTCCGCGCGCAGGCTGTGTCACAGAAAACGCGTAAAAAGAGTACTTCAGCGAGGGCTTCCCATAAGGAGGCCAAAAAAGTCGCCGCGGCCAGCCGTAGCGCATCCAAGGGTCGGACCGCGACGAAGGCGCCGGCTGCAAAGTCCTCGAAGAACAAAAGAAGCGCAATGCCTAACAAGACTGCCAAACCGGCCGCGAAAGCGACCGCTGCCAAGCCTGCTGTCAAGTCTGTGACCGCCAAGCCCGCTGCCGTCAAGGCTCCCGCTGCCAAGCCCGCCGCGCCGAAGGCTCCCGTTGCCGCTGCGCCTGCCAAGGCTCCCGTCGCTGCCAAGCCGGCCGCCAAGCCCGCGGCTGCGCCGAAGGTCGAGGAAAAGAAGGTCGTGACCCAGCGTCAGGGCTTCAAGGCCAACGAATTCGTGGTCTATCCCGCTCACGGCGTTGGCCAGATCCTGGCCATCGAGGAGCAGGAGATCGCCGGTGCGAAGCTCGAGCTGTTCGTCATCAACTTCATCAAGGACAAGATGACGCTGCGCGTGCCGACCGCCAAGGTCGCCAATGTCGGCATGCGCAAGCTGTCCGAGCCCGCGCTGGTCAAGAAGGCGCTGGAGACCCTCAAGGGTCGCGCCCGCGTCAAGCGTACCATGTGGTCGCGCCGCGCCCAGGAATACGAAGCGAAGATCAATTCGGGCGATATCGTCGCCATCGCGGAAGTCGTGCGCGATCTCTATCGCTCGGAATCGCAGCCAGAGCAGTCCTACTCTGAACGCCAGCTCTATGAAGCGGCACTCGACCGTCTCTCCCGCGAGATCGCGGTGGTGCAGCACTCGACCGAGACCGAAGCGGTCAAGGAGATCGAGGCGCAGCTCGCCAAGAGCCCGCGCCGCAACGCCAAGGCGGAAGCCGCCGAAGGTGAGGGCGATGCGGATGCCGAGGGCGAAGCCGACGATACCGATGGCGACGACACCACCGTTGCCGACGAGGCGGCGTAAGCAACGCTTGCGCCGATCGCAATCAATCAAAAGCCCGGCCGGTTGGCCGGGCTTTTTGTTTGCCGCGAGTTCGGTCGCAGCGGTCGCTCGTGCGGTCGATGGCAGCCAGGAGAAACTGCACCGTCGTCGGCCGGTCGCGCAGTGTGATGGCCGACACTTTCCTTCGCTCCGCCTTCCGTCAGTGTGCTGCCACGCGCCGGTTGTCCCGGCTGCAGAGCACATGGGAGAGGGTCATGAAGTTTCCACGTTTCGCGACTTGCGCCGCTTTGGTTATCGGAATCGGCTTGCTGGCCGGCTCGGCCTCGCACTCGCCGGCTGCCGCAGGCGCGTTCGGCCCGGACTACGGCTGGATGGGCAATCGAAAATACATGGACTGCCTCAAATATGTTGGTGCGTTCGGATCCAACTATCCTGGACGCGACAAGAACATCGCGGCCTGCAAGAGGGAGTATCTGCCCGGCGGTCGCTGATCGTGAACGCCCTGTGGCCGCATCACGCGGTACCTACTTCACCGGCCGCTTCTCGAGCTTCCTAGCCAGTGTGCGCCGGTGCATGCCCAGTCGGCGTGCGGCTTCCGAGATGTTGAAATCGGTCTCGATCAGGGTCTGGTGGATGCGTTCCCATTCCAGCGTCTTGATCGAGGTCGGCCGTGCGTCGAGTGCGACCTCGGTGTTGCCTTCGGCCTTGGTGAAGGCGGCCTCGATGTCGTCCGTGTTGGACGGCTTGGCCAGGTAGTGGCAGGCGCCCAGCTTGATCGCTTCCACCGCGGTGGAGATGCTGGCAAAGCCCGTGAGCACCACGATCAGCATGTCGGGGTCGTGCGCGTGCAGGAGCTCGACGCAGGCAAGGCCCGAGGCGCCGCCGAGCTTGAGGTCGACCACGGCATGGCCGAAGGAGCGCTGCTCCAGCACCTGGCGCACCTCTTCGATCGAGGCGGCGAGCACGACCTCGTAGCCGCGGCGCTCGAACGAACGCTTCAGCGTCCGGGCAAAGCCGGAATCGTCCTCGACCACGATGAGCGAACGGTCAGCCGTCAAAATTCCCTCCGATCGCGAGCGTTGCGAGCGGCAGCGTCAGCCGCACAGTGGCGCCGCGCTTCCTGTGGTTCTTGGCGGTCACGCTGCCCCCCAATTTGCGCACGACGTTGACCACCAGGAACAGGCCGAGCCCGCCGCCGGTACGGCCCTTGCTGGATTGGTAGGGCTTCCCCAGCTGAGCCAGCATCTCCGGCGCAAAGCCGGGACCTCGGTCGGAGATCGACAGCACGAGATTGTCGCCCTCGCGCTCGGTCACGAGCTCGACCCAGTCGCGCGAGACTTCGTAGGCGTTGTCGAGCACGTTGAAGATGACCTGCTTCAGCGCGACGTCGGAGACGATCGAGACGTCCTCGCCGAAGGTGTTGACGAAGTAGAGGGTGCGGGCCGAGCGCGCGTCTCGCCACTCCTCCACCAGCGCGGTCACGAACGCCGTCACCGTGGTCGGCGAGGAGCCTTCGCCGCGCGCTTCGCCCGCCGAGACCAGGATCCCCGTGACGATCGACTTGCAGCGCTGCAGCGAGGTCTCCATCTCCGCGAGGTCTTCGGCGAGCTCCTGATCGGCGGCAAGGTCCGGCATGCGGCGCCAGTCGCTGAGGATCACCGACAGGGAAGCGAGCGGCGTGCCGAGCTCGTGCGCAGCGCCAGAGGCAAGCAGGCCCATGCGCACGATGTGATCCTGTTCGGCGGCATGCTGGCGCAGCGCTGCCAGATTGGCGTCGCGCTCTCGCAAGTTCCTGTTGATGCGGGTGACGAACACCACGAGCAGCACGGCGTTGAGCACGAAGCCCAAGAGCATGCCTGTTACGGTGAGCGTGTAGGTCTCGCTCAGCGGATTGGGCGGCAGGTCGAGCGGCCGGTAGGCCAAAGTCAGCCAGACGAAGCTCGCACAGGTCAGCGCCACCAGCGACCAGGTCGAGCGGGCATCGAGCAGCACCGCGCCCAGCGTGACCTGGAGCAGGAACAGCGAGGTGAAGGGATTTGTGGCGCCGCCGGAGAGATAGAGCTGCGCCGTCAGCGCGGCGACGTCCAGCATCAGGGCGACCAGAAGCTCGTTGTTGGTGATTGCGGCGCGATGGCGCACCCACACGAGGCTCGAAACGTTGAGCAGCACCAGGGCGCCGATCACGGCGCCCATTCGTTCCAGGGGCAACGGGATGCCGAGACCAAAATGCACGACGCCGATGGTCACCATCTGGCCGACCACCGCAGTCCAGCGGAGCTGGATCAGCAGCGCCATGTTCTTGCGGTTGGTCTCGTGATCGGTCGGCGCCGTCCCGATCAGCTCGCTGCGCGCGCCGGCCAGCGATTGCAGCGTGACGGCCAGCCCGTCAGGCGCAAGCGTCTGGGAAGGCGTCTTCCCGTCGTCAGGTCGGCTCGACGATCGTTCCAGCATCTGATCCCGTCCTGCGGGCGGTCGAATCCGAGCCGCCGGCGCTGTCGTGGACGAAGCGCTTGCGGCGGAGCAACCCGCCGCCGAATGTTACGAAAAGCCTGCCGGCCAGCATGAAGGCCAGGGCAAACCACGTCAGCGCGTAGATCAGGTGGTTATTGGGAAAGCGCACCACGGTCAATCCGGCGATCGGTCCGCCAGCGATTTGTGATTTGGCATCGGCATCGACGAAGAATGGTGCGACGTTTTGGAGGCCGCGGGCCGCGGCAATCGCCTCGACATCCCGAGAGTACCAGCGGTTGTGCTGCGGCACGTTGCTCCGGAGGAAGCCGCCTTTGGGCTCCGTGATGCGGAGCAGGCCAGAGATCTCGACGTGGCCGTCCGGATTGCCGTCGCGGCGCGTCGATGGGTCACGCCGCTCCGACGGCACGAAGCCGCGGTTGATCAGGACCAGCGTGCCGTCGCTGCGTTCGAGCGGCGTCAGGACCCAATAGCCCGGGCCTTCCTCCGTGACGGCTTGGACCAGAGTCTCCCGATCGTGCAGGAAGCGCCCGCCGAGGCTGACATGTCTGTACTCGTCGTTGGCGGCGCTGACCGCGGGCCACGCCGCGGGCGCGGGGATCGGCTGGGCCGGAGCATGGACGCGCTGCTCGACCCGGTCGATCAGAGCCAGCTTCCAGGCGCGGCGCTCGATCTGCCAGACGCCGAGCGCGATCAGAACGACAAGAGCGACGAGCGAGAGGACCGTGAGCCACAGGGCGGGGGCGTGCACGGCGCTGCCCTGCGTCTTTCCCGCCTCGCTCGTCGCGGTGCCGGTTCTGCTCACGCCAAAGCCTCGCTCACTTCATGCCTGTCATCTGGTGCATTGGCATCATGTTGCTGTTGAGGTGGCTCATCACCCACAGCGAACCGGACAGCGCGATCACGACCATCACGATGGTGAAGATCAAGGCCATCATGGTCCAGCCGTTCTCGGAGGCCGTGTTCATGTGCAGGAAGTAGATCATGTGCACGACGATTTGCACGATCGCGAACGCCATGATGACCAGCGCGGTGATCTGCTTGCTCGGCAGTGTGCCGCTCATCACCAGCCAGAACGGGATGGCTGTGAGCACGACCGAGAGCACGAAGCCGAGCACGTAGCTCGAGAACGTGCCGTGAGCGTGGCCGTCGCCATGGTGGTGGTCGTGCGCGCCGGCTGCGTGGGTATCGGTGCTCATCGCAGAACTCCCAGGAGATAGACGAAGGTGAAGACGCCGATCCAGACCACGTCGAGGAAGTGCCAGAACATCGACAGGCACATCAGGCGGCGGCGATTAGCCTCGATCAGGCCGAATTTCTGGACCTGTACCATCAGCGTCACCAGCCAGATCAGGCCGCAGGAGACGTGCAGGCCGTGGGTGCCGACCAGGGTGAAGAAGGCGGACAGGAAGGCGCTGCGCTGGGGCGTTGCGCCCTCGTGGATCATGTGGGCGAACTCGAAGAGCTCGATGCCGATGAATGCAGCCCCGAACAGGCCGGTGATCGCCAGCCAGGCCTGCGTCTGCGCGATCTTGTTCTGCTGCATCGCCAGCATGGCAAAGCCGTAGGTGATCGAGGACAGCAGCAGCATCGAGGTGTTCACCGCGACCAGGTTCAGGTCGAACAGGTCCTTCGGCGCCGGGCCGGCGGCATAGTTGCCGCCGAGCACGCCGTAGGTGGCGAACAGGATCGCGAAGATGAGGCAGTCGCTCATCAGGTAGATCCAGAAGCCGAGCGAGGTGCTCCAGCCTTCCGGATGCGGATGCTCGTCGGCGAGATAGAAGACCGGCTCTCCGGTCTGCGAGGGATGTACGGCGACAGTCATTTACTTGGCTCCGGCGAGCAGCTTGGTGCGCGCGTCCTCGGTCCGGATGACGTCTTCAGCCGGAATGTCGAAGTCGCGGTGATAGTTGAAGGTGTGACCGATCCCGACGGCGAGCATTGCGATGAAGCTCACGGCGGCGAGCCACCACATGTACCAGATCAGGCCGAAACCCATCGCGGTGGCGAGGCCTGCTAGAATGATGCCGGTGCTGGTGCTGCTGGGCATGTGGATCGGCTTGAAGCCGGTGAGCGGACGCTGGTAGCCGCGCCGCTTCATGTCCCACCATGCGTCATTGTCGTGGACGACCGGGGTGAAGGCGAAGTTATAGTCGGGCGGCGGCGAGGAGGTCGCCCATTCCAGCGTGCGTGCGTCCCAGGGATCGCCGGTGACGTCCTTGAGCTGCTCGCGCTTGAGCAGGCTGACGGCGAACTGCATCAGCATCGAGAGAATGCCGATGAAGATGAAGACGGCACCGATCGCGGCGATGACGAACCAGATTTGCAGTGACGGGTCGTCGAACACGCGCAGGCGGCGGGTCACGCCCATCAGGCCGAGCACGTAGAGCGGCATGAAAGCGAGGTAGAAGCCGGTGACCCAGAACCAGAACGACATCTTGCCCCAGAACGGGTCGAGCTTGAAGCCGAACGCCTTCGGGAACCAGTAGTTGATGCCGGCGAACGCGCCGAACACCACGCCACCGATGATCACGTTGTGGAAATGCGCGATCAGGAACAGGCTGTTGTGAAGGACGAAGTCGGCCGGCGGCACCGCGAGCAGCACGCCGGTCATGCCGCCGATGACGAAGGTCAGCATGAAGGCGACTGTCCACATCATCGGCAGTTCGTAGCGGATCCGGCCGCGATACATCGTGAACAGCCAGTTGAACATCTTCGCGCCCGTGGGGATCGAGATGATCATCGTCGTGATGCCGAAGAACGAGTTGACGCTGGCGCCCGAACCCATCGTGAAGAAGTGGTGCAGCCACACTAGGTACGACAGGATGGTGATGACGACCGTGGCGTACACCATCGAGGTGTAACCGAACAGCCGCTTGCCGGAGAAGGTCGAGGTGACCTCGGAGAAGATGCCGAACGCCGGGAGAACCAGGATGTAGACCTCGGGATGGCCCCAGATCCAGATCAGGTTCACGTACATCATCGGGCTGCCGCCGAAATCGTTCGTGAAGAAGTTGGTGCCGACGTAGCGGTCGAGCGAGAGCAGCGCGAGCACGACGGTCAGGACTGGGAAAGAGGCAACGATCAGCACGTTGGTGCAGAGCGAGGTCCAGGTGAAAACCGGCATCTTCATCATGGTCATGCCTGGGCAGCGCAGCTTGACGATGGTGCAGATCAGGTTGATGCCGGACAACGTCGTTCCGACGCCGGCGACCTGCAGCGCCCAAATGTAATAGTCGACACCGACATCGGGACTGTAGCCGATGTTCGACAGCGGCGGATAAGCCAGCCAGCCGGTGCGGGCGAATTCGCCGATGAACAGCGAGGCCATCACCAGCACCGCGCCGCCGACCGTCATCCAGAAGCTGAAATTGTTCAGGAACGGAAACGAGACGTCGCGGGCGCCGATCTGCAGCGGCACGACGTAGTTCATCAGGCCCGTGACCAACGGCATCGCCACGAAGAAGATCATGATCACGCCGTGGGCGGTGAAGACCTGGTCGTAGTGATGGGCGTTGAGATAGCCCTCGGAGCCATTGAAGGCGAGCATCTGCTGCCCGCGCATCATCAGCGCGTCCGCAAAGCCGCGCAGCAGCATCACGATGCCGAGGATCATGTACATGATGCCGATGCGCTTGTGGTCCACGGTGGTGAACCATTCGCGCCAGAGATAGCCCCAGAGGCGGAAATAGGTGAGGGCGCCGAGCAGCGCCGCTCCGCCGAGCGCGACCACGGCGAAGGTGCCGACGACGATCGGCTCGTGCAGCGGCAGCGACTCGAATCCAAGCCGGCCGAAGATGAGCTTGAGAAGATCAGGAGACATGCGCGTTCTCTGTTAGGAATCTGACTTCGGACGTGGTCCGAGGAAGAAGGACGAGGACTTCAGCGGCGTGAAGCTCGGCCGCTTCAGTCCAGCGCCGGTGAGCGGCGCCATGTCGAGCGGGGCCGTGATGGAGGCGGAGGTCTGGCCCTGCGGCGCATCGGGCGTGCAGGCGCCGGCGACGAAGGTTGGCGCCGGCCCGAGCGGGGCGCCGCGGCGGGCGTATTTGTCGTAGGTGAGCGGCAGGGTGTTGTTCAGACCCTGGTGGCCGGCGCCGCCCTTGGCGTCGATCGCCATCATCTCGCTCTGGCACATCTTGCCTGTCTCGACGCACATATTGAGGATCAGGCGATAGAGATCGGCATCGACGCTGCCCCAGCGGCGCACCGGCTCGTTCTGGCTGGGCTTCTCGAGCTGGAGATATTCGGCGCGGCCGAGCGAGCCGCCGGCGGATTTGGCGCTGGCGATCCAGTCGTCAAAACCTTTGTCGTCGAGTCCCCTAAACTTGAAGTTCATGCCGGAGAAGCCGGCGCCGCTGTAGTTGGCCGAAAAACCCTTATAGGTGCCGGCGTGGTTGACGACGGCGTGCAGCTTGGTCTCCATGCCCGGCATTGCGTAGATCTGGCCGGCGAGCGCGGGGATGTAGAAAGAGTTCATCACCGAGGACGCGGTGATGCGGAAGGTGATCGGACGATCGACTGGCGCGGCGAGTTCGTTGACGCTCGCGATGCCGTAATCCGGGTAGATGAAGAGCCATTTCCAGTCGAGCGCGACGACGTCGACCTCGAGGGGGGCCTTGGACTGGTCCACGGCGCGGTCGGCATGAATGCGGCCGAGGGTGCGATAGGGGTCGAGGAGATGCGTGCCCATCCAGGTCAGCGCGCCGAGGCAAACGATGATCAGCAGCGGCGCCGACCAGATCACCAGCTCGAGCGCGGTCGAGTGATCCCAATCCGGCTCGTAGGGAGCCGCCGTGTTGGACTGGCGATAGCGCCAGGCGAACAGCACCGTCAGCGCCATCACGGGGAGGACGATGAGGAGCATCAGGACGGTGGAGATGATGACGAGGTCGCGCTGTTGGGCTGCGATATCGCCGGCCGGCGCCAGCACGACATAGTCGCAGCCGGTGAGAGCGGCAGCCAGAGGTAGTAGCGCCAGGATCTTGAGACGAGACACGGGCCGAGCCTTTGAGAATGAGTTTCTTTTGCGGGGCCAACGGGTAGCTGCGGCGCAACAGGCGGGACATTGGACAATTTGTCCAATGTTGCATTGCGGAATGCTGGATCAGACAGGGCCGGACTGCCTGGCGCCCGCCGGGCGGTCGGCCTTGGTTTTTAAGACGTTAAGGGCGCACGCATGGCGACGGCACAGACCCCCGCAATGACAGACATCCACACCGGCGAGCATGGCCACGACCAGGCCAGCCCCGGCGAGATCGCCATCGGCGTCATCATCGGCCGCACCTCGGAATTCTTCGACTTCTTCGTCTTCGCGATCGCCTCTGTGATCGTGTTTCCGCGCCTGGTGTTTCCGTTCGCCAGCGAGCTGAACGGCACCTTTTATTCTTTCATGGTCTTCGCTTTGGCCTTCATGGCCCGGCCGATCGGCACCGTCATTTTCATGACGGTCGACCGTGAGTATGGCAAGACGGCCAAGCTGATCTCGGCACTGTTCCTGCTCGGCACCGCCACCGTGGCGCTCGCGTTCCTGCCGAGCTATCACGAGATCGGCGCTGCCGCGATCTGGCTGCTGGCGCTGGCGCGTATCGCGCAGGGTCTGGCCTGGGGCGGCGCCTGGGACGGCATGGCCTCGCTGCTGGCGCTGAACGCGCCGCCATCCCAGCGCGGCTGGTACGCGATGGTGCCGCAGCTCGGGGCGCCGCTCGGGCTGATCGTGGCGAGCGCGCTGTTCGCCTATTTCGCCGGCAATTTGTCGGCGGATGATTTCTTCGACTGGGGTTGGCGCTATCCGTTCTTCGTCGCCTTCGCCATCAACGTGGTGGCACTGTTCGCGCGCCTGCGCATGGTGACGACGGAGGAATATGCCACGCTGTTCGAGACTCGCGAATTGCAGCCCGCGCGCATTTCTGAGACAGTTGCCCGCGAAGGCCAGAACATCATGCTTGGCGCGTTCGCGCCGCTGGCGAGCTTCGCCCTGTTCCATATGGTCACGGTGTTTCCGCTGTCCTGGGTGTTCCTGTTCACCCGCGAAAGCCCGGTGCGCTTTTTGATCATCGAGATCGTCGCCGCCGTGTTCGGCGTCGCCGCGATCGTGGCCTCCGGCATCATCGCCGACCGCGTCGGCCGCAAGTCGCTGCTGATGGGCTCGGCGATCGCGATCGCGATCTATAGCGGTTTCGCGCCGCAGCTGCTCGACGCCGGCGCGTTCGGCGAGACCATCTACATGGTGATCGGCTTCATCCTGCTCGGCCTCTCCTTCGGTCAGTCCTCCGGCGCGATCGCTTCGAACTTCCGGCAGACCTACCGTTACACGGCGTCGGCCCTGACCTCGGACATGGCCTGGCTGTTCGGCGCCGGCTTCGCGCCGCTGGTGGCGCTGCTGCTTGCCACAAATCTCGGCGTCATCGCGTCGGGTGCGTATCTGCTCTCCGGCGCGTTCTGGACCCTGCTCGCACTCTGGCTCAGCGGCCAGCGCGAGGCCGGCGACATGGACACGGGCGGCAAGGCCAGCAACGCATAGCCATCCGGACTTCAACGGGACGGCTGTAGGGTCGGCAAGGTGCATCGCGCCGTGCCCACCATCTGTTTCCGATGGAGCGAGATCGTGGGCACGCTTGCGCTTTGCCCACCCTACAGCAGCGCAATTTGCCGCTTGAGATCCCGGGTTCGCGCTAAGCGCGCCCCTGGATTGACGTGCGCTTAGCGCACGTCAATCCGCCACGATCTTCACGCGATCGCGCACCTTCACCTGCGCGGTGCGATCGAGGCCGTTCAGCACGCGGAAGCGCTCGGCGGGATGATCGACGCCGGCCATGCGGTGAGACAGCGATTCCACGGTGTCGCCGGGCTGCACGGTGATGACCTTGATGCGCAGCGGACGCGCGGCCTGGATCTCGTCGAGAGTCAGGCGGCGGAACGATTGGACCGTCTCGCGCGCATTGCGCTCGCTCTCGGTCGATTTCTGCCGTGTCGCGAAGATGAAGCGGTAGACGTCGCTGCCGAACCGCAGCGCATAGACCTTGAACTGCCACTGATCGCCCTTGGCGGTGGCGGACGCGGCCGGGAAGCCGTTGATGGTGAGGTCTTCGGTGGAGGCCTTCTCGACGCCTTCCATCCAGCCGGAGCTCAGATAGTCGCCGAGCGACTGCTCCGCCGGCACCCGCACCACGTCGAAGCGCATCGCCTGCGCACCGCCCTCGCGCACGCCGATCACGGCCTGCGCGGTGTTGTCGAGCGTGAAATTCTCCGGTGCCTGGAAGGTGAAGCCGAGCTTCGGATGCAGGAAGCGGCGGCCGCGAACGAAACCTTCGCTGGGGTCCTCGCCGTAAACGAGGTTGTCGATCGCTGCGAGATAGCTTTCGCGGTCGCGCTCGGCGCCTTCGGGCGCCGTGTATTGCCGCGCGATGTTCTGCGCGTTCTGCACGCGTTCGGGGGTCGCCGGGTGCGAGGAGGTGAAATCCTGCGCGCGCGGATCGAGCGAGCTCTTGCCGACCTTCAGCTCGGCATTGCGCTCCATCGCCGAGAGGAAGCGCGCCGCGCCATAGGGGTCGAAATGCGCCTTGGCGGAGATGCCGACGCCGATGCCGTCGGCCTCGAGCTCCTGCTTGCGCGAGAAGCTCGCCATTGTGAGCTTGGTCTTGGCGAGTGCGAGCGCGGTGAGATCGGGATCATTGCTCATGTCGGTGACGACACGGGTCACGATCGCGGCCTGGCGGGCCTGGTCCTCGCGCATCGCGGCGTGCTTGGACAGCACATGCGCCATCTCGTGGCTGAGCACCGAGGATAATTCCGAGGTGTCGCTCGCCAGCGCCAGCAGGCCGCGCGTGACATAGAGCTGTCCGTTCGGCAGCGCGAAGGCATTCACCGCCCCGGAATTGAGGATGGTGACCTTGTAGCCCTGGTCGGGACGCTCGGAGGCGGCGACCAGGCGGTCGACGGTCTTGCTGACGAGCGCCTCGAGCCTGGGATCGTCATAGGTCCCGCCATAGTTCGCCAGGATGCGCTCATGCTCCTTTTCGGTGGCGGGGGTTTGCGCGACGGCGGGCCTCGGCTTGGGCATCGCCACGGCTGGCGGCGTCGCAGCGGTCTGGAACCGGCCCATGTCGCCACAGCCAGCGAGAGCCGTGCAAAGGACAAGGCACAGCGCAGCCGGCGCCGCCCGCAGACGGCGGGGGCCATCACCTCGTTCGTGCCGCTCTAGCACCCCATTCACGTCGCTTAACCCGTGCCTGGCCTGATCTAAGGCCTTACCCCTGCCGGCTCGTTTGCGCCCAGCAACTCGACCTGCCCTATGAGGCGCACATCAATCCGTGGCCCCGTATTCCCCTCGACCCAGCCCCGGACTCGAATGCGCTTACGTTCCAAGGACTTGACGGCTATTCCGGCCGTTTCGAACGCCGGCAAAGTGCGCCTTGAGATAGTCACCGCAAAGCCGCGTGTCCAGTTCTGTCCAAAGTTCAGGTAGGTCGTTGCCCCAGCCTGCCGGACCGAAAGGACCTTACCCTCAACCACCGCAAAACGCCCGATCTCCGCCAAAATATCGTCGGGACTTTCCGCGTTTTTTATGGCCGACGGGTCAGCCCAGCTGCCCATTTTTTGGCGTCGCGCCGCTGCTTCGGACGCCATCAGCGCGACCGCGCAGTCCTTGTCCGTGATCTCGGCGGAGACCAGCGCCTCGCCCCGGGCGAGCAGCATGGCCTGCACGGAGGTCTCGCTCCCGCCGATGAAGACCAGCGCGCCCTGGCGGCCGTAACGGTCCGGCGTGTCGTCAGTGCTCCGCAATGTCACCTCCCGTCCGGGCAACAGTGAGGTCAGAGCCTGCTTCGTCGTCGCGGTCGGCTCGATGCCCGAAAGGCGGATCTCGCGCCCGTCATCGAGGCGCACGCCGCGCGCATCGACGATGGCCGCGACGCGGCCTTCGCCTTGCGCTTCGAATTGGCAGGGCGCTGCGAACGCGGCGTGACCTACGACGAGAAGAATTGCGACGATGAGATGAGGCAGTCGCGTCACGTGACCCGGGGAGGTTGCGTTACGCGTCGATCTTAACTCGAACGGCGTGTGAGGCGAAGGGGCTTCCTTACTTCCGTCATTGCGAAGGCAGCGAAACAATCCAGATTCCCTCCGCGGAAAGATTCTGGATTTACTTCGCTGCGGTCGAAACGACGCGGAGACATCGTGCATCCTCTTGCCATTCCGTTTTGCGGAAAGCATGCGCGACGATCATCAGCGCCTCGCTTGCTGCGCTCTTGCGCATGCGGCATGATTGCGGCAATAGCGATGGCCAACAGATATCACCAAGAGCAATAACCAAGCCGCCATCAGAGCACGGCGCGATAAGGGAGGTCTTTTTCGATGAAGCACATTCTGTCCGGCATTTTTGCCGCCGCGTTTGCCCTCAATGCTAGCGCCGCGCAGGCCCAGGACAAGCCGCCGCTGAAGATCGGCGGCATCCTCGACATGTCGAGCCTGTATGCCGACATCACCGGTCCCGGTAGCGAGACCGCGGCCAAGATGGCGGTGGAGGATTTCGGCGGCGAGGTGCTGGGACGCAAGATCCAGGTACTGGCGGCCGACCATCAGAACAAGGCCGATCTCTCCGCCAACATCGCCCGCGACATGCTCGACAACCAGGGTGTCGAGATGATCTACGACGTCGCGGCCTCCGCGACCGCGCTTGCCGCCGGCGAGATCGCGAAGGCGCGCAACAAGATCATCATGTTCAACGGCCCCGGCTCGATCCGTCTCACAAACGAGGCCTGCGGCCCCTACACCATTCACTACGTGTTCGACACTTACGGCCAGGCCAACGTGACCGGCCTTGCGGCGGTCAAGTCGGGCCTGGACAGCTGGTACTTCCTCACGGCCGATTACGCTTTCGGCCAGGATCTGGAGAAGGACACCAGCGCCGTCGTCACCAAGACCGGCGGCAAGGTGCTGGGCAGCGTGCGCCATCCGCTCAACACGTCTGACTTCTCGTCCTTCCTGCTCCAGGCCCAGGCCTCCAAGGCCAAGGTGATCGGGCTCGCGAATGCCGGCGGCGACACCATCAACGCCATCAAGCAGGCGGCGGAGTTCGGCATCACCAAGGGCGGCCAGAAGGTCTCGCCGCTGCTCGCCTTCGTCACCGATATCGACTCGATCGGGCTCGAGACCGCGCAGGGCCTGCTGCTGGCCGAAGCGTTCTACTGGGATCTCAACGACGACACGCGCGCATTCTCCAAGCGCTTCATGGAGCGCACCAAGCGGGTGCCGACCTCGGCGCAGGCCGGTGTCTATTCCTCGATCACGCATTATCTGAAGGCTGTGAAAGCGGCCGGCACGACCGACGCCGCGACGGTGATCAAGGTGATGAAGGAGACGCCGATCAACGACTTCTTCGCCAAGGGCGGCAAGATCCGCGAGGACGGCCGCATGATCCACGACATGTACCTGTTCGAGGTGAAGAAGCCGTCGGAGTCCAAGGGCCGCTGGGACGATTACAAGCTGCTCGCCACGGTGCCGGGTGCCGAGGCGTTCCAGCCCTTGGAGCAGTCGCGCTGCCCGCTCGTGAAGAAATAAGGGCGTGAGCCGTCGCGGTGACGCGCACACCCAACAATAGGTCGTCATCCCGGGGCTCGCGCAGCGAGAACCCGGGATCCATCGAGCGGCAATGACGGTTGAGGAATGGATTCCGGGTTCGCGCCAAGGGGCACGCCACGGAATGACGGAGTAAAAACAAACAAGGGGAGACGCCGCATGAGCAACGACATGGTCCTGCAGAAGCTCGAAGGCGGGCTGCTCACCATCACGATGAACCGGCCAGAGCGGAAGAACGCGCTCAATCCCGAGATGGTCTCCGGGCTTGTCGAGGCGGCGCGGCGCGCGGCTGACGATCCCGACGTGCGGGCGGTGCTCTTCAAGGGCGCCGGCGGCTCGTTCTGCGTCGGCGGCGACGTCAAGTCGATGGCGGCCGGCCGCGCGCCGTTGCCGTTCGAGCAGAAGCTGGCAAACCTCCGCCGCGGCATGGAGGTCTCGCGCATCCTGCACCAGATGCCGAAGCCCGTGGTGGCGCAGCTCGATGGCTCGGCCGCCGGCGCCGGCCTGTCGATGGCGCTGTCCTGTGACCTCCGCATCGCCAGCGAATCCTGCAAGATCACCACCGCCTTCGCCAAGGTCGGCTTCTCCGGCGATTACGGCGGCACCTATTTCCTGACGCAGCTGCTCGGCAGCGCGCGGGCGCGCGAGCTCTATTTGATGTCGCCGGTGCTCACGGCCAGGGAAGCCCACGCCATCGGCATGGTGACCAAGGTCGTGCCCGACGCCGAGATCGACACGGCCGCGCACGAGCTTGCGCTGTCGCTGGCGCAGGGCCCCTCGATCGCGCTTGGCTTCATCAAGCGCAACATCAACAATGCCGAACACCTGGCGCTCGAGGACTGCTTCGACGGCGAGGCGATCCATCACACCCGCTGCGGCGACACCGAGGACCACAAGGAGGCCGCAAAGGCCTTCGTCGAGAAGCGCAAGCCGACCTTCAAGGGCGCATGACCATGGCGCCCTATATCCGGCTGCGGCAGATCTGCCTGGTGGCGCCGCAGCTCGAACCCGTGATCTCTGACATTGCGGAGATCATGGGCCTTGGCGTCTGCTATCGGGACGGCAATGTCGCGAAATACGGCCTCGAGAATGCGCTGCTCCCGGTCGACACGATCCTGCTGGAGGTGGTGGCGCCGTTCAAGGACGGCACAACCGCCGGCCGCTTCATCGAGAAGACCGGCGGACGCGGCGGCTACATGGCGATCTTCTGCTGCAACGATCCCGACGAGCGCGGCCGCCATGCAAACGCCATCGGCGTGCGCACCGCCAACGTCATCGACCACGCGCCCTATCACGGCGTGCAGCTCCATCCCCGCGACTGCCGTGCTGCGTTCATCGAGTTCAACCACACCGAAGGCAGCGACGACATTCTGGGCCCCTATCCGCCGGCGGGCCCGGACTGGCAGAAGTTCATCCGAAAGGATGTGACGCAGGCGCTGACGTCGGTGGAAATGCAGAGCCCGGATCCGCAAGGGCTGGCGGAGCATTGGGGCAGGATCATTGGAATTGCGCCGAGCGGTGACGAGCTGAAACTGCCGAACGCAACCATTCGCTTCGTGAAGGGCGCCAGCGAGATCATGAGCGCGCTGGAGTTTCGTGTGATCGACGTGACGCGCGTGTTGCATGCCGCGAAGGCGAAGGGGTTCGCGGTTGAGGGGAACGAATTTTTGTTGGGTGGCGTGACGTTCCGCGTGAGTTGAGTGAGCTGCACCCTCGCCTCTTGTGGGAGAGGGTGGCTCGCCGCGTAGCGGCGAGACGGGTGAGGGGTCTCTCTCCGCGAACTCATCTTGTGCAGTCGAATTCGCTGAAAAAACCCCTCATCCGGCGCTTCGCGCCACCTTCTCCCACAAGGGGAGAAGGAAGAACAGGACATTCACCGCGCGCTCACCGCCCCTTGAAATTCGCCGCCCGCCGCTCTTCGGTCGCCTTTACGCCTTCCCTGAAGTCTTCCGTCGCGCGCAGCCTCGTCTGCTCGGCGAGCTCGTGATTGGTCGCAGCCATGACGCGGTCGGCGAGGCCATTGCGCATCGTGGCCCGGGTGGAGAGCAGGCCGAGCGGGGAGCATTCGGCGATCTCGCCGGCCAGCTTCATCGCGGCCGCCTTGACCTGGTCCTGCGGCACCAGCTCGTTGGCCAAGCCCCACTTCACGGCCTCCTCGCCGGTGACGCGGCGGCTGGTGTAGAACATCAGCTCGGCGTTGTTCTTGCCGATTAGCTCGGGCAGCGTCACGGTCAGACCGAAGCCGGGGTGAAAGCCGAGCTTGGTGAAGTTCGCGGAGAAACGCGCCTCGGGACAGGTGACGCGGAAATCGGCGGAGACCGCGAGGCCGAGTCCGCCGCCAATGGCCGCGCCCTGCACCGCGGCGACGATCGGCTTCTTGGCGCGGAAGATGCGCACGGCCTGGATGTAGAGATGGTTGATCGGGCCGAGGCTGTCGGCCGGGTCGCCCTTCTTCTCGGCCTCGCGCGCCTCCTGTTCCTGACGGGCCGGATCGCCGAAATTCGCGCCGGCGCAGAACGCCTTGCCCTGCGCGGAGAGAACGGTGCTGCGGATCTCGATGTCGCGGTCGAACTCTTCCAGCGCCTCCGCGATCTGGTTGATCAGCGAGATGTCGAAGAAGTTCAGCGGCGGGCGGCGGATCTCGATGGTGCCGACATGCCCGACCTTCTCAACGCCGATATCTTTGTAAGTGCTCATTACTTGCCTCCAGTAACTCGATGTATCGGTAGCGAAGAACCACCTCTCCCATAGGGAGAGGTCGGCGCGGAGCGCCGGGTGTGGGGCTGCGGTCCCTCATAAGAGCAGAACCCCTCACCCGATTTGCTGGCGCAAATCGACCTCTCCCTATGGGAGAGGTGGACGGAGCGAGCCGCGATCGTGTCGTTCATCGAAACCTACCGCAAGCCGAGTCCGCGGGCGATGATGCCGCGCAGCACCTCCGTGGTGCCGCCCTGGATGGTGAGCTTCGGTGCGGTCTTGATGGCGAAGTCGAGTTGCCGCTCCAGCGTCTCGCGGTTGGTCGCGGTCTCCTCGACGAAGGCGGCGAGATCGCGCACGCGGTGCGGCAGCTGCTGCTCCCACACCGTGCCGATGTCCTTGACGATAGACGCCTCGACCACCGGCTCCTTGCCGGCTTCCAGCATGCCGGCCACCGAGACCGACATGCGCCGCATGGTGTGGAGCTGCGCGACCAGGCGCCCGATGCCTTCGGCGCTGCGGGTGTCGGGATTGGGGCCGACCGCGCGCACCAGCTCGGTGAGCACGTAATAGGTTTCGAGGAAGCGCTCGGGGCCCGACCGCTCGTAAGCGAGCTCGCTCGTCGCCTGCTTCCAGGCGCCGTCGACCTCGCCGAGCACGTGGTCGTCGGGGATGAAGTGATCGGTGAACACGACCTCGTTGAATTCGTATTGGCCGGTGATCTGGCCGATCGGGTTCACCTTGATGCCGGGCTGCTTCATCTTGACCAGGAACTGGGTCAGGCCGTGACGGCGGTTTTCCTTGGTCGGCGGCGAGGTGCGGAAGATCGCGATCATGTAGTCGGCGATGTGCGCCGACGAGGTCCAGATCTTGGTGCCGTTGATGAGGTAGCCGCCGTCGGTCCTGGTCGCGCGCGTCTTCGCGGCGAACAGGTCGGAGCCGGAGTTCGGCTCGCTCATGCCGATGGCAAAGCAGACCTCGCCGCGACAGATGCGCGGCAGGATGTCCATCTTGACATGCTCGGGAGCGTATTTCAGCAACACCGGGCCGCTCTGGCGGTCGGCGACGAAGAAGCGCCGCGTCGGCGCGTTGGCGACGCGCATTTCCTCGGTCACCACGTAACGTTCGAGGAACGAGCGCTCCTGGCCGCCGTACTTTTTCGGCCAGGTCATGCCGAGCCAGCCCTTGGCGCCGACCCGGCGGGAAAATTCCGGCGCGTCGGTGTCTTCGCGGTTGGGCTGGTGCGGATCGAACGTGCCGGCGGCGATCTCCTCGGCGAGGAAGGCGCGCACTTCCTTGCGCAGCTGCTCGCACTTCTCGGGCAGGCGGATCGGATCGAAACGGAGGGCGGCGGTCATGTGTTTCTCTCCTCGATCAGCGCGACGCCACGAGCGGCCACAATTCGTCGGCGCCGCGGTTTGCGACCAGCTTGCCGAGCTCGACCGCCCAGTAGCTTTCCGAGCCGAAATCGTCGCGCCAGGCCAGCGCGCGCAGCGAATAGCGGTGCAGGATATGCTCCATGGTGAAGCCTATCGCGCCGTGGACCTGATGCGCGATGGCCCCGCCTTTCTCCGCGGCCTCGGCGCAGCGGATCTTGGCGGAGGCGGCTTCGAGATAGACCTCGTCATCAAATGATGTCGCATTCGCGATGGCGTCAGCCGCGGAGGTCGCGGCCGCAAGCGCCGCGGCGGACTCGCCGGCGAGGCGCGCGAGATTGTGCTGCACGGCCTGGAATTTCGAGATCTTCTTTTCGAAGGCGACGCGCTCGTTGGAATAGCGCACGGAGATGTCGAGCATGGATTCCAGCGCGCCGGCGATCTGCAGGCTGCGCGCGACGCCGCCCATCAGCATCAGATGAGTCTGCTCAAAGCCCTTCGGCGCGGGCTTGATGGTGACGGGCTGGACTTTGTCGAGCGTCACGGTGTCGCTGTGGTCGTAGCCGACATTCAGCCCGGCTTCGATCCGCGCCTTGGCCGCGTCGACCAGCGCAATGGAAACGCCGTCCTTGCCATGCGCGAGCACGGCAAAATGCTTCGCGCTCTTCGCGAAAGGCACGCCGCGCGCGCGACCCGAGAGCGCGCCGTCGGCATCGAGTGTGATGCGGTCCTTCGGCGACGCCGGCAGCACCGTCATCTCGCCCTCGGGCGAGGTGATCTTGGCCTGCGCCAGCAGCCAGCCCGCCAGCATGGTTTCGGCCAGCGGCACCGCGACGGCAAAACGGCCGGCGGCGTTCAGCAACGCAAAACCGTCGGCGAGGCTCGCGCCGGAGCCGCCGAGATCATCCGGCACCCAGGCCAAGGGTAGGCCGGCTTCGCTCAGCGCCTGCCACAGCGGCGCCTGCCACGTGCCCTTCTTGTCGTTGTTGATGGTTTGCGGATCGGCGAGATCGGCGAAGATCTTCTCCGCGGTCTCGACGACGATATTGTCACTCTCCGCCACAGCGTTCCCCGTATCTTGCCATTGGCGCGTCCTGTTCCGACGGGCGCGCGACCTCTTCTTGCGCCGGATGATCCGAAAAAGCCATGGCCCTGACAAGCGTTGACCGCAGACCAACCTGCGGCGTGGGCATGGGACGTCACCCGTCTGGGCTAATTCCGCTTAGCGGAGTTTGCTCGATTTGCAGGGCGCGGCAAACTCGTTAAACAAGTCGCGGAAGATCAGAGCCACGGGAAGGACAAAGGGATGGCCAAGGACAATCTGTGCGCAATCGTGACGGGGTCGGCCTCCGGCCTTGGCGCGGCAACGGCGGAAATTCTCGCTCGGAGCGGAGCGCGGCTCGTCATCAACTATTCGTCGAGCCAGAAGGAGGCCGAGGCCACGGCCGAGCTCTGCCGCAAGGCCGGCGCCGCGGAAGTCCTGGTCGCGCAAGGTGACGTCTCGAAGGATGAGGATTGCCGCAAGATCGCCGCGGCCGCCAGCGGCTGGGGCCGGCTAGACATCCTCGTCAACAATGCCGGCACCACCAAGCACGTCGCGCACGCCGACCTCGACGGATTGTCGGCGGAAGATTTCCAGCGGGTCTATGGCGTCAACACCATCGGGCCATTCCAGATGGTGCGCGCAGCGCGCAGCCTGCTCGAAGCCGCCGCGAAGGCTTCGGGGCGGCCGTCTGCGGTGGTCAACGTGTCCTCGGTCGCCGGCATCAGCGGCGTCGGCTCCTCGATCGCCTATGCCGCGAGCAAGGGCGCGCTCAACACCATGACGCTATCGCTGTCGCGCGCGCTGGCGCCGCTGATCCGCGTCAACACGGTATGCCCCGGCTATATCGACACGCCCTGGTTCACCAAGGGCCGTGGCGAGGCCGGCGCCAAGCAGGTGCGCGACAGCGTGGTGGCGAAGGTGCCGCTCAAGGTCGCATCGTCAGCGGAAGACATCGCGCAGCTCGTCTGCTTCCTGGCGATGCCGGCGTCCAGCAACATGACCGGCGAGGTCGTGCGCATGGATGCGGGGATGCATTTGATCACGTGATGAACGCATCCTCGCGTCGAACTCAGTCGTCGTCCCCGCAAAGGCGGGGACCCATAGCCCCAGGGAGGCGTTTGACGAACATTCGGAGTCATCAATATTCGCCAAACTCCTCCCTGGGGGTATGAGCCCGGATCTGCGCGCGCTTGGGGCGCGTTTGTCCGGGACGACACCGCATATAGTCACCCCTTGATTACGCCGCTCGCCACCAGCCGGTGCCAGATGAACAGCACCACCACCGCGCCGATGGTCGCGGTGATGAAGCCGGCGCCCTGGTCGGGGCTATAATGGCCGATGGCCTGCCCGATGAAGGTAGCCAGAAACGCGCCGGCGATGCCGAGGATGGTTGTGAGGATGAAGCCGCTCGGATTGTTCGGCCCCGGCGCGAGCCAGCGCGCGATGAGGCCGGCGATGAAGCCGACCAGGATGATCCACAACAGGCCGCCCATGCTCATGCCCGTGCTCCCCTCTCTCTGACGATGATCATATCCGATCCGAGAGCTCGTTCTCTGTCGGCAGCCGTCCGTCCGGCGTCAAATGGTCGATCACCTCTGGCAGATACTGGCTGAGGCCGGAGAGCAGATCCTCGCGCGACAGGCCGCTCTGGGCGGACAGGCTGTCGATCTGGTCGGCACCGAGCGCGCTGGCGAGATCGCCCGGCGCAATCGGCTTGTTCTCGCCCTTGCCGACCCAGGAATTCGCAACCTCGCCCTGGCCGCCCCTCTGGAGCTGGTTGAGCAGATCGCCGAGCCCGCCGCTGATCACGGTCCCCGCCGCTCCGCCCGCAAGCAGACCGCCGAGGCCGCCCTTGAGCAGATCGCCGAGACCGCCGCCCGGTCCGCCTGCATTCGCCTGCGTCGGAGGCGGCAGCGGCGAGCGCGGCTGCTGGGCGGGCGCCGCGCCGGGCTGGCCTTCCGTCAAATGCTTGAATGCCTTCCAGGCGAGCAGGCCGAGCAGCGCCATGGTCATCGGCGACATGCCGCCGGAGGATTTCTCGGAGCTCGGTGTGCTCTGGCCGCGCGGGCCGTTCTGCATGCCGTTGAGGACGTCGAGTAGACCCATGGTGCTCTCCTTTGGCGTCTCGTTCGGCGAGCGCTCGCCGCTGACTGCCCCCCGGGTCAAAAACATATGGGGCACGCATGACCGTTACAAGTCGGATGCGCCGCGATTGGTTGTCGGCCGCGTCTCTGCTATCGAAGGCCGGTCATTCAGGGAGTGAGTTTCGGTGATTGCGGATCGACCGATCGTGGTGGCCGGCGCTGGTGCCATCGGCTGTTTCGTCGGCGGCATGCTGGCCGCCAGCGGCCGCCGCGTCGCGCTCCTGGTGCGGCCGCGGGTGAAGTCCGAGATCGAGCGGTTCGGCCTGTGTCTGACCGATTTCGACGGCTCCGAGAACAAGCTCGATGCGGGTCGACTGGCGCTGTCGGAGGATCCCTCCATCTTCCATAGCGCCGGCATCGTGCTGGTGACGGTGAAGAGCGCTGACACCGCCGCCGTCGCCGCGCAGATCGCGCAGCATGCGCCCGAGGATGCCGTCATCGTCTCGCTGCAGAACGGCGTCGGCAATGTCGCGGTGCTGCGGGAGCGGCTCGGCGACCGGTCCGTGCTGGCCGGCATGGTGCCGTTCAACGTGATCGCAATGGGCGAGGGCCGCTTCCACCGCGCCACCTCCGGGGACATTCATATCGGGGAGGATGCGGAGAACACGGCCGGCAAGCTCTCGGTCGCCGGCCTCACGATGCGCGCCAGCGGCGACATCACCGGCGTGCAATGGGGCAAGCTGATCATCAACCTGAACAACGCGCTCAGCGCGCTGTCGGACATGCCGCTCGCCGCGCAACTGGCCAGCCGCGACTGGCGCCGGCTGTTCGCCGACCAGATGGCCGAGGGGCTGGCCGTGCTGAAGGCGGCCGGCATCGTGCCGGTGTCGTCGACGCCGATGCCGATGAGCTGGTCTCCGACCCTGCTCCGGCTGCCGGATGCGATCTTCAACGCGATCCTGGGACGGACCATGAAGATCGATCCCGAGGCGCGCTCCTCGATGTGGCAGGACCTGAAGCAGGGCCGCAAGACCGAGATCGACTATCTCCAGGGTGCGATGATCGCGCTCGCCGAACGGAACAATGTCGGCGTGCCGCTGATGCGCCGCATTGTTGCGCTGATCAAGGACGCCGAGGCGGCCGGCAAAGGTCCGCTTCGTCTGACACCGCAGCAGATCCGCGGGTAGTGCCCGAAGGAGGAACACGATGAAACGTCGTCTTGTGATCGGGATCGCGCTGACCGCGCTCTGCGGTTCGTCAACGCTCGCCTATGCAAGGCCGCCGACGGTGATGAACTCACCTGGCTATGACAGGCGATTGCAGGAGAGCCGGTCGCAGATGGGCAGTTCGCCGATAGTGACCGAGCCAGCGCCGGCACCGGTGGCGAAACCGAAGCGCAGCAAGAAGAAGCGCACGAACTGACGCTGCATTCTCCGCTGTCATCCCGGACAAACGCGCCAAAGCGCGCGCAGATCCGGGACCCATAGCCAAAGGGAGACGTTTGGCGAAGGCTCGGAGTTACCGGCTCGCCCCACAACCACTTCCTGTGGTTATGGATCCCGGATCTGCGCTTACGCTTGTCCGGGACGACAGCGGCGTGTTTGGCCGCAGCTCAGCCCTTCTTCGCCGGCTTGCTCGGTGTGGGGTTGAACAGCTTCTTCAGATCGTTGAGGCTTTCCGACAGCCGCGGCCACTCACAGGAGAAGGAGCCCTTGGCGCAAGGCGCGGCCTTCGGTCGCGCGACGGCGGACTGCTGCACCTTCGGCCGCTCGACGGGGATCGGCACGCGCGCGGTCTCGGTGCGCAGCGCGACCTGTTGAAGCTGCTGCAACTCCTGTTCCTGCTGCTCGCGCTGCTGACGCGCCATCGCCTGTGCCGCTTCGTTGCTGCGGCGCTGGTTGGCGAGGTAGGCCGTGTAGGCTGCGTCGATCTTCTTCTGCTCCTCCGGCGTCGGATTGGGCCCGGCGATGTCGAAGGTGCGATCCTGCAGGAAGTCGTAATAGGAATAGCCGCCACCCGGCTTGCGGCGGCCGGCGAACTTGGCGTTACAATCGGCGAGCGCTGCCGTCTTCTCTGCCTTGCTCGCGGCTTTCTCGGCGGCGTCGGCGCATTCCTCGAAGTCAACCGGTGCGCGCTTCCACCATTGCGCCTCGGCATGCCCATGCGTCAGCAGGACAAAACCTGCTGCGGCCACGGCGAGCGGCGCCGCACGACGCGATGTTACGACCGACGACATTCTACAAGAGCATTCCTTGCGCAACTCAACCCAAACTGAGTCGAGCCGGATTTTTGCCTCTTTATCGCCGGCTTGTCACCCATGGAACCCAGGAAATTCATGGCTGCAATGCTGACATTTTATGCTTGACGTGGCGTAGGAGTCACAGCGCCCTGGCGCCAGGCTGATACACTCGTCCCGCGAGCGCCCTCGCTCCTTGCGGCGACGCCAAGAACACAAATGGAAACGCCTGATGTTGCTGCCGCTCTCCGATGTGCCGCGCTGGTACGCTGAACGCAAACCACACGGCACGATCGCCGTCCGTCACGGGCAGGACACGCTGACCTGGGACGCGCTCGAGCGCGGCGCCAACCGCCGCGCGCGGGCGTTCGTGGCCAAGGGCGTCAAGCCCGGCGATTTCGTCGCGATCGGATTGCCGAACGGCAACGCGTTCTTCGAGACTTCCTTTGCGGTGTGGAAATGCGGCGCGACGCCGACCTCGCTGTCATGGCGGCTGCCACGCGGCGAAGCTGCTGCCGTGCTCGACATCCTCAAGCCGGCGCTGGTGGTCGGCGGCGAGGCCGACTGGAATGCGCCGAACCGGTTGCCCGCTGACTTCGTGCCGCAAGGCTTCTCGGATGAGCCGCTGACGCCGCCGGTGGCGCGATACTGGAAGGCGATGACATCAGGCGGCTCGACCGGCCGTCCCAAGGTGATCCTCGATCACCAGCCGGCCGTGACCGACACCGCGGCCGCGCCGCCGCTCAATATTCCCTCCGGCGTCTCGCTGCTCAATCCCGGTCCGCTCTACCACAATGCGCCCTTCATCGTCTCGCACTACGCGCTGTTCGTCGGCGGCCAACTCACAGGGCTGACCAAGTTCGACGCCGAGGAGACGCTGCGCCAGATCGAGCGCGAGCGCGTGCAATGGGTCAATTTCGTGCCGACCATGATGCACCGGATCTGGGCGCTGCCGGAGAGCGTGCGCAACTCCTACGACCTGTCGAGCCTGCAGACGGTCTTCCACATGGCCGCGCCGATGCCGCCATGGCTGAAGGAAAACTGGATCGCCTGGCTCGGACCCGAGCGGGTGTGGGAGCTCTATGGCGGCACCGAGCGACAGGGCGCCTGCATCATCTCCGGCACCGAATGGCTGACGCACAAGGGCTCGGTCGGCAGGATCGGCGATATGGCGCGCCTGCGCATCATCGGCGAGGACGGCAAGGACGTAGCGCCGGGCGAGATGGGCGAGATCTACTTCCTCAACAATGACGGCAAGGACGCCACTTATCACTATCTCGGCGCCGAGCCGAAGCGCCGCGCCGACGGCTGGGAATCGCTCGGCGATATCGGCCGGCTGGATGCCGAAGGCTATCTCTATCTCGGCGACCGCCTCGCCGACATGGTGCTGCGCGGCGGCGCCAACATTTATCCGGCCGAGGTCGAGGCCGCGGTGTCCGAGGCTCCCGGCGTGCGCTCCTGTGTCGTGGTGGGCCTGCCCGATCCGGAATTGGGCCAGCGTGTGCATGCCATCATCGAGCCGGAGCCCGGTGCCGACGGCCAGGCCATTGCCGACGCCATGGCGGATTTCCTCAAGGACCGGCTCAGCCGCTACAAGCATCCCGAAAGCTTCGAGTTCGTCAGCGCCCCGCCGCGCGACGATTCCGGAAAAGTTCGCCGCACCCTGTTGCGCGATGAGCGCGCGGCGTGGATGAAGGAGGGGCGCGCCTTCCGGATCTTGCCGTCGAAGGCCCGGGCGCATGCCGAATGAGACGAGCAAGGAAGGATTGACATGACGATCACCATCGCGGCGAACAGCGTGCCGAAGCCGCCGGCCGAGATCATCGAGGGTTTCAGGGGCGCGCCGACGTCGGTGATCTCGGACAATCTCGCGCGGCTGCCGGGCGCGGTCGGCTTGAAGCCCTATCACCGCGGCGGCAAGCTGGTGGGGACCGCCTTCACCGTGCGCACGCGCCCCGGCGACAATCTCGCCATCCACCGCGCGCTGGACCTGGTCGGGCCGGGCGACGTCATCGTGGTCGACGGCGGCGGCGACGAGAGCCGCGCGCTGGTCGGCGAAATCATGAAGAACATCGCGCAGTGGCGCAAAGCGGAAGGCTACGTCATCGACGGCGCGATCCGCGATGTCGCAGCCTTCGCGGCGGACGACTTTCCCTGCTATGCGCGCGCGGTGATCCACCGCGGTCCCTACAAGAACGGCCCCGGCGAGATCAACGTGCCCGTCACCATCGGCGGCAGCGTGATCTCGCCCGGCGACATCGTGGTCGGCGATGAAGACGGCGTGGTGTCGTTTCCCGCCGCCGGTGCCGCCGCGCTGCTGGAGGCGGTCCGCGCCCAGGTCGCCCGCGAAGAAGAAACGCTGAAGGCAATCCGCGAGGGCCGCTACCAGGGCTCGTACGGCAAATCCTGATCAGACGAGCGCAAAGGGAGGACGGCGTGAGCCAGAAGGAAGAATTTCACAATCTCGATGACGCCAGCGACGGGCTGTTTCGCGAACTCGCGGCGGGCGTGACGACGCGCATCTTCTCCGGCGAGCAGGCGATGCTGTCGGTGGTGACGCTGGCGCCGCATGCGCAGGGCACGCTGCATCATCACCCCGAGGAGCAATGGGGCGTGCTGCTCGACGGCTCCGCCATCCGCGTCCAGGGCGACGAGGAAATCGCGGTAAAGAAGGGCGATTTCTGGCGCACGCCGGGTAACGTGCCGCACACCATGCGCGCCGGCCCCGAGGGAGCCCGCGTGCTGGACATCTTCAGTCCACCTCGGCCAGAATACAGAAAAGCAGGGTCGGGCTTCGGAACGACCTGAAAGCGCCAAAGAGCAATAAGCCGGGCGCAACAACAACGGGAGGGGACCATGACGATCACACGACGCACGCTGCTGGCCGCACCGGCCATTCTGGCACTGACGCCGGCGATGGCGCAGGCCGGCAAGATCACGCTCGTGGTGCCGTTTCCGCCGGGCGGATCGACCGATGCCATGGCGCGGCTGCTGCAGAGCAGCCTGCAGACCAAGCTCAACCGCATCGTCGTGGTCGAGAACAAATCGGGCGCGGCTGGCGCGCTCGGCGCGGCGCAGGTCGCCAAGAGCCCGGCCGACGGCACGACCTTCCTGGTCACCTTCGATTCCCACGCCGTGATTCCGTCGATCCTCGACAAGCCGCCGGTCGATGTCGAGCGCGAGCTGATGCCGGTCTTGCTGATCGGCACCGCGCCTTACGTGATCGCGGCCGGCGCCGGCCGGCCCTACAAGCGCTTTGGCGACGTGGTCGCCGCCTGCAAGGCGAGCCCGGGCGCGGTGAAATACGCCTCGGTCGGCATCGGCACGCTCGGCCATCTCGCCATGACCGTGCTTGGCAGCAAGGCCGGCGTCGAGATCATGCACGTACCTTATCGCGGCGGCGGTCCGGCGATGAACGACGTGCTCGGCGGTCATGTCGACCTCATCGCGGGATCGGCCGCATTGGTCGCCGCCCAGCTCGGCACGAATATGCTGCATCCGGTCCTGCAGCTCGGCCGCGAGCGGCTGCCGGCGCTGCCTGAGACGCAGACTGCGATCGAGGCGGGCTTTCCGGATTTCGAGACGCTGGCCTGGTGGGGCATCTTCGCCCCCACGGGCACGCCGCCGGATGTCGTCGCGGCCTTCGCGGCGGCGTCCAAGGAGATCCTGAGCGAGCCCGCAACCGCAGCCCAGCTGAAGGAGACGCAGCACATGACGCTGTTGCTCCAGGACGGCGCCGCCTTCAAGACCTTCTTCGACAAGCAGGTCGCCACCTGGGGCAAGGTGGTGAAGGACAACAATATCAAGGCGTAGGCGCGCGGCCGATGGCCGCTTTGATCGAGGCGAGGGCTTCCGATTCGGCCCTCGCTTTGATATGTAGACCCTAGGCAACCCGCCTCGCCGGCGGGTTCCGCGGTCCCGTAGCTCAGCCGGATAGAGCGGCGGTTTCCTAAACCGTAGGTCGCATGTTCGAGTCATGCCGGGATCGCCATTTTTTCAGATGCTCGACGTGATCGCTGGCCGATCCCGGGCGGGTCTGCATCGATCTCCCAACAATTTGGCCCGCCCTCGTGTTTGCCCGCGGTCCCGCGGCTGATGGAGCGAGGGCACATCATCCGGGCTGGTGGAACATTCGCGGCGGAGCTATTCTGCTCGCTTTGTGATTGAATATTTGGAGCCTGCGTTGCGGTTTGCCGCGGTCATTGTGCAGGCTCGCTTATCATCGCTCGCTTCAGGAAGCTCTCGCCGTGATCAAGCAAACGCCAAGCAGAAGCAGCGGGATCGGGCCGCGTTCCTTTCTAGACGACAACAAGGCGTTCGAGCGCTGGCTGCGCTCTCAATGCAAGGTCGTCGAGCCGGACCTCGACAAAAAGCACAAGAAGATGAAGGAGGACCCGTTCGTCTTCCTTCGCGCAACTTTCTTCCGCTGGGCGAGGTGTATCGAAGCGCTGTGCCCGGGCCTGAGTAAAGCGCCGCGCGTGTTGTCCGTGGGCGATATGCATATCGAAAATTTCGGGACCTGGCGCGACGCCGAGGGGCGCCTCGTCTGGGGCGTCAACGATTTCGACGAGGCCGCGATCATTCCCTATCCCTTCGATCTCGTGCGCCTCGCGGCAAGCGCCCGGCTTGCGCCCAAGGCCAAGAAAAAGAAGGGTCGGGCCATGACCCACATCGGCAACGGCGACGCCGCAAAGGCGATTCTCGACGGTTACAAGAAGGGTCTGCGGCATCCGAGGCCCTCGCTTCTGGATGAAGACGCAAGCTGGATGCGCGAGTTCGTTGTCTGCACCGACGAAGAGCGTGCGGAGTTCTGGGATGATGTGAAGAAATACCGCCGCAAGGGGGCGCCGCTGCCGGTGCCGGCTCCCGTCGCCGCGGCGCTCCACAAGAATCTGCCGCGCGGCGCCGCGTTCAGTCACTTCGCGACACGTTCGGCAGGAGTCGGCAGTCTGGGCCGCCCGCGCTTCGTCGCCATCGCCGACTGGCGCGGTGGCCAGGTCGTCAGGGAGGCGAAGGCCCTGGTGTCGTCGGCTTGGGACTGGGCCCATGACATGCAGGGCAAGTCTCGATTTCTGAAGCTCGCGCGCGGGCTGTATCGAGCTCCTGATCCGCACCTGACGGTCCAACGCCAAAGCGGCTTCGTGATCCGGCGCATCGCTCCCGATTCGCGGAAGATCAATCTTGGTGATCACGCGAATATGGGGCTGGAGCTCAAGCTGCTCTACGCCATGGGCTTCGAGGTCGGCGCCATTCACGCGGCGAGGGGCGCGTCGAAGAGGATCGCCGACGACCTGGACGAGCGCGATCGCGATTGGCTTCATGCCGCTGCAAAGGCCGCTGCCGCGTTCGTCGAAAAGGATTTCGGTGAATGGCGCAAGCACGGCTGATCGATATCAGGCGGCCTTGTTCGGAATCATCCCGGCGTTTTGCTTGGTTGGTGCAAGATTTGCTATAGGCGGGAAGGCGGCCCCTGCGCGTGGCCCCCGCAACGCCTGCCTATCCGGAGACCCCAATGCCTTTCGATCTGATCCTGCGCGGTGGCCGCGTGGTCGATCCCTCGCAAAAGCTCGATGCCGTGACCGATGTCGCCTTTGCCGATGGCAAGGTCGCTGCGATCGGCACCGGGCTCAAGGCCGATCCGGGCACGCAAGTCCGTGACGTCTCGCAGTTCATCGTGACGCCCGGACTGATCGATCTGCACACCCATGTCTATTGGGGCGGCACCTCGCTCGGCATCGATGCCGAGGAGTTCTGCCGGCTCTCCGGCGTCACCACGGCGGTGGACACCGGCAGCGCCGGGCCCGGCAATTTCGCCGGCTTCCGCAAGCACGTGATCGAGCCGAGCGAGGTCCGCATTCTCGCTTACCTGCACGTCTCGCATGCCGGCATCTTCGGCTTCTCGCACCGGATCATGGTCGGCGAGAGCGAGGAGCTGCGGCTGATGAATCCGATCGAGGCGGCCAAGGTGGCCGATGCCAATCGCGATCTCATCGTAGGCATCAAGGTGCGCGTCGGATTGCACTCCTCGGGCACGTCGGGGGTTGTGCCGCTCGATATCGCGCTCGAGGTTGCGAACGAGGTCGGCATGCCCTTGATGGCGCATATCGACCATCCGCCGCCGAGCTATGAGGAGGTGCTGGCGCGCCTGCGTCCCGGCGACGTGCTGACCCACGCATTCCGCCCTTTCCCGAATACGCCGGCGACGGCGCAGGGCACGGTGAAGAAGGCGGTGCTGGACGCGCGCGAGCGCGGCGTGCTGTTCGACATCGGCCACGGCAAGGGCTCGTTCGCGTTCAAGACCGCGCGCGCGATGCTCGCCAACGGTTTCTATCCCGACACCATCTCCTCCGACATTCATCAGCTCTGTATCGACGGCCCGGCCTACGACCAGGTCACGACCATGTCGAAGTTCCTGTGCATGGGCATGGAGCTGCCGGATGTGATCGCGGCCTCGACCGTGAACGCGGCGATGGCGCTGCGCCGCCCCGAACTCGGCAGCCTCAAACCCGGCAGCGTCGGCGATGCCACGCTGATCTCGGTTCGGCAGGGCCAGTTCGACTATGAGGACGTCGTCGGCGAGCATTTGATCGGCGATCGCAAGATCGTCTCGGAGGGCGTCGTTATCGGCGGCCGCTGGTGGCATCCGAATTGAGCGGCCGACGATCGCGAGCGGGCCCAGGGCGCGCCGTCAGTCGCGTCCCGCCTCCATGATCGCCCTGGCGAGCCGTGCCGGATCGGAGAAGCACAGCTCGTGGCTTCCCGGCACCTGCACCAGGCGGAACAGGCCGAGCTTTTCCGACAGCCGCGGATGCCAGGGATGGCTGTGCGGCATCGCGGTATCCTCGGTGCAGTTGATGTAGGATTTGGCCAGCTGCATCTCCGCCGGATTGGCCTTGAGCGCGATCTTGTCGGTGAAGGTCGCCAGCGGATGCGGGTTGAGCACGTCATAAGCGCGCTGCGCCGTCTCCAGATCGGCATCGTTGATGAACGCCTCGCGCCAGATTGGAAATGGCAAGACTACCGAGCCGTCGCCGCGCTCGGCCGCGATCGCGTCGAACAGCCCGACATAGTGCGGCGGCACCATGTCGTTGAGACATTCGCCATTGTTGGGCACGAAAGCATTCCAGTAGACCAGGCGGCGGATGCGCTCCGGCGCGAGGTCGGCGACCCCGGTGATGACCATGCCGCCATAGGAATGGCCGAGCAGGATGACGTCCTTCAGATCGTTTTCGGCGAGATAGTCCGCGATCGACTGGATCGCCTCCTTGAGCCCTGTCGTCTTGGCGTCGCCCGGACGGTTGCCCCTGATGGTGGGGGTATGGACCTGATGGCCGGCCGCGCGGATCGGCGCTGCCACGGGCTCGAACTCGGCACCGGTGTGCCAGGCGCCATGGACGAGAACGTAGGTCGACATGTTGTGGCTCCTCCCGAGGATATGGTTAGATCGAGGCCGCGCTAATCCGGCCGGTGCGTCGCTGCCGCGCGTCAATTGTGGACTGGCGGCTGGTTTGGCGCTTGGCTGGGAGTGAACCGGATTGGTCTCGGAGTGAACCGATGCAGCAGATCGAGCGCGCCGTCCCCTCACGTCAATCGGCCTGGAATACTGCGGGCGTGCGGCCGGCCGAGCAATTCGCCTATTATCGTGAGGCGATCTGCCAGGCCTTCATGAATCTGACGCCCGAGCCGGCGGCCGCAGCCGGCTTTCCCGCCAGCGTCGAACACGTCCGCCTCGGCGATGCCGCGATCAACCGCGTCAGCTTTCCCGAGCACGTGGTGCGGCGCTCCGCGGCCGACATCGCGGCATCCGACCGCAGCTGCTTCTACCTCAATTTGAAGCTGGCCGGCCGCTGCCGCATCCTGCAGGATGATCGCGAGATCAGCCTTTCGTCGGGACAGGTCGGCATCTTCGACAGCGATCGGCAGTTCGCGCTTCTGCACGACCGCGGGCCGCAATTGCGCGTTGCCTCGTTCTGGGTGCCGGCTGAGCTGTTGCGCGAACGGTTGCCGGCCTCGTTCGATGTCGCGGCGGCTCGCGTCTCGGACGATCCCTATGTCGGCCATCTCATCGCCGAGACCGCGCGCACTCTCAGCGACGGCGCGCTGCGCATGACCGAGGAGGAGGGCGTGCTTCTGTTCCGAGCGCTGATCGAGCTGGTCGCCGTGAGCATGTCGCGGCGCAGCCAGGCAGGCGCTGCGGAATCTGAAAGTCTCGCCGATGCAACAGCGCTGGCGGTGAAGCGTGCCATTCACCGGCGGCTCCGCGAGCCCGGACTTGCGGTCGCCGATATCGCCGGCGTCGTCGGCATCAGCGAGCGCTACGTCCACAAGCTGCTGGCGCGATCGGGCTCGAGCTTCACTGAATACGTCATGGCCCACCGGCTCGACGGCGCGGCGCGGGATCTCGCCGATCCCGCGATGGCGGATCGTGCGATCGGCGCCATCGCGTTTGACTGGGGTTTCTCGGATCTCTCCCACTTCACCCGGCGTTTCAAGCAGCGCTTCGGCTGCCGGCCGCGCGACCGGCGTGCGCGATGATCTACAGAAACCTGATCTACAGGGATCTGGCGATCAACAGCTTCATGATCTCGTTGGTGCCGCCATAGATCTTCTGGATGCGGGAATCGATGAAGATGCGCGAGATCGGGTATTCTTGCATGTAGCCGTAGCCGCCGAACAGCTGCAGGCATTCGTCCGCAGTCTCGACCTGTTTCTCCGAGCACCAATATTTGGCCATCGAGGCCGTGACGGTGTCGAGATCCCCAGCGATCAGGCGCTCGATGCACCAGTCCACGAAGACGCGCGCGATCATCGCTTCCGTCTTGCGCTCGGCCAGCGTGAAGGCGGTGTTCTGGAAGTCCATCAGCGGCTTGCCGAACGCCTTCCGCTCCTTGGTGTAGTCCGTCGTGAGCTTGACCGCGCGTTCCATCGAGGCGACGGCGCCGACCGCGAGCGCAAGGCGCTCCTGCGGCAATTGCTGCATCAGCTGGACAAAGCCCTGGCCTTCCTCCTTGCCGAGCAGGTTTTCCGGCGGCACGGTCACGTTGTCGAAGAACAGTTCCGAGGTGTCGGAAGCATGCAGGCCGATCTTGTCGAGGTTGCGCCCGCGCTTGTAGCCATCCGCGCCCGCGGTCTCGACCACGATCAGCGAAATGCCCTTGGCACCAGCGTCGCCGGTGCGCGCGACCACGATGACGAGATCGGCGGCCTGGCCGTTGGTGATGAACGTCTTCTGGCCGTTGATGACGTAGGAATTGCCCTGCTTCTTCGCCGTGGTCTTGACGGCTTGCAGGTCCGAGCCGGTGCCGGGCTCGGTCATGGCGATGGCGCCGACCATCTCGCCGGAAGCCATCTTCGGCAGCCAGCGCTTCTTCTGCTCCTCCGAGCCGTAATTGAGGATGTAATGCGCGACGATGGCGCTGTGCACGGAGACGCCCGTCGTCATCTCCGGCACCGTGCTTTCGAGGTCTTCCAGCACCGCTGCGTCATAGGCGAAGGTGGCGCCGAGGCCGCCATATTCCTCCGGCACGCTCGCCAGCAGCGCGCCCATCTCGCCGAGCCCGCGCCAGGCGAAGCGGTCGACCATCTTCTGCTCGCGCCATTTTTCGGCGTGCGGCGCCAGGTCCTTGGCGAGATATTTCCGGAACTGGTCGCGGAACGTGTCCAGTTCTTCGGTCATCCACGACGATCGGTATTGCATCAGCGCCTCGCTCTCAGACAATCAGGCCGCCGCCGGCGACGACCACCTGGCCGCTGATATAGTTGGATTCCGGGCTGCAGAACAGATAGACGGCATCGGCCGCCTCTTCCGGCGTGCCGCCGCGGCCGAGCGGGATCATCCGCGACATCGCGTCCAGCATCTGCGGCTGCACGCCGACCTTGATGTCGCGGCCGGCGACGTCGATGGTCTTCTGCTGGGCCTCGATGGGCTGGGTCAGGCGGGTGTTGATGAGGCCGAAGGCGACGCAATTGACGTTGACCTTGTAGCGGCCCCACTCCTTGCACATGGTCCGGGTCAGCCCGATCAGCGAGGCCTTGGCCGAGGAGTAGCTTGCCTGACCGGCATTGCCGTACAGGCCTGCGATTGAGGAGATGTTCACGACCTTGCGGAACACCTCGCGCCCTTCCTCGGCCTCCTTCCGGGCAAACACCCGGATCGGCTCGGCGGCCGCGCGCAGGATGCGGAACGGAGCGACCAGATGGACGTCGAGCATGGCCTGAAACTGCTCGTCCGTCATCTTTTGGATGGTGGAGTCCCAAGTGTAGCCGGCATTGTTGACGATGATGTCGAGCCCGCCGAACTTGTCCAGCGCGGCGCCGACGAAGCGGTCGGCAAAACCCGCCTCAGAGACGCTGCCGTTCATGGCGACGGCGTCGCCGCCGAGCGCCTTGATCTCCGCCACCAGGGCGTCTCCGGGCTCGGCGTCGAGGTCATTGACGACGACCCTGGCGCCTTCGTGCGCCAGCTTGAGTGCGATCGCACGCCCAATGCCGCGGCCCGAGCCGGTGACGAGCGCGACCTTTCCCTGCAGTTTTGCCATTCGAATGAGTTCCTTTGCTGTTACAGCGCGACGACAGCGCTGCCTTCGAGCTTGACCTCGCCGCGATCGTCCCGGGTGGTGAGCGCGAGCCGTGCACGGCGCTCGCCGCCCTCGGCGAAGAGCTCCGTCACGGTGCCTTCGCAAGTCAGCGTGGCGCCGAGCTGGGTAATCGCGACGAACCGGGTCGCGAAGCTGCGGAGCTTCGAGGGCGGCACCGCATCTGTCAGCGCCTGCCCGAGACAGGCCATCACCAGCATGCCGTGGGCGAGCACGTCGGGAAATCCGGCCGCCTTGGCGAAGTCGATATCGACATGGATCGGATTGTGATCGCCCGATGCGCCGCAATACAGCGCGAGCGTATGGCGGGTGATCGGCGGAAAGACCTTGTGGACGATACGGTCGCCGGCCTTGATGTCTGCGGATGCCGTCATCACGCCACCTCGTTGCGGACGACGATGGTGCGGGCAGTATCGGCGACATGCACGCCGTCCTGGTTGGTCACCTCGCACCGGATCCCGATCAGCGTCATTGCGCCGCCCTTCTTGTCCGTCACGCTGGCCACGCGTGGCCGGAACGTCAGGGTGTCGCCGACCAGAACCGGCGCGTGATAGACGAAGCTCTGCTCGCCATGCAGTACGCGGGCGAGATCGATGCCGAGCGCGCTGAACATTTCGAATGGGTCGTCGACGTCCATCATCTCCAGGCAGAACAGATAGGTCGGCGGCACCGGCATGCCGGTGAATCCGGCCGTCCGCGCCGCATCCGCGTTGCGGTAGACCGGGTTCTGTTCACCCAGCGTGTTGAGGAAGTAGCGGAGACGGCCCGGCTCCACGCGCGCGGTGACGGGCGTGAAGCTGCGCCCTACGGCGGACTGATCGACCATGCCGATCAATGCCGCTTGTAGAGCGTGACGACGCAGGCGCCGCCGAGGCCCAGATTGTGCTGAAGCGCGACCTTGGCGCCCTCGACCTGCGTTGAGCCGGCCGTGCCACGCAGCTGCCGCGTCAGCTCGTAGCACTGCGCAAGGCCGGTGGCGCCGAGCGGATGTCCCTTCGACAGCAATCCGCCGGACGGATTGGTCACGATCCGGCCGCCATAGGTGTTGTCACCGTCGTTGATGAACTTGCCGGCTTCGCCCTCGCCGCAGAGACCCAGGGCCTCGTAGGTGATGAGCTCGTTGTGGGCAAAGCAGTCGTGCAGCTCGACGACGTCGAGATCGTCGGGCCCGATGCCGGCGCTTTCATAGACGCGGCCTGCTGCCTCTTTGGCCATGTCGTAGCCGACCAGCTGCATCATGTCGCCGGCCTTGAAGGTCGAGGGCGTGTCGGTGGTCATCGCCTGCGCTGTGATGCGCACCTGCTTGCCGATGCCGTGCTTGTCCGCGAACCGCTCCGACACCAGCACGGCCGCGGCGCCGCCGCAGGTCGGCGGGCACGCCATCATGCGCGTCATCACGCCCGGCCAGATCACCTGGTCGTTCATGACGTCGTCCGCACTGACCTCCTTGCGGAAGAGTGCGAGCGGATTGTTCTTGGCATGGCGGCTCGCCTTGGCGCGCACCTTGGCGAAGGCGTCGAGCGGGGTGCCGTATTTCTTCATGTGGCTGAGCCCGGCGCCGCCGAAATAGCGCAGCGCGAGCGGAATGCCGGGAGCGTCGATCAGCTGGTCGGCAGCCGCGTCGAACTCTTCGAACGCACTGGGGCGGTCGGTGTAGACGCTGCCGAGCGCGCCCGGCTTCATCTGCTCGAAGCCGACCGCCAGCACGCAGTCCAGCGCGCCGCTCGCGATCATCTGCCGCGCCATGAACAGCGCGGTCGAGCCGGTCGAGCAATTGTTGTTGACGTTGACGATGGGAATGCCGGTCATCCCGACGTGATACAGCGCGCGCTGCCCGCAGGTGGAATCGCCGTAGACGTATCCGGCATAGGCCTGCTGCACCTTGTCGTAACCGAGGCCGGCATCGGCGAGCGCCAGCTTGATCGCCTCCGTCCCCATCTCGTGATAGGGCGCGCTGGCCCCCGGCTTGGCGAAGGGGATCATGCCGACCCCTGCGACAATCACGTCAGACATCGCTTCCTCCAAATAAATTACCCATTGGACTTTTTCTTACCCACGGGTAACATATCGGTCGATGCCCGCGAGAGTCAACCGACCGAACATGGATTCAGCGCCGCCCGTTCCACCCTCATCGCCATCGCCCTGGCTGCCGTTCGAGAGCCGCCGCCGAGCCCGCGACGAGAAGCGCGAGGCGGTGCTGCGCGCCGCCGTGCAGCTGTTCCTGGAGCAGGGCTATCACCGCGTGACGCTGAACGAAGTCGCCGAGCGGCTGAATATCACCAAGCCGGCGCTGTACAATTATTTCCGGAGCAAGGACGAGATCCTGTTCGAATGCTGGTCGATGGGCGCCGAACTCGTCGACAGCGTGATCACGGCGATCAACGCCGGCGGCGGTTCGGGCCTTTCCAAGCTGCGCAAGCTGGTTCACGCCTATGCCGCGCTGATGGCGACCGATTTCGGCGCGAGCCTGGTGCGTTTCGACCTGCGCGATCTGGCCGAGCGGAACGCCGCCGTCGCGCGCGCCGCCAAGAAGCGGATCGACGCCACCTTCCGGCGATACATCGCCGCAGGCACGGCCGACGGCTCGATCAAGCCCTGCGATCCCAAGCTCGCCGCCTTCGCGATCGCGGGCGCGCTCAACTGGATCGGCCACTGGTATCAACGGGACGGCGAGCTCTCGCCGACCGAGATCGCGGACGAGTTTACGGTTCGGCTGACGGAAGGCCTGGCAACCGAGAGCCGGCAGCAAATCACAAAGAAGACGCCGAGGGCGCCGCAACGGCGCAACTCAACGCGCGGGACTATAGGGAAGAAGCGTACAGGAGGAGGAACGCGATGAACATCACGCACGGGCTGCGGCGCGCGCTGCAGATCAATCCGAACGGGCTCGCCACCGTCTATGGCCAGCGACGGCGCAATTGGGGCGAACTCGGCGAACGCGTTGCGAGGCTGGCCGGCGGCCTGCGCCCGCGCGGTGTCCGGGAAGGCGATCGCGTCGCCGTGCTGTCCTTCAACTCGGACCGCTACCTCGAGCTTTACCTCGCGACGGGTTGGGCCGGTGGCGTGATCGTGCCGCTCAACATCCGCTGGAGTGCTCTGGAGAACGAGGATGCGCTCCGCGACTGCCGCGCCGCCGTTCTCGTGGTCGACAAGGCCTTCGCGCAGGTCGGCGCGCAGCTCGCCGGCGCCATTCCGGGGCTGAAGCTGGTCTATGCCGACGACGGCGAGGTGCCGGCCGGAATGGAAAGCTATGAGGATCTGGTCGCGGGCAGCGCGCCCGCTGCCGATGCCATGCGCAAGGGCGAGGATCTCGCCGGCATCTTCTATACCGGCGGCACCACCGGGCGGTCCAAGGGCGTGATGCTCAGCCACACGAACCTGATGGCCAATGCACTCAATGCCCTGGGCGAGGGGCTGTTTCCGGCGAGCACGACCTATCTGCATGCGGCGCCGATGTTTCATCTCGCCAATGGCGCGGCGATGTATTCTCTGCTGCTCTCCGGCGGCTCGAACGTGATCGTTCAAGGTTTTACGCCCGAAGGCGTGATGGCTGCGATGCAGAACGAGCGCGTGACCGACGTGCTGCTGGTGCCCACGATGATCCAGATGCTCGTCGATCATCCCGCGATCGGAAAGTACGACCTGTCGTCGCTCAAGCACATTATCTACGGAGCCTCGCCGATCAGCGAGGCGGTGCTCGACCGTGCCGCGCGCGCACTGCCGCATGTGCGTTTCACCCAGGCCTACGGCATGACCGAATTGTCGCCGATCGCGACGCTGCTGCATTCCGGCGAGCATGTCGGGGAGGGACGCCGGAAGGGGCGTCATCGCGGCGCCGGCCGCGCCACGCTCGGCTGCGAGGTGCGGATCGTCGACGAGAACGACCAACCCGTGCCGACGGGCGCCGTCGGCGAGATCGTGGTGCGCGGCGACACCGTGATGATGGGCTATTGGGAGCGGCCGGAGGAGACCGCGCGCGCCGTCGTCGACGGCTGGATGCACACGGGCGACGGCGGCTATATGGACGAGGACGGGTTCATCTATGTCGTCGACCGCGTCAAGGACATGATCATCTCGGGTGGCGAGAACGTCTACTCGGTCGAGGTCGAGAACGCGCTGGCGCAGCATCCGTCGGTGCTGCAATGCGCGGTCATCGGAGTGCCAAACGAGCAATGGGGAGAGCAGGTCCACGCCGTCGTTGTCAAGCGCAGCGGTGTCGAGGTCTCGCCCGGCGAGTTGATCGAGTTCACGAAGACGTTGATTGCCGGCTATAAATGTCCGCGCAGCATCGAGATCACCGAGACGCCGCTGCCGCTGTCCGGTGCCGGCAAGGTGCTGAAGCGCGAGCTGCGCAAGCCGTTCTGGGAAGGTCGGGAGCGGCGGGTCAGCTGAGGGCTTCCGCGCGTTGCGGCATGCGCGCCGAGGAAGTACGAAGATTGATGTTTCCAGATCGCGGTCGCGCGGGTATCTCTTGCGTGACTTATCGGGGACATCCACTCTTGGTCCAGAGGCGCGAGCTCAAGCTCGATATCGAGCGCATTGGCACTGTCTCAGCGATCCTGACGCAGCCGGACCATCCGCGCGCCTGCTACGTGCTGGCGCACGGCGCCGGCGCCGATATGCGGCACTCCTTCATGGAGAAGGCGGCGGAGGGACTCGCCATCCGCGGCATCGCGACGTTCCGCTTCAATTTCCCTTACATGGAGAAGAAGCTGGGCCGTCCTGACCAGCCGGCGGTCGCGCATGCCGCGATCCGCGCGGCGGTCGAGGAGGCGGCGCGGCTCTGTCCCGGCTTGAAGCTCGTCGCCGGCGGCAAGTCGTTCGGCGGCCGCATGACCTCGCAGGCGCAGTCGAAATCGCCGCTGCCGGGCGTGAGAGGGCTCGCCTTCCTCGGCTTCCCCCTCCATGCCGCCAAGAAGCCTTCGTCCGAGCGTGCCGAGCATCTTGCCGGCATTGCCATCCCCATGCTGTTTCTGCAAGGCACGCGCGATGAGCTTGCCGATCTCGGCCACTTCAAGCCGGTCATCGCGCAGCTCGGCGCGAAGGCGACGCTGCATCAGGTCGAAGGCGGGGATCACTCGTTTGCGGTGCTGAAGAAGTCCGGCCGGACCAATGACGAAGCGCTGACGGAAGTGCTCGACACACTGGCGGCCTGGATCGACAAGCTCTCCTGAAGCTCACGCCGCATACAGCCCCTTGTCGCGCGCCTTCTGAATCGCCAATGCGGCGATCAGGTCGAGCGTCGGCGTCGACAGGCCGGCGGTGCGCGCGAAGGCCTGGGGCGCCTTCACCAGCACGTCGATCTCCATGGCGCGGCCGAGCTCGTAATCCTGCAGCAGCGACGGCTTGTGGTTGGGCGCGGGGCCGCTGCGGGTCACGCGCTTGACCTCGGGGATGAAGTGCTGCGCGATCTCGTTCGCCTCGTTCAGCATGCGCGGAATCACCTCAGTAAAGGCGGGGTCGTCGCGCACGCCGCGCGCGGTCTGGCCGGTGAGCAGGCACAGCACCGAAAGCGACATGTTGGTCAGCAGCTTTGACCAGATCGCCTCGCGGATCTCCGCCACCGGCGGCGATTCCAGCCGCGCGTCGTTGAAGACGTTGCGCAGCCTCGTGATGCGCTCGCAATGGCGGTCGTCGCATTCGCCGATCAGGAGGCGGTTGCGGTCCGGCGTCAGGTTCTGCACCACGCCCGGCGCGGTCACCTCGTTCGAGGAGAAGATCACGCCGCCGATGATGCGCTCCTTCGGGATGCAGGCGCGCAACCGCCCGCCGGGATCGAGGAAGGAGATGTCCGGCGGCGTCGGATGCCGCGGCGGCAGGCCGATGCCGTACCACCAGGGAATGCCGTTCTGCGCGAACAAGATTGCGGTGTCGTCCTTCAGCAACGGCTTGATGCTGGACACCAGTCCGGTCAGGGCGGTGGCCTTCAGCGTCGAGATCACGACGTCCTGCGGGCCGAGCTGGGCCGGATCGCCGGAGGCGTTGACCTTGGCGGAAACCTCGGAATCGCCGACCCGCAGCTTCAGGCCGTTCGCACGCACGGCCTCGAGATGCGCCCCCCGCATCACGCAGCTGACCTCATGGCCGGCGCGCGCCAGCCGAACCGCGATGTGGCTGCCGACGGCGCCCGCGCCGAAAATGCAGATGCGCATGATGAGTCCTGTCCCTTGATGCCGCCCCGTGCCAGCATGACACAAGCCGCCATGCGATGGACGCGGCCGCCCCACGCTGGAAAGCTATGGATCAAGCGACGCGGCCTCGGCCATAGTGCCCAACAAACGACCGAAGGGACGGCCGATGACTGCCAACCCGGTGCCGCGCACCCGCGATGAACGCGGGCCGCGACCGTCACGTTGAACCAGCCGGAGGTCAACAACGCCTGTGGCGGCGGCCCAGGCGTCAGCAGCCGCGGCAAATGTTGTTGATGCTGCGATAGACCGCATCGTCGTCCTGCCGCATCTCACGCAGCGATTCGAGCGCAGTGTTTTCGCGCCGCGGCTCCGGCCTGCGCCTGGCCGCGAGCTCGTCCTCCTGGCGCTTGTAGCAGGCCTCCCGATCAGGCTTGGCCTGGATGAAGCGGCAGTTTTGCTCGATAGCGAAAGCGGGTGCAGCCGGGAACGCGAGGGCGATCAGGGCGGCGAAAGAGAATTTGGCGATCATCGTATCCATCCCCGCCGTTGTCTCAGGTCCGGCGACCGGGAGCAACCGTCATCCTGCGATGACGGGACGAGCCGGGCTGATCGACGGAGGACCCGGCTCCGCCGCCGTGCCTGCGCTGTCCGGAAACGGGATTCACGCGAAATCGCATTGAAAAATTGCAGGAAACGTTGAAACAACGGGGTGTCTTGATCGGGCAGGACCAGGCGCTGCCTGAAGGCTTGTAGCGGCCGCGAGTCAACCACGAGAGGAATTGGAATGATCGGGATGGCGCGGCTCGCGATAGCGGGCCTGGTGGCGATCATGGCGATGGGCACGGCGCGGGCCGAGGACGTGCTGAAGGCCAGGATCGGCGTGCTCCGCCTGTCGTCCTCCGCGCCGGTCTTCATCGCGCAGGACAAGGGCTACTTTCGCGAGGCGGGTCTCGAGGTCGAGTTGAAATTCTTCGACGCGGCGCAGCCGATCGCGGTTGCCACCACCTCTGGCGACGTGGATTTCGGCGTCACCGCCTTCACGGCCGGGCTCTACAATCTCGCCGGCAAGGGCGTGCTGAAGGTGATCGGCGGCATGAGCCGCGAGAAGCCCGGCTATCCACTGATCGGCTATTTCGCCAGCAACAACGCCTATGCCAGCGGTCTGAAGACGCCGAGGGATCTCGCCGGCAAGCGCGTGGCGATGACGCAAGTGGGATCGAGCTTTCACTATTCGCTCGGCCTGCTCGCGGACAAGTACGGTTTCAAGCTCGCCGAAGTGAAGATCGTGCCGCTGCAATCGCTGTCGAATGCGGCCGCTGCGCTCAAGGGCGAGACCGTCGATGCCGCGCTGCTGCCGATCTCCACGGCGCGAAAGCTGATGGACGAGGGCGGCGCCAAGTTCCTGGGCTGGGTCGGTGACCAGACGCCGTGGCAGGTGGGCGCCGTGTTCGCTTCGCCCGGAACGCTGACCAACAAGGCGCTGGTCACAAAACTGTTAGGCGCGCTCGCCAAGGCCGACCGCGAATATCACGACGTCATCCTTACCGCGATGAAGGACGGCGTCGCGCCGATCAACGAGCAGACCAGACCGCTGCTGGAGATCATCGCCAAGTACACCAATCTGCCGGTCGAGCAGGTGGTCGGCAATTGCGCCTATATCGATCCCGACGGCAAGCTCGACGTGAAGAACGTCGACAACCAGATCAAATGGATGCAGCAGCAGGGATTCGTCGACAAGGGTTTCGACGTGAATGCGATCATCGCGAAGGATTATGTGAAGGCGGATTGATGCTGATGGTGCAAACTCTCGCGGCAGGAGATCTGCCGCCCTCCCCTGGAGGGGGAGGGTCGATCGCGCCGGCGATGCGTAGCATCGTCCGGGGCGAGCGGGGCGGGGTGAGCCACGCCGGTGGTCTTTCCCTTATTCACGTTAGTATCCGCGGCGCATTTTATCGGCGATCGTCGTCAGTATCATCGCCGATGGACTGTCACCCCACCCCGGTTCGTATTTCGCTTCGCTCAACGCGAACCGACCCTCCCCCTCCAGGGGAGGGTGAAGAGCCCGGGCTCATCGCATGGACCTGATTGCCAACCATATCTCCCATCGCTTCGGCGATCTCGCCGTGCTCGACGATGTCTCCTTCAACGTCAGCGCCGGCGAGGTGGTGGCGGTCGTCGGTCCCTCCGGCTGCGGCAAGAGCACGCTGCTGTCGATCCTCGGCGGGCTGTTGCAGCCGACCTCCGGCGCGCCCGAGTTGCGCGGCGCGCCGCCGGCGGACAGTCTCAATCCGCTGACCTTCGTGTTCCAGGATTTCGCGCTGCTGCCCTGGGCCACGGTGGAGGAGAACGTCGAATTCCCGCTGCTGCATGCCCAGCTTAGCGCTGCGCAACGACGTGCGCTGGTCGCGGATGCCCTGCGCCGCACCGGCCTGACCGATTTTCGCACCACCTATCCAAAGCAGCTCTCCGGCGGGATGCGCCAACGCGTCGGCATCGCGCGCGCGCTTGCGGTGAAGCCCGCCATCCTGCTGATGGACGAGCCGCTGTCGGCGCTGGATTCTCAGACTCGCGAGCTCTTGATGGAGGATTTCGTCCGCCTGCTGGCCGAAGGCGGCATGGGCGCGGTCTACGTCACCCACAATCTCGAAGAAGCCGCGCGGCTCGCCGACCGCATCGTGGTGCTGTCGCGGCGTCCGGGACGTATCCGCGAGGTCGTGACCGTGCCGATGACGCGCGCGGCGCGTGGCGAAGCGGCGGCGCGCGAAAGGCTGCTTGCGCTCCAGAGCCAGATCTGGTCGCTGATCCGCAACGAGGCGATCGATGCCGAGCGCGAGGTCCAGCATGCTTGATCGCGCGGACCCATCTATGAAGGACGAGACGACGCGCCGCGTCCAGTTTCGCGGCGCCGGCTTCGTTTCGGAGCCGAGCCGCTTCGGCGGCTGGCTCGCGCTCGTCCTCGTCATTGCGATCTGGCAGGCCGCGGGCAGCGTCGGCCTCGTCAATCCGTTGTTTCTGCCTCCGCCTTCCGCCATCGCCCGCGCGCTCTATCAACTCGCGGTGTCGGGTGCGCTCTGGCAGCATCTCTCGGCTTCGCTGCTACGCATCGGCGTCGGCTGGCTGCTCGGGACCGCCGCCGGCATCGCCGTTGGCTTCGCCATCGGCCTGTGGCGGCTGGCGCGCAGCGTCGGCATCACCTTCATCTCTGCACTGTTCCCGATTCCGAAGATCGCGCTGCTGCCCCTGCTCATCCTTTGGCTGGGCATCGGCGAGGAGCCGAAAATCGCGACCATTGCGCTCGGCGTGTTCTTCTCGACTGCGATCTCGGTCTATAGCGGCGTCGATGCGGTGCCACGCAATTTGATCCGCATGGCGCAGAGCTTCAACGTTCCCTTCGCCACCATCGTGCGCAAGGTGATCTGGCCGGGCGCGCTGCCCGCGATCCTCGCCGGCTTCCGCATCACGGCGTCGGTGGCGCTGCTGCTCGTCGTCAGCGCCGAGATGATCGGCGCGCAATACGGCATCGGCGCCTTCGTATTACAAGCGGGAAACCTGATGCAGACCGATCAGCTGCTCGCGGGCGTGGTGATCCTGTCGGTGTTCGGGCTCGCAGTGGGCAAGGTGATCGGCTGGCTGGAGACGCGGCTGTTGCACTGGCGATAGCCGCAATCGCAAAGGTGATGAGGACGCAGGCGAGCGCCACAAATCAGGTCGTCATGCCCGGGCTTGACCCGGGCATCCACGTCTTTCCTCGGGCGTAGCGGCACGTGGATGGCCGGGACAAGCCCGGCCATGACGGAGGATAGAACGGCGCCTCACGCGTTGCCGCGATCTTCCCGGAACAGATCCAGCTTCTGCTGCACCGGCCGGTCCGAGAAGCTGAACAGCACGGCATCCTCATCGGCCTCGTGCGTGACCCAGTGCCAGCTCGGCACCACGAACAAGTCGCGGGGCCCCCATTCGACCACGGTGTCGCCGATGCGGCTGCGGCCCTTGCCTTCGATCGGGCAGAACACCGTGGCGTCGGTCGATCGATAGCGCGCGGTCTTGAATCCCCTCGGCAGCAGCTGGATGAAGGTGCCGATGGTCGGCATGGCGAAATCCCCGGTCTCGGGGTTGCTGAACTTCAGCTTGAGGCCGTGGCAGGCGTCCCACTCCTGGCTCGTGCGCGCCTTCTCCAGCGCTTCGCGGGTGTAGGCGTAGGGATAGCTGAAGATCGGCGAGGTCTTCGATGAGCGCTTCACGTCGACGGGCAAGAGGTTATGGCCGTAGCGCGCAAAGCTGTCGCCGGCCGGTTTCGTGATCTTCTGTTGGTCTTCCTTCGATCCTTCCGCGAATGAGCAGTCGAAGAACTGCACCACGGGAATGTCGAGGCCGTCGAGCCAGAACATCGGCTGGTCGGTCTCGTTGGAATGATCGTGCCAGGTCATCGAGGGCGTGATGATGAAGTCGCCCGGCTCCATCGCGGTGCGTTCGCCGTCGACCGCCGTGTGGGCGCCCTTGCCTTCGAGCACGAAGCGTAGCGCGGACTGGCTGTGCCGGTGCGCAGGAGCGACGTCGCCGGGCACCACCATCTGCACGCCGGCGTAGAGCGAGGTCGTGATCTTGGACTGGCCGCGCAGGCCCGGGTTCTCCAGCACCAGCACGCGCCGCTCGGCTTCCTTGGCCGTGATGAGCTTGCCGGCCTCGAGCATGTAGTCGCGGATGACGTCGAATTTCCACAGATGCGGCCGGCAGGCGCTCTTCGGCTCCGGCGTGATCAGATCGCTCATCACCGTCCACAGCGCGGTGAGGTTTTCGCCGTCGATCTTTTTGTAGAACGCCTCGCGTTCCGGCGTCTTGGTCACGGCTTCCATGGCGGCGCTCCCGTTCGTTTGTTGATTGACAGTATACTGACGATCTAGGTAGCGTCAATGTGAGGGATGACATACAAGGTCGTCATTCCGGGGCGACGGGCCGCGCAACGCGCGGCCTGGCGAGCCCGGAATCCATAACCATGATCGGGAGTATGGACTCCGGGCTCTCGCTTCGCGAGCCCCGGAATGACAGAAAACAGCAGGGGAGAGTCCCAATGAAGCTGCACGGCTATTTCCGCTCCAGTGCCGCCTACCGCGTCCGTATTGCGCTCAATCTCAAGGGCCTCAAGGCCGCGCATTTGCCGCATCATCTGCGCAAGGGCGAGCAATGCGCCCCCGCCTATCTCGCCATCAACCCGCAAGGCCTCGTCCCGGCGCTGGAGGACAATGCGGGTGCTGTGCTGACCCAATCGGTCGCCATCATCGAATGGCTCGACGAAACGCACCCCAATCCGCCGCTGCTGCCAAAAGATCCGCTGCGCCGCGCCAAGGTGCGGGCCTTCGCGCTGGCGATCGCCTGCGACACCCATCCGGTGCAGAATTTGAAGGTGCTGGCGCGGCTTCGCGAACTCGGCCTTGCCGAGGAGAAGGTCCAGGACTGGGCGGCGTGGGCCAACCGCGAGGGCCTTTCGGCTTGCGAGACGCTGATCAAGGACGAGCCGGGCCCATTCTGCTTCGGCGATGCGCCGACGCTGGCCGATCTCTGCCTCGTGCCGCAGCTCACCAATGCGCGCCGCTTCGGTGTCGATGTCTCGGCCTATCCGCGCCTGCTTCAGGCGGAGGCCGCGGCCAAGGCCTTGCCGGCTTTCGCCGATGCCGCTCCGGAGAAGCAGCCCGATGCCGAGTAAGCCGCCTCCTCCGATCACGATGGACGCGGTCTACGCCGCGCCGGGCTATCTGTTCCGGCGCATGCAGCAGATCGCGGTCTCGATCTTCATGGAGGAGTGCAAGAGGTTCGACCTCACGCCGGTGCAATATGCCGCGCTGATCGCGATCCACACCCATCCCGGCATCGACGCCACGCGGCTGTCGGCGGTGATCGCGTTCGACCGCTCCACGCTCGGCAGCGTGATCGAACGGCTCGAGGCCAAGGACTATATCGAGCGCAAGCCGGCACCGGAAGACAAGCGCATCAAGCTCCTGTACTTGACGAAGTCCGGCGCTGCCATCCTGCGCGAGATCATCCCCGCCGTCGAACGCGCCCAGGCGCGCATGCTGGAGCCGCTGAAGCCCGCCGACCGCAAGACGCTGATGGGACTCCTGGTGCAGCTCGTCGATCTCAACAACGAAGCCTCGCGCGTGCCGCTGCGGGCGGAGGATGCGCTGGAGCATCTGGGGAAGGGTGGGTGACGAAGTGAGTAAGGCGCTGTTGCAAGAGTGAAGGTGTCATTCCCCGCGAAGGCGGGGAATCCAGTACGCCGCGACCCATCTGTTTTATCACACCCGTCTCGGAGTACTGGATCGCCCGCCTTCGCGGGCGATGACGCCAATTGTGTGGTTGCAGCGGTGCCTCACATCCGCAGCAACGCCTGCCGGTCGATCTTCCCCGTGCCCGTCTTCGGCAGCTCGTCGATGAAGATCACCTCGCGTGGGTATTTGTAAGGAAGCAGCTTGCCTTTCACATAATCCTGTAATCGCCGCGTCGCTTCGCCTGGATCGACGGCGCGGTCGTTCATCACCACCACCGCCTTCAGCGTCATCCGCCGGTCCGGCAACTCGGCGGCGAACACCGCGCATTCTCGGATATCGGGGTGGTCGGCGAGGCACAGCTCGACCTCGAGCGGGTAGACCCACTGGCCGGAGATCTTGATGAGATCGTCGGCACGGCCGCGGAAGAAGTGGAAGCCGTCGGCATCCCTCACGAAGCGATCACCCGTGTAGATCCAGCCGCCCTCGCGGATGGTCTCGGCGGATTTGTCGGGGCGGTTCCAGTACAGCGGCGTGTTGGAATCGCCGCGCACCCACAAGATGCCTTCCTCGCCGTCGCCAACGTCGCGGCCGTGCTTGTCGCGGAGCGCGACCTCGTAGCCGGGCACGCGCAGGCCCGCGGCGCCGAGCTTCTTCTGCCCGGGCCGGTTGGAGAGATAGATGTGCAGCACCTCGGTGGAGCCGAGGCCTTCGACGATCTCGAGGCCGCTGAGTGTCTTCCAGCCGTTGAAGACCTCGGCCGACAGCACCTCGGCGGCCGAGAGCGACATGCGGAGCGACGAGAAATCGGTCTTGTCCGCGCCTTCCGCCTTGGTCAGCGAGGTGTAGAGCGTCGGCAGGCCGAAGAAGACCGTCGGCTTGTACTGCTCGATCGCCGCGAAGATCGCGGCCGGCTTGGGCTGGCCGGGCAGCAACAGCGTCGCGGCGCCGGCCGAGAACGGGAAGGTGATGGAGTTGCCGAAGCCGTAGGCGAAGAAGATCTTCGGCACCGAGAAGCAGACGTCGTCCGGCGTGAGCTTCAACACGCTTTTGGCAAAGGCGAGATCGCTATAGGCCATGTCGTGCTGGAGATGCACGATGCCCTTGGGCCGTCCGGTCGAGCCGGACGAGTACATCCAGAACGCCATCTCGTTGCGATGGGTGTCCGCTTCCGCAAGTTCCGTGGGCAATTGCGCGAGCCAGTCCGCCGCCGCGATCGTGCTCGGTGCGGCGTGACCATCCGCCGCGCCGTTGACGACGATCAGCGTATGCAGCCTGGTGTCCCTGCAGGCCTCCGCATTGAAGCGCGCGCAGAACTCGGCGTCCGCCACCGCAACTTCAGCCCCGGAATCGGCGAGATAGAATTGCAGGAGGTCCGGCGGCGTCAGCGTATTGATCAGCAGCGGCACGAAGCCGGCGCGCACGGCGCCGAAGAACGCGGCCGGATAGGCCGGCGTGTCGTCGAGAAACAGCAGCACCCGGCCGCCGCGCTTCAGGCCGAGCGAGGCAAAGCCGTTGCCCCAGCGGCAAGCCTCGTCGCACAGCTCGGCATAGGTCCGCGTGCCCGCGGGGCCGATCAGCGCGCGCTTGTCGCCGCGGCCCTCGGCGAGATTGTCGAACAGGATGCGGCTGGCGTTGTAGATCTCGGGGACGGCAAAGCCGATCTCGCGTGCGCCAGCGCTGTCGGCGGGGACCTGATCGGAAATCGCGTGGCTCATGCCTCGTCTCCGCCGGTGTTCCCGCCACTCTTGGCGGCCTCGTAGCGGGTCATGAAGGCCGGCGACATCGCGCGCAGCCGGGAATCGTCGATGCGGCCTGAGCGGGTGATGTAGCTGTAGGCGAAGTCCATCAGCGGAAGCTTCATGTGCTGGGCAAAGTGCTCGTACCAGAATGCACTGGTGCGCGCGGCATTGACGAGCTTCTGCACGATGGGCTTGCGCGCGGCCTGGTAGCGATGCAGCGCGGTCGCGAGGTGCGCGTCCGATTCCAGCGCCTTGACCAGCGCGATGGCGTCCTCGATGGCAAGCCGCGTGCCCGAGCCGATCGAGAAATGCGCCGAGTGCAGGGCGTCGCCGAGCAGCACCATGTTCTTGAACGACCAGTGCTCGTTCCAGACCCAGGGAAAGTTGCGCCAGACCGATTTGTTGGAGACGAGGCAATGGCCGCCGAGCGTGTCGGCGAACACTTCCTCGCAGACGCCCTTGGACTGCTCGACGTCCTTGTAGGCGAAGCCATAGGCCTGCCATGTGGCGTGATCGCATTCGACCAGGAAGGTGCTCATGGTCGGCGAGTAACGGTAGTGATGGGCGTTGAAGGCACCGCGCTCGGTCTTCACGAAGGTCTGCGACAGCGTGTCGAATCGCTTCGAGGTTCCGTACCAGACGAATTTGTTGGAGGAGTAGGACAGCGACGTCCCGAAATCGCCTTCATGGGCGCGGCGCACCAGCGAGTTCAGCCCGTCGGCTGCGACGATCAAATCATGGCCGTTGAGCTGGTCGATGGCGTGGATCTGCGTCTCGAAGCGCGGCGTGACGCCGGCATCGAGCGCGCGCTGCTGCAGGAAGCGCAACAGCTCGAGCCGCCCGATCGAGGAGAAGCCGACCCCGTCGATGGCGACGCTGTCGCCGCCGAGGTTCAGCGTGATGTTCTCCCAGCTCTCCATATGCGGCGCGATCGCGTCGACCGTCTCGGGATCGTCGGCGCGCAGGAACTCCAGCGCTTGGTCCGAGAACACGACGCCAAAGCCCCAGGTCGCGTCGGCCGGGTTCTGTTCGAACAGGTCGACCTGATCCTCGGGGTGACGCTTCTTCCAGAGATAGGCGAAGTAGAGCCCACCGGGCCCCCCGCCAATCACGGCGATCCGCAACGTCTGCCTCCCTAATTGACAGTATACTTACTATCTAGGGGTAGACTAATGTGCTGCGGCGTCCCGCGCCAGCGGAATTTATCTGCCACCGCAGGCACGCCAAAGCCCGTGTCCGGACACACGTTTGCGCGCATCCGAACCGTCAGTGGCAAATCATAGCCAAACCTGGGTGGATTGGCCACCGGAGCGTCAGACGCAGCGCTTCACATAGACCCCGTTCACCAGCACGCGGGTGCAGCGAACCGCGGGCACGGGCTTGCGGACGACCACGGCCGCGTTCGGACCGACGCAGCCGGCGCGAACGACGCCGCGCGCGCACACCACCGCATTGGCGTCGGTGGCCTCGAACGTCATGGTCGCGGCAAAGGCGAAGAGCGCAGAAGCAACGAGTAGCAATGAACGCATGTTGTTCTCCCGTGGCTAGTCGTGGTGTAACGGCCTTTCAAAAAGGGTCGGTTAGTTTACGCCTCAGCACGCGAAAACATTCGCGTCACGCACCGCAATTTTCACGTCGCGCACCGCAATTCATGCCGCGGACGAATTCAAGTCCGCTCCGCCTCATCGCGCGGCGAAAGGCGCGAGCACGTCCCTGCACGCCGGCGACAGCGATGCCGCGCGATTGGAAATGCATTGGATGATCCGGCCGCCGCCGGGCGCCACGCCGGCGCAGAGCGTGCGGATGTCGGCGCCGCAGGCCGACCGGACGATGAACAGTTCTTCGCGCGGCAGCAACGGGCGCAGCGTGATCGTGGCCGGCGCCGCGGCGGGCGCGGCCGCGGGAGCAGCTGCGGCCGGAGCCGGGCCCGCCGGCGCAGTTGCGGCCGCTCCGCCACCGAATGCGGCATTCACGGCCTTGGCGCAGCCGGCTGACACCTTCGCCTTGTTCTTCTCCAGGCATTCCAGCGCCGGCGCGCCGCCCGGCGGCACGCTGGCGCAGACCTTGGGATAGTCGCCGCGGCAGGCGCTCTTGATCGCGGAAACCTGCGCAGGGCTCGGCTGCTTGGATGCCGCTGCTTTCGGGGCGGCTGCCGCGGCCGGTTTGGCCGCCGGCTCGGCGGCGGGCGCCGCTTCCGTCTTCACAGGTTCGGATTTGGCTGGCGCCGCTTCGGTCTTTGGTGCGGCGGCCGGCTCGACGGCGCGAACCGCGCTCTGGCATCCCGCTGACAGGCTCGACATGTTCTTGGCGAGACACTGAACCGCCTCCACCCCGCCGGGCGTCACGCTCGAGCAATGCGCCATGAAGTCCGAGCGGCATGCGGACCGGATCGCGCTCTTCTGGGCCTCGGTCGGCGATTGCGCGATCGCTCCTGTTGCAGTTGCGAAGAGCGCTGCCGCCAGCAGCGCCATGCGCGCCGATGCATGTTTCAATCTGTTGAACATTTGAATGAATTCCTGCCCGATCGGCAAAGCCGACCATTCTGAAAAAATACGCAAATGCAATCGTCGCGCGTGAAACCGCGCGAGCGGCATCTTTGGCCGCTTTGACCGCTACCGCAAGTCCATAATGTCAGCGCACCGCGACGTGACTACGCCGCCACTCTCACCATGCGCTTGCCACGGTTCTCGCCCGCCAGCAGTCCGATCAGCGCCTTCGGCGTGTTCTCGAGGCCGTCGATGATGTCCTCCTGCACCTTCAGCCGTCCGGACTTGACCCAGGCCTGGAGGTCGGCGAGCGCGCGCTCGCTTTCCTTCATGTAATCCATCACGATGAAGCCCTGCATGACGAGCCGCTTCACCACGATCAGGCCAGGCACGCCGCGCGGGCCGTGCGCCGCGGGCACGCCGTCATATTGCGAGATCGCGCCGCAGCAGGCGATGCGGCCGTAATTGTTCATCTGCGGCAGGCAGGCTTCGAGGATGTCGCCGCCGACATTGTCGAAATAGACGTCGATACCCTTCGGCGCCGCCGCGCGCAGCGCCTTGAACAATGCGCCGTCCTTGTAGTCCACCGCCGCATCGAAGCCGAGCTCGGAGGTCAGCCAGTTGCACTTGTCCTTGCCGCCGGCGATGCCGACCACGCGGCATCCTTTGATCTTGGCGATCTGCCCGACGATCGAGCCGACCGAACCCGCCGCCGCGGAGACCACGACCGTCTCGCCTTCTTTGGGCTTGCCGATCTCCAACAGGCCGAAATAGGCGGTGAGGCCGGCAATGCCGAACACGCTGAGCAGATGCGTCATCGGCTCGAGCTTCGGCATCTTGGTGAGATGCTTGGCCGGCACCGCGGCAAATTCCTGCCAGCCGGTGTCGCCGAACACGATGTCGCCAGGCGCGAGGTCCGGCGTCTTCGAGCTGACGACCTCCGCGACGGCGCCACCTGCCATCACGCTGTTGGCTTCGACGGCGGAGCGATAGGTTGCGCCGTGCATCCAGGCGCGGTTGGCGGCATCGAGCGAGATGTAGCGCACGCGCAGCAAGGCCTCGCCGTCCTTTGGCTCCGGCAGCGCGCTCTCCACCATCTTGAAATGCTCGGGACCGAGCTTGCCGCTGGGCTTCTCCACCAGCAGGATCTGGCGATTGACGTTGCCGCTCATGGCGTTTCCTCTTCGATGATTTTGATCATGGATGCAGCCCGCCGCAAACAAGCCTGCAAGCCGGATGCGTCATACGTTGCGTGAAGGCTAGAGCGCGGCGTTCCATTTCACAACGGGAACATCCGGCCAACGTCCGAACGCGCCGATCACGTTGCAGCCGGCAAGGGCGTGCAAAACGGTCGACGATTTCCGCGCGGCGAATAATGATGGATCATCGCTCGTGCCGAACTTCGCCAAACACCCGAGCGAGCGCCGCGTCATACGCCGCTTGAACCAGCTTCGGATGCAGCTTGCCCAGCGTCTCCATCATCACGCCGGAATTGATCTCGAGCACGCGCCAATCGCCGTCCACGCGGACCACGTCGATCGACGCGAAGACGATGCCGATGGCGCGCGCGGCGTCGATCGCAAGCTTCACGCTGGCGGCGCGATCTTCGCCGTCCTCGAGCAGCACCGGCTTTGCACCGGCATCGAGATTGTGCCGCCAGTCCGAGCCGCGCTGCTTGCTGTAGACGACGAGCGGCACGTCATCGAGCAGCACCACACGGATCTCCTGCTCGATCGCGACATGGGGCGAGATCACGAGGCCGGGGCTCATCGAGAAGACCTCGCCGACCGCACGATCGAGTTCGCCGGCATTCGTCACCTTGAACACGGCGCGCCCCGACGTCCCCTCGTTCGGCTTCACCACCACGCCTTGCGGCGTCTGCGCGAGCAGCGCCAGCATTCTCTCGCGCCAGTCCGCGCCGGCGACGTGCGTGCCCAGCTTCGGGTTGAGGAAGAGCTCATGGGGAACGCACGGCACGTCCTCGAGCGCCAGCGCCTCTGATGTGGCCGATTTGTCGTTGGCGAGGCGGTGAGCGATGGCGCTGTTGAGGCCGATGTCGTAACCGAAGGTGAAACGGCGCATCTCGCCCCGGCGCATCGCGATCAGCCAGCCGTCCGCGCGGACATCGACTGCTATGTCCCGTTCCGCGCAATAGCGCCTGATCGCCTGAACGAAGATCCGCTCGTCCGTCATCCGATTCACTGTTCTCGGCGCCAAAAGCCGCAAATATGCGGGAAAAGGCGCCGAACCGGGTGAAGATCAGAGCTATTCTTAATGAAATTCTCGCGACCCGGCGGAAATAAAGTGCTCAAACGAGGCGACCGAAGGGAAAGAAATTGCCGAGGACGTCCGCATGGCAGCGGATTCATTAATGATGCGCCCAGTTCGGCTGCAAATGCCGGTTTGACCGGCATCAATTGCATCCGAAACGAGGTTGATTATTGGTCTCAATGGCGTAGATCACACACGCGAAATCCTCCGCCATGGCAATGGTGCCCGCTCCAAAGTCTGGGGCCGGGTAATCCTTTTGCCCTAAAACCGCAAATATTCGGAATATCGAAAATCATGAGCGCGTTTTACCGAGAGAAGGTTCTTTCCGTCCACCACTGGACCGACACGCTGTTCAGCTTCCGCGCCACGCGCGATACCGGCTTCCGCTTCCAGAACGGGCAGTTCGCCATGATCGGCCTCGAGGTCGATGGCCGTCCGCTGCTGCGCGCCTACAGCATGGCGAGCGCCAACCACGAGGAAGAGCTCGAGTTCTTCTCGATCAAGGTCCAGGACGGCCCGCTCACCTCGCGCCTCCAGAAGATCAAGGAAGGTGACACCATCCTGGTCGGCCGCAAGGCGACCGGCACGCTGATCACCGACAATCTGATTCCCGGCAAGCGGCTGATGCTGTTGTCGACCGGGACGGGCCTTGCGCCCTTCGCCAGCCTGATCAAGGACCCCGAAGTCTACGAGCAGTTCGAAACGATCGTGCTGGTGCATGGCTGCCGCCAGGTCTCCGAGCTCGCCTATGGCGAGAAGCTGGTCGCGACCTTGCGCGAGGACGAGTTGTTCGGCGAACTGCTCGCCGACAAGCTGGTCTATTACCCGACGGTGACCCGCGAGCCCTTCAGGAACCGCGGCCGCATCACCGACCTCATCAGCTCGGAGCAGATCTTCGACGACATCGGGCAAGGCCCGCTCGACATCGCAACCGACCGCATCATGATGTGCGGCAGCCCGGCGATGCTGGAAGAATTGAAGCAGATGTTCGAAGGCCGCGACTTCATCGAAGGCTCCGGCAACAAGCCCGGCCATTTCGTGATCGAGAAGGCGTTCGTCGAGCGCTGAGCGCCGCTTGGTGGCCGGGACGCATCTGTCGTTTGCTGCGGTCGCGGGAAGCGATCGCTGATGCGCAGCCGCGGTTTCCTGCCACCGGAAGCCCACGGTCTTTGCCAGAGGCAACTCGAGGGCACGCGCTGCTGGTGCTTGGGCAGCGAAGTCAGAACATGCCGTTCGGATTGGCGGCATGCTCGGGAATGATCTGCAGGACATCCCAATGTTCGACGATCCTTCCCCGATCATCCAATCGGAAAATATCGATTCCCGCGTAGTCGTGGTCTCCAGGCCAGTGTTGGAAGCAATGGAGAACGACGCAGTCGTTCTCTGCCACGACGCGCTTTATCTCGACCCTTTTTCCCGGCCACTCGCGAGCCATGCGCTCGAAATAGTCGATGAAGCCCTTCCTTCCGGTGGCCACATGCGGATTGTGCTGGATGTACTCGTCGCCAACGAAGCGCGCGACGGCTTCGGCGGGCCGGCACGCGTTGAACATCAACTCGTAGAAGGCGATCACATTCGCCTTGTTGCGTTCGAGGTCATGCACGACAGTCTCCTTTGCGAGATCACCGGCGGGAGCCACTGGTGCGGTCAGAAGGATGGTCCGCATCGTCGCCCGCCCGGGCGGCTCGTTCCCTAATCGACCGAGTTTCAGCCAGGGATGCGGGCAATGACCTTGATCTCGAAGTCGAAGCCCGCGAGCCAGTTGACGCCGATCGCCGTCCAATTCGGATAGGGCTCTTCCGGAAAGACCTCGCTCTTGACGGCCATGATCGTCGCAAATTGATTTTCGGGATCGGTGTGAAAGGTCGTCACGTCGACGATATCGTCAAGCCCGCATCCACCCGCCTTCAGCGTCGCCTCCAGATTCGCAAATGCCAGGCGGACCTGAGCCTCGAAATCCGGCTCGGGCGAGCCATCGCTGCGACTGCCGACCTGGCCGGACACGAACAGGAGATCCCCCGATCTGATCGCCGCGGAATAGGTGTGCGACTTATAGAGGTCATGCCGGCCGGCGGGGAAAACGGCATCGCGCTTGCTCATGAGGGATTCTCCTGTTGCGAGTCATTGAAGCCGCACCAGCCAGCGAAATGGCCGTCGCGCTGTCTCTTCGGTGCGAAGGGTTAGTTATGAAGGCCGTTTGTCAGTTGTGTGCCTGGCGCTTGAAGAAATAGTGCAGCACGAAATGTCCAGGCGACACCACGGCAACAAGCTCCCATCCTTCGGATCCCAGCCGGCTGAAATCGTCGGGGCCCAAGGTTCTTTCGAGCACGAGATATTCCCACCGCATGGTCGTCTCCAATTGTTCCTGAGACGTCTTCGGGCGGGCGGTGGGCCGCCTCCATCGCCATTGGGCAATATCCGCCGACTGCCATGTGCTCGGCACGCTACCGTCTCGACGAGAGATGGGACGATTTAAATGGAACGCAAGAGTATCGACGTGCACGGCAGGCGGCATCGACTGGTTCGCCGCATCCTGCCCGATCCATTCGCCGAAGGCATGCGATCCGGAGGCTTGTCGCCGATGCTGGAACGACATTGTGAGCGTGCCAGGGCCTTGAATACTCGCCCGGCTCACCTTGGCCTCTCTATTGCATCGCAAAACCCGTCCATCGGGCTGATTGATTTGTATCGGTCGAATTCGCTAGCCTGAAACAACGGCCGCGTCATATCCGTATGACAGGCGAGGGCGTATTGTGGCGCCTGCTGGCGAGAGGATCGGATCGTGGCCGAGGACAACAAGACGCATGCATCCCCCAAACGCCTGCCGCTGGCGGAGGAGGGGATCATGGAAACCCTGCTGCTGCCGTTCTCGCCGCGCTTCGTCGTGCTGACGATCTGCGCGGTCGTGACCGCGCTCCTGATCGGCATCGGCATCGCCGACGGCAAGATCTTCGACATCCTGCTGATTCCGATCCTCATCTTCGGCGCGCTGACGCTGCTTGGTGTCCGCGATCTCCTGCAGAAGAGTCACGCGGTGCTGCGCAACTATCCGATCTCGGCGCATATCCGATTCCTGCTCGAAGAGATCCGCCCCGAGATGCGGCAATACTTCTTCGAGAGCGAGAAGGACGGCATGCCGTTCTCGCGTGATACCCGCGCGGTGGTCTATCAGCGCGCCAAGATGGAGCTGGACAAGCGTCCGTTCGGCACCCAGGAGGACGTCTACCGCGAGGGTTACGAGTGGATGCACCATTCGGTCTCGCCGAAGGCACATGCCACGGAGAGATTTCGTGTCGTCATCGGTGGACCGGATTGCGCAAGACCCTATTCGGCCTCGGTGTTCAACATTTCGGCGATGAGTTTCGGCGCGCTCAGCCCGAACGCGGTGCGGGCATTGAACGCCGGCGCCAGGAAGGGCGGCTTCGCGCACGACACCGGCGAGGGCGGCGTCAGCCCCTATCACCGCGAGATGGGCGGCGACATCATCTGGGAGATCGGCTCGGGCTATTTCGGCTGTCGCCATCTCGACGGCAGCTTCGATCCCGAAGCGTTTGCGCGCGTCGCCGGCGACGACCAGATCAAGATGGTCGAGCTCAAGATCAGCCAGGGCGCAAAGCCCGGCCATGGCGGCGTGCTGCCGGCGGCCAAGGTCTCGGAGGAGATTGCCAAGATTCGTGGCGTCGCCATGGGCGAGGATTGTATCTCGCCAGCCTCGCACCGCGCGTTCTCGACGCCGGTTGGCATGATGCAGTTCATCGCCGAGATGCGGCGCCTGTCCGGCGGCAAGCCGGCCGGATTCAAGCTCTGTATCGGGCATCCCTGGGAATTCCTGGCGATCTGCAAAGCGATGCTTCAGACCGGCATTTATCCCGACTTCATCGTCGTCGACGGCAATGAGGGCGGCACCGGTGCTGCGCCGCTGGAGTTCATGGATCATTTGGGCATGCCGATGCGCGAGGGCGTCAATTTCGTCCACAACGCACTCATCGGCATTAATGCGCGCGACCGCATCAAGATCGGCGCGTCCGGCAAGATCGCGACTGCCTTCGACATGGCGCGCGCGATGGCGATCGGCGCCGACTATTGCAACTCCGCGCGCGGCTTCATGTTCTCGCTCGGCTGCATCCAGTCGCTGAGCTGTCACACCGACCGCTGCCCGACCGGCGTTGCGACGCAGGACCCGACGCGTGCGCGTGCGCTCTACGTGCCGCTCAAGATCGACCGCGTGGCCAATTATCACCACGCGACGCTGCACTCGCTCACCGAACTGATCGCTGCCGCCGGCCTCGAGCATCCGCAGCAGCTGCGACCGATCCATTTCAGCCAACGAACGTCGACGACCCAGGTGAAGTCCTTCGCGCAGCTCTATCGGGAGCTGCGCCCGGGCGAGCTGCTCGAAGGCACTGAAGACCCGCGCTTTCGCGACGCCTGGAAGATGGCGCGCGCGGAGACGTTCGCACCCGCGCCGTAGGATTCCGGTCGCAGAAATTCGTCGCGATTGCGGCCGGCACTTAACGTCTGTTTCAGCTTAGGGTGTAAATTGCGCCCATGGATGAGCGACGCAGCAAGGCGAGGCACCGCGTGCTGAAGGCCGGAACCATCGCGTTCGGCGGCGGCGTTATCGACTGCACCGTTCGCAATCTTTCCGATCATGGCGCCGCACTCGACGTCTCCAGCCCCATCGGCATCCCCGAGCATTTCACCTTGTTCGTCCAGGCCGACGGGACGCACCTGTCCTGCACCGTGGTCTGGCGCAAAGAAAAGCGCATCGGGGTGAGGTTCGGGTAGAGTTAGGAGTTCATCGCGCACTTTCGCCTCAAACTCCGCTGTCATCCCGGGGCGCGACGAAGTCGCGAGCCCGGGACCCATAACCCCAGGGAGACGTGCGACGCGAGCTGGCGACTCCGAGTCGCCAAACTCCTCCCTTTGGTTATGGGTCCCGGATCGGCGCGCGCTTTTGGCGCGCTTGTCCGGGACGACAGGTGAGACTGAAGGCTTGCGCTATCGCTCAATTCACCCCGTCTCGACCTCGCTCAACCGGCTCGCCAAAATCTTGTCGATCCTCCGCCCGTCGAGGTCGATCACCTCGATGTGCCAACCGGCGAAATCGAAGGCGTCGCCGACATTGGGCAGCATGCTGAATTGTTGCAGCACCAGGCCTGCCACGGTGTTGTAGCGATGCGGCGGCAGCTCGATGCCGAGCAGATCGCCGAACTCGTCGGCCGGCATCCAGCCGGAGATCAGCAGCGAACCGTCGTCGCGTTTGATGAAGGCCGGCTCGGGCGGTCCCGCCTCCGAATGGAAGGCTCCGACGATGGATTCGAGGATGTCGGCCGCCGTCACCATGCCTTCGAAAGCGCCGTATTCGTCGTAGACGAGACCGACGTGGACGGGCGCCGCTTTCAGGATGGTCAGCACGTCGCGCGCATCTGCCGATGCGGGGATGCCGGGTGCTTCGCGCACCAGCGCGCGTAGATCGGGTTCGCGCTCGTTCATATAGGCGACTAGCAGGTCCTTGGCCTGGAGCACGCCGATCGGCTTGTCGCGATCGCCGTCGGAAACGGGAAAGCGCGAATGCGGGCTGTTCGCGATGACGTCGCGGATGACCTCCGCATCATCGTTCAAATCAATCTCGTCGACCTCCGTGCGCGGCGTCATGACCGCGCCGACGGGCCGGTCGCCGAGCCGCATCACGCCGGCGATCATCTCCTTCTCGCCGGGCTCGAGGACGCCCGCATTCTCGGCCTCGCTGACGAGGTGATGAATCTCGTCTTCCGAGACCTTCTCGTCGGCTTTGCCGCCGCGGCCGAGCAGCGTGAGGATCAGCTTGCCGGAGAGGTCGAGCAGAAACACCAGCGGCAGCGATACCTTCGCGAGCACGTGCATCGCGGGGGCGACCCGCACCGCGATGCTTTCAGGGTCGCGCAGCGCGACCTGTTTCGGCACCAGCTCGCCGACGATCAAGGTGGCATAGGTGATGAGCGTGACCACGATGCCGACGCCGACGATGTCGGCAAGCCCTGGAGAGAGGCCAAGCTCGAGCAGCCATTGCGTCAGCCGCTGCCCCAGCGTCGCGCCCGAGAACGCTCCGGAGAGCACGCCGACGAGCGTGATACCGATCTGCACCGTCGAGAGGAACTTGCCGGGGTCGGCCGCCAGCGTTAGCGCCCGCTCCGCGCCGCGCACCCCCTTGGCCGCGAGCAGCGACAGCCTCGCCGGACGCGACGAGACCACGGCGAGCTCGGACATGGAGAGCAGGCCGTTGATGACGATCAGCACGACGACGATAGCGAGTTCGAGTGAGAGCATTGAGGTTCCGGAGGTATGCCAGTGTGGCCGTTCGCACGGCAAGCCATGGATATAGGTATTGCATAAGGGACCGCTGCCGATTTCTTCGCCTCAATCCACGCGTTGCATGGTTTCCCGGCCCCCGCGACGACCTGACACTCCGCGGAACTACGGAGGTTGCTTAACGAGCCCTTAGTGGCCGCAGGCTAGGTTTCGACATTGCGGAAATTTATTCCAGGGGATTGAGCATGCGGATCGGGAAGCTTTTCGCGCTGTCGATGCTGACGGTGACGGTGTTTGCGGTCATCCTCGGCGCCGAGGTGCTGATACCGCAGGCGCGCATTTTCGCGAACCGCTCAGATGCGATCAAGACGGTCGATGCCTTCGGCGCGACGCTGATGGCAAGCCAGCACGTCGCCAGCCTTCGCGCTCCCTATATCGGACCGATCTTCCAGGAAGGCGCCGCGACCCAGGCGCAACTCGACGTTGCCACCAAGGCTACGAAAGCGGCCGAGGCAGGCTTCGAGGCCGCAAGGCGCGCGGTGGTGGTGCTGGATGACGGCAGCGCAATTGCTGAAAATCTCAACCGTGCTGTGCGGCGGCTGAAAGACATCACCGCTGCGGCCGATCGTGCGATGAGCGTTCCCCTCGCGACGCGCGACAGCGCGGCGACGAAGGGCTTCCTGCCCGGTGTTGCCGAGGTCCTCGCCAATCTCGAACCCGTCATGAACCGGCTCGAGGCGAAGGTGATCAACGCCGACTCCTCGCTTGCGGCGCTGCTCAACCTGGCGCGGACGGCGCAGGATCTGCGCGTGTCGGCCGGCAGCCGTGCGGCCACGCTGTCGCCTGCGCTCTCCGCGCGCCGCCCACTCACCGCAGCTGAACTGACGCTGATGGACCGCATGCAGGGACGCGTCGAGGCCGATCGAGAGCGCATCGAGGCCGGCGTCGACCAGCTTGGAAATCCCACCCGCATCGCCGCCGCGCTGAAGGCGGCAACGGAATCATATTTCGGGCAAGCAGCGGTTGCCGTGGACAAGGAGCTTCCTGCAGCCCGGAGCGACGGCAAGTACGGCGCTACGGCGGACGACCTCGCGAAGGTCATCGTGCCGGCGATTCAGATGTTCTACGGCGTGCGCGACGCCGCGTTGGCGGAAGCAGCCGACCGCGCCTCCGCCGCGCGCGACGGCGCGCTGGCGATGCTCGCGCTCGCCGGCGTCGTCGTGACGGCGCTGCTCGGGACTCTCGCTGGCGTGACCATCATGTTGCGCAGGCGCGTCGTGACTCCGCTTGCGAAGCTCGCGGACGTGATCGGGGTTCTCGCCGCCGGACGGCACGAGGTCGAGATCCCGGCAACGGGCCGCAACGACGAGATCGGCCAGGTCGCGGGCTCCCTCCAGCACTTCAAGGATTCGCTGCTCGCCAAGAAAGCTGCCGACGAGGCCGCGGCGGCCGAAGCGGACGCGAAGCTCAAGCGCAGCCAGCGCATGGACCAGATCGCGCGCGAATTCGAGGCCCTGATCGGCGACGTCGTCAACACCGTCTCGACGGCGTCCTCCGAGCTGGAAGCGTCGGCGGGAACGCTGACGAGCACGGCCGACCAGTCCGAGAAGGTCACCGCGACCGTCGCGGCCGCTTCCGAGCAGGCCTCCACCAACGTGCAGACCGTCGCCGCCGCGGCCGAGGAAATGGCCTCGTCGGTCGACGAGATCGGCCGCCAGGTCCAGGATTCCGCGCGCATCGCCGGCGAGGCCGTACAGCAGGCGGTGCGGACCAACGATCATGTCGGCGAGCTCGCCAGGGCCGCAGGCCGGATCGGCGACGTCGTCGAGCTCATCAGCCAGATCGCGGGCCAGACCAATCTTCTGGCGCTCAACGCCACCATCGAGGCGGCGCGCGCCGGCGAGGCCGGACGGGGCTTCGCCGTCGTCGCCTCCGAGGTCAAGGCGCTGGCCGAGCAGACCGCCAAGGCTACCGGCGAGATCAGCCAGCAGATCTCCGGCATCCAGGCCGCCACCGAGGATTCCGTCGGCGCCATCAAGTCGATCAGCGACACCATCTCCCGCATGTCCGAGATTGCCTCCGCGATCGCCGCGGCGGTCGAGGAGCAGGGCGCGGCAACGCGCGAAATTTCCCGCAACGTGCAGCAGGCGGCGCGCGGCACCCAGCAAGTCTCCGCCAGCATCGTCGACGTGCAACGCGGCGCGAGCCAGACCGGATCGGCCTCTTCCAATGTGCTCGCTTCGGCGCGGTCGCTGTCCGGCGAGAGCAGCCGCCTCAAGGTCGAGGTCGGAAAATTCCTGAACGCGATCCGCGCGGCGTAGCGGGCGGCGGACACGCCGTCTTCAGAACTCGGCGTGCAGGCGGCCCGAGAAGATCGAGACCGGCCCACGGTCGGCGTTATAGGCCGGGTTCGTGATGAACTGGTAATCGAACGTCATCGTGGTCCAGTAATTGAGCTTCCAGGCATAGTAGGCTTCGAGGATGCGTTCCGGACTGTAGTTGAGCCGCCCGTCGCCGATCAGCAGCCCGGTGCCGCCGGCGGCAAGAAAGTCGCGATGCGCGTCGGAAAGCCCGTTCACGGCGCCGCCGATGCCGATCGTGTCGTCAGGTCGCCCCCAATGGCTGCCCTTGATCGACAGGCCGCCCGATACGCTGCGGTCGATGTCGGTGAAGGACAGGATCTGGTTCTGGCCGTCATTCCAGCTTGCGCGCGCGAACAGCCCGACGTCCTTGACGATCTGCTGCTCGAGGTTGACGTAAAAGCCGTACTTCGAACGGTCGCGCTGGTTGGCGATGGTGATGTCGTTGATGTCGAGCGCAGGGTTGGCAGCGGCGATCGCGACCACCTGGCGGTAATTGGCAGTATTGCCGCTATTGTAGAACGTACCGACCCGCAGCTTGCCGGGTTGGTCGAAGATTGAATGGCGCTCTTCGAACTCGACCACGGCGCCGCCGGTCTTGAAGACCAGCACGTCGCTGTTGGGCGCATCGGGGACCTGGAACAGCCCGGCGCGCACAGCCCAGTCCTTGCGGTTGAGCTCGACCACGGCGCCGCGGGTGTAGCCCGGCAGGTCGGCGGGGAAATCGTAGGCGGCCGACGACCACATCGCCCAGTTCATGAAGTCGGCGCGCGGGTCCTTGGCGTAGGCATTGCCGTCGAAGAAGTCGCCGACGGCGAAGCGACCGACGATCAGCGTGACTCGATCGACGTCACGCTTGCCCGCGAGCTGGTTCGGGGCGTCGGGCACTTCCTCCTGCTCGCCGCCGAGGCCGAAGGTCTGCCTCAAATAGTAACGCTGTGCACGGATCTTCGGGAATGGCGCGCCGGCTTTCTGCGCCTCGCCGTTCGAGAAGCCGGCGAGACCGAGCGTGCCGTTGATGCCGAAGCCCTGCGCCAGTTCCGGATTGAAATAGAACTCGCCGCCATCCCACAGCCGCGCCCCGAGGAAGGCCGTCGTCGTCCAGGTCGCCTGAAACTGGCCGCTGCCGGGAAGGCTCAGCGGGCTTGCATAAGGCGAGCGGATCGGCCCGTAGCCCTGCGGTAGCACGGTGGTTTGGGCGTGGACGTTCCAGTCGCCGGACTCCGGCAGTTTCGTCTTGCCTGTGACCGGCGCCATCCAGGGCGTGTCGCCGAAGTTATAGTTGAGGCCGAGCTTGAACAGATGAATGCGCGGATCGACGTCCACGTTGGCCATTCCGAAATTGCCGAGATCGTAGGTCCGGCGCGACAGGGCGACATAGTCGTATTCTGCCTTCGCGCTCCAATTGCCGCTGACGGCGAATTCAAGGCCAAGTCCCGCCGTCCATCCGGTCTGGTATTGGCCGACCGGAGAACGCTCGGTGACGCCATCGGCGTCGTTGACGTTGATATGCGTGTGACCCCAAGCGAAGCCACCGGTAACGAACGGCATGAAGCGATCGAAGGCATAACCCAAACGGCCGCGCACGGTGCCGACATAGTCGAGCGTGGTATTGAATGGAGCCGGTGCGCGCTCGTGCGCGGGAAAATCGAGCGGAGCGGTGAACATGGAATCCGCTTCGATGCCGAGAACAAAACCGTTCGCAAGCTGGCGGTTGTAGCCGAGCTGGTAGCCGCCGGTCAGGCCGGTGGCGCTGTGCGGCAGGCCCGAGCCCTGCAAGGCCAGCGGGTTGGTGCCCGGTCCGAAGCCGGCGTCGCCATAGCCGAAATGACCGCCCACATAAAAGCCGGTCCAGTCATAGACAGTTTTCGCGGCGCGCGCCTTCAGCGGCAGATCGGCGGCCAAGCTTGAACAGGGCACAGTCAGCACGCCTGCGGCGATAACCGCGGTCGTTCGCAAGTAGCGGTGTCGGTGATCTCTCAACGCCAAAGCGCACGTCCCCACGCGCATCTACCCACCCGCCGCGATATGCCTGCCGATTCGCGGCGTCCCGTCATAAGGTCTCGGCCCTTCATGCCATCGGGCGAGAGGGTCTTCGATCCGCGTGGCTTAAATCCCAAGCTCCTGCATTGCAACCCTTATTGCGATTGATTCGCAATCTCGGGCGACCGGCCTCTTCTGCAGCTGATGCTTCGCATTGCTTTGTGACGGTGGTGCAACAACGCCCTCTCCCAGAAATGAATGACCCCGCCCGGGGGGACGCCGGGCGGGGTCGGGGGCACGACACGGGGTGGATGAGGCGCCCGTGCCGGACGCGGGATCCACGAGAGATCGGCCTCAGCTACGCGGGATCAGTAGCAGGTGCGAACGCGGCCGATGTACTGGCCGAAGGCGTTGTACTCGGCGACCCAGCCGCAGCGGTGATAGCCGCGGTAATAGGGATCGTTGCTGGCGGCGATCGCCGAGCCGACGACGGCGGCGGTGGCGATGCCGGCACCGACACCCCAGACCCAGGCGGGCTGCTTGGCTTCGGCCGAAGAGGTGGTGGACACCATCGTGCCGGTGACGGCGAGGAGGGCGAGCGCTGCGGCGGCAATCTTGGTCTTGATCGACATGTGAAACTCCATCCGGGTTGAGGCGGTCCGTTGTGGTCCGCGTGCCCCATTGGACGGAGGCTCCTCGTGTCCGGTTCGAATGCGGTAGATGCGCATTCGCAGCTAAGTCTTTTACCGAATGAATCCAGGACGATATTGGCTAGCCGAGGGGGCCTTTGGCGAGCCTGTTCACGTCGAAGTTATCGACCTCGCTCAGCAGCTCGCAAAAGGCGCGCGCGCCCTGATCGAGCAGCCGCTCACCCTTGGCGGGTTCGGCCAAGGTCGCATTGCCGACCGCGCCGCTGGGGTTGAGATCCTGCGCCTGCCAGGCGAATGGCGCGGGACGCTGCGTCGATATCCAGCGATATTGCTGCTCGATGGCGAGGCTGCTTGCTGCGAAATCCGCGATCGCATCCATGCGCACCTGGTCGGGATGGCGCGCCAGCATGATCGAGGTCTCGACCGCGCCGCCGTGAATGCCATGGCGCACCTCGTCGGCCGGGAATAGCCCGTCCGCACCCGACAGCCGCGACCACGAGGTCGTCACCACGAACATTTTCCGGTATGCGCGAAGATTCTGCGCCACCAGCATCATGGCCGCGCTGTTGCCGCCATGGCTGGTGACGATGACCAGCTTCGTCACGCCGCGCCGCGCGACGTCCTCGCCAATATCCGTCCATCGTTTCAGCGCAACGTCGGTCGGCAGCGTCTGCGTGCCCGGATAGTCGATATGCTCGGTGGAAATCCCGATCGGCTCGACGGGGAGGAAGCTGGCTGGGACGGAGGCCGGCAACAGCTTGCGCACGCGCTCCAGATAGGCCTCCGCGATCAGCACGTCGGTCGTCACAGGTAGATGCGGGCCATGCTGCTCGGTCGCCGCCAGCGGCAGCACCGCGATCCAGCGCGACACCTCCGCCGGGCCCGCATGAGCCCAGTCGATGTCGGTCCAGTCGCGGGGCGGCGTCATCAAGGTTTCCTTGCCCGAATTTGTCACGTAATTTGGGGTATCAGGGGACGCGGGCCCGGCCGGCTCGCGTCCCCTGACGTCATGCGGTTTTATCGCGTTGACTTCACTCGGACCAGACACGATTGGGCCAGCCACGATCCCACGGAGTGACATCATGACCCCATCTCATCTGCGGCGAGCGCTCATCGCAGGCGTATTGGCCGTTGCCGCCTCCTTGGCGCCGGCACAGGCCGAAACGCTGGACAAGGTCACCTTCGGCACCAATTGGGTGGCCGAGGCCGAGCATGGCGGCTTCTTCCAGGCGGTCGCCGACGGCACCTACAAGAAGTACGGCCTCGACGTCACCATCGTCCCCGGCGGTCCCAACGAGAACAACCGCATGCTTCTGATCGCCGGCAAGATCGATTTCTTCATGGCCGCGAACACGCTGATGTCGTTCGATGCGGTCGCCAACAACGTTCCCGTCGTCACCATCGCGGCGATCTTCCAGAAGGATCCGCAGGTCATGCTGACCCATCCGGACGCGAAGGTCGCCAAGATCGAGGATCTCAAGCCGCTGACCCTGTTCGTCTCCAAGGAGGGCATGACCAGCTATTTCCAGTGGCTGAAGTCCGAATACGGCTTCGGCGAGAAGAACGTGCGCCCCTATAATTTCAATCCGCAGCCCTTCATCGCCAACCCGAAGAGCGCGATGCAAGGTTATGTCACCTCCGAGCCATTCGCGGTCGAGAAGGCCGCCGGCTTCAAGCCGAACGTGCTGCTGCTCGCCGATTACGGCTTCAACACCTATTCCACCCTGATCGAGACCCGCCGCGACATTGTCGAGAAGAAGCCCGATCTGGTCCAGCGCTTCGTCGATGCCTCCATGATCGGCTGGTACAATTACATCTATCGCGACAATTCCGCCGGCAACGCGCTCATCAAGAAGCTCAATCCGGAGATGACCGACGATTTGCTCGCCTATTCCGTCGTCAAGATGAAGGAGCACGGCATCGTCGATTCCGGCGACAGCCTGAAGAACGGCATCGGCGCCATGAGCGACGAGCGCTATGGCTCCTTCTTCAACAAGATGGTCAAGGCCGGCGTGGTCAAGGCGGATCTCGACTTCCGCAAATCCTACACGCTGCGCTTCGTCAACAAGGGCGTCGGCCTCGAGCTGCGCCCGAACAAGCCGTAGCGCATGCAGAGCTTTGGCACGTCGGTACGGCTGGTGCCCACCTCTCCCGAAGGGAGAGGTCGCATCGCATCGCCAGATGCGATGCGGGTGAGGGGTTACGCTCTCTCGTCGGACCCGCGGCCCCTCACCCGGCGCTACGCGCCGACCTCTCCCCGTCGGGGAGAGGTGAAGAGCGCGGCCCGACCGAGGCCCGCAACACCCAGCCAGCGATGATCGAGCACTCAACGTCATCCGCCGCCGACACCGGCCTGACGCGTCTCGCCGTCAGCCTGCGCGGCGTGACGAAAACTTACGACAACGGCGTCATGGCGCTCGGCCCGTTCGACCTCGCTGTCCGCAAGGGCGAATTCATTTCGCTGCTGGGACCTTCCGGCTGCGGCAAGTCGACGGTGCTGCGGCTGATCGCAGAGCTCAGCGCGCCGACTTCGGGCACGGTGCGGGTGGCGCGGCACCAGGCCGAAATGCAGCCGGGGCACGGCATCGGCTTCGTGTTCCAGGAGCCGACGCTGATGCCTTGGGTCAATATCCGCGAGAACGTGCGGCTGCCGCTGAAACTCGGCGGCATCGCAAAGGCCGAAGGGCGCAGCCGCGCCGACGCGGCGCTCGCAAGGGTCGGACTCGCCGAGTTTGCCGATGCCTATCCGCGCGAGCTGTCCGGCGGCATGAAGATGCGGGTGTCGCTGGCCCGCGCGCTCGTCACCGATCCGGATATCCTCTTGATGGACGAGCCGTTCGCCGCGCTCGACGAGATCACCCGCTTCCGCCTCAACAACGATCTGCTCGCGCTGTGGCGGTCCTTGCGCAAGACCGTCATCTTCGTCACCCATTCGGTGTTCGAATCCGTCTATCTGTCGCAGCGGGTCGTCGTCATGACGGGGCGGCCCGGCCGCACCCAGGCCGATATCCGCATCGAGACGGTCGAGCCGCGCGGGGAGGAGTTTCGCACCTCCACGGACTATTCCGATTATTGCCGGCGGGTCTCGGCCGCGCTGGCGCCGTCCTATTCGGGGCAGTCGACGCTATGAACGCGCAAGCCCCTGTGGTCACGAGACGGTCCGGCGCGCAACGCGCGATGCGTTTCGTGCTGCCCGTCATGGTGTTCGCGGCCGGTCTCATCGCCTGGGAACTCCTGGTTCGCCTCAGGGACATCCCGCCCTATGTGCTGCCGGCGCCGTCCGTGATCGTCCTGACGCTGATCAAGGACTGGGCGGTGCTGTCGCAATCGCTCGCTACCACGCTTCTCACAACGCTCGAAGGCTTTGCCGCTGCCAGCATCGGCGGCATCGCGTTGGCGCTGTTGTTCAACCAGTCGAAATGGGTGGAATATTCGCTGTTCCCCTATGCGGTCGTGCTTCAGGTGACGCCGGTCATCGCGATCGCGCCGCTGCTTCTGATCTATCTGGAGCAGCAGACCGCGGTCGTGGTCTGCGCCTTCATCGTTGCCTTCTTCCCGGTGCTGTCGAACACCACGCTCGGGCTCAATTCGGTCGATCGCAATCTCGCCGGCCTGTTCCAGCTCTATGGCGCTTCGCCGCAACAGACGCTGCGCTTTCTCAAGCTGCCCGCGGCGTTGCCCTACATCCTCGGCGGCCTGCGCATTGCCGGTGGGCTGTCGCTGATCGGTGCCGTCGTGGCCGAGATCGCGGCGGGAACAGCCGGCGCCGGCTCCGGGCTCGCCTACAGAATCGCGGAATCAGGCTACCGCTTGAACATACCCCGCATGTTCGCGGCGCTGCTGTTGTTGTCGCTGGCCGGGATTGTCATCTATGGGGTGCTGGCGCTAGTTTCCCACCTCGTTTTACGGCGCTGGCACGAAAGCGCGCTTGGAAAGGACAATTGATGGCTGCCGGTTCGATTTCGTCCGAGAAGATCGACCTCCTGATCTATGGGCCGGTGAGGCCGATCCTCGAGAACGGGTTTTCCGATCATTTCGTCGTGCACAAGGCCGAGACGCGCGGCGATCTCGAACGGCTGACGCCGGCCATCCGCGACAAGATCCGCGGCGTCGCGGTGACCTATCACACGGTCCGTGCGGACAAGGATTCGCTGTCGCAGCTGCCCAAGATCGAGATGGTGGCGAGCTTCGGCGTCGGCTACGACCACATCGATGCCAAATACGCGGCCGAGCACGGCATCGTCGTCACCAACACGCCGGACGTGCTGACCGAGGAGGTCGCCGACGTCGCCATGGGCCTCTTGATCGCCACCTTGCGCGAATTCATCAAGGCCGACCGCTACGTCCGCTCCGGGCTGTGGCAGACCCAGAACTATCCACTCAGCGTCGGCTCGCTGCGCGACCGCAAGGTCGGCATCGTCGGCATGGGCCGGATCGGCCAGGCCATCGCGCGCCGGCTCGATGCCTCGCTGGTGCCTGTCGTCTATCACTCGCGCAATCCGTCCAAGGACGTCTCCTACAAGCACTATCCCGATCTGATCGAGATGGCGAAGGCGGTGGACACGCTGATGGTGATCGTGCCCGGCGGCGCCGCTACGAACAAGATGATCAATGAAGAGGTGCTGAAGGCGCTCGGTCCGCGCGGAGTTCTCGTCAACGTCGCGCGCGGCTCGGTGGTGGATGAGCCCGCGCTGGTCCAGGCGCTGAAGTCGGGCACCATTCTCGCCGCCGGTCTCGACGTGTTCGCGGCCGAGCCGAACGTGCCTGACGAGCTCAAGACCATGCAGAACGTCGTGCTGCTGCCGCATATCGGCTCGGCCTCGGTGGTGACGCGCAACGCCATGGACCAGCTCGTGGTCGATAATCTCAAGGCATGGTTCGCCGGCAAGGCGCCGCTGACCCCGGTCGCGGAAACGCCGGTCAAGGGACGCTGATGACCGCCCTTCGGGCCTTCGCATTCGCCGTCGCGGCCTCTTTGGCCGCAATCGGCGCCGCGCACGCGCAGGATGCGACGAGCCTGAAGAAGCAAATGCCCGGACAATGGGAGCTGTCGACCACCGAGCGCAGCAAGACCTGCGTCGTCACGCTGAAGGCGGACGCCGCTGGCCAGGGTTTTAAGCTGGAGCTGGAGCCGGCCTGCAAGACCGCGCTGCCCTTCACCAGGGACATCGTGGCCTGGAATGTCAGGGGCCTCGACATCGTCCGCCTGCAGGATGCGGCCGGTGAAGCCGTGATCGACTTCACCGAGGTCGAGACCGGTATCTTCGAGGGCCTGCGCCAGGGCGAGGGGGTCTACATCCTGCAGGACCTCGCCGCCGCCCGCTCGATGGCGAAGTCGATGGACCAGATGATCGGCGACTGGTCGATGGTGCGGGGCAACGGCCAGCCGGTGTGCGGGCTGACGCTGACCAACACCGAGGCCGACGCTGACAATTTCCAAGTCTTCCTCAAGCCGCGATGCGACGCGGCCGTCGCGCAGTTCAACCCGACGCAATGGCGCCTCGAGCGCGGCCAGATCATCCTGATGTCGAAATCAGGCGAAGCCTGGCAGTTCGAGGCCGACGACCACGCCCAATGGCGCCGCGTCCCCGACACCGCCGATCCGTTGATCATGCTGCGGCAGTAGGTGAGGGGTCCGGTACCGTCCCGGCAACCGGAGCGGTAGGGGGCTGTTAGCGGACATGCGCGGGCTCGATCCGAGAGGGAACCGGCAGTCGTTCAGCGATATTGTTGCGGATCGATCGGATACACGTTGGCGTCAAGTTGCATCAGTTGACTGCGCGCGCGTGGACGATCTCGCGCGCCTCGACCGGTCGCACGTCGGACGCGTCGAGAGTGACAACGGCAACCGTATCCCCCGACAGCGTCGTAAACTCCACCTCGAAGGCTTCGCCTTCTTGATGCACCAGCACGACGGTGCCCACGTCACCGGCGGTTAGCCGTTCCGAAGGCACATCTCGCTTCAATACGACAAGGTCCAATTCATTGATCATTGATACTAAATCCTCCTCGGGACCAAGGTCACCAAGCGTGGGACGTTTTCCTGAGGCTCCACGAACCATACCACACGGACGATCGGAGTACGACCCTGCGGGGTCTCCAACGGGCCGTCGATCTCGTATTTAGTTCCAAACAGCGATCGATGTGACTTGGTGATGTCGTTTGCCCTGGCGTGCGCGACGATGGCATCGCGCAAGAGAGGCCAGTTCTGGACACTGAAACCGAACCCTTCGAGGAAACGAGCCTTTGCGCGGCCGCCGGGGTGGTTTGCGTTTAACAAATACCTCACGATCTTCGCCTCCGGGACGACAACACGGTCAAAATCAGGGAGGCGTGGCATGTCCTGATTCTCAAACGTGTCCGGTGTATCCCATGACGGGCGTTTATCTCGCGCCTATATCAACCGCATCCCGCGCAGACTCGCATGCCCGTTCTTGCCGACGATGATATGGTCGTGAACGGCGATCCCCAGCGGCTTGGCAATATCGATGATCGCCTTGGTCATCTGGATGTCGGCCTGCGAGGGCGAGGGATCGCCGGAGGGGTGATTATGGACGAGGATCAGCGCGGTCGCCGACAATTCCAGCGCGCGCTTGATCACCTCGCGCGGATAGACCGGGGTGTGGTCGACCGTGCCGGTCTGCTGCACCTCGTCGGCGATCAGCTGGTTGCGCTTGTCCAGGAACAGCAGGCGGAATTGCTCCTTCTCGGCAAACGCCATGCTGGTACGGCAATAGTCGATCACCTCGTTCCAGGACGATAGCGCGTTGCGGCTGTTGACCCCGCCCTTGGCGACGCGATGCGCGCAAGCTGCGATCAGCTTGAGCTGGTTGATCGCAGCCTCTCCGACACCGTCGACCTCGCGCAGGCGCGCCACCGGCGCATGCACCACTTCGGCGAAGGAGCCGAAAATCTTGATCAGCGTCTTCGCCAGCGGCTTGGTGTCTCGCCGCGGCAGCGCCGGAAACAGTGCCATCTCGAGCAGCTCGTAGTCGCTCAGCGCATCCGCGCCCGCGCTGTAGAAGCGCTCGCGCAGCCGCTCGCGATGGCCGTGATAGTGCGGCGTGTCGGCGGCTGGATTGTCTGGCTGGTCGGTCTTGCGGGGCATCGGCACAAGCATGCCGCGCCCGGCGGTTTTTGCAACTCTGAAGTGTCGGGCGACGACCCGGCAGAGCTAAAGAAAAAGCGCCGCGCGAACACGGCGCCTTCGTATCACGGCGTTGGGCGCGATCAGGCCTTGACGGCGGCGAAGGCGTAGCCGTTGCCGTCCTTGGCCAGCGTGCCGACGTTCGGGAAGCCGAAATGATAGCCGGCGATCATGCCCTTTTCCGCGATCACACGGTCGAAGAAGGCGCGCCGCGTGGCTTCCGCCTTCGGTCCGTCGCTGTCGAAGCCGGAGAACCAGCCGGGATTCCTGACGAACAGCTGGTGGATGCCGGTGACGTCGCTCTGGATGAAGAGCTGCTGCCCGCCGGAGGCCACCAGGAAGGACATGTGGCCGATCGTGTGACCCGGCGTGGCGATGGCCTTGACGCCGGGCACGAGATCGGCGCCGTCGCCATACTGCTTGATGTTCTTCCACGTCGGGAAGGTCGCCTGAATCCGCTTGACGTGGGGGCGGTTGGCTTCGGGCACCTTTTCAACCAGGGCCGCATCGGTCCAGAACTTGTACTCCACTTCGGGCATCATGATTTCCGCGTTCGGAAACACCTGCTCGTTGGTTTCCTTCACCCACAGGCCCGAAATGTGATCGGGATGGAAATGCGAGATCACCACCGTCGACACCGTCGCCGGATCGAGACCGGCCGCCTTCATGTTGCTGGCGAGCTTGCCGACGCTGGCGGGACCGTTGCCGCCGAAGCCGGTGTCGAACAGAACGACCTTGCCGCCGGTCCGGATCGCAGTGACCGTGAAGGGGTTGTCGATCTTGTCGGGTCCGATGCCGGCTGCGGTCAGCGCCTTCTTGACGTCGTCGAGCCCGGCATTCTTGACGATGCCCTCGGTAACCGTCCGCTCGATCGAGCCCTCGTGCAGGCTGAAGACCTCGATGTCACCGACCTTGTACGAGAGGCTCTCGCCGGCGCGCTGCGCAGAGGCGGCATCGATGAAGGACACGGGCCCCTTGAGGCCGAAGACCAGCGCTGCCCCCGTGCTCCCGAGGACCAGATCGCGACGTGAAACCTCGAACATAGTGGTGCTCCCTTTGAGGTGAATCCTCGGAAGGCTGTTGAAGCCCGCGAAGGTTCGACACCGGGATGCCTCGCCTATTCCCTGGCGATTGTCACGCGGGGAACGGCAAGATGACGCAGGCAGGCCGTTGTCTTGAGAGCGATTTGCAACAAGGGTTGTGCTTACGCTGCAGCGATCTGCTTTTCGCCGTGCCGTTCCGACAGCGTGAAAATCTCGACGCCCGTCGCCGTCACGCCGACCGAATGCTCGAACTGCGCCGACAGCGAGCGGTCGCGGGTGACCGCGGTCCAGCCGTCGGAGAGAATCTTCACATGCGGCTTGCCGAGATTGATCATCGGCTCGATGGTGAAGAACATGCCGGGCTTGAGCTGGACGCCCTCGCCGGGCCGGCCGACATGGATGATGTTCGGCTCGTCGTGGAACATGCGCCCCAAACCGTGGCCGCAGAAATCGCGCACCACGCTCATGCCCTGCGGCTCGACGAAGCTCTGGATGGCATGGCCGATGTCGCCGGTGGTGGCGCCGGGCTTCACCGCGGCGATGCCGCGCATCATCGCTTCATAAGTGACCTCGATCAGGCGCTCGGCCTTGCGCGCAATCGGGCCGATCGCATACATCCGGCTGGAATCGCCATACCAGCCGTCGACGATGAAGGTGACGTCGATGTTGACGATGTCGCCTTCCTTCAGCGGCCGGTCGCCGGGCATGCCGTGGCAGACCACGTGGTTGAGCGAGGTGCAGGTCGAGTAGCGGTAGCCGCGATACATCAGAGTCGCCGGATAGGCGCCGTGGCTGAAGGCGAAGTCGCGGACGAATTCGTCGATTCTGGAGGTCGGCACGCCCGGCCCGACGATGTCGGTGAGCTCGTCGAGGCATTTCGCCACCAGCGCACCCGCCTTGCGCATGCCCGCAAAGGCGCTCGGCCCATGCAGCTTGATCTGTCCGGTCTTGCGCAGGGAGGTCTCGGTGGCTTCGACGTAGCTCATGCGGATGCGGTCGTCCTCGATGTCGGTGGGAAGGCTTGATTTCAGGCCCCAATTTAATGATTGGCGGCCTTCATGCAAGCCGAGCCGACCGCCCCTGGCCCGAAAGCGTCCTAATTCGGGACTTCTACGGTGGTTTCCACCGGCAGGGCGCCGCCTCGGATGCGGATTTCGCGGACGGGATAGGGAACCCGGATGCCCTCGCGCTTGAAGGCGTCCCAGAGCTCCAGCATCACGTCGCTCTTGACCTTGTCCATGCCGTCGGGGTCGGCGATCCAGAAGGTCAGCGAGAACTTCATCCCGGCTTCCGCGAACTCCGTCAGGATGCAGGTCGGCGGCTTGCCCTTCTGGGCGCGGGGATGGGCGGCGGCGGTCTCGGCAGCGAGCGTGCAGACCAGGCGGGGATCGGCATCGTAATTGGTGCCGAAGGCGATCTTCACCAGCGTGTTCTTGTCGGTATAGGTCCAGTTCACGACCTTCTGCGTCACCAGATCCTCGTTCGGGACCAGGAATTCGCGCCCGTCGCCGGCAGCGACGGAAATATAACGCGTCTTCATCGCGCTGATCCGGCCGGTGTTGTCTCCGATCGTGACGAGGTCGCCGGGTTTCACCGATTTGTCGGCGAGCAGGATGATGCCCGAGATGAAATTGGCGACGATCTTCTGCAGGCCGATACCGATGCCGACGCCGACCGCGCCGGAGAATACCGCGAGTGCGGACAGGTCGATCCCGACGGCGCCGAGCGCGATCACGACCGCAACCGTGAGCAGCCCGATGCGGATGATCTTGACCAGCAGCACCTGCACCGACGGCGTGAGGTCGGTGGTCGAATTGATGCGGCTCTCGGCGAAATTGCTGGCGATGTTGGTGAGCCAGAGTGCGATCAGCAGCAGCGCGCCGGCCTTGAGCGCCAGCAGCGGGGTCAGCCTGAGGCCGCCGAGCACGATCGCGAAGGAATCCAACAGGTCGACCGTCGCGTCGAGCTGGCCGACGATGGAGAGCGCAGCGATGAACCAGGCCGTGATCGACACCAGCTTGACGATGAAGGCGTTGCGCAGCACCGAGGTCACGAGCCGGATCGCCAGCCAGGCGAAGCCGAGCTTGGCGGCGACCATCAGCAGATAGGAGCGGCTCGGCCAGGTCGCGTGATACATCACCACGCGCGAGACGATCACGAGTAGCGTGAACACCGCCGTCGAGGCGCTGGCGACCATCACCCGGATGAAGTGCCGGAGCGGCAGCGGCAAGCGCATCGCCAGTGACGTCATGTCGACACGGCTGCGGATCGCGGCCTCCGCGGCATAGGCGATGCCGGCCGCGGCCAGGATGAGACCGAATTGCAGGTAGAACCACGGAGAGGAGATCTCCGCTCCGACGCTGCGTGCGGTGGTCTGCACGAACTCCATGAAGTCTTTGAGGTCCATGTCCATCGGTCTCGTCGGCGGGCGGAGGAAGAATTGATTCGAGGGCGCCGGACAATCCCACAACGGGCGCGGCCGGGCCACCGATACACCGTGAAGTGAAGCGCGTTAAGGCCTCAAAACGAGGGCAGATCGCAGCGAACCACGGAAAATGGGTTGGCGCACGAGTCCGCCGACGATAAGGATGCAATCCCAGCGATTTTTACCTGGAAGGTGGATGGCTTCCCTCGACTCCGTCAGCATCGCCATACTGCTCGGCGCCGTCCTCGTCATGGCCGGCATCCTCTCGAGCCTGCTCGCGTTGCGCTTCGGCGCGCCCTTGCTGCTCGTCTTTCTTGCGATCGGCATGCTCGCCGGCGATTCCGGCCCTGGCCAGCTCCAGTTCGACGACGTCCGCACCACCTATCTGGTCGGCTCCGTCGCGCTCGCCCTGATTTTGTTCGACGGCGGCCTGCGGACGCGCTTTGCCAGCATCCGTACTGTGCTCGCCCCGTCCGTGATGCTCGCGACCGTCGGCGTGCTGCTGACCGCCCTCGTCACTGCGCCGTTCGCGAAATACGCGCTCGATCTCAACTGGTCGGAATCGCTGCTGGTCGGCGCCGTGGTGGCCTCGACCGATGCGGCCGCGGTGTTCCTGCTGGTGCACACCCAGGGCCTGCGCCTGCGCCCGCGCGTCGGCGCGACGCTGGAGGCCGAATCCGGCACCAACGACCCGTTCGCGATCTTCCTGACGCTCATGCTGGTGGAATACATCTCGATCGGCTCGAGCTCGCCCGGCCATGTGCTGGTGGAGTTCATTCAGGAGGCGGTTCTGGGCGCCATCGTCGGTGTCATCGGCGGGCGCCTGGTCGTGGTCGCCCTCAACAAGGTGGCGCTGCCGCAGGGCCTGCATGCCCCGTTCGTGGCCACAGCTGCCCTCGTGATCTTCGGTGGCTCGCAGATCATGCACGCCTCCGGCTTCCTCTCGGTCTATCTCGCCGGCATCATCATCGGCAACCGGCCGACGCGTGCGCATAATTCGGTGGTGACGTTCCTCGACGCGGCGACCTGGCTGGCACAGATCGTGATGTTCGTTCTGCTCGGCCTTCTGGTCTCGCCGAGCCGGTTGGGTGACAGCATCGTGCCGGCCGTCGCCGTCGCGTTCGTCCTGATGCTGGTGGCGCGGCCGATCGCGGTGTTCGTGTGCCTTTGGCCATTCCGCTTCAACTGGCGCGAGCGAATCTTCATCGCCTGGACCGGCCTGCGCGGCGCGGTCGCGATCTTCCTCGCCTCGATCCCGATGCTGGTCGGCCTGTCCAAGGCCTATCTCTATTTCGACGTCGCCTTCGTCGTCGTCATCATCTCGTTGCTTCTGCAGGGCTGGACCCTGGCCTTCGCCGCGCGCAAGCTGCACGTGGCGCTGCCGCGCGCCGAGCGTGGCCCGCGCCGCGTCGAATTGGATCTGCCCGGCCAGCTCGAGCAGCAGCTGGTCGGCTATCCGGTGCGGCCCAAGAGCCTGTATTTCCGCCGCGGCCTGATCCCGTCCTGGTCCAAGCCGACGCTGGTCATCCGCAACGAGCACATCCTGACGCCGACGGAGGCCGATCCTGTCGCGCCCGGCGACTACATCTACCTGCTGGCGCCGCCTGAGAAGGCCGAGGCGCTCGACCGCTTCTTCGTCGACATGCAGCCGAGCTCTGCGCCCGATCCGCATCTGCTCGGCGACTTCGTGGTCTCCGGAGAGCACACGCTGGCCGAGCTCACCGCGATCTACGGCGTGGCGGTGAGCGAGGAAACGAGCAAGCTGACCCTGGCCGATTATTTCGACGTCCATCTCGACCACGCCCCGAAAGAGGGCGCCGAGCTGCCGCTGGACGAGATCGTGCTGGTGGTACGCAGCATCTCCGGCGGCCGTGTCAACCTCGTCGGCCTGCGCCTGCCCGAGGAGGACGAGACCCCGCCACAGCTGACGCGCACGCAGGCGCTGCGCAGGAAGCTCGCGGATGTGTGGGCGTCGGTGGCGGGGGTCTAGCGACCCGCTCGCGTCCGGGGCACGAAATCCGCCGCAGCCATGCGCTCTACGCCAGCACCTTCACCCCGCCGAAACTCGTCACCCGGCCCTGCTTCAGCATCACGATCTGGGTGGCGAGCTGGCGCAGCTCGGCGACGTCGTGGCTGACATAGACCATCGGAACGTTGGCCTCGTCGCGCAGCCGCACCAGATAGGGCAGGATCTCGAGCTTGCGGCCCTCGTCCAGCGCGCCGAGCGGCTCGTCGAGCAACAGCAGGCGCGGCTTCGACAGCAGCGCGCGGCCGAGCGCGACGCGCTGGCGTTCGCCGCCGGAGAGCTTTCCGGGACGGCGATCCCTGAGCGCGCCGATGTCGAGCAGGTCCACGACCCGCTTGTGTTGCGCGGGATCCGGCGCAAGGCCGTTCATCCGCCGTCCATAGTCGAGATTCTGCGCGACGCTGAAATGCGGAAACAGCCGCGCGTCTTGGAACACATAGCCGATGCGGCGGCGATAGGTCGGCACATGAATGCCGGCGGCGGTGTCCTCGACGGTTTCGCCGTCGATCACGATGGTTCCGCGGTCGGGCCGCAGCAGCCCTGCGATCATGTTGACCAGTGACGTCTTGCCGGCGCCCGAGGCGCCGAACAGGCCGATGGCACGGCCTTCGCTGGCGAAGGATGCCTGCAGGGAGAATTCGCCGAGCTGCTTTTCGATGTCGACGCGCAGCATGGTCAATTCCCGTGCAGCCGCGCGGTGGCGCGCCGGGCGAACCATTCTGCCGCGATCAGCGCGCCCAGCGCCAGCATGATCGAGACGATCACCAGCCGTCCCGCAGCGGCGTCGCCGTCCGGCGTCTGGATCAGCGAGTAGATCGCCGAGGAAATCGTCTGGGTCTCGCCGGGAATGTTGGAGACGAAGGTGATGGTGGCGCCGAACTCGCCGATGGCCTTGGCAAAGCCCAGCACCATGCCGGCGAGCACGCCGGGCAGCGCCAGCGGGAGTGTCACCGTGAAGAATACTTTCCACGGCGCGGCGCCCAGCGTCTCGGCCGCCTGCTCGAGGCGGCGGTCGATCGCCTCGATCGACAGCCGCATCGGCCGCACCAGCAGCGGAAACGCCATCACGCCGCAGGCGAGCGCAGCACCGGTCCAGCGGAACGAGAAGACGATGCCGAGATGATCGGCGAGAAATCCGCCGACGAGGCCCTTGCGGCCGAAGGTCAGAAGCAGGAGATAGCCGGTGACGACCGGCGGCAGCACCAGCGGCAGATGCACCACGGCGTCGAGCAACGACTTGCCCCAGAAGTCATGGCGCGCGAGCAGCCAGGCCAGCGCAATGCCGAACGGCGTTGCCACCAGCGTTGCGATGACGGCGACCCTGAGCGAAAGCAGGATCGCCGTCCATTCGGCGGGGGAGATGTCGAGCATCAGTCGAGGATATCAGGTGGTGGGGCTGACCAGGAACTTGAAGCCGTATTTTTCCAGGATGGCCTTGGCCGCCGTCGAGCGCAGGAAGGCGAGATAGTCGTTCGTCTCCGGCTTGGCCGTCGCGGTCGCGGCGACCGGATAGACGATGGCGGGATGCGAGTCCGCCGGGAAGGTGCCTACGATCTTCACGCCGGGCTCGACCTTGGCGTCGGTCGCGTAGACGATGCCGAGGGCCGCCTCGCCGCGTGCCACCAGCGTCAGCGCCGCGCGCACGCTCTCGGCCATGGCGAATTTCGGCTCGGCGGCCTGCCAGGCTCCGAGCCTTTCCAGCGCCGCCTTGGCGTATTTGCCTGCGGGCACCGACTTGACGTCGCCGGTCGCGATCCTGCCGTCGCCGGCGAGTGTGGCGAGATCGAAACCTTGCGCGATCGTCACGCTGTCGACCCTGGAATCCTTCGGCGCGATCAGCACAATGCTGTTGCCGAGCAGATTGACCCTGGAAGCCTCGTTGATGGTCTTCTTCGAGATCGCATAGTCCATCCAGTCGGTGTCGGCGGAGACGAACACGTCGGCCGGCGCACCTTGCTCGATCTGCTTGGCCAGCACCGAGCTTGCGGCATAGCTGACGCTGAACTTGACGCCGGTCCTGGCGGTGTAGGCGGCGTCGATCTCGTCGAGCGCGTTCTTCATCGAGGCGGCGGCGAACACGGTGATGGTCTTGTCCTGAGCGCTCGCAGGCGAGAAGCTCGCGCCGGCCAGGATGACGAAGGCGGTGAGAAGTCCTGCAATACGAATCATAAATAGCGCTCCGTGCGAGCTTGCGCGGACTATGCACGCGCAAATCTGGCGTTGACGGTTTGATGCGACGAGCGGACGCGCTGTTCCACGGCGCCACGGTGGCTTACGGCCAGCGTGGGATATCGCAACTGCGAAGATAGCAGGCCCGTTCGGAAGGTCAAACCAGATGCGTCATCCCGGGCTCGCTTCACGCACCGGGACGACGGCGGTGGGCGAGGCGATAGCTTGCCCTTACGGCTTCGCGTCGCCTGCGTTCAGCACCGCCTTGCAGGCCAGCGGCATCTGCGCCAGCGTCATCGGCGGCTTGGGCTTGGGCGGCTCCGGCGGCGGCTTGGGGTGCAGCACCGCGTCCGAGAACCAATAGGCGAGATCGGCGGGCTTGCAGCCTTCGTCCTCGGGCTGCGAGGGCTGGCTCTCGCATTCGGCGGCGCCCGCCGGGCAGCGCATGCGGATGTGGAAGTGGTAGTCGTGGCCCCACCAGGGGCGGATCTTCGACAGCCAGGCGCGGTCGCCCTTGGCCTCGCGGCACAGCGCCTTCTTGATCGCGGCGTTGACGAAGATGCGCTGCACCGCCGGCTCCCGCGCCGCATCGCGCAGCACCAGGACATGGCCAGGCGTGAACACCTTCGGATCGACGTCGAGCCGGTCCGGCCGCACCATCATCACCGCCGACATCTCCTCGCGCTCCTCGCGCGAAAGCCGGCGGTCCGGCATCGGCGTCAGCCAGATGTCGGCGTCGAGGCCAATCTGGTGGCTGGCATGGCCCGACAGCGCCGGCCCGCCGCGCGGCTGGGCGATGTCGCCAACGAGGATGCCGGGCCAGCCTGCGTCCTTGTGCGCCTTCGCGGCGAGCCGCTTGATCAGCGCGATCATGTCGGGGTGACCGTAGCTGCGGTTGCGCGACAGCCGCATCACCTGCCAATGCGCGCCGTTGACCGGAATTTGCTCCGCGCCGCCGATGCAGCCCCTCGTGTAGGAGCCGATCACGTGGGCGGGTCCCTTCGACGGCAGCAGCTTTCGCGCGAACAGCTCCTTGGCGGCCACGTCGGGGTCGTTCGGATTGGCCAGCGGCGGCAGCGGCTTCGGGGTCACGCTGCCCTTGTCCTGCGCCAGCGCGTTGCCGGCGGTCAGGAAGGCGAGCAAAAGCAGGAGGATGGTGATGCCGCGGCGACTCATGCGACGCCCTTATAGCCCAAGATGGAGCCCAGCGCCGCATCTGGGTCAAGAACGGGGCTTCGAAGCCGCCGCCGGCTCACCGTCATGCCGAATCGTGTCTCGGCCGGCCGTTTCTTAAGAGTGCAATAACCGTATCCTGCATTGACCAAAATTCGTGCGCGCGAGGCAGGAGTATTCGCGGCTCGCATGCAATCGCGCGCGATTCGGGAACTGATTCAATCGCGCGCGCAATTTTGCGCCGGATCGATCGCTGATTGCGGCGCCGGACCCGGTCCGAGCACGCCCGCCGCCATGAGCCGCGGCGCGCAAACAGGCAAGCAGGCTGCGCCTCGCGCGAAACGCCCCGGGCAAGATTACTTTTTTTTCAGACACTTGCCCCAAAGCTGGCGGCCGCAAGCGCGACTGGGACGAGTGAAGTTGAGTTTGGAGTCTCGAAAAGCAAAAAAGCGAAAGCATGGCGTGCTTACCCGCGCCGGCCGGAAAGCGCGCAAGCGGCGCTTCGCGCGCGCGCGTGCCCTCTCCGGGCGCGACGAAGTCCTGCGCAGCCGCGCCGAGGCGGAAGCCGCGATCGCCAACGCGCACAGATCCCACGAACGCCTGCGCCAGGCCATCGATATCCTGCCGCAGGGCATCGTGTTTCTCGATGCCGAAGGTCGCTACGTCCTCTGGAATAAGAAATACGCCGAGATTTACAGCAAGACCGCCGACCTGTTCGAGGAAGGCGCCCGCCTCGAAGACACGCTGCGCATCGGCGTCGCCCGCGGCGACTATCCCGAGGCCGTCGGTCACGAGGACGAGTGGATCGCCGAGCGGCTGCGAAAGCTCTATCAGCCCGGCGCGCGGCACGAGCAGACGCTGTCGGACGGCCGCGTCATCCTGATCGACGAGCGCCTGACCGACGACGGCGGCGTCGTCGGCCTGCGCGTCGACATCACCGAATTGAAGCAGCGCGAGGCGTCGTTCCGCCTCCTGTTCGACGGCAACCCCGTGCCCATGATCGTCTGCGCGCTGGACGACGAGCACATCATCGCCGTGAATGACGCCGCGGTCGCGCATTACGGCTACAGCCGCTCCGAGTTCGAGCGGCTGAAGATCCGCTCCTTGCAGGCCTTCGACAGCGAGCCGCCCTGGATCGCCGACGCGGACGGCGAGGAACAGGCCGGCCGCACCTGGAAGCACGTCAAGGCGGACGGCGCGCTGATCGACCTTGCGATCTATTCCCGCGAACTGACCTATGCCGAGCGTCCTGCGGTTCTGCTCGCGCTGATGGACATCACCGAGCGCAAGCGCGCCGAGGCGCGGCTCGCCTTCATGGCCCAGCATGATGCCCTGACCGGCCTGCCCAACCGCAGCCTGCTGCGGCAGCAGATGGACGAGATGCTGCTGCATACGCGGCGCAGCACCGACAAGGTCGCGCTGCTGATCCTCGGGCTCGACAATTTCAAGGCGGTCAACGACACGCTGGGGCATGCGGTCGGCGACAAGCTCCTGCGCGGCGTCGCCAAGCGGCTGCGCTCCACCTTGCGCGAGGAGGACGCGCTGGCGCGACTCAATTCCGACGAGTTCGCGATCATCCAGAGCGGGCTGGCGCGCCCCGAGGACGCGGTGATGCTGGCAAAGCGGCTGCTCGAGGCCATCGCCGATCCCTATCTGCTCGACGGCCATTCCGTGGTGATCGGCGCCTCGATCGGGATCGCGATGGCGCCGGGGGACGGCGATGATTCCGAGAAGCTGCTCAAGAGCGCCGACATGGCGCTGTCGCGCGCCAAGCTGGATGCCCGCGGCAGCTTCGCCTTTTTCGAGGCTGCGCTCGACGCCAAGGCGCAAAGCCGGCGCAAGATCGAGGTCGAGCTGCGCGAGGCGATCCAGAACGACGTGCTTCGCCCCTATTACCAGCCGCTGATCGACCTCTCGAGCGGCCGCATCACCGGCTTCGAGGCGCTGGTGCGCTGGCCGCATGCCGAGCGCGGCATGGTCTCGCCGGCCGAGTTCATCCCTGTCGCCGAGGAGACCGGCCTGATCAATCCGCTTGGCGGGCAGATGCTGCGCCGGGCCTGCCTGGATGCCGCGGCCTGGCCCGACGACGTTCGGGTCGCCGTCAACCTGTCGCCGCTCCAGTTCCGCAGCGGCAATCTGCTCTCGGTGGTGACGGACGCGCTGAAGCATTCCGGCCTGCCGCCGCGCCGGCTCGAGCTCGAGATCACCGAGACGCTGCTGCTGGAGAAGAGCGCGCAGGTGCTGGCGACGCTGCACGCGTTGCGCGCGCTCGGGGTGCGCATCTCCATGGACGATTTCGGCACCGGCTATTCCAGCCTCAGCTATCTGCGCAGCTTTCCCTTCGACAAGATCAAGATCGACCAGTCCTTCGTGCGCGATCTCGCCGCCAATCGCGAGGCCCAGGCGATCATCCGTTCCATCGTCAGCCTCGGCAAGGGCCTTGGCGTGACCATCACCGCCGAAGGCGTCGAGACCGAGGCCGAGCTGAGCTGCCTTCGCGCCGAGGGCTGCCATGAGGGCCAGGGCTTTCTGTTCAGCAAGGCCCGGCCGAATGCGGAGATCGTCAGCCTGCTGGCGGCGCAGCGCGGCATCGACGGCGACGAGGACGCCGCGCTGGTGGCGTGAGCACGCAATGCGCGCACCGGGGTGCAGCGCGCTTTCGCCTCGCTCCTAAGGAAAGACGTGGAAAGATTTCACGCTGCCCGCAGTCCGGCCAGAAACGTATCCACGCTTCGGATCAGCGCCGAGGCATGTTGCCCCAGCTCACCCGTTGCAACCATGACGTCGCCGGCCAGCGCGCGGGACTGGTCGGCGGACTGGCTGGCGCCGGCGACATTGGCCGAGACGTCCGTGGTGCCGGCCGAGGCCTGCTGCACGCTCTGGGCGATCTCCCGCGTTGCCGATCCCTGTTCCTCGACCGCGGAGGCGATCGTATTGGCGATGCCGCTGATCTCCCGGATGGTGTCGCTGATGCCGGAGATTGCGGTGACGCAATTTCCGGTCGCGGCCTGGATTGCCGTGACCTGGCTCGCGATCTCGTCGGTCGCCTTGGCGGTCTGGCTCGCCAGCTCCTTCACTTCGGCGGCGACCACGGCAAAGCCGCGGCCGGCTTCGCCCGCGCGGGCGGCCTCGATCGTGGCGTTGAGCGCGAGCAGGTTGGTCTGGCTGGCGATTTCGCTGATCAGCTTCAGCACGTCGCCGATGCGCTCGGCGGCGGTGGCAAGGCTCGTGACCATCTCGGTCGTCTCCGCGGCCTTGCGGACGGCGCCGCTCGCAACTTCGCTGGAATGGGTGACCTGACGGCCGATCTCGTTGACGGATGAGGCCAGCTCCTCCGTCGCGGCCGCGACGGCGTTGACGCTGGCCGAGGCTTCCTCGGAGGCTGTCGCTGCGGCGGAAGCGCGCTGCGAGGTACCGTTGACGCTGGTGGTGATCTCGCCGGCAACGCTCTGCATGCCCTCGGTCGCCTTTGCCACCGCGGCAACCACGCCCTTGACGTCGGCCTCGAAGCGGTCGGCCATCTGGCGCTGGAGCGTCTGTTTCTCGACCTCGGACCTGACCCTGTCCGCTTCCTGTGCTTCGCGCAGAGCGTCCGCCTCCAGCATGTTGCGGCGGAAAACGTCCACCGCCTTGGCCATGGTGCCGAGTTCGTCCCTGCGTTCGCTTCCGGGAATGGTGACGCTGGTGTCGCCGCTGGACAGCCGGTTCATGACCGCGGTGATCGCGGTGAGCGGCCGCGACAGGCCGCGCCCGAGCAGCAGCGCCAGCATGATCGTGACGGCAAGGATCGCAGCCGTACCGAGGATCAGGTTGCGCTCGGCCGTGGCGAAGGCGGCCTCATATTCGCTCGTATCCTTGATGATCTCGAGCACGCCAACCGGCGCTCCCGCGTAGTTCTTGATCGGTCCGGCATAGACCTCGACCGGATGACCGTCGAGTTCGGCCTCATGCCGGACCGCCGAACCGTCGACTGCGTTCTTCAGCTGATCCGGCGTGGTGACGACCGTGTTGCCAAACGTTGACGACAGCTTGTTCAGGTTCTTGCCGTCGAGCGAGTAGACCGCGAGGTCGATGCCAAAGCGCTTCTTGGCCCGGTCGACGAACTCCTTGCCGAAGGCGGCGCCGATATCAACGTTGGCGAAGCTTTTGCCGTCTCGCATGATCGGTGTCATGCCGAAGATGCCGAGCGCCTCGCGCCCCGGCTCGACGCCGACGATCTGGCGGCCGCCCTTGATCGCCTCGACCACGGTCTCGCGGCGCGCCGAGACGTCATCGCCGAACACCTTGGGCGCATGCACCCGGTAGAATGCGACAGCAGGCGGAACCTGAAAGGTGATGAGCGGGATACCCTGCGCCTTCAGCGATTTGTTGGCTTCGCCGAGCAGTGCGGCCAAGCTGTCCCGGTCGCCCTTCGCTATCGCATCGCCGACCGGCGGCAGCGCCGCGATCACCGCGGAGACGGCCAGTGCCGAGCGCCCTTCATAGTCGATCGCCGCGATCACGCTCTCATATTGCAGCTTGAGCTGCTGATCGAGCGCCATCCGCGCCAGCGCCCGCTGCTGGGTGATCGAGAAGCCGGAGAGGATCGCGCAGGCCACCGCCACCGTGAGTGCGATGGCGAGGATCAGGCGGACGGCAATCGACTTGATCTTGAACATGAAGAATTCCCGGGTATTTCCAAATTTTGCTTTTGTGGGAATGCTTTCAGAAATTGCTTAACAATGAGGGCGGACGGCCTCCGTGTTTTCACGGAGATGCTGCCATCGATTTTGCATGACTCAATGCAACCGGCGCATGGAGCCCTGTGGTTCGCGGTGGCAAAGGCAACGCGCGCGGTCGTTCCTGCAGGTGTCGAATGCACGTCGCGGATTACAAGGCTTGATCCGACTCGTAAGTGGCACGTCGCAACCTGAGATTGGGATGGGAGCGCTGGCTAGCTCGTGAGAATGGGCAGGAAACGACTCCCATCGAATCCATCGTGTCAGGCCGCGGCGCGGCCGAGATCGAGCGCTGGCCGGCGCTTGGTCGGAAAGCTCAGCGCCACCGCGACCGCTGCAAGCCCGATCGCGAACGAACCGACGTGCAGCCATGTGTATTGCTGGAAGCTGTCGAACACCAGCCCGCCGGCCCAGGGCCCGAGCGCCATGCCGAGGCTGGCGAAGGCCGACACCGCGCCGAACACGGTGCCCATGATGCGCGCGCCGAAGAATTCGCGGACCAGCACCGCATACAGCGGCATCACCCCGCCATAGGCGAGGCCGAACACCACCGAGAGCGCGTAGAACTCGCCGAGTTGCGCCACTGCGAGATAGGTCGCGATGCACATCGCCTGCAAGAGCAGCCCGCCGACCAGCACGGGCTTGGCACCGATTCGATCGGCAGCCGCGCCCAGCAGCAGGCGGCCGCCGAGGCCCGAGACGCCGGCCACGCTGTAGACCGTCACCGCCGTGAGCGGGGCGATGCCGCAGACCATCGCATAGGACACCATGTGGAAGATCGGGCCGGAATGCGCGGCGCAGCAGGCGAAATGCGCCGCGGCGAGCGCGACGAATTGCGGCGTGCGCAGCGCCTGCGCCGCCGTGAGGTCGCCTCCCGGAGCCGTGTCCGGCGTTGCGGGACCGGTCGCGACCGGCGCCGGACGCACCAGGAAGCAGGCGGGGATCAGAAGCGCCCAGGCGGCGATCCCGATCACCAGCATCGCGGTGCGCCAGTCATAAGCCGTGATCAGCCAGCTTGCGGTGGGCGCCACCGTCACCGGCGAGACGCCCATGCCGGCGGAGACCAATGCCACCGCAAGGCTGCGGTTCTTCTCGATCCATGCGCTCGCGAGCGCCATCATCGGCGCGTAGAAGCTGCCGGCGGCGATGCCGATCAGGACGCCGAAGCACAGCTGGAACTGCCACAGCTGCGTGGCCTGGCTCGCGGTGACGAGACCGAGCCCCAGCAGCAGGCTCCCCGCGAGCACCACGATGCGGGTGCCGAAGCGGTCCGACAGCGCGCCCCACAGGAACGCGGCAAATCCCATGCAGAGGAAATCCAGCGTAGCCGCCGCCGACACCCCGGCGCGCGACCAGCCCATCGCCTCCGAGATGGGCTGCAGGAACACCGCCAGCGACAGCATCGTGCCGAACCCGACACAGGTCATCAGCGCGCCTGCGGCGACCACGACCCAGCCGTAGTCGAAGCTCGACGGTTTGCTCATGCGTTTCCTCGGCGCTCTTGGTCTTGTTGGCGGTGCGCGGGAGGGATGGTGGCCCATCGGGCGGCGGAGGGCAAGCAGGGATGCATTTGCACGGAGTCTCGCGAGAACAATTGCCGGTTTTTGATATCATCGAGGGCGAACCACGATCCTTGGTGCTAGTAGATGACCGAAGCCGTCATCCGTGCTGCCGTTGAACATGATCTGCCCGAGGTGCTGAGCCTCTACCGGCAACTGCATCCGCACGATCCTCCGTTGGAGACGACTGATGCCGAGCGGGTCTGGTCGCACTTGCTCGCATCCGGCTTCACGACGGTGATCGTGGCGCAGACGGCGGAGCTGCTGGTCGCTTCGTGCACACTCGCGATCGTGCCAAACCTGTCGCGAGGGGGCCGGCCGTACGGAGTGATCGAGAATGTCGTCACTCACGACGGCTACCGTCGCCACGGGCTCGGCCGACGGGTTCTTGCGGGTGCCCTGGAAATCGGCTGGCAGGCCGATTGCTACAAAGTTCTATTGGCGACGGGCTCGAAACGAGAAAGCACGCTTCGCTTCTATGAGGGAGCAGGCTTCGAGCGGGGAGGCAAAACATACTTCGAGGTTCGCCGCCCCTAGCTCGTAGGATGGGTAGAGCGAAACGAAACCCATCTTACTTCACAAGCAAAATCAAAGCGGGCAAGAACGGCGAGAACCTGCGTTCGTCCGCTTGAGCGATGGGTTTCGCAAGGGCTCAACCCATCCTACGTGCTTATCTGCGGGGCGAGAGCAAGGCGCGTTGCTTCCGGAGGCTGACACGGCCAGTCGGCAATGATAGCATGCCGCTCGTCACCGGCCTGCGATGTTGCTTTCATGAAGCGCGCGCCCACGAACGTGCGAGGAGGCAAGTGCGATGAACTGGGGTGCGCTATTTAGGCCGCGCGGGTGCCGCGGGCTTTTCTTGCCCGTCATCTTCGCTTCCGCGCTCTGGGCACCTTTGGCCTGCGCACAGGACGTACGAGGCGCTCCCGGCGAGCCGGGGCCGGTCTTTTCAGATAGCGGCCCCGATGCCGAACTCTACGGCGCGGCCGAGGGTTACCCGGTTGGCAAGCGGGGCGTGCCTCCTCAGCTCGACAGGCTCGTCGGGAGCTACAGCCATTTCGACGACATCAACCCCTCGCGCACGGTTCGTCGCGCAACGGCGCCGTGGCAGTTCAAGCGCGCGCCGGAGCCGTCGATCACGTACAGTTTCGGTACCGAAAAGCTGAGTCTCGCGGACTACCTCGCGCGCAACCCGGCGACGGGACTCCTGATCGCCAGGGACGACACCATCCTCTACGAGCACTATCAATATGCGCGGACCGATCGTCACCGCTTCGTCTCGCAGTCCATGGCCAAGACGCTGGTGGCCATGCTGGTCGGGATCGCGGTCTCGCAGGGACGGATCAAGTCGATCGACGACCTCGTCTCGACCTACGTGCCCGGCCTTGCAGGAACGGAATATGGCAACACATCCATCCGCGCCTTGCTGAACATGTCGTCGGGCGTCGAATTCTCGGAAGTCTATGACGGCAAGGACGACATCGCCCGGCTCGCGCGGGCCCTCTTCACCGGGGAGGCGAAAGACCCCGCGGCGGTCGTCGCGCAGTTCAACAACCGGACCGCACCGCCGGGGACGAAATGGCACTATGCCAGCGTCGAGACCGAGATCCTCGGCCTGGTCCTGCGCGCCGCCACGGGCACGCCGGTCGCCGACTATCTTCACGACCGGATCTGGGAGCCCATCGGCACCGAGGCGGATGCATCGTGGGCGATCGACGGCAGCGGGCAAGAGATTGCGTTCTGCTGCTTCAACGCCACCTTGCGCGACTATGCGCGCCTCGCCCGGTTGCTCGCCCATGACGGCGCCTGGGAGGGGCGGCAGTTGATCCCCCGGCAGTGGCTGCTGGATGCCACGACCGTCAGGCCGGAGGATCACCATCTGGCGCCGCGCGTGGCCACGCCCTATTTCGGCTACGGCTATCAGGTGTGGCTCCTCCCGGGCGAGCAGCGCCGATTTGCCCTGCTCGGCATCCGCGGCCAGTTCATCCTGGTCGATCCAGCCACCAAGCTCGTCATGGTGCACACGGCCGTTCGGAAAAAGCCGTCCGAGCCGGGCGCGCTCCGGGAGCCGCTCGCGTTGTGGTCGGCCGTGCTTCAACAGCTCGGGCAGTGACGACCTGATCGTGTCTTGAACCGCAGATATTCGCGATGACCATGTCGGCGCCGACGGGGTTCGATCGTCCTTGGTCTACAAATCCCGAAAGGTGCAGCGGACGGCTCGGCACACAGGGACGTGATGCCGCATCCCGACTGCAAGAATTGAACTGGAGCATGCCCATGAGGATATCAGTCGAAACCAGCGTAGCTGCCCCGATCGATCGGGTCTGGCAGGCCTATACGACGCCTGCCGACATCGTGAAGTGGAATGCGGCGTCCGACGACTGGCATACGACCAGGGCGACCGTCGACCTGCGCGAAGGCGGCGCATTCTCGTCGCGGATGGAAGCCAAGGACGGCAGCATGGGCTTCGACTTCGCCGGCACCTACACGGGGATCATCGAGCACAAGCGGATCGAATATGCGTTCGGCGACCGGAAGGCCGAGGTCGAGTTCGTGCCGGGCGCGAAGGGCGTTGTCGTCCGTGTCGTCTTCGACGCCGAAACGACGCACTCGGTCGAACAGCAGCAAGCCGGCTGGCAGGCGATCCTCGACAACTTTGCGCGATACGTCGAAGCGAAGAAGGTGTGATCGATCGGGTGCCGACGGACACCCGTCACACCCTGCGATGATGCCACATACCCCTGTTTTGCCCGACACAGCAACTCGATTTCGCAAAAGCGGAAAAGCGCAGTGCCGCCAACGGGGCGGCTACTGTGCATGGGGTTGTTTTCGCGCTTTTGATTTGCCGGCCTCGGCAGCCGGGCCGGCCGGTCCCCAGCCCGCCTCAGCTGTCCACCTTCAGCGCGGCGATGAAGGCTTCCTGCGGGATGTCGACCTTGCCGAACTGCCGCATCTTCTTCTTGCCTTCCTTCTGCTTCTCCAGAAGTTTTCGTTTGCGCGTGATGTCGCCGCCGTAGCATTTTGCGGTGACGTCCTTGCGCAGCGCGCGCACCGTCTCGCGGGCGATCACCTTGCCGCCGATCGCCGCCTGGATCGGGATCTGGAACATGTGCGGCGGGATCAGCTCCTTCATCTTCTCGACCATCGCGCGGCCGCGACCCTCGGCGCGGGTGCGGTGGACCAGCATCGAGAGCGCGTCGACCGGCTCGTTGTTGACTAGGATCTGCATCTTGACGAGATCGGCCGGCTTGTAGTCGGTCAGATGATAGTCGAACGAGGCGTAGCCCTTGGAGACCGACTTGAGCCGGTCGTAGAAATCGAACACGACTTCGTTGAGCGGTAGATCGTATTTCACCATCGCGCGGGCGCCGACATAGGTCAGCTCCTTCTGCGCGCCACGGCGGTCCTGGCACAGCTTCAGCACGCTGCCGAGATATTCGTCGGGCGTCAGGATGGTGGCCTCGATCCAGGGCTCCTGGATCTCGGCGATCTTCACCACGTCGGGCATGTCGACGGGATTGTGGATCTCGAGCTCGCTGCCGTCGGTGAGCTTCATCTTGTAGATGACGCTCGGCGCGGTCGCGATCAGGTTGAGGTCGAATTCGCGCGACAGCCGCTCCTGGATGATCTCGAGGTGCAGAAGTCCGAGGAAGCCGCAGCGGAAGCCGAAGCCGAGCGCGGCCGAGGTCTCCATCTCGAACGAGAAGCTGGCATCGTTCAGCCGCAGCTTGCCCATCGCCGCGCGCAGCGTCTCGAAGTCGTCGGCATCGACCGGGAACAGGCCGCAGAACACCACCGGGATCGCCGGCTTGAAGCCGGGCAGCATCTCGGCGACCGGCTTCCTGTCGTCGGTGATGGTGTCGCCGACGCGGGTGTCGGCGACCTCCTTGATCGCGGCGGTGATGAAGCCGATCTCGCCGGGACCGAGCTCCTCGACCTGCTGCATCTTCGGCGTGAAGAAGCCGACGCGCTCGACGTCGTAGGCGGCGCCTGTGCCCATCATGCGCACGCGCTGGCCCTTCTTCATCGTGCCGTCGACGATGCGCACCAGCACTACGACACCGAGATAGACGTCGTACCAGCTGTCGACCAAGAGCGCCTTCAGCGTCGCGTCGCGATCGCCCTTCGGCGGCGGCAGGCGGGTGACGATGGCTTCCAGCACGTCGGGAACGCCGAGGCCGGTCTTGGCCGAGATCATCACCGCGTCCGAAGCGTCGATGCCGATGACGTCCTCGATCTGCTGCTTGACCTTCTCCGGCTCGGCCGCGGGCAGGTCGACCTTGTTCAGGACCGGGACGATCTCGTGATTGTTGTCGAGCGCCTGATAGACGTTGGCGAGCGTCTGCGCCTCGACGCCCTGGCTGGCGTCGACCACGAGCAGGGAACCTTCGCAGGCCGCCAGCGACCGCGAGACTTCGTAGGCGAAGTCGACATGGCCGGGCGTGTCCATCAGGTTGAAGATGTAGTCCTTGCCGTCCTTGGCGCGGTACGACAGCCGTACCGTCTGCGCCTTGATGGTGATGCCGCGCTCGCGCTCGATGTCCATGGAATCGAGCACCTGCTCCTTGCCCGCCATCTCGCGGTCGGAGAGGCCGCCGGTCATCTGGATCAGGCGGTCGGCCAGCGTCGATTTGCCATGGTCGATATGGGCGACGATGGAGAAATTGCGGATGTTGGAAATGGGGACGGTCGTCATGGGCGCGGGATACCACTCACATCCCCGTGCGGCAACCATATTGCTGTATTTTCAGGGCCTTTCTTCACGCCAAGCTGATTCCACGAGCGGCGAAAACGCGCTAGGCAAGCGCCCATGTCGACCACCTCGATCCCCACCACCAAAGCGCGCACGAAGACCCGCCTGAGCTTTGACCGCGTCCGGGCCTTTCTGGTGGCCTGCGCGGTCCGTCCCGAGGCGCGGCTGTGGCTGGTGATCCAGTTTGCGATCCTGCATGCGGTGCTCTGGACCTTCATCCTGATCAATCTCAAGGCGGCGCAGGACGTTCACATGGACGTCGCAGAAGCGTGGGGCTGGGGCCAGAAATTCCTCTGGGGCTACGGCAAGCACCCGCCGCTGTCGGGCTGGGTGGCCGGCCTCTGGTTCAGCGCGTTCCCGGCGGCGGATTGGGCGACCTATGCGCTGGCGATGACGACCGTCGGCGTCGGCATGGTGATCTGCTGGCTGATCGCCTTGCGCGTGGTGGATGCGCGGCGCGCGTTCCTGGTCGTGGTGATGATCGCGCTCTACCCGATCTTCAATTTCAAGGGCTTCAAGTACAACCCGGACCTGCTCCAGCTCGTCACGCTGCCGCTGCTGGTGCTCGCTTATCTCCACGCGTTCGAGAAGCGGAGCTGGCGGTCCGGCATCCTGCTCGGGCTTGCCGGCGCCCTGGCGCTGATGACCAAATACTGGGTGCTGACCATGATCGGCGCCATCGGCCTAGCCGCGCTGCTCCACCCCGAGCGGTTGCGGTTCCTTGCATCGCCGGCGCCGTGGCTGGCGATCGTGACGATGGGGCTCGCGATGATCCCGCACATCGTCTGGCTGGCGGACGCGCATTTCGTGCCGTTGACCTATGCCGGCGATACCTACAGCCTCGCCGACAGCGCCCAGGTGCATCAACTCGTCGCCGGCTATGTGCTGCATAATCTCGGGCTGCTCGCCTTGCCTGTGGCGCTCGCGGCGCTCGCGATGGCGCTGGTGCCGCCTTGGGGCAAGCTGCTGCTGCGCGCGCCCACGCGCATCGTCACGCGTGCCTGGGCGCGCGGCGGCAATGCCGGCGTCAATCTCTCGCAGGCGCTGAACGTCTGGATCATCCAGGTCATCGTCGCGGTCGGCCCGCCGCTCGGCGCGTTGGTGTTCAGCATCTACATGAAGACCGATTGGGGCATCTCGCTGTTCTTTCTGGTCCCGCTCGCGCTGGTCGCGATCCCGGCGCTGCGCGTGCAGGCGGCGGTGCTGTTCAACATCGCCGCGATCTGGCTGTTGCTCAGCGCGGCGACGCTCGCCGCCTCGCCCTGGATCGCCGCGCGCGAGATGGCGGCCAATGCCGGAAACACCGCGACCTATGGCGCGCGCTCGGAGCTGGCGCGCAAACTGACCCAGGATTGGCACATGCGCTTTGCCTCGCGGTGGGCGGTGGTTGCCGGCACCATGGAGTCGATCCAGCCGATGGTGTTCTACAGCCCGGACCACCCGTCCGCATTGCTGCCGCTCGAGGCCTGGGATTCCGGTCTGACCTCGCTCGAGGACGCCAGGAGGTACGGCTTCATCGGCGTGTTCGATCCGACCGATGAGCGGCTGCCAAAGTTCGAGAAATGGGTATCGGAAGTCGCGCCCAATGCCGAGCGCATGGTGCTGAGCACGCGCCGCTTCACCAACGGCAAGGCCGGTCCCACGATGAGCTGGAACGTCTACATCTCGCCGCCGGCGAAGTGAGGGTTATTGTCGTTCCGGGGCGCGCGTAGCGCGAACTATGCTGCGCATCGCCCTGGAATGACGATGGGCCTAAACCCCTTCCTCGTTGAACTTGCTCTCCACGAGTTCCGTGATCGCCGCGAGCGCGGCTTCCGCTTCGGCACCGGCCGCCGCCACCGTGATCGTCGTCCCGGGTCCGGCCGCCAGCATCATCAGGCCCATGATCGAGGTGCCGCCGACGGTCTCGCCGCCGCGCGTCACCCACACCTGCGCATCGAAGCGCTCGACGGCCTGGACGAATTTTGCGGAGGCGCGGGCGTGCAGGCCGCGCTTGTTGATGATCAGGAGATCCCTGGAGATCGCGCCGTCGGGCACGCCGGTCCCGGCTTGTGGCGCCTCCTCGCTCATTTGCCGGCGAGAACGCGGCTGGCGATGGTGACGTATTTGCGGCCGGCTTCCTGGGCCATCGCGATGGCGTCGGGCAGCGGCCGCTCCTCGCGCACCTTGGCGAGCTTCACAAGCATGGGCAGGTTGATGCCCGCGAGCACTTCGACCTTGGGCCGGCTCATGCAGGATATCGCGAGGTTCGACGGCGTGCCGCCGAACATGTCGGTGAGGATCGCAACGCCGTCCCCGGAATCGACGCGGTTCACCGCCTCGATGATGTCGCTTCGGCAGAGATCGGAATCATCTTCGGCGCCGATCGTGATCGCTTCGATTTGCTTTTGTGGACCCATGACATGCTCAAGCGCTGCCTTGAATTCGTCGGCAAGGCGCCCGTGGGTCACAAGTACTAGACCAATCATCGGAAAACTCCTCGCGGGCGCTTTTGGTGCACCGCACGAACGCGCCACTTTGACCATCCAGAGCCCCCGCGCAAGAGGGGATGTTGCGCATCTCCCTGAATCTAGACGGATGGATAAGGGGAGCTGCGCCGGTCTATTCGCTGGCGATAGTGGGGTTCATATGGTTACCATTTCCCTTCAAACAATCGCCTCAAGGGTTAACCGAAGATGAACTCTTGGTAGTGGTCAAGGCCGCGACAACCAGCGGGAGGGGCGAATAGTCGCGGGCGACAGGGATTCTCGGTATCTCGACACCTAAAATGCTGGTTTTCAGGGCTTCGGCCGGCGGCAGGCGTTCCGCGTCGTTGGCGTCCAGATCGACCACGAGACCGACGGTCGCATGCTCCACGAAGTCGCAGTTGCGGATTCCGAGGCCCCGGATCTCGATCAGGCCGACCAGGCGCGGCGCGGGCCGGACCTCAATTTCATGGCCGAGTGTCGCCAGATGGACACGGTCATCCCCGACCAGGACCGCGCTTTCCACGACGCCCGCGCGTCCCGCCATGATCAAATCAAAGGCAAGGCGCGACTTGCCGGAGCCGGAGGGACCGCGGATCAGCACGGCACGGGCCCCGACCTGGACGGCGGAAGCGTGAACGCTGGGGCCGCCTTCCTTCAAGCTTCCTTCGTTCGAACCGCCTTCGTTCAAACCGCCCTGGCTCATAGCGCCGGCAGCCTCACCACGAAGCGCGCGCCCGAGACGGTCGGGACGCCCTCTTCATCCGGCGGCCCCGGACGGTTCTCCGCCCAGATTCGTCCGCCATGGGCGTCGACGATCTGCTTGGAGATCGACAGGCCGAGGCCGGAGTTCTGGCCAAAACCCTGATGCGGACGGTCGGTGTAGAAGCGCTCGAAGATGCGCTCCAGCGCGTCGTCGCGGATGCCGGGGCCGTCGTCGTCGACCACGATCTCGATCTCGCCGCGCACGCGGCGGCAAGTGAGTCGCACCTTGCTGCCGCGCTCGGAGAAGGACTGCGCGTTGGAGAGCAGGTTGGAGACGACCTGCCCGAGCCGCGAATCGTGGCCGCTGACGGCGAAGGCGTCGGTCGGGCCGCGGCCCTCGAAGCGTGTCTCGACCGCGACGTCGTGGCCGAGCTTGGTCTCGTTGGCGGCCGACGTCAGCGTCGTCAGCAGGCGGCGCAGATCGACCGGGATCGCGTCCTGGCGCTGCAACTCGGCATCGAGCCGGCTGGCGTCGGAGATGTCGGAGATCAGCCGGTCGAGCCGCTTGACGTCGTGCTCGATCACCTCGAGCAGGCGCGCGCGGCTGGTCTCGTTGCGGGCCAGCGGCAGCGTCTCGACCGCCGAGCGCAGCGAGGTCAGCGGGTTCTTCAATTCATGGGCGACGTCGGCGGCGAACATCTCGATCGCCTCGATGCGGCTGTAAAGCGCGCTGGTCATGTCGCGCAGCGCGCCGGAGAGGTGGCCGATCTCGTCGCGCCGGCGGGTGAAATCGGGGATCTCGATGCGGGCCTTGATGCGGCGGCGGACGCGCTCGGCGCTGTCGGCGAGCCGGCGCACGGGACCTGCGATCGTGCTCGCAAGCAGGAGCGACAGCATGATCATCACGGCGGCGGCGACGCCGCCGACCTTCAGGATGGCGAGGCGCTCGGCCGTGACCATCTGGTCGATGTCGTCGCCCTGCGTCGAGAGCATCAAGGCGCCGTGGATGGCTCGCGAGCGCAGCACGGGGACCGCGACCGACACGATCACCTCGCCCCGCGCATTGACCCGTACCATCGAGCGCTTCTGCCCCTGAAGCGCATTGCTCACCTCCGCATAGCCGTTGCCGTTCTCCGGGCCGAGTTCGCGATAGAGCGGCAGGTCGCCGCGGTTCAGCCAGGTGCGCACCGCGACTTTGCCCCGCTCGATGATGCCGGGCTTGTCGGCCGGCGGCGGCAGGTCGAAGCGCAGCACGTTTTCGAGGTTGCGGCTGTCGAGCAGCAGGCTGCCATTCGGATCGTAGATGCGGGCGCGCGTCTTGGTTGGCGAGATCAGCGTGCGCAGCACCGGGGCGACGCGTTCCGGATTGATCGGAAAGTCCAGCGGCGAATATTCGTCGGGGCCGCCATAGGTCTCGCCCGGTTTGAGGTCGAGCAGCCGGTCGGGGTCGATGGTGATGGCGTTGGTCTGCACCGTCGCAGAGGCCGCGATCGCGCCGGCGATGATCTCGGCCTGCACCAAGAGGCTCTGCGCCCGCGCGTCGATCAGGCCGGCGCGGAATTGCGACAGGTACAGGATGCTCGCCACCAGCGCGACGAGGCCGGCAAGGTTCAGAGAGACGATGCGCCGGGTCAGGCTGGAGAAGGACAGCGCGAAGAAGAACTGCCCGGCGCGCTTCAGCCAGTTCAGCGGCCGGAAGCCTGACGGCTTGGCTTCGGCAAAATGCTCCTGAACGCCGTCGGATGGGAAATCCCCGGCGCTCTGGTTCGGATCAGGCTGCGTTCGGTCAAGCAATGCTTACGCCCGCGTTAGGACGGCTCGTTCAAAAGGTCCCCGCATCCTAGAATCATCCCGGCCGCGATGGAATCAGAACCGGGGATGCTCTCAGTCGCTCGCGACGGCGCCAGCCGCCTCAGGCTTCCTTGAAACGGTAGCCGACGCCGTAGAGCGTCTCGATCATCTCGAACTCGTTGTCGACCACCTTGAACTTCTTGCGCAGCCGCTTGATGTGGCTGTCGATGGTGCGGTCGTCGACATAGACCTGGTCGTCATAGGCGGCGTCCATCAGCGCGTTGCGGCTCTTCACCACGCCGGGCCGGGTCGCGAGCGCCTGCAGGATCAGGAATTCGGTGACGGTCAGCGTCACCGGCTCGTTCTTCCAGGTGCAGGTATGCCGTTCCGGATCCATGCGCAGAAGGCCGCGGTCGAGCGCCTTGGCATCGTTCTCCTTCGGCGCGACGGTCGGGTCCTTCGGCGCCGAGCGGCGCAGCACCGCCTTGACGCGCTCGACCAGAAGTCGCTGCGAGAACGGTTTGCGGATGAAATCGTCAGCGCCCATCTTGAGGCCGAACAATTCGTCGATCTCTTCGTCCTTGGAGGTCAGGAAGATCACCGGCAGGTCGGATTTCTGCCTGAGGCGGCGCAGCGTCTCCATGCCGTCCATGCGCGGCATCTTGATGTCGAGGATGGCAAGATCTGGCTGGGTGGTGCGGAAACCGTCAAGCGCGGAGGCGCCGTCGGTGTAGGTCATGATGCGGTAGCCTTCGGCTTCCAGGGCGATCGAGACGGATGTGAGAATGTTGCGGTCGTCGTCGACCAAAGCGATTGTGGGCATGAGCCTCTGCTTTCTGCTTTCCGTTTGGGTCGTGGCTTGAAACGGCGAGCAATCCAGTGATGCGCCGCATACATGGGTGCCGAATTGGCGTTCGAACCTTGTCACCGAGCAATGCAAGCTGGGCTGAAGTGTGACCAAGTTCCACGAAACACGGCAGATTCGCCGCATCTCGACCCATAACCGGGCCCCCGTTTACCCGAAAAAAGGCCCTCCATGCAACCACCTGACCCGAGAAAGCCGATGCAGCCGACTCCCGATTTCGATCCCGCAAAGCTCGCCAGATCGCTGTTGAGACGGTCCCGGCAGGGGGCGCTGGCAACGCTCATGGCCGGCAGCGGCGACCCCTACTGTTCCCTGGTCAATCTGGCCAGCCACCCCGACGGCGCGCCTATCCTGCTGATCTCTGGCCTTGCCGTACATACCAGGAACATCCTTGCCGATAGCCGGGTCTCGCTGATGCTGGACGAGCGGGCGGTGGGCGATCCGCTCGAAGGGGCGCGGATCATGCTGTCCGGCCGGGCGGAACAGGCCGAGGCTGAAAAGGACCTGCTCAAGCGACGCTATCTGAATGCGCATCCCTCTGCAGAAGGGTTTGTTTCCTTTAAGGATTTCTCCTTTTTCCGAATCCGGCCGACGGGAACCCATCTGGTCGCCGGCTTTGGCCGAATCGTCGACCTCAAGCCAGAGCAATTCCTGACGGACCTCACTGGCGCCGAAGACCTGCTGGCGGCGGAGGCGAGCGCCGTCGAGCACATGAACGCGGACCATCGTGACGCGCTGAATCTCTATGCAACGAAGCTGCTCGGCGCCGCCGCGGGCGACTGGCGCTGCACCGGCTGTGACCCTGAGGGCCTCGACATGCAGGACGGCCAGGCCGCGCTGCGGCTGGACTTCCCGGAGCGGGTGACCGACGGCACATCGCTGCGCAAGATGCTGGTGCGCCTTGCTGGCGAAGCACGCAGCAAGGTGGACGAGAGCGCAACGCCTTGAACGCCGCGCCCCATCGTTGCGACCCAAGACGACAAGGTTTTGAGGCTCGCAGCGAGAGGGTTCATGACGCGTCATCGTTTGGCATTGGCTGCGGGTCTGGTGCTCGTGATCACTGCGTCGTTTGCCGCGCCAGGGCTTGCCCAGAAGAGCGATCTGTCGGCGCAGAGCGCGCGCATCAATGCGCTTCGGACAGCCGGCAAATATTCGGAGGCGCTGCCGCTGGCGCAGGCCATGGTGGCCTCGCTCGAGAAGACCAGCAACAGCCGCGACCTCGCCGCCGCACTCAACAATCTCGCGCAGATCAACGCCGACCAAGGACGCGATGATCAAGCCGAGCCACTCTACACGCGCGCCATCGCGCTGATGGAGAAGGGCACCGGCCAGGGCAGCGTCGAGATCGCGCCGCTCCTGAATAATCTCGCCGCGCTCTATCAACGGCAGAGCCGCTTCACCGAGGCCGAGCCACTGTTCAAACGCGCGCTGGCCGTTCGCGAACAGGCGCTATCGCGCGAGCATCCCGACGTCGGCCAGTCCCTCAACAATCTCGCCACCTACTACGTGAAGCAGCAGCGTCACGCCGAGGCCGAACCGCTGTTCCGGCGGGCGCTGTCGATCTACCAGAAGGCCGCCGGGCCCGAGCATCCCGCGGTTGCCACCGTGCTGAACAACATCGGCCAGGTCGACCGCGACCTCAACCGCGATGCCGAAGCCGAAGCCCCGATCAAGCGCTCACTCGCGATCCGCGAGAAGGTGCTGGGACCCGATCATCCCGACGTGGCGCGCTCGCTCAACAATCTCGCCGGGCTCTATCAGCACCAGCAGCGTCACGCCGAGGCCGAGCCGCTTTACCGCCGCGCACTGTCGATCCGCGAGCGTGCGTTCGGGCTTGATCACCCCGATGTCGCGACCTCGACGAGCAATCTTGCCGATTTCCTGCAGGCAACGGGGCGAACGGCGGACGCCTTGCCGCTCGCGCAGAAGACGCTTGCGGCCAATCGTGCGCAGCTGCGCGTTGTGCTGCCGATCCTGTTCGCGGCACGCCAGCAATCCCTGCTCGCGGGCGAGAAGGCGCTCGATGACGCGCTCGGTGCGATCCAGCGCGGCACGCAATCTTCCGCGGCTTCTGCCGTCAACAAGCTCGCGGTGCGGCTTGCCGCCGGCAGCGATCGGCTCGCCGAGCTGGTGCGCCGCGACCAGGATCTCGCGGCCGAGGCCGAAGCGCTCGACAAGGCGATCGTTTCCGCGGTGTCGAAGCCCTCGGCGCAGCGCGACGCTGCGGGCGAGCAGCGCAACCGCGCGCGGATCGCAGCTGTCGCGAACGAGCGCACGGGGCTGCAGAAGACGCTTGCCATCGAATTTCCCGATTACGCCTCGCTCTCCAACCCGCTGCCGCTGACAGTGAAGGACATCCAGCCGCTGCTGTCGGCCGACGAGGCGATGGTGATCTATTCCGTCGTCGACAAGCGGAGTTATGTCGTTGCGATCACGCGCGAGGGCGTCGATTGGAGAGAGATCCCCTTCGGCGCGGATGCGCTGGCGCAGAAGGTGGCTGCATTCCGCAGGGGGCTCGATGTCGGCAAGGCGCACGATGCCTCCGGCAAGGCGGGATTGTTCGACCTCGGGCTCGCCAACGAGCTCTATGTCGCGCTGCTCGGCCCGGTCGAGGCTCTGACCAGGGACAAGCACAATCTGCTGGTCGTGCCGTCGGCGGCGCTGACCGCATTGCCGTTCCATCTGCTGGTCACGGAGAAGCCGCAGGCGGCGATCCCGGACCGGCTCGAGGGCTATCGCGAGGCGGCCTGGCTGTTGAAACGTCAGGCCGTTTCGGTGCTGCCGTCGGTGATCAGCCTGAAATCGCTGCGCGCCTTTGCCCGCAGGGATCAAACCGTCAAGCCGATGACCGGTTTCGGCGATCCCGTGTTCAACCCTGCGGCCGAAGGACCTGCCGATCGGCGTGCCGCGAGCGGCAAGGTCGCCGCGCGCAGCATTGCGACGATCGCCTATGCAGATTTCTGGCGCGGCGCCGGCGTGGATCGGGCGCGCCTTGCGCAGGCGCTGCCGCAACTGCCCGACACCGCGGACGAGCTGACCGCGGTGGCCAGGGACGTCGGCGCCGCTGCGGCCGATATTCATCTCGGCCGTGATGCCAGCGAGACGACGTTGAAGCGTGCAGCGCTTGCTCAATACGGCATCATCTACTTTGCCACCCACGGCCTCGTGGCCGGCGATGTCAAGGGATTGGGCGAGCCCTCGCTCGCGCTCTCCATTCCGGATCGGCCGTCGGAGCTCGACGACGGTCTTCTGACCGCGAGCGAAGTGGCCCAGCTCAAGCTCAACGCCGATTGGGTGGTGCTGTCCGCCTGCAATACGATCGCGGGTGACAAGCCTGGCGCCGAGGCCCTGTCGGGATTGGCGCGCTCGTTCTTCTATGCAGGCGCCCGTGCGCTCCTGGTGTCGCATTGGGCCGTGGATTCGGAAGCCGCCACCCGGTTGACCACGTCGACGTTCGAGCTGCTCAAGAACGAACCAAAGCTGGGCCGAGCCGAAGCCTTGCGGCGCGCGATGTTAACCTATCTCGACGACGCCTCGTCGTCGCGCAACGCCTATCCTGCAATGTGGGGGCCGTTCGCCCTGATCGGCGAGGGTGAGGTAAGATAGGCGGATTGTGCGCTGCAACAACTAGATGTAACGCACGAAGGTGCTGTTGGTTGCGCGATCATTCGCACTTTTTCGATGCGCCCGCTCAGAGCTGACATGCGCGACCTTTGGCGCGGTCCTTGAATAAACCAAATCCTGCGGGATCAGCTTGGCAACGCCAGCGTTCACCAGTATTAGGTCATTCAGCCGAGGCCGAATGGCCCAATTATCACGGTGACCGCGATGGCGCCAAACTTGGCCGCGCTTGGTGTCGCGGGTTCTAGGAGGATTTTTTCGTGCAAGAGACGGGCGTGCGCAACGGTGCCTTCGGCGCCGACAAATTCGGCTTAAAGAATCTCAAGCAGGTTCATTGGAACCTCGGTGCGCCGCAACTCTATCAATACTCGCTCGCAGCCGGCGAGGCGGTGCTGTCCGCCGATGGTGCGCTGTGCGCCGACACCGGCGAGTTCACCGGGCGCAGCCCGAAGGACAAGTTCACGGTGCGCGATGCCACCACCGACAAGAAGATGTGGTGGGCCGGCAACCAGTCGATCACCGCAGAGCAGTTCGAGACGCTCTACCAGGACTTCCTCAAGCACGCCGAAGGCAAGAAGCTGTTCGCGCAGGACCTCTACGGCGGCGCCGACCCGGCCTACCGGATCAAGACGCGCGTCTTCACCGAGCTCGCCTGGCACTCGCTGTTCATCCGCACGCTGCTGATCCGCCCCGAGGCGATCGAGCTGTCGACCTTCGTGCCGGAGCTCACCATCATCGACATGCCGAGCTTCCGCGCCGATCCCAAACGCCACGGCGTGCGCTCGGAGAACGTCGTCGCGATCGATTTCGCCCGCAAGATCGTCCTGATCGGCGGGTCTTATTATGCCGGCGAGATGAAGAAGTCGGTCTTCACGACGCTGAACTACTACCTGCCGGAACGCGGCGTGATGCCGATGCACTGCTCGGCCAATGTCGGCGCCAAGGGCGACACCGCGATCTTCTTCGGCCTGTCGGGCACCGGCAAGACCACGTTGTCGGCCGATCCCAACCGCACGCTGATCGGCGACGACGAGCACGGCTGGGGCCCGAACGGCGTCTTCAATTTCGAGGGCGGCTGCTATGCCAAGTGCATCAAGCTGTCGAAGGAGGCGGAGCCCGAGATCTTCGCGGCATCGACCCGCTTCGGCGCGGTGCTCGAGAACTGCGTGCTCGACGAGGACACGCGGGTCGTCGACTTCGACGACGGCTCCAAGACCGAGAACACGCGCTCGGCCTATCCGCTCGACTTCATCCCGAACGCCTCGCGCACCGGCCGCGCGCCGCAGCCCAAGAACGTGGTGATGCTCGCCGCCGACGCCTTCGGCGTGCTGCCGCCGATCGCAAAGCTCTCGCCAGCGCAGGCGATGTATCACTTCCTGTCCGGCTACACCGCCAAGGTCGCCGGAACCGAGCGCGGCCTCGGCAACGAGCCGCAGCCGGAATTCTCGACCTGCTTCGGCTCGCCCTTCCTGCCGCTCGACCCCTCCGTTTACGGCAACATGCTGCGCGACCTCATCGCTCAGCACAACGTCGATTGCTGGCTGGTCAACACCGGCTGGACCGGCGGCAAGTATGGCGTCGGCTCGCGCATGCCGATCAAGGTGACGCGCGCCCTGCTCACCGCCGCGCTCGACGGTTCGCTCCGCAACGTCGAATTCCGCACCGATAAATATTTCGGCTTCGCGGTCCCGACTGCGCTGCCGGGCGTGCCCCACGAGATCCTCAACCCGGTCAACACCTGGAAGGACAAGGACGAGTTCGACAAGACCGCCCGCGCGCTGGTCGGCATGTTCCAGAAGAACTTCGCCAAGTTCGAGGCCCAGGTCGACGCCGAAGTGCGCGCCGCCGCGCCGGACGTGAAGCTCGCGGCGGAGTGATTCAGAGCCGCTTTGAAATGTAAAAGGGCGGCCGCGAGGCCGCCTTTTTCTTTCCTTCTCCACTAGTGGGAGAGGGAAGAGCGCCTACGCCTTGAAATACGCGATCTGCGTCGTGGTCGCGAGCAGCCGGCCGTTCGGCGACCACAACTCGGCGTTCTGATCGGCGTAGCTCTTGTGCATGATCTTCGAATCGGCCGTCGCGAGCACCCGCGTGATGTCTTCCGCCGCGAGCTCCTCGGCGTCGGTGTGGAAATAGGTCGTCAGCGACACCGTGCCGAACGGCACCAGCTCGCGCCGCGCGTGGAAGATGCGGCCGAAGAAGGCATCCGACATCGACATCAGCGACAGCATGTCGAGCTTGCGCGGCTCGCGATCGCTGATCCAGAGCTTTGAGTATGTGCTGTCGAGTGCGGCTTGCGGCGGGCCGATCCGCATCTCGCCCTCGACGAAGCGGAATTCATACTGGTTGGCCCAGGAAGCCTTGATCTTCGGAAACGGCAGCGTTGCCTCGAACGGTTTCGCATCGGGATATCGGGCCACCCGGTGCTCCCAGGACGGGCGCCGCTCGGCGAACACCGCGGTGGCGAGGGTTGCGACTTCGCCGCCGCCCTGGCTGAGCTCGACGCTCCAGTGCTGGCTCGAGCGGTTGGCCTTGACGAGGCGAACGTCGAGATCGAACGGCCCCTTGGCGATCGGCGCGCAGTAATTGACGGTGAGGGCGAGCGGATCGCCGACGGCTTGCGGATGCTCGATCAGCGCGCGCAGAATGGTCGCGGCGGTGGCGCCGCCGAACGGGCCGACAAAGGCCCAGTAATCGTCGCTGGTGTGCCCCTGCCAGCTGCTGTCACCCGCAGTGATGCGCGTGGCCTCGTCGAAGGGGTGCAGGAGCTTGGCGTGCATTTGTGTTCCCGTCTGTCATTCCGGGGCGATGCGCAGCATCGAACCCGGAATCTCGAGATTCCGGGTTCGGCTCTGCGAGCCGCCCCGGAATGACGGTCGTCATATCACAGCCATCGCTTGCTTGTGCAATTACGTATCAGGTAACGCCGCTTCCATGTCACGGAAAATCAGCCCGCGGCGTCGCGCAAATTCGGCAGCGACGGCGTGGTCGGGTTCACCGGCACGTTCCAGATCTCTTCGGCATATTCGCGGATGGTGCGGTCCGAAGAGAACCACGCCATGCGCGCGACGTTGAGGATCGAGGCGCGCGTCCAGGCCGGCGTCACCTGCCAGCGCGCGTCGACCGCGCGCTGTGCCTCGTAATAGGAATCGAAATCGGCGCTGACCATGTAATGGTCGAGATAGCGCAGCGCATGCGCGATGGATTCGAAGCGGCCGGGATCGCCGGGCGAGAACTCACCGCCACCGATCGCGTTGATGGCGCGCTGCAGCTTCGGCGAATTGCGGATCACGTCGGAGGCGTCCAGCCCCTGCTTGCGCCGGATCATCACGTCGCCGGCCTCCATGCCGAAGATCGCGATGTTCTCGGGGCCGACATGGTCGCGGATCTCGATATTGGCGCCGTCGAGCGTGCCGATGGTGATGGCCCCGTTGAGCGCCAGCTTCATGTTGCCGGTGCCGGAGGCTTCCATGCCGGCGGTCGAGATCTGCTCGGAGAGATCGGCCGCGGGAATGATCACCTCGGCGAGGCTGACATTGTAGTCGGGCAGGAACACCACCTTGAGCTTGCCGCCGATCGCGGGATCGTTGTTGACGACTTCCGCGACGTCGTTGATCAGCTTGATGATCAGCTTGGCGTAGCGGTAGCTCGCCGCCGCCTTGCCGGCGAAGATCTTCACCCGCGGCACCCAATTGCCGTTGGGGTCGTCCTTGATCGCCTGGTACAGCGCGACCGTCTCGATGATGTTGAGCAGCTGGCGCTTGTATTCGTGGATCCGCTTGATCTGCACGTCGAACAGCGCGGCGGGGTCGACCTTGATGCCGAGCCGCTCGCCGATCAGGCGCGCCAGCGCCGTTTTGTTGTGGAGCTTGACGCTGCGGAACCTCTTCTGGAATTCGACGTCGCTGGCGCGGGCCTCGATCAGCGAGAGCTGGGTCGGATCGTCGAGCACGGCGTCGCCGCAGCTCTCGCGCAACAGATCGGTCAGCTTCGGGTTCGCCAGCATCAGCCAGCGTCGGAAGGTGATGCCGTTGGTCTTGTTGGTGATGCGGCCGGGGTAGAGATGGTTGAGATCGTGGAATACGGTCTCGCGCATCAGGTCAGAATGCATCGCCGAGACGCCGTTGATGCGGTGCGAGCCGACGAAGGCGAGCTGGCCCATGCGCACGCGGCGGCCGCTCTTCTCGTCGATCAGCGAGACCGAGGCACGGAAGTCGATGTCGCCGGGGCAGCGCGCCTCCGCGAGCGCCAGATGCTGCACGTTGATGCGGTAGATGATCTCGAGGTGCCGCGGCAGCAGCCGCTCGAACAGTTCGACCGGCCAGGTCTCCAGCGCCTCGGGCAGCAGCGTATGGTTGGTGTAGGAGAGGGTGGCGACCGTGATCTTCCAGGCCTCGTCCCAGCGGAAATTGTGCAAATCGACCAGGATCCGCATCAGCTCGGTCACGGCAAGGCTCGGATGGGTGTCGTTGAGCTGCACAGCGACCTTGCTCGACAGGCTGCGCAGCTGGCCGTCGGAGGCCAGATGCCGCTTCACCAGATCCTGCAGCGAGGCCGAGACAAAGAAATATTCCTGGCGCAGGCGCAGCTCGCGGCCCGCCGGGCTCTCGTCGTTGGGATAGAGAAACTTGCAGATCGCTTCGGCGCGCGACTGCTCGGCGCTGGCGCTGACGTAGTCGCCCCTGTTGAAGGCGTCCAGCTTGAGCGGATCGGGCGAACGCGCCGACCACAGCCGCAGCGCGTTGACGTGCTCGCCGCGCCAGCCGACGATCGGCGTGTCATAGGCGATCGCCTGCACGGTTTCGCCGGGATGCCAGATCGCGCGGTCGCGGCCCTTGTCGTCGACATGCTCGACGCCGCCGCCGAAATTGACGTCGTAGATCACTTCGGGCCGCTGCAATTCCCAGGGGTTGCCGAAGCTCAGCCATTCGTCGGGATATTCCTGCTGCCAGCCCTGATTGATGATCTGGCGGAAGAGGCCGTAATCGTAACGGATGCCGTAGCCGATCGCGGGGATCGACAGCGTTGCCATGCTCTCCATGAAGCATGCCGCGAGCCGGCCGAGGCCGCCATTGCCGAGCGCGGCGTCCGGCTCGCATTTGCGCAGCTCCGGCAGCGAGACGCCGAGATCGCCGAGCGCGACCTCGAAGATCTTGAGCAGGCCCATGTTGTTGAGCGCGTCGCTGAACAGACGGCCGATCAGGAATTCGAGCGAGAGATAGTAGACCCGCTTGCGGCCAGCGTCGTAGCTGTGCTTCTCGGCCGTGAGCCAGCGATGCACGATGCGGTCGCGCAGCGCCAGCGCCGCGGCCTGGTACCAGTCGTGCTTGGTCGCCATGCCCGCGTCCTTGCCGATGGCAAGGCGCAGCTTCGCCAGGATTGCGCCTTTGATCTCGGCTAGCGCGAGTTCGTCGATCGGCTGCCCCGGGGCCGGAAAACTGGGCTGGAACGATGAATCCTGCAAAGCCGTCACTTCCTAGGTCGAAAGAACTCTTACCAATCTACGCGTCGTGCCCTTGCACCGGAACTGTCGCCCGTGCCGTGCATGCGCTGGCGCTTATTTATGCAAGGAACGGGCCGAGTTGGGAACCCGGGCGAGCACGGAGAAACCTGGATTCGGTGCTAGATTACTAAAGATTCAGCCATCAGTGTGGAGAGGAGACGACCATGAGGATGTTGATCGAAATCGCCACCGCGGCTCTGCTCGTCGTCGGCATCAGCGCCTCCAGCGCGGCGTTTGCCGCCGGCAAACCCGGCCGCAGCGCCGATGGTCTCAGCTGTGGCTTCACGCTCCCGCAAAACGCGTCTTCGGCAGCGCGCTGCGCTGCGATCAAGCGCCAATGCGGCGGCAAGTTCTACGCACATGCGTGCGGCGACAAGCTGATGTCCGCGGCCAAGTAAGCGCCTTCACATCCAGCGCCTTCAAGCCGCCTTGGTTTGCACCGCATCGCAAAACTCGGCGAGCCGATCCGCAAGCCGCAATGTTGCCGGGCTCGCATCCGGGGAAGCCATCAGCGCGACCTCGGTCTTGTTGATCGGCGCAAAGCCGTCTTTCGCGGTCAGCACGCGGTGGTCGGACTGGATCGCCATCTCCGACAGGATGCTGAGGCCCATGCCGGCGGCGACCGCGGCCTGGATGCCGGCGAGACTCGATGACGTATAGGCGGTGTGCCAGGCACGGCCGGCGCTTTCGAGCGCATGGATGGCGCCGGCGCGATAGATGCAGCCGAGTGGAAAGCCGATCAACGGCACCGAGGGGACGTCGACATCGATCGGATGGCTCTTGCTGGTGACCCAGTGCACTCGCTCCGGCCACACCGCGATGGCGTCCTTCGCGCCGGCCTCGCGCTTGTACAGCGCAAGGTCGAGCTCGCCGCGTTCGAGGTCGCGGGCGAGATGCTTGCTCTGGTCGGCGCGCACGTCGAGCCGCAATCGCGGATGCGAGCGCGAGAACGCGCCAAGCAATTTCGCCAGCCGGTAGGCTGCAAAATCCTCGGGAATGCCGAGCCGGATCGCGCCTTCGCCATTGGGCTCACGCAACACGTCGCGCGCCTCCTCGGCGAGCGAGAGCAGCCGCCGCGCATAGGACAAGAGGCGCTCGCCGGCCTCGGTCGGGCGCACGTCCTTGCCGTCGCGGTGCAGCAGCACCTGGCCGACATCCTCCTCCAGCCGTTTGATCTGTTGGCTCACCGTCGACTGCGTGCGGTGGACGCGCGCTCCGGCGCGGGTAAAGCCGCCGGACTCCACCACCGAGACGAAGCTGCGCAGCAGTTCGAGATCGAGCATGGCCGCCTACATTCGAAAATCCACTTGCATCGAGTTAATCATTTAATTTCCAAATGACAAGCGGGCTCCCTAGATCGAGGGCAGAAGAAAACATCAGAGAATGCCCTCATGTCGCTCGCGACCTCGCTTCCCACTCCTCGCAGCCGCTTCAACACATTGCCGCTCGCGATCGGCCTGTTCTGCCTGCTCTGGAGCTACGCCTTCGTCGCCGGCAAGATCGGCGTCACCCATTGCCCGCCGCTGATCCTGCTGGCGGCGCGGTTCTCGCTCGCCGGGGTCCTGATCCTCGGTGCGACGCTGATCCGCGGCGAAGCCTGGTCCTTGCCGTGGCGCGATGTCGGGATCTTCGCCGTGCTCGGCATCGCCAACAACGCGCTCTATCTCGGCCTCGGCTATACCGGCCTGCAATCGGTGTCGGCCGGTCTCGGCGGCCTGATCGTGTCGGCCAATCCGGTGTTCACCGCGGGCCTGGCCGCGCTGCTGCTCGGCGAAGGCATGACTTGGCGCAAGGCAAGCGGCCTCCTGCTCGGTGTCGTCGGCGTGACCGCGATCGTATGGCACCGGCTGTCGGTCGGCACGGACAGCCCGCTCGGCATCGTCTTCACGCTGGCCTCACTCGCCTCCATCGTTGCCGGCACCATCCTGTTCAAGCTGCTCGCGCCGAGGGGCTCCTTGTGGATCGGCAACGGCGTGCAGAACCTCGCCGCCGGCATCGTGCTCGCGCCGGTCGCGCTCATTTTCGCCGATGTCCGGGCGATCGACTATACGCCGAGCCTGATCGGCGCGTTCGCCTTCCTCGTGCTCGGCGGCTCGATCCTTGCGTATTGGCTCTGGTTTCATCTCCTGAAGACATGCGGCGCCACCGCCGCCAGCGCCTATCATTTCCTGATGCCGCCGCTGGGCATGCTGTTCGCGTTCCTCGTGCTCGGCGAGCACGTCGAGGCCCGCGATCTCCTCGGCATCATCCCGGTCGCGCTCGGCATCTACCTGGTGACGCGGCCGGCGAAGCCGGCGACGAGGCAGTATGCGCCCCTCAATCCTTCCTGAACACGATCGACGCCATCCAGCCCGTCATCAGTGCCATCGCCACGGTGGCGAGACCGTACAGGAACCCATTATGCCGCGCGGTCGTCGCGACGAACTGCTCGAAGCCGACCTTGACGATTTCGAACGCGGTCTCGGTCTTGCCAATGAACGCTCCGTTCGCGAACAGCTTGATCTCGACCTCGTAGGTCCCGATCGGCACCTCAGCCGGCAGCGGAATGCCGGTCCGGAACAGCGTTGGCGTCAGGAAAGTCACCGCGCTTCCGTCCTCGCGATAGAGGCCGCGCCGGGTGCGCAGGCGGATGAAGGCCGAGCGGAACGCATCGTTGGGCACCACGTCGGCGAAATCGCCGCTGACACGCTGCGTCAGCAGCACGTTGTTGAGCCCGATCTGCTGCCGACGCGCGATCTCCGGCGAGGTGATGGCGTCGAAGGGACGGTTGGCGAACAGCGCCAGATAGCTCGGCACCTGCAGGAACTGCCGGTAGTCGGTGTTGATCCAGATGCCGAAGGTGCGTTCCTTCCGCCGCGTCACCATGTCGGCACGGGGGCCCTTCACGGTGACGACGAGGTCGTAGGCCGTGCGGTCGGCCGGCGTCGTCGCGTCCTTCTCGACCGATCCGAACAGCACCAGCTCCTCGCCGGAATAGTCCGGCGTGACCGTGACGCGGTGGTTGGAAACCGACACGATCAACCGCTCGGCGCGCGCGGCGCCGCCGAGCAGCAGGATCAGAACGATGGCGAGCAACGTGCGCATCATCCGCTCGCTCCGAGCTCGCGGATGGTGAAGAGGTCCGAGGGCTGGATTACCAACTCGATCGCGAAGCGGATCCCCACAGAGAGAATCAGCAAGCCGAGCAAAAGCCGCAGCTGCTCGCCGCGGATCTTCTGGCCGGCGCGGGCGCCGAACTGGGCGCCGGTGACGCCGCCGATCATCAGAATCAGCGCCAGCACGGCGTCGACCAGGTGGTTGGTGACGGCGTGCAGCATGGTCGCGAACAGCATGGTGACCAGCGTCAGCACCATCGAGGTCCCGATCACCGTGGAGGTCGGCACCCGCAGCAGATAGATCATGATCGGGACCAGGATGAAGCCGCCGCCGATGCCCATGATGGCGCCGATGAAGCCGATCAGGATGCCGACGATCACGACCGGAATGACCGAGAGATAGATCTTGGACCGCTTGAACCGCATCTTCAGCGGCAGGCCGTGGATCCAGTTGTGCGTGCGGCGCGGCGGCAGCGCGCCACGCCGGGTCCGCATCAGGGCGCGCAGGCCTTCGGAGAACATCAGGCTGCCGACCGTGGTGAGCAGCACGACGTAGGACAGCGCGATCATCAGGTCGAGCTGGCCGAGCGCGCGTAACTGGGTGAAGGCCCACACCCCGAGCGTCGTGCCGGTGACGCCGCCGCAGAGCAGCACGCCCGCCAGCGCCGGATCGATCGCGCGCCGCCGCCAATATGAGAGCGCGCCGGAAAAGGACGAGGCCGCGATATGGCTCGCCACGGACGCGACCGCGACCGCCGGCGTGATGCCGATGAAGATCAGCAGCGGCGTCATCAGGAAGCCGCCGCCGATTCCGAACATGCCGGACACGAACCCGACTGCGGCGCCCATCGCCAGCACCAGCAGGACGTTGACCGGAAGATCGGCGATCGGAAGATAGAGCTGCATCGAAGGACCACGCTCCGGCGAGACGGATCGATGAACGCGCAATGCCCGCCGGAGGGCCGGAACGATTGCCGCGTCCTTCCATAGCGGAATTCGTCAGCCGGAGGGACCGGGAAATTTCCACGTGGTGAATGAACGCGGCGTCGGCATCGACGCTTTTGCTCCTCACCCTGAGGAGCCTGCGCAGCAGGCGTCTCGAAGGGCGAGGCCCGGACCGAGAGGCGGGGCCTGCATGGTTCGAAACGCGCGCGAGGGCGCGCTCCTCACCATGAGGGGAGAGATTTCAATGCGCCGCTGAGGCCGACCGCTTCGTCGCAACCGCCTTCGCCGCCGGCTTGGCGCTCGCCTGGGGCGCGCTGTCCCAGCCGCCGTTCGGCGTCGCGACGTTGACGGCATCGTCGGGCTGCGGCTCGGCGCTGAAGGTCTGGATCGCGAGCTTGGCGGCGGCGAGCGATTGCGGGTCGAGACGCTTGGCGACGTCGTCGCGCTTGCCGGACGCATCGGTGTCGCCCTGAGCGGCCGCCAGGCTGAACCATTTGTAGGATTCGGCGAGGTTCTGTTCGACGCCGATGCCGCGGGCATAGAGGATGCCGAGGTTGAACTGGCTGTCGGCGACGCCGCGATCGGCCGCTTTGCGGAACCAGTGCGCCGCGCTCTTGTAGTTCGCACCGCGTCCGCCGCCATCTGCGTCGAGCACCGCGAGATTGTGCATCGCCTTGGCGTTGCCGCGCTCGGCCGCCTGGGTGTAGTAGCGGCGGGCGATGTCGGCGTCCTTCTTCACCCCCAGGCCCTTTTCGTAGAGCGTGCCAAGGCGGAAGGTGGCGGGCACCACGCCGGCCTGCGCGGCACGGTCGTACCATTTGGCGGCTTCGTCGTAATTCGTCGCGACGCCCTTACCCTCGGCAAAGCGCAGCGCGACCTCGTAGGCCGCGGTCGCATCGCCCTTCATCGCGGCGGTGCGCAGGGCCGGGCCGCCGATGGCGTCGGGCAGTCTTTCGCTCGGCGGCACCTGGACGAGGCCCAGCTTGGCGCGGCTGGTGCCCGACAGCGCGCCGGTGACCTCGCCGGAAGCCGGCGGCGCGGCCGTGGCAGGCGCGGGCGGAATTTCGACCGAGGCCGAGCCGCCGGGACTCGTGGCCGGCAACGGCGCGGCATTGTTCTGGGACTGCCGTCCGATCGGTGTCGGCGAGGTCATCGACGGCGTGATCTGCTCGGGCGCGGCGGGCTTGCTCTCCGCAGGCGGCGGTGCGGGCTGCGGCGCCGGTTCGCTCGGAACGTCCTGCATCGCCTGCGGCGCCGGCGCGCTGCCGCCATCGAGCAGGTTCATGGCCATCTTGAAGGTGCCGAGCACGATCACGACCACGCTCGCGCCGACCAGCAGCGAGCGGATCTTGGATGTGATGGTCGAACCCCCGTCCTTGCCCTTCTCCTTGGATCGATCAGCACCGGCCTTGGCGGCGCGGCCGGTCTTTTCCGGCTGCGCGGCAGCGGCCTGCGCGGCGCGGCGCGCGGCGGCGATGAAGCTCGACGACGACACCGGCTCTTTCGGCGCGGGGGCGATTCCGCTGATCGCACTCTCGGAGGCGGCGATGCGCTCGGACGGGGTGGCGACGCGTCCGCCAGGCCGGGTGCCCGGCTCGAGCGGATGATCCGGCGGCAGTTCGGGTGCGAGCGCGGCCCGGGCCGTGTGCGGCTCCAGGATTTCGCTGATCGCGCGCGGCGGCAGGGGTGGCGCCTGCGGCACCGGTGGCGGCGCGGTGGGAGCGGCGGCATGGAATTCGCGCGGGGCAGCGACGAAGCCGGCCTGCGCGGCTTGCGCGGCGGCGGGATTGGGCAGCTCGGGCTTCGGGTCGTAGTTCGGCTGGTGTGCCTGCGGCCGCGGCTCGCGCGGCATCGGCGCGGGCTCGATCGGGGCCGCCATCGGCGTCGGCTGCGGGGCCGGCGGCGCTGTACGTACGGCGCGCAGATCGCCCTCGATCATCGAGAGGCGATCGACGACGTGACCGAGCGCGCTGTGCACGGCTTCGAGCGAGTCCTGGGTGCTGCGGTTGGTCTCGGCTTGGCTGAAGCGGATGTCGGAGAGCTCGCGCTTGACGAGATCGACCATGCCGGAATCGGGCGGCGGCGCGGAACTACGGCTCTCGGCCAGCGCGGCATAGGTTGCCTGCTGGCGCTCCAGGTGCCTGAGGATGTCGTGCAGCCCGTCCTCGACGCGGCTCAGGTTTGTATTGTGCGGATCCGCGGCGGACTCGATCCGCTCCAGCAGATAAGTCACGCGCTGTTCGAGATGGGCGAAGGTCGAGGCGGAATCGTTGCCGACCTGCATGCGGTCGAAACGGTCCGACAGCGCCCGGATCGCAGCTTCCAGATGCTCGGTGCTCTCGGACGGCTGCGGCCGCTCGCGCGTTTCCAGCGCCGCCGTGAGCGCCGCGATGCGCTGTTCCAGCACCGCAAAGCTGTCGCTGTGGCCGGAAGCGCGGGTGACCTGGTCGACCTTGGACGAGAGCAACTGCACGTCTTCCGACAGGCGCGCGAGCGCCTCGTTGGAGGCGACGTTGGAGACGATGGCGCGCAGCGCGGAGATCGCGCCTTCGAGCTGCTGCACCGTCGAGGGATCGTCGTTGGCGCGCAGGATCAGGTCGAGCTTGGCGCCGAGATTGCGGATCGCCTCGTCATAGCCGGTGAGCTGCTCGGCCGGCGTCAGCGTGCGCAGCACCTGCTTGATGTCGGACAGCGCGCGCTCGATGCCGGCGAGAACCTGCCCGTCGGTGCCGTTGGAGCGGGTCTCGTCGATCCGGCGGTGCAGCGATCGGATCTCGTTCTCGATCGATTCGATGGCACGCCGCGGCATCGCCTCGGTGATGGCGGCGCGGATTTCGGCGAGCTCGCTGCGGAAGGCGGCGATCGCCTGCTCGGTATTGTCGGGGCGCTGCAGCGACTCGATCTGGCTCGTGATCTTGAGCAGATGGCGCTCGAGCGAGGAGAAATCCGGCCCCGGCTGCGGTGGCGGCGGCGCGTAGGCGGGGGCGGGCGGCGGCATCGGGGGCGCGTAGGGTGCTGCCGGCGCAAGCGGCGGCGCGGCACGCGGCGGCACCTGGCGGGGTACAAATCCGTCGAGCTCGCTCTGGCGCGCGGTGATCTCGGCGACCGCGACGTCGAACGAAGCCGGGCTCAGGGGAGGGGAGCTGCGATAGACCTGCGCCGCTGCGCGCTCGACCGCATCGGCCTGGCGCTGGCGCGTTTCAACGGGTGTGGGTCCAGGAGCCGGCCGGGGCGGCTGAGGATGCTGCGGACGGGAGATTTGCGACAGGCGCGCATCCAGCCGCGAGATCGCGTCGTTGAGCTGGCGCGCGACGCCTTGCTCGCGCGAGACGTCGGGCCTCGCCGGGTCCTGTCGCAAAGCGTCTTGCCGCGGGGCGGGCTTCGAGATCCGCTCGATCTGCTGGGTGATGGCGTCGAGCCGCTGGTGGATGTCCGCGACTTCGCGGCTCTCCTGGCTGGGCCCCTGGCTCGGCATGTGTTGCGGACGCTGATCCTGATGTGGATCTTTGCGCTGGTCGTAGGGGCCGCGAAAGTTCGGCGGGGTCGTCTCGCCAAGCGTGGAGTTCAGCCAATCATTGAGCGACATGCCGGCACGGCGCGCAGCAGCTTCGGCCCGCTCCCGGACGGATGGATCGATGCCGTCGACACTCCACGATACGCGCGAATTCATGACTCTGTCCGGTTCCGACTCCGGCGCCCCACCCGGCGCCTCCAGTCTCCCCACGCGTGCCGGTTGCAAAGACAATCGAGTATGGCGCGGGTCGTCTGCCTCGAAAACCGACTTTTGTCCGTTACGGTAAACAACGAGTTAAGGAATGCGGCGCGGCTGTCTTAAAGTTGGGCGGCCTCTGCTCCCGGGCCGTCGCTGCAATCTCGCTCTCCCAGGAACCGGAGGCGCGTTGGAAGCTTGGAACTTCTGCAACAAGGGTGGTTCAATGACCGGTCTAACCGAAGAAGAGATCCGCAAGCGCGCCTATGAGATCTGGAAAGGTGCTGGCGAGCCAAACGGGAAAATGGATACCTTCTGGTATCAGGCGGAAAAAGAGCTTCTGGCCGAGCGGTCAGAGCAAGGCGAAGTCCCGCCCGGGATGACCGACAATTTGCCGGTCTAGCGGGCTCAACCCTTCCTTTCGCGTTTGCCCTCCTCGATCGGCACCACCGTGCCTTTGCCGGTCGTCGCCGACAGCGCCTCCAGCGCCTCCTCGCAGAAATCGGCCACCATCTGCTCGTGGCGGGCCCCGAGGCGGAGCAGGAGGAGGTTGCCGAGATCGAGCCGGCCTTCCGCGGTGCCGTCCGGGAAACGCTTCTTCAGGATGCGCTCGTAATTGGCATGGCGGTCGCGGTGGTGCTCGAGGCGCGCCATCAGGTCGGTGCGCAGCGGCTCGATGTCGATGCTGTCGAGGGCGTGGAGGCGGACCAGCAGGTCGTCCTTGGTCGAGGCCGGCGTGCTCGGCCGCGCGGCCCAGTGCCGCAGCGCTGTTCGCCCCTCCGGAGTGAGGGTATAAACCAGCTTGTTGGGCTTGCCCGATTGCACGACCTCGCGGCCCTGGATGTAGCCGCGGTCGCGCAGCTTGGAGAGCTCGCGGTAGATCTGCTGGTGGTCGGCCTTCCAGAAGAAGCCGATCGAGGAGTCGAAGGTTTTGGCGAGCTCGTAGCCCGTCATCGGACGTTCCGTCAGGCATGCGAGGATTGCGTCGCCCAGGGCCATGACCGGCTTCCTTTTGTTCGGCTCGACCAACTCCGCTTGACTTTATGCGCATCGGCGCATATGCGTCAATGTGCATATGAGGCAGCGAGCAGGCGGGTCGGCACCCGACTGAAAAAATCCAGCGGAATCAACCCTGTCGCTACTGTGCATGGGGTTGTTTTCGCAAGTTTTGCCCTTGGCCTAGGGAGGCACCTGAAAATGACCGGCCTCGATTCCTGGTACGCCTACATGAAGTCCCATGACCGCGCCGCGCTCTGGGACCTCCTGCACCCCGATGCCGTGTTCGAAAGCCCCGTGGTGCATACCCCGCAGCGCGGCCGCGACATCACCTTCAAATATCTCGCCAGCGCCGAGAAGGTGCTCGGCGGCCCCGGCTTCACCTATGTCGGCGAGTGGCGCAGCGACAACGGCGCCGTGCTCGAATTCAAGACCATGATCGACGGCATCGAGATCAACGGTGTCGACATCATCAGCTTCGATGCCGAGGGACGCATCACCCATTTCAAGGTGATGGTGCGTCCGCTCAAGGCGATCAACATGCTGCACCGCCTGATGGCGGAGCAGCTTGCCGCCGCCCAATCCTAAGCCCAACATCATCCCTTCGAGGCCTGCCGGGAGACCCCCATGCCGATCTACAAAGCCCCTGTCGAAGACGTGAACTTCCTGCTCAACGACGTCTTCCAGATCGACCGCTACGACAATCTGCCGGGCTTCTCCGACGCGTCCAGCGACGTGCGCGACGCAATCCTGGGCGAGGCCGCCAAGCTCGCCGAGGAGGTGCTGCAGCCGCTCAACCGCGTCGGCGATCTCGAAGGCTGCAAGCGCGCAGACGACGGCAGCGTCACCACGCCGAAGGGCTTCAAGGAGGCGTTCAAGCAGGTTGCCGAGGGCGGCTGGCTCGGGCTGTCGGCGCCGACCGAATATGGCGGGCAGGGCCTGCCGGTGACGCTGTCGCAGGCCGTCAACGAATTCCAGATCTCCGCCAACATGGCATTCTCGATGTATGGCGGCCTCACCATGGGCGCGACCGCCGCGCTCTTGGTGCACGGTACGCCCGAGCAGAAGAAGACCTATGTCCCGAAGATGGTCGCCGGCGAGTGGACCGGCACCATGAACCTGACCGAGCCGCATTGCGGCACCGATCTCGGCATGCTCCGCACCAAGGCGGTGCGGCAGGGCGACGGCAGCTTCAAGATCACGGGCACCAAGATCTTCATCTCGGCCGGCGAGCATGACCTCGCCGACAACATCATCCACCTGGTGCTCGCCCGCATCGAGGGCGCGCCCGCCGGCATCAAGGGCGTGTCGCTGTTCGTGGTGCCCAAGTTCCTTGTGAATCCGGATGGTTCGGTCGGCGCGCGCAACGGCGTCGTCTGCGGCTCGATCGAGCACAAGATGGGCATCCACGGCAATTCCACCTGCGTGATGAACTACGACAACGCCACCGGCTGGCTGATCGGCGAAGAGAACAAGGGCATGCAGGGCATGTTCGTGATGATGAACGAGGCTCGGCTCGGCGTCGCCGTCCAGGGCCTCGCGCAGTCCGAGGTCGCCTATCAGAACGCCGTCGCCTATGCCCGCGAGCGCATCCAGGGCCGTTCGCTCACGGGCGCCAAGGCGCCGGACAAGCAAGCGGACCCGATCATTGTGCATCCCGACGTGCGCCGCACGCTGCTCTCGCTCCGCGCCTTCAACGAGGCCGCGCGCGCCTTCGTGATCTGGACCGCGCTGAAGAGCGATGTCGCCCACCGCTCCGAGGACCCGAAGGACCGCCAGGCCGCCGACGACCACATGGGCCTGATGACGCCGGTGCTGAAGGGCTTCCTCACCGATTACGGCTTCGCCAACGCGGTGCAGGCGCAGCAGATGTATGGCGGCCACGGCTACATCGCCGAGCACGGCATGGAGCAGTTCGTGCGCGATGCCCGCATTGCCATGATCTATGAAGGCGCCAACGGCATCCAGGCGCTCGACCTCGTCGGCCGCAAGCTGCCGCGCGACGGCGGCCGCGCCATCATGGCCTTCTTCGGCGAGGTCATGGCCTTCGCCAAGGAGAACGGCGGAGACGAGGGCCTGAAGCCCTTCATCACCCCGCTCTCGACCTCGCTCGGCCACCTGCAGCAGGCCACGACCTGGCTGATGCAGAACGCGATGGCGAAGCCCGACAATGCCGGCGCCGCCGCAACCGACTACCTGCATCTGTTCGGCTTCGTCGCGCTCGGCTACATGTGGGCGAAGATGGCGAAGGTGACGAATGCCAAGATTGCCGAGAGCGGGGCGACGCCCTATCTCTCGACCAAGCTCGTCACCGGCCGTTTCTTCATGGAGCGGATGCTGCCGGAGACCGCGGCCAATCTCGCGCGCATCCAGGCCGGTTGCGCCACCATCATGGAATTGCCGGCGGAAGCGTTCTGAGCCTAGCTTCCGCGGCCTGCTCCCAATCGTAACGAACATCACACCAGGAGGGCGTCATGCCTGAGGCATTCATCTACGACCACGTTCGCACCCCGCGCGGCCGCGGCAAGGCGGACGGTGCGCTGCACGAAGTCACTGCGCTCGCGCTGGCGACCGTGCCGCTGAAGGCGCTGAAGGACCGCAACAACCTGCCCGAGGATTCGGTCGACGACGTCGTGCTCGGCGTGGTCGATCCGGTCGGCGAGGCCGGCTCCGACATCGCGCGCTTCGCGGCGTTGAAGGCCGGGCTCGGCGAAGCCGTTCCGGGCGTGCAGATCAGCCGCTTCTGCGCCTCCGGCCTCGATGCCGTGAACTTCGCTGCCGCGCAGGTCATGTCCGGCCAGCATGAGCTCGTGATCGGCGGCGGCGCCGAATCCATGAGCCGCGTCGGCATCGGCGCCTCCGGCGGCGCCTGGCCGATGGATCCCTCGATCGCGGTGCCGGCCTATTTCATGCCGCAGGGCGTCTCGGCCGATCTGATCGCCACCAAATACGGCTTCTCGCGCGACGACGTCGATGCCTATGCGGTGCAGAGCCAGCAGCGCGCGGCCAAGGCCTGGGACGAGGGCCGCTTCGACAAGTCGGTGGTGCCGGTGAAGGACATCAACGGCCTCACCATCCTCGCCAAGGACGAGCACATGCGTCCCTCGACGACGATGCAGTCGCTGGCGCAGCTGCAGCCGTCGTTCACGATGATGGCGCAGATGGGCGGCTTCGACGGCGTCGCGGTGCAGTCGCATCCGGAGATCGAGCGCGTCAACTATGTGCATCACGCCGGCAACTCCTCCGGCATCGTCGACGGCGCTGGCGCCGTGCTGCTCGGCAGCAAGGAAGCTGGTAGCAAATACGGCCTGAAGCCGCGCGCCAAGATCCGCGCCTTCGCCAACATCGGCTCCGAGCCGGCGATGATGCTGACGGGGCCCGTCGACGTCACCGAAAAACTGTTCGCGCGTTCGGGCATGAAGAAGTCGGACATCGACCTGTTCGAGCTCAACGAGGCCTTTGCTTCGGTGGTACTGCGCTTCATCCAGGCCTTCGACATCGACAGTGCCAAGATCAACGTCAATGGCGGTGCCATCGCGCTCGGCCATCCGCTCGGGGCCACCGGTGCGATGATCCTCGGCACCGTGCTCGACGAGCTCGAGCGCACCAACAAGTCCACCGCCCTGGTCACGCTGTGCATCGGCGGCGGCATGGGAACCGCAACGATCATCGAGCGGGTGTAGGTCCGTAGGGTGGGTTAGCCGAAGGCGTAACCCACCTCTTCTGTCTCTGCCGCGAAAGGCCGCGGTGGGTTACGCTTCGCTAACCCACCCTACGAATTCAGAGTCAACCGCCGCGCCTGGGATCGGCTGCGGCACCGAGGAGCAACCGACATGTCGTACAAGAACTTCAAAGTCGAGACCGACGCAGACGGCATCGCGCTCGTCACCTGGGACATCCCGGGCCGTTCCATGAACGTGCTCGACGAGACCTCGACCAACGAGCTCGAGGCCATCGTCAAGGCGACCGCGGCGGATGCTGCGGTGAAGGGCGTCGTCATCACCTCGGCGAAAGAGGCGTTCTGCGCCGGCGCCGACCTGTCGATGCTCGAAGGCATGAACCAGGCCTATGCGAAGGTCTTCAAAGAGCAGGGCGAGACCGCTGCGAACCAGATGCTGTTCGAGCAGAGCCGCCGCTTCTCGCAGGTGCTACGTTCGATCGAAACCTCAGGCAAGCCGTGGGCGGCCGCGATCAACGGCCTCGCGCTCGGCGGCGGCTTCGAGATCACGCTGTGCTGCCACTATCGTGTCGCGGCGGAAAACCCCAAGACCCGTCTCGGCCTGCCCGAGGTCAAGGTCGGCCTGTTCCCCGGCGCCGGCGGCACGCAGCGCGTGCCGCGCCTGGTGCCGCCGCAGGACGCGATGACCATCCTGCTCAAGGGCGACCCTGTTACGGTCGAGAAGGCCAAGGCGCTGAACCTGGTCCACGCCGTCGTTCCCGCCGCCGATCTCATCAAGGCCGCCAAGGACTGGATCAAGGGAGGCGGCAAGGCTGTCGCGCCCTGGGACGAGAAGGGCTTCAAGCTCCCCGGCGGCCCCGTGTTCTCCAAGGCCGGCATGATGATGTTCCCCGCCGGCAACGCGATCTACCGCCGCGAGACCTACGACAATTACCCGGCGGCGCGGGCGATCATGAGCTGCGTCTATGAGGGCCTGCAGCTGCCGATCGACGCCGCGTTGCGCGTCGAGTCGCGCTACTTCACCTCGGTGCTGCGCTCGAAGGAGGCGGCCGCGATGATCCGCAGCCTGTTCCTGTCGATGCAGGAGCTCAACAAGGGCGCGCGACGCCCGAAGGATGTGCCAGCAACCAAGGTGAAGAAGATCGCCGTGATCGGCGCCGGCTTCATGGGCGCGAGCGTCGGCTACGTCTCGGCCCGTGCCGGCCTCGACGTCGTCCTGATCGACCGCGACCAGGAGAGCGCCGACAAGGGCAAGGCGCATGCGCAGAAGGTGATCGAGGAGCAGATCAAGAAGGGCCGCGCCAAACCCGCGGATGCCGAGGCGCTGCTCGCGCGCATCACGCCGACCGCGGACTACGCCGCCCTGAAGGACGTCGATCTCGTCATCGAGGCCGTGTTCGAGGACCGCAAGGTCAAGGCGGAGACCTTCGCCAAGGCACAGGAATATTTGAAGCCGGACGTGATTTTTGCGTCGAACACCTCGACGCTGCCGATCACCTCTCTGGCCGAGAGCTTCAGGGACCAGGGCAAGTTCATCGGCATCCATTTCTTCTCGCCGGTGGAGAAGATGATGCTGGTCGAGATCATCCTCGGCAAGAACACCGGCGACGTCGCGCTCGCGACCGCGCTCGACTACGTCCGGCAGATCGGCAAGACACCGATCGTGGTCAACGACTCCCGAGGCTTCTTCGCCAACCGCTGCGTCGGCCGCTACGTCGCCGAAGGCAACGAGATGTTCCTCGAAGGCGTGCCGCCGGCGATGATCGAGAACTGCGCCAAGATGGCCGGCATGCCGGTCGGCCCGCTGTCGCTTTCGGACGAAGTCGCGCTCGATCTTGGTCTGAAGATCATGAAGGCGACGGAGGCCGATCTCGGCCCCAACGCCATCAATCCCGATCAGAAGAAGCTGATGGTGGAGATGGTCGAGAAGCAGGGCCGTCTCGGCCGCAAGAACAGCAAGGGCTTCTACGACTACCCCGAGAAGGGCAAAGGCCAGAAGAGCCTGTGGCCGGGCTTGTCAGCGCTGCAGCCGAAGCAGCTCGACCCCGATACGATCGACATCGAGGAGCTGAAGCAGCGTTTCCTGGTGGTGCAGGCGGTGGAAGCGGCGCGCACGGTGGAAGACCACGTCATCACCGACCCGCGCGAAGCGGATGTCGGCTCGATCCTCGGCTTCGGCTTCGCGCCGTTCACCGGCGGCACGCTGTCCTACATCGACTTCATGGGCACGAAGAAGTTCGTCGAGCTCTGCCGCAAGCTGGAAGCGAAGTACGGCTCGCGCTTCACGCCGCCGAAGCTGCTCGAGGAGATGGCTGCGAAGGGCGAGACCTTCTACGGCCGCTTCGCCCCGAAGAAGGCGGCGGCTTAGCGGCATCCATTCGGACCGCCCGACAACAGGAGAGGCCGGGTCGTCGATCCGGCCTTTTTTCGTGGCGTTCAACGCGAGGCGATAAGCGTCCGTTGCGGCCTGTCGCATCCGCCGCGGGCGTGCCACGCCAACGCGTTCCTCGTCGGCGCTACGGCACGCTCGACCTGCGTGGCACCCCTCTTGCTGATCAGTTCGTGAAGGCAATCATTAGCAATGAAGGTGTCCTGTGATGATCCGCACGATGTTTCAAGATGGCGCAGCCGGTGTTGCGTTGAGACATTCTCCGCTGTTGCTGCTCGGTCGTCCGTGGCCGCGCCGCAAGGTCCTCCGGCGGCGCAGAAAGATTCCCTCGTGGGTCGGCGTGGCGCTACTCGTTGTCGTCGCCGATATCGCGCTAGCCGTGCTCGCCTGGCTTGCCGTCGACGTCGTCCTGCACTGAGAAGCCACCGCGCTGCATGTAGAACGCCCCCGCCACATAAGCGATCTGGCCGAGCACCAGGCAGCCGACCACGATCGAAATGCCCGTCCAAGATCCGAAGTCCGCGGTCTGCAGAACGATTGCTGCCAGGATCGCGGTGATCGGCGAAACGAGCGCCATGGCCCACACCCTCAAGAAGAGCCCCGTCGTCAATCCGGCGATTCCGCTTGCGAGAAAGAGGAGTAGTGCGGTGGTCACGGTGACTTCCCAATTCAGCATTCCGCGACCGAGGTTGAGGCAACTGGATTGTTCTCACAAGGATGGTGACGTCCGCGGACCTGCCAAGGCGGAGTTATTGTTAATCCAGACAATGCTTCTAAAATTGTTCGGTGCGTTGGAGCGTTCCCGGATCAACGCTTCCCGCACCTGCGGCCACGCCGCGACGCGGGCCTTGTCGGCGGCAAGGTTCGGGATCGCCGAGAGGTCGAACTTCATGCCGTCACTCCAGGTCGTCGTCGTGAAGAGATCGCCGGCGGCAATCGTGGATGCGATCCCCGAGAAGGCCTGAGCTTCGTCATTCAAGGCCGGCGCGCACAGGGGCGAAACTCTTGTGCAGCCGGAATTCAGCCGCTCCAACGCATGTAGCGCTCGGAACCGCCGCGGGCCGGAGCGGGCGCCTTGCGTGAAGCCTGGTCGGCGATCGTCTGGACAATCACCGGGCCTTCGGTCACGATCTCGCGCTGTCGGGGCCCAGCGCGGGGTCCTGCCCCTCGGGCCTGAGCTTCAGATAGTCCTCACCCTTTTCGAGCATCTTGGCCCCGGATATCGATCTTGACCAGCTCATAGGGCAGACTGGCCTCCAAGAGCACGATGGGAGGGCACCGGCAAACCGTACGGTTTCGGGGAATATCCTTCGCCTGACGCTTGGTTCGGCCGAAAGAACGACTACATGCACCTGCTTGAAATAGTCAAGATTGATGCACCTGCATCAAATGAGGTAAGAGACGGGCGACGAGCTTGAGCGGGACCATGAAACGCAAACCATCGACCGAGGCAACAGCCGCCTGGATCCGCCTGATGCGGGTGCAGAGCCGGGTGCTCCATTGCGTCGAGCAGGATTTGAAGAAGGCGGGCTTCCCGCCGCTGGCCTGGTATGACGCGTTGCTGGAATTGTCGCGCGCGCCGTCGGGCGAGCTGCGGCCGGTCGAGCTCGAGCGGCAGATGCTGATCCCGCAATATTCCACCTCGCGGCTGATCGACCGCCTGGTCGACGAGGGCCTCGCCTCGCGGCGTGAATGCAAGATCGACAAGCGCGGCCAGTTCGTCGAGATCACGGAAGCCGGCCGTGAGCTGCAGAAGCGGATGTGGGGCGCCTATTCGGCCGCGATCGAGAAGTATGTCGGTTCGAAACTGTCGGATGCCGACGCCGTCAAGCTCTGCGGCCTGCTCGACCGCCTGGGCTGCTCGTGCGGCGAGATGAAACTGCCGCCGGCGGCCGCGAGCGAAAGCATGCCGTCGCGATGATCGCGCGGCAAACCCCCTTCGTCCTGCAACCGGTCGGTTCGCGGGCCGTCCCTGTCACCCGCGCGCGTTCGGTCGAAGCGCTTTTTGATTAGAGTTTGATATGGCGCGAGACCAGATCGATATGACGCCGCTGCAGTCACGCGACGAACTCGTCGCGTGGTTCGAGGCCGGCTGCAAGGACCCGTCCGAATTCCGCATGGGCACCGAGCACGAGAAGACGCCGTTCACGCTCGAAGGCCACCGTCCGGTGCCTTACGAGGGCGCACGCGGCATCGGCGCGCTGCTCGAAGGCATGAAGCTCCTGCTCGGCTGGGAACCGATCATGGAGAAGGGCAACATCATCGGCCTTCACGACGTCACCGGCGGGGGCGCGATCTCGCTCGAGCCCGGCGGACAGTTCGAGCTGTCCGGCGCGCCGGTCGAGAACGTGCATCAGACCCAGAGCGAGCTGATGGCGCATCTTGCCCAGGTGCGCGAGATCGCGACCCCGCTCGGCATCGGCTTCCTCGGCCTCGGCATGACGCCGTCCTGGTCGCGCGCCGACATCCCGATGATGCCCAAGGGCCGCTACAAGATCATGACCAATTACATGCCGAAGGTCGGCCAATACGGCCTCGACATGATGTACCGGACCTGCACGGTGCAGACCAATCTCGACTTCTCCTCCGAAGCCGACATGGTCAAGAAGCTGCGCGTCTCGCTCGCGCTGCAGCCGGTCGCGACCGCGCTGTTTGCCAATTCGCCGTTCACCGAGGGCAGGCCGAACGGCTTTCTCTCCTTCCGGTCCGAAATCTGGCGCGACACCGACAACGCCCGTTCGGGCATGATGCCCTGGGCGTTCGAGGACGGCATGGGATTCGAGCGCTATGTCGACTACGCGCTCGACGTGCCCATGTATTTCGTCAAGCGCGGCGAGGATTACATCGACGTATCGGGCTCTTCGTTCCGTGCCTTCTTCGACGGCCGCAACAATAACCTCCCCGGCGAGCGTCCGACGCTGTCGGACTGGGCCAATCATCTCTCGACGATCTTCCCGGAAGTGCGGCTCAAGCGCTATCTGGAGATGCGCGGCTCCGACGGCGGCCCGTGGGGGCGCCTGCCGGCGCTGCCGGCGTTCTGGGTCGGTCTGCTCTATGACGATGCTTCGCTCGACGCCGCCTGGGACCTCGTGAAGCACTGGACGGCGCATGAGCGTCAGGCCTTGCGCGATGACGTGCCGCGCCTGGGCTTCAAGGCCCGAATCAAGGACCGCTATCTGTTCGAGATCGCGAAGGAGTGCCTGGTCCTGGCACATGCCGGCCTGCGCCGGCGCGGCCGGATCGATCAGCTCGGCCGCGACGAGACCCGGCACCTTGAGGCGCTCGACCGCATCATCGATTCCGGTCGGACCCCGGCCGAGGAGATGCTCGAAAAATTCAATGGTCCCTGGAAGGGCTCGGTGGAACCGGCCTACGTGGAATACGCATTCTAGATCGGTAAGCCGATCGGGCATTTGAGCCGTTCATCGCCCATACAGGTTTGCGGCGATCAAATGACCGGCTGACAAAACCTGAGCGCCGTCAATAACTCGAAAGCTGTTCCGATGGGGAAGTGCCGGCTGTCCGGGGCCGTCATGGCAGAGGCCCTGGCAAAGGTCCTGGCAAGCGTCTTGGCATGTGCCACGCTGCTTTCGCTCGCACTTGCGAGCGTGCCGGCGCGCGCCCAGACCGCATTCGACCGGCCCGGCGGCGATTATTTCAGCGCGCCGGTCGCATCGGGCGATCCGGAGGACTGCGCGCTGCTGTGCGAGCGCGACCGCCGCTGCCGCTCCTGGAGCTTCAGCTATCCCGACGTCGAGGGCGGCTCGGCGGTCTGCTGGCTGAAGAACACCGTGCCGTCACGCGTGCCGGGGAGTTGCTGTATCTCCGGGGTGCGCGGCGCCGGCGTGATCGAGCCGCGCGTGGAGGGGGTCGAGACTTCGATCGACCGCCCCGGTGGTGATTTGCGCAATTTCGAACTGAAGGAGGGGGACGGCGTGGAGGCCTGCAAGGCCGCCTGCACCGCCGACAACAAATGCCGCGCCTTCACCTATGCCCGCCCGGGCTACACCGGCCGCGAGGCGCGCTGCTACCTGAAAAAGGAAATCAAGCCGCCGCGAAGAAAGGCGGGGTTTACATCGGGCGTGGTGCGGTAGGGGTGGGCAAAGGCGCCTTGCGCCGTGCCCACGATCTTCCGATGCGGCGACAGGCGCGTGGGCACACTACGCTTTGCCTACCCTACGAGATTCTCACTCGGCCGCAATCACCGTGATCTCCGGCCACAGCGCCTTCCATCGCGCCGCCTTCGCCGCGTAATTCGCCACCGAGAAATTGAGCGCCCGGTTGGGCCGCACGATCAGCGCTGCAATGTCGTCCAACCCGTGCGGCGCATAGACCTCATGGCCATTGCCGGCGCGCCTCACCCCGACTTGCGTGTTCTCGGTGAGAAAGCGATCTATGCCGTCCGTCGAGCGCATCAATGGCGGATAGGGCAGGCCGTGCTTGTCGGGATACCACAGATGCACGCGCGCCTGATTGCGGATCTCGACCTTGACGCCAAGGTGCTCCAGCCGCGCATGCAACTTGCGGATCACCGCATCCTCCGCCTCCCAGGACGTGTCGGGATCGAAATAGAACACGTCGTAGTCGGCGATGCCGTGATCGACGGCGCGGCTGGTGAGCACGTTCCACACCGTCTGCACCAGGCAGCCTGCGACCAGCCAGGCGTCCGGCAGCGCGAGGCGACAAAGTTCGTCGACGATCGCTGCGTTGACCGGATTGCGCAGAGCGAGAGCCAGGAATTCGTCACGGTTCATCGCGCGATGAGGAGACTCAATGCACGGCGGTGAAGAACCGTCCGAGCCGGAAACCGGAGAGCCACGTGTAGACCGGCTGGCTGCGCATGCCGAGATCCCAGGAGCCGACCACCGCATCCGCACGGCCGATCAGATTGTCGATCGGCAGCAGGCCGACACCCCCGGAGCGCAGCGGCACGCGGCTGTCGGCGGAATTGTCGCGGTTGTCGCCGAGCACGAACAAATGGCCGGCCGGCACGGTCACCTCGGGCGTGTTGTCGAGCGGACCGTTGTCGCGCATCTTGAAGATCAGATGCGAGACGCCGTTCGGCAGCGTCTCGACATAGCGGTAGGCGGGCTCGCTGCCGCCGTTGTCGTTCTCGGCCGATCCGACGCCGTCCGGCTTCAGTTCGGCGGGCCGGTCGTTGATGAAGAGCTGGCCCTGTCGCATCTGGATGCGGTCGCCGGGCAGGCCGACGACGCGCTTGACCCAGGCCTGCGAGCGATCGCCGGGCCAGCGGAAGACGACGACGTCGCCGAGCTTCGGCGTCTCCGCGAAGACGCGGCCGCTTTCTGGCAGGTTGATCTGGATCGGCAGCGACGAGGTGCCGTAGCCATAGGGGAATTTGGAGGCGAGCAGCGCATCGCCGATCAGAAGCGTCGGCTCCATCGAGCCCGACGGAACGTAGAACGGCTCGGCGAGTGCGCCCTTGGCGATGAAGACCGCGGCGACGATGCCGGCGAGCTGCACGAGTTGTCCACCCCAGCCGCTGCTTTTCCGCTTGGGGCTGACAGTCACTTTGTCTTCCATGGTCATGCGCCCGTTCCACCCACGGTGATGCGTTCCATCAGCAGCGACGGCTGGCCGACGCCGACAGGCACGCCCTGTCCGTTCTTTCCGCAGGTGCCGATGCCGGTGTCGAGCGCGAGATCGTTGCCGATCATGCGGATGCGATGCAGGTCGGTCGGTCCGTTGCCGATCAGCATGGCGCCCTTCAGCGGCGCCCCGATCTTGCCGTTCTCGATCTTGTAGGCCTCGGTGCACTGGAATACGTACTTGCCCGAGGTGATGTCGACCTGGCCGCCGCCGAAATTGGCGGCGAACACGCCGTTCTTCACCGAAGCGAGGATCTCGGCGGGATCGCGGTCGCCCGCGAGCATGTAGGTGTTCGTCATGCGCGGCATCGGCACATGGGCATAGCCCTGGCGGCGGCCGTTGCCGGTCGGCTTCATGTTCATCAGCCGCGCGTTCTGGCGGTCCTGCATGTAGCCGACCAGGATGCCGTCCTCGATCAGCACGGTGCGGTTGGTCGGCGTGCCCTCGTCGTCGATCGAGAGCGAGCCGCGCCGCGAAGCAATCGTACCGTCGTCGACGACGGTGACGCCCTTGGCCGCGACCTGCTGGCCCATCAGTCCCGCAAACGCCGAGGTCTTCTTGCGGTTGAAGTCGCCCTCGAGGCCATGGCCGACCGCTTCATGCAGCATCACGCCGGGCCAGCCGGCGCCGAGCACGACGTCCATCTCGCCGGCGGGGGCCGGAATCGATTCGAGATTGACCAGCGCCTCGCGCAGCGCACCGTCGGCGGCCTCGCGCCAGTTCTTGCTCTCGATGAATTCGGCATAGCCGGCGCGGCCGCCATAGCCCTTGCTGCCGCTCTCCTGGCGGTCGCCCTGGCCGGCGACGACGGAAACATTGACGCGCACGAGCGGGCGGATGTCGCGATAGCTCTCGCCGTCGGGCCGCACGATCTCGACGACCTGCCAGGTCGCGCCCAGGCTGACGCTGACCTGCCGCACCCGCGGATCCTTGTCGCGCAGATATGCGTCGATCTCGGCGAGCAGTTTTACTTTCGTCTCGAAGCCCGGCGCGTCCAGCGGGTTGTCGTCGCCATAGAGGCGGACATTGGTGTGCGGCGGCGGCGCGGCAAAGCTGCCGGAATAGCCGCCGCGCACGGCAGCGACCGCGTCGGCCGCGCGAATCAGCGCCGGCAGCGAAACGTCGGAGGAATGCGCGTAGCCAACCGCGTCGTCCTTGACAGCGCGCAGGCCAAAGCCTTGCGAGGTGTCATAGGTCGCCTGCTTCAGCCGCCCATTATCGAACATCAGCGCTTCGGTCTGGCTGTATTCCAGGAAAAGCTCACCATCGTCGGCACCGGAAAGCCCGCGCGCGACCTCGTGGCGAACCTGGTCGCGGTCGAGATTGGCGCGGTCGAGCAGGGAGGTCGTGGCAGGATTGGTCATCGGTCATCCATTCTCGGAGAGATGTCCGGCAAGATAATGGCTTCCCGGCCGTTCGGCGAGAGGGCGCGCCGTCACATTACCGAAACGACATGATTGGAATCATTGCCTTTTCCCAAGCCAGGCGAAAGCGTCCACGGACGGTGATGCCAGTTAGGCCTCGGGCTCGGGGGGCCGTATTCGCGGCCCGGCGGGATTCGCATGGTGGCGCCGTAGTTTTACGGGCCGAAGTCTTCACCGGCACTTAGGGCGTCGATGGAACCTTAGCCGCTCGCGCGTGCGATCCCTTGCCGCGCTGGGAAGCCCGGTTGTGACCAGTCTCGATCAAGCCGACACACTGCCGCTGCGGCCAAAATTGTCGTTTGCCAACGCGGCCTATGAAGACAAGTTTTGCCGCTATTATCACGGCTTCTATTATCGTTACGCCCAGGCAAGCCTCGTGGTGGGGATGGCGCTGATACTCGGCGACTACCTCGTCGACCGGATGGCCTTCAACGCATCGGCGAATTTCTACCGTATCCAGCTCTGCCTGCCCCTACTCGGCATCGGGCTCGCTTATTCCTTCACCGAGACGGCGCGGCGGCACTGGCAATCGGTGATGTCCACCTTCATCGTGGCGGTGGCCTGCAGCCTTTTCTGGGTTCTGTCCCTCATCGACGAGCAGGGCGGCATGGGGCTGAAGTCGTGGGTCGGAATCCTCAACTTCACCTTTCTCGAGTTCTATTGCTTCGTCATCCTGGGCGTCCAATTCCGCTTCGCGCTGCCGGCGGGGCTCGCGATCCTGCTGACGTTCGAAGCTGCGATGCAGGCCGAGCTCGGAGCTGATGTCGGGGCATTCTTCTACTGGTCCTATCACGTTGTGACGCTGTTCATCCTGGCGGCGGGAATCGGATGGTGGCGCGAATTCCTCGTCCGCAAGGAATACTCGACGCAGACCACCTTGAAGGCCGCGCGGGACGTTCTGAAGAACCAGAACGACCTGCTCGAGATCGAGGTCGAAAAGCGGACCCGCAAACTTCTGGCGATGCAGGATGCCACTATCGTCATCCTGGCATCGCTGGTGGAGACGCGCGACAACGAGACCGGCAATCACATCCGGCGCACCCAGCATTACGTGCGGGCACTGGCGCGGCACCTGCAATCCCATCCGGCCTTCGCCGCCAATCTGGCCGGGGCTCGCCTCGACATCCTGTTCAAGTCCGCCCCGCTGCACGACATCGGCAAGGTCGGCATTCCCGACAGCATCCTGTTGAAGCCCGGCAGGCTCGACCCTGAAGAATTCGAGGTCATGAAGACCCACGCGAGGCTCGGCCACCAGGCGATTGAGAAGGCCGAGACGCAGCTCGGCATGACCGTCGATTTCCTCGCCTGCGCCAAGGAGATCGCCTTGAACCATCATGAGCAGTGGGACGGCAGCGGTTATCCAAACGGGCTTGCGGGCGCCGCCATTCCGATCTCGGCCCGTCTGATGGCGGTGGCCGACGTCTACGACGCCCTGACGACGCATCGGGTCTACAAGGACGCGATGTCCCATGACGAGGCGGTGAAAATCATCCTCGACGGCCGCGGCCGTCACTTCGATCCGGATGTCGTGGACGCCTTCGCCGAGATCAGCGAGCAGTTCCGGAATATCGCCGCCCGCTATGCCGACTGATAGCGGCGACCGGCTGCCGCGTGACGCGCTGCCCCTTACGGCAGCTTGTCATACCCCTCACCCAGCCCGTTTAGGCTGAGCGGGAAGCCGATGCCTTCTTCCGGCGTCTCGAAGATGATGAAGGTCGCGGTCTTGGCGCTGCGGAGCTGGCCGAGCAGCTTGTCCTCCAGGACGACCTCCGCGACGCAGCCGTTGGGCAGGCAGCGGACGAAGCCGGCGCGGCCGACGTCCTGGTTGTCGAGCTTGAGCCCGAGGCCTGAGGGCAGGAGGACCCCGAGCGGGGCGACCACCCGCATCAAGCGGCTCTTCTGGTCGGCGGTCTTGAGCACGATCACGGTCAGGCCGGCATTGGAGCGGTCTTCTGCGACCACGCTCTGGATCAGCGCGCATTGCTCGGTCTGGGCGCCAGGCGGGGTGTCGCAGCGGATCTGCCAGTCGCCATGGACGGAGCGCACCGCGCCCTGCGCATGGGCACGGCCTGGAAACGCCAGGATGACGATTGCAGCCAAGAGGACGGCCACCGCCGCGAGGCCATTCTCCCGCCTTGCCATCGATGTCGAAAGCCCCATGGGGTCGGTCCCTCTGCTCGCCTTCCTTGCGTGCACCTGGCGGACTGATACGGGAATGACGGCGTTGTGAAGGCGATTCACAAGCAAATTCCGCGCCGCCCACACCGCCAGTGCTCGCACGAATCAGGCTCCGGCGCGGCTGTCAGCCAGTGCCTACCGCGGGCAATTCCGCTGTCAAGCCGGAGCATCCCGGGCAACGGTATTTTTGTCTGATCTTGTTGGGAAATATCCTGCCGGTGATGGCTGGCTGACCGGGCTCAAGACTGCATTGCGATAGATCAAGAATTATGGTTTGAGAGGCTTGATTTCGCGTTCTAGCGATCTGGCCCCAATTCCTCTTAGAGGTATTCTTGCGTGGCGGTTTGTCGGACTGGCGGGTCGAATAAGCGTTTCCCGCAACAGGGGGAGCGCACCTGGGGTGATTTCGTAAGGGGAGCGCGAACGGCATGAGGATGTCGATGGGTCGGGTGGGCCGGCAGATGCTGGGATTAGCCACCATCGCCTTGGTGGCGGCTGGCGTCACGCTGGCGACGGGGGGTGCGGCATACGCCGAGCTCGGCCAGCCGGCGCCGTGGGAATGGACGCTTCAGCAGTCCGGTTCCCCGGTGATGGACAACATCGTCTGGTTCCACAATTTCCTGTTCGTGCTGATCACGCTGATCACGCTGTTCGTGCTGGCGTTGCTCGTGATCGTGGTCGTCAAGTTCAACGCGAAGGCCAACCCGGTGCCGTCGCGGACCACTCACAACACGCTGATCGAGGTGGCCTGGACGCTCGTTCCTGTGCTGATTCTGGTCGGCATCTCGGTGCCCTCGTTCCGGCTGCTGTTCCTGGAGCTCGACATTCCGAAGGCGGACCTGACTGTCAAGGCGACCGGCAAGCAGTGGTACTGGTCCTATGCCTATCCGGATAACGGCAAGTTCGAATTCGATTCGCTGATGGCGCAGGACAAGCAGCCCCGCCTGCTCGGCGTCGACAACGAGATGGTGGTGCCGGTCAACAAGGTGATTCGGGTCCAGACCACCGGCGCGGACGTCATCCACGCCTTTGCGCTGCCGGCTTTCGGCGTCAAGATCGACGCCATTCCCGGTCGCCTGAACGAGACCTGGTTCAAGGCCACCAAGACCGGGATGTATTACGGCCAGTGCTCGGAACTTTGCGGCAAGGATCACGCCTTCATGCCGATCGCGATCCGCGTGGTGAGCGACCAGGAGTTCGCCTCCTGGGTCGAGGCGGCGAAGAAGAAGTTTGCGAGCGGCGGCACCAGCACCTACGCCTCCGCGGCCGGCCCGACGCAATAAGCGCCGGGTGAGGCTCGAGGACTGAAAGCGACAAAGGGCGGGACCTCCACAAGGTCCGAACGGGACGCAAGGCAGGATTTGAAGATGGCAACGAGCGCAGCGGCACACGGCGATCACGCGCAAGCCCACGGGCATGACGAGCACGCCCATCCCACCGGATGGCGGCGCTACGTCTATTCGACCAACCACAAGGACATCGGCACGATGTACCTGATCTTCGCGGTCATCGCCGGCATCATCGGTGCCGCGATGTCGATCGCGATCCGGGCCGAGCTGATGTATCCGGGCGTGCAGATCTTCCACGAGGCCCACACCTACAACGTGTTCGTGACCTCTCACGGCCTGATCATGATCTTCTTCATGGTCATGCCGGCGATGATCGGCGGCTTCGGCAACTGGTTCGTTCCGCTGATGATCGGAGCGCCCGACATGGCGTTCCCGCGCATGAACAACATCTCGTTCTGGCTGCTGCCGGCGTCCTTCGCGCTGCTCTTGATGTCGACCTTCGTCGAGGGCGAGCCGGGCTCCAACGGCGTCGGCGCCGGCTGGACCATGTACGTGCCGCTGTCGAGCTCCGGCCATCCGGGACCAGCGGTCGACTTCGCGATCCTGTCACTGCATCTGGCGGGCGCATCGTCCATCCTCGGCGCCATCAACTTCATCACCACCATCTTCAACATGCGCGCACCGGGCATGACCCTGCACAAGATGCCGCTGTTCGTGTGGTCGATCCTGGTGACGGTGTTCCTGCTGCTGCTGTCCCTGCCGGTGCTTGCCGGTGCGATCACCATGCTGCTCACCGACCGCAATTTCGGCACGACGTTCTTCGCGCCCGACGGCGGCGGCGACCCCGTGCTGTTCCAGCATCTGTTCTGGTTCTTCGGTCACCCCGAGGTGTACATCCTGATCCTGCCCGGCTTCGGCATGATCAGCCAGATCGTCTCCACCTTCTCGCGCAAGCCCGTGTTCGGCTATCTGGGCATGGCCTACGCCATGGTCGCGATCGGCGGCATCGGCTTCGTGGTGTGGGCCCACCACATGTACACGGTCGGCATGTCCTCGGCGACGCAGGCCTATTTCGTCGCGGCGACGATGGTCATCGCGGTTCCGACCGGCGTGAAGATCTTCTCCTGGATCGCCACGATGTGGGGCGGCTCGATCGAATTCCGGGCGCCGATGATCTGGGCGGTCGGCTTCATCTTCCTGTTCACGATCGGCGGCGTCACCGGTGTCGTGCTGGCGAACGCCGGCGTCGATCGCGTGCTCCAGGAAACCTACTACGTCGTCGCGCACTTCCACTACGTGCTGTCGCTCGGTGCGGTGTTCGCGATCTTCGCCGGCTGGTACTACTGGTTCCCGAAGATGTCGGGCTACATGTACAATGAAGGGCTCGCCAAGCTGCATTTCTGGGTGACCTTCGTCGGCGTCAACCTGGTATTCTTCCCGCAGCACTTTCTCGGCCTGTCGGGCATGCCGCGCCGCTATATCGACTATCCCGATGCGTTCGCGGGCTGGAACCTGATCTCCTCGCTCGGCTCCTACATCTCCGGCTTCGGCGTGCTGATCTTCCTTTACGTCGTGCTCGACGCCTTCATGAAGAAGGTGCCGGCGGGCGACAATCCCTGGGGTGCCGGCGCGACCACGCTGGAATGGACGCTGTCCTCTCCGCCGCCCTTCCACCAGTTCGAAGTGCTGCCCCGCGTGCAGTAGGCAATCTTCCGCGGCGCCCGTGACGGGCGCCGCGACGCTACAACGAAGCGAGTCAATCTAAGTGTCCGTCCTCGACCACAACGCCGTCGACATCCATCCCCGCATCTCCGAGGCGGAGGTCGCCGACTATCTCGCACTGCTCAAGCCGCGGGTGATGTCGCTGGTGATCTTCACCGCGCTGGTCGGGATGGCGATGGCGCCGGGGCATTTTCATCCCGTGCTGGCGATCACCTCGTTGCTCTGCATCGCGGTCGGTGCCGGCGCCTCCGGGGCGCTCAACATGGCGCTCGAGGGCGACATCGACGCCAAGATGTCGCGCACGGCGAACCGGCCGATCCCGCGCGGCCGCATCACCCGTCCCGAGGCCATGGCGTTCGGCATGACGCTCGCCTTCTTCTCGGTGATGACGCTCGGCATCCTCGTCAACTGGGTCGCGGGCGCGCTGCTCGCCTTCACCATCTTCTTCTACGTCGTGATCTACACGATGGGCCTGAAGCGCTGGACCGCGCAGAACATCGTGATCGGCGGCGCGGCCGGCGCGCTGCCGCCGGTGGTGGCCTGGGCCTCGGTGACGGGCACCGTCGATGTCGAGCCGCTGCTGCTGTTCGCCATCATCTTCTTCTGGACCCCGCCGCATTTCTGGGCGCTGGCACTGTTCCGCTCCGACGACTACGCGCGCGCCGGCATTCCGATGCTGCCCAATGTCGCGGGCCCCGATGCGACGCGCCTGCAGATCCTGCTCTACACCATCGTGTTGATCGCAGTCGCCGCCGCGCCGTGGGCGCTCGGCTATTTCGACGCGATCTACGGCATCGTCTCGCTGATTCTCGGCGCCGGCATGCTGGTGCTCGCCATCAACGTCTATCTGCGCCGCGAACGCAGCCAGTCTCTGCGCGCAACCCGCAAGCTGTTTGCCTTCTCGATCCTGTACCTGTTCGCGCTGTTTGCGACCCTGCTGGCCGAGGTCGTGTACCGGGCGCTGGCTCCGATGGTTGGGGGCGCATGAGGCAGGAATGGCCGATAAACCCGAGCGAGATGGAATCGTCCTCACCGAGGCGCAGCGGAAGAGCCGTCGTCAGCGTTCGATCGCAATCGCACTCGCACTTGGTGTGCTCGTGGTGCTGTTCTTCGCCGTCACCATGGTCAAGGGACCGGCAGTGCTAGTCCGGCCGATGTAGGAAACATGGATCACGAGCCGACCATATCGGGGGATCAGAGCCGGGCGGCAAGGAACGGTCGTGGCCTTGGCCGCGACGCGCTGGTCGCCTCGATCTGCGGCGTCGTCGTCGCACTTATGGTCGGTGCCTCCTACGCGGCGGTGCCGTTCTACAACTGGTTCTGCCGCGTCACCGGCTTCAACGGCACGACGCAGGTTGCGACCTCTGCGCCGGCCACCGGCCCGATCGCGCGGAAGATCTCGGTGCGCTTCGATTCCAACGTGGCGCCCGGCCTGCCCTGGAAGTTCGAGCCCGAACAGAGCGAGATCGAGGTCAATATCGGCCAGGTCGTCACGGTCTTCTACACCGTGACCAATCAGGCCGCGCGCAGCACTTCGGCCCAGGCCGCCTACAATGTCGCCCCGCTGACGGTCGGCGCCTATTTCCAGAAGATCAACTGCTTCTGCTTCACGGAGCAGACCATGGGGCCCGGCGAGAAGCGCGAGATGCCGGTCGTGTTCTACGTCGATCCGTCGCTCGCTGATGATCACGAGAATGACGGGCTGAACACCATCACGTTGTCCTACACGTTCTATCCCATGAAGGATCCGGTGGTGAAGCCGCTCGCCGCCAGTGGGGACGACAAGCGCAAGGGAAATCTCTGACCGCCGCGCCTGCGCTCAGGCGGTTGGAAACAAGGGGATAAGTGCCTGACGGGCACCGGATTGAGGAGAGAGACGGAAATGGCCACGGCGCACACCAAGCATCACGACTATCACCTGGTCGATCCCTCTCCCTGGCCGGCCGTCGGCTCGCTCTCGGCCTTCATCATGGCGGTCGGCGCGGTCGCCTGGATGCACCACATGTTCTCGGCGGCACCGATCGTGTTCGGCGTCGGCACCGTGGGCGTGCTCTACACCATGGCGAGCTGGTGGGGCGACGTGCTGAAGGAAGCCCAGTACAAGGGCGACCACACCCGCGTCGTGCAGCTGCATCACCGCTACGGCATGATCCTGTTCATCGCCTCCGAGGTGATGTTCTTCGTCGCCTGGTTCTGGGCCTATTTCAACGCGGCGCTGTTTCCGGCCGACGCGGTCCAGGCGACCCGCGATGCGGTGTTCGGCTGCGGTCTCGGCACCCAGGCCGGGGCCTGCGCTGTCCCAGGCACCTGGCCGCCGAAGGGCATCGAGACATTCGATCCCTGGCATCTGCCGCTGCTGAACACGCTGATCCTGCTCACCTCGGGCACCACCGTGACCTGGGCGCATCATGCGCTGCTCGAGAACGACCGCCAGGGCCTGAAATACGGCCTGATCCTCACCGTCGTGCTCGGAGCGCTCTTCACCTGCGTGCAGGCCTATGAGTACGGCCATGCGGCGTTCTCCTTCGCCGGCAACGTCTACGGTGCGACCTTCTTCATGGCGACGGGCTTCCACGGCTTTCACGTGCTGGTGGGCACCATCTTCCTGCTGGTCTGCCTGTTCCGCGCCTATGCCGGCCACTTCACACCGAAACAGCATCTCGGCTTCGAGTTTGCCGCCTGGTACTGGCATTTCGTCGACGTGGTCTGGCTGTTTCTGTTCCTCTGCATCTATGTCTGGGGGCGGGGCGCCGCGTCCATGGCCGCCGGGCACTGAGCCGTACCGAACCGATCAGAAAAGGGCGGCCGGGGGGCCGCCCTTTCGCGTTCCGGGCGCCCAAAGCTCCAGCGCAAACTGTGATAGAGTCCGCAATCATGAACGACAGCGTCGGCCCAACCCAGTCCGAATCCACCGTCCTGCAAAGCGCGATGCGAGGGCTGGCCTGCAAGTGCCCGCGCTGCGGCCAGGGCAAGCTCTATGCGGGCTTCCTGACGCTCGCGCCCGCTTGCGACCGCTGCGGCCTCGACTACGCCTTCATCGACACCGGCGACGGCCCCGCGATCTTCATCATCATGCTCGCCGGCGGCATCGTCGTCGCGGCCGCGCTCATCGTCGAGGTCAAGTACCAGCCGCCGTACTGGCTGCATGCGGCGCTCTGGCTGCCGCTGATCCTGGCCACCACGCTGCTGCCGCTGCGCGCGATGAAATCGCTGCTGATCGCGCTGCAGTTCCATCACAAGGCGGCGCCGGGCCGGCTGGTCGATCGCGCCAAATGAACCAGCCCGCGCGCAAGGGCAGCGTGGCCGGCTTCGCGCTGTTCACGCTCTCCCTCACGGCTGTGCTGGTCGGGCTCGGTGTCTGGCAGTTGCAGCGCCGGACAGCCAAGCACGAGTTGATCGCGGCACTCACCGAGCGGCTTGCGGCGGCGCCGGTCGCTTTGCCGGCGGCCGCGCAGTGGCCTGCGTTGAATCCTGCCCGCGACGAATTTCGCCGCGTCAGCTTCACCGCCACCTACGCAGCCCTGCCCGATGCGATGGTGTATTCCTCCGGCTCCGCCGTGCGCAAGGACGCCTCCGGCCCGGGCACCTGGGCGTTCCTGCCGGCGCGGCTCCCCGGCGGCGAAATGGTCGTGATCGATGCGGGCTTCGTCGAGAACACGATGCAGGATCGCGGGGTCGAGGACCGGGCGGTGAAGAAGCTCGTCACCGGCCAACCTGTCGAGCTCACCGGCTATCTGCGCTTTCCGGAGGCGCCAGGCTGGCTGACGCCGGCGGAGAATCGCGACAAGCGGCTCTGGTTCGTGCGCGATCATCTGGGAATCGCAAGCGCGCTCGGCTGGGGCTCAGTTGCGCCGTTCTATATCGATCTCGAAGGGCCCGCGCCCGCGAACGGCATTCCGCGTCCCGGCCGGCTCGAGGTGAACCTGAAGGACGATCACCTGCAATATGCCGTGACCTGGTTCACGCTTGCAGGCGCCGTGCTGATCGCCTTCGCCGTGTGGGCAAGGGGCCGGCGGCAGAGCTGAGCTCATGCGCGGACATCGAGGGAACCCGGTATCGCCCGGGGTTTATTATTCAGCCCATATTCACGAGTGTGGTCCTAAGCCGCCGGTATTTTCCGCGGCAGACAGGATTGCAGCGTGAGCGATTTCGATCAGATGGGAATTATCGTCGATTGGGTGGACGCATGCCGGAAGGGCGACCTCGCGACGCTGCTCGACCTCTATGCGGACGATGCGCAGCTCGAATGCACCTGTCACGGCACGCGGCACTACCGCGGCCGCAACGAGATCAAGGCCTATTGGCAGCCGCGGCTCAGCGCCTTCTCGTCGGCAGGTTTCGGGCTGGAGGAGATCCATCCTGCGCCCCACGGCGTCGATCTCGAATATTCCGTAGCCGGCGCGCTGCGCATTCAGGCCTCGTTTCGCTTCAGCCCGGATGGCAAGATCCGCAGCACGCTGTGCGAACCGGCGCCGCAGAACGCGCATGATGGCTGCTGCGCGTGCTGAAGCGAAAATGGCTTCAGGTTGAATCGATTGGTCCGGCTCTTTCAGCTCTCTCGCAAGCCGCAAGCGGGGAGAAGCAGCGCACCACCGCGATTACCGCAGTCAGGTCTCACCTCATCGCGCTTCAGCCGCTGACCGGTGCTTCGCGTGCCGGTTCGACCGGAAGGCGGCAGCGCACGTAAGTCCGGTCTTCCACGCGCAACAGCGACAGAGATCCGCTCAGCGCACGCGCGCGCTCTTGCATGCCGGTCAGGCCGCGGCCGAAGACGTTGTCCGCAGGAAAACCGCCGCCATCGTCGGAAATCTCGATCACGAGCATCTCGCTCGCGACGGTCGCCTGTACGTGAGCGTTGCCGGCGTCGGCATGACGCAACACGTTGGTCAGTGCTTCTTGGATCACGCGATACACGGTCTGGGCCAGCGGCCCGTCCATCCCGTCGAGAGCGGGATCTAGCGTGTCCGTCAGGACGATGTGTGGCGCTTGCTTGCGAAAATTCCGGAGCAGCGTCTCTACGCTGCTCGAAAGGCCCAGTTCCCCGATATAAAGCGGCCGCAGCCGGTCGAGGATACGGCGGTTGGTCTGCTGGAGCGCCTCGACCGAACGCAGCAAGTCCTGCGCCGAATTGCCGAGATGTCCCGCTGGCTGGGAGGCCTCGGCCAGCGCGACCGTGCCGGCGCGGATGCTGAACAGAAGCGTCCCGAGTTCGTCGTGCAGTTCACGGGCGAGATCGCGCCGCTCGTCGTCCTGGACCGACACCAGGCGGTGCATCAGCTCGCGATTGTCCTGGTTCAATCGCGCCAGCGTTGCAGCCAGCGCGTTCGCCTCTTCGCAGCTTTGCCGGATCTCCGCCGGACCGCCCACGGGAATCGGGCGGGTGTAGTCGCCCCGTCGTATTCGCGTGAGACCTTCGCCGAGATCTCGCAGGGGACGCAGGGCGGATCCTGTCAAGACATGGGCAATCGTGCCGGTAAGAACCATCATCACGACGACCAGGCCGGTGAGCGCAAGAAAGCCGATCCATTTCTCGAACAGGTCGGCCGACATGTCCGGCGCGGATACGATGTCGCCGACGCGTTTGCCGTCGATCATGACCGGGGATGCTGTCTCCATGTCGGGTATGGCGAGGAGGTCGACGAACCATTGCGGCACGCCATGCGGCTTGTGCAGGCCGCCCCTCGGCGGCGCCGTGGGATCTACTTCCATGGTGCGGAATTGGATATCGGAGGAGGTGTCCAGGGAATGGACGAAGGCGTCCAGTGTCCGCTGTGGATTGTCCGATGCGCGCAGGGTGTTGTTGAGTGCGGCAGCGATGGCCTCGGTCGAACGCCGCCGCGGCTCGCTCTCCTCCGCCAATTGGCCCGTCGCGAAAATCTGGAGCAGCACGCCCCCGAGGATCAGCGCAGCGAGAAAACTGGCCCCAAGCGGCAGAAACAATTGCGTTCGGAACGAAAGTCGTTGCCACATTAGGCCAATTCTAACGCGCATCGGCCGGATTTTCTCTTTCCATTTGTTCCCGCCGGTCTATGAGTCGAAGAACAAGAGAGTGCGCGATGCAAGATACCACCAAGCTGGCAACCAGGGTCCTGATCGTCGACGACCATCCCGTTGTGCTGTCGGGTTGCCGCACCCTGTTCGCGTCCGACCATTCGATCCGCATCGAGGAAGCGACGGACGCCAAATCCGGGCATCGCGCCTATGTCAGCAAGCGGCCCGACGTGACGGTGATCGACATCAGCCTGCCCGACGTCTCCGGCTTCGAGCTGATGCGGCGCATCCGCAAGGATGATCCCGGCGCCAAGATCATCATGTTCAGCATGAACGATGATCCGGCCTTCGTGGTGCGGGCAGTCGAGCTTGGTGCACAGGGCTATGTCTCCAAGGGGGACGATCCCAGGGTCCTCTTGAAAGCGGTGCGCAAGGTGGTCGCGGGCGACAATTTCATCTCGCCGCAGCTCGCGGAGGCCGTGACGTTTTCAGGAGCTGCGATCAAGGCCAATCCGGCTTCCCAGATGACGCCGCGGGAGCTTGAAATTCTCCGCCTGCTCGGTCGCGGCAACAAGATCGTCGAGGTCGCCGAGGCGCTCGGCATCTCCTACAAGACGGTCGCCAACACGACCTCCCTGCTCAAGCAGAAGCTGGGCGCCAAGAACCACTCCGACCTGATTCGGATCGCAGTGGAAATCGGCATGAACTGAACTGACATGGCGCTGGCGACCGAACCGGCTGCTTCAGGACGCAGCGGTTCGGTCGGCGGATCGACGCCGCCCGTTGCCGGGCAATGCATGGACAACGGCTGACACCATCCGCGCACACAATGGGCATAGGCTGCATTGTTCCTGATCTGGAAAAGTATCCCGGGAAGAAGTGGTATTTCGCTCCAGGTCAAGCGAGGGAATAGTTGTTCCCCTGCCAGACAGGGTCGGGATAAATAGGAACATTCTCCCGCGCGCGCGGTTTCAGCTCTTGACGATTCCGCAACGGGCATTGAAGCTTGCGGACGAGTTTTGGGGGGCGGCGACCCCGACGAGGCAAATCGGTCTGCACACAACGACAGGCCTTCCAAGAGAGGGGCTGCGGCAAATGCCGCAGCCCTTTTTCGTTTGGCTGGGGTAGGCGGAAGAGCGGTTTCCCGATGCCGCAAAACACTTTATGGTGGCCCAAAGCCTCTGGCTGTTGGCAAGTACTTACTTAAAATCAAAGGCTTAAGGATCGAGCGCCGCCTCGCCCCGCCTTTGGAGGGCAGTTTGACTCGTTATATCTCGACCCGGGGCGAGGCCCCGGAACTCGGCTTCTGCGACGTGATGCTGACCGGGCTCGCGCGCGACGGTGGCCTCTATGTGCCGGCCGTCTGGCCGCAGCTCTCCACCGAGGCCATCGCCGGCTTCTTCGGTCGCCCCTATTGGGAGGTCGCGGTCGATGTGATTCGTCCCTTCGCCGGCGGCGAGATCTCGGACGCCGAGCTCGGCCGCATGGCCAACGAGGCCTATGCCACCTTCCGTCATCCCGCGGTGGTGCCGCTGCGCCAGATGGCGCCGCATCAGTTCGTGCTGGAGCTGTTCCACGGTCCGACGCTCGCCTTCAAGGACGTCGCGATGCAGCTGATCTCGCGGCTGATGGACCACGTGCTCGCCAAGCGCGGCCAGCGCACCACCATCGTGGTCGCGACCTCCGGCGATACCGGCGGTGCCGCCGTAGACGCCTTCGCCGGCCTCGAGAACGTCGATCTCATCGTGCTGTTTCCGCATGGCCGCATCTCCGAGGTGCAGCGGCGGATGATGACGACGACGGGGGCGGCCAATGTCCATGCGCTCGCCATCGAGGGCAATTTCGATGATTGCCAGGCGCTCGTGAAGGGGATGTTCAACAACCATCGCTTCCGCGATGCCACCGCGCTATCCGGCGTCAATTCCATCAACTGGGCGCGCATCGTCGCCCAAGTGGTCTATTATTTCACCTCCGCCGTTGCCGTCGGTGCGCCGGCGCGTGCGGTCGATTTCGTGGTGCCGACGGGCAATTTCGGTGACATCTTCGCGGGCTACGTCGCCAAGCGCATGGGGCTGCCGGTCCGCACCCTGCGCATCGCCGCCAACGTCAACGACATCCTGGCGCGCACGCTGAAAACCGGGATCTACGAGGTGCGCGAGGTGCACGCGACGGCGTCGCCATCGATGGACATCCAGATCTCGTCGAATTTCGAGCGGCTGCTGTTCGAGGCCGGCCGGCGCGACGCGGCGGGCGTGCGCCGTCTGATGGAACAGCTGAAGCAGTCCGGACGTTTCGTGCTGCCCGATGCGACGCTCGCCGCAATTCGCGATGGGTTCGACGCCGGGCGCGCTGACGAGACCGAGACCGCAGCGGCGATCCGCGCCGCCTGGCGCGAAGCGGGCGAACTGGTCGATCCCCATACGGCGGTGGCCCTCGCCGTCGCGGACCGCGACACCACCGACACGCGGGTGCCGAGCATCGTGCTCTCCACCGCCCATCCGGCCAAATTCCCCGATGCGGTCGAGGCGGCGTGCGGTCACCGGCCGCAACTGCCGGCCTGGCTCGACGGCCTGATGACCAAATCCGAACACATCAAGGTGATGAAGAACGATCAGGGCGAGCTCGAGCGGTTCGTGTTGTCGGTCAGCCGCGCCGCAAAGCAGGGAGTTGCCGGATGAGCGTCGAGATGTCCAAGCTTGCCTCCGGCCTGACCATCGTCACCGACAGGATGCCCCATCTCGAAACTGCCGCGCTCGGCGTCTGGGCCGGCGTCGGCGGGCGCGACGAGAAGCCGAATGAGCACGGCATCTCGCATCTGCTCGAGCACATGGCGTTCAAGGGCACGACGACGCGCTCCTCGCGCGAGATCGTCGAGGAGATCGAGGCGGTCGGCGGCGATCTTAATGCCGGCACCTCGACCGAGACGACGTCCTATTACGCGCGGGTGCTGAAAGCCGATGTGCCGCTCGCGCTCGACGTGCTCGCCGACATCCTCGCCAATCCCGCGTTCGAGCCCGACGAGCTGGAGCGCGAGAAGAACGTCATCGTGCAGGAAATCGGGGCCGCGCAGGACACGCCTGATGACGTCGTGTTCGAGCATCTGAACGAGCTCTGCTATCCCGACCAGCCGATGGGCCGCTCGCTGCTCGGCACTGCCAAGACCCTGCGCGCCTTCAACCGCGACATGCTGCGTGGCTACCTCTCGACGCACTATCGCGGGCCCGACATGGTGGTGGCGGCGGCCGGCGCGGTCGATCACGACCAGGTCGCCGCCGAGGTCGAAAAGCGCTTTGCAAGCTTCGAGGCGACGCCGGGACCCAAGCCGCAATCGGCCCAGTTCGGCCAGGGCGGTGTCAAGGTGGTGCATCGCGAGCTCGAACAGGCTCATCTGACGCTCGCGCTCGAAGGGGTGCCGCAGGCCGATCCGTCGCTGTTCTCACTCCAGGTCTTCACCAACATCCTCGGCGGCGGAATGTCGTCGCGCCTGTTCCAGGAGGTGCGCGAGAAGCGCGGCCTCTGCTACTCCATCTATTCGTTCCACGCGCCCTATACCGACACCGGCTTCTTCGGCCTCTACACCGGCACCGATCCGGCCGATGCTCCGGAGATGATGGAGGTGGTGGTCGACATCATGAACGAGTCGGTGGAGACGCTGACCGAGGCCGAGATCGCCCGGGCCAAGGCGCAGATGAAGGCGGGTCTGTTGATGGCGCTGGAGAGCTGCTCCTCCCGCGCCGAGCAGCTCGCCCGGCATGTGCTGGCCTATGGCCGCCCGCAAACCGTCCAGGAGCTGGTGGCCCGGATCGATGCCGTCAGCGTCGAATCGACACGGGACGCGGCCCGTGCGCTGCTGTTGCGGAGCCGCCCCGCCGTTGTCGCACTGGGTAGCGGCAGGGGTCTGGACACGGCGGTGTCTTTTGCGGAAGGATTGACCCGGGCGCGCGCCAAGGCGCGGCTGCATTAGGAGCCGCGCGCGGGCTGATCTGCCTCAGGAAGCATCACCATGGCCCTGTTTCGCCTGCCATCCAGTGGACCCGCCGCCCTCGCCCCGCGCGGCAACGGGTTGTTGCTGCGTGCACCGCAAATGTCGGACTTCCTGCAATGGGCTCATTTGCGGGAAACCAGCCGCGACTATCTCACGCCCTGGGAGCCGATCTGGCCGTCCGACGATCTGACGCGCTCCGGCTTCCGCCGCCGCCTCCGCCGCTATGCCGAGGACATCGCGGCGGACCGCTCCTATCCCTTTCTGATCTTCCGCGAACTCGACGGCGCCCTGGTCGGCGGCATCACGCTGGCCAATGTCCGGCGCGGCATCGTGCAGGCGGGCACCATCGGCTATTGGGTGGGCCAGCCTCATGCCCATCGCGGCTACATGACGGCGGCCCTGCGGGTGCTGCTGCCGACGCTGTTCGGCGAGCTCAATCTGCATCGGGTCGAGGCCGCCTGCATCCCCACCAATGCGCCGTCGATCCGGGTGCTGGAGAAGTGCGGCTTCTCGCGCGAGGGCCTGGCGCGCCGCTATCTCTGCATCAACGGGGTCTGGCAGGATCATTTGCTGTTCGGCCTCTTGCACGAGGATTTCCGCGGCTGAGTGGGCCCGCTCCGTCCGTCCAATCCCCTTTTTGCTGCCTTGGGTTCGCCGATTTTGGCGATATAACCCGCGGGACCTGCCGGTGATCGGCCGGATTGTCGTCAATGGAGTAGGGCCTTGAAGGGGAAGCAGCTTCGGTCATCGCGGAATGTGCCGCGGCTTGTGCCTGCGATCGCTCTCGTCGTGTCGGTGTCCTTGGCAGGCGTGTCGCCGGTGGCGGCGCAGTCATTCACCGACCGCTTCAAGAGCCTGTTCGGAGGCAAGTCGGACGAGCCGGCCCAGCCCACTCCTGCCCCCGCGCCCGGCCAGCCGGCCGAGGACGAGATCGATTGCCCTCAGGTGACGGTACGTTCGGGAGCTTCGACCTACGCGGTCGGCGCCAGCGGCAAGCCTGCCGTCGGCAATGAGATTCGCTTCCAAGCCACGATCTCCAAGATGGCGCGCGAATGCTTCCGCAGCAGCGAGGGCATCACCGCCCGGATCGGCATCCAGGGCCGGGTCATCGCCGGTCCTGCGGGTGCGCCCGCCACGGTCGAGGTGCCGCTGCGCATCGCCGTCGTGCAGGGCGGTATCGGCGAGAAGGTGATCGCCTCGAAAGCTTACCGGACCACAGTGCAGATGGCGGACGGCGGCAGCGTGCCTTTCACCTTCATCGCCGAGGATCTGACCTATCCGGTGCCGGCGGCCGCGGTCGCCGAGAACTACATCTTCTATGTCGGCTTCGACCCCCAGGCGCTGTCGCCCGAGCCGAAGGGACGGAAGAAGAAATAGGGTGAGGCTGCGCCGCGAGCTCGGCGGCTGATGGCACCGCGATTGTGAATGTTGATACGCCCCAAACAAAAAAGCCGGCGCTCACCGCACCGGCTTTTTTTATTTGGTGGAGGCAAACGTCTCAGTTCAGCTTCTGCCGAACTTCGCTGATGCTCTTGGCCAGAAGGTCGTCCGCTACCTGGCCCCTGACCGACTGCGACAGGATCGTGGAGGCGGCCTGGACGGCGGCCTCTGCGGCAGCGGCACGGACGTCGGCGACAGCCTGGGCCTCGGCGAGCGCGATCTTGCCCTCCGCGGTCTTGGTCCGGCGGGCGACGAAGTCTTCCAGCTTTGCCTTCGCCTCTGCCGCGATGCGCTCCGCTTCGGCGTTGGCGTTGGCGATGATGTCAGCCGCCTCGCGTTCGGCCGATGCGGTGCGCGCCTTGTAGTCGGCAAGCACCTTTGCTGCCTCCTGCTTGAGGCGCGCCGCCTCTTCAAGTTCGGCCTTGATGCGAGCGGCACGATGATCGAGTGCCGACATCGCAGTCTTGAACACCCCGACATAGCCGAAGATCACCATCAGGATCACGAAAGCGACGGCGACCCAGAACTCAGGCGTGAAGAACATCTCGACTAACCCTTCAAGGACGCATCGACGGCGGCACTGACCGACGCAGCGTCAGGGACGACGCCGGTGAGGTGCTGCACGATCTCGCCAGCCGCATCGGCCGCGATGCCGCGGACGTTGCTCATGGCGGCGGCACGGGTCGAGGCGATGGTTTGTTCGGCCCCGGCGAGCTTGGCCGCCAATTGTTCTTCCAGCGCCTTGCGCTCGGCTTCCGCCTGCGCATTCGCCTTCTCGCGGGATTCGTTGCCGATCGCCTGAGCACGCGCGCGCGCCGCCGCGAGCTCGCCCTCATAGGCCTTGAGCGCCGCCTCGGACTGATCCTTCAGCTTCTGCGCTTCGGCGAGATCGCCTTCGATCTTGTTCTGACGCGCCTCGATCGCACCGCCGACACGCGGCAGCGCGAGACGGGACACGATCAGATACAGCGCGGCGAAGGCGACCGCGAGCGACACCAGTTGCGAGGCAAAGGTGCTGCTCTCGAACGGGGGAAAGCCGCCGCCGTGGTGGCCGCCGTCAGCCTCCGTGTGAGCGCCGGTACCCTTGGCGCCGCCATGACTTTCAGCCATGGAGTTCTCCTGTTGCTGTCAGACGCGCCGCCCCCGACCGGGAAGCGGCGCGAAACGCGTTCAGAGCGGGACGAACAGCAGCAGCAGAGCGATCAGCAGCGAGAAGATGCCGAGCGCTTCGGTCACGGCGAAGCCGAAAATCAGGTTGCCGAACTGGCCCTGGGCAGCTGCCGGGTTGCGCATCGCGGCTGACAGATAGTTGCCGAAGATGAAGGCCACGCCGATGCCGGCGCCGCCCATGCCGATGCACGCGATGCCCGCGCCGAGAAATTTCGCTGCTTGCGGATCCATTTTTGACTCCTTCGAAGAAAGACAGGTGTGGGTGGAAAAGCACCCGGATCACTCAGTGTCCAGGGTGAATGGCGTCGTTGAGGTAGATACAGGTCAAGATCGCAAACACATAGGCTTGCAGGAACGCGACCAGCAGTTCGAGCGCGGTGAGCGCGACGGCGAGTGCCAGCGGCATCACGCCGCCGATCCAGCCGACCACCCCGAGCGAGGCTCCGAGCATGGCGACGAAGCCGGCGAACACCTTGAGGGCGATGTGGCCGGCCAGCATGTTCGCGAACAGTCGAACACTGTGAGAGACCGGGCGCAGGAAGAACGACAGCACCTCGATCGCCATGACCAGCGGCAGGATGTAGCCCGGAACGCCCGAGGGCACGAACACTTTCAGGAACTTCAGCCCGTTCTTGTAGAGGCCGTAGAAGAGCACCGTGAAGAACACCAGCAGCGCGAGCGCGGCGGTGACGATGAGGTGGCTCGTGACGGTGAACGTGTAAGGAACGATGCCGACCAGGTTCGACACGCAGATGAACATGAAAAGCGAGAAGATCAGCGGGAAGAACCGCATGCCGTCCGAGCCGGCGGTGCTGCGGATCATGCTGGCCACGAACTCGTAAGAGAGTTCGGCCACCGACTGCATGCGCCCGGGAACCAGCTGCTTGCCGCTGGTGAGCAACAGCAGCGCAATGATCCCCACCGCCACAAACATGTAGAGAGAGGCATTGGTGAACGCGATCGTGTGGTCGCCGATACGGCCGATCGTGAAGAGCGGTTCGACGTTGAATTGGTGGATCGGGTCGATTTTCATCCGCGCGGCATCTCTCGTCTGCCGGCGAGCCGACCCGTCAAGGTCCGCCGACCGGCCGTGCCGGCGAGCGGCACGTCAGTTAATCTGGCCAAGCCAGTTACGAACCACCGCGCTTGTTCTGACCCGCACCCGCCGTTCTCACCACATTCACCACGCCGGCGGCGAAGCCAAGCAACAGGAACACGATAAACCCGAAAGGCGACGTCGACAGCAAGTGGTCGAAGCCCCAGCCCATCCCCGCTCCGACAGCGACTCCGGCGATCAACTCCGAGGATAACCGGAAACCAAGCGCCATCGCCGAGGCTCTGGCGGCTCTGTCTCCATCGTCACCTGCGGGTTGCTCGGTCCTGGTCCGGCGGTCGCGAAACTCGGACAACCGTTGATTCAGACTCCCGAGCCGTTCGGAAAGCGCAGCTTCCTCGGATGACCGATCGCGATTTCCATCCTCGCCGTGTCCCGTGCCCTGTGTCATGCAACGAAGACCCGAAACGCTGCGGCTGAATGGAAATTACGCCCGTCACCCTCAAAAGCCGCGCGGACCATACTGATGGCCCATAATCAAGTCAAGCCAAGTCACGATTGCGTCGCTTTCGCTTATGTAACTGATTTGTCTGATGATATCGGCGTGCGCGCAGCGCTGCACACAGTGTGACGCCGCACCGCAGCAGGTCTCCTCACGATCGGCGGATGCGGCCGTCCTCTCGCAGCGCCGTCGGGATCAAAGAAGCCCCCGCGTTCGTTGGTTGCAGGGGGCGGGTTTTAAGCGGCGGATTGCCCGATGGGGGTGTAGAATTGCGCAGAAGCCGCAGCAACGCCTTGCCCGGAGTAGGCGATGAGACCCGCGACATCATCCACAACGCCGTCCCCAAGACCATTCCCGAGACCATTCCCAAGGCCATCCTCAATGCCATGGCTCGCGGCGGCTGCGGTGGTGATGGTCGTCAGCGGCGGGGTGGTGGCGGCACAATCTGCGCCCGACGGCGAAAATGGTCGCTACAGCATGACGCCCATCCCCGAGGGCGTGCTGCGGCTGGACACGCGCACCGGCACGGTGTCGACCTGCACCAAGAACGATGCCGGCTGGGCTTGCTATGCGGTGCCTGACGAGCGGGCCGCGCTCGATGCCGAGATCGGCAGGCTCCAGGCCGAGGTCGAAAGGCTGAAAGGTCGGCTTGCCGCGGGACCGACGGTGTCGGGCAAGATCGACGAGGCGCTGCCGAAATCCGACCCGCTGAGGAAGGCCGAGCCCAAAACCGAGGGCGAGCCCAGAACCGCCGAAGGCGAGCCAAAGGCCGGCGGAGGCGAGCGCAAGATCGAGATTCCGCTGCCGAGCGACCAGGACGTCGATCGCATGATGTCGTTCCTGGAGAAGGCCTGGCGGCGGCTGATCGACATGGCCAATCGCGTGCAGAAGGACGTGTCGGGGAAGATCTGACGTGTGACGAGGTGCCGTAGGGTCAGCAAAGGCGCAACTGCGCCGTGCCCACGAATTTTTCCGTACGACAACAGACGCGTAGGCGCGCTTCCGCCGTCGCTCTTCGAGCTATGGCGGACAAGCCGCTTTGCCCACCCTTCCGCAGTGTTCGATCAATCGAGACCTTTCATGACATCAGCCAGATCCGTCACCCGCTCGGCACCGTCCTCGGTGCAAGCCACGACAGTCACATCCTCACTGCTCACCGTGCAGACTCCGGGCCGCGGCTTCACCGATCTGACCAGCGAGGCTGCAAAATTCATTGCCGAGGCCCGCGCGCGCGACGGCGCGCTGACGCTGTTTGTCCGCCACACCTCGGCCTCGCTGACCATCCAGGAAAACGCCGATCCCTCCGTGCTGGTCGATCTCACCACGGCGCTGTCCCGGCTCGCACCGGAGAACGCGGGGTGGACCCACGACACCGAAGGACCGGACGACATGCCGGCCCACGTCAAGACGATGTTGACCGGAGCCTGCCTCCATGTCCCGGTCCTGAGCGGCAGGCTCGCGCTCGGCACCTGGCAGGCGATCTATCTGATCGAGCACCGAACGCGCCCGCATCGCCGCGAGATCGTGCTGCAATTCATCGGCAGCAATCAGTAGACGCTCAAACAAAACCGGCCGCGGAGACCGCGGCCGGTTGGTGTGGTCGCTCGCTGTCGTCGATTAGTTCGACTTGATGTCGACGTCCTTCGTCTCCGGCAGGAAGAAGAAGCCGATCACGACGGTAATCGAGGCGAAGATGATCGGGTACCAAAGGCCGGCATAGATATCGCCGGTGGAGGCCACGATGGCGAAGGCGGTGGCGGGCAGCAAGCCGCCGAACCAGCCGTTGCCGATGTGGTAGGGCAGCGACATCGAGGTGTAGCGGATGCGGGTCGGGAACAGTTCGACCAGCATCGCCGCGATCGGGCCGTACACCATGGTGACGAACAGCACCAGGACGAACAGCAAGCCGACGATCGCCGCCACCTGCGGACGGAAAATGTCGAACGGATGCGACATCTTCACGATGGCGGCGTCACCCGCCTTCGGATAGCCGGCCGCCTGCACCGCGGCGAGAACCGCCGGGTTGCTGTCCTTGGCGTTGGCGTAGGGCACCTCCTTGCCGTTGACCACGACCTTCACGCCCGAGCCGGCCGGACCCGGCGCCGTCGTGTACCTGACGGACGATTGCGACAGGTAGGCGCGCGCCGTGTCGCAAGGCGCGGTGAAGACGCGTGTGCCGACCGGGTTGAACAGATCGCCGCAGCCGGCGGGATCGGCCACCACCTCGACCTTGACCGACTCGATCGCCTTCTCCAACGCCGGGTTGGCGTTGGACGTGATCATCTTGAAGATCGGGAAGAAGGTGAGGGCCGCGATCAGGCAGCCGCCGAGGATGATCGGCTTGCGGCCGATCTTGTCGGAGAGTGCGCCGAACACGATGAAGAAGCCGGTGCCGAGCAGCAGCGACCAAGCAATCAGCAGGTTGGCGGTATAGCCGTCGACCTTCAAAATCGACTGCAGGAAGAACAGCGCGTAGAACTGGCCGGTGTACCAGACCACGCCCTGGCCCATCACGCCGCCGAGCAGGGCGAGCAGCACGAGCTTGCCGTTCTGCCAGTTGCCGAAGGCCTCCGTCAGCGGCGCCTTCGAACCCTTCCCCTCTTCCTTCATCTTTTGGAAGACCGGCGATTCGTTCAGGCGAAGCCGGATCCAGACCGAGATGCCGAGCAGCAGCACCGAGACCAGGAACGGAATGCGCCAGCCCCACGCTGCGAATTCGGTCTCACCGAGCGCGGTGCGGGTGAACAGAATCACCAGCAGCGACAGGAACAGGCCGAGGGTCGCCGTGGTCTGGATGAAGGAGGTGTAGAAGCCGCGCTTGCCGTTCGGCGCATGTTCCGCGACGTAGGTCGCCGCACCGCCATACTCACCGCCGAGCGCCAGGCCCTGGGCGAGGCGCAGCACGATCAGGATGATTGGGGCCGCGATGCCGATGGTGGCCGCGTTGGGCAGCAGGCCGACGATGAAGGTCGACAGGCCCATGATCAGGATGGTGACGAGGAAGGTGTATTTGCGGCCGACGATGTCGCCGACGCGGCCGAACACGATGGCGCCGAACGGACGGACCAGGAAGCCCGCGGCAAACGCCAGCAGCGCGAAGATATCGCGCGTCGCTGGCGGATAGGCCGAGAAGAACTGTGCGCCGATGATGCCGGCCAGTGAGCCGTAGAGATAGAAGTCGTACCACTCGAAGACGGTACCGAGCGAGGAGGCGAGAATGACGAAACGTTCGTCCTTCGTCATACCTCCCGCGCGTGTTTCAGACACAGCCACTGTCGTCATGTTGAATCGCTCCCCAAAAATGCGTTTCCCTCGCGCCCCGGACGTCCGGACGTGCCGGATCGACCCAGGTCTTGGCCGCAAGGTAACATCGGCGTGAAACCCGCCCCAATACGACTTTCGGCCTTGCGCACTGTCGCACCAGTGAGGTCGCGGTATCCGGGAGCGGCGCGCGGGCCATCAGGGCGGGGATTAACCCCTTTGCTGCAAAGGGATAATGTGCACTTGCATGCCACCGCGGCTCGGGGAAGAATTGACGCACCCCGGATCTGCTCGCCGGCCTGGCGCGAACGACAGCAAAAGAACGATGAACGCTCCAACGACTCATCTCGTCATCGCCGATGATCATCCCCTGTTCCGCGATGCGCTGCGGCAGGCGGTGGCGGGCGTGCTCCCGTCTGCCAGGATCGACGAAGCCGGCTCCTTCGAGGATCTGACCAAGCTCCTGGAGCAGACGTCCGAGGTCGACCTCATCCTGCTCGACCTCTCGATGCCCGGGATCTCCGGCTTTTCCGGCCTGATCTATCTGCGCGCGCAATATCCGGCGATTCCGGTCGTGATCGTCTCGGCGTCCGACGACAGCGCCACGATCCGCCGCTCGCTCGACTTCGGTGCGTCCGGCTTCATCCCGAAGCGGTTCGGCGTCGAGACCTTGCGTGACGCCATTCTCAAGGTGATGGAGGGCGACGTCTGGGTTCCCGCCGACACCGACCTGTCGGCTGCGGCCGATCCCGACATGACCCGCCTCCGCGACCGCCTGGTGACGCTGACGCCGCAGCAGGTCCGGGTCCTGATGATGCTGTCGGAGGGCCTTCTCAACAAGCAGATCGCCTATGAGCTCGGCGTCTCCGAGGCCACCATCAAGGCCCATGTCTCGGCGATCCTGCAGAAGCTCGGCGTCGAGAGCCGGACGCAGGCGGTGATTGCGGCCGCGAAGATCGCCGGCGGCCAGTGGAATCAGGGTACGACGGCGGGGTGAGGCTGCTACAGTGTGGTCAGAAGCATGCTGGCCGCTCTGATATCCGCCGTATCGGAGCCCTCGGCAAAGCCCTCGAGCGCCGATTGCAGCCATCGCTTCGCCTCGTCGCGCTGCCCGCGTTCGGCAAGCAGCCCGGCGAGATCGATCGTGGCGCGCAGCTCCCAGGCGAGGGCGCCTTGGCGACGACTCAGATCCAGGGATTGCATGAAGTGGGCTTCTGCCGACTCGGCGTCGGGCTCCGGCAGCGACAACAGAACTCTGCCCTTCATCCGCAACAGCTCGGGCATGTAGAGATGATCGCCGCTCTGCTCGACGAGCCGGATCGCATCGTCGATCAGGCCCGCGCTCTGCTCGAACTGTCCAAGCGCCAGCAAGCCCTGAACCAGCGCGATGTTGAAGGTCGTGGTGAGCAGTTCGTAGCCGGCCTCGTGGAGCTCGCGCAGGCAAGCCCTGATCGTTTCGACGCCATGTGCGGCGTCTCCCCGCCGGATCGCAAGTTCGCCCTTCACGCCGCGGCCCACCATGAGATAGGGCCCCATCGATCGAGATTCGGCATGCGCGATGAACCGATCGATGCTCTGTTCCGCGCCGTCGAGATCGCCGTCCCAGAGCGAGATCGAGACTGCCCAGATCAACGCGATGCATAGCGTGATCGGATGCTCCATCAAGGCGGCCTCGGCCACACTCTGCTGCGCCAGCTGCCGCGCGTCCGCGGGCCGGCCCTGCAACCAGAGTTCGCGCGCCAGCGTGATGCCGGCCCGGTTGCGATGATCGAAGCCATGAATTGTGCTGATTCGTTCGGCGCCCGGCCCTTGCCATGCGACCTCCAGCATCTTCAACGCGTCGCGATGCTCGCCGGCCAGGTGGAGCGAAACTCCGAGGAGCGAATGGGCGAGAGCGATCGAGCCGGGATCGCCGAGCGACCTCGCGACCGCAAGGCTCTGCTGCGCATAGCCAAGCGCGGCGTCGAATTGTCCCATCCGTTCGTGGAAGATATGCATGCGGCCGAGCAGCTGGAGCTGGTTCGGCGCGTCGCCGCGCGCCTCGGCGATCGTAAGGCTCCTGCTCAAGGCCCTGCGCGCCGCATCGCTGCCCCCGCGCGTGAACATCAGCGTCAGTCCGAGGGCGGCCTGGATGTGCATTTCCTCGGTGCCGCCGCGCGAGGAGGGGGCAATCGCAAGCAGCGCCCGTTCCGACCATCGGCGGCATTCGATCAAGAGAGACATCGCGAGGAAGATCGGCGCTGCCGCGGCGGCGAGGGCAATGCCGGCGTTGGCGTCGCCGCCCGCGCCAAAGCACCAGTCCAGCGCGGCACGCACGTTGTGGAGCGCGGAGAAGTGGATCGCCCGTTCGTCCGCATTCGGTGTCGCCACCCATGTGCTGCCGGCCTGTTCCAGCCATCGCCGGTAGTAGCTCGCGTGGCGGGCGGGGAGCGCGGCGTCGTCCGGCTCGATCTCGAGCAGATAGGCGCGCGTGGTATCGAGCAGACGGTAGCGCATCATCGCGCCGATCGGCCGCGGCGCGACCATCGATTTAGCGACGAGGCCGTCGATGGCACCGAACAGCTGGGAACGATCGGCGCGTTCGTCCGGCACGACCTCGAGTGCCGCGTCGATGGTGAAGTGGCCTACGAAGACCGCCAGCCTCCGCAACACGAGGCGCTCGACGTCGGACAGGAGCCCGTAGCTCCAGTCCAGTGTCGCCTGCAACGTCTTCTGCCGCGGCGGCGCGGTGCGTTGGCCCTGCCAGAGCAGATTGAGACGCTCGTCGAGCAGCGCGGCGGTTTGCTCGAGGCCGTAAGCTTCGACACGGCCGGCGGCGAGTTCGATCGCCAGAGCCATGCCGTCGAGCTTGCGGCAGATCCCCGCGATGATCGCGGCCTTGGCATCGTCGAGCGCGATCTGCGCGCCGCCGGCCGTGGCACGTTCGAGGAAGAGCTGAAGTGCGGGGTAGGTCTGTGCCGCGGCGACCGTCAGACCGGAGCCGTCGGGCGGAACCGCGAGCGGTGCCAGTCGATAGACCTGCTCGCCCTCCACGCGCAGGGCTTCGCGGCTGGTGGCGAGGATATGGACATCCGGCGCAGCGTGGAAGATCTCCGAGGCCAGCGGCGCCGCCGCGACGATGACATGCTCGCAATTGTCGAGGATCAGCAGCATCCGCTTGTCCCTGACATGCGCGAGCAGCGCGGGCAGGGGATCATCGGTCTGGGCCGGCAAGCCAAGCATCAGCAGGATCGAGGTGATCACGAGATCGGGATCGCTGAGTGCGGCAAGGTCCACGAAGTGCGCGGCATCGGAGAATGTCTCGAGCAGCTCGTGGGCGATCGCCACCGCGACGGCGGTCTTGCCGACGCCGCCTGGTCCGGCGATCGTGACGAAGCGCGAGTTGAGGAGCTTGTCGGAGATGGCGGCCATCTCCTCGTCGCGTCCGACCATCCGTTGCAGCCGGTTCGGCAGCTTGACCGGAGGCAATTCCATGCGCGGTGCGGTCCGCCGTAGTGCCGGAAGCTCCGCTTGCGAGATCGGCGCCACGAAGCAGTAGCCGCGGCCTGAGAGCGTGGTGATGTATCGCGCGCCGTCCTTGCCGTCGCCGAGCGCCTTGCGAAGAGCCGCGATGTGAAAGCGCAGATTGGCCTCTTCAACGGTGAGGCCGGGCCACACCAGCGCCATCAGATCCCATTTGCTGACGACCTCGTTCGGCCGCGACATCAGCGCGATCAGCGCGTCGAAGGCCTTCGCGCCCAGCGACACCGCGACGCCGTCGCGCGTCACGAGCCTTTCATGTGGCGCCACAGTGAATGGTCCGAACGAGAGTCTCGGCCCCGTCGGCGTAGTCATCGCGAACTCTTGCTCATTGGGGAACCGATAGCCAGCATACAGCGATCCAGCAAGTCCGGCTTTGCATCGGCATCAGACCGCGCTTGCAGGCCTCGGAACAAACCTCACAACTTCTCACAAATCCAAACGCGTCTCCCGGGCGCACCGCTGATAGTCAGTTGTGCGACGGCAAGGAGACCTTCATGACGCAAGCGGCAAAACTGCTCTACACGGCCAGGACGCACACCAGCGGCGGGCGGCACGATGGCATGTCGCGCAGTTCCGACGGTCGCCTCGACGTCAAGCTGTCGCCGCCAGGTGGCGCAGGCATCGGCACCAATCCCGAGCAATTGTTCGCTGCCGGCTGGTCGGCCTGCTTCGAAGGCGCGATGGAAATGGCGGCCCGCAAACTGAAAATCGTGCTTCCTAGGAAAAGTGCGATCGATGCGGAAATCGATCTTCTTCTCGATGAAGGCACTTATGCCCTCCGGGCGCGCCTCAATGTCAGCCTGCCGGGTCTCGATCGCGAGACCGCACAGGGCATCGTCGATGAAGCGCATCAATCCTGCCCCTACTCCAAGGCCGTCCGCGGCAACATCGACGTCAAGGTCGCGCTGGTCTGACGCAGCATCATCAACCACCACGAGGTAGCAACGCCATGAAGCAGATCATCGATCAACACCGCCGCCAGTTTCTCGGCGTCGCCACAGGAGCCGTCGCCGTCGGTCTCGGCGTGATCGATCTCGCACGCGCCGAGACGGAACCGCTACGATCCTCCGCATCGAATGCGTCCTTCGGGGCGATCAAGCAGATCGACGCCGGCGTTCTCAACGTCGGCTATGCGGAGGTGGGGCCCTCGAACGGTCCCGTCGCGATCCTGTTGCACGGCTGGCCCTACGACATTCACGCCTTCGTCGATGTCGCGCCGATCCTGGCGAAGGCCGGCTATCGCGTGATCGTCCCTTATTTGCGCGGCTACGGCACGACGCACTTCCTCTCCAGTGAGACGCCGCGCAACGGCGAGCCTGCGGCGATGGCCGTCGACATCATCGCGCTGATGGACAAGCTCGATATCAAGAAAGCCGTCGTCGCCGGTTTCGACTGGGGCGCGCGCACCGCGGACGTCATTGCCGCGCTGTGGCCCGACCGCTGCCGCGCACTGGTGTCGGTCTCCGGCTATCTGATCTCCAGCCAGGCTGCCGGCAGTGCGCCGTTGCCGCCGCAGGCGGAGTTGCAATGGTGGTACCAGTTCTACTTCGCGACCGAGCGCGGCCGCGCCGGATACGAGAAGTATACGCACGATTTCGCGAAACTGATCTGGAAGCTCGCCTCGCCGCAGTGGAAGTTCGACGACGCCACCTTCAGCCGGAGCGCGGCGGCGCTCGACAACAAGGATCATGTCGCGATCACGATCCACAATTACCGCTGGCGGCTCGGGCTCGCCCAGGGCGAGGCGAAGTACGAGCATCTCGAAAAGAAGCTGGCCGCAGCTCCGCAGATTGAGGTGCCGACGATCACGATGGAAGGCGACGCCAACGGCGCGCCGCATCCCGACCCCAGCGCCTATGCCAGGAAGTTCTCGGGCCGTTACGAATTTCGCCTGATCACGGGCGGCATTGGCCATAATCTGCCGCAGGAAGCACCGCAAGCCTTTGCCAAGGCCGTCATCGACGCCGACAGCGGCGCCTGAGGATGTTGTCTGCCTCCGGTCCAGCCCGGCTGGATCGGAGGATATCCGTCGCTCCGAACCTGTTGAGAGATCATGACCCCGCCCGAGCCCGAAAAGAAAACCTTCGCACTCTCCACGGTGATCGTTCTTGCCGTGGTTCTCGTCGTCATTCTGCTGACTTGCGTGCCGTATCTCGCCACGATCGTCTCGGCGCAGACGCCGGCTGAAAGCACGGCCGCCAACGCCTCGCCGATCTTCGGCGTCACAATCCCCGCCGGCTACAAGCAGTGGGAGCTGATCGCGCCGGCCGAGGAGGCTGCGCCGCTCGACGAACTGCGCGCTGTCGTCGGCAACCAGACTGCCATCGATGCCTACCAGGTCGGCAAGCTTCCGTTCCCAGACGGGACCGTGTTGGTCAAGCGCGCTTGGAAGCGGAAGCAATCACCTGAATTTGCATCCGCGACGATCCCCGGTGCTGCTACGACAGTCCAGGTGATGGTCAAGGATTCCAAAAAATATGCCTCCACTGGAGGCTGGGGCTTTGGCCGCTTCATCAACGGCAAGCCGGTTGACGAGGCCCAGCACCGCACCTGCTGGGGCTGTCACGAAGCCCGTGCCAAGAGCCACGATTACGTGTTCACGCGGCTCGCGCGTTAAGTCCTTTCGGAGACTGGTATGAAGACCTGGTTCATCAGCGGCAGTTCGCGCGGGTTGGGGCGCGCTATCACGGAAGCCGCACTCGTTGCGGGCAACCGGGTCGTGGCCACGGCTCGCAAGCTCGACCCGCTCGAACCGCTGCGCGAACGTTTCGGGGAAAGACTGCGGCTGGCAACGCTTGACGTGACTGACGAAGCGGCAGCGCAAGCGGCGATCGACCTCGCGGTGGAAGCCTTCGGCGGTCTCGACGTCGTCGTGAACAATGCCGGCTATGGCGATCTCGGTTCGGTCGAGGACACCAGCCTCGCCTCGTTCCGGCAGCAGATCGAGGCCAATCTGATCGGCACCATCATCGTCACCAAGGCGGCGATCCCGGTGCTGCGCAAGCAGCGCCGCGGGCACATCATGCAGGTCTCGTCGGTCGGCGGCCGCATCGGCGCGCCGGCCCGCGCGCCCTATTCGGCGGCGAAATGGGGTATCGAAGGCTTTTCGGAATCGCTGGCGCGCGAGATGGCGCTGATCGGCGTGCATGTGACCATCGTCGAGCCCGGCGGCTTCCGGACCGGCTTTGCGCAGACCTCGCATGAGACCGACGAAGGACGTCCGGAGTACGACGCGGTGGTCGGTGCCGCGGTCAGGATGCAGCGCGACTACGATGGCCGTCAGCCCGGTGATCCCGCCAAGGCGGCCGACGTGGTATTGCAGCTCGCGAACATGGATCACCCGCCTCTGCGCATCGCGCTCGGCAGCGATGCCGTCAACGCCATCGCGGCGGCGGACAGGCTTCGTCTCGAGGAATTGGAGAGGTGGCGCGCGCTCAGCGTATCGACTGACTACTGACGCACGCGTCTCACTCCGCCGCCACCATCTGCTGCGTGCGCCACTGGCCGAGCAGGGCGCGGAGCGAAGCCGGCTTCACCGGCTTGTTCAGCACCGCTATCTTCTCGTCGCGCGCGGCGACCTGCACGGCCGGGCTGCGATCGGCGGTGATCAGGATCGCGGGGATGGTATCGCCGAAGCGGCGGCGGATCTCGCGGATGGCGGCGATGCCGTTGCCGCGATCGAGGTGATAGTCGACCAGGAGGCCGGTGACGCAGCGCCCGGCCGTTTCGATCGCCGCGATCGCGCCTTCGGGATCGGCGACCGCGATCACCTCGGCATCCCATGCCCTGAGCAGCGTGCGCATGCCGTCGAGGATCGCCGCATCGTTCTCGATGCAGACGATCAGCGCGCCCGAGATCGGTGTGCGCGCCAGCGGCGTCGCGCTGGTCACGGCCGCGGTGTGGGTGACCGCCGCCGCCGTCGGCACCGTCACGGAGAATACCGAGCCGCCGCTCCGATTGCCGTCGATGGCGATGCCGTGCTTGAGCACGCGCGCGAGCCGCTCGACGATCGATAGTCCGAGCCCGAGGCCGCGCGCGATCCGCGCGCCCTGCTCGAGGCGATGGAATTCCTTGAAGATCTCGCCGCGCTTGACCGCGGGAATGCCGACGCCGGTGTCGTAGACGCAGATCTTGAGCGAGGCACCCTGGCGGCGGCAGCCGACCAGCACGCGCCCGCGCGGGGTGTATTTGATCGCATTCGAGATCAGGTTCTGGAGCAGGCGCCGCAGCAAGAGCCGGTCCGACTCGACCGGCAGCGAGCAGGGCACGAAGGTCAGCTCCAACCCCTTGGCGCGCGCGATCGGCGCGAACTCGATCTCCAGCGAGCGCATCAGGTCAGCCATCTTGAAGCTCGAGATCGAGGTCGTCATCGCGCCGGCGTCGAGCCTGGAGATGTCGAGCAGCGCGCCGAGGATCTCCTCGATCGCCTGCAGGGATTCGTCGATGTTCTCGACCAGCCGGGTCTCTTCGCCGTTGTGCTGGCGCTCGACGAGGCTGGTGACATAGAGCCGCGCCGCGTTCAGCGGCTGCAGGATGTCGTGGCTGGCCGCGGCGAGGAAGCGCGTCTTGGAGATGCTGGCGTCCTCCGCCGCGCTCTTGGCCAGAGCCAGCTCGGAGTTCAGCCGTGTCAGCTCTTCCGTGCGGTCGCGCACCCGCTTCTCCAGCGTCGCATTGGCGCGCTCCAGCGCTTCCGCGGCTTCGAAGCTGGGCGTGACGTCGGTGAAGGTGATGACGAAGCCGCCGCCGGGCATGTGGTTGGTGAGCACCTCGATCACCATGTGCCGTTCCGGCAGGCGTTCGAGATAGGGCTCGCTGTCTGTGGTGTAGGCGGTGAGGCGCCGCTCCAGCGCCGCCTCGCGCTCGGTCCGATCGTCCGGATCACCCACCCCGATGAATTCCAGGATCTCGCGAAGCGGCGTGCCGAACTGGATCAAATGCGGGGGAACGTTGAGCAGGTCGCCGAACTGCCGGTTGGAGCAGATCAGTTGCAGATCTGCATCGAACACGGCGATGCCCTGGCGCACATGGTTGAGCGCGGTCTGGAGGATCTCGCGGTTGAAATGCAGCGCTGCGTGGGAGTCGTCGAGCAGCTTCAGCGCGGCCTTGGCGGAGACGGTGCGCTTGCGCAGCAGCAGCGACATCACGAGGCGCGACGAGGCGGCGCCGATGGAGGAGGCAATCAGGTGCTCGGCGTGCTGCAACAGCTCGAAATCGGCGGGCGCGCCGGGCTCCAGCCGCACGTTTCGCCGCGCCGAGAAGGTCTCGAAGGATTGCCGGGCGCGGTCGGGTCCGAGATATTGCGCGACCGTGGTCTGGATGTCCTGCACGGTGACGCTGGTGCGCCAGCGGCGGAAGCTCGGTGAGATCGGCGCGATCGTGTTGGGCACGAACAGGTCGGCCTGCAGCAGCTCGATCGACGAGGGCCTTCGCGCCAGCGACAGCAGCACATAGGTCAGGATGTTGAGCGACAGCGACCAGATCACGCCGTGCATCAAAGGCGGCAGGTCGGCGCCGAACAGCGCCTGCGGCCGCAGCGCCTCGATGCCGAACGGGCCGTGCTGGAGCAGCAGGATTCCCGTGGTCGAGGAATCCATGAAGCTCGGTATGAACAGCGTATAGAGCCACACGGCGAAGCCAACCGCCATGCCGCCGATGGCACCGCGTGCGGTCGCGCGCCGCCACAAAAGCCCGCCGAAGAAGCTCGGTGCAAGCTGTGCAATGGCGGCAAAGGAGAGCAGGCCGATGGCCGCGAGCTGGGTACTGCCGAGCGCGCGATAGTAGAAGTAAGCCATCACCATGATGGCGAAGATCGCGAGCCGCCGCGAGCGCAGCAGGAAATTGCTGAAATCGGCACCGCCGGCGCGCCCCTCCGGGCGGCGTTGCAGCACCAGGGGCACCACGAGGTCGTTCGAGACCATGATGGAGAGCGCGACGCATTCGACGATCACCATCGCGGTTGCCGCCGACAGGCCGCCGACGAAGACGACGACGCTGAGCAGGTCCGCGCCGCCCTCCATCGGCAGGGCCAGCACGTACATGTCGGGGTCGGCGGCGCCGAACGGGAAGGTGACGAGGCCGGCAAGCGCGATCGGGATCACGAACAGATTGATGGCGACGAGGTAGAGCGGGAACAGCCAGCGCGCGCGGCCGACCTCGGCATCGGAGGAGTTCTCCACCACGCTGACGTGGAACTGGCGCGGCAGCAGCATGATCGCGCACAGCGACAGCAGCGTCATGGTGAGGAAATTGCCGATCGACGGCGAATAGTTGATCGCGCGCACCGCCTCCGGTGTCTTCATGGCGCGCTCGATCAGTTCGTGCGGCGAGAACATCCAGAAGGTGACGAAGATGCCGGCGGCGAGGAAGGCGACCAGCTTGATGATGGATTCGGTCGCGACCGCCAGCATCAGTCCGTGCTGGTGCTCGGTGGCGTCGGTCTGCCGTGTGCCGAACAGCACCGCGAAGGCGGCCATCGACAGCGTCACCATCAGTGCCACGTCGCCGACGAGGGGGATGTGGGCGAAGGCCTGGTCTTCGGTCAGGATCGTTTCGAGTGAGGAGGCCACCGCCTTGAGCTGGAGCGCGATGTAGGGCACCGAGCCGATGATGGCGATCAGCGCCACGGTTGCGGCGACCGCCTGGCTTTTGCCGTAGCGCGCCCCGATGAAATCGGCGATCGAGGTGATGTTGTGGGCCTTCGCCAGCTGGATCACGCGGCGAAGCACGCCGGCCCCTAATCCGATCATCAGGATCGGGCCGAGGTAGATGGCGAGGAAGTCGGTCGAGGTGCGGGTGGCGAAACCGACCGAGCCGAAGAAGGTCCAGGAGGTGCAGTAGATCGCCAGCGACAGCGGGTAGATCAGCGCGGATGCGCGGCCGAGCCCGGCCGCCGACCGGCGGTCGCCGTGGCTCGCCACCAGGAACAGAAAGCCGATATAGCCGAAGGCGGCGGCGATCACGCCCCAATCGTGCAGCATGGTGAGCGCGCTTCTCCCTGGACGCTGCCCGCGCCCGAGCTCATTTTCCCGGCAAGCCTAGCGCGTCGGACGGGGCGAGGCGACAGTGAAATGCCTGGCCGGGTCGGGAACTGAGAGCGTCGTTAAGCTGCAAGACGAGCGGCTGGCTCTTACCCTTCCCTGGAGGGGAAGGGTCGATCGCGCGAAGCGCGAGCGGGGTAGGGTGATCTCTCCACTCGGGCACTGTTCGTCGCGGAGGGACCGTCACCCCACCCCGCGATGCATTCCGCTTCGCTACATGCGTCTTTACCCTCCCCCTCCAGGGGAGGGTTAGAAAGGAGACCTACTCCGCCGCGAGCGACTTTGCGCGCACTGGCAGGCCGAGGTGGTCCCACACTTGAAGCAGCGCTTCGGCGAGCTGATCGATCAAGCCGTCATCGTGATAGGGCGAGGGCGTGATGCGCAGGCGCTCGGTGCCCTTGGCGACGGTCGGATAGTTGATCGGCTGGATATAGATACCGTGCTGTTCGAGCAGGAGGTCGGAGGCCTGCTTGCACTTCTCGGGATCGCCGACGAACAGCGGCACGATGTGGGTGTCGCTCGACATGACCGGCAGGCCGGCGGCATTGAGGATCGCCTTGACCCGGGCGGCGCGGTCCTGGTGGCGCTCACGCTCCCAGTTCGAGGTTTTCAGGTGCTTGATCGCGGCGGTCGCGGCCGAGCAGACCGCCGGCGGCAGCGCCGTGGTGAAGATGAAGCCCGGGGCGTAGGAGCGCACGGCGTCGATGATCTGGCCGTTGGCGGCGATGTAGCCGCCGAGGCAGCCGAACGCTTTCGCCAGGGTGCCTTCGAGCACGTCGATGCGATGCATGACGCCGTCACGCTCGGCGATGCCGCCGCCGCGTGGCCCGTACATGCCGACGGCGTGGACCTCGTCGACATAGGTCATGGCGCCGTACTTCTCGGCGAGATCGCAAATCCTGGCGAGCGGGGCGACGTCGCCGTCCATGGAATAGAGGCTCTCGCAAACGATCAGCTTCGGCCGGTTCGGGCCGGCCGCCTGCAGCAACTCCTCGAGATGCGCCAGATCGTTGTGGCGGAACACGACCCGCTCACAGCCCGATTGGCGGATGCCCTCGATCATCGAATTGTGGTTGAGCTCGTCCGACAGGACCAGGCAGTTCGGAATGAGCTTTGCGATGGTCGGGATGCCGGTCTGGTTCGAGACGTAGCCCGAGGTGAACAGCAGCGCGGCATCCTTGCCGTGGAGATCGGCGAGCTCGGCCTCGAGCTGGACCAGCGGATGATGCGTCCCGGCGATGTTGCGGGTGCCGCCGGCACCGGTGCCGACGCGCGTCGCGGTCTCGACCATGGCGCCGACCACTTTCGGGTGCTGGCCCATGCCGAGATAGTCGTTGGAGCACCAGATCACGACGTCGCGCTTGCCCTTGGGCGAGTGCCACACCGCGTGCGGAAAACGCCCGGCCGTGCGCTCGAGATCGGCGAATACGCGGTAGCGCCGCTCGGTGTGGAGACGATCGAGGGCGGAATTGAAGAACTGGGCGTAATCCATCGGCAAAACCTGCAACGGAACCTGGCTGAGAGGCTGCATCTTCTTAGAGCTTTTCCAGCTCAAATGTCTATGCGCTATCCCACATTTGGCCGTGTGGGGCATTTGGGCAAAATGCCCTATCAGGCGCGGTACAACTTGATCCCGATCAAGCGCGTGGGAGATATGATGCTGCTCTGCACCATGCGCCGCCGACTCAACCGACCTTGGTCTTTTTGCGCGGCTCGGCCCGCGCATCCTTGGCGACGATCGGCTTCAACCAATCCGAATTGCGCAGCGCATGCGCCACACAATCGTGAATGTGGGTGTGCAGCACCTTGTTCGCGCCCCTGGCGTCGCGCTTCAGCGCAAGCTCCTTCAACTCGCGATGCTCGGCCGCCGCCATCTCGCCGCGAAACACCACGGCGATCATTTGGTATCGCAGGTAGCGATCATAGACAGCGGCATGCGCGTCGAGCAGCACCTTCGACCCACAGGCCGCGACCAGCGCGCGGTGAAACTGGAAATCGCATTGTTTCCAGCTTTCGGCGTCCGACCGTTCGCCTGCCAGCAGCATCCGCTCCATAGCCGCGAGCTTGTGATGCGCCGAGACGATATGCGCCTCCCAGTCGAGGTCGCCGGCGGCAAACGACTTCTCGATCATATGGCCTTCGAGCAGTTCGCGAAGCTCGGCTATTTCCTGGAATTCCGCCGCCGAAATCGGCGCGACCTCGAAGCCGCGCTGGCCTTCGGCCAGGACGAATCCCTCCGAGCACAGCCGGTTCAACGTCTCGCGCAGTGTCGAGATGCTGGTGCCGTAAGCGGTGCTCATCCGTTCGAGCTTGAGCTTCTGACCCGGCGTCAGTCTGCCGAAGATCAGATCGGTCCGGATGCGGCGATAGGCGCTGTCGCCAACGGTTTCGGCGGCCGTCTCGGGAATGGTGTCCATGCCTCATCCTAGCGCTGTGGGCGCGCGATTTGACAAGAATCTGAGCTTTATCAAGCGTTTCTTTTAATATCAGACAAAACAAGAAATATAGGTTGATTTTTATTTCATCCTATAACAGTTTCTCGCCCTAAGAACGAGATCATCAGGGGAGAGGGGACCATGCCCATTCGGTTCATAGATCTGGCTTTCGTGGCAGCGATCGGAGCGGTTTCCCTCGGCGCGCTTGGGCCGGCCTCGGCGCAGGCGATCCAAGAGCGCACCATCCGCTGGGGGCACCTCAACAACACCGACCATCCCGTCAGCAAAGGCGTGCAGAAATTCGCCGAGATCGTCGCCGCCAAGAGCGGCGGCAAGATCAAGGTGCGCGAGTATCCGGCCAATCAACTCGGCAGCGAGATGCAGCAACAATCGGCACTGCGGGCCGGCACCCAGGAGATGCAGTCGCCGGCGACGACCTCGCTGGTCGGCATCGTCAAGGATTACGGGCTGATCGATTTCCCCTTCATCGTCTCGACGCCGCAGCAGGCCGATGCGCTGCTCGACGGCCCGGTCGGTGCCGCGCTGCTGGCAAAACTCCCCGAGAAGGGCCTGGTCGGCCTCGCCTATTGGGATCTCGGCTTCCGCAACGTCACCAACAGCCGGCGCCCGATCACCAAGGGCGAGGACCTCGACGGCATCAAGATCCGCGTGATCCCGAACCCGGTGTATCTGGAGACCTTCAAGGCCTTCAACGCCAACCCGGTGCCGATGAGCTTTACGGAGCTCTACAGCGCGCTGGAGACCCGCACCGTCGACGGCCAGGAGAATCCATTCTCGGTGATCCTATCGAACAAGTTCTACGAGGTGCAGAAATATCTCAGTGTCACCAACCACACCTATTCGACGAACATCATCCTGGTCTCCAGGAAATTCTGGGACGGGCTTTCGGCCGACGAACAGAAGCTCCTGCAGGACGCCGCGATCGAGGCGCGCGACTACCAGCGCAAGGTCAGCCGCGAGCAGGCCAAGGCCGCCATCGACGAACTCAAGGCCAAGGGCATGGAGATCAACGAGATCTCGCCAGCCGAGCTCGATCGCATGCGCGCAAAGACCAAGCCGATCGCGGAGAAATTCTCCGCCGATTACGATCCCGCGCTCGTCAAGCTGTTCAACAGCGAGCTCGATCGCGTTCATGCGCTGAAGCCCTGAGCATCCGGGGTCATGAAGGCGGTTGTCCACTGCTATTTCCGGCTGCTTCGCGCGGTCATCGCGGTGCTGCTGGCCGCCATGGTGGTGCTGGTCTTCGGCAACGTGGTGCTGCGCTACGGCTTCAACTCCGGCATCGCCATCTCGGAGGAACTGTCGCGCTGGCTGTTTGTCTGGATGGTGTTCCTCGGTGCCATCATCGGCATGAAGGAACGCGCCCATCTCGGCGTCGACAGTCTCCTGAAGGTGCTGCCGCCGGCCGGCCGCAAGGCCTGCTACGGCCTCAGTCATGCCTTGATGCTGTACGCCTCCGTGCTGCTTACGGAAGGCTCGTGGAAGCAGACCGTCTTGAACTGGGACACGGTGGCACCGGCCTCGGGACTCTCGGTGGGCCTGTTCTATGCCGCCGGCATCGTCTTCGGGGCCTCTTCCAGCATTATCATTGCCTACGAGCTCTTTAGGTTCGTGAGCGGGCAGACCGCCGATGCCGATCTCATCGCGATCAGCGAATCAGAGGAACTGCCTCACTCTCCTGGCGCCGCCGGCGGGAAGCTCCAGCGATGACGGTCGCAGTCTTCACCTTCTCGCTGCTCGGCGCCATGGCGATCGGCATGCCGATCGCCTTCGCGCTGATCATCTGCGGCATCGCGTTGATGACCTATCTGGGAATATTCGATTCCCAGATCATCGCCCAAAACGTCATCAACGGTGTCGATTCCTTTCCGCTGATGGCGGTGCCGTTCTTCATCCTCGCCGGCGAGGTCATGAACACCGGCGGCCTCGCGCGGCGCATTCTCAATTTTGCAATTGCGCTTGTCGGGCATTTCCGTGGCGGGCTTGGCTATGTCGCGATCCTGACCTCCTGCATCCTGGCCTCGCTGTCCGGTTCGGCGGTCGCGGATGCTGCGGCGCTCGGTGCGCTGCTGGTACCGATGATGGCCGCGGCCGGCCACAATCGCGCCAGTGCGGCGGGCCTCGTTGCGGCCGGCGGGATCATCGCGCCCGTCATCCCGCCCTCGATCGGTTTTGTCATCTTCGGTGTCGCCGCCAATGTCTCGATTTCGAAACTCTTTCTCGCCGGCATCGTGCCGGGTCTCCTGCTCGGTGTCGGCCTTTGCTTCGCCTGGTGGTGGGTGGTGCGCAAGGAGAACCCGGCGCGTTTGCCGCGCAAGAGCTTGGCCGAGATCTGGCACGCGCTGATCGACGGCTTCTGGGCCCTGATGCTGCCGGTGATCATCATCTTCGGCTTGCGCTTCGGCATCTTCACGCCGACGGAAGCCGCCGTCGTCGTTGCCGTCTATTCGCTCGTCGTGGCGATGGGCGTCTATCGCGAGCTCAAGCCGGCACAACTTCCCGCGTTGCTGGTTTCGACCGCTCAGACCACGGCGGTGGTGATGTTTCTAGTCGCCGCCGCGCTGGTCTCGTCCTGGCTGATCACGGTCGCCGAGATCTCCGATCAGATCGTGGCGCTGGTCAAGCCGTTCGCGGGCAACAAAACCCTCCTCACCATCGTCCTGATGATCATCGTCGTCATCGTCGGCACCGCGCTCGACATGACCCCGACCATCCTGATCCTGACGCCGATCCTGATGCCGATCGTCAAGCAGGCCGGCATCGACCCCGTTTATTTCGGCGTGCTCTTCATCATCAATAACGCGATCGGCCTGATCACGCCGCCGGTCGGGGTCGTGCTCAACGTGGTCGCCGGTGTCTCGCGCGTCCCGATGGACGATCTGATCCGCGGCGTCTGGCCGTTCATGATCGCGCAGCTGGTCGTGCTAGCCTTGCTGACGCTGTTTCCCGTTCTCGTCACCGGCCCGGCAAAGTGGTTTGGCGGCTAACCTTCAAAAGGACCTTCCCATGAAGCGCGTGATGATCCTCAACGGTCCCAATCTCAACATGCTCGGCATCCGCGAGCCGCACGTCTACGGCACCACGACGCTCGCAGAGGTCAATGCGAGCTGCGAGGAGGCTGCCGGCAAGCTCCGGCTCAAGCTCGCTTTCCACCAGTCCAACCACGAGGGCGTGCTGGTCGATCTGATCCAGTCGGCGCGGCAGGATGCCGACGCCATCATCATCAATCCGGCCGGCCTCTCCTTCACCTCTGTCTCGATCATGGATGCGATCAAGATATTCGAGGGCCCGGTGCTGGAGGTCCACATCTCCAACATCCACGCCCGCGACGAATATCACCGCCACTCCAAGATCTCGTTCGTGGCGACAGGCGTGATCTGCGGCCTCGGACCGTTCGGCTACATCGCAGCGCTGCACGCGATCGCGAATATGAAGTGAGGTGTTTCCACAAACTCGTCATGCCCGGGCTTGTCCCGGGCATCCACGAACTTGTGAGAGACCGTGGATGGCCGGGACAAGCCCGGCCATGACGGCGTGGCTCACGTCGTCCTGAACTGCAGCACGCCGTCCTTGGTCTCCGCCGTCAGCCGGCCCTCGACGATCATGTAGTTGACGTGGGCGACGAGCTCGCCGGCGGCAAAGCCCATCTGGTGCTCGTCCAGCACGTGCTTGTTGAACACGACGGGCACCAGGGCGCGCGAGGTTTGCGGCACCTCGCGGCAGGCTTCCGCGATCAGCCGGCAGCGCTCCTCGTGGTGGTCGGCCAGCTGCTTGATGCGGGTCTTCAGTCCGTAGAACGGGACGCCGTGGCCGGGCAGCACCAGCACGTCGTAAGGAAGCGTCGTGGTGAGGCTGGCGAGCGAGGCCAGATATTCGCCGAGCGAGTTCTGGTCGGGCTCGACCGCCCAGACGCTGACATTCGGCGAGATCTTGCTCAGCACCTGGTCGGCGGAGAGGAACAGCTTGTCGTCGGCGCAATACAGCATCACCTGGTCGAGCGCGTGGCCGCCGCCGGTGATCACCTTGAAGCGCCGCGTGCCGATCACGACGTCCTCGCCATGCGAGATGCGGCGGTAGGACGGCGGCAGCACCGAGACGCGCTTCAGATAGTCCTGGCCGCGTCCGAGCAGCTTTTCGGTGAGCGACTCGTCCATGCCATGGCGCCGGAAGAACAGCCGCTGCGCCTCGCGCCGCTCGTCGGTGCCGCGGTTCTGGTGGTAGACCGATTGCAGGTATTCGACCTGCGACATCACCAGCGGGCAGTCAAACCGCTCGACCACCCAGCCGGCAAGCCCGACATGGTCGGGGTGGGAGTGGGTGACGATCAGGCGCGTGATGTTGATGCCCTTCAGCGGCCCGTCGAACAGCTTGGTCCAGGCCTCGATCGTCTCCTCGTTGCCGAAGCCGGCATCGATCATGGCATAGCCGTCGCCGTCGGCCAGCAGGTAGATGTTCACGTGGTTGAGGCGGAACGGCAGCTTCAGCCGCGCCCACAATATGCCGGGCCGAACCTCGACCACCTGGTCGGGGCCGGGATGCTGCTCCCAGGGATAGCGCAAGGCCTCAGCCGAGGAGGGGGCGGTGTCGTTTTTCGCGTTCATGTTATCGGCTTAAACCCGCCGAGCGCGGGGCGCCAGCCGAAAAAGGATGCGAGGCCCGGACCGCATGGCGGTCATACCGGGCCGCGTTTTTCCGCGCGCCGGTCAAAGCCCCGCAAAAAGCGCAGTCATTCCGGGGCGCGCGTGAGCGCGAACCCGGAATCCAGAAGTTGATGTGCAAGATTCCGGGTTCGCCTCTTCGAGGCGCCCCGGAATGACGATCACGCAGCCCGCATGTCGTTGAGGAACGCGTCGATTTCCCCGCGCAGCATGTCGGCCTCGCGCCGGAGCGCGTCCGAGGCGCTCAGCACTTCGCCGGCCGCCGTGCCCGCTTCGGCGGAGGCGGTGGAGACGCCGACGATGTTGCTGGAGACTTCGCTGGTGCCGCCGGCGGCATGCTGGATGTTGCGGGCGATTTCCCGCGTGGCGGCGCCCTGCTCCTCGACGGCGGCTGCGATCGTCGTGGTGACGTCGTTGATCTCGCCGATGATCCGGCCGATGCCCTGGATGGCGCCGACCGCAGAGGTCGTGACGGACTGCATGCTGGCGATCTGGGTGCGGATCTCGTCGGTCGCCTTGGCGGTCTGGCTTGCCAGGCTCTTCACCTCGGAGGCGACCACCGCGAAGCCGCGGCCGGCCTCGCCCGCGCGCGCGGCCTCGATAGTGGCGTTGAGCGCGAGCAGATTGGTCTGCGAGGCGATGGTCTGGATCAGGTCGACGACGACGCTGATGCGGCTCGCGCTGTCGGCGAGGCTCTGCACGGTGGCGTCGGTCGCGCCTGCTTCGTCGACAGCCTTCTTGGCGATCTCGGCGGAGGTCACGACCTGGCGGCTGATCTCCTGGATCGAGGAGGACAGCTGCTCGGTGCCGGCGGACACGGTCTGCACGTTGACCGAGGTCTCCTCCGCGGCGGAGGCGACCGCGTTCACCAGCGCGTTGGACTGGTCGGCGGTATTCGACATGCTCTGCGCGGTCGATTGCATCGAATTGGCCGATTGCGAGAGATTGTCGAGCGCGGAGCGCACTGTGTTCTCGAACTCGGCGATCTTCGCTTCCATGCGCGCGGCGCGCTCAGCCTTGGCGATGCGGTCCTTGTCCTGCTCGTTCGTCAGCGCACGGGTCTCGATCATGCTTTCCCGGAACACCTGCAGCGTGTTCGCCATCACCGAGATTTCGTCGTTGTGGTTCTTCGAGCGGTAGATCTCGGTTTCGAGATCGCCGTTCGCGAGCAGCTGCATCGACTGATGCAAGGCGCCGATCCGGCGCAGGATGTTGCGGCCGACATAGAGCCAGACGAACAGCGCCGAGCCAACCAGCATCAACGCGCCCATCGCCAGCATGACCGACGTCGCGAGCGAGATCTCCTGCCGTGCCTGGGAGGTCGAGGTGTTGGTTTCCTTCTGCACGCCGTCGACCAGCTGCTGCACGCTGATGCCGAGGCCGACATTGAGCTTGCGGGTCTCGTCCAGGATGGTCTGGCCGTAGTCGATGGAGTCGAGCTCCTTCTCGCGCAGATTGAACACGCCGGTCTTGCCGGTGCCGAGCGCAAGCAGCTTTTCCGCCGTCTCGCGCAGCATCTTGTTGCCCTGGTTGTCCGGCAGCAGATCGAGGTTGGAGCGCAGGCGGCCCTGAGCCGTCTTGAATTCCTTCTGGATGTCGTCGAGCTTGTCGCTCGTGTTCGCCGACAGCGCCGCGCTCATGTTGGCGGCGGCGAGATTGCCGCTGGCGACGACGTTGCCGAGTTGGCCGACGGTCTGCGCAGCCTCGGTTGCATCCGCAGCGGACAGGTCGGCCGAGCCGAGGACGGCGTTGACGCGGGTCTGCGCCTCCAGCATCGCCGGGCTTGCGGCGCCGACGAACGCGCCCTGCGCGCTGCGAAGGGCGTCATATTGCTTGTCGTGGAGGGCCGCGATATCGAGCCGCTCGCGGGCGGCTTTCGCCAGGCTCTGCGCCGCCTCGTTGATGCTCTTCATGGTGTCGCTGAGGCCGGTGACGACGCTCTTGTCGCCGCCGTGCTCGATGATCTCGTTGAGCTTCTGCTGCGTCTGCTCCTGCAATTCCCTGAGCTTCTTGGTGCGCTCGCTGAGGGCTTCCTCGCTTTGCGCCGCCAGCAGGGCAGGCCCCTGGGCCGCAAGGCTGGCGCTCAGCGCCGACAGTTGCAGGCTGGCGGCAAGACGCGGAATGTCCCGCCCGCTCAGCTCGGTGATGCGTCCGCCGAGGTTCTGCAGCGCCAGGCCGGCGCCGGCTGCGATCACGAGGCCCATCCCCGCGATCACCGCAAAGGCCGCGAACAGGCTGCCGCGCACGCCCCATTTCGGCATTCTGAAACGAGGACGGAAACGGCCAAGGAAACGGCCAAGGCCCAGACGGATCGGCATCGAAAATTCCCCCAATGTTCTTCTATTTGTGGCTGCAGTATCGGCAGCACCGGTTAAGGAATCGCAATGAGCCCAATCGGTTGTTCTTGTTCCGCAGAGCGAAAAAAGAAGGGCCGGCGACGAGGCCGGCCCATCATTTCGGTAAGGTCCTGGTAATCGATCAGTAGCGCGCCATGGCCGGGCTCGCCCAGTTGAAGCGGTAGTTCACGCCGGCCTTGAAGGTATGGTCGTCGGTGGTGAAGGCGCCGGTGCCGGCGAGCGGTCCGGCGGTGAAGCTTGCGTCGCCGAAATTGTAATATTGGTACTCGGCCTTGGCCGACCAGTTCGGGGCGAACATGTATTCGAGGCCGGCGCCGACGGTGTAGCCGTTGCGGTGATCGCCCGTGATGACGAAGGCGGTCGGCACGCCGCCGACGGTCACCTTCTCGTTGTTGTCCGAATAGGCGTAGCCGCCCTTCACATAGACGAGGCCGGGACCCCAGGTGTAGCCGACGCGGCCGGTGATCGAGCCGAGGCCGCGCTGGTCGTTGGTGTAGGCGATGCCGCCCGGGAATACGGCGCCGACGCTGCCGGAGAGCCAGGAATACTGGCCCTCGACGCCTACCACGAAGTTCGGGTGGAATTGCCAATCACCGCCGACCTGCAAGCCGCCGAGGAAGCGGCCGTTGCCGTTGTTGCCGGTGGAGAGGCCGTTGAAATTGTTGTCGCTGGAGAACGCACCACCGACATGACCGCCGACATAGAAGCCGGTCCAATTGTAGATCGGCGCGGCGTAGGCCGGCGCCGGCGTCTTGTAATAGTTGCGGTTGCCGAGATCGGCGCCGATGGCGGGCGCAGCCGCGCCCACCGCGAGCAGCGCCACAGTCGCAAACAGGATCTTCTTCATCGTCTTGAACTCCAGCACTCGATGTCCCCGGTCGGCGCGCTTTGCACGCCGCGTTGATTTTGCAGATAGCTCGCTTTTGACGAAAATGCTGTCACATGCGTGGCACAACGACAGCCAAGCCAAGTTATTGGGCGGCAATCGGTTTTCGTGCTTAATAGCGGCTTAAGAAGTGGTGAAGGAAGGCTTAATTTCGGAGCGTCCAGGTAATCTCCGCGCGCGCTTTGTTAACCGAGACGCCGCCGCGCCTCATCGCGCATCTGCGCGCGGAATGCTGCGCGCTTCGCCGGCCGGTCTTCCTCGCGGACGTCATGGCGATCGAAGATGTCGAACTTCTCCAGGATAGGATAGCGCTCGCTCGCCATCGCGAGCACGCGCAGGAGCTTGGTCGCTTCGGGCGTCGGGCCGCTCACCTCCCAGCGCCGAATGGTGTCGGCACCGCCCTTCTCGGGCAATCCGCACAGCTTTGCCATGTCGGCCACCGTGAGCTTCCGCTCGAGGGCATCGGAAAGGTCCGCGCGGAGTTGCTTCAGTTCGGGGCCGGTCATGCTCGCTTCCAGGGGAGTCACTCAACGCAATGCACTAACGCTGATTCGGGTCCATCCGAAGGCGGTGTAAGCCTGCGGCGCTCCGGCAAGTTCGTCCGCACACGGAGTTATGAAGGGAGAACCCATGGAAATTTTCCAATGCATGAACACTTGCCAGACCGGGGGCGCGCAACGGGCGAAGGGATCAGCCATGAAAACCATGAGACTCGCCATTTCCGTGCTGATCACGACGGGACTGCTCGCCTCACCATTCGCCGCTGAGGCAAAAAAGGTCCGGTCGAGCCGGCAATCCAGCACTGGCATGGTGGGGACGACCTATAGCGGTGCGGGCGCGCCGGCCGCGCAGCCGAGGACGTCTTACGGCTCCTCCGGGCAGACGGTCGGCACGATCACGGCCCCGTCGATCGGATCGTACAATTGGCCCTCGGTGGGCGTGACCAACTCCGTTCCGACGTGGAGCAACACCACGCGATAGAGGCGCCATCCGGTATCAACTTCCTGGCAGCCTCGGCACATTTTCGTTCGCGAGGCGTTGTCGGACGAAAGATTGCACCGCATCCGAGAGGACCAAAACATGACCAGAACGAAGCGCTTCCTTGCTATCCTCGCCGCGGCCGGCGCCGTGGCATCGCCATTCGCCGCCGGTGCGCAAACCTCGGGCGCACAGAACAGCACGACCGGAAGTCCGGGAGTGCCGTCCACGCAAGGCGCGCCTTACGGCTCGTCTGGGCAGACCGTCGGGACGGCGACGGCACCGTCGGTGGGGAGTTACAACCGGCCCTCGGTCGGCGTGACCAACTCGGTCCCGACCTGGCAAAACACCAATCCTCCCGCCAAGTAAGATCCGGCCGCTCGGCCTTCAGTCGGCCGGCGCGCGCTCCTGGCGTCCCGGCACCGCCGCGAGCAGTTCGCGCGTATAGGCATGTTCGGGCGCTGCGAAGAGCTGTGCAGTCGGCTTCAGCTCGACGATGACGCCGCGCTGCATCACCGCGATGCGGTCGCAGATCTGGGCCGCGACGCGCAGATCATGGGTGATGAACAGCATCGACAGGCCGAGACGCGCCTTGAGGTCTTCGAGCAGTTTCAACACCTGCGCCTGCACCGAAACGTCGAGCGCGGAGACGGCCTCGTCGGCGACGATGATCTCCGGCTCGAGCGCGAGTGCGCGGGCAATGCCGATGCGCTGGCGCTGACCGCCGGAAAATTCATGCGGATAGCGGTCGAGCGCGCCGGCATCGAGGCCGACCATCTTGAGCAGATCGCGGGCACGGTCGAATGCGACCTTCGGATCGACGCCGGCCGCGATCGGGCCGTCGGCGATGATGTGGCCGACCTTGCGGCGCGGATTGAGCGAGGCGAACGGATCCTGGAAGATCATCTGGATGCGATGACGCTCGGCGCGCAGCGCCTTGCCCGACAGAGACGTGAGATCGGTTTCGCCGATCCGCACCGTGCCGCGGTCGGCTTCGATCAGCCGCATGACGAGGCGCGCCACCGACGACTTGCCGGAGCCGGATTCGCCGACCAGGCCGAGCGTCTCGCCCTTGAGGATGTTGAAATTGACCGCGCGCGCGGCATCGACGCGGCGGTCCTGGCGAAACCAGCCGCCCGAGGTCACATAGGTCTTGTCCAGCCCGATCACCTCGACCGCCCGGGCCTGATCGTCCAGCGGCGCGCGTGCCGGCGGATCGATCGACGGCACGGCGGCCAGCAGCGCCTTGGTGTAGTCGTGCTGGGGTGCGTTGAACACGGTCGCCGCCGGCCCTTCCTCGACCACCTTGCCGTGGCGGAGCACCACGACCTGGTCGGCGATGTCGGCGACCACGCCGAAATCGTGGGTGATGAACATCACCGCCATGTTGCGGCTGCGCTGGAGATTGCGGATCAGCTTCAGGATCTGCGCCTGCGTGGTGACGTCGAGCGCGGTGGTCGGCTCGTCCGCGACCAGCACGGCGGGCTCGAGCGCCAGTGCCATCGCGATCATGGCGCGCTGGCGCTGGCCGCCGGAGAGTTGGTGCGGATAGGCGCGGACGATGCGCTCGGGGTCGGGCAGGCCGACCTCGCGCGCCAGCGACAAAGCCTTGGCGCGTCGCTCCTTCGGCGAGAGCAGGCCGTGCGCCTCGAACATTTCCGCCATCTGGTCGCCGATCCGCATCAAGGGATTGAGCGCGGTCATCGGCTCCTGGAAGATCATTGCCAGGCGGCGACCGCGCAGATCGCGCCAGCCGTCGTCATCGAGCTTGAGCAGGTCGCTTCCTTCGAACTCGATCTCACCCGATGTGACCGAGACCGTATCGGGCAGCAGGCCCATCAGCGCATGCGCGCACATCGACTTGCCGGAGCCGGACTCGCCGACAACGCAGACGATCTTGCCGGGATGCAGGTCGAGCGAGACGCCGTCCACCGCAAAGGGACGCTCGGCGCCCTTGGGCAACGCGATCCGCAGATTCTTGATGGAGACGGCGGGCGGTGCGGTCATCGTCAGCGGCCCTCCCGCGACAGGCGCGGATTGAGCGCATCGTTGAGGCCTTCGCCGATCAGGTTGAGGCCGAGCACCGAGATCAGGATGGCGACGCCGGGAAACACCGTGATCCACCAGGCCTGCCGGATCACGGTGCGGCCGGCGCCGACCATGTAGCCCCAGGAGATCAGATTGGGATCGCCGAGGCCGAGGAAGGACAGCGAGGATTCCAGCAGGATCGCGGTCGCCACCATCAGCGAGGCCAGCACGATCACCGGCGACAGCGCGTTGGGAAGGATCTCGCGCAGGATGATCCAGCTATTGCTTTGGCCGGTGACGACTGCGGCCTGGACATATTCGCGCGTGCGCAGCGACAGCACCTCGCCCCGAACGAGGCGGGCCACCGGTGGCCAGCTCACGATGGCGATCGAGGCGACGATCGAATAGATCGAGGGTTGCAGGATCGCGACCAGCACGATCGCGAGCGCGAAGCTCGGAATGGTCTGGAAGAACTCGGTGAAGCGCATCAAGGCGTCGTCGACCTTGCCGCCGAAATAGCCGGCCATCGCGCCGATGGGAATGCCGACCAGCAGCGCGACCAGCGTCGAGACGAGGCCGACCAGCAGTGAGACGCGGGCGCCGAAGATCATGCCGGCGAACACGTCGCGGCCGAGCGCGTCGGTGCCGAGCGGCACGGTCCCGAGCGTGAACGGCGGCAGGAACGGCCGCTGCACCATGCGCCAGGGCGAATTCGGAAACAGCATCGGTCCGAACACCGCGACGGAGACCGCAAGCAGGAGGATGATGAGCCCGATGACGCCGCTCGGGCTCCTGAGCATCGATTTCCAGAACTGTCTCATGAGGCGAATTCGATGCGCGGATCGACCAGTCGATAGACCAGGTCGGTGATGAGGTTGAAGATCAGCACCATGGCGGAGCAGATCACGAACACGCCGAGCAGCAGATTGTAGTCGCGCTGCAGCAGGGCGTCGTACATCAGGCGGCCGATGCCGGGCCAGGCGAACACGGTCTCGGTGATGACGGCCCCGCCGATCAGCGTGCCGGAATGCACGCCGGCCAGCGTCACAACGGGAAGCAGCGCATTGCGCAGCACGTGGCGACGCTGGATCACGGCATCCGAGAGGCCCTTGGCGCGCGCCGTCTTGACGAAATCGAGCCGCTTCACTTCCAGCATCGAGGCGCGCGTCATGCGGGTGTAGGTTGCCATGAAGAACAGGCCGAGCGTCATCGCCGGCATGATCAGGTGCTTTGCGACGTCGACCGCGTGGGCAATACCGGTGAGGTTGGCGCCGACCGTCTCGTAACCGAAGCTCGGCAGCCAATCCATGGTGACCGAAAACAGGAGGATGCCCATCAGCGCCACCCAGAAGATCGGCATGGCGTAGAAGATCAGGGCGAACACGGTGATGGCGGTGTCGAGGAAAGTTCCGGCAAAGCGCGCGGCGAAGGTGCCGAACAGGATGCCGAGCGTCAGCGAGATCGCGAACGCGGTCAGCGTCAGCAACAGCGTCGCCGGCAGCCGCTCGCCGATCAGCTTGACGACCGGCGCCTGCTGGCGAAACGAGAAGCCGAGGTCGAGGCTGACCACGCCCTTGACGTAGAGGAACAGCTGTTCCGGCAGCGGCTTGTCGAGGCCGAACTTTTCCCGGAGCTGCTTGACGAAGACCTGGTCGCTGGCCCCGGCCTCGCCGGCCATCACGACCGCGGGGTCGCCGGGCGCGAGGCGAATCAGGAAGAAATTGAGCACGACGATCGCAAGCAGGACGATCACGCCCTTGAGGACACGCTGAGCGATGAAGGAGAGCATGATCAGATGGCGATGAGATCGGGGTGGGCGCAGCCGCAGCGGCGGTACGCTCCCTCTCCCGCTTGCGGGGGAGGGCAGGGGTGGGGGTGCTTCCGCACAGGGATTGCCAAGAGGAGAGAGCCCTCACCCGCTCCGCTCTTCGGGCGTAGCGACCTCTCCCGCAAGCGGGAGAGGTAAGGGGAGTTCGGAGCGCCTGCCGTCACTTGTCGAGCCATGCGTCCTTGAAGCCGTCATTGACGCCAATTCCCGTGGTGATCAGGTTCTTGACCTTGCACCGCGTGATCGTGGGGAATTGCAGCTCGAGCATCCAGGCCACCGGCACGTCCTCGACCAGGATCTTCTGCGCCTTCTCGTAGATCTCCTTGCGCTTGGAGTCCGGCGTGGCGACGGCACCCTCGGCGAACAGCTTGTCGATCTCCGGGTTGGAATAGCCCTCGACGTTGTTGAAGACCTGGCCCTTGGCGATATTGCTGGAGATGTAGTTGCGGCCGACGCCGAGCGCGGGATCACCGTACTGGTAGAGATAGGTGAAGGCGATGTCGTAATCCCACTCGGCGATCTTCTGGTTGCCGCCGGCAACGTCGGTCGCGATCGTCTCGATGTTCATGCCGACGTCCATGAGGTTCTGCTTCACCGCCTCACCCCAGCGCTGCCAGGTCTCGCCATAGGCGAGCGGCAAGATGCGGATCTTCTCGCCCTTGTAGCCGGCTTCCTTCAGCAGCGCCTTGGCCTTGGCAGGATCGTAGGGATATTTCTTCACGTCGTCGGTGTAGTATTTGATGGTCGAGGCGGAAGGGCCGGTGGCGACCTTGCCGAGCCCGTTCCAGATCACGTCCTTGGCGAAGTCGCGGTCGACCGCATACATGATCGCCTGCCGCACCCGCTTGTCCGCGAGCGGACCCTGGCGGTTGTTGAGCCACAGCCAGGCAAGCGGTGAGAAGAACTCCCAGCCGGCGCCGGTGACGCAGGTGTCCTTCAGCTTGGACAGCCGTGGCACGTCGAAATTCTCCACCGAGCCGCCGGGCAGCACATCGACCTTGCCGGTCTCGTACGCCACCGAGCGCGCGGCGGCGTCCGGAATGATCTGCCAGTAGATCTCGTCGAGATAGGGCTTGCCCTTCTCGTGGTAGTTCGGGTTCTTGACCAGGCGGATGAACGAGCCCTTCTGCCACTCCTTGAACATGAACGGGCCGGTGCCGACAGGCGCATTGTTGTAGGCGTTGGTCTTCCAGTCGGTGCCTTCATAGAGATGTTTCGGCACGATCGGCATCGAGCCGACCTCGAAGATGCCGAGGAACGGGCCGAAGGGCTGCTTCAGCGTGAACACCACCGTATAGTCGTCCGGCGTCTCGATCTTGTCGACCTGCGCCAGATTGGTGCGGGCACGCGCATGCGTCTGCTTCAGCATCTCCATCGAGAACAGGACGTCGGCGGCGGTGAAGGGCTTGCCGTCGTGCCAGGTCACGCCCTTCTTGAGCTTGAAAGTGTAGGTCTTGGCGTCTTCGCTGACGCTCCAGCTCTCGGCAAGCCCGGGCTGCGGCTCGAGCTTGGGGCTATAGCGCAGCAGCCCTTCGAAGATGTTGCCCGATACCATCTGGGTCGGGCCGTTCTGGACCTGCGCCAGCATCAGGCCGGGCGGCTCCGGCTGGATCACGGCATTGATCACGCCCCCCGTCTTCGGCGCCTGCGCCAGTGCCGGGGCCGTGAGGCCGCAAGCCAGGAGAAGACCAAGCAATACTCTTTTCGGCATGTCGTATCTTTCTCAAGCGAGGCAAGCCAAAAGCGCTTCGCGACGTCATGGCGTGCGAAGCTGCGGCCAGCCCATCCCAGTCCCCATCCGCCGGTGAGGCTCACACAGTCCCGTTCGGCGCCGCAAGATGAAAGTCTCGACAGCGTCCGCACAAAAAATGTACAGCGCGTCCTGTTTTCCCGCACGGGCTCTGTCCCCGCGAATTGGCTGGTTTCGAGGGATCAGGGCGGGTCTGGTGGCGTCGAGAGCCTGCCGCAGCGGTGCCCAAGCCCGCGCCTGCGACCAAAAGCATCAGGCCGTCATTTCGCGCCTAGCGCCCGCCGCAATTCGTCGAGCGCCTCGGCGAGTTGCTCGCGGTGCGCGATGTCGTCCGCAGGGATTGCGGCGACGCTGCCTGCGAGCTCCCGCAGGATGCCGGCGAGCAGGCCGAAATTGATATGCAGATGCACCGATTTGCGTTCATCGGGCGCGCCCGGATGTTGCAGCACCAGCGCAACGCCGCTGCCGTCGAGCTTCGCCTCGAAGCGGGAGGAATGCTCGAAGGTGCCGACATAGAACTTGTCGGGATATTCGAGCGCAACCTCTGCCTTGTCGGGAACGGGCTTGGACATGTGACCCTCATCGAGATCGAACCCTTGTGGCTGAGAATTAGTCCGGCAACCTTGCGATAGGTCAGAGACGGCGCTGCTTCCGATTTGATCCGGATCAAAGCCGTGCGGCGGCCTCTGCGATCGAATGGCAACTGGCGAGACGGGGCTGCGCGTTCCCTTCAGCGGTGAGACCACGATGGACATTCAGGCCACGACCATCCCTGCCGACGACGATGCCGGACCCGACGTCGATTTCACTGCAGAGGCCGGCGTACAGCGCTGCCTGCAATTGCTGGGCAGTGCCGGCCTGCGTCCGACCCGCCAGCGCCTGGCGCTCGGCCAATTGCTGTTCCTGGGCGGCCATCGTCACGTCACCGCCGAGAGCCTCTACGAAGAGGCGATGGCGGCCAATACGTATCTGTCGCTCGCGACCGTCTACAACACGCTGAACCAGTTCACCGAGGCGGGCCTCTTGCGCCGGATCGCGGCCGACGGCCTCAAGTCGTTCTTCGACACCGACACGTCCGTGCATCCGCACTTCTATCTCGAAGGCGAGGATATGCTGGTCGACGTTGCCGACGGCCTCGCCTTCACCAAGCTGCCCGAGGTGCTTCCCGGCCACGAGATCGCGCGGCTCGACGTCATCGTCCATCTGCGCCGCAAGCGCGAGGCATAGCACCGCCGGCGCTCTTACCCTCCCCTGGAGGGCCCCTGGAGGGGGAGGGTCGATCGCGCGCAGCGCGAGCGGGGTGGGGTGATCTCTCATCACGGGCAGTGCATCTGAGGAGAGACTGTCACCCCACCCCGTCTCGCCTCGCTACGCGACGCGAGCCGACCCTCCCCTCCAGGGGAGGGTAAGAGCAGCGTCGCGGTTCATCGCAATCCGGCCCGGCGAAATCCTTCCAGGTAGTGCTCGCGGTCGCCGTCATTGGCCCACGGCAGCTGCGTCGCGATCCAGTGCAGCGAGATTCCCGGTTGGGTGCGGCGGAGCTCGCCCAGCGCCATCTCGGCAAGCGTACCATCGCCCGTCATCCCCGCGGAGACCGCGAGCACGCGATAAGCGCCGGTGAGGTCGCCGCGGTGGCGGATCGCCTCGCGCGCGAGCGCGATGGCGTCTTCGTAGCGCCGCTCGGTGAAGCGCGCATAGGCGGCGATGCCGTGATAGATCGCCAGCGACGGATCGCGCGGCGACAGCCGGATCGCCCGCTGCGCGGCCTCGAACGAATCCCCGGAGCGTCCGGCATAGGACAGCGCCAGCGCGTAATAGCCCTGCGCCAGCGAGAAGTTCGGATTGAGCGCAAGCGCCTGCTCGAACTCCGCCAGCGCGTCCGCAAGCCTGCGTGTCGAGAAGCAGACGCTGCCGAGCGCGGCATGCGCCCAGGCGTCCTCATGGTCGCAGCGCACCGCGGCCAGCGCGGCCGCTTCCGCGATCGGCGCAACCGCCGCGAGCTGCGTCCAGCCGAGATGCACGCCGAACATCTCGTTCACCGCCAGCAGCGACAGTGCCTGGCCGTAGTTCGGATCGATCGCGATCGCGCGTTCCAGCAGGGCCCGCGCGGTGTCGTGGTCCTGACGGGTCACGCGCCAGTAATGCGAGAGTGCGCGCATCAGCAGGTCCCAGGCGTCCAGGCTCGCAGGCGGCTTGCGATGGCTGCGAAAATTCTCCGCGGCGTGGATCTGCGGCTCGATCGCCGCCGCGATCGCGTTGGTGATCTCGTCCTGCACGGCGAAGACGTCGACGAGCTCGCGGTCGTAGCGCTCGGCCCAGAGATGGTTGCCCGACACGGCGTCGTTGAGCTGCGCGGTGATGCGCACCCTTTTGTCCGCCTTGCGCACGCTGCCCTCGACGACGTAGCGGACGCCGAGTTCCTCGGCGACCTGCCTGATGTCGATCGCGCGCCCCTTGTAGGTGAAGGACGAGTTGCGGGCGATCACCATGAACCAGCGCTGCTTCGACAGCGCGGTGAGGATGTCTTCGCTGATCCCGTCGCCGAAATAGTCCTGCGCGGGATCGCCGCTCATGTTCTCGAAGGCGAGCACCGCGATTCCCGGGCGCTCCGCCACGCGCGGGGCAGCGGGCCTGGCTTCCGCAAGCACCGGGGACGGTGCCGCTTCTTCCCGGACCTCGCCGACGAAACGAAAGCCCTTGCGCGGAATGGTCTTGATCAGCCGCTGGGTCGCGCCGTCGTCGCCGAGCGCCTTGCGGGCAGCGTTGATCCGGCTGTTGAGGGCGGAATCCGAAATGCTGCGGTCGCTCCAGATCCGGCGGATCAGGTCATCCTTGCTGACCACCCGGTCCCGTTCCGTGACGAGGTAGAGCAACAGATCGAACACCTGCGGCTGCAGCGGCACGGCTTCCCCGCCGCAGGTGAGCTCCCGCAGATCGCCGTCAAGAACGTTGTTTTCAAAGCGGAATCGCACGTTTCGGTCGTCTCAAGCAAAAATCAAAGTCGTCTCAGGCGAAAATCAACCGTCCGCGAAAGCCGCGGGACGTCCGATCCGGCATGGTGCGAAGACCAAACCGTGTCGATGCCTCGGCACAACGGAGCGTTTCATGACCCAGATTGATCACCAAATTCATTCCACCGGCCCGGAAGTTGCGGGCTCCCGCGTTTTCAGGTTCATCGCCTTTCTGTACGGAATTGCGGCATATCTCGTGTTCTTCGTCACCATTCTCTACGCCATCGGCTTCGTCATGGGGGTGATGGTGCCCAAGACCATCGACACCGGCGCCGAAGCGCCGGTCGTTCGCGCGGTCATCATCAACTTGCTGCTGATGTCGCTGTTCGCGGTTCAACACAGCGTGATGGCGCGCCATCAGTTCAAGGCCTGGTGGACGCAGTTCGTCCCCAAGCCGGTCGAGCGAAGCACGTATGTTCTGCTTGCGAGCCTGTCACTGCTCCTCCTGTTCTGGCAGTGGCGCCCACTGCCGGCGGTGGTATGGAACGTCGAGAATCCGGATCTCGCCGTGACACTGGTCACGCTGTCCTTCGCCGGATGGGTGCTGGTGTTCACCTCGACCTTCATGATCAACCATTTCGAGCTGTTCGGATTGCATCAGGTCACCGACCATCTCGTCGGCAAGGAAGCGACACCGCCGCGCTTCAAGACGCCGCTGCTCTACAAGTTCGTCCGCCACCCGATCTATCTCGGCTTCATCGTCGCGTTCTGGGCGGCGCCGACCATGACGGCGGGCCATCTGCTGTTCGCCGCCGTGACCACGCTTTACATCTTCGTCGGAATTGCGCTGGAGGAGCGCGACCTCGTTGGTCTCTTCGGCGACGAGTACCGGCAATACAAGCAACGCGTTTCCATGCTTATTCCCTGGCGCCGGTCGGTATAGTCTAGCCTCGTCCCGTGCGCCTTCGAATGGAGGATGCACGGGACGCCGACGCGCAAACAAGATCCCAAAAAACGGAGACGCCCAAATGAAACATGTCGGAAACTGCTTCTGTGGCGCGGTCACGGTCGAGGTCACGGGTGCACCTGAGGCGATGGGCTATTGCCATTGCCGCTCCTGCCGCTCCTGGTCGGGCGGCCCGGTCAACGCCTTCAGCCTGTGGAAGCCGGAAGCCGTGCGCATCACCGAAGGCGCTCAGAACGTCGAGACCTTCGCCAAGACGCCGCTCAGCCAGCGCAAATTTTGCAGGACGTGCGGCGGCCATCTCATGGCCAGCCATCCGCCGCTCGGTCTGGTCGACGTCTTCGCCGCCACCATCCCGACGCTCGCCTTCACACCCGGCGTCCACGTCAATTACGCCGAGACCGTGCTGCCGATGCGCGACGGCCTGCCCAAGCTGAAGGATTTTCCCGCCGAGTTCGGCGGCAGCGGCGAGATGATGCAGGAATAGCGGTGCGCGTTTAGCATTTGTTCGAGAGGGCGGCAGAGCGCCGCCCTCTCGGTTTTCTTCCAAGAGAGAAGGATGAACGGCTAGCCTCCGCGCGATTCAACCACCTTGCGGCAGGAATCGGAGAGCTTCGACTTGTTCTCGCGCAGGCAGGCGTTCATCTGGGGCGGCTTGCCCACATGTTCGGCGCAGAATTTGCTAGCGTCGCCGCGGCAGGCCATCTGCTCCTGGACCGATGGGCCGGATTGTGCAGCAGCGGGCAGCGCGGCAGCAGCGAGCAGCAGCGCGGCAAGAACCGAAATCTTCATGAAGCACCTCTTTGGAATCCTCGTTGGTCCCGACCGGGATCAATCGCGCCGGACCATCCCGCGAAGCTCAGTCCCGGGTCCATGCCATGTTCATGGCACCGGCCAGTTCTTCTCGGCGGCGGGACCCCCATCTTCATGGCATGTTTCCGCGCGCCGATTTTTGCCATTCAGGCTGCACCTCGGCTGCGAGATCCGGTGATCGCATCGGAACGCCGAACGGGAAGCAGGAGAGCAGAATGAAGAGAGCTGGAGCGCTGAGCGCCGGGCTGACGATCATGGCCTTGGCCGGCGCGGCGATGCTGTCGCTGGGCACGAGCCCGGCGCAGGCGGTGGTCTATTGCAAGACCGTGGGGGTGCCCAAGGGCTGCGTGGTGCGGCCGACCGCGGCGGTGGTGGTCGCGCCGGGAGCCCCGGTTGCGCGAGCTGCGGTCGCGACGCCCGGTGTCGGTGCGCCCGGCGTCGGCGTGCGCGCGGGTACGCCGATGAACCGCGGCGGCCCGGTCAATCGCGTCGGCCGGCGCTGATATGTTCATTCGATCGATTTGATTGCATTGCTTCGGGCCAACGGGGCCTGCGGCCGAACACCCCCCGTCCTCCGCAGGCAATCACCCGGCCCGTTCCCTCTCTCCGTGCGCCCCATACGTTCGGAGAGGGGGCTTTTTTAGCCCGCAGCCATGTCGCTGTCCGGAAAGCGCTGCGGCAATTGCAGTTGCACGCGGGTGCCTGAGGCATCCGAGCTCAGATCGAGCGCTGCGCCGCAGCGCGTCGCGCGGCTTCTCATGTTGCGCAGGCCGCGCGCGGTCTGGCCGGCGCCCGCGGCCGTGCTATTGCCGGCCGACGCGAAGCCGCGGCCGTCGTCCGCCACGCTGATCACGCCATAAGGTCCGTCGCTGCCGTCACGTGTCTCGATGGTGACAGCGACGTGGCGGGCCTGGGCGTGCTTGACCGCGTTGGTGACGGCCTCGTCGAGGATGCGCACGATCTGGATGACGTGCCATGGCCTGAGTTCGGGATGCAGCGGCAGGCCCTGCGGCGTCGCCACGCGCCAGTCGAGCGCGATGTCGTGCGGTCGCAATTGCGCCGTTGCGCGCTCGCGCCAGGAGCCGAGCGCGAGCATCAGGTCGCCGCCGATGTCGTCCATGGAGTCGATGACGAGGCGCAGATCCTTCAGGGCCGCACGGGCAGCGTCCGTGATGGTCGCGCCCTCATGGCCGCGCTCGGACAATGCGACGATGCTCACGAGCTGCCCGCCGAGACCGTCATGCAGGTCCCGCATCAGGCGCGTGCGCTCATTGGCGAGCGCGGCGGCGCGGGCGCGCTCCTCCTCGCGGGCGAAGCTCGCCTTCAGCCGTTCCTCGGCTTCACGCACGCGCGTCACGAGCTGCCCGGCAAAGCTGTCGACCTGGTTCAATGCTCGGGCAAAGCGCCAGGTCAGCCCGGCGCCGATCGCGACCAGCATTGCCGAATAGGACAGCCGCGAGACGAAGATGCGATCGTTGCTCGTGATCTCGAGCACCGTGAGCATGTCCTGGATCCAGCAGACCAGCACGATGGTCACCGCGCAGCCGATCGTGAAGCTCGCCGCGTCCTGCCGCCGTACCACCGCGGCAGCCGTGACGCAGGCCATCAGGAACAGGCACAGCCCGACGGTGGGAATGCCGAGCACCAGGAACAGGATGCGCGGCAGCGGCGGGCCCCCGATCAGCCCGACCACGAACACCAGGATTCCGGGCATGAACAGCAGCGTGCCGTAGCGCGGCCAGCGCCAGCCGAAGAACAGCACGCCGAACACGACGACCAGCGCGCTCTCGATCGGGGCGGACGCCAACAGCACCGCGGAGAGCCGGGACGCGTTGGCCGGCGGCACCGGCGCTTGCGCGAACGCCTGCACCACGCCGAGCACCATCGCCACGGCGAGCACGCCATAGACCGGCTCACGGCGCCGCATCAGCCACATGATCGCGAGGATGACGGCCAGGATCGCCTGCCAGGCGGAGAACACCACCGGCAGCGTGACGAACAGCAGCGTGCGTGTCTCGTAGGCTGGGCGCAAGGCGGCATCCGGTCCGACATAGACGGTGTCCAGAAAGCCCTTCAGCGGTCCCCACACGAACAGCCGCACCGTGATCTCGTTGCCGCCCTCGCGCAGCAGCGAAGCGGGAATGGACGCGATCTGCGGCGTGTTGCGGTCGGGCCGGTTGGCGTTGGCATCGCGCCGGGAATCGAGCACGACGACGCCGTTGACGGCGACCTCCACCGCGTTGCTGAAGCGCGGCAGGAACACCGACCAGCCTGCCGTCGCATCCTCACGCCGGAACGTGAAGGCGCCGGTGTACAGCGGCGGGTCGGCCAGCGAGTCGCGCGACGTGGTGAAATGCGGCAGCGCCACTGGGCGGGTCAGGCCGTTCTCGCGTACCGAAAAATCGCTCAGGGCGAAATCTTCCGGATCGTTCGGTTGCAGCAGCCGAAGCCCGAGGAGGGTGACGATCACGATCAGGGCCTGGAGCAGCAGGTAGGGAACGAGGCGCGCGGCCAGCAGCCGGCGCCGCGCGGGTCCGGCGGGGGCCTTCGCAGGTGCTTTGGCCGCGATCTCGCTCACAGCTTGATCAGGCCCTGCTGCACGGCCTCGAACACCGCTTCGCTCCGTGTGTGCACTTCGAGCTTGCGGTAGATGTTCTTGATGTGGCCCGGCACGGTCTGCCTGGACAGGCCGAGATGGCTCGCGATCTCGGCATAGCTGAAGCCCTTCGCGATGCCCCAGAGGATGTCGATCTCGCGTGGGGTGAGCCTCGCCGTGTTGAGCGCTGGCCCCCGCGGCGGTTCCGCCGAATTCTGTGCGACGCCTTGCGTTCTGCGGACGATGAAACGGGCGATCGAGGCCGAGATCGGCGAATGCCCCGCGACCAGGTCGCGAACGGTGGTGGCGATGTCGGTAGGGAAGGCGTCCTTGAGCAGATAGCCGGTAGCGCCGACCGTGATTGCGGAAATCACGCTCTCCTCGTCGCCGAGTGCGGAGATCACCATGATCTCGGTGTCCGGAAAGCGCTGCCTCATCTCGCGGATCAGCTCGACGCCGTGGCCGTCGGGCAGCCGCAGGTCGGTCAGCAGCACGCGCGGCGCGCCGCTCGCGAGGGCGGAGCGGGCTTCGCCGAGCGTCCCGGCGCTGCGCACCTCGTAGCCGGCTTTGACCAGCGCATCCTGGAGCCGCCAGCAGGTCGGCGCATCGTCCTCGACGAGGAGGATGGTGATGGAGTCACCCGTCTCGCCCTGTTCGCTCATGTTCATCGTCCCGCGACCCGCGTGTCCCCCGCAGCGCGAAGCAAGTTTAGCCGCCGCGCGGAAGCCGCGACACCCATAATCATGGGGGCGGGCGGCGACAACTTGGCCTCGGCGCGGATGCACGGTGCCGGATGCTGGTCTCGGCTTGATGGCTTTCATGATCGGGCTGCGCTCGGCGGAGGCAACAACATGGGCGAGGTCGAGCAAGCTACCCAACGACAATGCCCATGCCGATGAACGGGTCTGCTATACCCAATGCGGCAACAACCCGATAAAGAAGGAGGCGATGTCGATGAGCCACGGCCTGGCGGATCATCCGTGGGGAGTGCAAAATCAAGGTGCTTTTGGCCGGCGATCCAAAGGAGCGCGCGTGGTGAGGGTCCGCCTTGATTCACTGATATTGCCTGGGAAGGCTGGTTGACAGGGAACGATCATCGTGAGCACGCCGCCCTTTGATTTCGATTTGTTGCGTACCTTCGTGGCGGTGGTCGACAACAACGGCTTCACGCGAGCCGGCGAGCGCATTGGACGGACGCAGTCGACGGTTAGCCTTCAAATCAAGAAGCTTGAGGACAATCTGAAAAAGCCGCTGTTTGAGCGTAGCGGCCGCGAGGTTCTGCTGACCGCCGACGGCGAGGTTCTGCTGGCCTATGCCCGTCAGCTCCTGCATATCGCGGACGAAGCCCGCGCCCGTTTCTTGGAGCCTGATATCGAAGGCACCGTCCGTCTCGGCACCACGGAGGATTTCGCGACTGTCTACCTGCCGGACATTCTGGCGCGCTTTGCCCGAGCCCATCGTGGCGTCACGCTCGACGTCAATTGCAACTTCAGCTTCAGTCTTCTTGAGGGCTTCTCGCGAGGTGAATACGACCTCGTGCTGATCAAGCGCGAGCCGCAGGCCCCTTTGGGCGGAGTTCCGGTCTGGCGGGATGTCCTCGTCTGGGTTTGCTCGCCCCAGTTCGTCTTCGAAAGCGGAAGTCCGATTCCGTTGGCGTTGGCTCCTGCACCGGATGTCTACCGCAAGCGGGCGTTGGCGAGCCTGCAGGCGCAAGGCCGCGAGTGGCGCATCGTCTACACCAGTGTCAGCAGCGAGGGCTTGCAAGCCGCCGTTCGTGCCGGCCTGGGTATCACCATACTATCCAAGGACATGGTGCCGCCAGGCCTGAAGATTGTCGGCGTGGAGCAGCAGCTCCCGCAGCTTCCGGATTCCGAGATCGCCCTTTACCGCTCGCCGGGCAAATTGTCGCGTGCGGCCGAAATGCTCGCCGAGCATATCACGCACTCGCTTGAATATCGGCGCCCGCAATCGCCGGAGTGACCTCCTAAGGTCATGTGACGGAGGAGCGGCGCTGCGGTCGCCTTCTGTGGCAGCCATTCGAAGTCCGGCAGGCCTTGCGAAATCGGGCGGCTCGATCCCCGCGCCGACGCCTCCACCCATCAAGCCCTCCAATCGAATGCATTGAGCATTCCAATTGGCGTTCGACCGGCCGCGCCCATATCCAGGGTGGAGATCAACTGGAGCTAAGACGGTGGCCAAGGATCCGGCGCTCATGAAACTGGATTTGAACGTGAACAACGGCTTGGAACGGATCGACGACGACACGCGAGATGGCGAGATCGCGCGCAGAAACGTCCTGTTCGGCTTATGGGCCGGGAGGCATGCCGGACTGAAGGATGAGGCGCTCGAGGCTTACGCTCTCGCGGTTCATCTGGCCGACCACCATAGCCCCGGCCATGACGACGTGGTTGCGAAAGTTGCTGCCGACCTCGTTTCCTGCGGGAAGCCGATGAGCGAACGGCAATTGCGCAACCGTCTGCGAGAGATGGCGCTGCGGGCCAGTCTTTAGCTGCCTTGCGAGCCGATGCCCGACGACTTCGGCCTGCGAGCGGCCTGCTGCTACGGCCCTTTAGACATCGGCTGCAGCCGTTTCCGATCGTTCGACCTCGGACTTGTCCGGAAGGAGAAGCACCATGAAGTCGCTGGTTGTCGTATCTCTGGCGTTGGCTGCAGCGACCTGCGCCAACATCACGGCGTCCTTTGCGCGCTGGCCCGACTATCCCGGGTTCTGGGTCGTGGGCAATCATGCGACCAAGACATGCGAGATCGTGACCGTCAACCCGATCATCGATCGAGCCGTGATCTGGTTCGGCGCCGGCCCTTACAAATCGCTCGACGATGCCAAGCTCGCTCGTTCCAATATCCGTGCGTGTCCGAAGGAAGAATCCGGCGATTGAATGCGAACCGAATTCCCGATTGCCGTCGATTGCGAGAGCGGCGGCCCGGAATGATCGCCGTCGGGCGACGGCATGATCCGTCGACGCCATGCCCGGCGGGCCGCCCGCCACGCCCGTCATAGGCAGCTTCAATGCATCTCATTTGAAATCCCGATGAGCGGATTTCGCTCTTGTCGAATTGAATGAAGAGCTCCCATCTCAGCGGGGTACTCGCAGGACGTCCTCATCCCACATCACGCCTTCATTCAGCTCTCAGGGAAACCATGCATCCGCTCGTCGAACGATTGCACACGCGCACCACGCTTGTCCCGGATCCGCCGGCGCGGCCGCCCGAAACAGCGGGGGCAATCGATCAGAAGGTCCTTATGGTGATGTCCAGAAGGCGGCATTCTTTCCGACACTCCGCGCTCGCGGGCCTGGTGCTCGCGCTCAACGTGTTCGCCGCTGCGACGTCGATGGCGGCGAAGGGTGACATCGCGATCACGATGGACGAACGGGAGATCAGGTTCGCCGGCATCACCACGGTTCGTCCTGACAAAGAGCAGCCGGAGATCGAGCTGTCCTTTCCGGGCACCGTCGTCATTCCGCCACAACAGATGCGGATCGTCGCTGCGCCGGCGAACGGCCTGGTCGAATCCATGCTCGTGGCCGCGGACGAGCCCATCAATGCCGGCGAGCCGGTCGCGCAGCTACGCTCGATGGAAATCGTCGAGGCTCAGCGGCAATTCCTGGCCGCGCTGGCCGACGAAGCTCTGGCTGCCGACCGGCTGCGGCGCATGCAGCAGCTGTTCGAGGGACGCGCCGCTCCCGAACGCGAATTGCGAACCGCGGAGACCTCGGCGATCAACGCCAAGGCACATCTCGACGAGCGTCGCCAGATCCTGGCGCTGATGGAGCTCTCGGAGGCCGATATCGGGGCTCTGCAAAGCACGAGGAAGATATTCCCGGCGGTCACGGTTCACGCGGCGGTGAGCGGAATCGTCGTGAAGCGGCACGTTTCGCCGGGCGAGCGCGTCGATGCGGCCGCCCCACTCTACACCATCGCCAACCTCAATCCGTTGTGGATCAATATCCAGGTGCCGGCCTCGCGCCTGTCGGCGCTCAAGACGGGCGCTTCCGTGGTGCTTCCGGCCTATGGAGCGCGCGGCCGTCTCATCCGGCTCGGGCGCTCCGTCGATGCGCAGACGCAATCGGCGACCGCCGTGGCGGAGATCGACACCAACGGAGGAACGGTGCGTCCCGGCCTGGCGACCACCGCCACGATCCGTCTGGATCAAGGTCCGGGTGCACAATGGTCAGTCCCGGCCGCAGCCCTCATCCGGCATCGCGATCGTAGCTGGGTCTTCGTCCGCACCAAGGACGGCTTCGCCGCCCGGCCGGTTCAGGTCCTCGCGGAGTCGCCGGCGCGCACGTCGATCCGGGCCGATCTGAGCGCGGACGACATGGTCGCGGACCGTGGACTGATCGCGCTGTTGTCCGAACTCGCCGCGGCGGACAAGGGCTGACCCGATGTTGGCAGGGCTCATCAACGGCGCGCTGAAGCAGCGCATCCTGGTCGTGCTGGGAGCGCTGGCGCTGGCGGTCTGGGGCGCCAATGCCTACCGCCAGCTTTCCATCGACGCCTTCCCGGATGTAGCGCCGACCCAGGTCCTGGTCTCCATGAGAGCTCCGGGCCTGACGCCCGAGGAGCTCGAGAGCCGGATCACGCAGCCGATCGAACTCGCCGCGCGCGGAATCCCTCATCTGGTCAAGATGCGATCGACGACGCGGTACTCGGTCGCGCTGCTGACGTTCGAGTTCGCCGACGGCACCGATATCTTCTGGGCCCGCGCACAGGTCAACGAGCGGCTGGCGGATGTGCGCGACCAATTGCCGGCCGGCGCGGACGGTGGACTGGCGCCGATCGTGACGCCGCTGGCTGAGATGGTGATGTTCACCATCGAATCCGAGACGATGACGCCGCAGGAAAAGCGCTATGCGGTGGACTGGACCATCCGCCCCGCCCTGCGCGGCCTCCCCGGAGTCGCGGACGTCAACGTGCTCGGCGGATTCGTGCGGACCTTCGAGGTCGTTCCGTCGGCGGCCGCGATGGCCGCGCGGGGGATCACCACCGAACTGTTGGAAAACGTGCTCCGCTCCAACAACCGCAATGACGGCGCGGGGCGGATCCGCAACGGCGAGGAAGCGCTTCTGGTGCGGACCGAAGGCCGGATCCGGACGATCGAGGATATCCGGAACATCATCGTCACGACGCGGGAGTCCGCCGTGGTCAAGGTCGGCGACGTCGCGGACGTGCGGTTCGGCTCGCTCGCCCGCAACGGGGTGGTGACCGCCAACGGCGAGGAGGAGACCGTCTGGGGCATGGTGCTGGCGCTGCGTGGCGCCAATGCGCGAACCGTGGTGGACGGCGTCAAGGCGAAGTTCGAGCAGCTCAAGCCGTTGCTGCCGGACGGGGCCCGCATCGAAATCTTCTACGACCGCAGCGAACTGATCGGCAAGGCGGTCTGGACGGTTCAGAAGGTCCTGCTGGAGGCGATTGCGCTCGTCGTGATCCTGCTGCTCGTGTTTCTCGGAAATCTGCGTTCGGCACTCGTGGTGTCCGTCATTCTCCCGCTTGCCGTCCTGATCACCTTCGGAATCATGCGTCTGTTCGGCTGGTCCGCCAACATCATGTCGCTCGGCGGCCTCGCCATCGCCATCGGACTGTTGGTGGACTGCGCCGTGGTGGTCGTGGAAAACGTCGAGCACCGGCTGGCGCATGCCCATAATCCCGATCTCCGGGCGCGGCTCAGGCTGACGTTTGAGGCCACGCGGGAAGTCGCCTTGCCTCTGATCTCGGGCGTCGCCATCATCATCATGGTGTTCACGCCGCTGCTGTCGCTGCAGGGACTCGAGGGGCGGCTGTTCAGCCCGGTGGCCTTGACCATTGCGTTTGCACTCGGTGCGGCCTTGCTGCTGTCGCTGACGGTCGTGCCGACTCTGTCGACCTACCTGTTGCGTTCGGGCTCCGCCAAGGAACCCTGGCTCGTGCGTAAGCTCCACGCGTTGTATGATCCGGCGCTGGCCTATGTCATGCGCCGTCCGCTCGTTCTCGTGATCGGACTCGCGCTGGGCGTCGCGTCCGTTGCGGTCGTGTTTCCGCGCATCGGCGCCACCTTCATGCCGGTCATGGACGAGGGCACGCCGGTCGTGACCATCAGGAAGTTTCCCACGGTTTCGGTCGAGGAGGCGGCGCAGACCGATCTGCGGATCCAGCGTGCGCTCATGTCGGAGATCCCGGTGATCAAAGGCATCATCGCGCGGGCCGGTGCCGACGAGCTCGGAATCGATCCGGTCGGCTTGAACGAGACCGACATGTTCATGTCGCTGGCGCCAAAATCGGAGTGGCCCAGCTCCGACAAGCAATGGTTCCTTGGGGAACTCCGGCGTGTGCTGGATTCGATCCCGGGCATTGCCTACGCGTTCACCCAGCCGATCGACATGCGTGTCCAGGAGATGATCATCGGCGCCCGGGGCGACGTGGTGGTCAAGGTGCTGGGCGACGATATCGAGACGCTCAACCGGCTTTCGCGCGACGTGGCCGGGGTCATTCAGCAGATCCCGGGCGCGGTCGACGTTTTCGCCCTTCGCAACGCCGGCATGCGCTATCTCACCGTTGCGGTGGACCGTGCCAGGGCCGGACGGTTTGGACTGAACGCCGAACAGGTGCAGGAAGCGCTGCGCGTCTGGGTCGACGGGCGTGACCTCGGCATCGTCCTGGAGGGCCAGGTTCGCACGCCGCTGATGGTTCGCGGAGAGGAGCGGCAGAGGGCCTCGGCCTCGGACCTCGCGCGCGTGCCGATCGTGCTGCCGCGCGGGGGAACGGTGGAGCTGTCGCAGATCGCCGACGTTCGCGTCGAGGACGGTCCCATCCAGGTGATCCGGGAAGATGGCCAGCGCTTCGCGACCGTTCTGAGCAACGTGCGCGGACGCGATCTCGTCGGTTTCGTGGACGAAGCGAAGGCCGCCGTTGCCGGCAAGCTCGAGATTCCGCGCGGATACACCTTGGTCTGGGGCGGACAGTTCGAAAACCAGCAGCGTGCCTCAGCCAGGCTCGCGCTGGTCGTGCCGGTTGCGCTCGCGATGATCTTCCTGCTGCTGTATCTCACGTTCAACTCGGTGCGGCAGGCGGTCCTGGTGTTCTGCAACGTGCCGTTCGCCACCATCGGCGGCGTGGTGGCCCTGTGGGCTTCGGGCGAATTCCTCTCCGTTCCCGCGTCGGTCGGGTTCATCGCCCTGATGGGCATCGCCGTCCTCAATGGTGTCGTGCTGATTTCCTACATCAATGAAGTCGTGGCCCGGCGCGAACATCCGTTGCGGGAGGCGGTCATGGAGGGCGCGAGGCGCCGGCTCAGGCCGGTGATGCTGACCGCCTCCATCGCGGCGCTTGGTCTCGTGCCGTTCCTGTTTGCGACCGGACCGGGGGCTGAGATCCAGCGCCCGCTTGCCATTGTCGTCATCGGCGGCCTCGTCACCGCGACCGCGCTCACGCTTCTGCTGCTACCCGTGCTCTATGAGCGCTTCGGCCTGTCCCGAGGCGAGCGCGCCCTTCTCGCGGAGGTGCCGAGGCCGGAACCGGCCATGCCCGACCACGCGCCCCCGCCGGAGCAGGCCCGCACCACGTCGGCGCCGCGGACCGTCAGCGAGGTCGCACCATAGAGCGCTCGCGAGACATGTCCGTCGCGGGCATTGCCCACCGCGGCCATCGAGCCTTTCCGCCCGACAAGCGAACGTGCGAGTCGTCAGGGAAGATCCACCCGTGGCGGCGGATAGCGCCGGGCCAGCACCGATAGCGACAGGTGCCGTTCGTCCGCCGGCAGCTCCAGATAGGCCAGCACGAGCGGCCGCTTCCAGTCACTGACGCCGAAATCCATGGCCATCCACTTCTGCGGCTCGGGGCCTTCGAGGCCTCGAACCCAGACGAAGTAGCGGGGAAGATCGTCGGCCTCCGTCGTGCGTGTTCTGGCCATGTGAATATCTGCCTCGGGTCTTTGCCGGAGGATATAGGGACTGGCGCTGCGAAGTCGAAGGGGCGGGAGAGATCGAGCTAAGTTGGTCGCGGCGATGGTGGGCGATCCAAAGCGGGCCATATCTTTCGGTCCGCCATCGAAGCCGCACTAATTCTGCTTGACCGAAATTCGGAAATATCGTATGTGTCGCTCACCCTGGCCCAAGGACAAGGGGCGTTTCGCGATCGTCACGTTACGCGGGCCGGGTGGCGGTGGACGTGGAGTGCATCGGCGCGCCAGCAATGGCAGGGCGGGTTTTGGCCCGTGAGCGGTTGAGCAGCGCGCACACGACCGGTGCGGTTCGCGTACGGCGAAAGCGTGTGGTCCTGACGCCCGGGGTCTGTGCGTCAAGGCTTGCGGTGGTGCAGCGGCCCGACCGGGCACGCGCATCAGTCATCGGCAAGACGACGGGGGCAATAGTGCATCGCTCCCCGGGGAGAGCGCGCCATAAGCCGTCAAACCACTGCGCAGGGAAAGGCCGGGATGTCCAGGCTGCCCTGTATGCCGCTGTGCATTTGCCTTCGCGCTATTTGCGCACAGCGGACCGCGGGTGCCAGCCGGCGCCCGGCCTTCCCTGCGCCCTTTCCAAGGAAGGGCGCCGAGAGAAGCACAGGACTCGGGCGTCATGCGCCGCGAGGCCGAAGTGGCGTGACTGCTGTTGTTCGAAGATTGCGCCGCGGTCTCGACCGGGCGTCAGGTCGCTCGAAGGGCTCTCAACATGGTTGCCGATGAGCCTGTTCAGCGGGTGGTGCGAGCCACCACGTGAAGCGGTATGCAAGGCAAAACGAAAAGACACGTCGGCGGTCTTGTTGCTTGGCAGAGCACCTACATCAAGCGGCCATCCGCCGGCGGCGCCAGGCGAGAAGGCGGCAATAGCCATGATCAGGCGAGGCAATCCTGCCCGGCGGTGGTGGGCACCGGGCCTTTCCGGCCTGGTGCCCACTCTTGATGCATCCCGGTCACGACTTCATGCCGGCAAGTTCTGCACGAAGGAGAGACGAACTCGGGATCTCGGAGCGCTCAAAGACGTTACGCGTTGGCAGCCAGGCGGCGCCGCCTCCAGGCCAGCAATCCGGCGCATGCGGCGATCAGGCCGGGAAGACCGGCGCCGACGACGGGGCCCGGCACCGGGGTGACATCCAGGCTTGCACTGCCGGTCGAGGACTGGAACAGCAACTGCGAGCCGGTCAACGTGCTGGAAAAGCCGCCGATGGCGAACAGGTGGTCAGCAGAGTTGAGCGCGCTGTTGATCGCGGCGACGGCGTCATCGTTCAGCATGATCGTCAGGATTGAAAGAGCGCCGACCGGCTTTGCAATGACGGCGCTTCCGTAGCTGATCCCGCTGCGCAGGTCGTCTCGGATCGATGCTGCGTCTGCCGCTGAAGGCGGGTTGGCAAAGCTGTAATTCTTCAACGCATTCACATTCCCGGTAAAATCCCACAATGTGAAAGTCTCTGTCGCGTCCGCGCTGCTGTAGAAGCCGGGCTGGTTGAGCGTCAACGTGACGGATTTGGCATCCTTGCCGCCCAGCATGGCAGCAAGAGGGCCGACGTCGAAAACGAGATAATTCGAACGATTGTTGGCGGCATCGAGAATGATGTTGGGAAATACCTGACCTGTTTTGCAGCAGTCAGCTCCCACGACAGCCACGCTGCCGCTGGCGACGTTGTTGATGCTTGCAGCCTGGGCACCATTGATGCCGGCTGCCGCGAACGCAATGGCCGCTAGGCCGAACCTAAATTTATTCACTGTACTTGATCCTTACTGGATGCTGATTTCCGGGGACAACGTTCGTTGCCCCGTCTCGGGCAGACCCTCCAGCGACCTTGCAGCCCTACGACTGAAGGTGGGACCGCTTGTTCGCGAGTTGGCATCCCCGATGCGGTGGACGCTAGCGACCCCATATGTAGCTTCGATGACACAACAAGCAGCGCCGACTTTGGCCGGAGTTGCGGAGCCGGGGTCGGACAACAAGACTGGACATTTCGCGGCGCATCGGATCCGGACGGCAGGCGCGACGAAGCTGCAGGCGCTTCAGCAAATCCGAATGGTGCCCCTGGCCGGCAGTCGCCTAATCACCTAACCATCTGAATTTAATGTCATTTTATCCGTCAATCGCTGCCGATACCAGCAGAAATACCAGCAAGATCACGCGCGGCATTAGCTCGCAAAAATACAACAGCAGGCGCCTCGGCAGCACGCGCGACCCATGCCGTCTGGCCTTTACCATCGTCCCCAACCGTAATCGAACCCGGCTCTGACTCCCGTCGGATCGAACTAATTTGATATCACGAGGGCAGGAGAGGATTCTGCCATGCGTACCGCGTCTAGTATGCCCCACGACGCCGAGCGACACTTACCTCGCGGAGGACGGTTTCGGCGGTCGATCGGTTCGCTTGGCGCCAGACAGACGCCGAAAGCGCTCATCCGTCCAATGACGGCGGCACGCCAATGTCGGACAAGGCGCTGCGGATCATAAGCTGCGATATTGGCCCCGGCGGCGACCAATGCGCGCCCGGCTTCCGCTCGACAACAGCGACCCTGCTCAACAAGGAGGGCGCGTTCAACAGCAGTGATGGAAGTCGATCTCGTGCACTACGCGGAGAAAAAAGCGCTGCGCCTTAGCGGCGACAACTCGACAAAGGCGGCAAGAACAAGAACTACGACATCTATGGCCGTGCCGCCGGTTGCGCCGAACGCCTGAGTTTAATGCAGCATTTGGCCAATTGCCTCTACAACCTAGGCGAGGGTGCCTTCGCCGTCTCGCTGCGCAGATCGGCGGCCTCGCTTGCTCTCGTTTCGACCCTCGGCAACGAAGCATGATATTCGTCCACGCTGTCGAGGTCGATCATGGTCTTGCCTCCCATCTTATACGCCTTGATCCTCTCGTGGGCGATCAACTCATAAGCCTTCGTCTTTCCGAATTTGCCATAGCGGCAACCGTCCTTGAACTCGACGAGCCGGCGCCGCTTGTTGTTGTCATTGTCAACCATGGTTCCTGCATCTGCTTCGATGAACTCCGCCACAATCGGATCAAGCCCCCTGAACGAGATGGCATTTCCACGGAGCGACCTTGGTGTCGACGCGGGTTACCGGGAAGGCGCTGCTTTCGTCGTAGCCGACGAGGTCCTGCTGCCCTGTTTCGACGCCATCTGCGCAAAGCCCAATCGCCCGAGATGCGTTGATCTATGTCGCCCGTGGTGCCAAACGAAAGGCTCTCTGATGTCGCCGCTAACTCCTGGGTGCCGTGGCGTACAAATCGGACGAACCGTCGGCTGACGTCGTCTCCCCCCCGAAATGCCCGATTACCTCTCTCAAGGCTGAAACAGGGGTTCGATTCCCCTAGGGAGCGCCAGAATATTCAACGACTTAGAGCCGCCGTAGAGAAGTCGTCGAATATCCGTTGAATAAGCATCGGCGAACGTTGGCGAACCCCCACGCACTAATTCAGTGATCCGACCGCGCAGGTTGGCGCGCATGGATCCGACACTTCCGTTGCAATTCGAACAGCGGTGACAGCCACAACGATATGCAATCCGCCTCCAATGCACGCGAAGTGCTCGCATCTGGTTGGCCGGGCTCCATGCGTTGAATGCGCGATGTCTACCGTGCCGCAAATGAAGGCGTCCGCATCTTCGGCCGTGCAACCGAGTGCGGCGCGGGCCCGGAAGAAGACGGTCCACGGCAGCGATCGGGGATATCATTTTGTTGGGCTCGACAATCCGAGTTTGCTGGCGCTTCGCCGGTGAAGATCGACGGCGACTCGGATTCAACTTTGATCGCGTCACGCCGTGCCGGCAACTAAGCAGCATCTCAGTGATCCACCCAAGAGACGGCTCATTCGCACGTCATCCCCGGACAGAAGAAGGCAGGGACTTTGTTAGAAAGTCATGGTAACGCCTTAGCGAGCAGCAGGACTTTAGCCTGCAACCACCTCCAAGCCGCTTGATTCGTTCGCTGAGGGTGCTGTCTATTTCTGTAATGAATCAGAAACAGGCGCAGAACTGGATCCTGGATGGCGAGAAGTACGCGCTTCTTGGCTTGAGCGTGAAGGTCACTGATCCGGATATTGCGAAGCTCGATTTATCTCCCAACTTCCAGATCATCGGCGGGAACGACTTCAAGGTTCCGGATGAGTGGCGCGAATGGCTGGGCAGCATTCGTGTGGAGGAAGTCGAGGCCTGCGATCTCTTCGTCGCAGCCAAGATCAAATCCGGGACGCCGGATGTCTTGGACGGCGAAAACATTCAGCTTAACAGGTGCGTCTGGGGTTTCTATTGCGGATTGCTGCTTAGCAGCACGTTTTCGACGGCGCATAAGCCGGTCGTCCTGTCGGGCTCGTGCCGCGATGGCGAAGTGGGCCTGCGCCAGATACAGGACCTTGACGTTCCTATAGCCAACGACTTCCGTCCCTATCCCGACGTGACGTCTGCGAACTTGCGCGAGGCGGCGGCGATTGCTGAGCGGCTGGAGCGTCTGGCGGCGACGCGGCGAGGCAGCAACCGGTGGCGGTTCAACCGCGTACTCCAGCTCTATATCCAGACGCGGACTGAACAGGACAACCTCGAACGCATCCATCAGTATGCACGGTGCATCGATGGCGTCATTCTCTGCGACCCCGGAAAATCTGCGAAGCAGTTCAAGAGCCGCAGCGAGCTCTTCATTGGGCCAAGCCATCACGATCTCATGGGGGAGATCTACGAGGTCAGCAGCGCAGTCGAGCATCTGCACGAGGACCGTTATCTCGACCCGCTGACGCGGCCAGTGCAGGTCGATCTCATCAAGAAGGAGGCAGTCGTCGAGCATATCGCGCGAACGACGCTGGCGCGGATCGTCCTGAACGATGCACTATGGCCGCACTTTACGAGTAAGACCGCGCTCGCAGCCTTCTGGGCGAAGCCCGCGTCCGATCGGCAGGCGGTCTGGGGTGACCCAATCGATCCGATGGACGCGCTGGCCGAATTCGACGAGCGGTATCTTCCCGAACCCCAAGTCGTCGGCTAACGCCTACCGGCGAAGCGGCGGCAAATTTCGCTTCCCGTACGCACCGCGCCGCCGTTTACTGACCGCATGATCGATTCAGACCCGATATCCGGTCCGGTTGGCCTCGTTCCGTATAGCCCGGATTGGCTTAATGCGCTCAGTGACATGGAGAAGCAGTCGCTCCCGGTACGCAATTTCTCGCGGTCGCTGCACGATGACGGCTGCGCTCACGTCGCGTGGCTGTTGTGGAGCACCCAGGAAAGAGAAAAGCCAACGCCGCTGGAATACCGGCAAGGCTCGATGTTTTTCCTCGATTGTGGCAAGGGGCCCTTCGCGGTCACGGCAGGGCATGTCTTTGAACAATTCGTGAGTGATCGCGCGTCGCGCCGCGTTCGTGGAGTTCAGATTGGGAATGTCGGATTCAATCCCGAGGAACGGGTTATCGCCTGGGGCCGCGACAAGAAGATCGACATTGCCACCTTCCGCATCACCCCGGAGGAGATCGCGCAAATTGGCAAGAAGGTCGTGCCCGGTGCCGATGCGGCGTGGCCGCCCCCGCCCGAGCTGCGAGAAGCGGTCTTCTTCGGCGGATTTCCTGGCTGCGAACGCATTGAAATAGCGCCGATGGAGTTTTCCTTTGGCCTGCACAGCGCGATGACGCCGCTCACGGATTTCACTGACTATCAGCTCGGCTGCCGCTTTGCCCGCGAATACTGGGTCGACGTTCGGGGGCTCGGCCTACCGAAGGTGGGGTATGATCTTGGCGGCGTTTCTGGCGGTCCCATGTTGCAGCCCGTCTATAAGAACGGCGTGTGGGGCTGGCGTCTCGTCGGCGTGATCTCGGAAGCCATCATGGAGCAGGACTTCGAGCGCGTCACGGCGGTGCGGGCTCATTTCATCCTGCCGGACGGACGGATCGGCTGATGGGCATCGCCTAAGCATGTGGGCGCAAGTTTCCTATAGGCCTTGGCAGGCCGCGTTGAACGAGCGAAGTGCGTTGGGAAGGGCAACTTGCCGCCCCGATTCGGCCGAGCTCGCGAATCACCTTGGTGTTTTGGTCGATCCGCCGGCTCTCATGACGGGACGGGTGCAGGGCGCAATCTTCAAAGATGCTTCAAAGGACCTTAAAGGCCGATTGAACGAGCCGAGGGCTCGGCCGGCGCGATAGTGGCTGACGACATCTGCAAAAGTGAAGACAAAAAGAAATCCCCCGAGATGCAGTTCCCAGACAGATTGAATGGAGAGCTGCATAATGCGCGAACCTAAGCTTCAGGTACGTTTTTGGGGCATCAAGCTCAATGCTGAAGGCGTCTTGGGAATTCTGGCCGCGGTGTTGATCCTTCTTGCGGCGCTGGCGGTTTGGCGTTTTTGAGCGTTCTTTGGTCGGCGCGAGGCTTCTGTGCGCGAGAACGCTGCGCGTTAGCCTCGGCGATGGTGATGGCCTATGTTTGAGATAACGCGCGACGACATTGCTGCGCTCGATGACGAAGATTTGCGGACGCTGATCGGCCTTCTCTGCGAGGCTGAGCTGCGCCGCCGCGGCTTGCCGGTCTCCGCTGTGACGTGGGGTGGCAACCAGACCGCCAAGGATGGCGGGCTGGATGTTCGGGTGTCTCTGCCAGAAGGGGCGAAGATCGAAGGTTTCATCCCAAGGGCGGCGACCGGCTTTCAGGTGAAGAAGCCTGATATGCCGCCCTCGGAAGTTGCCAAGGAGATGAAGCCGAAAGGGGTGCTGCGATCCGTAATTGAGGAGCTGGCGGCAGCGTCAGGTGCCTACATCATTGTGAGTTCCAGCGGCTCCACGGCTGATTCGGCGCTCACCGGCAGGCGCGATGCGATGGCGGAAGCTGTCAGGGGGTGCGCGGATGGCGGCAAGCTTCATCTCGATTTCTACGATCGCAATCGCGTTGCGAGCTGGGTACGTGACCACGCCGGCCTGATACCGTGGGTGCGCTCGCGGATCGGCAAGTCCGTGCCAGGTTGGCGCGCCTATGGCGCTTGGTCCCATGTGCCGGCCGGCGCAGACAAGACCTACCTGCTGGATGACAAGGCGCGCATAAAGACTGGTCGCAAGGATGATGGCGATGGGCTGTCTTCCGTTGACGGCATCAACCGCATTCGGGACGCGCTGAGAAGTCCAGGGCAGGTTGTGCGGCTAGTCGGCTTGTCAGGTGTTGGTAAGACGCGGTTGGTTGAGGCCTTGTTTGACAGCGCGATCGGGGTCAACGCCATCGACCCCTCGCTCGCCATCTATACGGATACGGCCGATGAACCCGATCCTCAGCCGAAGGGGCTCGCTTCTGACCTGGTCGCATCCGGTACCCGTGCAATCCTCGTGATTGATAATTGCCCTCCGGAGACGCACAAGCAGCTCGCCGACGTTGCAAACGCAGCGGGCTCGACGATTAGCGTCATCACGGTTGAGTACGACATCCGCGAGGACCAACCCGAAGGCACGGATGTCTTTTCGCTGGAGACATCTTCGCTGCCTCTTATCGAAAAGCTGGTGCGAGGGCGTTTTCCAGATTTGTCGCAGGTCGATGCAGGCACGATTGCGGAGTTTTCCGGTGGGAATGCGCGCATTGCCCTTGCCCTTGCTGGCACAGTGAAGAAATCCGAGACGGTTTCCGGACTTACCAACACGGAGCTGTTCACGCGGCTCTTCCAGCAACGCCATGGGCATGATGCAGGATTGCTGCAAATCGCGGAGGCGTGTTCCCTCGTCTATTCATTCGAAGGCGAGGCATTGACTGGCGAAAACGCTGAACTGCCGGTGCTGGGAGGCCTGATCGGAAAAACTGCCCAGGAGGTTTTCACCGCTGCCGCCGAATTGAAACGGCGGGATCTCCTGCAACAGCGCCGCCAATGGCGCGCGGTTCTCCCCCATGCCATCGCCAATCGGCTCGCGGCCATGGCGTTGCAGAACATTCCCTATGCCGTTATCGAGGCGGCCATCGTTCGCGGGTCGTCGGAACGCCTGCTGCGTTCTTTCTCACGGCGCCTCGGCTATCTCGATGGAAGCAAAGAAGCGCAAGCGATTGTGCAAGGATGGCTTACGAAGGACGGCCTCCTCGCCGATGTCCTGGACTTTAACGAGCTGGGCCGCGCGATGTTCGAAAACGTCGCGCCCGTGCTCCCCGAAGCAACGCTCGCGGCGCTGGAGAATGTGTTTGGGGACGCTGACAAAGAGACGCTTTTGCGGGGAGGGCACTTTATCCGCCTGCTGCATTCCCTCGCCTACGATGCGGCGCTGTTCGAGCGCGCCGTCACCCTGCTGTGCAAATTCGCCAGCGTTCTTGATGAGGAAAGCGTTGAGGGCGAGGCTGTAAAAGCCACGACGTCCCTCTTCTATATCGCATTTTCAGGAACCCATGCGCCGCTCGCGATGCGGTTGAAAGTGCTGGAACGGCTATTGAAATCGAACAAGGCCTTTGAGCAGCATCTTGGCATCAAGGCCCTTGAAGCCATGATGAAGTCTGACCATTTCATGCCGTACCGATCATTCGAGTTCGGCGCGCGCTCGCGCGATTACGGCTATTGGCCGAAATATGGCTCGGATGTTGGCCGCTGGTTTGAAGAGGTCTTGAATTTCGCGGAGCCATTTGCGCTTGGCGACAGCGCCGTGACGGCACGCGTACGCAAGACCATCGCCCGCAAATTCCGTGGCCTCTGGACGCATGGCAGCAGGTATGACGCGTTGGAGCGCATTGCCAAGGCCATCGCGGGAAGCGGGTTTTGGCGCGATGGCTGGGTTGCCGCGCGGCAGACGCGGAATTACGACGGAAGCAGCCTCAAGAGCGAAGGCCTAAAACGCCTTACTGAGCTGGAGGAATGGCTTCGGCCGAAAGACTTGGTGAACAGCGTGCGGGGTATCGTCCTTGGCGATCAGAGCGGAAGCCTCGATCTGGACGACTTTGACGACGACGATGAGGTCGTATCCGCCACCGAGCGTCGAAAGCGCGCGACGGTTGCTGTGGAGGAGCTTGGAAAGGAGGTCGCGCGCGATGCAGGAGCCCTCGCGGCGCTCCTGCCGGAGCTTATCCGCGGCTCCGGCAAACTGGGTGAATTCGGCCGCGGCCTGGCGCTTGGGGCGAAAGACCCCCATGCATTGTGGGGCCAACTCGTCGGCGAGGTTGCCAAGCAAGATAAAGCCAATATTCAGCTTCTCCTCGGTTTCCTCAGTGGGCTTGAAACACGGGATAGCGCGGAAGCGAACGCGCTGCTGGATGAGGCTATCGACGACCAAACGATGGGCGCGTGGTTCCCGACACTGCAAACCGCCGTCACTATCGACGAAGCGGGCGTCAAGCGGCTTCACCGTGCATTGGAGCTTGGTAAGGCCTCCATCGGTCGGTTTTTCGACTTGGTCTATGGCGGGGTTTGCGAGCCGATTTCGGGCCCAGCCTTTCGCGATCTCATGTTGGCGATTGGAGCAAAGCAGGACGGCAATCGCGTCGCGCTTGAGATACTTTCCATGCGGCTGCATTCGGACGGAACGGCAAAGCGGAAGCCGTTGCCTGAGACGGTTGAAGCAGGGCGCCGGCTACTGGCCGATTATCAATTTACACGGCGCGAGAACAGGGCCGACCACGACGACTACAAGCTCGGCGTTGTCGCTGTGGCCTGCTTGATCGGGCCGGAAGGCGCGCCGGTCGCGCGCAAAATGGTGCGTGATTTGAAGGCAGCGATCGGAAAATACGATGTTCATGCGTGGGAGCAGGACGATCTTTTGAGGGGCCTATTCGAGACACAGCCGGCGGCGACGTTGGACGAGCTTGCCGCAGGAAGTGACAAGGACCGCCAAAAGAGCATCGATCTTGTCCAGGAAACAATGCGTCACCGGCAAAATCCGTCGCGCGTCGTACCAGATGAAGCCTTGCTTGAATGGTGCGATGCCGACCCCAGCATGAGGTATCCGTTTGCGTCCAACGTCGCATTGCTGTTCTCGCGGCCAAACGATCAGACGCCGCATGAGTGGCAACCCATTGCCAAGACGCTATTGGAGCGCGCGCCTGACCCTGTGGCGGTGTTCAGGGTTATTGGCGCGCGCCTCTGGCCCACCAGTTTCAGCGGATCGGTTGCATCGAAGTTCGAATCGCGTGTTCAACTCCTCGATAAATTGGCGATTGGAAGTAATCCAGCGCTCGTCGCGGCGGTTCGCGCTACCCGCGCGGATTTGGCCGAGCGGGTTGAAAGAGAGCGGCGCGACGAGCTGGAGGAAGACCGAGCGCAGAGCGGGCGCTTCGAATGAGGGCCGCCTCGAACGCGGAACATGAAGGCATCACGTAGTGCCGGTCATGATCGGTTTGCCCGCGCCATTTGATCCCGGAAATTGATAGCCCATCTGCGTTACGGTGCTCACAACTGCGCAGGCCAGCTCGGCGACGTGTCGTTGCAATTGCTTCAGCATGGCAATGTCGACCGGGGTCTCGAAGACCCCGCGCTTCCTGTCGACATAGAACGGGAGCGAACGTCCATGCTGATCAGGAGCCCTCCACGATCCATGACAAATCGTATTTCGCCAGACGGCCGCCTCGCGGAGTTTGCCTAATAGATCGTCGAGATGTTCAGGCGCGTTCTGATGTGCACGCGCATGCCGGCCATAGGAATCGATCAGGCTCCCAAGCGCGTCAACCAGGGCCCTTTCCAAAGTTGGCAGCCAACTGGCGTACTCGGCTTCAATCTGATCGAGAGAAAATTGACGGGTTGCCGTGAACGCGAAGATCGCTCTTCCCAAAACTTCCTCAAGAAACCCGAAGGTAGCGACGGCGCGTCCCAGAGCTTCCCAGAACGCGCCATCATGGCGCCCGGTTGGGAAATCCGCCGGCAACCGGTCGACGTCGACAACGAACGAATCAATTTGAGGATCGCTCATATTCCGCGCTCTTTGGCTACGGCTTTACGTCTACACCGTGACGGGAATCTCGACGACCGGCCGCAGTGCTTCCAACCGCCCCGCGTATTTGCGGATGACCCGGTCGTACAGGTCGTTGAGTTGCTTTGCTTGCACGCTGATGACCAGCGCGTACGGCAATTTCTCGTCCGGTGCGAAGTTCTTCCCGCCAAGGCGCGCGTTGTAGTGGATGTCGAGCACGGGATTCCGCAGGTTCTTGCCCATAATCCCAATGCTGGTGTGCAGGCAATTCTCCCACTTCCATGCGTCGCGTCGCAGCTCATCCTCCATCAAGCCGCTCTGCGTCTTGCCGAAGAAGCCCTTGCTGTCGGCGTGCACTTGCTCGGGTTTCTTGCGCTTCTGATCGTGCGGACGAAACGTTGGCTCGAGACCGGCACGCGTATAGTTGCCCGGATGATGAGGATCAACGCCGGTCGGATAGCACAACGTTGCCGTGATCGTGACCTTGCCGGGAATGGTCATCGACGGAACGGGAATAGGCGCGCGAATATAGCGCGTGGGGGCGATCTCTCCCTGGTAGACGACGCGAATCGCATCATCGTCGCACAGCACGATGTCCTGCACCGAGCGGGCAACGCGCCCGCGGCCGACATCTTCACACGCAAAATCGCTGCCTTCAGCAGTGTGGATCAGCAGAGCGCGGATGGCAAGCATGCTGAGATTCGCGCCGAAATGCGCGCGGACGCCGGCGGCAAGGCGCAGCACCGAGGGGGACGAAAAGGACGTACCCTCGGTTGCCTCAAGGCCGCCCTTGGCCGACTCGCTGACCACGATAAACGGCCGCTTAAGGGTTCCGCCGAACTCCAAGAAATCCGGCTTTACGAGACCGGGGCTGCGGCCGGGTCCCACTGAGCTATAGGTGCAGCGCTGCCACGGAGACTCTGGACTATCGCACGCGCCCACGGCCAGCGCGTTGACGCAATCGGCCGGCACCTGAATCCGGTTGAGCTTGTCTTTCGCGGGGCTGTCGCCGTCGTTGCCCACCGCGATGGTCGCGAGCGTGGTGCCCTTGGATAAACGATCATCGAGGACGGCGGTCCAGGCATGGACGTCGTCGTCCTCGATCGGCAGCCGCGGCCCGATGCTGAGATTGATAAGGTCATAGTGTTTGTCGACCAAGACCTGATCGATGCGTCCCAGAACTTCATACAGCTCATGCGGGTTCTGACCCGGGGCCGTGTCCAACACCCGGTAATGGTCGACAGCCGCATAAGGCTTGCCGAGTGACTTGGCGGGATCGATGTGGCCAAACAGGAACGCAGATGTCACGCCGACGCCGTGCTGCAGAAAGTCCGGGATCGTCTTACCGATGCCCGGCGGCTCAATGACCGTCGCCCATTTGGTAAGCGCATGGCCCTTCGGGATTCCGCCGTCAAAAATCGCGGCGCGGATTTTTGGGTCGACGGGGGCCTTCATCGGAAACACCGTGTCCGCCATCGACACCCGCGACGACCTGAACGTCGGCCGAAGCATGCGCAAGGTCGGCATCTGCCGCAGCGCACGGAGTGGTGAGAAGGTCGCGATGTCATCGGCGAGATCAGCCGGTGCTTCCAGTTCGACGAAGCAAAGGCCGCCAGCCGAGAACTTTCGTTCCAGATCCTGCCGAACGCCGATTTCTTCCAGATATTCGCGGAACATCGGAACCACGCCGTTCGATCCACTGCCCGCGTCGCCGTGAAGTACCGCTTCGAAAACGACTTTGCCTGCTTTGGGCAACCGGCCCTTGATCTTGTCGTGCGCCGACGGCGCGGTTACTTGCTCGATCGTCGAAAGCTCATCCGCACCACTGAGGTCCTCCTCCCAATTTGGCAACGACGACCGCCACGCGCGAAACGCCGGTCGCGGGCCCATGACAAACAACTCGGTGGTGATGGCTTCCTCGGGCTCCCGCCCTTTCGAGCGCCGCTCGGGCTTTATGCGCCGCGGGCGGCTGCCGACCGTTTCAAGCCCGAGCGTGTCGAGCAACTTTTCGGGAAAATACGACTTCGCGATGTATTCGGGATTGAGGGTGATGGTCGCGACGGCGCGGTCACCCGGGCAAGCGTTGTCCGGCAGATGATCGATGCTGCGAACGACGCGCGCGAGCATCGGCGCGATGCGCTCCCGCGCCTGTGTGAAGGTGTAAGGGTGGCTCTTGGGCCCGCCGCCGCGGACCCCGATAACGTCATCGACGAGGCGCTCGCCCTTGCCGATCAGGAAGTTCCGCTTGCTCATGAGGTGTCCTTTCCGTTCGGCCAGCGCGTGGTCTTTCTCTTAGCCGGCATCGTTCGACGGCGGATGGTGTCGCGCGCAACGCCGGTCAATTCCCGCGCCTTGCGTTGCGACGCCAAACCCTGCTCGACCAGTTCGGTTGCCATCTCGATACGCCTGCTTTTTGCGATCGCGCCATTTGCCAGCAAGCGACCGAACTGCTCCTCAAGCGGGATATCTTCGAGCACGGCGTTCCGTCGCGAAACCGACAGGTCGCGCTCGATGTCGCTGAAGGAGCGCCCAGCGAAGGCGACGCCAAGCAATCCGCTCCACTCGCGCACGGCGGCAAAGTGCGGCGCGAGCATGCCCTCAATGAACCGCGTGATGGCGGCGCGATCTGGCAGCGGAAATTCCATATGCAGCTCAAAGCGCCGCCAAATAGCCGGATCGAGCAAGCCGGGGTGGTTGGTCGCGGCCAGCAACACGCCGGATGGCGGCCAATCGTCGATCTGCTGGATAAGGACCGTGACGAGCCGCTTGAGTTCGCCAATCTCACCATGGTCATCGCGGCGTTTCGCGATAGCATCGAGCTCGTCCAGGAGCAAAACGCAGTCCATCGTCTTGGCGTATTCGAGCACTTGGCGGAGATTGCCGCCCGTGCGGCCGAGCAAGCTGCTCATCACCGCGGCAAGGTCGAGGATCAGTAGCGGCCGCCCGAGCTCGCGCGCAAGCCACCGGGCCGCCATGGTCTTTCCGACACCCGGAGGTCCAAGAAAGAGCGCCGCCCGCGTCGGATCCAGGCCGGCGCGCATGAGCTTCTGTGGTTGGCGGCGTTCCGCGATGATCTGCGTTAGCGCTTCGGTCACCTTGGCCGCGAAGATCGGCTCGTGATCGAGCACGGGCTCGGTCTCGACGCGCAGAAGATGAAGCCGTGAGTCCAGGTCGACGGGAAGCGGAACATCCGCCTGCCGCAGCGGCGATGCCTGTGTCGGCAATTCTTGCAGCAGCGCCGTCAGGGCGTCGGAAACATGGGGAAGCGACGGTGAGTAACGCTTTGCAAAGCGGCGCAGGATAACTTGGACGTCTTGTGTCCGTCCGGAAAGGGCGATGCGAGCGAGCTGCAGAAGGTCAGCCTCGATTTCAGTCTTCTTATTGGGCTGGGTCATGTCCACGGTCATTACCAAGAGGGCGGGGGGCCCACCGTAGGACGGCGTGGACGATTTTTCAAAGATTGTTTCAAAGTTCGTCCACATGCGATATTTAACGTGTATATTCAATGCATTGGACATGGACGAATATTCGGGAATTGGCGCCGGAGCGCGGATCATCCGGCGCGCGCCCGCAACTGATTCCATGCCCGGCGCCACCATGCGAGTTTCGGCGCCGTCACCGGCTGCGGCCTAGGGGTGAACTCCTGCTTGCGCACATCGAACAGCGGATCGCCAGTCTCCGCCGCGGGATGGTGCGGGCACACGTGATGCTTGAGCAGCGCCATGCGTTTGTTCGGCGTCACGGTGCCCTTGTTGCCGTCATAGTCCAGATAGACGAAGCCCGGCGGCTCGCGATACCACGGGGTGAGAATCTGTGTCAGCAAGCCGATCGCCGTCGAGGCCAGCACGCCGTTCGACCACACGACCTGCGGCCGCGCGCCGGCGGCGCCATAGCGCTTGGCTTCCTGTTCCAGGCGTTCGTCGGTGATGAAGCCGCAGCAGCGCATGCAGGGGCATCCGGGCATCGACAGGATGACCTGGCCGCTAACCAGATATCCCTGCTTGCCGAGATCGTGAACATCCATCCCGATATCGATGTAGGGGATCAGGTGACGCCGCGCGAAGCGTTCAAGCTGCTCGCGCTCCCGCATGTCATCGACCGCGCCGATGATGACATCGCACAGTTTGAGGTCGTCGACGGCCGAGATCCAGTCGTCCTGCACAGGGATGATCCGCGCATGCGGGTTCAAACTGCGGATCATGCGCTCGGCGATTTCAACCTTGGGCCGGCGGTCGGCCACGTCGGCCAGCGTGCCGCCGATCAGGCGATTGGTGTTGGTGTCCTCAATCCACTGCGGGTCCGCGGGGACATACCCGCCGACGCCCAAATGGGCCGCCTGCTGCACCAGGTGCGAGCCGCCGCCGCCGAGGCCGATGACGCCGATCGTGGCGGCCTGCAAGATGGCGTCGCTGTCAGGACCGAGGAAACTCTGGCGATCAAGGCGGCTCATGCGGCCCTCCAGTTACGTATCGGCATGCCGATTTCGTTGAATTGGGTGATGAACGGCTGCGATGCGGCACGGCCGATCCACACCTGCCCAAACGCGGCGGTGTTGCTGAGGACGATCGCGCCATGCACGCACTGCGGCGCGACCGAGACGAAGTTGGGGACGAACTTGGCGTTCTCGCGATTGTCGACGCCGCTGAAACCCGGGATTCCGTGACCGCCATGGGTGTGCACGTGGAAGATCGCGGCGCGGCTGTCCATCGCCCGCTGCCGCGCGCTCCGGATCGCCTGGTCGCCCATCATCGCGCCAACGCCCGCGGCGCGCAGGTACTCGTCGTCGCGCAAGGGCGTGTAGTCGCGCGCCAGGATCAGCAGCTCGTCGTGCGCCGCCGCCAACCCGGCAGAGATGAAGCCAACGCGCTCATGCGCGAAGGGATGCGGGCGCCGGAGGTCGGCACGGATGGTGCCGAGCAAGGCGCTGGTGATCTTGAAGCGGATGTTCATTCGACAGCCCTCAAATGTGCCAGCAGCATCTGCGTCCATTTCATCGAGGCCGGCACGTGGTTCCACGATGGCGCCCACCAGTTGCGCTCGACCACGCGCAGCTGCTTCCAATTTGCGCCACGCCCGGCGATTTGCCGCTCGAAGAACAGCCGCGTGACGTAGCCGGAGTGGTTAAACGGCACGAGCAGCAGGTCCATGGTCTGGACCTGTCCGCCTGCGGTGAAGCTGAAGGCGGGCAGCAAGACCACCGGCTGGCCGCCCTCCGTCAGGAGGACGGCGCCGCCATGCATGGCCTTGAGGCCCGCGAACTCCTTCGCCGGATCGCTCACGAGGAAGCCCCGCACGGCACCTGTTCGAAGAACTTCATGCCTTCCTTCACCCGGACCTTCTGGCCCGGCTTCAGCGGCGTGAGATGACCCTCCTCATTGATGAACTCGAGGATGTAGCCGTCCTGCACCCCGAAAAGCTTCTTCAGCTGCTCGGTCGTGTAGGTGCCACGCGGGATCTCGCGCGGCTCGTTCTCGAAGAACACCGTGATCAGGCGCTTCTCGGTGTGCAGGTGCTCGGTACCGCCGTGGCCGAGATCCAGCACATCGCCGGGGTGCAGTTCGACATCGCCACCGTCGCGGTCGAGCACCAACACCTCGCCGTCCGGCACGTGGCCGATGACGCGCAGCTCCGTCTCCGGCACCTTGGCCGCGCCCCACTCGTAACCGTGGCCGTTGAGCGTAAAGCGGTAGATTCGGTCGCTCTTGAAGGCGCGGAACACCTCGGTGCCTGCCGCCCGCAGGTCGACCGTGTCATCAAGGCCGATCGAGCGGCTGCTGTGGCCGAGCAGCTGGATCAGGGCGTAGTCCCCGGGCGGCTTGAAACCGGCCTTGTCGAGGATGTGCTCGCCGCGCTGTTCGGGGGTGCCGAACGTCACGGTCTCGCCGTTCACTGAGGTGAAGAACTGCCCATCCGGGCCGGCAGCGCGCACGCCCTGGCCATTGTGATCGACCTCGCGGCCTTCACCGCCCGCATTAAGATTTTCCATGGTTTTAACCCTTCTTGGTCCCTAGACCCGGCACCGCGCCGGGCTTATGGTGCTTAGATAGGGTAGCGTGCTAAGAATGTCAAGCATACGCTGAGCGCGCTTGACATTCCTAGCGAGTTCGCCTAAATCATTAGATGAATCAATAGTTTTTGAGGAGGAGATCATGGCAGACGACGGCGATGAGCCCGAGGTCAAGCTCACGCTCGGTCAATATCTGGCCTCAATTCGTAACGATCGCGGGCTCTCGCTGCGCGAGGTGGAGAAGGCGACGGACAAGGTGGTGTCGAACGCATATCTGAGTCAGATCGAGACCGATCAGATCAAGCGGCCGAGCCCGAACATTCTGCATGCGCTCGCGGAGCTCTACGGGATCCCCTACGAGAACCTGATGGAGCGTGCAGGCTTTGTTGCGCCGACGCGCTCGCGAAAGGCTCCGCAGGAGCGGCACGGCCGCGTCGCGACCTTTGCCGAACACAATTTGACTGCCGAGGAAGAGGCCAGGCTGATCGAGTTCCTCGGCTATCTGCGAAGCAGGAAGAAACCAAGTGGTTCGAGCTGACGACAGTAGTCTTGACCCCAGTGAATTGCGCGCCGTGCAGCACGCTGCACGGCGCGCTCTCGACCGAGCATCGGGATGGGGCGTTTATCCGACTCCGATTGCGGACATCCTGGCCGCTGGCAACATCAAGGTGGCGACCGCGAGCGCCTTCGACCCACGGCGTATCATGGAGTACCTGGTCGGCAAGGCCGAGCGCACCGCGGCCGTCATCAAGTCGGCTATCTCCAAGGTGTTCGGCATTTGCGACGCCGACGAAGGCATCATCCATATCGACCACAATGTGCACCAGTCGAAGCAGAATTTCCTGAAGCTGCACGAAGCCGGTCATATCGAGTTGCCGACACACCGCAAGATGTTCCGCATCTTTCAGGACTGCGAGAAGATGCTCGACCCCGACATCTCCGACCTGTTCGAGCGCGAGGCGAATAATTTCGCCCGCTTCGTGATGTTCCAGGGGGATGCCTATCGGGACATGGCCGCCGACCATCCACTCACCATCAAATCCCCGATGAAGCTGGCGCGCGTGTTTGGCGCGTCGATCTACGCCGCCTGCCGCGAATTTGCGCGCACCAATCATCGCGCCTGCGCCGTCTATATTTTGGAGCCGATCACTTACCACCCCGAGACCGGCGCACAGGCCGACGTGCGCCGCATTGAGGTCTCGCCATCCTTCGCGTTGCATTTTGGACAACCGACGGAGACAGTCATCACGCGCAATCATTCTCTCGGACGGGTCCTGCCTATCGGGCGCAAGATGACCAAGGCGACCTCGATTTCGATTACCGACCGCAATGGCCAGGCGCACGAATGTCTGGCAGAGGCTTTCGACACCACGTTTAACGTCTTGCTCTTGGTTTACCCGGTGAAAGCATTGGCGCCGAGCGTCTTCACCTAGCCGCGCGGTCAATCCGTGTCACGTTGACGGCCCGCGATAATCTCATCGATCAGGTAACCGCCCCAAACCATCCCCACTTGCGCTTCCAGTGGTTGCGCGGCCAACCGGTCCGAGTAAATGCCTACAAACTTGCTGTGCGCGTATTCATCAACCTCCGTGTGGCCATCATTGAGATGGTAGACCCGCGTTCTGACAATCACCGGTGCGCTCGAGTGCAGGTCTGTGCAGTGTGCAAGTGCCCGCGATCTCAATCGGGGGCGGCGACGCTGATGTCGAGCGCCGCGTCGACCGAACTAAGGGCTCGGTGTGCATCTTCGTCGGGTTTCGTCCACATGACCGCTGCGGTACCGTCGGCCTTGGCGGCGAGCTCCGCTATGCACAGCCTGTAGTCGGCGACTATCTTGGCGTCGGAGGTAATGTATCCGAACGGAAATGGGTAGCCGGACGCGATGTCGGGCGAATGGATGAGAACGGCAACCCAGCTTCCGGGCTTAAGGATGATCTCCAGAGCGGATGGAAGCTCCTTTGGGGGTACGGCTAGACAGCGGTCGAACAGCGCGGGCTGCCGATTGGCGTGCCCGTAGAGTCTGGTCCAGCCCTTTCGCTCGTAGTCGCTGCCCGACCTCGCAAGCAACACGGTCCCGTCGTCGATCTGATTTTTCCTCGAAAGATCCCGAGCGAGGTTCACGAACGGAACGTTCCTTCCCCACGAAGAGACAGCGGGGGGCAACCAGAACACCGGCGTGCGGGTCGTCGACGATGTGTTCGCCGCAGCCTGCGTCCAGTCGAGTACAGCGGCGCGAAGTTTGTCGGACGCGACGGACCCGACCAGTTTGAGACCGGGAGCTCCGATCCCCTTCAATATCTGTCCTTCGGCCGTCGCGGCGGCGCTGACCCATGGTTCGCGCTCGACCGAAGACCTCACTCCTCCGCGGCGCAGAAGTCCTCCGTCGATCCGATCCACCAATTCGAATGCGTCTTGGTGGTCAGAAGGGGCCACGACGGATTTCATCTGCTCGCTGATCGCGGAGATCAGGGGGCTCCTGGAGCCCGGCCGGCCCCGGTTGGAAAGTTCGGAGAAGTCGGGCGAGGCTCCCGATTCGTCCGCTGGCCGCCAACGGATCGGGATTTGGACGACGGCCGTCGTGGCGGCGATGGGCTGAATGTCCTCGATCGACGTCAGGCGTGCGTCCTCGTCGAGCCAACGACGTCTGGCCTGGGTGGCGCGCCACTCCTGAAAGTGCAGGTCGAACGCGTCCGCGGCGTCGGCCCCGGCGGATGCCGCCCTCTCGCGGTCTGGTAGCCTGAGCTCTTCGATGACCTTTGCTTCCCTCGCGTTCAGGGAGCTTTCCTCCACCGGAGTGAGGGCCGCAAGCTCGAATGCGACCGTCGTATTGATCTCTTCCAGCTCGAACAGATCCAACCTGTCGGATTCGGGCGACAGCGACTTCCATCCTCGCTGCGACAGATGTAGCTGCCCGTTGCGTTCCTCGACGAGCCCTGTGCTCAAGACGTCTTGAAGAAGTATCTTGGACTCCGACGGGTCGAAGTCGAAGAACGCGAGCATGTCGTCCAACCGGATGCCCGGAATCAGATGCACCAATCGTGTGGCGTATTCGGTAGCGAGCGGGATCGACGTTCGCTTCATCACGAGCGCCGCGATCCTGAATTTCTGGCAACGGACCGCGTAGGTCACCACGTCGATGTCGATGTGTTTGGGTGCTTCCGACGTCATCGCCCTTCTCCTCCGATCGACGTGATTCGACCGGCGTCCCTCAACTCGTTTACGACGGATGCGAGCGAGTTTCCCTTCCGGTCAAACATGCGGACCGACCCGATGATGACCAGCCGCTCCATCGCGCGGGACAACGCGACATTTATCCGGTTCGCCGCGCGCACGAAGCCCATGCTGCGCTCCGGATTGCTTCGTACCAACGACAGGATGATGATCTGGTTTTCCTTTCCCTGATAGCTGTCGACCGTCCCTACCTTCACCAGCTTCCTGAATTCGGGCGCCAGGCCCGAGGTGATGAGCATCTCCTCGACCAGACCGACCTGCGGCGCATACATGCAGATGACGCCGACCAGGGGTTCGTCCTCCTTCAGGTCGCTCTTGGCGGCTTCGAGAAATTCGGCGGAACCTGCGATCGTTCTCAGACACGACACGACTGCGGCGGCTTCCCGCCTGTTCACGAAGCTGTTGCCGGATTCGCTCTCTCGCCTGGTGGACTTGGAGAAGCCGGTGTCGATCCAGACGAGTTCATCGTCCAAGGGACGTGGGAGCAGCCGGTAGTAGTCCGGCGGGTCTCCCCGTCCGGTCGTCAGATCCTGACCGGGATAGAAGGTTTTGGCCACCAGCTTCCCGATTTTCGGCGCCATCCGATATTGTCTCTTCAGGGTGCGGGCGACGGACGAGCCGTACTTGGAATGAAATGCACGCTCGAAGTCGCTTCGACGAAGTTCTTTCCTGGATGCGACGTTCAGCCGTTCGCCGAGCGCTTCCATCAGTTCGTGACCGTAGAGCGGCGGAAGCTGCTTGTGGTCGCCCACCAGGAGAACGCGTCGTCCCGACTGCATCCCGACCGCAAGTTCTCCCGGCGTACAGCGCGCCGCTTCGTCGATGATGACCAGATCGAACACGTTCTTGTCGATCTGGATTCCCTGCCGTCCGATTCCGACGCACGTTCCGCTGATGAGATTTCTGCTTCTCGCGAATAGCTCCTCGAGACTCCGCCCGCGCATTCCGAGCGTGGCGCCCCATTCCATCGCCAAGCCGTGGATGCGCAGAAGTCTCCGACGCGCGTCGAGATCGTGCACGGAGTGCCTCTCGGCCAGACTGGCGCGGACCTCCTCGAGGGCTCCGCGAGGATCTCCGTTCACTGGGACGGCGTACTCTTCGGCTGCGACCGTCCATGCTTCCATCAGCTGTTCTGCGCGCTCGCGAGCTGCCGCCACCGTGTCCTGGTCGCGGGAGGTCGCGATGTCCTGCTGGCAGAACTCGATCTGGCGCAGCAAGGATCCCAGCGTGTTCTCGACCTCTATCGCCTCTTCGACGTAATCTCTGTCGAGCCCCAAGCGGCTCGCCGGCGGTGCCACCCGTTCCTTCACGGCGGCACGGAACAGTTCGCGATAGCGGTCCTGGATCGCACGCGCATGGAATTTGTGCAGCATCGGCGAAATCTTCGAGTGCTGACCTACGCGAAGAAGGTCGATGTTTCCGCCCAGCTTCGAGGCTATCTCAAGGATCTTTTCGGCGGCATTGTTCACCGCCTCGTGCGATTGGGAGAGGACGAGAACGCTGTTCAACCGCGACTGCGTGAGAGCGTAGTGGACGAAGGCTGCGATGAAGGTCGTCTTGCCCGTACCCGGCGGTCCCTGAAGCAATCCGAGGGGACCGTGCTTCCAGAGATGCTTGAACGCTTCGTTCTGGTCGGGATTGAGTCCGTACGGCGTCAGCTCTTCGTCGCGGACCTCGGGACCGTACTTCTGCGGGGTCATTTCGCTGTTGGGATCGAAGTACCGGATCAGGTTGGCGATCGTCGACTTGCCGTCGAGAATCCGCGACACCGCGCGCGAGCGGCGTTGAAAGCTGACCAGATCGTCGGGAATTTTCAGGACGTCGCCTCGCTGCAGGCCGCGCGCGCTGCGGACGTTTCTGACGACGACGGTCGTTCCCTGCGTTCGTTCGGTGTCCAGATCGCCGAGTTTGTAGCCGTTCCACTTGACGCCGACGGCTTGCCCGTCGCTGGGGTCGACGTCCGGAATGTTGTCTTCGGCGACGAGGTACAGCGTGCGTTCCTCTTCGTCGTATCTCGGCTCCGAAGCGAGCGTGACCTCAGGGCTGATCTCCTCTTCGACAACGATTGTTCCCAGCCAGAAATCCGTGACGGGAAACCCGCGGCGAGGCGGCTGCTCGGGTTCGGGCGCGCTCGCCGCCGCTTCGGCCGGCTCGACGGGGGTGACATCTTTGGGGACGGAGATGGCGCTCAAGTGCGCCGCGATCAGAGCCGGCAGTTCGTCAAACCCGGCGAATCTGGTCGCCCGCGTCCGGCGTACCGTGACGGATCCCTCGAAAGAGAATATACGATGCCCCTGAGCCCACGCGGCTTCTCTCATGCCGATCTTGGTCGCGACAGCCTCGAACGGCTTCTGGTCGGCGGGATCAAAGTCGACGATAAGCCGCTGGTCGAATCCGAAGATCTCGATCGAGTTCGGAGCCTTCTTCGGCTTTATGATGTGAAACACGCCGTTGTCCGACAGCATGGCGCCCTCGAAGCCGACCCTCTGCATCTCGACTTCGAGTTCGAGTCTCGCGTTGGGCGGCCGACGTCGGCGGAAGACGATCGTTTCCTTGAGACTTTTCAGGGACAGCCAGGGAGCGGCTCCTTCGGCGCATTTCGAGATGCCCAGCGCGAAAAGCGCTTTAGTCTCCTCGTCGCTGCAGGCCTCGGCGAGCTCCGAGGCGATCTGTCCGACTGCGAAACGGTCTCGCGTTCGCAGGTCGTTGTCTTCCGGAGGACAATAGGCGGGCGTTCTTGTCCCTTCCTCGTCGTTCGTGAAGTCGACGACATCGACGAGGATCGGCCGCGGCACTGCGCCGTCCAGAGATACGATGATGTTTTTCGGCGACAGGTCGCCGTGCGTGAGGTCGAGCTTGTGCAGTTCGTCTACCGCATCGACAAGGGCTCCCACGAAACGCCGAAGGGCGTCCGGTGACCAATCGGAAGTTCTGCATTCGGAGAGACGTTCGCCTTCGATCCACTGCTGCACGAGCAGTAGGCCATCGGTGCAGAGGCACGCGACGTCGGTCCGGGGAAGCCAATCGGCGTCGATGCGCCGAAGCGCGTTGGCCTTTGCGAAGAATTCTATCAAGCGAGCCGCGGACTTCCGACGCTCGCCCAGAACGCGCTCTGGCCAGCTCTTGACGAAAAGATCGTCGTCCTCCCGTTTCGCCTTGTAGATTCGATACGGCTTCTTGCTGATCCATTCGATCGGCTCGTAGTCCGAAATCGGGTCGACATCGCGCCGATAGGAGTCCAGTTGCTTCTCGAGAGAGGCCTTTTCCGTCTTGCGTACAAGCTCGGCGAACGCGTCGGCGGCTTCGACGCCGTTTTCGTAGCGCTCGCGCGCGTCAATCTTCAGGCAGCGGTCGAACCAGCTTCTGAAGGCGTCCGGTATGTCCAGATCCTTCATTGTCCCGGACGTCCAGACCGGTACGCGATCCATGGACTGAAGGCGTTCTCCCGACAGAAGCGTCCAGACGAGCGCCCCGGCGAGGAACACGTCCTGCTGAAAGGGTGTGCCGGCCGAACTCTCCCCTACGTCTTCGGGCACCCGGAATCCGCTCGCCAAGAGTTTCGAGCGCGTTCCCCCGATCGACTTGCGGTCGGGGAAATGCGCGGCGCCGAATCCGGATATGACGACCTTGCTTCGGCGCTCGTCGATCCAGACCGAGTGCCGGTCGAGGTCGCGGTGAGCGACCCGAATGCGGTGCAGGCTCGCTATCCTGTCGAGGAACAGCCGCGCCAACTCGACCCGCCGCTCGAACGCGAGGTCCTTGAGCGGTCCTTGGAATCTGTTGAGCCTTTCAAGGTCCGGCAACCGGTCGAATATCTCCGAATATCTCAGCGTATACTCGGAATCGAAGTGGATCGATCTGAGCACGTAGTTCTCGTACAGGGCGGGATCCTGCACGCGGATGTGGCCGAGCACGGCACGCTCCCGCTCCGCCACGGGCCGCCTGGCTCCTTCGACGAGGAATTCGCTTTCGACGGTGAAGTCCCACAACCTGAGCAGTCCCGTATAGTTCGGATCTTCGGGTTGATGGCAGCCGAACTCCTCGAACAATGCGTGTTTGAACTCCGGATCGCCCACAGGAACGAAGCCGTGGAAGCGCGTCTTCCTGGGCTCGAATAGCTTTCCGTTGCGGAAGAACTTCTGGAGGATGGTGCCGAGCTGCCCTGAGCAGATCGGGTCGGACGCGCCGTACCTCGAATGCGTCGTGAAGAGGCTTCGGAACGCTTGCTCGCGGGAGATCTTCAGGAAATCCACTAGTTTCACGGTTCGGTCGAGTTCTACCGAGTCGAGTCCGCTCGGATCGCAATCCGGATGGGTGAGGACGACGATACTTTCCACGGGCGGGACGGCCGGAATCTGATGGACTTCGGACCTGATCAGCGAGGCGAGCATCTTCGCGTTTTCGCGAATCTTATGTGCGGGCGAGGGTCCGAGATTGTCCGCGCCGCGGTGCCAGAAACCGCCGCGGTTTTCGATCCGGCCGCGGATGTGCTTCAGGTCGATCAGGATGATCCGGTCGGCTGTTATGACGACGGCGTCGATTTCGCGGTCCTGGCCGCGTCGACCGCGTTGTCGCATCACGAAATTTGCGAAACCCTTCCATTGTCGCGGAAGGGCGCTGCGCATCTCCGCCAACCCCTCCATTTCCGTGGGTTGCGGACCCTGAGGCAGAAAGAAGTGTATCTCCATCGACGTTCCAATTTGCTATCGCGACCGCGAACGGTACCGGCGGAATGCGCTCGGGCGCTCGACACGACAGGCCTTTTCGCGGTTGCTTCCTCAGGTTGCGTCGCTCAGCAATAATGCCACTTGGGCGACGTCACCAGCCCTTCTATTGCATGGTTTCGGCCGATTCGGCTCCTGATGGCTTTGCTTCTCACACGGCGCAACGAGGCGTTCGCGACAGTGTGCCGCGCGCGAATTGTCGAGACATGTTCGGATAGTCGTATGTCGCGGGTCCAAAACGGCCTACGCCGCCGCCTTGTCTTCCTTGTCGACGCCGCGCATGACGATCTGCAGCGCGTTGTCGGGCAGCGGACGCTGCAGCCCCTTCGCCTCGTCCCACGGAGCGCGCATCCAGACGTCGCGTTCTTCCTCGGTCGTCAGGATCACCGGCATCGCCTTCGAATGGATCGGTGCGACGATGGCGTTCGGCGACGTCGTCAAGAAACCATAGACCAAATGAGGCCCGGGGATCGGCTTCGACTTGGTACCGCGATCTCCCTTGAACTCAGTCCAGATGCCGGCGAAGCAGAACAGCGGCCGACTTTCATCGAGCGCGAACCAGACGACGTCCTTCTTCTTGGTTTCCGGATTTGCCTCGGGCGCGTATTCGGCAAAGCTGTTCGCGGGCACAACGCAGCGATTCTCCGGCTTTAGCCAGCCGCGCCAATGGGGAGACGATGTGTTGCGAATATTCGTCACGGGCGGACCGCCGGTTCGCGGTGGAGGTGGCATGCCCCAACGCATCAGCACCATCTCTTCGGTATCACCGGTGTTGCGGACCACGGGTGCCGGGTAGTCCGGAAAGACGCCGGGCATCGGCGGCAGGTTGCCAACGTAGCGGTTCATGCGCCGGAACAAGCCGGCGATTGCCGCCTGGTTCGTGGTTATGGAATACAGATTGCACATTTCAGCGTCCGCGCTCGGCCATCATGATACCCGACGGGCAGCGTTTTGTTCGAACGATCTCATCATGATGCCGTCGAGTATCTTGTCGGCTGCGGCTCGAACCTTTCGCTCGACATCTTCGGGGAGGGGCGGCAAGTTGTGTGTCTTCACAAGAGCGGAGAGTTCTTTGTGAACGTCGGAGCGGAATCCTCGCGGGTCATCCGCCATCTCCGACACGATCTGAAAAAGCGTGGCGAGCATGAATTGGATCGCCATGTCGGCTCCCATCTGCTCGGCCTGGTCGTCCGTGATGAACGAAAGCTTTCCCTGATGCTGCATCGATACCTCGCCATTTATCCTGTGTAGGTCCGAAAGCGTCCGCGCGTGTAGGCGTGCGATACGGCCTTCTCCAACTCCGCGATCTCCGCTTCCAATAGGTTGTTCGCGACGATCAGCGCGCGAACAGTCGCACGCAGATCGCCGTCGCAAGCGGCGATCGCCTGATCGACGGCGATCTCCAGCCCGTCGTCCCCTTCGTTCGGCTGAGAGACCGGGGACATGCGCCGTTCCAGGTTGACCGTCGATGGATCATGTTCTTATTTTGTTCTCATGGAGTCAAGCCGTCGTTTCAAGCCACCTTGGACCCTGATCCGGGAAAATTCGGAGTGCTACGTCGTCAAGGACGCCAATGGCGTGACTTTGGCATGGCTTTATTGCCGCGATGATGCGCAGCGCTACAGTTTCGGGGTCAGCAAGCTCTCTTCGGACGAGGCGCGGCGCATCGGCAAGGCGATTGCGCGCATCCCCGAATTCCTGATGCCGCGCCAAGGCTTTTATCCGCGTGGGGGCGGACCGCGGTGGCGTTCCGACCGGCCCTATCACGTCGCCCTTGAGGACCGTTATATCCGCGAGCACTGGGATGAAATTTACGCTCTCTGCAAGCTGAACAGTTTGCCCTTCAATGCAACAGGCGAAGTCATAGAGAGCGACGGCGTTTGGAGGGTCTATGAGTTCACCTGGCAGATGGATGCGATCCTTTTCTGGGATCGCTTTTCGGGCCGCTGGTTGCGCGGCACCGAATTTCACTATCCCGAGCGGCCAGAGAATCTGCCTGCACTAAAACCGCTTGAGAACTGGCCAAAGTCCAATCCGCGCGATCTGCGGTAATCAATGTAGCCAACGCCATGAACGAATCCCGAGTCCTTGTATTTGTATTGATGCTCCTGCTGCTATCGAGCGCGGCGGTGGCCGACGGCGTTGCGGGGCAGGCCAGCGTCATTGATGGCGACACGCTGGAAATTCATGGAACACGCATCCGGCTTTGGGGTATCGACGCGCCGGAGAGCAGCCAGTTATGCAGGGGCGAGGACAGTTCTCAATATCGCTGTGGTGCCCAGGCGGCAAACGACCTCAGCGCTTACATTGCGCGGCGCCCCGTCAACTGTGTCCCGCTCAGCTTCGACCAATATGGCCGCACCATTGCGGCTTGTTCTGTCGACGGCGTTGATCTCGGCGAGTGGCTCGTGCGCAATGGTCTTGCGCTGGACTGGCCTCAATACTCGAAAGGCCAATACAACGGGGCTCAACGCGATGCTGAGCGCGCCGGTCGAGGGATCTGGAAGGGCAGCTACGTCGAGCCGTGGCTGTATCGTGCCTGCATTCGCGGGAGCGGGAAGCCATCCGACTGTTCGGACGACGCAAATGCCCATCCTTGATGGAACTTCAATGCGATGCGTCAATCCACATTTCCACAGTCGCGCAGATGACTCTGGCGTGGTTTGGGCGACTCACGCTAACCCGTCAATCCCAACCGCCTCACTTCACAAAGGAAGAAAATGGTTGCAACTAACCGTGAACTGCCGGCATCTGGTTACGCACTTGAAGTGGACGGTCGACTCAAAGCTGAATTTGCAACCAAAGACGGCGCAAGGGCGGGCGGAGAAGAACTGAAGAAGCGTTTTCCCATGCTTCAGATCAGGATCTATGACGCGCAGGCGAATGCGCGCGAGGAAATCTAAATTTTCTGACTCAAGCCTAAGCGGGTTATTCTGCTTGTGCGCATCCGCTAGCCGCGGACCGGGCTCTCGTGAACCGAGCCGCTAACGCGTCTCGGCCGTCCGGCTTCGATCCCTTGCGCGATACGGTGTCGCTCGCCGGAGGCACTCGCGTTAGGGGCCGCCGGCATTGCATGCCGGCGCCGCTATCACTGCCCCGAACGCGGGTGCCTTCTTAACCGGTCTCGCGACTGCAGTCGCCTCGGTGCCCGCGGGCATTTCATGCCCGCGTCGCTATCACTGCCCCTTCGTCGGCTGCCTTCTCACTTGCCTCCGCTGCGCTTCGGCCGAAGAATCTCTTCGTGGTCTAGGGCGTATCCTCATTGATCCGGGACGTCCGCTTATCCCCCAACAGCGGCGCGGAGGCGCACATTGCAGGAGGTCCGAGAAGGGCCCAAAAGCATGATCAGTTCAAAAACGCGCATATCGCCGCCGCGCGCCCCTTCCACCAGGCATCCCTGAAAACGGTCGGATAGGCGTATTCGCGCCGCGTAGCCCTCCAATGTATTGAACAAAACCCGTTAGGAGCTCCTGAACCTCAAGCAACTGAGGACGGCTTGGAGCCACCTGTACAAATTGCTCGCGCGACATTCCAACAACCACAGCACTTCCTTCTGCGCGTCCTGGAAGCAGGCACCAAAGCGTATCTCTAAGCACATCCGGTGGTTGGCTCTCATCCACACCCCGGAAATCAAAAATGACGGGTACTGAACTATCAAGCCACATCGCAGGAAAGCACTCGTCAGGGAATGCGAGGAGGAAGTATCCCTGAATAGGCGTGCGCCTGAGATGGTCCTTTCCCTTATTAAACCGTGGATAGTCTCGTTGTAGGCGGGTGCCATCGACAACCCACACCATGTTTCCGTAGAAGCGCTCGCGTTTAGTGCGTTCTTGCGGGTCGAGATGCGAATGCTGAAACTCAAGCACGAGGCCATGAGGGGTACGAACATCAGCGATGTGTTTTTCCCCGGATTGCCCATCGTGCTGGATGAACTCCTGGCATTCGGTCGGAAAGTTGTTTTTCCATGCGCGGTGCCAGTCGGTTTCCTTTTCGGTCCACGCATCACAATCCCGCATTCCGCGGTGCGCCCAGTGGGCAACTCTGTGCGTGCCACATTTGGCAATAACTTCCCCATTACAACGGCGACACGTCGCCCTTCCGCCGGGGAAGGCCTCAACACGTTGCCCGTTTGCGAGTGCAAATCTCATGTTTCATAGGCTCCATCTTTGAAGCGAAGAAAATAGGTTGAGCTTAGCTACATCGTGCACGACGGCAACATGATTTAGTGAATGCGGCATCAGCGATCGTCATGGTCGGGATAGTGATGATAGTGGTTGTGGTGATGATTGCAGCGGTCGTGGTGACCGTGATCTCGGTTCGAGCTGTGATGATGTTGATGATGTTGATGGGAATGGTGGTGATGAAGCCCCTAACTCTGACAGTGACGACGATCCTAGCGGACATTTGTGTCCGACCGCTTCGCATGTCGGCAATGCGTCAAAAACCGGCAATACTCTGATTGAGCAGAAAAGTTCTGTTTAGACCCCAAAGCCGACATTTGCGCCGTTATGAGTACACGCCGCACTATGCGAGCGCGGTTGCCGCCTGGCGGGAGTGTCAAGAGCAAGAGGAGAGCCGGGATTTTCGTGGCGGGTTGGAGGCCGAGAGAGAGTCTTTCGGCTGCCCGTCATGGAGAATCCGACATGGCAAGCGCCGTTCAGAAGATCAAACTTAGTCCCTCCCGGGATATTCCCTTTAACAAACTGGTGCTGAGCCAGTCCAACGTTCGGCGCGTGAAGTCCGGCGTTTCGATCGAGCAACTCGCAGAGAGCATCGCGCAGCGTACTTTGTTGCAGAGCCTGAATGTCCGGGCCGTTGTCGACGGAGAAGGCAACGAAACCGGCATATTCGAGGTCCCGGCGGGCGGCAGGCGCTATCGCGCGCTGGAACTTCTCGTGAAGCAAAAGCGCATGGCCAAAACGCAGCCCGTTCCTTGCGTCGTGCGCGATGGCGGTATCGCCGAGGACGATTCGCTCGCCGAGAACGACGAGCGGATTGGGCTCCATCCGCTCGATCAGTTCCGAGCCTTCCAGACCTTGCTTGGCGCCGGCTTGCCGGAGGAGGAGATCGCGGCACGGCACTTCGTGACGCCAGCCGTCGTGAAGCAACGATTGCGGCTGGCGTCCGTGTCGCCAAAGCTGCACGAGGTCTATGCCGAAGACGGCATGACCCTCGACCAACTCATGGCCTTCTCTGTTACAGCCGACCAGGCCAGGCAGGAGCAGGTCTGGGATAACGTCAGCCGCTCTGGTTACGATGAGCCGTATCAGATACGGCGCATGCTGACCGAGAATACCGTCCGTGCATCCGATCGTAGGGTTCAATTTGTGGGTCTCGATGCCTACGAGCAAGCGGGTGGCGGCGTTCTGCGAGACCTCTTCGAGCACGATGATGGTGGCTGGCTTCAGGACGTCGCGTTGCTCGACCGCCTCGTGACCGAAAAGCTCAAAGTCGAGGCTGAGACGATCGCCGCGGAAGGCTGGCGGTGGATCTCGGTGGCCGTGGAGTTCCCCTACGATCACACCAGGGGCTTGCGCGAGCTTGAGGGCAAACCTGTCGATCTCTCGCCCGAGGAGAAAGGCACCATCGACGCCCTCAACGCGGAGCAGGCCAGGCTTGAGTCCGATTATCAGGATGCCGACGAATTGCCCGACGAGGTCGATCAGCGCCTCGGCGAAATCGAGCAGGCCTTGATGGCATTCGAAGACCGGCCGATGCTCTACGATTCGGCCGAGACCGTCCGAGCTGGCGTCTTCATCAGCATCGATTCCGAAGGACGTCTTTCCGTGGACCGGGGTTACGTCCGGCCGGAGGACGACGTGACGGCAACCGATCCTCATGTCGGGCAGGGCGCTGAACCGTCGCCGACGGACGGAGAGGAGGCTGGTGTCTCCGTCCAACGTACGGTCATCGCCGTTGCGGGTGGTGCTGCAGATGCCGACGAGGAAGATGAGGACGCGACCAAACCTCTACCGGACCGGCTCATCATAGAGCTGACGGCGCATCGTACGCTGGCATTGCGGGACGCGTTGGCAGAAAATCCTGCGATCGCGTTCCAGGCTGTACTGCACAACTTCGTGCTGACGGCCTTCTACCGGTTCGCATCGTCCGGAAGCTGTCTTGAGATTGGACTGTGTACGCCGACCTTTCCTGCTCAAGCCCCGGGGCTGCGGGAAAGCGCGTCCGCCAAGGCCGTCGAGGGCCGGCACGAGTCCTGGAAAGCACGATTGCCGAAGGGCGAGAACGACCTCTGGGACGCACTCGCGGCCCTCGACGGCGAAGCACAAGCGTCCCTGTTCGCCCATTGTGCATCATTTGCGGTCAACGCCGTCTACGAGGCGGCCAACCGCTACAATCAGGGCCGCGTCTCCGCCCACGGCGTCCAGACGCGTCTTGGTCAGGCCAATGTGCTGGCGCAGGCCGTCAACCTCGACTTGGTCCGAGCTGGCTGGCGACCCACAGTCGACAACTATCTTGGCCGGGTCACCAAGCCTCGCATTCTGGAGGCCGTGCGGGAGGCAAAAGGGGAGTCTTCCGCGCAACTGATCGACCACCTGAAGAAAGCCGACATGGCAAAGGAGGCCGAGCGGCTTCTCGATGGCTCGGGCTGGTTGCCCGAACCGCTGCGTCTGGCCGACTCCGGTGCGTCGCCAGCGGAAGAGCAGGCTGAAACGGGCCAGCTGCCAGAATTCCTCGCCGACGACGAGGATCGGGAGAACGCGGGCGACGACGATCCGCAACAGCTCGACGCGGCCGAGTAACGCGACAGAACGGGACGGCTCCGGCCGTCCCGCAGTCTTGGGGGGACCGGTGCATAGCGCCGGTCCCCCTTTTTGTTGGCGACAGCTGAGAGGTAGAGCCGGGCCGGCAAGGGTTTGAATCGCCGCGGTCTTAAGGAGAGCGCCGGGTGGTTCGACCCGCTCCCGCTCTCCCGAGAAATCCTGCCATGACCGAATCTCTCGCAGTCGGCGCCGCCGCGCCGCTCTCGATGCGTGCCGCCGTTACCGTCACCTCGGCCGCCGTCAGGGCCGCCCGACAGCTTCTGACTGATCTCGAACGCGGCCGTCGCATCGATGCCGCCGTTCTGCGCAGCGCCATGGAGGCGGCCTTCGGCGCTTCGGACGCGGCCGGCGCCTGGAACTGGAAGACCGCCTATGACGTCTGCGAGGCGGCAACGGTTCTGTTCCTTCGCAAGTTCGGCCCGGCCATCCGCGCCAAGGCCGGCTCGACGGCCGCCATGCTGCCGATGCTGGCGCGAGTCGCCAGTCTCCTGCCGACCCATACGCGGCGGTCCGAGGACAGTCTGGCGCTTCAACAATTCTCAACGCCGATCCCGCTTGGGCTGGCCGCATGTACCGCTGCCGACATTACACCGGATGATCGCGTTCTCGAGCCTTCCGCGGGAATCGGTTTGCTCGCCATCTTTGCCGAACTCGCCGGCGGCACTCTGACGCTGAACGAGTTGGCCGGGGCTCGCGCGGATCTGCTCGACCAACTGTTCGCTAACGTTGAGGTCACACGGTTCGACGCTGCCCAAATCGATGACCACCTTGGTGCCAGTGTCGCACCAAGCGTCGTCCTGATGAACCCGCCGTTCTCGGCGCTGGCGAACGTCGATCGACGGATGGCGGACGCGGCTCTCCGGCACATCGCTTCGGCCCTGGCACGCCTTTGCGACGGCGGGCGTCTCGTCGCCATCGTCGGACGGAACCTTGCGCCGGACAACCCGGCATGGACCGACGCCTTTGTGCGCCTCCAGGAACGCGGGAGCGTGGTGTTTTCTGGCGCCATCGACGGCGCCGTTTACGCCAAGCATGGAACACAGACAGATACGAGGCTGCTTGTAATCGACAAGCTACCTGCCGAAGATCCGAAGGTATTTCCTGCTTCCTTGGGCATGGCGAGCGAAGTCGCCACCCTGCTTGACTGGGTGATCCAGCATGTGCCTCCGAGGCCGCCTGTTGTCGCACCCGTCGTGGTCGACGTCATCAGGCGTTCTCCGATATCACGATCGACCGGCGCCTCTGCGTCACGCCCGTCCACCTCGATCGGCGCATCATTAGATGGCGTAGAACTTACGTACGAGACGGTCGAATGGTCGCCGCCGGAAGGCGTCCGACTGACCGATGCGCTTTATGAAGAATACGGGTTGCAGTCGATCCGTATTCCCGGATCGTGCGCACATCCGACCAAACTCGTCCAGTCGGCGGCGATGGCGTCCGTTGCGCCACCGAAGCCATCCTACCGGCCGCACCTGACTTCGACTCTGGTGACAGATGGACTTTTGTCGGACGCTCAGCTCGAGAGCGTCATCTATGCCGGCGAGGCGCATTCCGAGTTTCTTGCCGGTTCCTGGACAATCGATGAGACTTTTGACGTTGTGGCCGCCGCCCGCGACGACGCCGAGAATGCCGTCCGCTTTCGCCGCGGCTGGTTTTTGGGCGATGGCACCGGTGCTGGCAAAGGTCGGCAGGTCGCAGGCATCCTGCTCGACAACTGGCTCAAGGGCCGTCGACGTGCGGTCTGGATCAGCAAATCCGATAAGCTAATCGAAGATGCACAGCGCGACTGGTCCGCGCTCGGTATGGAGCGATTGCTTGTTACGCCGCTGTCCCGGTTTCGGCAGGGGACGGCGATCCGGCTTGCGGAAGGCGTCCTATTTGCTACCTACGCCACGCTGCGCACCGACGAGCGTGGTGAAAAGCTTTCGCGTGTCGGGCAGATCGTTGAATGGTTGGGCTCCGACTTCGACGGAGTGATCGTCTTCGACGAGAGCCACGCCATGCAGAATGCGGTCGGAGGCAAAGGCGAGCGCGGCGACCAGGCGGCATCTCAGCAAGGGCGCGCCGGCCTTAGGCTCCAGCACGCTTTGCCGAGTGCTCGCGTGGTGTATGTATCGGCGACGGGCGCTACTACGGTTCACAACCTCGCTTACGCCCAACGCCTCGGCCTTTGGGGCGGCGCCGACTTCCCGTTCGCCACCCGTGCCGAGTTTGTCGAAGCGATCGAAGATGGTGGCGTCGCGGCCATGGAGGTGCTGGCACGCGATCTCAAGGCGCTTGGTCTCTACGCCGCCCGCTCGCTCTCTTACGAGGGCGTCGAGTACGATCTCGTCGAGCACCAGCTTACGCCCGAGCAGGTTCGCATCTACGACGCCTATGCCGATGCATTCTGCATCATCCATAACAATCTCGACGCGGCGATGCGAGCCGCCAACATCACCGGCGAAACCGGAACGCTGAACGGGCAAGCAAAATCCGCGGCGCGATCAGCCTTCGAGAGCGCCAAACAGCGCTTCTTCGGTCATCTCCTCACTTCGATGAAGACGCCGTCGCTGATCGGCTCGATCGAGCGCGATCTCAACGCGGGCCATGCCGCCGTCATCCAGATCGTGTCGACGGGCGAAGCGCTGATGGAGCGCCGGCTCGCCGAGATCCCGACGGAGGAGTGGGGTGACGTCCAGGTCGACATCACCCCGCGCGAATATGTGCTCGACTATCTCTCCCATTCCTTTCCGGTCCAGCTTTACGAGCCATTCACAGACTCAGAGGGCAATCTCTGCTCCCGGCCTGCCTATCGTGACGGTCAGCCGATCGAGAGCCGGGAAGCCGTCGCACGCCGTGACAGGTTGATCGAGAAACTCGCCTCGTTGCCGGCGGTACCCGGCGCTCTCGATCAGGTCGTGCAGCGCTTCGGCACCGATATGGTCGCCGAGGTGACCGGCCGCTCGCGCCGCGTCATCCGCAAGGGCGACCGGTTGGTGGTCGAGAACCGCGCAGGTTCGGCGAACCTTGCGGAGACATCGGCCTTTATGGACGACGTCAAGCGCATCCTCGTGTTCTCCGACGCGGGCGGCACGGGGAAGAGCTACCACGCCGAACTGTCGGCCCGAAATCGCCGCTTGCGAGTCCATTACCTGCTCGAGCCCGGCTGGAAGGCAGATGCCGCGATCCAGGGGCTCGGCCGCACCAACCGGACCAACCAGGCGCAACCGCCGCTGTTCCGTCCCATCGCGACCGATGTGAAAGCCGAAAAGCGTTTTCTCAGCACCATCGCGCGCCGGCTCGACACGCTGGGGGCTATTACGCGCGGCCAGCGCCAGACCGGGGGGCAGGGGCTGTTCCGGCCCGAGGACAATCTCGAAAGCCAGTACGGTCGTGATGCGCTCCGTCAACTCTATACGCTACTTGCGCGGGGCAAGGTTGACGGTTGCTCACTCGAGAGGTTCGAGGAAGCGACCGGCCTGAAACTGACAGATGCCAATGGCCTGAAGGATGACCTGCCGCCGATCACGACCTTCCTGAACAGATTGCTTGCGCTCACCATCGACCTGCAGAATGCCCTGTTCACCGCTTTCGAACGGCTTTTGACGGCACGGATCGAGGGCGCGGTCGCATCGGGCACCTACGACATCGGACTGGAAACGCTCCGGGCCGAGAGCTTTGTCGTCTCCGACCGCAGGACAATTTACGTACATCCCGGCACTGGCGCCGAGACCCGGTTGCTCACGATCATCCAGCGCCAGCGCAATCATCCCGTCAGTCTGGATGACGCCCTCGCTCGTCTTTCCGAACGTCGTGCTGTCCTTCTGATCAACGAGCGCTCAGGCCGCGCCGCCGTCCAGATTCCGGCGGCGAGCGTCATGCTCGACGACGGCGAAATCGAGCAGCGCGTCCGCCTGATCCGACCGATGGAGCAGCACAAGGTTCCCCTGACCATGATGGCGGAGAGCCATTGGATCGAGGCGGATCGTGAACGCTTTGTCGCGTCCTGGCTCGCGGAGCTTGCCGAGGTCCCCGAATTCACGGACAGCACGATCCACGTCGTGGCTGGATTGCTACTACCCATCTGGAAGCGGCTGCCGAACGAATCGACCCGTGTCTATCGGCTTCAGACTGACGCGGCCGAGCGCATCATCGGCCGCAAGGTCTCTGCCGCCTGGGTCGCGAGTGTACTTGCGGCGGACGCGCCCGCGCTGACGCCCGACGTTGCCTTTGCTGCGCTAATGGACGGACGGACCGTCCTGGAACTGGCAGAGGGGCTCCAACTTCGCCGAGTCCGAGTGATGGGCGCATCTCGCATCGAGTTGTCGGGCTTCAACGATACAATGCGCGATCGCCTCCGGGCATACGGCCTCTTTGGCGAGATCATCTCCTGGAAACTCCGCATGTTCGTGCCGACGGACACAAGCGGCGCTGAGATCCTTTCGAAGGTGCTCGACAGCTATCCGGTGGCGCGCATTGCTGAACGGGAGGCCGCGTGATGTCGCGCAATGCTTCCGAACTGGCAGGCCGCCTCGCGCGCGAGGCCGAGGCGGTGTGCCGGCACTATCTCTCCAATGGCAAGCGGGCGGGCCGGTACTGGCTGGTCGGCGACATCAACAACAACCCGGGCCGCTCGTTGTTTGTGCGGCTCCAGGAATCACCGAAGGGCCGCGCCGGCAAATGGACCGATGCGGCGACGGGGGAGCATGGTGACCTCCTCGACATCATCCGACAGAGCCGGGGTTTGCGAGATTTCCGCGAGGCCGCCGAGGAGGCGCGGCGCTTTCTGAACCTGCCCCGCCTTGAACAGCAACCTGCCCCGAGATCCGGCCGTCCAGGAGTACCCTCCGGATCGCATCAGGCGGCCCGTCGGCTCTTTGCGATGTCAGGCCCGATTGAAGGGACGGTAGTCGAGTCGTATTTGCGGCGTCGCGGAATAGCCCATGTCCACCATGGTGGCAGCCTCCGCTTCCACCCACGCTGCTACTATCGGCCCGATGAGCACCTTCCGACCGAAACCTGGCCGGCAATGATCGCCTGCGTCACCGATGTCGTGGGTCGGATCACCGGCGCGCATCGGACCTGGCTCGATCCAGAGGACTTCGATCGCGTTCGACTTGGCAAAGCTCCGATCGATACCCCGCGGCGGGCGATGGGCGATCTGCTGGGCAATTCCGTTCGCTTCGGCGTGGCCGGTGACGTGCTGGCTGCCGGCGAAGGGATAGAGACCATGCTGTCGTTACGATGTGTATTATCGACCCTGCCGATGGCCGCAGCACTCTCTGCCAACCACCTCGGAGCGATCGAATTCCCATTGGGCTTACGACGGCTCTATATCGCTCGCGACGCCGATGCTGCCGGAAACACGGTGTTAGCAGTGCTGACGCAGCGCGCAAAAGCAGCCGGTATCGAAGCCATCACGTTGTCGCCTCGGCTCGGTGACTTCAACGAAGATCTGCACATCTTCGGTCTTCACGCCCTCCGGGCAGCGATGCGGATTCAACTCGTGCCGGAGGATGTCGACCGCTTCCTGCTTTCTTCGACTGTCGTCGTATAAGACGCCACGCACTCGATCGATGTCGAAAATCGGACGAGCGAGGTACTCTGTCGAACTCGGTCGCACCCACGGCCTTCTAGAGGGCGATCGGACGGCAAGCGGCCCGGGCCGGCAATGGCTGCGACCGGCTATTTTCCGCCGCGCGCCCGCAATGGAAATACACTAGCGACCTGACCGACGCGCTTTGCATCGCGAAGCAAAATAGCCGGCCTCCGCCATCCTCCGCTGCCGCTTCGGCCCTTCGGGTTCTGGCCCGTCCCGCCTGCCGTCTGAGTGATCGCCACGAAGGCCGCGATGGGCGCGGTCGATCCGACAAGGGACCTCTCCATGACCGATCATGACGACAGCGAACTACCGCACACCGCATCTCCGACCGACCACGTCCTCAGCGAACTCCAACTCTTCGGCTACCGTCCATTCGACGACGAGCCCGATCCGAGACCGCTTCCGGAGGGAAAGATGGTCGCCGTCGCCGTTGCCGATATCTTTGACGCCGTGGTCGCCACCTTGAGCGACACCCGGCTTGAGCCGGATCTCGACGACCTGCTCTGGGCAACCGTCAACCTGTTCCATCGAGCCGCGGATCGGATCGAACGCGAACTCGACAATAATGAGCAGGCGCAACGCAAGAGCCAGCATGAGCAGAACGGCTCGGAAGTCAGATCGGTCGAACTTGAGCGCTTGACGGCCGAAGGCATCACGCTGATCGAGCGCCGCAATTGCCTGGAGCTGTTCCGTGATCAGGCCATCGAACGCTTTGAAGTGCACACTGGATCGATCTGGCGCCCCCGGTCTGGTTCACTCGTCAACCACCGCACGCTCACCGCAGCGATGATCGACTCCAGAGACTTTCTCGCCGCCAAGCGCCGCGCCGAGACCGATGTCATGTTGCCGCCCGGTCCCAAGGTCGCACTGACGGGCGGCCTCGACTTTAACGACCATCGTCTGGTCTGGGATCGCCTCGACAAGGTCCATACCAAGCATCCCGATATGGTTCTGATCCATGGAGGCTCACCGAAGGGTGCTGAACTGATCGCCGCCAAATGGGCAACTAATCGAAGGGTACCGCAGATCGCTTTTAAGCCGGATTGGACCAAACACGCCAAGGCGGCACCGTTCAAACGCAACGATGCCATGCTCGAACTGCTGCCGATCGGTGTCATGCACTTCCCTGGCACGGGAATTCAGGACAACCTCGCCGACAAAGCGCGACGCCTCGGCGTTCCCGTTTGGAAATTTGGCGGCGCGTGAGCGCCGTCTTGCTTTCCGAACCACCAAAGTGGACTTGTACGCCGCAACTCCGCCTCGTTTCGACGTTATGTCCAAACTTGCGCCGCGGTGGTGGTGGAAGGCGCGACCGTTACACCTTTGCACATGGAGCCACCACCATGCTCGCCCTTGGGCTTGTCCTCAACACCGTCGGCATCGGCTTGTTCTGCTGGCTAATCTTCACACTGGCAGTATATGCCTTGCCGTTTTTTGTCGCCGTCAGCGCTGGCATGGCGGCATTCCATAGCGGCGCTGGCATTCTCGGTGCGCCGCTAATTGGCATCGCCGCTGGCGCGGTGGCACTCGCGGTCGGTCAAACTGCATTCGCGATGACACGTTGTCGGATCCTTCGTACAACAATAGCGGCTGCTTTCGCAGTCCCAGCCGCAATTGCCGGCTATTATGTGGTCCTCGCGATTTCGCAACTCGGAATGCCATCACTAGCCTGGCGTGAGCTCTTCGCTAGCGTCGGCGCGGTTTTCATCGGCGGTACGGCATGGGCACGGTTGGCCGTCTTCGCAGAGCCCCGCCCATTGGAGACGGGCAAGGTGGTGCGGAGCGCGCCTCACGCAGGTCTTTCGGCCGTTACGCGCGACGGGTAGTCCCTCGCTACCTGCCCCTTCGAGCAGATTCGTGTAGGTCGCCTCGTTGAAGGAGGCATAGTCGAACTCGAGCGAAAAAGTGGTAGCGCCTCGTGGGGGCATATAACAGGCCGCGTCATCTCGGCCCTGGCCCACATAGATGCAGTGATGAGGTCTTCGGTCGCGGCTACTCGTCGGCTTACAATACCGCCGTTTCTTGCACGTCGCTTCTTTCTCTACGCCAAGACATTCCGACTTCTTGCGCATTCAAACCGATCTTCCAAGTTTTCTCCCGAGATTGCGCTTCAGCACGCGGACGCACGTGGCCTCTTTGATGGCTTGATCTGGCCGAAGACCGGCTGCGCCTCGATCGTCTGAGCCGCAACGCCGTCGCTTAAGACTTTCTTCCCCTGGGCTACGCCCATTCCTCGCGAGGCAAGAAAGTCTCTACGACAGCGTCCTCCGCTGCGCTCCGGCCCGCAGGCGGGTGCGTCGCCGATCGTCCTCGGCCTGTCCATCGCCATCGAGGCCGCGGTGGTCGCGGGCTCGAAACACAAACAGGAGAAGTGACATGGCTAACATCGGTTCTTTCAAGAAGGTCGGCAACGACTTCCAAGGCGAGATCATCACCCTTAGCTTGCAGGCCAAGGGCGTCCGCATCGTCGCTGAGCAGAACCGCTCCTCCAACGAGAACGCCCCCAGCCACCGCGTCTTTGTGGGTCGCGCCGAGATCGGTGCAGCCTGGTCGAAGCGCTCCGAGGAGGGCCGCGACTACCTCTCGCTGAAGCTCGACGATCCTTCCTTCAACGCGCCGATCTACGCGAACCTGTTCGACGACGAGGGCGGCGAAGGCTACAGCCTGCTGTGGTCGCGGCCGCGGAAGAGTGGCGAGTAAAATCGCCCAGCAAAGCCCCGCCCGAAGAGATCGGGCGGGGCTTTCGTTTTGGCCCACTTTCCGATGCTACAAATTATTTGCGCTTACTGCTCTTTGCCTTCTCGGAACGAGCTTCGTCATCGGGCACAACAAGATCGACGTGGCTTATCCCAAGCGTACTGGCGAGTTCAAAAAGCGTCACGACGGTCGGGTTGCGTCGGCCCCTCTCGAGGTCGCTGATATATTGCTGCGTAAAGCCGGAAGCCTCAGCAAAGCTTTCCTGAGTGAAGCCTTTTGCCCTTCTAAACCTTCCAAAATTGCGGCCGACCAGCTTGCGCATATCCATGCGCGCAAGTTGCGGCTTTACATACTATGAGGTTTATCTACTATAATGTGTATTCCAAGAAATCGTGCTAGCCGCGTGAACTGAAAAAGGGCTAAAGTAAGACCTCGCAACCTATCTGTCGGTGGGATGTTTAGAATCATTCGCTCTTTGACGCACGTATGAAAAAACCACCCCCAGATCCCGACGTTGCCGATATTGCACCGACGGATGCCGCCCTCACAGTGTACGACGAGGAGCACATTATCACGTACCTGCGTCTGCTTGATGCGGATGCAGAGGGTGCAGATTGGCGCGAAGTGGCGCGGCTTGTGCTGCACATAGATCCCGTTGCTGAACCCGATCGCGCCAAGACCGCGTTCGACACCCATTTGGCTCGTGCGAAATGGATGACGGAGCATGGATATCGTCATTTGCTGCGCGGCGGCGCATCAAATCCGAATCTTTGAAGCTCTTTCGTAGAAAAAATTCCTTAGCTGATTTCCCTGTTCGATCTGATGCATCACGCGATGCAGGATCAGGGACTTCCTCAACCATTGTTAGTCAGGTTTATCGCGTTTCAATCTTGCAGTGCGAGGGGACGCGGAATGTCAAAATTCGATTGGAGATCGCCAGACGCCTATGAGCGCGTTCAAGGGGCAGAAATCACCGGACTAGCGTGGGAATGCCTACGCCGTAATCCCGACTTTGGAGCTGATTATCGCAGCGCTTCCAAGGCGCTTCCCAAGGTAAGCCCGGAATTCCGCCAGCGTTGGGGCTTGTGTTTTCGCAGCTGACCCTAACCAATCCTGCCTCGAACAGACCATCTTCTGGGCGCCGGAAGTTCTGCCGACGGTCGTTCCGGTGCGACCTCTATCGCTCGCGGTCGCGCTGTCGCGTGTCGCGCTAGATCTCGATGAGCTGACCGAAGGTCAACTGCGGCAAGGCCCTGACGGCTGGCACGCCGTACTGCGTTTGCACAAGGTAGAACATCGCGTTTGGTTCAAGGAAGCGCCGGTCGTTGCCGGCACCTATGCCGTCGAACTCCCGCTCGATCGCGACTTTGAATTCCGCGCGGATGCAGGCAGGCGGCTGTGGCGAGCCCTCAATGGCAGGCCTCCAGGGCCGCCGCTGCATGCGCTTTCCGCGCATCGCCGGCGTCGACTCGCGCTTGCTCTACGCGCGCTCGACGCCCGGACGGACGGCAGCACCTACCGGGAAATAGCGGAAATCCTGTTCGGTGCCGAACGTATCTCCGAACGCGACTGGAAGACTCACGATCTGCGCAATCGGACTATTCGCTTGGTCCAGAACGGTCTTGCGCTAATGCGTGGCGGCTATCGCGCATTGTTGGGTCCGACATCTCGCAAAAAATAGGACGCCCTTTGGGGGTATCGAAGATGCACCCCCGCATCTTCGGCATCCCCCTTCGAAGCTCTACTCCGCCACTGTGCTCGTCGACGCGCCGCCGAACTCGCCGGCGCTCCAGACGACCGCGGAGCTTTTCAGATGCCCGATGCAAACGCCAGTTTGCCGCCACGCTACTTGCGCACGGCCGAGGCAGCCCGATTTCTCAGCCTTTCCGGCCGCACCCTGGAAAAACACAGGACCTATGGCACTGGCCCTGCTTACCGAAAGATCGGCGGGCGTGTCGTCTATGCGCTCGATGACCTCAAGGCTTGGGCCGACCGCGGTACCAAGACGTCAACCAGCGATCCCGGCGCTGGCACCGTACTCCCCGCAAAACGGCACGCTCCCGTTCCCTACGCGGGCAAGGAACGGCGTTAAGCAATGCGGCGTCGCTCTGAGCGCGATCAACTCGATCTGTTTCGTGCATTGCCCGGCGACTTGGCCGCACGCGATGCACAAGATTTGATGGCATATCCATTCTTCTCGCTGGCAAAGTCCAGGCGGACCATTCCGATCGATTTCCGCACCGGAACAATCCTGATCCGCGTCGAGGCTGTGCCAGAGCACGGTCTGGCGACGATCTGGGACGCGGACGTTCTGATCTGGGCGGCCTCGCAGATCGTTGAGGCTCGCGATGCCGGCCTGAAGACATCGCGTCTGATGGCCGCGACGCCGTACGAGATCCTGACGTTTGTCGGTCGCGGCACGAGCGTGCGCGACTATGACCGTCTCAAAGCCGCGCTCGATCGGCTCCAGTCAACAACCGTTGTGACCTCAATTCGCCAGCCAACGGAGCGGCGGCGGCATCGCTTCTCCTGGATCAACGAATGGAAGGAAACGGCAGATAGCCACGGCAAGCCTCGAGGGCTTGAACTAATCCTGCCGGATTGGTTCTACACGGGCGTCCTTGATGATGCGCTCGTGCTGACCATCGACCGCGGCTATTTCGGTCTCACGGGTGGTCTCGAGCGCTGGCTTTATCGCCTCGTCCGCAAACACGGCGGGCGGCAAGGCGGCGGCTGGAGCTTCGATGTTGTGCACCTCCACGCCAAGTCCGGGAGCTTATCGCCGGTCAAGCACTTTGCTTACGACCTGCGTCAGATCGTGCGCCGGCAAACCCTGCCAGGTTACGAGCTCATCATCACGCAGGATCCAAACGGTGCGGAGCGATTGAACTTTGCACCAATCGCGATCGATCCGCTCACGGAGCGGCTGCGAATACGCGGGCTCGTATCTCGACCAGGGGAAAAGCTGTGAATCAACTCGTGCTATCGGGGACCACAACTCTCGTGCCATCAAGGACCGGATCCGCGTGCTATCAGGGACCGGGATCGCGGTCAAAGTCTTGGCGCGCAACAACTTCTCGACCTCGTAACTCTACTAACAGGGAATCCTTCGGATTCCCTCTAACGGGCCGCGACCGCCGGGATGCGATGCCAGCAGGACAGTTGCCGGCACAACTGCAGCGCGCCGACCAGAACCGCACCCCTCCTTTCAGGCCTGCGCTCCAGCATCTCGGTATCAAAACGTGCGGTTGTACGTGCCGCCACGTCCGACACTGACATGGAGGCGCAAGTGAACGACGTTACGACTGTCGAGCTTCTGTGGCTCGAGAAGCGGATTGAGAACCGGATTCGGTTTGGTCATCCGATCTCTGAAAAGATCGTGGACACTCATCGGCGTGTCCTCTCATTCGCACCCGGCAGCATCTTTGCGTTCGTGCGCTGGACGTCAAACGACTTCGGCACCGTCCTGTCTCGGATCGATATCTTGCGCGCGGCGGCGCCGGGCCAGCGCTACTCGACCGTGCCTTGGATCAATCCCGGCGGCGAGAGCCTCCTGCGATTGTCTGGCTGGCAAAAGGTCGAACGCGTTCTGCAGCTGATCGATGCCGTGGAGGCCATCGGGATCGATCCTGCGGACGCTGCGCCTGACTACTGGCACCACGTTCACAACCGTCTGTCAGTCAACGAAGCGCCGCGAACCTACACGCGCGGGCGTCACCAGGCATGGCTGCACCGCCGGAAGGTGAGATCATGACCGGCCGAATAACGACCATTCTCGCGATGTTTGGAAGCGTCGCGCTCGTGCTGGCCGGAAATGACAACGGCACTCCGTCCTACATATGGAACGTCTCAGAGAGCGTGCCCATTGGCCTGTATCGATTGCAACCCGTCGAGCTATTGAGCGTCACCGACCTCGTCGCAATTCGACCGCCGGAGCCGCTTGAGGCGTTCCTCGATCTCAACGGGTATTTGCCGATCGGTGTGCCCATGCTGAAACGGATCCTCGCGCTCCCAGGACAAACCGTCTGCAGAACCGGGCTCACAATTGCTGTCGACCATATTGAGCTAGGGCAGGCGAGGGAGCGCGACGCGCGCGGCCGACCCTTACCGGTCTGGCAGGGGTGCCGCCTGCTCTCGGCCGGTGAAGTCTTTGTCATGAATTGGCAGTCGGCGGACTCTTTCGACGGGCGCTATTTCGGGCCCATTCCTGCGTCTGCCGTTATCGGCCAAGCGATCCCGGTGTGGACTGAGGGAGAATGATCGTGCTTACTCTGGGTACTCAAACTGCAGCCACTCTGTCCGAATCTTCCCAATACAAATGCGAGAGCCTCTGCAGAGATCCCTCACGTAGCGGCCGCGCATCTGCGCTCTTGAGGCGTCGAGCAATGCTCGCGCCCGCATTGCTGGACAACGAGCAGGGTGAAGCTGGCGGCAGGCGTGGACTTCCTTGGCGGGATGCTCCCCGGTTTGTTGAGCGGGCGGGCGCACCGTGACGGGCATTCGGTTTGCATTCGAGACGCTGCAACACGATCATGCCGCTAAGACTTTCGGATTTGCTACTGAAGGACCCTTGCTCACGCGGCAAGAGTGCGCGGAGGAGTGCGATATTAAGTTGCTGATGGCATACGGGCGATGCCTTCGGCCCGCGCTCTACTCGTCGCTTCGCTCCTCACCGAGCCACCCTACGGGTGTCTCGGCCCTGCGGGTAACGATCGCTATCGCAAACGCTCGCTTCGCTCGCACTGCATTTTGTCGCAAATCGCCGCGAGTACCGAGAGTCTGTTGGCTTGAAAGTTGGGCCCTCGGAACTAGCGACCGAGGAGGGCAGGATAAAAGCCGCAAGGTGCGGCCGGTCGGTCGGTTGAGAAATGTTAGCAATCTCAACCACGCTTTCAACCTTGCGAAGGACCGGCACAATTTGCCATTCCAGCCAAGGCGCTGTTCCTCTTCAGTTTTCGAAACCTTGTGGCGGGTAAAATGAGGCGCGCCGATGATTTCCGCATCCGTCCAGGCCGTATCCGGTCGACGCGCGCACCCAAGGCAAAATCATTTCTCGCGCAGGCTCTCACAGCCGCGCAGAAGGCAGGCGGTCTCTCACACGGCCGAGTTAGGAGGAGTGGATCCTTCGGGCGCGGCCGTGCGGCGAGCGTTGCCGCCGCGCGGCTCCTCAACAACCGCGCCCGCGGCGCCATGGTGAAGGCACGGGTCGTGCGCCGGATGCGGTCTCCTGGCGCACTGCGGGCTCATATTGGTTATCTCAAGCGGGACGGTGTCACCCGCGACGGATCACCCGGTAAACTGTTCGATGCTGCGGGGGATGATGCAGACGGCCGTGCTTTCGCGGAACGCTGCGATGGCGATCGGCATCATTTCCGGTTAATTGTCTCGCCGGATGATGCCACTGAGCTGGCAAGTCTGCGGAGCTTTACCCGAGAGTTGATGGACCAGGCCTCGCGTGATCTCGGCACGCGGCTCGACTGGGTCGCCGTCGACCACTGGAACACCGAGCATCCGCATATCCATATTCTCCTACGTGGTCGCGCGGACGATGGTTCCGATCTTGTGATTAGTCGCGACTATATCGGATCCGGCTTACGAGCGCGCGCAGGTGATCTCGTCACGCGTGAGCTCGGCCCGCGATCCGAGCTTGAGATGCGGCGCAGTCTTGAAGCTGAGGTCACCAGCGAACGCTGGACGCGGCTCGATCGGGTGCTTGCCCGGGAAGCGGGCAGGTCGGAAGGGGTGGTCGATCTGCGCCCCGAGCGTGACGCCGGACGCGATCCGCTGCGGGAGATCCGGATCGGCCGGATGCGAACCCTTGAGCGGCTCGGGCTTGCTGAACCGGCCGGTCCCGCGCGCTGGGTTCTGACTGATGATGCAGAACGGCGCTTGCGCGCGCTCGGAGAGCGCGGCGATATCATCAAGCGGCTGCACAAAAGCCTGGCGAGGGATGGGGCATCTCGCGCGCTCTCGTCGTGGGCGCTCGAGGGCGAAGGCCACGGCGAACCCGTGATCGGCCGCCTCATCGCCCGCGGGCTGGATGACGAGTTGAGGGGCACAGCGTTCGCTGTGGTGGACGGGATCGACGGGCGTGTGCATCACCTCAGGCTTCCTGACATCGATGCGGCCGGCGATGGTCCGATCGGCGGCATCGTGGAATTGCGTCGTTTTGAGGATACGAGGGGCAGACTGCGGATCGCGCTTGCTGTTCGCTCAGACCTCACTCTCGACCAGCAGGTGGCAGCCGAAGGGGCGACCTGGCTTGACCGGCGTCTCGTTGCCCGCGAAACTGTTGATCTCTCGCGCGCTGGTTTTGGTGCCGAGGTCCGCGCTGCGCTCGATCGGCGGATCGAGGCGCTGGCGGAACGAGGCCTTGTTCGCCGCGATGGTGACAAAGTAGTACTCGGCCGCAACGTCATCGGTACCCTACGGAATCGCGAGCTCGATACGGTGAGCCGGCGCTTGGCCGAGGAAACGGGACTGGTGCATATGCCCGCCGAGTCAGGCGAACCCGTTTCGGGAGTCTATCGCCGCAGGCTGTCGCTTGCCTCCGGCCGATTTGCCATGATCGACAATGGCCTCGGCTTCCAACTCGTGCCCTGGGTACCGTCCCTTGGGCGCGAACTTGGCCGGCAAGTAAGCGGAATCGCCGGCCCCGGTGGGGTCGACTGGAGCTTTGGACGCAAGCGCGACCTTTCGCCCTAACTCGCCGATCTCTGCGCCATTGCGCGCGTGACCGCGACACCGGGTACATGGATGTTGCGTCGTCCTATGGCAAGGGCGCATCTGCGCAGATGTCCGCGACCAAGATTCTCTGGGGACAGCTCTTCTTCGTCTCGATCGTGGTACTCGCCTTCCTTTGGGCGGCGACCGAGTGGACGGCCTGGCGTCTCGCCTACCAACCGCAGCTCGGGCCTGCCTGGTTCATGGTCGGGCGCTGGCCGATCTATCAGCCGCTTGCTTTCTTCATCTGGTGGTTTCAGTTCGACGCTTATGCGCCGAAGATATTTGTCGAGGGCGCCTGCATCGCCGCAAGCGGTGGGTTCGCCGCCATCGGGATCGCCATCACGCTTTCGGTATGGCGGGCGAAAGAAGCTCAGCAGGTGACCACATACGGCTCGGCTCGTTGGGCCGACGCACGTGAGGTCAGGCGGGCGGGCCTTCTGGGGTCCGATGGCGTCGTGCTCGGCCGCTTTGATGGCCGGTATCTCCGGCATGACGGCCCCGAGCATGTCCTTTGCTTTGCCCCGACCCGTTCGGGCAAGGGCGTTGGTCTCGTCATTCCGACCCTGCTGACCTGGCCGAGTTCCACCATCGTTCACGACATCAAGGGCGAGAATTTCAAGCTCACCTCGGGCTGGCGTGCATGCTTTGGGCCTGTGCTCCTGTTCGATCCGACCAATCAGGGGAGCGCGGCCTATAATCCTCTCCTTGAGATCCGCAAGGGAGACTATGAGGTAAGGGACGCTCAAAATATCGCTGACATCCTCGTCGATCCCGAAGGCGCGCTCGAGCGCCGCAATCATTGGGAGAAGACCAGCCATTCCCTGCTCGTTGGCGCCATTCTGCATGTCCTCTACGCCGAAGGCGACAAGACGCTTGCAGGTGTGGCCAACTTTCTGTCTGACCCGTCACGCCCGATCGAAGCGACGCTCAATGCGATGCTGGCGACACCCCATCTAGGAGAGCGCGTTCATCCCGTAGTGGCTTCGGCAGCGCGCGAACTCCTCAACAAGAGCGAAAATGAACGCTCAGGTGTGCTGTCGACCACAATGAGCTTCTTAGGACTGTACCGTGATCCTGTCGTTGCCAAGGTTACGGGCCGGAGCGACTGGCGCATCCGCGATCTCGTCGATGGACCCCGCCCCATCTCGCTCTACCTTGTCGTACCGCCATCCGACATCGCCCGGACAAAACCGCTGATGCGGCTGGTGCTCAATCAGATCGGACGGCGATTGACCGAAAGCCTGGATACCGATCGCCGACGCCAGAAGCTGCTCCTGATGCTCGACGAGTTTGCTGCGCTCGGCCGGCTCGACTTCTTCGAGAGCCAGCTCGCCTTCATGGCAGGTTATGGCATCCGTAGCTTTCTGATCACCCAGAGCCTCAACCAGCTCGAGCGCGCCTACGGACCGAACCACGCTATCCTCGACAACTGTCATATCCGGATCGCGTTTTCGACCAATGACGAGCGTACCGCCAAGCGCGTCTCGGACGCACTTGGAACCGCAACCGAAATGCGCGCAATGAAGAACTATGCCGGACACCGCCTAAGCCCCTGGCTTGGGCACCTCATGGTCAGCCGGCAGGAAACGTCCCGTCCACTGCTCACGCCCGGGGAAGTCATGCAGCTCTCGCCTAACGAGGCGATCGTGATGGTTTCGGGGGTGCATCCGGTACGCGCCAGTAAGGTACGATACTACGAGGATCAGCAGCTAAAGTGCCGCGTCTTGACGCCATCCCGCGCCGGTCCGGTCACCCTGGTGGCGCAGGCAGACGATTGGTCAGGTCGTCCGCATATTCCACCCTCTTTCGAACTGCTTGCAAAGATGAAGCGCGGGTCCCGTGACTCCAACGGTGGCATTCGCCGTGAGCCGGAGCTGCCGCAACACGAGGATGTCATCATCAGGACACTGCCTACCGAAAACGAATTCGATACTGCTCCAGATGATGGCGACGCCGATGTCGTGCAGGCGAGGGCTCTGAGCCGTTCGATGCAGGGCATCGCACGTTCCGTCACCATCGACCCAGACGATCCGATGGATCTCTAGGCTCCCGACATGAGGAAGGCGCAGCTCAGCATCTATCTCGACCCAGAGACGTTCGCCAGCCTTGAGGCCTTCGCCGAGCATCACGGCAAGCCCAAGTCACTGATCGCCGAGGCTGCGATCGCCTCGTTCCTTTCGCCCGATGACTCCGACCGCAGAGAGGCCGCGATCGCCAAGCGGCTGGACCGGATTGTGCGCGTCCTCGAACGGCTCGAACGCAACGACACCGTCACGCTGGAGACAATCGCATTGTTCATCCGCTTTTGGCTGACGTCAACGCCGGCGCTCCCGGAGCAGTCAAGCCCCGCAGCCCGCGCCAAGGGCGCCGAGCGGTACGATCGCTTTGTCGAAGCTCTCGGGCGGCGGCTATCCAGTGGGTCAACCATGCTCAAGGAGGTGAGTATCGAATCTCATGACGCCGAGAACGCGGTGCGCGGCAAAAACGACGCCGGCCCGAGCTAGCCAACCCGCCAATCCCTTCTTTCGTTACGCCAGGGTACGATCGCAACTGTCGACGGTTGCTGCGTCCACAATGCTGCTCTTCTGTCATCTCCGACAGAGTCAATCACCCCTTTGCAAACCGATCGCACCGTAGTTGTCGCGGACTCGATCGGTGTGCTCCGAGTACGGAGAAGAGCGAAAATGCAGCTCCACGGCGATATCGATCTGGAGGCCAGCCAGACTTCGGTGGCCAAATCGTCACCTCGCAAGCGGAAATCCCAGGTAACCCGCAAAGTAACTGTCCGGATCACCGAGAAGATTCACGAGCAACTCCAAGCTGCGACTGAACGGCCGGGCGTCGGCAAGAGCATGGTCGTGGAGGCCGCGCTTGCACAGCTTCTGGATCCGCGGCCTTCAGGAAGTACGACTCAACACAGTTTTAGCGAGTTTCACGCGCGATTCGATTCTCTAGAGCGAGATTTGCGGACGATCGCCGAAACGGTCGCACTCCATGCGCGATATCACCTCGCGGTGATGCCGCCTCTGCCGCAACCGCAGCAGCGAGAAGCCTGCCAACTGGGCGATGAGCGCTTCAAGGTTTTGGCCGAACAGGTCGATCAGCGCGTTCGGCAGGACCGTCCGCTAATCCAGGAGACGATTGATCGCCTGAATGCAACACGCTTCGACGGCTTGAAATCGTCGATCGACGAAGATGAACCGGTCGATTCCAGGCCGACCGACATTCAAAACGGCGCCGGTTCGCGAGGCGAAGTAAGCATTAGGCACGTACCGTCCGCTGCCGCCCAGGAGGGCGGCAGCAATTCCAACTTTCGTCACCTCCCGAACGCTTTCTGCTGGCCGGCATGATCAAGCTGGATACGAAAATTCGGCGACGCCCGATTCGGAACCGGATGCGGATGAGTATCAAGCCGTCGGCGATCACCCGCGTTGGTGGCGCCTGATCCTAGCCGTCTTCCTTCCATTTGCCGCCGGCTACTATCTTTCCTTCCTCTTCCGAAGCATCAACGCATCCATCTCTCCGGCGTTGGCATCCGAATTTGGGCTTGATGCCGCGAAGGCCGGGCTGCTGGCCTCGGTCTACTTTCTCGTCTTTGCAGGCGTCCAGATTCCCATTGGCGTTCTCCTCGATCGGTATGGGCCGCGGCGAGTCCAGAGCGTATTGCTGGTGATGGCGGCCGGAGGCGCGACTCTATTTGGTACCGCAACGGGATTCTCTGAGCTTCTTGTTGCTCGCGCCATGATAGGCCTTGGGGTTGCAGCTTCATTGATGGCGGGTCTCAAAGCCGTGGTCATCTGGTTTCCCAAGGAGCGTATCGCGCTCGTCAATGGCTGCATGATCATGCTGGGATCGCTCGGGGCCGTTACCGCAACGGCGCCCACCGATTGGGCGTTGGACTGGATCGGCTGGCGAGGCCTTTTTGAGGTGCTGACCTTTGCGACTATCGGGATAGCTGGCTTTACCTACTTCGCCGTGCCAGAAAGCGGCCCCCGTTCGACAACTTCGGTGACTTCCCGGCGGCAGCTTACTCTGCGGTCCGTTTATTCCGACGTGCGGTTTCTACGAGTTGCGCCTCTTTCGGCAGCCTGCATCGGCTCGTCGTGGGCCCTACAATCACTGTGGGCTGCGCCCTGGCTGTCGGACGTGGAAGGGCTTGATCGGCAAAGTCTCATGACGCAGCTGTTCACCATGGCCCTTGGAATCAGTCTTGGAGCGTTGCTGCTGGGCGTGATGGCGGATCGTCTGCGCAGGCGAGGCATAACAGCCGAAGTGCTGTTGGCGGGCATGGCAGGGGTGTTCATTGTAGCTGAACTTGCACTTATTCTTCGCCTTCCGATGCCATCGCTTCTGCCCTGGTGTATCGTGTCAGTTATGGGGGCGGCAACAGTCCTCAGCTTCGCGATGATCGCCGAATACTTTCCGCAGGAATTTGCCGCGCGAGCAAATGGTGCGTTGAACCTTGCACATTTTAGTTCGGCGTTCGCGGTTCAGTACGGCATCGGGCTTGTTGTCGGACAGTGGTCATACCAGGACGGTCACTATCCGGTAACTGCCTATCAGGTTGCGTTTGGTCTCAGTGTGGTCTTTCAGGCAGCCGCATTGCTCTGGTTTGCTCTGCCTTGGCTTCGGACGTTGAGCAGGCACCTTTACACGTCGATTACGCGGCCGTCTGTAGAGCGAGAAAGCCGGGCTGAATTCGTCACCGTGCCGGTCGAGGGACTTATCCTCGATGCGCGCGGGGCGGCGGAATGGTGACCAGCCAGCGTGTGCCCCGCCGTCTTTGTAGCGATCGATGCTCCGTTGGGAATCCGGGCATTTCCCATTCTTTCTTTTTCTACGACAGGGCGCGAACCCAACATCCCGCTTGTTGCGTAAAGACATCCACTGCCTTTTCTAGTTGACCCCACCGAGGTCGCTCGGGGCGACTTCAGATGTTGGAGGCGGTGGTGGCAGTCCATTCCATTCAATCGGAGGCAACATCTCGCGGTGCGCGCATGCTGCGCACCGCACTTGGCCCCGCGATCGCAGGCTTTCTGGAAGACCCTTCGATTGTGGAGGTGATGCTCAACCCCGACGGCCGGTTGTGGATCGATCGGCTATCGAGTGGTTTGGCTGACACTGGGGAGGTCTTATCGGCGCAAGACAGCGAACGCATTATCCGACTAGTCGCCCATCACGTGGGTGCGGAAGTACGTTCCGGCGCGCCGCGCGTATCGGCCGAATTGCCCGAGACTGGCGAGCGTTTCGAAGGTCTGTTACCGCCCGTCGTTACGGCCCCGGCGTTCGCGATCCGCAAGCCGGCCGTCGCCGTCTTCACCCTCGATGACTACATCGCAACGGGGATCATGACGTCAATACATGCTGAGGTCCTGCGGCGCGCCGTTAGATCGCGCAAGAACATTCTGGTGGCCGGCGGAACGTCAACCGGCAAAACGACGCTTACGAACGCGCTGCTCGCCGAGATCGCGAAAACCTCCGACCGCGTCGTCCTGATCGAAGACACAAGAGAGCTCCAATGCAAAGCGCCAAACCTTGTGTCTCTCCGCACCAGGGATGGCGTTGTTTCACTTTCCGATCTCGTTCGCTCATCCCTTCGCTTGCGTCCCGATCGCATTCCGATCGGTGAAGTGCGCGGCGCTGAAGCTCTCGACCTGCTCAAGGCGTGGGGCACGGGCCATCCCGGGGGGATCGGTACCATCCACGCAGGCAGCGCGCTCGGAGCCTTGCGCCGGCTTGAGCAGCTCATCCAGGAGGCTGTCGTTACGGTGCCGCGCGCCCTGATCGCCGAGACCGTGAACGTCATAGCCGTTCTTACTGGCCGTGGTGCCGATCGCCGTCTTTCCGAACTTGCTCACGTCGCCGGGCTCGGGGCATCGGGCGACTACAGCCTCTCAGCAATAGGAGACAAGTGATGAGCTGCCCATCACCTGCCGGCCGAAGGGCCGTTTCGACCGCAACAATTGCCGTCTTCTGCCTGACCTCCGCCCCGGCGTGGTCTGCAGGCTCGAATATGCCGTGGGAGCAACCGCTCAATCAGATACTGCAGTCGGTCGAGGGCCCCGTCGCCAAGATTGTCGCTGTCATCATCATCATCGTGACCGGACTGTCGCTGGCTTTCGGCGACGCGTCGGGCGGCTTTCGCCGGCTAGTCCAGATCGTTTTTGGTCTGTCGATTGCGTTCGCCGCATCGAGCTTCTTCCTGTCCTTCTTCTCGTTCGGCGGCGGCGTTGTGATCTGATGGACGAGCAAGTCCCAGGGTTTGTTGCGCCCGTGCATCGCGCCTTGACCGAGCCGATCCTGATGGGTGGCGCACCGCGGGCCGTTGCCATCTTAAACGGCACCTTGGCAGCCGCACTTGGTCTAGGTCTGCGGCTTTGGCTCGCCGGTCTTCTACTCTGGTTCATCGGGCACATGATGGCCGTATGGGCTGCGAAACGCGATCCGGAGTTCGTGGAAGTTACGCGCCGGCACGTTCGTATACCCAGTCACCTATCCCTGTGAGTTCTCCCATGATGAATCTTGCCGAGTATCGTTCCTCGAATGCGCGCCTGGCGGACTTCCTGCCGTGGGCCGCCCTTGTCGACGAGGGCATTGTCCTGAACAAGGATGGCTCGTTTCAGCGAACGGCAAAATTTCGAGGGCCGGACCTCGATAGCGCCGTTCCGGCCGAACTCGTTGCTGTCGTCGGGCGCCTGAACAATGCCTTGCGTCGCCTTGGATCTGGCTGGGCCTTGTTTGTCGAGGCACAACGCCACGCCGCGGGGGCCTATCCTCCGAACACGTTCCCCGATGCGGCATCGGCCTTGGTCGACGCCGAGCGAAGGGCGCAGTTCGAGGAGGCCTGCGCCCATTACGAGTCCAGCTACTACCTTACTTTGGTTTATCTGCCGCCTGCCGAAAGGGCGGCTTTGGCCGAGCGGCTCCTTTACGAGGGTAGCAACCGGGCCGTCGGTGCGGACGCGCAAGAAGCGCTGGCCGGCTTTGTCGATCGGTCCGACCGTGTCCTGCAGCTCATGGAGGGTTTTATGCCGGAATGTGGCTGGCTCGATGATCAGGAGACGCTGACGTATCTGCACTCAACGATCTCGACGAGGCGCCACCGGGTGCGCGTCCCGGAAGTACCCATGTATCTCGACGCGCTGCTTGCCGATCAGCCGCTGACCGGCGGTCTTGAGCCGATGTTAGGAACGGCCCATCTGCGGGTGTTGACAGTCGTTGGATTTCCGACCGCGACGGTACCCGGGATTCTGGATGACCTGAACCGTCTGGCATTTCCCTATCGCTGGTCGACCCGGGCGTTGATGCTCGACCGGATCGACGCCGTGAAGCTCGCGACAAGGATCCGGCGCCAATGGTTTGCCAAGCGCAAGTCAATCACTGCGATCCTGAAGGAGGTGATGACAAACGAGGCATCGGCTCTCCTCGACACCGACGCGAATAACAAGGCGATCGATGCCGATGCGGCGCTGCAGGAACTTGGCACCGATCAAATCGGAGAAGCCTTTGTTACCGCGGCAGTTACCGTCTGGGACGGTGATCCCCGAGCCGCCGACGAAAAGCTCCGCCTCGTGGATAAGGTCATCCAGGGACGCGATTTCACCTGCATGATCGAGACCGTGAATGCGGTCGAAGCCTGGCTCGGCAGTCTGCCGGGGCACGTTTACGCCAATGTCCGCCAGCCCCCGATCTCGACTCTCAATCTCGCCCATATGATCCCCTTGTCGGCGGTGTGGGCGGGGGAGGTGAGGGACCATCACCTTAAGGCGCCGCCGCTGTTCTTCGCCAGGACGGAAGGGTCGACGCCGTTTCGGTTCTCGCTCCATGTTGGCGATGTCGGGCATACCCTGGTTGTTGGCCCGACCGGCGCCGGCAAGTCGGTGCTCCTGGCGTTGATGGCCCTGCAGTTCCGCCGCTATCCGGACGCACAGGTCTTCGCCTTCGATTTCGGCCGGTCGATGCGGGCGGCAGCGCTCGCCATGGGCGGAGACTGGCATGACCTCGGTGGCGCGGTCGCGGGCGAAACAGAGGAGTTCGTGTCCCTGCAGCCGCTGGCTGACATCGATGATGTCGCCGAGCGCGGCTGGGCTGCGGAATGGGTCGCCTCGATTCTGTCCCGCGAAAAAATCGATGTCACCCCGGAGACCAAGGACCATGTCTGGACGGCGCTGACCTCGCTGGCATCGGCCCCTCGCGCGGAGCGGACTCTCACCGGCCTCTCGGTCCTTCTCCAATCGAATGTTTTGAAGCGAGCGCTCCAGCCCTATTGTCTCGGTGGTCCTTATGACCGGTTGCTCGATGCCGAGCATGAGGCCCTCGGGTCCTCATCGGTCCAGATCTTTGAGACTGACGGGCTGATCGGAACCGCAGTTGCGCCGGCTGTCCTGTCCTATCTGTTCCACCGAATCGAAAACCGCTTCGACGGGCGTCCAACGCTGCTTATTATCGACGAGGGTTGGCTCGCGCTGGATGATGCGGACTTTGCCGGCAAGCTCCGTGAATGGCTGAAGACGCTTCGCAAGAAGAATGCGTCGGTTGTTTTTGCGACCCAATCACTGGCCGATATCGATGGCTCAGAGATCGCGCCGGCCATCATCGAAAGCTGCCCGACCCGGATCCTGCTGCCCAACGATCGCGCCATCGAGCCGCAGATCATGACGATCTACCGCCGCTTTGGGCTCAATGACCGGCAGATCGAGATCCTGGCGCGGGCAATTCCCAAGCGAGACTACTACTGCCAGTCCCGCCGCGGCAATCGCCTGTTCGAACTCGGGCTTGGCGAAGTCGCGCTTGCCTTTACCGCTGCTTCCTCCAAGGCCGATCAGACGCTGATCGAGCAGATCCTGGCCGAGCGCGGCCACGACGATTTTGTAACCGGCTGGCTTAGAGCTCGCGAAGTGGCCTGGGCGACGGATCTCATTCCGCATCTCGCTGAATTGGAGGCATCCAAATGAACCGCTTCCAACGCGTTGCTGCCGCCAGCGTGATCGCGCTTGCCGCGCTTGCCGGCGTCAATCCGGCTTCCGCACAGTTGGTCGTGTTTGATCCCAACAACTACGCGCAAAACGTGCTGACCGCCGCTCGAACCTTGCAGCAGATCAACAACCAGATCGTATCGCTTCAGAACCAGGCGCAGATGTTGGTCAATCAGGCCAAAAATCTCGTGAGCTTGCCGTACTCGTCGCTGCAGCAGTTGGAGCAGTCGATCCAGCGCACGCAGCAATTGCTCGCCCAGGCCCAGCGCATCTCTTTCGACATCCAGCAAATCGATCGCGCGTTCTCTACCACGTACGCGCCGGCATCTTCAAACGTCGCAGACCAGGCGCTGATCGCCAACGCGCAAGTTCGTTGGCAAAACTCGGTTGCGAGCTTTCAAGATGTCATGCGGGTTCAGGCCACGGTGGTAGGCAATCTCGACAACCACCGCACCGAAATGTCGGCGCTTGTTGGTGCGAGCCAGGGGGCAACTGGAGCGCTGCAGGCGAGCCAGGCCGGCAATCAGCTTCTCGCGCTGCAGGCGCAACAGCTTGCCGACCTCACGGCCACAGTTGCCGCCCAAGGGCGCGCTCATAGCCTGGAATCGGCCCAGCGAACCGCCGCTCAGGATCAAGGCAGGGAGCAACTACGGCGTTTCCTGACGCAGAGCCGAGGTTACCAGCCCACAACAGTGCAGATGTTTCATCAATGAGCGATTTCAACGCGTTTAAGACGCTGTCTCTCAGCGCAACAGTCGTGGCCGTCGTGCTCGCTGCTACCTGCACAATCCACCTGCGCAACGACGACAACCAGCCTCAGCCTGCCACTTCGGTCGCCGGAGAGCCTAATCCCGTAGCGGCCGAGCTCGAACGATGTCGCTCAATTGGCTACGAGCAAAGAGACAAACTTACCGAATGCCGCAAGGTCTGGGCGGAACAGCGTCGCCAATTCCTTGGCCAGAACAGAAATCCCGCCCGACCAGATCCAGACGCGACGCCGTCTGCGACCGTCAAGGATCAGAGCCGGTTGCCATCCGGTTTGTTTCCGGCGCCTCAAGCGACGGAGCGATAAATGGGCGGTACGGGCATCATCGACCAGTTCCTGGAAACGTTCACCCGTTACATCGACTCCGGGTTCGGTCTGGTTGGCGGTGAGGTCGGGTATCTCGCGTCCACGCTTGTGGTGATCGACATCACGCTCGCTGGCCTGTTCTGGGCCTGGGGTTCTGATGACGAAATCATTGCCCGCCTCATCAAGAAGATCCTGTTTGTCGGCGTCTTTGCGTTCCTTATCGGTAATTGGAATAGCCTCGCGCGCATCGTCTTCGAGAGTTTTGCCGGCCTGGGATTGAAGGCTTCAGGCACCGGCTTGTCATCGGCTGATTTTCTGAGGCCCGGGCGCATCGCCCAGGTCGGCTTAGATGCCGGACGGCCGATTCTTGAATCGATCTCCGGCCTGATGGGTTACGTCAGCTTCTTCGAGAACTTCGTACAGATCGTGGTGCTGCTGTTTGCCTGGATCGTTGTGTTGCTGACGTTCTTCATCCTCGCCATCCAGCTCTTTATCACCCTGATTGAGTTCAAGCTGACCACCCTGGCTGGCTTCGTTCTGATTCCCTTTGGCTTGTTTGGAAAGACGGCCTTCGCCGCCGAGCGGGTCTTGGGAAATGTGATCTCGTCCGGCGTCAAGATCCTTGTGCTGGCGGTCATTGTTGGCGTCGGGTCGACTTTGTTCTCCCAGTTCACCGCGGGGTTTGGCGGCAACCAGCCGACGATCGAAAGCGCGATGGCGCTGGTGCTCGCGGCGCTCTCGTTGCTGGGCCTCGGTATTTTCGGGCCGGGGATTGCCAACGGTATTGTCTCTGGCGGGCCGCAACTTGGCGCCGGTGCAGCAGTTGGAACCACGATGGCCGCAGGTGGCGTGGTTGCTGCCGGGGCAGCACTCGCAGCAGGCGGCGCTGCTCTTGCCGGCAGCATGGTTGGAGGAGTGGCGAGGGGAGGCAGCGCGCTCGTAGGCGGCGCGGCATCCACGTTTCGGACGGGAGCGCAGGCCGGCGAGATGGGCGCCACTGCAGCGAGTCCCCTGCGATCGCTGGCCGCCCGCTTTGGCAGATCAAGTGCCGCTGGCGATGACGCTGGCGGCGCGGATGCTTCTTCCGCAAGGGCACCCGCCTGGGTTCGTCGCATGAAACGTGCACAGACGGTCAGTCATGGTGTCTCGGCAACCGCGCAGGCGTTGCGGTCTGGGGATCACGGCGGAGGCGGGGCCTCCGTTGATCTCAAGAATCCTGAGCGCTGAGATCAGCACCATCGCTCCACCTCTCAGAGCTGTTCAAACGTACCAAAACCCAACCACGTCCGTTCTCTTCTATGTCGAGGTAAAGCATGTTCAAACGATCGGCCGTTCACTATGGCCGCACACCTCAGCCGGTTACGCCTTACCAAAGAGCCGCTCAGGTTTGGGATGACCGGATCGGCTCGGCGCGTGTTCAGGCCAGGAATTGGCGTTTGATGGCCTTTGGTTGCTTGCTTCTCTCAACGGGCTTTGCCGCTGCTCTCGTCTGGCAGTCGGCACAGGGATCCATCACCCCGTGGGTCGTCGAAGTTGATCGTCTTGGTGAGACGAGAGCGGTCGCGCCGGCAAATTCGACCCACAAGACAACCGACCCTCAAATCGCTTTCCACCTCGCCCGCTTCATCGAACATGTCCGCGGCCTGCCCATGGACGCGATCGTGCTGCGAGAGGATTGGCTCCGCGCGTATGACTTCACAACTGATCGCGGCGCAGTCGCGCTGAACGATTACGCCCGCAATAACGACCCGTTTACAAAAGTTGGGAAGATCCAGGTCGCTGTCGAGGTATCCAGTGTGATCAGGGCCTCGCCCGACACCTTTCGCATCGCCTGGATCGAACGGCGTTACGAGAATGGTCAGCTCGGCGCCACCGAGCGGTGGAGCGCGATTCTCTCGATCGTGGTGGAACCACCGCGCGACATCGATCGGCTGCGCAAAAATCCCCTTGGCATCTACATCAACGCGATCAACTGGTCGAAGGAGTTTTGACATTGACGCTGAGAAATCACCGTTTGCAGCGACTCAAAATTGCGAAAGGGTTTCCGGCTCTGCTGATATGCGCCTATGCCCTTGCCGGGTGCACCACATTCAAGCCTCCGCAGATCAGCTATGACGACGAAATCCCGCCGCTTCCCGCTCAGCCGGCGCTTGCGGACGATCGGCCGCGCTCTCTTCACGTGCCGCCTGCCTGGACGCCGGCGCGAGGTGGCAAGGAGAAGGAGGCAGAGGCGCCAATTGAACGGATCGAAAGCGCCAATGACGCGGCTCGCGTTCAGCCACGGAAGGCAGGGTATTTCAACGCCGTGCAGGTGTTTCCATATAGCCCAGGCGCGCTCTATCAAATCTATGCGGCGCCCGGACAGATCACGGACATTGCCCTGGAGCCAGGTGAGCAATTGATCGGATCCGGACCCGTATCCGCGGGCGATACGGTGCGCTGGGTGGTCGGAGATACCGAGAGCGGCAGTGGAGACACCCGGCGGGTCCATATCATGGTCAAGCCGACACGGGCCGCCATCGAGACCAATCTCGTTCTCAACACGGATCGGCGGACCTACCTGATCGAGCTGCGCTCGCGCGAAAAATCCTACATGCCATCGGTCTCCTGGTTCTACCCAGAAGACCGAGCCGCGCGCGGTCGCGCGCTGCCGCCCAAGCCCTTTATTCCGGAGCCTGCCCAACGGCGCTATCGATACGCCTTTGAGGGCGACAATCCTCCCTGGCGCCCCGTCAGCGTCTATGACGACGGCCGCAAGGTCTACATCGAATTCTCGCCCGGCATCGGGCAAGGCGAAATGCCCCCGCTGTTTGTCATCAGCTCCGACGGCAATACGGGTCTCGTCAACTACCGGGCGTTCGGCAACGTCCTGATTGTCGATCGGTTGTTCGCAGCCGCCGAACTGCGGTTGGGGGGCGAGGACCAGCAAAAGGTCCGCATCATCAGAACCGACGGGAGATCTTGATGAGCAATTCCGAACAGGAGGTCACCAACGGGGCGGGCGTTAGGCCGGTACCCGAGGCAGAGACGGCGAGTTCTTTTCGGTTGCGGCCGGAGCGCCCGCACGTCACGCGACTCTCACGCAAGGCGCTGATTGGGGGCACAGCACTATTGCTGACCTTTATCTCCGCTGCCGCTTTCCTGGCGCTGCAAACACGCGAGAAGCGAACGCCTGCCTCGGACGAACTCTACTCAACCGATCACCACAAAGTGGCGGACAAGCTAGCCAGCTTGCCCAAGGACTACAGCTCAATTCCGCCGGACGTGCCGCGACTAGGGCCGCCTTTGCCAGGCGATCTTGGCCGTCCGATTGTGGCAGCACAGAACCAAACGGGCCCGCTTGCGGTCGATGCCGAGCAGCAACGCACAAGCCAGGAAAGCGAAGCTGCTCGTATTAGCAAATTGTTTGCCGCCACCGTTACCCGACCATCGCCTGGCCAAGCGCAGTCAGCCGGGGCGTCGCCAACGGCGGCCACTTCAACTGACGACGCATTTGCCCAAAACGGTCAGGATCGCAAACTCGCGTTCGTCAACGCATCGGTCGATCGACGCACCACTAATCCTGACCGTCTGATGAAGCCAGCCTCGCCCTTCGTGGTCCAAGCCGGCACGATCATTCCTGCCGCTCTTATTACTGGAATTCGCTCGGATCTGCCGGGCCAAATCACCGCGCAGGTAACCGAAAATGTGTACGATACTCCGACGGGACGAACTCACCTTATCCCGCAGGGGGCGCGATTGATCGGCAGCTACGATAGCCAGATTGCGTTCGGGCAGTCGCGCGTGCTCCTGGTCTGGACGCGGCTCATCATGCCCAACGGGCGTTCCATCGTGCTCGAACGCCAACCGGGCGCCGATACCGCAGGCCATGCCGGTCTTGAAGACGAGGTTGATAATCACTGGCTTGAGCTGGTCAAAGCCGCGGCTCTTTCGACGTTGCTTGGCGTTGGGACCGAATTGGGTTCCAGTGGAAACGACAGCGACATCATCCGGGCGCTGCGCCGTGGGGGAGGGGATTCCCTCACTCAGACCGGTCAGCAGGTGGTACGCCGCAATCTGAACATTCAGCCCACGTTGACCATTCGGCCGGGATTTCCCGTCAGGGTAATTGTCAACCGCGATCTTGTACTTGAGCCCTATCGAGGATGAGAAATGGCGAAGCTCAAACTTGGCACCATCGAGAACGACAGACCGGTCAAGGTCACACATGAACTGCCAGCAAGCGTTCACCGTGATCTCGTCACCTACGCCGAAATCCTCGCGCGCGAGAGCGGCCAGGCTGCGCATGATCCGGCGAAGCTGATCGCACCCATGCTGGCGCGCTGCATGGCGACGGACCGCGTCTTTGCAAGATCACGACGAGCGTCTCACGGGGCCACCGGACCGAGGTGATAGCGCTCGGCAAGCAATTTGAGGAGGTTTTGGAGAGCGGGGTTCTTGTTGTCGGCCCGCCAGACCGCTGAAAACCCGATGCGGCTCGGCCCCGTCCCGTCGCGCAACTCCCGATAGACCAAGCCAGAAAAGTTGGCCCCGATATCGGATTCCAGCACAAGACTGATTCCGAACCCGACAGCGATCAAGCTCTTAATGACGCCGCGGCTCACGTCATGGCGCTCGATCCGGGGACGGTGTTCGGGAGAGATGAGCTTTGCGTTCAGAAGATCCTCAAGCTCGCGTCCCGGGTCATAATGACTGAGCAGAACAGTCTGATCCCGTAGATCCGTCCAATAGATGACTTCGCGTACAGCCAACGGATGGTCGCTGGGCAGAACTACGAGAATACGTTCACTCCAGAGTGGAGTGGCTTTGCTGTCGAGGGGTTGCGGGTCGCCGGTTATGATGCTCACGTCGGCGACGCCGTTGCGGAGCGCGGTTGCGAGCCGCGTTCTCGATCTCTCCACAGTCACGAGTTCGACCTTTGGAAACAGCTTCTTGAAGTCGAGCAATGTCGCACGCAGATTGCCTGCCGTCAGCGAAGTACAGAACCCGATGACGAGACGGCCTGCTTCGCCAGATCCGTGCGCTCTTGTTGATGCGATCAGCGCCTCGATCTGTTCAAGTATCGAGCGTGTCATGCGCAGGAAGTGACGACCTGCCGGCGTTGCACGAACGCCACCGCTTGACCGCTCGAAGATGACGACGCCAATCGAGTGCTCAAGTAGCTGGACAGAACGACTGAGTGTCGACTGCTTTATCGACAACGCGTGGGCGGCTTGCCGAAAACTTCCGTAGTCTGCGGCGGCGACTGCGTGTTGAAGCTGATTGAAGACAACGGTTAAGCGTCGGCCCCCGACGGGCAGGCCGGCAAAATTCGTATCATTCATGTGATCAACGCCATCGTCCCAAAGTTTCTGATGGACCAGATAGTGCGGTATATTGAGACAATTTTTGGTTGTCGAATACTAACGGAAACGCCAAAGTGAGTTCTCGACTCTAAGGCAGAGCAGGCGGACAGCAGGGTGAGATCATCCTGATGCCGGCCGATCAGCATAAGCCCCACTGGTAGCCCGTCAGCCAGACCGGCCGGAAGCGAGGCGGAAGGGCTGTCGCTGAAATTCGTCAAATAGGTTGGGCAAAATCCGATCAACGGATTGATCGACACCCCGTTCACCTGGCTTGGCCCAACGGTCTTGCCGCGTTCGGCATCGGCAACCGGAAGACACGTAGTGGTCGGGCCGGCAATAAGATCGACCTGAGCCAGTGCGGCATTCAAGGTGTCGTACACTCCGGTGCGCACGGTTTGGTCCCGTTGCAGGTCCATGGGCGTTGCACTTCGCGCGATTTGCTCCCACTCGCGGACCGCGACGACTGCTGCGGACGGGGAGCGCATGTCTTACGCCTGTCGCAATTGTGCGAACGGCTTCCGCAAGAAAAGTCGTTGATCGTCCGGATGGCTCTTGCGAGAAGATCGATGGAAATATTTTTCAAAATCAAGCTCGTGAGGGGGGGGATTGTCAGATGAGGTTTGTCGAGAAACATGGCCTATGGTCAGACGCTCAAAAGAAGGCAGCGGAGGAGGTCCTAGCGCGTCTCGAAAAGGAAAACATACAGATGGTCCGTCTGTCCTGGCCCGACCAGTACGGATTGTTGCGCGGCAAGAGCCTGACGGTCGATGCCCTGAAGGCAGCGTTTTCCAGCGGCTCCGAGATCACGAACGGGCCGTTCCTCTTTGATACCGCCAATGCGTTGTTCGAGAACCCGTTCGGCAAGAACATGTTCTCCGGTACCGAAATGGCTGGCGTCGGCAACATCGTCATGGTGCCCGATCCGACCACGTTCAAGGTCCTGCCGTGGGCCGATCGCACGGGCTGGCTGCTCGCGGATTTGTATTTGCGTAGCGGCGCGCCTTTTCCGCTCAGCCCTCGTCGGTTGCTCAAGCAGGCGGTCGCGGACCTTTCCGCCCTTGGTTACAAGATCAATGCGGGATTGGAAGTTGAGTTTTATCTGACGCGCATCATCGATCCGTCGTTGGAGCCCGGCAAGCTTGGAGCTCCCGGCACGCCGTCCGAGCCGCCGCAGGTCAGCTTCATCAACAAGGGCTATTCCTATCTCTCCGAAAATCACCTCGACGAAGTCGAATATGTTTTCGCGGAGATCCGTCGCCATCTGCTCGCCCTGGGTCTGCCGTTGCGCAGCATTGAGGACGAGTGGGCGCCTGGTCAATTCGAAATCACCTTCGACGTCACGCAGGGCGTCGACTTCGCAGACACGATGATTCTGTTCCGCAGTGCGGTCAAACAGATCGCTCGGCGCAGCGGCCATCTGGCGAGTTTCATGTGCTGGCCGGGTCTGCCGGAAGCGTTCCCTTCGGGGTGGCATCTTCATCAGTCGCTTTCGGACGTACGCAGCGGGAGCAACCTGTTCGTGCCTGAAGCCGGAAAGCCGCTTTCGGATATCGGCCGCGCCTGGGCCGGCGGTCTGCTGGCCAACGCCGCCGCGGCATCCAGCTTTACCACGCCGACTATCAACGGCTATCGCCGCCGTCGAGCCAACTCGCTTGCGCCCGACCGTTTGAGCTGGGCGATCGACAACAGAGCGGCGATGCTGCGGGTGATCTCAAATCCGGGTGACTCGGCAAGTCGTATCGAAAATCGGGTAGGCGAACCTGCGGCCAATCCGTATCTCTATCTGGCGTCCCAGATCTATAGTGGCTTGGATGGTATCAAACGGCGCCTGGACCCGGGACCGCTACAGGAAGACCCCTATCTGGCGGATCTGCCGATGCTTCCGTCCAGCCTGTCCGCCGCGTTGGACGCGCTGCAGGACTCCAGCCTGTTCCGCGAGGCTTTCGGCGAGATATTCATGAAGTATTGGCTGACATTGCGCCGATCCGAATGGAGTCGCTTTATCGCCGCTGAGGGTGCGTTCGATACCGGAAAGGGTGTCACTGCCTGGGAACACCGCGAATATTTCGAACTGCTGTAAGGACCAATGATGAGAAAGTTCGTGCTGATCTGGTGTTTGGGGGATGAGCCGCCAACGGCTGAGTTTGAGCGAATGAAGTGCGGGATCATGCAGGCTTTCGGTCCAGAGGACCATTGGGACATTCTAACGCCGAATGATGACGATTTCCTCGCCGCTGTTGGCCGCTACGATGGTTACGTCATTTCCGGCAGCGCCAAGTCCGTTATCGACGACGCCGAGACGCCGTTCGTAAGGAGTCTCCTGGCACTTATCCGCGGCGTGCGAGACAAGTCCTCATCGCCGATGGTGGGGATTTGCTTCGGCGCTCAAAGTCTTGCCGCCGCGTTGGGCGGGAAAGTAGGGCGCAATCCCAGCGGCGTCTTCAAACTCGGCGTCGATCGGTTGAAATGGACGGCTGCCGCCCGGCGTTGGCCGGAAGCTTCCAAGCCGGCCATTCTCGTCCAAAGCCATGGCGAATGCGTGGTCGATTTGCCGCCGGATAGCATTCAAATGGCTTCCTCGGACACCATTTCTCACGAGGTTTTCCTGACGCAGGGACGCTTTCTCGGAGTGCAGGGGCATCCCGAAGCCGATAATGCACTTTTGCGTGGATGTTTCATGCATCACCACCGCTCGCAGTTCGATGACGATACATGGCGGGTCATCGAACACGAGGCGGAACAGCCGCTAAGCCGGGAGCCGGTGCTCGCCCTCGGGCGACGGCTTCTGATCGGTGAGGGCGCGCCACATTAAGCTGGCTGTGCCCGTAGGCTGAAAGGATTGTTGGCCGTCCCGCCATGGTTCAGTCAATGAACTGATGAGGTAGTCATGAACTCGGTTACGAAGCTAAAAACGTCCAAGGCGAGTTGGGACTGGATTATCCAGGAAGAACGCGTCCATCGGTCGATCTACATTGATCCTGATATTTTTTCTCGCGAGATGGATAACATCTTCGCTGGGAATTGGGTCTATGTGCTTCACGAGAGTGAACTTCCCCAATCGGGCGACTATCGCCAAGCCTGGATCGGGACGCGCGAAGTCTTCGCCGTCCGCGATGAAGATGGCAAGATTAACATCTTGTCCAACCGTTGCTCACACCGCGGCGCCGTCATCTGCCGCGAGTTTCAGGGCAGTGCTTCGATCTTTACCTGCCCCTATCACGGTTGGCGTTACGATTCGAAGGGGCGGTTGTTTGGCATTCCCGGGAAGAATGCTTACGGTCCCATGTTCAAATCACGCGATATGGATCTCGCGCGGCCGGCACGGGTGGAGATTTATAACGGTTTGGTGTTTGCTACCCTGAATCCGGACCCGCAGCCGCTGAAAGACCATCTCGGCAACGCAATCCCTTACATCGACGATTGGTTTGCTCATCAAGGCGGTGCGGACAATGTCGTTGTGTCGGGCGCACAGCGCTTCCAAGTCAATGCCAATTGGAAGATGATCTACGACAATGCCGGTGACGGCTATCACGTCCCGTTCTCGCATCAGTCGCTACTGGTCATGACCCAAGAGCGTTACGGCGGTGGCGACATGTCGTATTTCGCGGAAGCCGACAAATCGGCGATGACACTCTATGCCCTCGACAATGGTCACACCATTATCGACCAGCGCCCGGATATGTTTGCGGTCAGTGGCTGGGATCAGCAGCGTCCACAGCCGGGCCGGGAACCCTTCGAGGAAAATGTTCTCAAGTCGGTCGGCCCCGACAATGCAAAGGCCACTCTTGAGCGCGCGGTCGGGGCGGGGATGAATCTGAATATCTTCCCCAATCTGCTGTTCATCGGCAATCAGATCCAGGTGGTTCAGCCGGTCCGCGTCGACAAGACGTTCGTATATTTCCATGCCACGAGACGTCGCGATTCCGATGACGACCTGAACACGATACGTCTGCGTACGCAGGAGGATTTTCCTATCCTGGGCGAAATGGATGACGCGGACAATTTCGAGGAATGCCATCGTGGCCTTCTGAACAGTCCAGAAGACGAGTGGGTGGATATCAGCAGGCATTTCGAAACAGGAAAAGATGTGCCCGGAGAGAACGGAACGATGAGGGGACCGGTCACGTCCGAGATTCACATGCGCAACTACTACGCCCAATGGAAGCGCTTGATGAAGGCAGAACCTACCCTCCGCGTCGTCAAGGGGAATCAAGCAAAATGAATGCGGCCCAGTCCGAGGGAAAGGTATATAAGTTCAATCCTCCATCCCTCTATGTCGTCGACTCATATTATGCATGGTTGATGGATGTATCTAACGACCTGAATGCCTCCGTCGTTCGTCCAAACGCGGAACTGAACACCGCTGCATGGCATCGGGTCTCGGCACTTCTGGCGGTTGAGGCGCGTCTTCTCGACCAGAAGGCCTTCCAGCCGTGGCTTGATATTTATGCAGACGAGTGCGCTTACTGGATTCCTTCGGCTAGTCCTGCTCCTGATCCACGAAAGGTCGTGACGCTCGAGTTTCATGATCGTCGGCGGCTTCTTGATCGTGCGGCGCGATTGGAAACGGGATACGCCTATTCGCAGTACCCCGCCTCGCGGACCTCACGTCAATTGAGTGGGTTGGAGGTGTGGTCCTCGCCAGAGCGCAAGGGGGAATGGCGGGCGCGGTACAATTTCACATTGGCCGAATTCCGCAATGGCTTCAGCCGCGTGGTGTCTGGCTGGAACGGCTTCGTGCTTCGGCGCGACGGCGATCGGCTGCGGATCGTTCTCAAGCAGGTCAATCTGATCGATTGTGACCGGCCGCAGGGCAATAACTCGTTCTTCCTCTGAGACTGCTGAAGATGAAAAAGCCACGGACCTTAAAGATCGTGAACGTCTCCCCCAGCGGCCGAGACGCCGTTCTGTTGAGCTTGAACGCGGGCGGGAGCGAAACGCAAAACTTCCAGTTTGTCCCCGGTCAATATCTGACGCTTGCCGCCACCGTCGATGGAAATGAGCATTGGCGTTGTTATTCCATCACCAGCGAGCCAAGAGCCGACGAGCCGATCAGTGTGCTGGTGCGGCGGGTATCGGGTGGAGTGGTATCGAACTGGATCTGCGACAACGCCAAGACGGGAGGGGAGATACGTGTGCTGCCCCCGGCTGGCCGATTTACCCTGGCTCGTCTGAACCGGCCGCTTCTGCTGTTTGCTGGCGGCAGCGGAATTGCCCCGATCTACGCCCTGGCGCGTCAGGCGTTAGTCGAGGGCGTGCCGAAAGTGTCATTGTTCTACGCCAACCGCGACCGCGGCACGATCATGCTGGTCGAGGAGTTGAAGGTCCTGGAAAAGGACTTCAAAGATCGATTCCAGATCAAATTTTGGATCGATCAGGAGGAAGGCCTTCCGACCGTCGAGGTCTTGCGCTCCGCTGCGGACAAATTTGGGGACGCCGACGTCTATCTGTGCGGGCCTGAAATGTTCATGCAGGCTATCCAGGCCACGCTACAACAGGCCGGCTTCGATCCGGATCGTATGTACCGGGAAGATTTCGGCAATCTCGCCGAGCATGCGGAGCCCTCCGCCGATGCCGATCAAGAGGCTCTGATGGCGGTCGAATTCAAGGGAGGACTCCGCCACGTGGCTGTAAAGGAAGGGCAATCACTATTGTCAGCCATGCTGGCGTCCGGACTTCCGGCGCCGCATTCCTGCAGGGTCGGGGAATGTGCTTCGTGCATGTGTCGCCTGATCGAGGGCGAGGTTGAGCGCCTCGAAAATTCCGTTCTCGATAAGGATGATGAGGCAGAAGGGTGGATATTGGCTTGTTGCACCCGAGCCATGAGCAAGAAACTGCGCGTGCGTTTCTCATGAGCAGGCTGCGAGTCGGGAATTATCGACTTGTAGCCCTTCTTCGCCGCAATCTCGGTCAAATCTTGGCGGACGCTTGGCCAGCCCAAATGGCATCCGCCACATTGCTCTCGACGAGCCAACGATTCGCACGTCGATTTTGATGAGCAACCGCGCGGCGCTGATCGCGCAGATTCTAAGGCGATTAGCCATTCGACGGCGATGGCGAGCAGACTCTTCCCCCCATGGGATAGCCGTAACGGACATCCAGCACTCGCCTCTTGCGGCCTGGGTCGGTTGGCATGTCAGTTCAATGCGACCACTTGCTCAGATCGCTCTGCAACATAGCTGCGAGATCACGCTGCCAACCCGCTCGCAAATCGAAACGGCTAACCAGCCAGAGTTCGGTGACTACATTTGGCCGGTCCCGGTGGACGATCTCCAGTGCGGAGGATTCTCCGGCGTACCGAGTCGGCAGTATCGCAACGCCAAGCCCAAGCTCACATAGTTGTCTGAGCACCTGAAAGCTGTCGGCGGACGCCACGGGGTGACCGCGAATTCCCAGCATTTCCGAGTCAAGGTCGGCATAGGGGAATTCGTGATCGATATGTGAGAATTGCGTATTCATCGTCAGTAGCCGGTGATCCGAAAAATTCGGATTGCGAGCCTCTCCGTCACGTTGATTGAGGTACTCTGGACTGGCAAAGGCGTTCACATGGATATCGCCGATCTTACGGATTTTCAGCGTACCGCTATCGCGAACCGGCCGCGCCAAACGAATGGCGATGTCAATCTGCTCTTGCTCGAGATTGACAAAGTAAGACTCGGTGGTGATGTTGAGCTGGATGCGGGGATGCCGATCACATAGCGCCACAAACACCTGGCTAAAGCGCTGCGCGAAAAGATCGAGTGTCGAGATCCGGACGATGCCACCGCTCTCATGAGGATCCTTAGTAAAGCTGCGCGCCGCTTCATGCATGCGCAAGGCGGAGTGCAGCAGTCCCTCTAGATCCGGCGCGACCGCCCAGCGTCCTTCGTTGCGAACGAAAAGCGTTCGACCGAAGTGCAATTCCAGCGCCCGAATGCGACGGCGTAACGTGGAATCGTCGACCCGCTCGATCTCGGCCGCGGCCTGATAATCACCATACCGGCTGAGCAAAAGAAACGCCCGAATGAGGTCCCACGCCGGAACGTCGCGAAACTCGTTGCCCGGTGGTCCCATTCGTTTCGTCATCGCCTCTCTCCAGACCTCGATACGAGAGGGCGTCAAACCGAGACGGCAATAACCAACGCTTTCAGCGCCATCCAGAAACCATCCGCCCGCCCTGCAGCGCGACGGCTTTTCAGCCGCTTCAATCTTGCGCCTTTTGAAGTGTAACAGTTTTTTCTTTTTGTGGAAAGCTATCGGCGCTAACGAGCACCAATTTCGCTTGCTAAGACCAGATAGTGGGCGAAGGTTGTCGGCAATGCGAACGGGCATTCGTCTGTCGCATTACATTGTTGAATTGATTTCGCGCGCGGTGTGCTTTGCGCAACAGATCCGGCATCGAGGGGCAGGCTTTCGATATGGTTCGGTACCACCGAACCTTAGTCTTGGAGTGCGCACCTCGACGGGTATCGTGCAATACCCCTAGCCTTATCGAGCTATTTCGACACTTCCGCTATAGTGGGCTCTGAACTTGCCATCCGACGGCCCCCAATCGCCGGGCGAACCTTATCAAAACATATCGAGGGAGGATCTCATGAGGAACGTTTCGATCGATAACATCACCGACGCCGTGACTAGGGCGATGTCGCCCGACATTCCGACACGCAATCGCGAGATTATGACGGCTCTCATTACCCATCTGCACAGCTTCGCCAAGGAGGTCAATCTGACCCTTGCCGAATGGCTCGCAGCTTGCGAGTTCATGCGGCGCGCAGGTAACATCTCCAGCGATGCCCGCAATGAGTTCATCCTCCTTACGGATATTCTCGGGCTGGAAGTACTCGTCGACATGCTCGATCACAAGGTGACCGACGGGGAGAGCGAGTCCACGGTCCTCGGACCCTTCTATCGTGAAAATCCCCCGGTGTTGCCGAAGGGGGCGTCGATCATCCAGAAGAGCTTCGACGATGCAGAGACCGTGCGAGTACGCGGTCGCGTGCTTGATACGAAAGGCAACGGAATCGAAGGCGTTACGATCGACGTCTGGGAAGATGCGCCAAACGGCCTTTACGAACAGCAGGATCCCGATCAGCCCGACTACAATCTGCGAGGCCGCTTTCTCACCGATCGCAATGGCGAATACGAATTTGTCGCTGTCCGGCCGGTGCCGTATCCGATACCGTATGACGGTGCAGCCGGCGAACTGCTAAATTACATGGGCCACCATCCGTGGCGTCCGGGACATATCCACTTCATGATCGCAAAGGACGGCTATCAGAGCCTGATCTCCCAGATCTTCGATGCCGATTCCAAGCATCTCGACGGCGATTCCGTGTTTGCAGTGAAGGAGAGTCTGATCGGCAAGTTCAGGTTGGCTCCCGCCGGCGCCGACACGGATCTTGTGATGGATTTCGATTTCAGGCTCAAGAAGGCCCTCGCCAAGTCGCAGGTCCTCGCGGCGGAGTGAAGCCCAGCGACAAACCTACCATCCACCCACGCACGAGGTGATGCTGCCTACTTGGCGGCAGAGGCCGCGCTCGACATGAGGCGAACGCGCTATGAATCTGGCGTTGAAAGAACCGACGACCCTACGAGATCAGCCGAAGGCAACTCTCGCAGACACGGCGGTCCGCGCGATCTCGGCGACGATCATCGATGCGCCGACCACGCGGCGACATCGCCTCTCGAACACCGAGGTTACGCATCAAGGTTACGTGCTGGTGAGCGTTACGCTCGAGAACGGGGCGGTCGGCATTGGTGAGGCGTCTACCCTCGGTGGCCCGCGTTGGGCCGAGGAGAGCGTTGAGTCGATTGCTGCGACCGTGACGAAATATCTGGCGCCGGCCTTGTATGGGCGGCCCGCGATCGCGTTCGAAGACAACACCCTGCGGCTCGCGAAAGCCGCAAAGCGCAATTTCTCCGCAAAGGCAGCGGTCGAATCCGCTTTGTTCGACGCCTGCGGTAAGACGCTTGGCCTTCCAGCAAGCGCCTTTCTAGGGGGGGCGGTTCGCGACCGGATCGGCGTTCTGTGGGCGTTGGCGTCTGGAGACAGCGGGCAGGAACTCGAAGAAGCACGTGAAAAATTCCACAGGAAGGAGCATCGTGACTTCAAGATAAAGCTCGGCTTCCACCAGGCGGAGGACGACCTCAAGCGTCTGCGGACGCTGCGCGAGGGGCTCGGCGACGCGGTCCGTTTGATCGTAGACGTCAACCAGGCCTGGAGCGAGGCTGATTGCATCCGATATCTGCCGGCGCTTGAGGAACTCGACATCGCTCTCCTAGAGCAGCCCGTCCCCGCTGACCAACTCGAAGCAATGGCTCGGGTCGCGGCCCGCACTTCGATCCCATTGCTGATCGACGAAGCCGCGTTCACCAAGGAGGAACTCGCCCTTGCCGCGACTTTCGCCTGCGGCAGCGTCTACTCGCTCAAACTCGTCAAGAGCGGGAGCCTCTTCGAACTCAAGCGCACTGCGGGCGTCGCGGCTGCCCACGGCCTTGAACTGTACGGCGGCTGTCTGCTCGAGAGCAGCATCGGTGCCGCCGCACATCTCGCGGTCTTTTCGACACTCCCGACGTTGGAATGGGGTACCGAGCATTTCGGCCCGCGTATCCTGGTCGAGGATCTCGTCACCGATCCGCTCCGATTCGAAGAGTTCGAGGTGGTGATACCCGATGGCCCAGGCCTAGGCGTTACGGTCGACCATGACCGTGTTCGGGCCTACACGAGGAAGGGCTGACAAGTGGCCATCCAGTCGGAGCTACAGCAAAGGTTCGAGGGGATGGTGAGACAACTCTCGGATTTGGCGCACTTGCGTCGGCTGGGAGACCTATTCGACGCTACCGTGCTGATCGACGTTGAGGGAAGCGAACTCTATCTAACTTTCGAGCGTGGTTGCATCGTCCGAATAACGCCTGGTCCGAGCGCGAAGATTCCGTGGCACTTCGCTTTGAGAGCGAGCGCCGATGCCCTGCAACAATTCTGGCGAACTACACCGCGACCCGGCTATCACGACATCTTCGGTCTGGTGAAACTCGGTGTCGGTAGAATTGAGGGCGACATCCTTCTCCTAGTCAAAAATCTGCGCTTCTTCAAAGAGTTCATGGCACTCGGGCGGGCGCAGCATGACTAGCGTGATCGAGCCGATCTGTGGCCGCTATCTACAACTTCGCATCGCTGACGTCGGGCATCGAATTTATTTCGAGGAGGCAGGAAGCGGCCAGCCGGTCGTGCTGTTGCATACCGCCGGCGCCGATACCCGGCAATGGCGGTTCGTACTCAACGATCGCGAGCTAACGGCGAGTCACCGATTCATCACGTTCGACATGCCTTGGCACGGGAAGTCGCTTCCGCCGGACGGCTTTGAGACCGCGGAATATCTCCTAACAACTGAGGCATATATTGACACCGTACTCGCCTTGTGCGCGGCGTTGAAACTCGAAAAGCCAATTCTCGTCGGGTGCTCGATGGGTGGACGCATCGCGCTGCAAATTGCTGCGCTGCACTCAGAGCGATTCGGAGGGTTCATAGCCGTCGAAGCATCCGATTTCCAGCCGGCCTGGTACGACATCGACTGGTTCCACCGCCCAGATGCCCACGGTGGGGAAATGGGTGCAGCGCTGGTTTCGGCTAACATCGCGCCGCAAGCGCCGTCATCTGAGCGGTGGAGTACGCTGTGGATGTTCATGCAATCCGGTCCCGGAGTTTTCCGCGGCGACCTCAGCTTCTACACTCGCGACGATAGCTTGGTCGAACGTCTGTCCCGGATAGATACGCGAAAAACCCCTGTCCATTTGCTGTGCGGCGAATATGATCTGACCTGTACTCCTGCCGACGCGCAGCGTACGGCGGCCGCCATTCCGGGCGCCACCATCGAGATCATGGAAGAGCTTGGGCATTTCCCGATGAGCGAGAACCCGAAGGCATTCAGGCGTTACTTCATCGATGCCATGGCCAAGATGCCCACCTAAATGCCGCCCGCTCGCGACGAGGTGCTGGATCTTCGACGGCTTTCCTATTTCGTTGCCGTTGCGGAAGAGTTGCATTTCGGAAGAGCGGCGATCCGCCTCAACATCGCGCAGCCTCCTCTCAGCCGTCAGATTGCTCAACTCGAAGGCGATCTAGGGGTTTCTTTGTTTGACCGCAGCCGTAGCCAAGTCGCGCTGACTCAGGCAGGTACAGTGTTGCTCGACCGCGCACGGGAAATCCTTAGCCGAGTGGAGGGGGCGGAACGCGAGGTGGTGCGCATCGGACAAGGCATGTCCGGCTATCTGCGGATAGCATTCGTGGGGTCCGCAAGTCATGGCGTCTTGCCCGAAATCATCAGCAAATTTCGTAACGTCTATCCGGAAGTCGACCTCGCGTTGTCCGCGATGAACAATGCGGAGCTGAAGCGCGCGGTCATACAGCGGGAGATCGACATCGCGATCGCGCGGCCTTCGCTCGACGACGAGGAATTAAAGTCAGATCCCCTCTATCACGAGCCGTTGATCCTCGCGGCTCCAGTGGCTTCACGTCATTTGGGCGAGGATCCGGTACCGCTGGCTTCGTTGAGCGGCGAGACGTTCGTGCTTTATCCGCGTAAGCCAAGACCGAGCTTCGCAGATCACATCCTGTCGGTCTGCAAGGTGGAAGGCTTCGTGCCCAAATCGCCCGTGTTGGCGCAAGACTATCAGACGGCGATCAGCCTAGTGTCCGTCGGTGTCGGCGTATCGCTCGTACCGTTGTCGGTCTCGCGATCCGAGCGCGAAGGCGTCACCTACCGAAGATATTCCGGCCACAATCCCGGTACCTCACTTTCGCTGAATTACCGCCGCGACAATAGGACCTCGCATCTGTTCAATTTTCTCAAGATCGCCAAACAGGTCGCGCGGCACGCCAACGGCACAAAGGCGCAGAGGCCAACTCGATCGCCTGTATAGACGGGCCGAACGCCTTTCTTTTCAGTGCAGAATCCGGGTGCCCAAATAGTATTGCACGATACCTATCAAGCGCCCCCAACAAGCGCGTAATTTTCTGCCCTAACAGCCTTCTCTCGACTACGGAGAGACCAAAAAAGGCAAGGACAGGCAGGAAACTTTGCGATGAACCCAACCCACCGATAATTATCCGCGCGAGCTTTGCCTTGGCCGGCGTCAATTTCTTGGTTCGGGGCGCTCTCGTTCGGTTTGAGTTCCTCGGCCGCCAGCGGGCCTGCCATTCAACAGGCGAATGGTAGTTGTCGACGCCGAAGGGCGTTTTCTCCCTCACTTGCCGGGGTCTTTTGACCCCGGCATTTTTTCTGGAAAACGTCGCTGCGTGTTTTTCGATCCCGTAGTGGAGCCGTTGCGTGAGGAATTGCGAATCGTTTCCTCGACTGAATATCAACGTAATCCGCTGGCGATGCCAGTTGGTCTGCTTATCTCCAACGGCTACTTATAAGGCCGCTGCTAGATGAAATTCGGAAGCGGCGCTCTTTCCGGCGATCCCTGATCGATGCTATCGGCTGCGGCCGCGAGCTGATTCCCCAGACGCAGTAGCTGATCGCCGAGCGGAAGGATGCGAAGGGCCCTGGCTGCCGAATGAAGAGTTTGTTCCTCGTCGTCGCAATTCGCTAGCGCGACTGATGTCGTCGACGCGCAAACCATCTGACCATCTTGCGCGTTGGCGACCAGAAATAGCGGGGGCGTCAACATTTGGGGCCCGGCAGCGATATCTCGGGAATGACGGCGATATCGATGAGGTCGCTATCGATCGAGCTGACGAGGTTGCTGGTCAGCATGAACCGAGCATCTCCAACTTCGCTGCTGATCCGTGTCCTCGGCGTGTTCGGCGCGAATATCCTAAATGCCGACCGGCTCGACATCGCCGAACGCGTTTCGGGAAAAGGGGATCAAGGGCGAGCACCACCTGGACAACGCGCCTCCGGCGTGCCGCCGCTTCGAGGCGCACTGGCGGCGATCGACTGCGGGGGCGAAGACAGCGTCGAGCTGCTACTCCCACGCCATGCCATCAGGCAAGTGCTTGATGTCGTATCCTCGCCACGCGCCGCCGCGCTCTCCCATTGGCAGGGCAATATGCCGGCGTCGACCGACGTGAGGACCTTAGCGCGTCCGCCTGGCGTCAGCGATGAGCGCTGCAAACAAGACTAAGCTTATTGGAGTGAAGAGCTTAGTTTGCTTGCCGTCGAGAGCGATGGCGCGCCATTCAGAATAAAACTGCGAACTACTATGTTATAGAAGTATCATTGTAATTTCTGAAGGGTGACGGCGTCAACATCGCGGCGCGGCTGGAAGGTATCGCCGCGCCCGGCGGCATCTCCGTTTCCGAAGATGCCTGGCGACAGGTGAACGGAAAGGTGAGCGCAACGTTCGTTGATCGCGGGGAGAAGAGGCTCAAAAAAATAGCCGCGTCCAATGCGAATCTACAGCATCGATCTAGGCGGACAGCCTGTGGCGTCGCCAGACTATCCTGCCAATTACCTCGGCCATCTTGGCAACGTCAACCGGCGGAGGGCAGGACTCAACAAAGAAGTGATTGCTGCGCCTGCTGATACCTGCGCTTGGTTGTAAGTCATCCTGGATGAAGTGAGAAAGTGTTCGGCGACGTTGCCGAAGCTTTTCGAAGTCCATCGGATAGACAACTCCGGGTACATTGATGCGTACACTTAAAATCGTCATTCCCGCCGACATTTTCGAGATCAGGAGCGCGTTCGTCGAGATCCGCGACAAATCGATCCGCTTCCAGCACGAGATGCGCAAGCGTCGACGACTATCACATGAGCTTGCCACGGATCGAACCAGGCAGCATCAACAGCGCCTGAAGATAGGTGACTCAGGCCTGCGTGCCGCGCTTGATCGGCATCACCTTCTTGGGATCGAGCCAGTGGTCGATCCGATCAGCCCAATGCTGCATCAGCTTCGTTCGCGAGCCGATCAGCGCGAGCGGTCCGTGCTTCTTGTAGAGCCCTTCCACAGTCGAATTATCGAGGTGCGCGAGTTGTAGCTCGACGACATCGCCATCCCATGCCTTGGCGTCCTTGATCTCCTCGTGGTGAGACAGGGTCGAGAAGGTGGTCCGGAATCCGTGGGCGCAATGGTCAGTCTTTGTGTCGATGCCAAGCAGCCGCAATCGCTTGTTGAGTGTGTTGTTCGATAGCGGGGCATCCTTTGAGCAAGAAAACGCGTATCGGCGATGGCCGGTTAGCTTTTGAACGCTCCTCAGGATTGCGAGTGCCTGCCGTGACAAAGGCACGACATGGTCCCAACCGGTCTTCATTTTGGCGGCTGGAACAGTCCAGCGTTTGGCATCCCAATCGACTTCGCTCCACTCCATTTCATTGACCATGCCCGGCCGGGGAATGGTCAGCGCATCGAAGCGCAAGGCGAGACCAACGACGTCACCAAACCTCGCTTTCGTCCAAGGTGCACTGATGAGCTTGAAGACACGCGTCACGTCACGTGGTTCGGTGACACCCGGACGCGGCGTCGAAATGTTGGCAATCATCTGCCCATTCAGGTTGCGGAATGGATTGTAGCCGTCGCCTTCAACATCGGCATAATTGCAGATTTGCTCGGCGATGCTACGCACGCGGTCACGGGTTTCCAGCTTTCCCTCGGCCTCGTATGACCGCATGAAAGCCAGCACGTCTGGACGCTTGATGTCCTGCCTGCACAGTTTGCCGAAGCGATCCTTGACGTAACCGACGCGCAGCTCAAGCACCTCGATGGTCTTGGGATCTCGCACCGCGACGATTCTGCCGCGTTTGACCTTCTCGACCTTCTTCTTTGCGAGCCATTCGTCGGCCCATTGCCCGAAAGGCCGGGCGGCAGCCTGCCTGTGCTTGTCGAGTTGCTTCTCGATGCTCGGGTCTTTGCCTTCCTTGAGCAGGTCCTTGGCCTTGTCGCGCTCGCGCCGCGCGTCTGCGAGCGAGAACGTGCCATCCTTGCCGTTGCCGTAGGGGCCGATGGAGTAGGTTTTCTGGCGGCCGTGGAAGCGGTAGTCCATTCGCCAGAGCTTGGAGGCAGCGTTGCCGGGCCTGCTCACGTCCGGCGTGACGAAGAGATAGAGCCAGCCGCCGGTCACGTCGGAAATCTTGGCGGCACTCCACGCGCCATTGTCGAATTTCGGTCGGGCGGCGCGGCAGTCGACGTCGGTCCTGATCTGCTTGGGGTCGGCGCACGCGCCATCGTTCTTGCCGCCCATCTGCTCAATTCCTTCATTCGGATAAGCGAAAGTCGCCGTGAACGTTTGTTCTCTCGATACCAGCACGATACCAGCAAAAATACCAGCAAATGGGGCGGCTGGGATCGGAGGAGAACAAACGGTGACGAACAAGAATGTACGCAGAAAAGCCTATTTTTCAAGGGTTTCCGGGCACTCCGCGGACGGTTGCGGACGACTTCGAACGGGCCTGAACAGCCTAGTTGGTGCCCCTGGCCGGAATCGAACCAGCACTCCTTGCGGAACTCGATTTTGAGTCGAGCGCGTCTACCAGTTCCGCCACAGGGGCCCTCGGTCGGCCCTTGAAGGGAGCGTCGCGAAGCCGGCGGACTATAGCCATGGACAAAGCGGGGTCAACCCGCGCCAAAGTGATGCCGGACGTTCTCGACAGCCGCGGAGGCCGGGGCTAGAGGCTTGGGAGCGCGAGAGATGCGAGAGAGGCTGCCGTGACGACCCAGAGTGCCGCGATACCTGCGTTCAAGCCGGCCGCCGGCGGCGCTGCGCTGACGGCCTCGTTGCTCGTCACGCTGATTGCGGCCGCGACGATCGCAGGGGCCTGGTTCTTCCAGCTCGTGCTGGAGATCCTGCCCTGTCCGCTCTGCCTCGAGCAGCGCTACGCCTATTACCTCGCGATTCCGCTCGGCGCGCTGACGGCGCTGGCGGCGAGGAACGGCGCGCCGCGGCCGCTGCTGCTCGCGGGGCTCGCGATCCTCGCGCTGGCGACGCTCGCCAATGCCGGGCTCGGCGCCTACCACTCGGGCGTCGAATGGGGATTCTGGAAGGGACCGACCGATTGCAGCGGTCCCGTCGTCAATCTCGGCAGCGCCGCCGATCTCCTCTCGAAGCTCGACACCGTGAAGGTGGTGCGCTGCGACGAGGTGCAGTGGCGCTTCCTCGGCCTCTCGCTCGCCGGCTACAACGTTCTGATCTCGCTGCTGATGGCCGCGATCGCCGGATGGGGATTGACGCGGACGGCGGAGCGCTGAGAGCTCAATCGTCCACGTCGTCCTGCGTGCGTCCGAACAGGTGCACGATGCCCGGCGTTGCGATCGTCACGAACACGAAGCGCGAGAGGTGGTGGGCGCCGACGAAGATCGGGTCGATGTGCAGCGTCAGCGCCAAGGCCAGCATCGCATCCATCGCGCCGGGCGCGAAGGCGACGACGACGTCGGAGAGCTTCACCTGCGTGGTCAGCGCCACGATGCCGACGAAAACGGCGGAAACGGTGATGGCCACGGCGAACGATCCCAGCGCCGCGCGGAGGTGGCCGGCGAGTGTCTTGATCCGCATGCGCGCGAAGCGGCTGCCGATCAGCGCGCCGATTCCGATCAGCGCTACGCCCCGCATCCAGTCCGGCAGGCCGCCCTCGACCCATCCAGCGCCATGCAGCACGCTCGAGCCGATCATCGCGCCAAACATCCAGCTCGCCGGAAATTTGATCAGCCGCAGCACGAGTGCTGCGGCCAGCGAGGCCGCGGCCAGTTGGAGAAGGTCGAGCGGCGAGGCGATCGCCGTCGTCGGCGAGGGGACAGCGGAGGGCGTCACGCCTGCAATCGCCAGCACCATCGGCAGCGCGGCGGTGAGGATGATGACGCGCAGGGTTTGCACCACCGCGATACCCGGCAGGTCGGCGCCGCGCTCGACCGCCAACATCGTGATCTGCGACAGCGCGCCGGGGCTGCCGGCCAGAAGAGCCGAGGTGCGATCCCAGCCATGGATGCGCTGGAGATAGTAGCTCGATCCGAAGGTCGAACAGAAGGTGGCGAGCGCCAGCAGGCCGATGGTGACGGGATAGGCGCTGACCTGCTGGAGCAAATGGCGGGAGACGACAGAGCCCAGCGAGATGCCGAGCAGCACCAGCACGGTCTGGGCCAGGATCGGCGGCAGCGTCAGTTGGCGGCCGGCCATTGCGGCGATCCCGACCGCGATCATCGCGCCAGAGATCAGCCCGCCGGGAAGTTTCGCAACGAGAAAGACGAGGCCGCCGGCGGTGCCGATGACGAGCGTCTCCACCGTGCTCAGGAGCATGGCACGGCTCGGCCATGCGAGCGGCAGGGAGGCGCTGATTTGCTTCACACCGCCTTATCGCAAATGGGCGCGAGGCGCACAATTGCAGGCTCGTCATGCCGCAATGCGCGCGCCTCTCGCGGATACTCGCGAACGATGGTGACTGGGCTTATTTCTTGTCGGCCGCGGGGGCGGCGGGTGCTGCGTCGGCTGCGCCGCCGGCCTTTGCCGCCTTCTTGCATTCGCGGCGGAATTTCTTGCGCTCCTTGCCCTTCAATCCCTTGGCGTCCGCCTGCCTGGAGCATTCCAGCGATTCCGCCGACCGCTCCTTGGTTGCCTTCTTGTCGGCGATCGTGGCGGCAGTGTCGGTCTTGACGGCCGGTGCAGGGGTCTGGGCAAAGGCGGTGCCGGCGATGAGCAGGGTGGCGAGAGCGATGGCGACGAGGCGGGACGTGACGGTCATTGGTGCACTCTTCTTGCGGGAATTGCAAAGGGCTGGGACCGTCGGCCTGCGTTGCTGAACGCAACATGAATTATTTCAACGCCGGCATCACTATATTTTACCGGCGCAACTCATCGCATCCTTGTCGCAAGCGGCCGACACGCTAGGATAGCAATCCTCGTTTCACTTCCGTCGGAAAGACCAAGCAGGAGACCCAGGGATGACCATTCAGACTAAATTGTCGTGCGCGATTGCAGCGTCTTGTGTCGCTGCATTGCTGGCGAGCGCGCCGGCGCAGGCGCTGACCGCGCAGGAGTGCAGCGCCAAATATCAGGCCGCCAAGAAGGACGGCTCGCTCGGCACCACCAAGTGGAACGACTTCCGCAAGGCCCAGTGCGGCGCAGACGCAACGCCCGCCGCGGCTGCCCCCGCCGCTCCTGCCGAGCCGAAGCAGGCGAAGAAGGAGGAGGCGCCAGCCGCCGCGCCGGCGCTGCCGGCCGGCCCTGCGGTCTATCCGAACGCAGTCGATCCGAAATACGCCAAGGAGACTCCCGGAAAGGCGCGGCTGCACACCTGCGTCGACCAGTACAACGCCAACAAGACCACCAACGGCAATGGCGGCCTGAAATGGATCCAGAAGGGCGGCGGCTATTACAGCGAGTGCACCAAGAAGCTGAAGGGCGCCGCCTGAACTCCGGATTGACGCGATGGCCGGAGCAGCGCTCCGGCCATTTCGCTTAATCCAGCAACTTCTCGGCCGATTTCGCCACCAGCTGCGACAGCTTGCGCGGGCCGCGCTCGACGAACAACAGGCTCTGGCCGAAGATGAAGCAGTAGAACAAAAAGGCCTGCGCGTCCGCCTCCTCGGCCGCGAGGCCGGTCGCGCGATAGAGGTCGCCGACGTGCTTGAGCCGAGCCGCGTCGACGCTCGCGACTGCTGCCGCGGCGTTCTGCTCCGAGCGGGCCCATTGCCGGATCGCGAGCTCGACCGCCATTCCTTCCGGATTGACCCGCTCGGAATAGAGCTGGATCACGGCACGCAGCCGCTCGCGGGGCGCTTGCCCGTCGAGACGTGTCTGCTGCGCGACCGCGGCGATGCGTCCCTGGCGCCAGGCTTCCAGCATGGCTTTGAGCAGTGCGGCGCGGTCGGCGAAGCGGCGGTAGAAGCCGCCCTTGGTAACGCCGAGAGTCTTGGCGAGCACCTCGACCCGCACGCCCTCCACCCCTGCGCGGGCGAGCTCGGCAAAACCTGCCTCGACCCAGGCATCGCCCTTGCCGTCACTCATGGAGGAAGCCTCACCGGTTGTTGATACGGTGCCGTATTGCTAACGCGGCTTGGGTTTGATACGCTACCGTATCAACGATCAAAGACGAAATACACGGGGAGGAGTGCGATGGCGCGGGAGGCACGGTCTACATTTGGCAATGCGACCACGTTGACCGTCAGCTCCGCAAATCCGCTCCGTTCGCCGACGCCATTCGCGAGGCTGCCTCGAGCCACATTGCCGAACCAGCCGAGGTATGAGCCATGACCGGCTTCGAGCCGAAGAATCCCGGCTATCGTGCGGCCGCCATCGCCTTGTTCGATCGCCAGCCGGCCATGCGCACGCTCGGCATCGTCATCGTCCGACTCGCGCCCGGTGAGGCCGAGCTGGCGATGTTGCATGCGCCGTCCTTTACCCAGCAGAACGGCTTCATCCATGCCGGCATCATCACGGCCGGGCTCGACAATGCCTGTGGGGTTGCGGCGTTCAGCTTGATGCCGCCCGAGGCGGACATACTCACCGTCGAATTCAAGACCACGCTGCTCGCGCCCGCCCGCGGCGAGCGCTTCGTCTTCAAGGCCGAAGTCGTCAAGTCCGGCCGCACGCTGACTTTCTGCGAAGCCAAGGCGGTTGCCGAGCATGACGGCAAGACCACGCTGATCGCGACCATGACCGGGACCTTGATGGCGATGGTGCCCCGTATTGCGGCGCCGGACGTGCCGCACACGTCTGTGCATGGCGGCGATTGACAAGCGTGCCAGCGCATTCCTTGATGCGTTGGTCATGCTTGCAAGTCTCGGCCTCATCCTGCTCTGCCAATTGGTCGGCGAAGCCGCCGTGCGCGGTCTCGGCCTGCCATTGCCGGGACCCGTGCTCGGCCTTCTGCTGCTTCTGACCCTGCTGCTCGCCCGCGACCATTTCGAGCTGCTCGCGCGCGGGCCGCTGCGCAATGACGGTGTCGAGACGGCGAGCAAGGGCCTGCTGGCCCATCTCTCGTTGCTGTTCGTACCGGCCGGCGTAGGGGTCGTGCAGAAGCTGGATCTGCTTGCATCTCACGGCATCGCCATCATTTTGGTGCTCGCGCTGTCCGTGGTTATCACGCTGCTGGCGACGGTGCTGACCTTTCGCCTCGTCAGCCGCCTGTTGAAGCAACAGGACGCGCGATGAAGGACAACCCGTTCTCGCTGTGGGTCTATCTCTCGCAATCGCCGCTGCTCTGGCTGACCGTGACGCTGCTGGTGTATGCCGGCACGGATGCTGTCTCGCTGGCGACACGGCGTCATCCCTTAGCCAATCCCGTGCTGCACGCGATGTGGATCATCGGCGCGTTCCTGCTGCTGACCGGCACCTCCTACACGACCTACTTCGCCGGCGCGCAGTTCGTGCATTTCCTGCTCGGGCCGGCAACCGTTGCGCTCGCGGTGCCGCTCTACGAGAACCGCAAGCGCGTCGTCTCATCGATCTTTCCGATGCTGGTGGCTCTGGTCGCTGGATCGGTCACCGCGGTGGTATCGGTCGTGCTGCTGGCCGAACTTGCCGGCCTGCCGCGTGACGTGGTGCTGTCGCTGGCGCCGAAATCAGTCACCGCCGGCGTTGCGATGGGTATCGCCGAATCCCTGCACGCCGATCCTTCGCTGGCGGCCGTCGCGGTCATCCTCACCGGCATCATGGGTGCGATCATCGTGACCCCGCTGATGAACCGCACCGGCATCACCGACTATCGCGCTCGCGGGTTCGCCGCCGGCCTTGCCGCGCACGGCATCGGGACCGCGCGCGCGTTCCAGGTCGACGAGATTGCCGGCGTCTTTTCCGGCATTGCCATGAGCCTGAACGCCTTGGTGACCTCGTTCCTGGTCCCGCTGGCAGTCACGCTGCTGGTGCGATGACTTCGCTGCCGCGACGCTCTATATGTCTGTAACATCTCCTGGTCCCGAGCCGTATGTGCGGTGATGGGGCCGAAACGGGACAAGATATGACCGAATTTGGGAACAAGGGCCGTCTGACGCCGACCCGGCGTGCGGCACTGACGTTGATCGGAGCGGGCGCCGTCGCAGCGAGCGGAATCAGCCTGGCGGGCGCCGCGACCGCTGAGGACGAGGTGCTGACCGAGGCCAAGGTGCTGCGCGATCCCGACACGCCCGTCGCAGGCAATCCCAACGGCAACATCACGATCGTGGAATGGTCCGACTATAATTGTCCCTATTGCCGCAAGCTCGAGCCCGAGCTGCGCCAGGTCGTGCAGGACGACGGCAAGGTGCGGCTGGTGATGAAGGACTGGCCGATCCTCGGGCCGGTCTCGGTTACCGCGGCGCGGAGCGCGCTGGCCGCCAAATTCCAGGACAAGTACCATCAGGCCCATGACGCCCTGATCGGCGTCAGTTCGCGCCTGACCGAGCCGCGCGTCAACGAATTGCTGGCGGCTGCCGGCGTCGACATGGACCGGCTGAAGCGTGATCTCACCAGCTTCGCCAAGGACATCGACGCCATCCTCAAGCGCAATAACGAACAGGCTGAAGCCTTCGGCTTCCGCGGCACCCCGTCCTTCATCGTCGGCAAGTATCGCGTGCCCGGCGTGCTCAGCATGGCTGAGTTCGAGCAGGTCATTGCCGACGCCCGCAAGGCCAAGATGAACTGACGCGCAGCGTTGCGCGTGGCCAATGCAAAGACGCCGCTGCGAGCCGCAACGGCGCCTCGTTCATTTCAGGGTCGATGTTACCTCTGGGAAATCCGGACCCAGTCCTTGTGCGCGCGATCGCGTAGCGCGTCCCAATCGGCCTTCGCAACGTCCCAGTTCACGATGGTGCGGTTGCCGGTTGCGATATCGCCGTTGGCAACCGACGACGTCCGCATGGAGTCATAGACGTAGACGCCTCCCGCAAGAAGTAGCGCGCCCAAAATCATTCCGAAAAAAGTCCGCATGGCTAACCTCCGGTGACGCGCGATAACGTCGGCCCGATCTGATGGTTCCGCGACCATGCGGCGCATGCAAGGACTGTCGTTCACACTTTATTCAGCCACGCCATCAGCTCCGCATTGATCTCGCGCGGGTAGGTGTGGCTGAGATCGTCGATCTCCCGATACGTGACATCAGCGCCGGCGGCGGCGAGGGCCGCCTGCGTCTGTCGCGCGGTCTGCACCGGAAACATCCAGTCGAGCTTGCCGTGGGTCATGAAGATCGGCAGTCCCTGCAGTCGCGTGGCGTCGGCCATCTCCACCATCAGCGGATGGAAGGTTGCGGACACCGGCGCCAGATGCGTGAAGGGCGATGCGCCGTCGAGCCCGCTGACGTAACAGAAAGTGCCACCGTCGCTCATGCCGGTGAGCAGCATGCGCGAAGCATCGATGCTCCAGCGGCTGCGTACGATCTCGATGATGCGCATGAGATTCGGCGTGTCGGCATCATCGCCCATCAGCGCCCAGGTCGGTCCGGTCGCGGTCGGCGCGACCAGGATCGCGCCGAGACTGCGCGCGTCGCGGAGCCAACTCCACAGGAAGCCGCGGCCGTTGCCGCTGCCGCCATGCAGCGCCATCACCAGCGGCACTGGCCGGTCCGGGGTGTAGTATTCGGGCACATAGACCGAGAAGCCGCCGCGGCTGCCGGGCTCGTTGTGATCATGGAAGATTCCGGTATGTTCGCCCGCGCCAGCCTCCAGCCGCGACAACACATTCGCGTTGTCCCGGTTGGCCGCGTTGAGGAAGAAGCTGCTCACCGGCGGAAACTGCACTGCCAGCGGATACAGCGCCTCCTGCGCGCGCGGCAGGTGGCGCAGCGCGCGGAAGACCGCGACGAGATCGCCGCGGCCGCGCTCGACCTCGCGAATGCCGGCAAAGGCGGCGAGCGTCTCGTTGCAAGCCGCATCGAGCCGTGCCCGCAAGCCAGCGAACTGCTCCGGCCACGCTCCAATCGCGGCGTGCGCGGCCTGCAGCACTTCGTCAGGTCTGCCGATTGCGGTCATCACTGTGGCGAAAGCCGGCGGGTGCAGATGCCGCTGGAAGTAGCCGAGCGCCTCCAGCGCATTGAGCAGCGGCGGCAGCACGGCCACGATGTCGTCCACCACGGCCTCGGTCATCGCGGCTTCCTTGCGCTCGGGGTCAGTGCAGCTTCGGCGCCTTCAAGAGCTTGAAGCGGTCGGTCGAGGTCACCGTGACGTCGAAGGTGACGCCTTCGTGGTGTACGGTGAGCGGCACGTCGACCCCGGCCGCGCCGAGCGCCCACATTTTCTTATAGAACGCGGTCTGGCTCGTGACCTTGTCGCCATTGACGGCGAGAATGACGTCGCCGGTCTTGAGCTCGGCGCGCGCCGCCGGACCGCCCGCGGAGATCCCGATCACCACCACGCGGTTGTCGATCTCGGTCGAGAACAGCCCGAGCCAGGGCCGCGCCGGCTTGTTGACGCGACCGAACTTGCGCAAATCGTCCAGGACCGGCTTCAACACGTCGATCGGCACGATCATGTTGACGTGCTCGGCCTTGCCGTCGCGCTCACGATCGAGCTGGAGCGAGCCGATCCCGATCAGCTCGCCGCGCTCGTTGAGCAGCGCCGTCCCGCCCCAGTTCGGATGGGCCGGATAGGTGAAGATGGCCTCATCCAGCAGATATTCCCAATAGCCGGCGAATTCCTGCTTGGCCACGATCTGGCTCGCGACGGAGCGCGTGCGCCCGCCGGCGCCGCCGACCACGACGCGGTCGCCGATCCGGGTGGCCGCCGACGAGCCGAGCGGCAGCGGGGCGACGTCGAGCTGGCCGAGCGCCTGCACCAGCCCGAACCCGGTCTCGGAATCGAAGCCGAGCGCGTGACCTTCCACCACGCGTCCGTCGGCGCGGTGGAGCCAGACCGACTCGGCCTCGGTGATGAGGTAACCGATGGTGAGCACCAGCCCGTCGTCGATCACGACGCCGTTGCCGGCGCGCTCGGTGCCCAGCGTCTCGGCGCTGAAGGCGTCCGGCGGGATGATGGCGTGCAGGCCGACGACGGAGCCGAGCGCGCGGTCGAGATCGAAGCCGTAGTCGCTCGCTCGCGGCTGGTTGGCCGGCGGCACTCTCCATTCGGTCAGGGTGGGCATGGAGTTCTCCTGGTCGTCCTCTTGGCGCTTTGACATGCCTCCAGCGCAAGAAGCGCCGCGTGAAATCAAAGACAATCTATGATGCAAACGCCTCTCTTTAAAGACCGCCCTGCGTGGACCGGCCGGGAAATGCAGCAATTCTGGAGCAGGCGCGACTTGTAAGTCCCGGCGTCGCCCGAAAAGACATTGTCGGTCCCATGTGGCAGGCGTATCGTTCCCTCATCTGTGGAACAAGCCATGAGCGATGACAAGAATTTCGATCGGCTGACTCTGGAAAATGCACTGACCGAGCTTGGCCGCCGGGCCTACGCCGCAGGCCGTACCGTCGAAATCGTGGTCTACGGCGGATCGGCCCTCCTGTTGACCTTGAACCGGCAGATCAACACCGGAGACGTCGACGCGGTGTTCGAAGGCAACAAGGATTTCATCAAGAGGCTTGCGGCCGAGATGGCGGAGGAGTTCGGCTGGGACGAGAACTGGTTGAACGACGGAGTGAAGGGGTGGTTGAGCAAGAGAGACGCGGACCCAGATGTGAAGGCCCTATTTAAGACCTACCCCACCGAGGATCAGCCCGGCCTCCGCGTCTACACCGCCAGACCGGAATACTTGTTTGCCATGAAATGCCGGGCGATGCGTGTCGGCGGTGTGGAAACGAACTCGGACATTGATGACATCAAGCTCCTCGCACGCGCGATAGGCGTCAAGAACAGCCGGGATGCACTGACATTGGTCGAAAAATTCTATCCGCAGAACATGCTTCAACCCAAGACCCGGTTGGGTCTCGAGGAGATTTTCTCAAATCTCGACGGACCTGAAGACGATCACACGCCTCCGGCGAGCCAATCATGAGCCTGTTCGGCAAGAAGCCCGCGACGCTAAGTGATGTCGTTCGCCGCGTGCGTGCTGGCGAGCAGAAGTTCGATCCCTCGCTTCGCGAATTTCTCGATTGGTTTTACGCGAACCCGCACGCGCGCCAGCAGGCCATCGAAGAACGGCCAGCTTCGATCGACGCTGTACACGACGCCTATGCAGCGGCCGTGGCGGAGCACCTTGCGCGCGTCTACGGACTGCAGATACCGGAATGGACCGAGGTTCACGGTAATGGGCTTCGGGAGCCCTTCTTTGCAGGCGGTCTACAATCTCTGAAGGGGGTGCTGGTTGCCGAGAGCCCGACGGCCTTCCGGCGGCGCCTCCTGTTTGTCAGTAAAGACGCGTTGTCGAGGCCGAGAATGTAGTGGTGCGGTGGTTCGTGTGGCCAGTCGACTTGGGCCGTGCGTGAGACCCTGCCGGGCCGCATGGCTGGTGCCCCTGCCGCTGCTAGGCGGCTCCTACCTAAGCTGCTAACCCTTGCCGCTTCGTTTGACCAAGGGATCACGGACGACGAGCATGGACAACCGCAGCGACATCTGGCGTGGCATCGACACGATCAAGGCGCGTTTCATCGACCTCAGCGACAGGGTCTGGGGCATGCCTGAGGTGTGCTACACCGAGGCGCGGTCCGCCGCGGAACATCTTGCCGAGCTGCGCCATCAGGGCTTCCGCATCACCGAGAACGTCGCCGGCATTCCGACTGCGGTGATGGGCGAGTGGGGCGAGGGCGGTCCGGTCATCGCTTTCATGGGTGAATACGACGCTCTGCCAGGCCTCAGCCAGGAGGCGGGTGTCGCCGAGCATCGCCCCGTCGAAACCGGCGGCCATGGTCATGGCTGCGGTCACAACCTGCTCGGTTCCGCTGCACTGCTCGCCGCGACCGCGGTGAAGGACTGGCTCGCCGAGAACAAGGTGACTGGACGCGTGCGCTATTATGGCTGTCCGGCCGAAGAGGGCGGCGCGGCCAAGGCCTTCATGGTGCGTTCCGGCGCGTTCGAGGACGCCGACATCGCCATCACCTGGCATCCGCACAGCTTCTGGGAGGTGGCGGTGACCCCCTCGCTCGCCAACACGCGCGCGGATTTCATCTTCACCGGCCGCACCTCGCATGCGGCGGCCTCGCCGCATCTCGGCCGCTCCGCGCTCGATGCGGTCGAGCTGATGAATGTCGGCGTGAACTACATGCGCGAGCATATGCCGAGCGACGCGCGCGTCCATTATGCCTTGCTCGACACCGGCGGCATTGCGCCCAACGTGGTACAGGCCCATGCGCGCGTGCGCTATTCGATCCGCGCCCGCGACCTGCCCGGCATGAACGAACTGGTCGGGCGCGTGAGCAAGATCGCAGAGGGCGCAGCTCTGATGACCGAGACCAAGGTCGAGATGAAGATCATCTCCGCGGTCTCGAACATCCTGCCGAACGCGCCGCTGGAGCAAGCGCTGCACCAGCTGATGGAAGAGCTCGGCCCGCCGCATTTCGACGACGCGGACAAGAGCTTTGCCGGCCAGATCCGCGCGACGCTGAGCGACAAGGACATCGCCTCCGTTTATTACGCGATCGGGATGGAGCCAACCGATCGGCCGCTGGCCGACTTCCTGGTGCCGCTCGACGCCAAGCGTAATCCGCTGGTCGGCTCGACCGACGTCGGCGACGTGAGCTGGGTCGTGCCGACCGTGCAGGTCCATGCGCCGACGGTTGCGATCGGCACGCCCTTCCACACCTGGCAGGTGGTGGCGCAGGGAAAGAGCCCACACGCGCACAAGGCCATGGTACAGGCGGCGAAGGCGATGGCCGGCCTCGGCATCAAGGCGCTGACGGAACCAGAGCTGATCCAGGCGGCCAAGGCGGATCTGCAAAGGCGGACGGCCAAGACGCCTTACGTCTGTCCGCTGCCGGACCATGTCGCGCCGCCGCTCGACATGTCCGTGGCGTAGAGTTTCGCCTCGATACTTCGTCTGATCCGCCGAACAAATTTTCCGCAGTGCAGCGCGCTATCCGGCAGGTTTCGATGCTGGATTGCCGAACGGATGGGCTGAAGAACGAATTTTTGCCCAACATGCAGTCAGAAGACCGTTTGCATACACACGGTCCCTGTTGACGTGCACCCCATTCAGTGTGCCATCTATTCCCAGCCAAATGGGCCGCCGACGCTTCTCGGCCGCCATCATCACTATGGGAACCAGACGGGGGGACAACCATGCTGGACAAAGAACTGCGTTCGATGATCGGCCAGGTGAAAGACGGACGGATGGATCGCCGCGCCTTCATCCAGCGCGTGGCCGCGGTTGGTCTCACCGCTCCCCTGGCCAACCAGATCCTCGCGCTCGGCGGGGTTGCCATGGCGCAGAGCCCGGCGGTCTACAAGCCGACCAAGCGCGGGGGCGGCGGCCCTCTCAAGCTGCTGTGGTGGCAGGGGCCGACGCTGCTCAATCCACATTTCGCCACCGGCACCAAGGACCAGGACGGATCGCGGCTTTTTTACGAGCCGCTCGCGAGCTGGGATGCCGACGGTAATCTCAACCCGATCCTCGCTGCAGAGATTCCTTCGCTTGCAAACGGCGGCCTCGCCGCCGATGCCAAATCGGTGGTTTGGAAGATCAAGCCGGGAGTCAAATGGCACGACGGCAAGCCGCTTACCGCCGACGACTTCGTGTTCACCTGGCAATACGCCAGCGATCCCGCCACGGCTGCCGTCAGCATCAGCACCTATGGTGAAATCACGGTCGAGAAGGTCAACGATCTCTCGATTCGCATCCTGTTCAAGACCCCGACGCCCTTCTGGGCAAATGCCTTCGTCGGGGCTTATGGCTGCGTTCTCCCCAAGCATCTGTTTGCGGAGTACAAGGGTTCGAAATCTCGCGAGGCGCCGAACAATCTGGCCCCAGTCGGCACCGGTCCCTATAAGTTCGTCGAGTTCAAGCCGGGCGATGTGGTCCGCGGCGAGCTCAACCCCGACTATCACATGCCCAGCCGTCCCCATTTCGACACGATCGAGATGAAGGGCGGCGGCGATGCCGTCTCGGCGGCGCGCGCGGTGATCCAGACCGGCGAGTTCGATTTCGCCTGGAACATGCAGGTCGAAGACGACGTGCTGCTGCGTCTGGAGAAGGGCGGCAAGGGCAAGACGCTCTACGCCACCGGCGGCGACATCGAGTTCATCGCGATCAACTTCACCGATCCCAACACTGAGATCGATGGCGAACGGTCATCGATGAAGACCAAGCACCCGATCCTCTCGGATCCGAACGTGCGCAAGGCGCTTGCCCTGCTCGTCGACCGCGACTCCGTCAAGAAGGCGATCTATGGTCGCGCCGGCCGCACCACCGCCAACTACCTCAACGGGCCCGAGAAGTTCGTCTCCAAGAACACCTCGTGGGAGTTCAACATCGAGAAGGCGTCGAAGATGCTCGACGACGCCGGGTGGAAAGTCGGAGCGGACGGCATCCGCGAGAAAGACGGCAAGAAGTTCAAGCTTCTGTACCAAACCTCGACCAACGGCCCGCGCCAGAAGACCCAGGCCATCGTCAAGCAGGCCTGTCAGAAGGCCGGTATCGACGTGGAGCTGAAATCGGTCGTCGCCTCGGTGTTCTTCTCGTCGGACGTGGCCAACCCCGACACCTATCCCAAGTTCTACGCGGACATCGAGGAGTTCCAGATCCCGATGACGCAGCCTGACCCGGCCTTGCACATGCGCCGCTACATCTCCGCCAATGTGGCCACCAAGGAGAACAAGTGGCAGGGGCAGAACTTCCCGCGCTACGTCAACAAGGAGTATGATGCCGCCATCGCGGCGGCGGAGACCGAGACCGATCCGGTCAAGCGCGCTGCGCTCTACATCAAGTGCAACGACCTGTTGTGGCAGGACACCGTGTTCATTCCGGTGATGCACCGCCTCAAGGTCGAGGCCGCCGCCAACAACTTGCGGCCGGCGCTGAGCGGCTGGGCGAACGAGACTGACAACATCCAGGACTGGTACCGGGAGGCGTGAGGGACGTCCGCTAAAAGGATCCTTCCCTGATGAGTCAGTATGTCCTGCGTCGCCTGCTGATTGCGATTCCGAGCTTGCTCGGCATCTCGGCAGTGCTGTTCTTTGTGCTTGCGCTGGCTCCCGGCGACCCGTTCTCCGAACTGGCGACCAACCCGAACGTGCCGCCCGAAGTGCAGGCCGCACTCCGGGCCAAGTTCGGCCTCGACGATCCGATCTACCTCCGTTACCTGCACTGGCTCAACGCCATGCTGCACGGCGACTGGGGCTTCTCCTTCGTCAGCCGCATGAACGTCGACACGCTGATCCTCCAGCGCCTGCCCGCCACGCTTTACGTGATCGGCTCGGCGCAGATCCTGGCGCTGCTGATCGCGATTCCCGTCGGTGTCTACGCCGCGACGAAGCCCTATTCGCTGTTCGATCAGGTCGCAAACACGCTCGCCTTCGTCGGCTTCTCGCTGCCGACCTTCTTCACCGGCATTCTGTTCATCCTGATCTTCTCGATCACGCTGGACTGGTTGCCGTTCGTCTATACCACCGACATCAAGGCGACCGGCATCCGCTGGGTGCTGGAGATGATCCGTCAGGCGATCATGCCGGTGGCGGTGCTCGGCCTGTTCCAGGCGGCGTCGATGACGCGCTTCGTGCGCTCGGCGATGCTCGACGTCATCCGGCTCGACTACGTCACCACGGCGCGGGCCAAGGGCCTCGGCCAGGCCACGGTGATCATCAAGCACGTGATGCGCAACGCCATGATCCCCGTCGTCACGCTGATCGCGTTGCAGATGCCCGCGGTATTCGGCGGCGCCATCGTCACCGAGCAGATCTTCCGCATTCCCGGCATCGGCTCGCTGCTGATCTCCTCCATCCTCTCCAACGATACGCCGGTGGTGATGGCCGTCACCTTCGTCTTCGCGTGCCTCGTGGTCCTGTTCAATCTCATCGCGGACGTCCTGTATGGCTGGCTTGACCCTCGCATCTCCCTCCGCTGAGCGGCGCGTCTACTCGCCCTGGCGCGAGACGTGGCGGCGTTACAGCCGCCACAAGCTTGCCGTGGTCAGTGCGTTTCTGCTCCTGGTTCTGGTGCTGGCAGTCGTGTTCGGTCCGTTCGTTTGGCGGGTCAAGATCGACGAGATCGACGTCATCGCCGGCATGCAGGGGCCGTCGCTTGCCCACCCCTTTGGCACCGACGATCTCGGGCAGGACATCCTCGCCCGCATGATCTATGGCGGCCGCATCTCGCTCGCGGTCGGGCTCGCCGCCATGCTGGTCTCGGTCTTGATCGGCACGCTGATCGGAGCGCTCGCCGGCATGTCGCGCGGCGCGCTCGGGCACGGGTTGATGTGGCTCACCGACCTGTTTCTGTCGCTGCCGCAACTGCCGCTGCTGCTGTTGCTCATCTATCTCTTCCGCGACGGGCTGAAGGTCGCGTTCGGCCCCGAAGGCGGCATCTTCATCCTGATCGTGCTCGTAATCGGGGGGCTGCGCTGGATGCCGGTCGCCCGCCTCGTGCGCGCGCAGTTCCTGTCGATCCGCGAAAAGGAGTTCGTGGAAGCGGCGCGCGCGCTCGGCGCCAGTCCGATGCGGCAGGTGATGCGCCACATCCTGCCCAATGCGCTAGGCCCGGTGATCATCGCCGGCACCATCGACGTCGCCGCTGCCATCATCGCGGAATCGACGCTGTCGTTCCTCGGCCTCGGCTTTCCGCCTGACACCCCGACCTGGGGACGGCTGCTGTACGACGCCAAGGATTTCCTAGATATCGGCCCGCACTGGGCGCTCTTCCCGGGCGGCGCGATCTTCATCGCGGTGGTCGCCATCAACTTCATCGGCGACGGCCTGCGTGACGCGCTCGATGCGCGGCGGGTGATCTGATGGCGCCGCTGCTCGAGATCAAGGGCCTGAAAACCCATTTCTCCACCGACGACGGCATCCTTCAGGCCGTCGACGGTGTCGACATCTCCATCAACCGGGGCGAAACGCTCTGCGTCGTCGGCGAGTCCGGCTGCGGCAAGACTGTGACCGCGATGTCGATCCTGAAGCTAATCGCGATGCCGCCGGGCCGGATTGCGGCCGGGCAGATCATCTTCGAGGGCCGCGATCTCGTGCCGCTGACCAGCAACCAGCTCGACGAGATCAGGGCCAAGGAGATCGGCTTCATCTTCCAGGAGCCGATGACCTCGCTCAATCCGGTGCTCACGATCGGCGAGCAGATCGCCGAGAGCCTGCGTCGGCACGAAGCGGTGACCAGGAAGCAGGCGCTCGATCGCACCATCGAGATGCTAAAGCTGGTGCATATCCCCAACGCCGAAGGCCGCGTGCACAACTACCCGCATCAATTCTCCGGCGGCATGCGCCAGCGCGTCATGATCGCGATGGCGCTCGCCTGCAAGCCGAAGCTGATCATCGCCGACGAGCCGACCACCGCGCTCGATGTCACCATCCAGGCGCAGATCCTCGACCTCTTGCAGGACATGAAGGAACGCTTCGGCATGGCGGTGATGTTGATCACCCATGCCATGGGCGTCGTCGCCGAGACCGCTCAGCGCGTCGTCGTGATGTATGCCGGCAAGGTGGTGGAGGAGGCGGCCGTCGACGAGCTGTTCGGCGATCCCCGCCATCCCTATACGCAAGGGTTAATTCGGTCGATCCCGCGAATCGACCTCGACAGCGAGCACAAGACGCGGCTGGAGGCGATCGGCGGCACGGTGCCGATCCTGATCAATCCGCCGGTCGGCTGCCGCTTCGCGCCGCGCTGCAAGTTCGCCATGAACGTCTGCACCGAGAAGGAGCCGCTGTTGCGCGAGGTGTCGCCCGGCCATCGCATGGCCTGTCACTTGGGAGACACCAGTCTCGGAGGCGCGGCATGAGCGAACCGTTACTCCGCGTCAGCGGCCTGAAGAAACATTTCCCGGTGCTCGGTGGCCTCTTGTCGCGCCAGGTCGGCACCGTCTATGCGGTCGACGGCGTGTCGTTCTCGGTCAATCGTGGCGAAACGCTCGGTCTCGTCGGAGAATCCGGCTGCGGCAAGTCGACCACGGGACGATGCGTGCTGCGTCTGATCGAGCCGACCGACGGCGAGGTCACCTTCGACGGCCAGGACGTGCGGAAGCTCGGCGGCAACGATCTGCGCGCGATGCGGCGTAACATGCAGCTGGTGTTCCAGGACCCGTTCGCCTCGCTCAATCCGCGCATGACGGTCGGCGCCATTCTCGGCGAGGCCTTCACCATCCACAATCTCGCCTCCTCCCCGAAAGAGCGCGAGGAGCGCGTCGCGGGCCTCCTGGTCAAGGTCGGGCTGAAGGCCGAGCACATGCGGCGCTATCCGCACGAATTTTCCGGCGGCCAGCGCCAGCGCATCGTGATCGCGCGGGTGCTCGCGGTCGAGCCGAAGCTGATCGTCTGCGACGAGCCGGTCTCCGCGCTCGACGTGTCGATCCAGGCCCAGGTCATCAACCTCCTGGAGGATCTCCAGGCGGAGCTGAACCTGACCTATCTGTTCGTCGCGCACGACCTCTCGGTGGTCGAGCACATCTCCGATCGCGTGGCGGTGATGTATCTCGGCCGCATCGTCGAGCTCGCCAAGGCCAGCGATCTCTACCGCAACCCGCAGCATCCCTACACCAGAGCGCTGCTGTCCGCGGTGCCGGTGCCCGATCCCAAGCTCAAGCGCGAACGCATCCGCCTCAAGGGCGATGTGCCGAGCCCGATGAAGCCTCCGTCGGGCTGCCACTTCCACACCCGCTGCCCGATCGCACAGCCGCGCTGCGCGGAGGTCGTGCCCGAACTGAGGGAAGGGGCGGGCGGACACTTCGTGGCGTGTCACCTGGCCTGAACCACGTCAGTCCGCGCGCAAGGTGCGCCGCCGCGCCAGTTGATGCAGCACTGTGTCGATCTCGGGGACTGCGCCGGTGCGGAGCAGCCAATCGGCGGCAAGCTCCCTGAGATCGCCAGGCGTCAGGCCGAACTTGCGACGAAATGCGCGAATGAAGGTGGAGTCGCTGCTGAACCTCAAGCTGACTGCGAGGTCCATCAACCCCTTGTCCTGCCCCGGCGGAAGAATCATCCTCTGAAAGGCGAGATTGAGCCGCTGCTCGCGAACATAATGCGCAAGACCGCCATCGGCCTCGAACAGGCGATAAAGCGTCGCGCGGGAGATCTCGAACTGGCGGCAGAGATCGCCGGCCGAAAGTGGCTCGGTCTCGAGGTGGGCTGCGATGTGGCGCTTGATCAGGGCGAGATAGAGATGCCGCTCGGCCCGCTCGACGCCGGCCAGGAGATCGGCGGTGCCACCGGCGGCCGCGGCGATGAGGTCGGCGATCGCCTGGACCGTTGCGTCTGCAACCGCGTTTCCCGGCTTCGCGCTCACGGCAAGATCGGAAAAATGGCCGGCGATCAGGCGCGAATGCGGATGATCCGCAGGCAGCAGGGTCGCCGTCGCTGAGTCGGGATGGGCCAAGCGCGGTGCCAGCATTTCACGCCGCAGGACCAGCGCCATCAGGCGGGTACGGCCGCCGCCTCCGCGCAACACGGTGTGGTTCGGCTGTGCCATGTCGATCAGACACAGATCGCCCGGCCGCATCGTCACATCGCGGCGTCCCGACCTGAAATGCATCTCCCCGTCGATGCACAGGCTGACCTGATAGTGGTCGAGCGCCCCGCGCGCGACGTGAGCGGGCGTTCGCACGTACTCCACGTCGGTGATGCGCGAATCCACCAGCACCGCATTGCTGGTCATCAGCGTCTCGGTGGTGACGTGAAAATCATCGTCCGATGTGAGCGGGATGACATCGCAGATGTCTTTCGTTTCCACACGCAATCGGGCCAAGGCCCGCATGCCGCGTCCGGGATCTTGCGGCATGCTCTCGTTCAACGTCGCACCATTCACTTCACCGTGCGAGGACTGAACCGGCAAAGATCGCCGGCGCCTCACCAAAGTCGATCTAGTCAAACGTGCCGAGGGTTCGCAAGCGAAGCTGCGTCCAACATCGATACCTGCGCAGAAACGAGTTCGACCTGTGTCGTCTCTGCATCACGTCGTCGGATTCGGCGTCTTGAGACGGCGGGCACATCGCCCGGCTTGGCGGTTTGCTAGCCAGCGCTTCGGAATGGCTCGTCCGGGACGGGCTCGTGGTGCGAACAATGATGACAAACAAATCAGATCGCCGAAAAGCCCGTTCTTGCGGCCCGTTGAAGCCCGCTAGATTTGCTCTCTCATTCGGTGCTTTCGGCTGGGTTGCCGTCGCCGCGGGCACGCTGTGGACGTCGATCGCGGGGGCCTCGACTTTGCTTGTGACGTCCACCGCCGACAGCGGTGCCGGCAGTCTGCGCGCGGCAATCAGCAGTGCGAACAGCGGCGATACCATCCAATTTCAGGTCGGCGGCACCATCACGCTGGCGAGCGAGCTGCCCATCATTACCAAAAACCTCACCATCGACGGCAACGGCAACAATCCCGTCGTCAGCGGCGCCGGCTCGTACCGCCCTTTTTTCATCGGAGACGCCGGCACAACGGGGGCGACCTACGTGGTGACGCTGAAGAATCTCGCCATCTCCAACGCCGTGGCGCAGGGCGGGGCCGGCATTGGCGCCGGTGCAGGTGCCGGCCTCGGCGGCGCGATTTTCGTCTCCAGCAACGGGGCGCTGGCTCTGTCGAACGTCATCGTTTCGAACACGCAGGCCAAGGGCGGCAGCGTCGTGGACAATGCAAATCAAGTGGGCGGCGGCGGGGGCATGGGCGGCAAGTCGTATCCCGTGACACCGGCCGGTGGGGGCGGACTGTTCGTCGGCTCGGACGGCACCCCCTCGGCCGCCGGCGGCGGTCCAAGCGGCGGGGCTCATATTGGCGGCAATGGCCCACAGACCGGTGGTGCGGGTGGTTTCGCCAGTGGTGGCGGCGGCGGTTCTTCGAACGGCGGGCCGGTGGCGGGAGGCGCTGGCGGTTTCGGAGGTGGCGGGGGTGCCGCCAACGCCGGCGGGGCAACGGTGGGCGGCGCGGGCGGTTACGGCGGTGGCGGCGGCTCGGCTTGGGGCAGTACCACCTCCGGCGGCGGAGCCGGCGGATTCGGCGGTGGGGGCGGCGGTGCGAAGACGTCGGCTGGCAGCGGAGGCTTTGGTGCGGGAAACGGCGCGGCCGACGCCGGGTCCGGGTACAATTCAGGTGGCGGCGGGCTGGCTGCTGGCGGCGCCATCTTCGTCCAGAGCGGCGGGAGTGTGACGGTTCAGGGCGATCTCTCTCAAACGGCGGGAAGCGTCGTGGGCGGCACTGGCCGGAACGGCGGGACCGACGGTTCGGGCTTTGGCTCCGGCATCTTCTTTCAGAGCACGAGCAGCAACACGACGGTGCTCGGCTTCGGCGCCGGCAACCAGACCATCGCGGGCGGCATCGCCGACTACATCGGCTCCGGCGGCACCAATCCCGGCGGCGGTAGCAACGCGGCCGACCAGGGCGGCAGCGTGGCGATCACCAAGAGCACAAGCGGCACGCTGACGCTTCTGGGCGCCAACACCTATAGCGGCGGTACCACCGTCAATGGTGGCGTGCTCAATGTCGAGGGCTCCCTGATCGGCGCAACCGCGGTCAACGGTGGAGTCTTGATGGGCAGCGGCTCGGTCGGTGCAATATCGGTCAATGCCGGCGGCACGTTTGCGCCCGGAAACGGCACTCCCGGCAGCGTGACCGCGGTCAACGGCAGCCTCGCCTTTCAATCCGGCGCGCTCTATCTCGTCGAACTCGATCCATCCGTCGCGTCCCATGCGGCTGTTACGGGTGCGGCGCAACTCGGCGGCGCGACGGTGGTGGCGAACTTCGCCGCCGGCAGCTACGTCGCCAAGCGGTACACGATCCTCAGCGCAAGCGGCGGCGTCAGCGGCACCTTTAGTCCGGTCATCGTCAGTGCCAGCCTACCGTCCCACTTCCATGGCAGCCTCAGCTATGATGCCAATGACGTGTATCTCGATCTGATCCTGAGCTTTGCAATTCCGACGGGCTTCAATCGCAATCAGCACCGGGTTGGAGTGGCGCTGACAGATGCCTTCAACGCCAACGGCGGTATAGCAGCAGTGTACAGCGCGCTGACACCGGGCGGGCTGACGCAAGCGTCCGGCGAGCTGGCAACCGGATCACAGCAGACGACGTTCGCAGCCATGGGGCAGTTCATGGGCCTGCTCACGGATCCCGTCGCACAGCGGGACGGCGATACCGGTCCCGGAGTCGCAACGGGTTTTTCCGAGGAGGAACAGGCCAGCGCCTATGTCGGACGACAGCGCACCGATGCATTCGCGCTGATGACGAAAGCGCCGCCCCAACATGTCATGCAGCGCTGGAGCGTGTGGGGCGCCGGTTTCGGCGGATCGCAATCGACATCCGGCAATACGATCACGGGCTCAAACGACACCACGAGCCGCGTCGCCGGCACGGCGGTCGGTGCCGATTATCGCCTCTCGCCGAGTACGGTGCTGGGCTTCGCGCTTGCCGGCGGAGGGACCAGCTTCGGCGTGAACGGTCTCGGCACCGGCCGCTCCGACCTGTTCCAGGCTGGCGCCTATCTGCGGCACACGAGCGGACCCGCTTATTTGTCTGCAGCGCTTGGCTATGGCTGGCAGAATGTCACGACCGACCGCACGGTGACGGCGGCGGGCGCCGACCGGCTACGCGCCGAGTTCGATGCAAACGCCTATTCCGCGCGCCTTGAAGGCGGCTACCGATCCGTCGCTCCGGGTATGGGCGGACTCGGCCTCACGCCCTATGGCGCCGCGCAGGTTACGACCCTCGATCTGCCGGCCTATTCCGAACAGGTCGTTGCCGGCTCGGCCGCATTCGCATTGAACTACGCCGCCAGGAGCGTGAGCGACACCCGCACCGAGCTCGGACTGCGCAGCGACAAATCCTTCGCCATGCCGGTTGGCGTGCTGACCTTGCGCGGCCGCCTGGCCTGGTCGCACGACTTCAATCCTGACAGGTCGAGCGCGGCGACTTTCCAGGCCTTGCCGGGCGCGAGTTTCGTCGTCAACGGTGCGGCACAGGCGCGCGAGGCCGCGTTGACCACGGCATCGGTGCACATGAACTGGCTGAACGGTTGGTCGGCTGCGGCGACGTTCGAAGGCGAATTCTCGGACGTGACACGCAGCTATGCCGGCAAAGGCAGCCTGCGCTACGCCTGGTGAGACGTCATTCTTCCAGCGTGAAGCCGACGCGCAAGGTGACTTGAAAATGGCCGATCGTACCGTTCTCGATGTGGCCACGAGTCTGCACCACCTCGAACCATTTCATCTCGCGAATGGTCTTCGAGGCGCGGCTGATCGCGTTCTGGATCGCGTCCTCGATCGAGGTCTCGGACGATCCAACCAGGTCCAGGATCTTGTAGACGTGGTCTTTCTCAGCTGCGGGCATGATGGCCTCCCTGGCTTGTGCTGCGCACGCATCGACGCGTGGGCTCCCATTTGAACGGCCGCCAGGCGGTCCGGTTCCGTTCTGCGCGATGGCCCGCATGCATCGGCCGAGGTGGAGCGGCTGGCGCCGGCCTGCTAAGCGCTATGCATGGATATGACGCGGCGCGACAGGACGATCGGCTCTTTCTGCCTTTGCGTAACGGCGTTCGGCTGGGCGCTGAACTGGCCGCTGATGAAGTTGTTGCTCCAGCAATGGCCGCCGCTGTTCGCCCGTGGCCTTGCCGGCGTCTGCGCCTCGCTCATTCTCGGCGCCCTGGTGCTGAGCCGGAAGGAATCGTTCACCGTGCCGCGCGAGGCCATCCCGCGGCTGCTGTTTGCGACCTTCACCAACGTCTTTGCCTGGATGGGTCTCGGGACGGTCGCGATGAAATACGTGACCGTGAGCGAGGGCGCCCTGCTCGCCTATACCATGCCGATCTGGGCGATGCTGTTCGCCTGGCCGGTGCTGCATAACCGCCCGGCGCCACGGGATATTTTCGGGCTGATCCTTGGCGTTGCCGGCGTCACGCTGCTCCTGAGCGGCAATGGATTTGCGTTCGGCGCGGACAAGCTGCTGGGCATCGTGCTGGCGCTGCTCTGCGCCATCCTGTTTGCGCTCGGCAACGTGCTCAACCGCAAGCCGCTGCCGATGCCGCCGCTGGTCGTCGTCGCCTGGCAGGTCGGGCTCGGCTGCGCCACGATGCTGATTCTCGGCATCGCGTTCGAGCATCCCGATGTCGGCGCGATCACTCCGCTGGGGCTCGGCTGCTTTGTCTACATGACTCTCGTGCCGATGGGCCTCTGCTACGTCACCTGGTTCGAGACGCTGCGCCGTCTGCCGCCGACCACGGCTTCGACGGGCATGCTGATCGTGCCCGTGATCGGCGTCGTCTCCGCCGCCATCATTCTGGGAGAGCCGCTGGGCTATCGCGAATGGACCGCGATGGCGCTCACGCTCGGCGGCGTGACCCTGGCGTTGCAGCGGGGATGATTCTCTGTCGTGATGATCTTCCCTGTCCTTGCTCTCGGCGAGGGTCGGAAGATCAAACGGCTTCGAAAGCCGGCATATCTTGCCGGCGGCAATCTTATATTATTTCTGCCGCAGCGCACGGGCGAGCTGATCTTCCAGCGGCTTGCGCAGGTAGGCGATCGCCGTCCGCACGCCGTTCTGGATGAAGGCTTCAACCGGCATGCCGGGCACCAGAGCCTTGCCGTCGAGCTTGGCGAGTTCGCTCGCGTCGAGGCCGATGCGGGCGACGTAGTACGCCGCGCCGGACTGCGGGTCTTTGGTCAGGTCGGCAGCAATCCGCGTCAGCGTGCCGTCGAGCTCGGGGGTCACGGCGGCGTCGAACGCGCTGAAGCGGAGCTTGGCGGATTGCCCGACCTTGAGCCGGTCGATCATTTGCGGGTCGACCCGGGCCTCCACCACGAGCGAATCCTTCGGCACGATCAGCATCAGCTGTTCGCCCGCGGTGATCACGCCACCGACGGTGAAGACCGATTTCTGGTGGATCAGACCGTCCTGCGGCGCGCGCAATATCACGCGATCGAGCTGGTCCATCGCGGCGATGCGGCGTTCGCCGAGATCTGCAAGCTTGCTCTCGACGTCGCGCAGTTCGGTCGCGACTTCACGGCGCTGGTCCTGAACCAGCTGGATGATCTGCAGTTCGGTTTCGGTGATCCGGCCCTTGGCGCGTGCGATCTCGGCGATCAGCTGGCCTTCCTCGCCGGTCAGGCGGGAGGCCTCGCGCTCGAGTGCAGTGAGACGCGCATAGGGCACCAAGCGCTTTTCGTACAACTCGCGGACACCCTCCAGCTCGGTTTCGATCCAGCGGATCTGTTCGCGCTTCGAGGCGATTTGTGCCTCCAGGCCGCGGATTTCGTCGGCGATCTGGGCCTTGCGTTCGCGCAGCTGCGATTGCTGGCCATTGATCGCCTCGCGCCGCCGGGCGAACAGCGCGGTCTCGCCCTCGATCATCTCCGCGATCGCGGCGACGGTGCGGCGGGCGGCGATCTCGTCCGGCAGCACCACCGCATCGCGGCCGTTCTGCTCGGACTGCAGCCGGGCACGACGCATTCCCAGCTGGTTGAGCTGGTTTTCGATCAGCGCAAGGTTGGCGCGCGACAGTGTTTCATCGAGGCGGACCAGCATGTCTCCGGCTCGGACCTGGTCGCCGTCGTTGACGTAGATGTCGGCGACCACGCCGCCGGTAGGGTGCTGAACCCGGCGGACGTTGCTGTCGACCACCACCTGTGCCGGCGCGATCACGGCGCTGGCGAGCGGCGCGGTCATCGCCCAAACGCCGGCGGTGGACACGACGATGGCCAGCGTGCCAATTCCGAATGCGGTGGCGCGCCGGATATCGCGAAACGGATCGTTGCGGCGAGCCTCGGGCGTGCGGGCTGCGGTCATATGAAAGTCCTCAACTGGCGGCGGCGGCAGGAACCGAACGCGCATCGGGCACCGCCTGCAGCGCCGCGCCGCCCGGCGCCGGATGAGCGGCCAGCGATTTGCGCAGCACTTCGTCCTTCGGTCCGAACGCCTGCACCTGGCCGGTCGCCAGCGTCAGCACGAGATCGACCGCGGCGAGCGCCGCCGGCCGATGCGCAATGATGACGGCAATACCGCCGCGAGCCCGGACACGCCGGATGGCGTCGGTCAGCGCGGCGTCGCCTTCTGCGTCCAGGCTGGCGTTCGGCTCGTCGAGCACCACCATGAACGGATCCTTGTAGAGCGCGCGGGCCAACGCGATCCGCTGCCGCTGGCCGCCAGACAGGGTGGCGCCGGCTTCGCCGATCCGCATCTCGAACCCCTTCGGCAGCTTCAGGATCATCTCGTAGGCGCCGGCGGCTTTCGCCGCGGCGATCACCGCTGCCTGGTCAATCTCAGAGTCGAAACGCGCAATGTTCTCTGCTACCGTCCCGTCGAACAATTCGACGTCCTGCGGCAGATAGCCGATCATGCCGCCGCGAATTTCTGCTGGCCACTGATCGAGGGTGGCGCCATCGAGCCGGATCTCGCCGCGTGCGATCGGCCAGATCCCGACCAGCGCCCGCGCCAGCGTCGATTTGCCGGCGGCTGACGGGCCAATGATGCCGACCGCCTGGCCTGCTTCGAGTACGAACGAAGCGTTGTGCACAATCGCGGTGGTGCAGCCGGGGGCGGCGATCGTGACCTGCTCGACCGTGAGCCGATGTACGGCGCGTTCGGGCGCGACGTCGGGGTGCGGGGCGTCGCCCTCGCGCAGGGCGGCGCGGAGCCGTTGGCCCGCCTGTCGCGCGCCGATGAACGGTCGCCAGATGGAAATCGCCAGTTCCACCGGCGCGAGCGCGCGGCTGCCCATGATCGACGCGGCGATCATCACACCGCCGCTCGCCAATCCCTCGATCACGAGATAGGCGCCGAGGCCGAGCAGCGCCGATTGCAGCATGAAGCGCAGCGTCTTCGACAACGCGCCGAGCGACCCGGCGATATCCGCGTTGCGCTGCTGGGCGGCGACGAGATCGTCGTTGGCCGCGCCGATCCGGTGGATCAAACGCTGCTCCATCCCCAAGGCGGCCACGATTTCGGCGTTGCGCCGACCCGCTTCAAGCTGGACGCCGCGGATTGCGCCGGCACGCGACGCGTCCCGGGTCGGGGCCCGCGTCAGCACCTCGGTGAGCAGCGCGATCCCGAACAGCAGCACCGCGCCCACGACCAGCGTCCAGCCGAGATATGGATGCAGGAGAAAGCAGCCGGCGAGATACAGCGGCATCCACGGCAAGTCGAACAAGGTCGTCGGGCCGAGCCCGGACAGGAACGACCGGACCGAGTCCAGATCATGGGACAATTGCAGGCCGCGATTTGCGCCGCCGCCTCGTAGCGGCCCGCGCAGGATGTTGCAGACGACCGGTTGCCACAGCGCGGCGTGCAGCGCCGATCCAATCCGGGTCAGAATGCGCTGACGCAGCAGGTCGAACAACCCTTGCATCGCATACGCTGCCGCCACCGCGATCGACAGCGCAATCAATGTCGGAATGCTGTGCGATGGAATGACCCGGTCGTACACCTGCAGCATGTAGATCGAGCCGGTGAGCATCAGCAGATTGAGCACCGCAGAGAACAATCCCACCGTCAGAAAGGCCGTTCTGCAGGATGCGATCGCGGCCGACGCGAGATCGCCGGACGCGGGAGTCGACGCGGAGGGCGTTGTTGCGGTCATAATACTCAATTCAAAACGACGTCGGACCGTTACGTTTGGATGCGATCGGCGTTCGTTAGCGAGGTTCAACGTCAGGCGCATGACAATGCGGCGCGCGCACGAAAACTCGGCCCGGGGGCAACGAGGCCGCGACACCTGCGACGAAACGCCGCCTTGGCCGGAGGTTCGCCCGCGCAGGCCGACAATCGAAGCTTGGCGCAGTCGCGGGCTCTCGGCCCGCCGATCCCGCTACATACAGAAGACTCGTTGGCGATCGCTGCCGGCCGAGAGATTGAGCGCGTCGCTTGGTCCGATACGAGTCGTTGCTTCGCTCAGCCTTCACACGACATGTCGGGTCATGACTTCACCGGCCCGTTAAGAAGTAGTCACCGATCTGTTGTCATCGGCATTCTATCAAAGCGCATTAACGATCCGTTAACCATCGGCCGTCTGGACCGTGCCCTCACGCATGCCGTGAGGCGGCGATCCGCGACGTCGTCTCTCAAGCGCTGGAGTGGCTATCCATGTCGACGACCCCTCATGTCCTGGCGAACGGCGATTTCCTGCAGGATTGGTCCAATACCGGTCTCATCACGACCAATGATGATTGGTCGGGAGTCGCGTCGATCGTCGGCTATCTCGGCAACGATGTCGTTTCGGCAACCGGGGTGGACGCGCGTACGGCTACCGGATCGTCGTCAGGAGATGTCGACGTCGTCGCCAACCAGACCAATACCGCCATCACCAACGGCGGTGTGGCCGAATTCCAGATTGCCAACCCGACGGTGGCGCTGAACGGCTCGAACAGTGCGGATGCCCCCAACCTCGTGATCCATCTCGACGCCACCGGCCGCAGGGATGTCCGACTGAGCTTCGAGGCACGCGACCTCGACGCCAGCACGGACGACGCCGCGCAGCAGATCAACGTGCAATATCGCCTCGGTTCGAGCGGGGCGTGGACCAACGTTCCAAGCGGCTACGCCGCCGACGTCACCACCGGCGGTGCCGCGACCCAGGTGACCCAGTTCGATCTGCTGCTGCCTGACGCCGTCAACGGCCGCAGCGACCTCCAGGTTCGCATTCTTACCACCAACGCCGCCGGCAATGACGAGTGGGTCGGCATCGACGACATCCGCGTCACCAGTTCGTCCGAATCGGCGATGGAAATGCAGCACGTCGCCTTTGCACCGGATTTGCTTACGGTGTCGCATGACGAAGGTAACAGCGGTCCGACCGTCTTCCAGTTCACCGTCGAGCGTAGCGGCGGAACCACGGGCGACGTGGCGTTCTCGGGAGCGATCGCTTCGGCACAGACCGATGCGGCCGACTATGTCGGCGGCGAGCCGGTCAGCTTCAGTGGCACCATCGCTGCGGGAGAGACCTCCGCAGTCGTGACCGTCACCGTCGCCGGCGACACCGTCAATGAGCCGAACGAGAGCTTTACGCTGACGCTGCAGGACGTTTCCAATTCGGCGGCCGTGACCACCACGATCGGCAGCGCCGCGACGGCGACCGGCACCATCGTCAACGACGACCTCGGCATCACCAAGATCAGCGCAATTCAGGGCAGCGGAGCCAGCAGCGCGATGGTGGGCCAGATTGTGACCGTCGAAGCCATCGTGGTCGGCGACTTCCAGAACGGCGATGCCGACGCCAACCGCAATCTCAACGGCTTCTATCTCCAGGAGGAGGCCACCGATTCAGACGGCAACGTGCTGACGTCCGAGGCGATCTTCGTCTACGGCGGCGCCACCGACGTCCAGATCGGCGACCGGGTCCGCGTCACCGGCTCGATCAGCGAATATTTCGGCCTGACCGAGCTTACTGCCAGCAGCATTTCGGTCGTTCAGGCCGGCGCGGTGGCCGACATTGACACGATGGCGACACAGATCGACCTGCCGTCGATGGGCACGACGCTGAGCCAGGACGGCGACTACCAGCCCGATCTTGAAGCCTACGAAGGCATGCTGGTCACAATTCCCGAGACCCTGACCGTCACCGAGCAGTTCAATCTCGACCGTTTCAACGAGATCAAGCTTGTGGCGGGCGAACGGCCCGAACAGTTCACCCAGGAGAACGCGCCCGACGCCGCCGCCTACCAGGCGTATCTGGCCGAGCTCGGTGGTCGCACCATCACCTATGACGATGGCCTGAACGTCCAGAACGCCGCGATCAACACCCTCGACGGCTTCGATCCGAACGACAACCCCTCCGCCACGCCGAACTACGGCACTGCCGACGCGGTCCGGATGGGTGATACTGTCACCGGCCTGACCGGTGTGCTCGACTATCAATGGGCCGGCAACTCCGCCTCGGGGGCGACTTGGCGGATTCGTTCGGTCGAGGATGGCGCCAACACCTTCGGGGCCGGCGATAACCCGCGCACCGATGCGCCGGAAGACGTCGGAGGTCGCCTGAAGGTGGCGAGCTTCAACGTGCTGAACTATTTCACCACGCTGGACAATGGCGGCACCACCGCGATCGGCCAAGCGCCGCGCGGCGCCGACAACGCCGCTGAGTTCGCACGTCAGACCGAGAAGCTGGTCGCGACCATTCTCGACATGGACGTCGACGTGCTGGCGCTGACCGAGCTGGAGAACGACTTCTCGGCCGCATCGTCCGGCAACGCGATCAAGTACCTGGTCGAGCAACTCAATGCCGTGGCTGGGGCCGGTACCTATGCCTGGGTCGATCCCGGCCAGCAATTCGTCGGCGGCGACGCCATCGCGGTCGGCTTCATCTACGACACCACCGCGGTGAAGATCGCCGACGGTACGACCATCGAGACCCTCAACGACGCCGACCTGCCCGGCCTCGGCCTCGGCGGCTTGCTCGGGCAGAGCACGGTCGGCGCGGTGTTCGACGGCGAGAACACCAGCCGCAATGCGCTGGCGGTGACCTTCGAGGAACTTGCGACCGGCGAAACCTTCACGGCGATCGCCAACCATCTCAAGTCCAAGAGCGGTACCGGCTCCGGCGCCGATTCCGATCAGGGCGACGGCCAGGGCAATTGGCAGAACCAGCGCGAGCTGGCTGCCACCGCACTCACCGCTTGGGCGGCGAGCGATCCGACCGGCTCGGGCGATCCGGACGTCATGCTGCTCGGCGACTTCAACGGCTACGCCAAGGAGCAGTCGACGGCGATCATCGAGGGCGCGGGCTATGAGGATTTGCAGGCCCGTGAGGACGATGCTTATTCCTATGTGTTCGACGGCCAGACCGGCACGCTCGACTATGCCTTCGCCAATGCCAGCCTCGGCGCGCAGGTATCCGGTGTGACCACTTGGCACATCAACGCCGACGAGGCCGATGCGCTCGACTACAATACCGACTATGGCCGCGACACCTCGATCTTCGACGGCGACGCCTCGATCCGGGTGTCCGACCATGATCCGGTGATCGTCGGCCTCGATCTCGGCGAGCAGGAACCAACCCCGGCTTACACGCTGCAAATCCTGCATGCATCGGACTTCGAGGCAGGCTTGAACGCAGTCGATCGCGCCGGCAACTTCGCGGCGATCGTGGACTATCTCGAGGAGACCTACGACAACTCGATCACGCTGTCGTCGGGCGACAATTTCATTCCCAGCCCGTTCTTCAGCGCCGGGAGCGACAGCTCGCTGAAGGAGGTCTATGAAACGGCGCTCGAGACCTATTACGGCCTCGCCGCCGGGACGCTGAATATCTCGCCCGGCTTCGGTACCGCCGACATGGCGATGCTGAACATCATCGGCGTGCAGGCCTCGGCGATCGGCAATCACGAATTCGACGCCGGCACCAGGGCATTCGCCGACATCATCAGGCAGACCGGCGGCTATCCCGGCGCGCAGTTCCCCTATCTCTCGGCCAATCTGGACTTCTCGGCCGATGCCAATCTCGCCTCGCTCTACACCGGCACGATCCTGGATGCGGACGCCTACACCGGCTTCCCGCCGGCCGCGGGTATCGGCAAGAAGATCGCGCCGGCCACTGTGATCGAGGAGAATGGCGAAAAGATCGGCGTGATCGGCGCCACAACCCAGATCGTGCAGAGCATCTCCTCGACCGGCGGCGTCGAAGTGATCGGCGACAATGTCGATGACATGGCGGCGCTGGCGGCAATCCTGCAACCGACCATCGACGGCCTGCTGGCCCAGGGCATCAACAAGATCATCCTGGTCAGCCATTTGCAGCAGCTCGCGCTCGAAAAGGCGCTGGCGCCCCTGCTGCACGGCGTCGACGTCATCATCGCCGGCGGCTCGCACACCCTGCTGGCGGACGAGACCGACGTGCTTCGTGCCGGCGACACCGCTGCCGACACCTATCCGATCGTCACCGCGAACGCCGACGGCAAGACCACGCTGATCGTCAACACCTCCGGCGAGTACTCCTATGTCGGACGACTGGTGGTCGATTTCGATGCCGAAGGCAACGTGATCTACAGCGCCAATACGGCGGTCAACGGCGCATACGCCAGCACGGAGGAGGTGGTGGCCTCGCTTTACGATGGCAACACGACGGTCGATGTCGACGATGACGGCGACGTAGATGCCGACGATGCCAACGCGTTTGCCGACGGCGGCCGCGGCGATCTGGTCAACGACATCGCCCAGGCGGTGGGCGGCATCATCGACGCGCAGGACGGCAACACTTTCGGCAAGACGGACGTCTATCTCGAAGGCCGTCGCGGCGAGGTGCGCACCGAGGAAACCAACCTCGGCGACCTCACCGCCGATGCGAACCTGTGGTACGCCCAGAAGGTCGATCCGACCGTGCTGGTTTCGATCAAGAACGGCGGCGGCATCCGCGACTCCATCGGCTACGTGTATGCGGTCGGCGGCGAAGCGGTGGAGAGCCCGCCGCTGGCGAACGCCAGCGTCGGCAAGGAAGCGGGCGAGGTGTCGCAGCTCGATATCGCCAACTCGCTGCGCTTCAACAACGCGCTGTCGATGGTTACGGTGACCGCGGATCAGCTGCTCAAGGTGCTCGAGCACGCGGTGGCGGCGACAACGGCGACCGCGACTCCCGGCCAGTTCGCCCAGGTTGGCGGCATCGCGTTTTCGTTCGACAAGGACTTGCCGGCCGGCAACCGCGTGCAGTCGGCAGCGCTGCTCGACGACAACGGCAACCCCGTGCTGACGCTGGTCGAGAATGGAGAACTGGCAGTCGATCCCGAGATGGCGATCCGGGTAGTGACCCTGAGCTTCCTGCTCACCGGAGGCGACGGCTATCCGTTCGCGAGCTTCATCGCGGCCAATCCCGCCTTTGCCAATGTCGTCAACCTGTCGCCAGACCTGGTTCCCGATGCCGAGCAAGTGGCGAACTTCGCCACCGAAGGTACCGAGCAGGACGCTTTCGCCGAATACATGGCGGCGAAATACTCCGACACGGCCTACGACGTTGCCGACACCGACCGGACGCACGACGAGCGCATCCAGAATCTCGACTATCGTGAAGACACGGTGCTCGAAGGCGAACCCTTGATGCTGGTCGGCGATGACGGCGACAACGCGCTCACCGGCGCGATCGGCGACGACGTCCTCTCCGGCCTCGGCGGCGACGATGTCCTCGCCGGGCTCGCAGGCGACGATCAGCTCGACGGCGGCGAAGGCGACGATACCCTGTCCGGCGGCGAGGGCGACGACGCGCTGCTTGGCGGGGCAGGCGACGACACGCTCGACGGTGGCGCCGGCGACGACCAACTGGCGGGCGGCGAGGGTGACGACACCCTGACCGGCGGCGAGGGCGACGACGTCCTGGTCGGCGGCGAAGGCAACGACGTCCTGGAAGGCGGCCAAGGCAACGACGAACTGGCGGCCGGCGCCGGCGACACGGCTGATGCTGGCGATGGCGACGATCTCATCATCGTCTCTACCGACGACGCCGCGCCGAGTTCGATCGACGGCGGCGACGGAAATGACACGGTCAAGCTGATCGGCGGCGGCACGGCGGAACTGATCGCCACCCTCAATGTCGAAAACCTGCTGGTCTCCGCAGGCACCTGGTCGGCGGCCGGATCGGCATCGTACGACAACGTGACGGTCCAGGACGGCGCTAAGCTGGCTTCGAGCCTCATTGTCGACAACAACGACCACGTCGTCATCGAGGCCGGCGGTGCGCTCGCGGTGTCCGGCAACGCGATCATCTGGCAGGGCGGTGGCAACGCGGTCGTCGATAATGCCGGCGAGATCTCAGGCTCGACCCGTGCGCTCACCACTACGGCGGGGGCGACGGGCTCGCTGACCCTCAACAACCAGGCCGGCGGCGTCGTTCGAGGTGCGCTGACCCCGGAACGGGCCGGTCACGCCGACGCGACCATCACCGTCAACAACGCCGGCCTGATCGAAGCGAACGGCCGCGTCCTCGATTTCCGTACCTTCGACAACAACGGCGCGCCGGCGGTGATCAACAACCTTGCCGGAGGCGTCATCCGCCAGCACAATTCCGATACCGACGTGATCCGCCCCGGCACTGACGGCGTCGTCAACAACTGGGGGACGATCACGACGGATCCGACGTTCGTGGGTGGGGGCGATCTGATCGACTTCCAGAGCGACACCGGCGGCAAGGTCAACAACTACGCCGGCGGCTGGATGGAAGCTTCGCGTCATGCCGTGACCGGTGACAACGCCGTCACCGTCATCAACAGCGGCACGATGATCGGCCGTAACGGGTCCGCGGTGAATCTCGACACCGACGGAACCGAAGCGCAGAAGGCGTTCATCATCAACCACGGCGTGATGGAGGGCCGCTCGGCCGAACTGTCCGACAGCGACGGCGACGCCATCGATGTCGACGGTCTGGTGCAGATCGTGAACTACGGCAAGATCTCGGGCCTCGGCGCCGAGGGCTATCACGACGGCGAGCCGAACGTCTCCGAAGCGATCGCGATCGGCGGCGGCAGCATCGTCAACAATGCCGGCGGCGAGATCTACGGCTACGGCCGTGCGATCCAGGTCGACAACTCCAGCAACGCCAACGCGCTGGGGGTGACGACCATCGTCAACCACGGCCTGATCAAGGGCGACGGCCACGGTCCGGAAGGGGTCACCCCCGAAGATGCGGCGCGGTTCGACCTGCGCGGCAACGAGGCGATCAACCTGGTCGGCACATATGCCGACAGCCTCACCAACAGCGCCACCGGTCAGATCGTTGGCGGCGTCTCGATGGGCGGCGGCAGCGACACGCTGAGCAATGACGGCTCGATCACCGCCACCGGCGGATCAGCGGTGAACATGGGCGAGGGTGACGATCTGATCGTCAATCGCGCCATCATCACCGGCGACGTCCTGCTCGGCGCCGGTGCCGACGAGCTGATCAACCAGAGCTCCGGCGTCATCACCGGCGACGTCAGCTTCGGCGACGGCAATGACAGGCTCGGCAACACCGGCAAGATCGTCGGCAAGGTCGATCTCGGCGCCGGCGACGACTTCGTCAACATCTGGATCGGGTCCGACATCCAAGGCCAGATCCTGCTCGGCGACGGCAACGATATCTTGATCTCCAACGACTGGATCTCGACCAACATGGAGATCGACGGCGGTGCCGGGAATGACGAGATCTACACCTCGTTCGGTAACGACACTATCCACGGCGGCGAAGGCAACGATCGGATCTATGCCAACCAGGGCAACGACACCGTCTACGGCGATGCAGGCAACGACGAGATCTACGGCAACGACGGCGACGATCTGATCATTGGCGGTGCCGGAGACGACACCATCGATGGCGGCGCCGGCACCGACACCGCGACCTTCTCCGGCGCGATTGCCGGATACGCGATGATGCTCAATGCCGACGGCACGTTGAACGTCGCTGATCAGCTCGGCGGCGATGGCACGGACACGATCGGCAACATCGAGGAAGTCCGCTTCGCCGACGGCATCTGGAAGCTGCGCACCGGAACCGGCGGCAGCGATACGATCGCTGGTGGGGTCGGCAACGACCTGGTTTTCGGCGGTGCCGGCAACGACACCTTCATCGGCGGCGCGGGTCTGGATCGGTACGACGGTGGCGACGGCGTCGACACCATCGACTACAGTCAGATCCTGTTCAAGCTGACGATCGATCTCGAGGCCGGGCTGGCCTACTATCCGGGCTATCTGCCGGGCGCCGACCACCTCGCCGGGATCGAGAACGCGGTAGGGACGGCGTATGACGACACGCTGATCGGCTCGGCTGAAGCCAACACCCTGAACGGCGGCCACGGCAATGACCTGCTGATCGGCGGCGCCGGCAACGACGTTCTGCTCGGCGGCGTCGGCGACGACGTCCTGCGAGGCGGTGCCGGTGACGACACCATCGACGGCGGCAGTGGTCAGGATGTGTTGGACCTGTCCGACGCCGCCGGTCCGGTCACGATCAACCTGGTGTCGGGCACCGCGACCGGAGCCGGCATCGGCACCGATCATTTCAGCGGCATCGAGGGCTTCATGCTCGGCGCCGGTGCGGACAATCTGACAGGCGGCAACGGCGCCGATATGTTCGATGGCGGAGCCGGCAACGACGTCATAGCTGGTGGTGCCGGCAATGATACGCTGCGCGGCGGCGATGGCGAAGATAGCGTCGACGGCGGCTCCGGCAACGATGTGGTCGAGGGTGGCGCTGGCAAGGACACGTTGAAGGGCGGTTCGGGCGTCGACGTTGTCTCAGGCGGCGACGGCGACGACAACATCGATGGCGGCTCCGAGAACGACCTGCTGAATGGTGGTGCCGGCAACGACACCATCAAGGGCGGCTCGGGTGCCGACATCATCGCGGGCGATGCCGGCAACGACATCCTGTCGGGCGGCTCGGGTGCGGACGTGTTCGTTTTCGCCGCCGGCTTCGGCAAGGATACTGTCACCGACTTCGCCGCCACCGGCGCCTCGGGCGATGTGCTGCAATTCTCGAGCAGCCTCTTCGCCGACTACGCCGAAGTGATGTCGCACACCACGCAGGTGGGCGGCAACGTCGTCGTGACGCTCGATGCCGACAACACCGTGACGCTGGCAAATCTGCAGATCGCCTCGCTCACGGCAGACGATTTCCGCTTCGTCTGATCCATCGCGGACTGAACCGAGCCACGGAACGCAAGAGCGTTCCGTGGCTCTTCGCAAAAGACGCCGGCGTCGATGCCTGCCAGAGCCCGCCGCCGGCGTGCGCACAGACTCCAATGGAAATGTAGAGGCGCGGACGTTGCAAGCGTCGCCACGGCGCCTGCCGAAGAGCTTCATGGTCAAGGCGGCCGATGAGCGCTCGAGGCGGTTAGATCGAACATCACGCCGCAAACGTGACGTGCTTATTCATCTTGACGCTCTATGAACCGCATCACCAGCGGAGGCGCGCCTACGGATCCAGCTCCGTATCCCAGTACAGATAGTCGAGCCAGCTGTCGTGCAGATAGTTCGGCGGAAACAGGCGGCCGTTGCGGTGGAGCTGGTGCACGGTGGGCGCGAACGCGCTCTGGCGCGGAAACATCTTGGCCTGCGCCGGCGTGAGATTGCCCTTGCGCAGATTGCAGGGCGAGCACGCCGCGACCACGTTTTCCCAGGTGGTCTGGCCGCCTTTGCTGCGCGGGATGATGTGATCGAAGGTGAGGTCTTCGGGCGAGCCGCAATATTGGCAGGCGAAACGATCGCGCAGGAAGACGTTGAACCGGGTGAAGGCGGGGTGGGTGGTCGGCTTGACGAAGGATTTGAGCGAGACGACGCTCGGCAGCTGCATCTGCAGGGTGGGACTGTGGACCGCCTGATCGTAGTGAGCGACGATATTGACGCGGTCGAGGAACACCGCCTTGATCGCGTCCTGCCACGACCACAACGACAGTGGGTAGTAACTCAGCGGCCGGAAGTCCGCATTCAGCACCAACACCGGCCAACTGCCTTGCGAGACATGTGCGTTCAAGTAACGCTCCCGGCCTCCAATGTACGCTGCGAAGCAGCATGTAGTCACATACTACATGCAGCGTGACGGGATTGTGAAGCCCGTTGAGCGACTTATTCAGGCGGATGCAATGCGGCGCCGGAGTGGCAAAAGTACTCAAAAAGCCGCGATCCCGCCAGGATGCCCAGGGCCGCTCGCCCGGCGTGGTGGCCTCTCCGCGACCTCTACTTCCGTACCCGCTCCAGCTTCTGCAGGCACCGCGTCGTGCGCACCGCGGACGGCATCTCCTCGTCCGGAAAGCTGGAGTCCCAGTTTGTGACGCCGACCTCGCCCACATAAATGTCGCCCTGCGAGTCCAGAGCGATACCGTGCGGCGCGAGGAATTTTCCGCTGGCAACGCCCGGCCCCGCTTCGCCGCCGAGCCGCGCGATGCGATTTCCCTTGGCGTCCACGATCGACAGCCGCGGGCCGAGGTTGGGCACATTGCGGTTGATGGCAAGGCCGGGGCCGAGCTCGCCGATCACGAAAGTGGGGCTCTTGGCCCCGCCGCAGCAGCACAGCGCGCAGGGCCGGTGAAGATTGTTCCACTGCGTCTCGTATTTGCCCTCGCCGTCGAACACCTGGACGCGGTGGTTTTCGCGGTCGGCGACATAGACCCAGCCGTCGGCATCGGTGGCGATATTGTGCACGATGTTGAACTGGCCGGGGTCGGTACCCGGCTCGCCCCAGCTCTTGATCAGCTTGCCGTCGGGCGTGAACTTGTGCACGCGCGCATTGCCATAGCCGTCGGAGACGTAGATCTCGCCCTTCGGCGACAGCGCGGTGTGGGTGCAGCGGTGGAATGGTTCGCCGCTCATGAACGGCGCCGGCTTTGCGGGGATGCCGATCGTCAGCAGCACCTTGCCGTCGGTGGTGCATTTGCGCACCGTGTGGTCGCCGTCGTCGGTGCAATAGAGATTGTCGTCGGCATCGATATGCAGGCCGTGCGCGCGGGAAAACAGTCCTTCGCCCCAACTGCGGAGGAAATTGCCTTCGCGGTCCAGCACCACCATCGGGTGGGCGCCGCGGTTGAAGACGTAGACGTGGTCCTTGCTGTCGACCGCGACCGAGGCGACGTCGGTGAGCTGCCAGCCGTCGGGAAGTTTTGCGAAGTTTTCGACGACGCGGTAGCGGTGCTCGCCGCTGCCGAGAATGGCTGGCATTAATCTCTCCTCTTGTCATTCCGTGCACGCGAAGCGTGAACTATGATGCGCAATTGCGCATCTGAGAATTCATCGTGCCGCGCGTTCCGGAGTCTCCATGGGTTCCGGGCTCGCGCTTCTCACGCCCCGGAATGACGGTTGTAGCTATAATCGTGCCAAAATCCCTTCCTCGATCGCCTTGATCTGCAGCGCGAGATATTTCGAGTTGATGCGACACTGCGCCAGGCTGCCGGCGATGAACCAGAGGCCGGGCTGCTTCGTCCGTGCATACATGTTGCGCAGCTCGAAGCCGTCGCCAAAACCCCAGATCGGGCCGACGCGGTCGGCGACGGCATCCCCGAACAGTTTTTGCACCAGATATTCCTGCGGCTTGTATCCCGTGGAGAGCACGATGAGATCGGCCGCAATGGTCGAGCCGTCCTTCACCCGCGCCCCGTCGGCGACGAAACCTTCGATGTCGTCGAACTGCCTGAGCCCGATCTTGCCCTCGACGATCAGGTTGGAGCAGCCGACATTGAAATAATAGCCGCCCCCGCGTGTGAGGTACTTGAACTGCCAGCCGGTGCCGGCCTCGCCGAAGTCGAGCTTGAAGCCGACGCGCGAGAGGCCGTCGAGCAGCTCCTTGTCGAGCTGCTTCGACTGCTCGGTCAGCATCACATGCGTCTTCTTCGCGAGCGGCGTCGGCATCGAGGCCGCGATCAGGTCGTTGTCCTCGAGCGTCCCTTCGTTGTAGGTCGCATAGGCGAGCTGCGCCGACGGCTCGATATTGGTGACCAGAGTCGGCGAGCGCTGCACCAGCGTCACCTCGGCGCCGCTGGAATACAGATCCTGCGCGATGTCGTGACCGCTGTTGCCGGTGCCGATGACGATGGCGCGCTTGCCGGCCCAGTTCTCGCCGTCTTCGTAGCGGCTGGAGTGCAGCAGCGAGCCCTTGAAATTGTCGAGAGTCGCAATATCCGGAATGTTGGCGATGCCGCTGACACCGGTCGCCATGATCACGTGGCGGGGATGCATGGTGCGCCGGCTGCCGTCGGCCCGGCGCAGGGTGACGGTCCAGTAACCGTCGGCCTCGTCGTAGGAGCCGCCTTCGAACTCCGTGCCGGTCCAGAAGTTCAGCTCCATCGCGTCGACGTAAGCTTCGAACCAGTTGGCGAGCTTGTCCTTGGGGATATAGGTCGGCCAGCTCGGCGGGAAGGGCATGTAGGGCAGGTGATTGACCTGCACCTGGTTGTGCAGCGTCAGCGCGTGGTAACGCTTGCGCCAATTGTCACCGATCCGCGCCTCGCGGTCGACGATCAGCGCGTCGACCTTCAATTGCTTCAGTCGCGCCGCAATCGCGAGCCCGGCTTGGCCGCCGCCAATCACCAGCACGGCCGGCTCGCGATCGGCATAGTCGCGCGAGGCGTTGCGCTGGTCGAGCCAGTTCGGCCCGCGGAAATCGCGCGAATAGGCCTGGCCGCGCGGGCGCAAGGTGCCGAGCTGTTCCTCGAAGCCCTTGAGCTCGTCGAGCGCGGTTAGCAGCGTCCATGCCTTCAGGCGGTCTCCGTCCGTCGTGTCCGGGACGAGCCTGACGATGCCGCTGCCGCGGCCGATCGCGGTCTCGAAGCTGAAGATCGCTTCGATGCAGTTGGTGCCGGCCCGCATCACCCAGCGCGGCGGCGCCCGGTTCGATGCGATCTTGAAATGGGTCGGCGTCGCCTTGGGCGCGCGCGCGGCCAGCTCCTGCGTGATCGCATCGCGGCCCGCGACTGTCTGCAGGTTCCAGCTCAGCGCCAGCACGTCGCGCCAGAATCCGTCGGAGAGAAAGAGCGGGTCCAGCGTGGCGGGATCAGGTCTGTTTAAGGTGCGCTCGAAGTCGTCGAGCCAGGCCTGTGCGGCGATCGAAATATCCTGCGTCCGGTCCAGCATGCGCGACCTCATGGCCGTCTTCGCGGCGTTTCCTGAGATCGAAGGCTATACGGTTTCGCCGCCCGCCAAAAGCCGCCAAGCCGGCAGGACATGTATGCTGCCCTGCTCAATCGGAATATGGCCGGCCGCGCCGGTCCCGTTCAGGCGCCTCCGGCGCTGCCCAGGCTCGTGTCCGCCCAATAGGGATCGCGCAGCTTGCGCTTGAAGATCTTTCCGGTTGCCTCGCGGGGCAGCGCAGCCAGGAATTGGACTTCCTTCGGCACCTTGAAGTTGGCCAGGCGCTCGCGCAGGAAAGCCTGCACCGCGGCGGCGGAGAGCTGCGCACCGGGCTCCGGCTCGACGCATGCGCACAAGCGCTCGCCATATTCCGCATCCGGAATGCCGAACACGGCGCAGTCGCGCACCCCCCGCATTCCAATCAAAACGCTCTCGATCTCGGCGGGATAGATGTTGACGCCGCCCGAGATCACCATGTCGCGCTTGCGGTCGCACAGGAACAGATAGCCGTCCTCGTCGAGATAGCCGACATCGCCGACGCTGACGAGGCCGTCGCGCCCGGCCTCGGCCCGCGCCTGCGCCTTGCCGTGATAGTCGAAGTCCGGCACCGCGGTCTGGCGCATGTAGATCTCGCCGATCTCATTGGCGCCGCAGAGGCTGCCGTCCTCGCGAAAGATCTTGACGATGCCGCCTTCGATGGCGCGGCCGACCGTGCCGGGCTTCCTCAGCGCCTCCTCGGCCGAGTGCCAGACCGGGATGCCGGTCTCGGTCGACCCGAAATATTCGTTGATGACGGGTCCCCACCAGTCGATCATGGCCCGCTTCACCTCGGGCGGGCAGGGCGCCGCGCCGTGCACGACGAACCGCAGGGACGACAGGTCGTATCGTTGCCTGACCGTTTCGGGCAGGCGCAACAGGCGCACGAACATGGTCGGTACCATGTGGAGATGGGTCACGCGGTGGCGCTCGATCAGCGCCAGCAGCTCCTCGGCGTCGAACCGCGGCTGGAGCACGATGGTGCAGCCGTTGCGGAACGCCATCATGCCGTAGGAATGCGGCGCCGAATGATACATCGGACCGTTGATCAGCACGATTTGGTCCTCGCGCGGCTTGATGCCGTAGGTGATCGCGCCGACGCGTTCGGAGGCAGCGGCCTGCTCGGGCTGCATCGGCATGCGCCGCACGCCCTTCGGCATGCCCGTGGTCCCCGAGGTGTAGATCATCGCCGCGGCACGGCGCGGCGGCGCCTGCGTTTCCGCATGGCCGTCACGCCAACGGTCCCAATCAGCCAGTCCGGCCGGGACGGCCGTCAGCTCCGGGGAAATGGCGAAGGTCGCCGCGAGCTCGGGCGGCGTCGCGACCACGAGCAGGCGGACATCCTCCGGAATGCCGCCGTGGATCTGGGGCAGCAGGTCGGCGTGGCAGATCAGGATCTTCGCGCCGCTGTCGGACAGGATGTAGCGGACCTCCTCGGCCTTGAGATGCCAGTTGATCGGCACCACCGGGCTGCCCAGCGCGGCGGAGGCGGCAACCACCTCGAACAAGGCGAAATCGTTGCGCAGCATCATGGCGACCGGTGCGCCCTCGGCAAGCCCGAGGGCACGAAGGCCGCCTGCCGCGCGTCTGATGCGCGCCTGGATCTCGGCATAGCCGATCTGGCGTTCGCCGCTGATGATCATGGTCTGTCCTATTCCGTTCTGGTCAGCGATCGTCCAGCACGTCGCCGAATCCGACCCAGCTCTTGCCGTTGAAGCGCCGGAGCTGCAGCTGCTGGAACGGCAGATAGTCGTCGGGGCCGGTGCTCACGCTGATGCCTGGCAACAGCAGCGGCAGCTTCACCTCCTTCAGCGAGGCGGCCTGGCGCAGGATGTTGTCGCGGCTGAAATCGTCCTTGCACGCCTTCAGCACCGTCATCAGCAAGGTCGCGTAGTGGTAGCCGGCTGCGTAGTTGGAGTTGGAGAGGTCCGCATTCGGCATGTACTGCTTCATGAAGGCGAAATACTCCTTCACGCCGGGATCGCTGGCCCATTGCGGGTCCATCGTGTCCTTCTGATTGCTCGACGAGATCAGGCCGACCGCGTTGTCGAGCCCGGCCGGCTCCAGGAACGAGATCGACGAGGCCGAGGTCGGCACGAAGAAGAGCTCGGGTTTCCAACCGATCTCGGCGACGCCCTTGATCATCTGCGAGGTGAACTTGCCGAGCACGACGCCGAACAGCACGTCCGCGCCCGAGGCCTTCAGGGTCGAGAGCTGGGAGCTGATCGTCGGCGCGCTGGTCTCGTAGGTCTGCTCCGCGATGATCATGCTGGCGGCCTTGTCGCCGAGCGCGCGCTTGAAGCCGGCGACATAGTCGCGGCCGAAATCGTCGTTTTGGGACAGGATGGCGATCTTCGCGCCGGGCTTGGTGCGGAGCACGTGCTTGGCATAGACCACGCCCTCGGACTCGTAGGCGGCCATGCCGGGCATGGTCCACGGATATTTCTGCGGCTCGGCCCATTTCGTCGCGCCGGAGAGCACGAATAGCTGCGGAACCTTCTTGCCGTTGAGATAGCGCTGCACCGCGCTGTTTGTGGCGGTGCCGAGCGAGCCGAACATCATCAGCACCTCGTCCTGCTCGACCAGCTTGCGGGTCTGCTCCACCGTCTTCGGCGGCGAATAGGCATCGTCCAACGTGATGAACTTGACCTTGCGGCCGTTGATGCCGCCCTCGGCGTTGATCTTCTCGAAGAAGGCCTCCTGGGTCCGTCCGATCGCCCCGAAGCCGGATGCCGGACCGCTATAGGGCAGGGTCTGTCCAATGCGGATTTCGTCGGCGCCCCCGGCATGGGCGCCACCGCTGGCGATGGCCAGCAGGGACATGCCAATCAGTGCGGCTGCCAGCTTCATGATGTCCTCCCGTGTCTTGTTGCAAGTCCAAAACGTCAGGCGCTCGCGCGCATCAGGAATTCGCGCCTTGCCTGGTCGAATTCACCCTTCATGCGGTCGACCAGCTCGGCGACCGGCGGGGCGTCGGTGATCTGGCCGATGCCCTGGCCCGATCCCCAGATGTCGCGCCACGCTTTCGATTTCATGTTGCCGCCGGAACCGAAGTTCATTTTGGATTTGTCGGCGGCGGGGAGATTGTCAGGATCCAGCCCCGCAGCCGCGATCGACGGTCCCAGATAGTTGCCGTGCACGCCGGTGAACAGATTGGTGTAGACGATGTCGTGCGCGGCGTGCTGCGTCAGCGCGGACTTGTAGGCTTCGTCGGCATTGGCTTCCTGCGTCGCGATGAACCGCGTGCCCATATAAGCGAGGTCGGCACCGAGCGTCAGCGCGGATGCGATGCCGAAACCATCGCTGATCGCGCCCGACAGCAGGATCGCGCCGCCGAACCATTGCTTCACCTCGCGCACCAGCGCGAAGGGCGACAGCGTGCCGGCGTGTCCGCCCGCACCGGCGCAGACCAGGATCAGGCCGTCGACGCCCTGCTCGGCGGCCTTGCGCGCGTGCTTGACGTTGATGACGTCGTGGAACACCAGCCCGCCATAGGAATGCGCGGCCTCGACGATTTCCGCCGGCGGCCGCAGCGAGGTGATGATGATGGGGGCCTTGTGCTTCACACAGGTCTCCATGTCCTTCATCAGCCGGTCGTTGGAGGCGTGGCAGATCTGGTTGACCGCGTAGGGCGCGACCTTCTTGCCGGGATTGCGCGATTTGTATTCGCCGAGCTCGTCCTCGATGCGGCTCAGCCATTCGTCGAGCTTCTCGACCGGGCGGGCATTGAGCGCAGGAAACGAGCCGACCACGCCCGCCTTGCACTGGGCGATCACCAGCTCCGGCCCGGAGACGATGAAGAGGGGCGAGCCGACCACGGGCAGCTCGAGCGAGTTCTTGAGCAAGGCGGGCAATGCCATCCGATCCTCCTGACGACGCGCCGCGCCGGCCCTTTCCGGCCGAAGGTGAGCGCTTCCATTGTCGATTGTCGCACTGGCGATAATCTCCCGCCTCGCGTTTGAACCCATTATAGAGTTGGACGGCGCGGCGGGGATCGTTCAAGATTGAACATCCGCGTATTCAATTTTGAACGGAGCCGCCGGTGGACTGGGATCTCTGCAAGACCTTCGTGGCCGTGGCGGATACCGGCAGTTTCACTGCGGCGGCACGGCGGCTGCACGCCAGCCATCCGACTGTCAGCCGCAAAATCGCTGCGCTGGAGACGCAGCTTGGCACCAAGTTGCTGGCTCGCGCGGCCGAGGGCTTCGTGCTCACCGCCGCCGGCCGCACGCTGCGCGAACATGCGGAGGCCATGGCCGCCGCCGCGCTGAGGGCCGAGGCCGCGGTCGGCGCCGGCGGGCGCAATGCGCGCGGCACGGTCAAGCTGTCGGTCGGGGCGACGCTGGCCTCGCACTGGCTGATGCCGCGGCTGCGTGCCTTTCTGAGCGCGCATGATTACATCCGGCTCGAGATCATCACGCATCCGTTTCCGGCCAGCGTGCGGCGCCGCGAAGCCGACGTGGTGCTGCGTCCGGTGGACAGCGGCGAGGAAAATCTCGTCGGCCGCAAGATCGGCCGCCTCGGCACCGGCTTCTATGCCTCGCGCGACTATGCCGCGGGCCGGTCCTTGCCGGAGCGCAGCGGCGAGTGGAAAGGGCACAGCATCGTCGGCTTTGCCGATCAGGACTCCAACGCGCAACTGGCCCGATGGAGCGACACGATCACGCGCCAGGGCACGATCGTGATGCGCTGCTCGTCGCAAGGCGACATGCTGGCGGCCGTGCGCGCAGGGATCGGAATCTCTGCGCTGTCCTGCTTCGTCGCGGAAAGCTATCCCGACCTCGTGCGCGTCGCTCCGCGAAAGCTCGCCAGCGTGGCCGACCTGTGGCTGCTGGCTCATCCCGACCTCGTCGACCTTCCAGCGGTGCGGGCCGTGGTCGAATTCGTGGCCGCATGTGCCCGCGCCGATCGCGAGCGGCTGCGCGGCTAGGTCGATCCCGCGAGCACGCCCTCACGCTTCTTCACCGCGCGGTAATAGCTCCACCATAGATGCGCGGCGGCGCCGCGCAGCGGACGCCAGGGCTCGGCGATCGGCGCCATCTGCTTCTCCGTCGGGCGCGCCTTCAGGCCGAGCCCGATGCGGATGCTCTCCTGGACCGCAAGGTCGCCGGCCGGCCAGGCATCGCCATGGCCGAGGCAGAACAACAGGTAGACGTCGGCGGTCCAGGGGCCGATGCCAGGCAACGCAATCAGGGTGTGATGCGCGGCATCGGCATCTTCCTCCGCAAGCACGTCGAGATTCAACCGCTCCGAGGCAATCTCGCGGGCGAGATGCTTGAGCGTCTTGATCTTGGCGGCGGAAAGGCCGAGCCGTCCGAGCCGGTCGGTGCGAGCGCGGCGCACCGCGTCATGGTCGAACGGATCGAAGGCCGCCGACAGCCGCCCCCAGATCGCGGCGGCGCTCGCGGTCGAGAGCTGCTGCCCGCAGACGATGTGCGCGAGCCCTGCAAAGCCCGGCTCGCGCCGCCGCAGCGCCGGCATGCCCGCGATCTCCAGCACGGGCTTCAGGCGCGGATCGCGCTTGATCAGCGCAAGGACGGCTTCTTCGAGATCGGACTGGGTTTCGAGGTGGATGGTCATGGTGTTTCAACTCGTCATGCGCGGGCTTGACCCGCGCATCCATCTCCTATCGTAACAGAGTCCTTGGAAGATGGATGGCCGGGTCGAGCCGGCCATGACAAGCCTCGTGAGAATCCATGCCACCCGTTTTCCGGTTTGCCCCCAGCCCGAACGGCTTTCTGCATCTCGGCCACGCCTATTCCGCGCTGCTCAACTTCGATCGCGCGCGGGAAACCGGCGGGCGGCTGTTGCTGCGGATCGAGGACATCGACATGACGCGCTGCCGGCCGGAGTTCGAGGCGGCGATGTACGAGGATCTCGCCTGGCTTGGGATTGCCTGGGAGACGCCGGTGCGGCGGCAGTCGGAGTATCTCGCCGATTATCGCGGGGCGCTGGATAAGCTCTCTGCGCTCGGCCTCGTCTATCCCGCTTTCGAAAGCCGGGCCGAGATCGCACGGCTGGTGGCGGCGCGCGAGGCCGACGGGCCGTGGCCGCGCGATCCGGATGGCGCGCCGCTCTATCCCGGCGATGCGAAGTCGCTCTCCGCTGCCGAGCGCGACCGACTCATCGATACGGGCATGCCTTACGCCCTGCGGCTCGACATGGCAGCCGCCTGCCGCCGCACCGGCGGTCTGAGCTGGAAGGAATTGGGCGAGGGGCCGGACGGCGAGCGTGGCATGGTGCCGGCGCGGCCGGAGGCGTGGGGCGACGTGATCTTGGCCCGCAAGGAGACGCCGACCAGCTACCATCTCTCGGTTGCCGTCGACGACGCGCTCCAGGGCGTCAGCGAGGTCGTGCGCGGCCAGGACCTGTTTTACGCCACCGCGGTGCACCGCCTGCTCCAGGTCCTGCTCGGCCTGCCTGCCCCCGTCTACCGCCATCACCGGCTGATTCGCGACGACGCGGGACGGAAGCTGTCGAAATCCAGCCGCTCGACCGGACTGCGCGAATTGCGCGCGGCCGGCCTCACGCCCGCCGGCATCCGCCAGCTGATGGGATTAGGTTAAGTTTCTCTGGGGGTTAGCAAAACGCCGCCGTGACTCCAGGTGTTCCTCCGTGCCATGCTCGGACAGCGCGGGGTTCGAAGAGGGTACTTCGAAGGGGATCTATGGCGGCGAAAACGCGCCCAGTGCGCACCACGCGGACGTCCAGGCGACCGCCTCGGAAGCCGTCCGGGGCGGCCGGCCGGCTGCGAAAGCGCAGCAGCAAGGCGGTCACGCCTGACGTGGTCCAGGCGGCGCTCGCCGCCTTTGCTCATGAGGTGCGTACCCCCCTGACCGGCATTCTGGCGATCAGCGACCTGCTCGCGACCTCCGATCTCGGCGAGCGGGAGCGGCGCTGGGCCGATACCATCAAGGCCGGCGCCGAGCATCTGGCGAGCCTCGCCACGCTGTTCGTGGACGCTGCCCGAACCGGCAAGGGAACGGGGAAGGGCGGCAGTACGCTGCGGCAGGACCTGTTCGATTTGCGAGCGCTTGCCCGCAGCGCCGGCGATTCGCTGGCCGGCCGCGCCGCGGCCAAAGGTCTCCAGGCCGAGGTTCGGATCTCCGAAAAACTTCCCGGCCTCGTGGTCGGCGATTCCGTCCGCCTGCGTGCCGCGCTCGAGAACCTGATCGACAACGCCGTGAAATTCACCGACCAGGGCGGCGTGGCGCTCGCCGTCGAGCCGTGGCGCCCCGGCAAGGGCAAAGCGAAGGGCAGGGTCGGCGTCGCCTTCTCCGTGTCCGACAGCGGCATCGGCCTGACCATGGCCGAGATCAAGCGGCTGTTCCGCCCGTTCACCCAGGCCAATGTCACCATCGCCGCCCGCTTCGGCGGCGCCGGCCTCGGGCTCTCCTCGGTCAAGCAGTTGGCGCGCGCGATGGGCGGCGACATCACCGTCGCTGCGCGCCGTGGCGGCGGCGCCACCTTCACGCTGACGGTGTCGCTGGATGAGGCAGAACCGGGCAAGTCCCGCAAGGCGAATGACGGCAGCGGGCCTGATAGGGTGCCCGCTCTTCGCGTGCTCAGCGTCGAGGACAACCCGTTCGGCCGCGTCGTGCTCAACACGATCCTGACCGAGCTTGGCCATCAAGCCGAGTTCATCGGGCGCGGCGAGGATGCCGTGAACCGGCTGGAACTGGGCGCGTTTGACGCGGTGCTGATGGACATGGTGCTGCCAGGGATCGACGGCATCGAGGCCATCCGGCGGATCCGCGCGCTGGCGACGCCGCTCGCCCGGATTCCGATCATCGGCGTGTCGGGCCGCGGCGAGGACGAGGCTGCCTCGCGCGAGGCCGGTGCCGACGCCTTCCTGGTCAAGCCTGTGTCTCCGAGGGCTTTAGCGACTGCGCTGCTTGAAGCGACACGCCGTGAGGAAGCCGCGACTTGATGATCGCGGCGTTGAGCTCGCCGCCGTAAACGAAGATCGCGGCGATGAAATACAGGAACACCAACGCGATGATCACCGAGGCCAGGCCCGCATACATCGTCACGTAGTTGTTGGCGAAGCGGGCCAGATATTGCCCGAACACGATGCTCGAGATCAGCGACGCCACGATGGTGAAGACGATGCCGGGCAATATCTGCAGAAAGCTGCGCCGTCCCGCCGGCAGCCAGGCGTGCAGGATGAGCAGTGCGATCACCAGCGCGCCGATGGAGATGCCGTAGCGCACCCAGGTGAGAATGCTCTCGTTGGATTCGACGAACAGCGGAATGTGGCGCCGCGCGGCCTCGATGATCAGCGGACCGAGCACGATCAGGAACGCCATGGCGAGCGCCGTGAAGGCCGCAATGATCGTATAGGCAATCGATTCCAGCCGGAGCCAGTACCAGCTTCGCATCTCCACCACCGCGTAGGCGCGGTTGAGCGCGACCCGCAGCGCCTCGACGCCGTTTGAGGCGAAATAGACCGACAGCGCCGCGCCGATCGTCAAAAGGCCGGTCCGGGTCGTGGTCAGCACGTCATGCACCTCGCCCGAGATCGAATCGGCGACTTGCTTGGGCCAAACCTGGAGCATCAGGCTGGCGGCTTGGTCGGCGAGTTCCTTGGAGCCGAAGAAGCCGGCGAGCGAGGTCAGCACGATCAGGAACGGGAACAGCGCCATCAGCGTCGACAGCGCGATGTGGCTCGCGATCGCCCAGCCGTCATCGGCCAGGAAGGTGTAGAACGCGTCCATCGCGACGACGTAAATGTAGCGGATCGCTCTCACCTGGCACCTACACCGCTGCTCTCTCGCCCCGCGGGCAGGGAGAGATCGGGAGAACAGGGAATGGGCGCAAATCGGAAATCATCACGCTACCATCTGATATTATTGACCCAAAAGCCAGTTCGCGAAGTGCCGCGCTGTCATTCCGGGGCGCCCGCAGCGCGAGCCCGGAATGACGAATCGGGGAGATGGCGGAGCGCCGCACGCGGTGTTATCTAGCCCCGATGGCATCTCTCCTCAGTACTTTCATCCTGCCGGCCGCCGCCGGCGCCGTGGCGCTGGTGCTGCTGCTCGGGCTCATCAACATGATGCGCGGCGGTTCGCCCAACACCTCCCAGAAGCTGATGCGCTGGCGCGTGCTGCTGCAGTTCGTGGCGATCATCATCGCAATGGCGGCGATCTGGGCGATGGGGCGCTGACCATGGTCGTATTGAACCGCATCTACACGAAGACAGGCGACGACGGCACCACTGCTCTCGGAACCGGCGAGCGGCGCCCAAAATACGATCTGCGCATCGAAGCCTACGGCACCGTCGACGAAACCAACGCCGCGATCGGCGTGGTCAGGCTCCACACCCAAGCCGTGCCGGAGCTCGACGCGATGCTCGGCCGCATCCAGAACGATCTGTTCGACCTCGGCGCCGATCTCGCGGTGCCCGAGCGGGAGGGCAAAGCCGAGCGGCTGCGGGTGGTGGCGAGTCAGGTCGAGCGGCTCGAGCGCGACATTGACATGCTTAACGACACGCTCGCGCCGCTGACCTCTTTCGTGCTTCCCGGCGGTACGCCGGCTGCGGCTTACCTCCACGTCGCGCGCACAATATGCCGCAGGGCGGAACGCGTGATGGTGGAACTGGCGGCTCGTCCCGGCGAGCCGGTCAACGCGGCTGGCATCCAATATATGAATCGCCTGTCCGACTTCCTGTTCGTGGCGAGCCGGACGGCTAACGGCAATGGCGCCGGCGACGTGCTCTGGGTTCCCGGCCAGCACCGCTGACCCATCGTGCGCCCGCATTTCAGAAGGCCAAAATTAGGCCCGTTCGCGCGTTGACCGGGGCAGATCAGGCCTTTAGGTTCCGCGCCAGTTGATAACCCCCCTCCCAAATTGAGTGAAAGAGGATCGATGAAGGTCTTAGTGCCGGTAAAGCGGGTGGTCGATTACAACGTCAAGGTCCGCGTCAAGGGCGATGGATCGGGCGTTGAACTCGCCAACGTCAAGATGTCGATGAACCCGTTCGACGAAATCGCGGTCGAGGAAGCGCTGCGCCTGAAGGAAGCCGGCAAGGCGACCGAGGTCGTGGTGGTCTCCATCGGGCCGGCGCAGGCGTCGGAGACGATCCGCACGGGTCTTGCCATGGGTGCCGACCGCGGCATCCTGGTGAAGGCGGAAGGCATCGTCGAGCCGCTCGCCGTTGCCAAGATCCTGAAGAAGGTTGCGGACGAAGAGCAGCCGGGCCTGATCATTCTCGGCAAGCAGGCGATCGACGACGACTCGAACCAGACCGGCCAGATGTTGGCCGCGTTGCTCGGCTGGTCGCAGGCGACCTTCGCCTCCAAGCTCGATGTCGAAGGCACCGACTTCAAGGTGACCCGCGAAGTCGATGGCGGCCTCCAGACCGTGAAGCTGAAGGGACCGGCGATCGTCACCACCGATCTCCGCCTCAACGAGCCGCGCTACGCCTCGCTGCCCAACATCATGAAGGCCAAGAAGAAGCCGATCGCTGATAAGACCGTCGCCGATTACGGCGTCGACATTGCCGCGCGTCTCGAGGTTCTCAAGACGACGGAGCCGGCGGGCCGCAAGGCCGGCGTCAAGGTCAAGGACGTTGCCGAGCTGGTGTCGAAACTCAAGAACGAAGCCGGGGTGCTCTGATGACGACGCTTCTGATTGCCGAACACGACAATGCGTCGCTCAAGGACGCCACCAACAAGGCCCTGACCGCGGCCGCCGCGCTCGGTGCGGATGTCGAGGTCCTGGTCGCCGGCCAGAACGCCAAGGCCGCGGCGGATGCCGCCGCCAAGCTCGCCGGCGTGAAGAAGGTGCTGCTCGCCGATGGCGACCTCTACGCGCATGATCTCGCCGAGCCGCTGGCCGCGCTGGTCGTGTCGCTGGCATCCGGCTATGACGCGATCGTCGCGCCGGCGACCTCGCGCTTCAAGAACGTGATGCCCCGCATCGCCGCTCTGCTCGACGTCATGCAGGTCTCGGAGATCACCAAGGTGGTCGCGCCCGACACGTTCGAGCGTCCGATCTATGCCGGCAACGCCATCCAGACGGTGAAGTCGAAGGACGCCAAGAAGGTGATTACGGTGCGGACCTCGACCTTCGCTGCGGCGGGCGAAGGCGGCAGTGCCGCGGTCGAGACCGTGGCGGCGGCCGCCGATCCCGGCCTGTCGACCTTCGTCGGTGAGGAAGTCGCCAAGAGCGACCGTCCCGAACTGACCTCGGCCAAGATCATCGTCTCCGGTGGCCGCGCGATGCAGAGCCGCGAGAACTTCGCCAAGTACATCGAGCCGCTCGCCGACAAGCTTGGCGCCGGTGTCGGTGCCTCGCGCGCGGCGGTGGACGCCGGCTATGCGCCGAACGACTGGCAGGTCGGACAGACCGGCAAGGTCGTGGCCCCCGAGCTCTATGTCGCGGTCGGTATCTCCGGTGCGATCCAGCATCTGGCCGGCATGAAGGACTCCAAGGTGATTGTTGCGATCAACAAGGACGAGGACGCGCCGATCTTCCAGGTCGCCGACTACGGCCTGGTCGCCGATCTCTATCAGGCGGTTCCGGAGCTGACGGACGAACTCGGCAAGCTCGGCAAGTAAAAGGCATCGAAAACACCGGCCGGAGGTATAAACTCCGGCCGGTGTTGTATTTCCGAGGCGGTTTCTTTGGCGTGGGACGCGCCTTCGAAGCGATCCAATCTAGGTTTCGAGCCAAGGTTCTGATTAAATCGGTCCTCCCGGCTCGGGGGACAGGCAGGCGCGACATGCGCGCCGTTCCGGTGGATGACATTATGGCGGCAGTGATCAAGAAGGTCGGCGTGATCGGCGCAGGTCAGATGGGCAACGGCATCGCCCATGTTGCGGCGCTCGCCGGCTTCGACGTGGTGCTCAACGACGTTTCGGCCGACCGCCTCAAATCGGGCATGGCCACCATCAATGGCAATCTGGCGCGCCAGGTCTCCAAGAAGGTCGTCACCGAGGAGGCCAAGACCAAGGCGCTGTCGCGCATCACGCCCGCCGAGAAACTCGATGACCTCGCTGATTGCGACCTCGTCATCGAAACCGCGGTCGAGAAGGAAGAGGTCAAGCGCAAGATCTTCCACGAGCTCTGCGCCGTGTTGAAGCCGGAGGCGATCGTCGCCTCCGACACGTCGTCGATCTCGATCACGCGCCTCGCCGCCGCCACTGACCGCCCGGAGCGCTTCATCGGCATTCACTTCATGAACCCGGTTCCGCTGATGGAGCTGGTCGAGCTGATCCGCGGCATCGCGACCGACGACGCCACCTTCGAGGCCGCCAAGGAATTCGTCGGCAAGCTCGGCAAGCAGGTCGCCGTCTCCGAGGATTTCCCGGCCTTCATCGTCAACCGCATCCTGCTGCCGATGATCAACGAGGCGATCTACACGCTGTATGAAGGCGTCGGCAATGTCGAGGCGATCGACGCGGCGATGAAGCTCGGCGCGCATCATCCGATGGGCCCGCTGGAGCTTGCCGATTTCATCGGCCTCGATACCTGCCTCTCCATCATGCAAGTGCTGCACGAGGGCCTGGCCGACTCCAAATACCGCCCGTGCCCGCTGCTGGTGAAATACGTCGAGGCCGGCTGGCTCGGCCGCAAGACCCAGCGCGGCTTCTACGACTACCGCGGCGCCAAGCCGGTGCCGACGCGTTAAGCGATAGTGCGGTAGGGTGGGCAAAGGCGCAAAGCGCCGTGCCCACCAGCTCTCTCGATCGGAAAAGGCGCGTGGGCACGCTCCGCTTTGCCCACCCTACGGCTGATGCGATCCGCCTTGTGACAGTTCATGTCCCATTAACTCCTCGCGCCTAGGCTGCCGCCGGTAAGAGGGTCGCGTAATGGACATGATGGCTATGGTCAGCAGCATGCTGGCCGCTCAGCAAGGCGCATTGCAGTCGAATATTGCGGCGACGCTGACCAAGCAGAACGCGGATATGGAGAAATCCACCGTCCTGACGCTGCTCGGCGCCGGCCAGCCCTCGCTCGCCAATGTCGGCCCCGGCGTCGGCGGCAATCTCAACGTCACCGCCTGAATATCTCAGAGTGAAGCGGCGGCCTTTCCGGTCGCCGCCCGGATCAGCTTGATTGCGTCCTCGCTCGCCCATTCCGCCGGCCCCGCGATCGTCGCGATCTCGCAGCCATGTGGGTCGACCAGCACCGAGGTCGGCATGCCCAGCGCCCGTCCCACGGCTTTAAGGTCCTGAAAGACCTTGGCTTTCTGGTCGCTGAAATAGCCGAGCCTGACAAGATTGGCCTCTTTCAGGAAGGTTTTGGGCTTCTCGGGGTCGCGGGTGTCGATGTTGATCGCCACCACCTCGAAATTCGGGCCCGCAAGCTTGCCCTGGAGCTCGTCCAGGGCCGGCATCTCCTTGCGGCAAGGCACGCACCAGGTCGCCCAGAGGTTCACCAGCAGCGTCTTGCCGCGGAAGTCGGACAGCCGCTTCGGCTTGCCCTCGACATCCTCGAAGGCAAGGTCAGGCAGCTTCAATGGCGCGGCGGCCATGGTCAGCGCCGCCACCTCGCCGTGGGCGAGCGGGGCGATCCTTTGCGCCGTCGCCACCGCCGGCTTGCAGGTCGGATCGCCCACCGGCGCCCGGCCGAGGCCGAGCCCATATAGCGCAGCGAAGCCGGCCAGGCCCACGACCGCCACGGCGGCGACGATGAGGGGGATCCGGCGCCTGGCGGAGGGCGTCTTGTCGAGCATATCGTTTGTCATCCGGTCGCAGATATGGCTATCAGGGGCCTCTTAATACGGCTGGCAGCAGTCGGCAAACGTGCGGCGGCCAAAAGCAAGGCGTGAAGCAGGCGATCATGAGCAACAAGATGTGGGGCGGCCGGTTCTCGGAACGTCCCGATGAGATCATGGAAGAGATCAACGTCTCGATCGACGTCGATCGTCACCTGTTCGCCCAGGATATTGCCGCGTCCAAGGCCCACGCCGCGATGCTGGCCAGCCAAGGCATCATCACGGCCTCTGATGCGAAAAATATCGGCAAGGGTCTAGACACGATCCTGTCAGAGATCGGCAAGGGCGATTTCACGTTCAAGCGCGCGCTCGAAGATATTCATATGAACGTCGAGAGTCGCCTGTCCGAGCTGATCGGCCCAGCCGCCGGCCGCCTGCATACGGCGCGTTCGCGCAACGACCAGGTCGCGACCGACTTCCGCCTGTTCGTCCGCGACGTCATCGACGAGACCGAGGCCGCGCTCGCCGCGTTCCAGCAGGCGCTGGTCGAGCGCGCGCTGGAGCACGCCGCAACCGTGATGCCCGGCTTCACGCATCTGCAGACCGCTCAGCCCGTCACCTTCGGCCATCATCTGCTGGCCTATGTCGAGATGGCCGCGCGCGACCGCGGCCGTTTCCAGGACGCGCGCAAGCGGCTGAACGAATCGCCGCTCGGCGCGGCTGCGCTCGCCGGCACCTCGTTCCCGATCGACCGCCATGCCACGGCGAAGGCGCTCGGCTTCGACCGCCCGATGGCGAACTCGCTGGATGCCGTGTCCGACCGCGACTTCGTGCTGGAGACGCTGTCCGCGGCGGCGATCTGTGCCGTACACATGTCGCGCTTTGCCGAGGAGATCGTGATCTGGACCTCGCCGCTGGTCGGTCTTGTCAGGCTCAGCGACAAGTTCACCACGGGCTCCTCGATCATGCCGCAGAAGCGCAACCCCGATGCCGCCGAGCTCGTGCGCGCCAAGACCGGCCGCGTCATCGGCGCGCTCAATGGCCTCCTGATCGTGATGAAGGGCCTGCCGCTCGCCTATCAAAAGGACATGCAGGAAGACAAGCAGGGCGCCATGGAAGGCTTTGCCGCGCTGTCGCTGGCGATCCGCGCCATGACCGGCATGGTACGTGATCTCGTGCCGGACGAAGCCAAGATGAAGGCGGCCGCGGGCGAAGGTTACGCCACCGCGACCGACCTCGCCGACTGGCTGGTGCGGACGCTGAAAATGCCGTTCCGCGAAGCCCATCACGTCACCGGCCGCATCGTCGCCAAGGCCGCCGAGGGCGGCGTCGCCCTGCACGAGCTGCCGCTCAAGGAGATGCAGGCCGTCGAGTCCAGGATCACCAAGGACGTGTTCGGCGTGCTCTCGGTCGAATCGTCGGTGAAGAGCCGTACCAGCTTCGGCGGCACTGCGCCGAAGAACGTCGCGTCGCAGGCCAAGGCCTGGGCGAAGCGGCTGGAAAAAGAGCGGAAATCGGGCTGAGGGACAAAATTTCGCTGATCTTTCATGGTCATCCGGCTCTCGCCAGAGCGCGCCAATCTCTGTATGGTGCGGCCCGCGTAGTGGGGATTTCGTCGTGACGTCAAAGTTTCGCCCGGCCGGCTCGGGGTGGGCCATCATTGTCTTGAGCCTGACGGCGCTCGCGCTTGCCGGGTGTGGCCGCAAGGGCCCGCTGGATCTGCCGCCGACCGCCTCCACCGCGCCTGCAGCCACCGGCGCAGCGCCCGTCGATACCGAGAGCGCGGCCCAGAAGACGCCGAGCCTGTTCGACCCGACCTCCAGCGCGGATGCCGCGCCCGCGGCGGCCAAGGGCCGGAAGAAACCGTTTATTCTCGACCCGCTCCTGGACGAACCTCCCGGCAGGAAATAAGCCGGCACAACCGAGCCTGCGCCATGAACCATTTCGACTATCGCAACGGCGTGCTGCACGCCGAGGCGGTGAACCTGTCCGAGCTGGCCGCCACCGTCGGCACGCCGTTCTATTGCTATTCGACCGCGACGCTGGAGCGGCACTACCGCGTCTTCACCGAGGCCTTTGCCGGCGAGAAGGTGCTGGTCTGCTACGCCATGAAGGCGAACTCGAACCAGTCGGTGCTGCGCACGCTGGCCCGGCTCGGCGCCGGCGCCGACGTGGTTTCGGGCGGCGAGCTGAAGCGCGCGCTGGCCGCCGGCATTCCCGCCAGCAAGATCGTGTTCTCCGGGGTCGGCAAGACGGAGGCGGAGCTGCGCGCCGCGCTCGCCGCCGACATCCTCTGTCTCAACGTCGAATCCGAGCCGGAGCTCGAGCTGCTGTCGCGGCTTGCGACCGAGATGGGCAAGACCGCGCGGATCTCGCTGCGCGTCAATCCCGACGTCGATGCCGGCACGCATGCAAAGATCTCCACCGGCAAGTCCGAGAACAAGTTTGGCATCCCGATCGCGCATGCCCGCGAGGTCTATGCGCGCGCCTCGAAGCTGCCCGGAATCAAGGTGACCGGCACCGACGTGCATATCGGCAGCCAGATCACCGATCTCTCCGGCATGGAGACCGCGTTCCGGATTCTCTCCGAATTCGTGCAGACTCTGCGCGCCGACGGCCACGACATCAGCCACGTCGATTTCGGCGGCGGTCTCGGCATCCCCTATTACATGGACCGCGAGGCTCCGCCGGCGCCCGCGGCCTATGCCGCCATGGTCAAGCGTGTCAGCCACAATCTCGGCTGCACGCTGATGTTCGAGCCGGGCCGCATGATCGTCGGCAATGCCGGCATCCTGGTCGCGAAGGTGATCTATGTGAAGCACGGCGACGGCAAGAATTTCGTCATCATCGACGCCGCCATGAACGACCTCATCCGCCCGACACTGTACGAGGCTCATCACGACATCCTGCCGGTGACACAGGCCCCGAAGGGAGCCGCCACCATCTTGGCCGACGTCGTCGGCCCGGTCTGCGAGACCGGCGACTATCTCGCCCTCGACCGCACGTTGCCGACGCCGAAGCCGGGCGATCTCCTCGCCATCATGACCGCCGGCGCCTATGGCGCGGTGCAGGCGGGCACCTACAACACCCGGCCGCTGGTGCCGGAGGTGCTGGTGAAGGACGATCAATATGCCGTGGTGCGCCCGCGCATCGAGGTGGAACAGCTCATTGCAATGGATCGGCCCGCGCCCTGGCTGTGAGGTGACGACGCCGGCTCAACAACTTCGGTGTCGTCCCCGCGTAGGCGGGGACCCATACTCCCAGGCAGCCGTTGTGACGCCAAGCTGGTAACTCCGAGCCTTCGCCACAAGTTGTCCTGTGGTTATGGGTCCCGGGCTCGCGCTTCGCGCGCCCCGGGACGACGAGCAGAGTGTGGAGCGGCTACTTCCCTCCCAAGCCACCTTTCCCACCCACCACAACACCCGCCTTCTTCTCGATCGGCTTGATCGCCGCGGTGAAGTCGGACTCGGCGCCTTCGGCGCTGATCACCGTCTCCCATAACCGCCCGACCGCGTCGGCGACCTCCATCGACAGGCCGAGTTGCTTCATCTCCTCCAGCGCCAGCCGCACGTCCTTCACCATCAAACCGGTGGCGAAGCCGAAGTCGAAGCTGCGCGGCAGCACCGCGCGCGGAAACTTGTCCCGGCTCGCGGTATTCATGCCCGAGCCGGAATTGATGACGTCGATCATCACGGCGGGATCGAGCCCGGCCTTCACGCCCATCACGACGGCTTCCGACGTCGCCACGATCGCGGTGGCCGACAGGAAATTGTTGGCGAGCTTCATGGTCTGGGCCGCGCCGGGCTTCTCGCCGATGAAGAACACTTTTCCGATCACCTCGAGCGCCGGCTTGAGCAGCTCGAACTCGGCTTTCGGTCCCGACACCATCACCGCAAGCGTGCCCTTCTCGGCACCGCCGACGCCGCCGGAGACGGGGCAGTCGATCTGCACGATGCCACGCTCGGCGAGAAGTCCGTGAATCTTCACAGCCATCGTCGAGCCGACTGTTGAGAGATCGACGAAACGCTTGGCGCGCTTCCCCTCGATCACGCCGTTCGCGCCGGTGGCAACGTCGAGCGAAGCCTGCAGCGAGGGCAGGCTCGCCATGACGGTCTCGGCCTGATCAGCGACGTCCTTCGGCGAGGTCGCGGCGCTGGCGCCGAGCGCCACGAGCTTGCCTGCGACGTCCTTGCGCGTGTCGAACACAACGAGCTTGTGTCCCGCCTCGATCAGCCGCCGCGCCATCGGGAAGCCCATGTTTCCGAGCCCGATGAATCCGATGTCCATGGTGTTTCCCTTTGTTTGTTGTTGTGCGTGAGAGCGGAGTCACATTTTCCGCTCGTCGTCCCGGGGCATCGCGAAGCGATGAGCCCGGGACCCATAACCCCAGGGAGAAGTTGTTCGCGCCAAAACGGTAACTCCGAATTCCCGTAACCACATCGGCCTGTGGTTATAGGTCCCGGGCTCGCGCTTCGCGCGCCCCGGGACGACGGCGACGAACGGCGCTGCGTCTCACGCCTTGCCGTCGATCTCCGCGAAAACCTCGCGCGCGATGCGGAAGCTGTCGACGGCGGCCGGCATGCCGCCGTAGATCGCGACCTGCATCAGGATCTCGCGGATCTCCTCGCGCGTCACGCCGTTGGTCAGCGCGCCCTTGAGATGGGCGCGAAACTCGTGCTGGCGGTTGAGGATCGCGATCATGGCGATGTTGAGCATGCTGCGGGTCTTGCGCGGCAGCTCCTCGCGGCCCCACACCGTGCCCCAGCAATATTCGTTGAGCATCTCCTGGAACGGACGATTGAAATCGTCGACGTTCTTCAGGGCGTTGTTGACATAGGCCTCGCCCAGCACCGCTTTGCGGACTTCCAGGCCCTTGTCGTGCATCTTCTTGTCCATGGCGTTCCTCTATCTGTCCTGCGCTTTTCTCTCGGGAATGGCGGGCGGAAGTTACGGGGTTGAACCGGGCCAGTCACGTCCTCGTGTTATGCGGGAAAAGGGGGCTCTCCCGTACAGGAACGGATGCCTCAGTGCTGCCGTTGTGATAGGCTCTGCTCTACCGGGCAACCTGGAGAGTTGATTGAACGGCGTCACCCCCGAGCCGTCAGATCCGATCCGCAACAGTGACGCGCTGTCGCGGCTGAAGCTGGCGCAGGCCCTCGAGCGGGCCACCTATGCCATCGCGTGGGAGCGTGCCTGGCCTCATGCGGCGCGTCTTTTGACCGTCGTCGGCCTGTTCCTGGTGGTGTCCTGGGCCGGCCTCTGGCTGGCGCTGCCGTTCCTGGCCCGTGCCATCGGCCTTGCCCTGTTCGCCGCGATCGCGGCCGCCGCCCTGTTTCCCCTGATTCGCTTCCGCTGGCCGAGCCGGGAAGACGCGCTCGCCCGGCTCGACCGGGGCTCGGGCATCCGTCACCGCCCGGCCACCACGCTCACGGACACGCTGACCTCGCAGGACCCGGTCGCGCAGGCGCTGTGGCAGGCGCAGCGCGAGCGTACGCTGGCGTCCATCAAGCGCATCCGCGCCGGTCTGCCGCGTCCGCGGCTCGCGCTGCACGATCCCTGGGCACTGCGCGCCCTTGTCATGGTGATGCTGGTGGCGACCTTCTTCGCCGCCGGTGACGAACGCGCGATGCGGCTTGGCGCGGCCTTCAACTGGAACGGGGTGCTGGCGCCCGCCAATGTCCGCGTCGATGCCTGGGTGACGCCGCCGCTCTACACCGGCAAGCCGCCGGTCATCCTGTCGGCGGCCAACAAGGAGGCCGCGGCGTTGCCGCCCAGCGGCCCGCTTGCCGTTCCCGCCGGCTCGACCCTGATCGTGCGCTCCTCCGGCGGCAGCCTGGATGTCGCCGTCTCCGGCGGCCTCAAGGAGGTTGCCCCCAACGAAGCCAGTCCCAAGGGCACCAACGAAAGGCATTTTGCCATCTCCGGCGACGGCACCGCGCAGGTCCGTGCGCCATCGGGCCAGCCGCAATGGGCGTTTGCGGCAACACCGGACCGTCCGCCGACGATTGCGCTCGCCAAGGATCCGGAGCGTCAGGCGCGCGGCGCGCTGCAGCTCTCCTACAAGATCGAAGACGATTACGGCGTCACCGGCGCCGAGGCGAAGTTTGCCCCGCGATCCGCCGATGCCAATGATGGCACCAAGGATGGTGCCAAGGCTGCGGCCGGCGAGGGTGACACCAAGGTCGCTCCGCGTCCGCTGTTCCAGCCGCCGCAATTTGCGCTGGCGCTGCCGAATGCGCGGACCCGCAACGGCGTCGGCCAGTCGGTGAAGGATCTCAGCGAAGACCCCTATGCCGGCGCCGAGGTCACGCTCACCCTGACGGCCAAGGACGAGGCCGGCAATGAGGCCATGAGCGAACCCTTCAACATGCGCCTGCCCGAACGGCTCTTCACCAAGCCGCTGGCGCGGGCCTTGATCGAGCAGCGCCGTATCCTCGCGCTCGACGCCAACAAGAACTCCGACGTCTATGCCGCGCTCGACGCGCTGATGATCGCGCCCGAAATGTTCACGCCGGAGCCCGGACAGTATCTCGGCCTGCACAGCGTGGCCCGGCAGCTCGAGGCCGCGCGTACCGATGACGCCCTGCGCGAGGTCGTGGCAAGCCTGTGGGCGCTCGCGGTGACGATCGAGGACGGCAAGATCTCCGACGTCGAGAAGGCGCTACGCGCGGCTCAGGAGGCGCTGAAGCAAGCGTTGGAGCGCGGTGCAAGCGACGAAGAGATCAAGAAGCTCACGCAGGATCTGCGCCAGGCGCTGAACGATTTCATGCGCCAGCTCGCCGAGCAGTTGCGCAACAACACTGATCCGCAGCAGCTGGCCCGTCCGCTCGACCCGAATACCAAGGTCTTGCGCCAGCAGGACCTGCAGAACATGATCGACCGCATGGAGCGCCTGTCGCGCTCGGGCGACAAGGACGCCGCCAGGCAATTGCTCGAGCAGCTCCAGCAGATGCTGGAAGGCCTCCAGATGGCGCAGCCGGGACAGTCCGGCGAGAGCGACATGGAGCAGGCGCTCAACGAGCTCGGCGACATGATCCGCAAGCAGCAGCAATTGCGCGACAAGACCTTCAAGCAGGGCCAGGATTCCCGGCGCGAGCGCTCCCGCGGCAAGCAGCAACAGGGCGACCAGTCCATGTCGGAGCTGCAGCAGGACCAGCAGGGGCTGCGCGATCGGCTCAAGAAGCTGCAGGACGAGCTTGCCAAGCGCGGTCTCGGGCAGAAGGGTGAGAAGGGGCAGAAAGGCCAGCAGGGACAGAAGGGCCAGCAAGGCGACCAGGGCCAGCCCGGCCAGAATGGCGATCAGGACGGCGATCAGGGCGATGACGACGGCAGCCTGGATGCGGCCGACGGTGCCATGGGCGATGCCGGATCGAAGCTCGGCGATGGCAACGCCGACGGCGCCGTGGACTCGCAGGGCAAGGCACTCGACGCGATGCGCAAGGGTGCGCAGAAGTTGGCCGAGGCGATGCAGCAAGGCGATGGTGACGGCCAGGGTGACGGACCCGGCCCGCGCGCCGGCCGTCAGCAGAGCGGCGGCAACCAGACCGACCCGCTGGGCCGTCCGCTGCACGGGCGTGAATTTGGCGACGATTACACCGTCAAGATTCCCGGCGAGATCGACACCCAGCGTGTCCGCCGCATCCTCGAAGAGCTCCGCCGCCGTCTCGGCGATCCCTCACGCCCGCAGATCGAGCTCGACTACATCGAGCGGCTGCTGAAGGAGTTTTGAGGCGCACTCTTTGACTCCACACGCGGTGTCATCGCCGGGCCGTGACCGGGCGATCCAGTATTCCAGAGGCCGGCGTTGAAGATCTCGCCCTTGCCACATCAGCCGCGGTGTACTGGATGCCCCGGTCAAGCCGGGGCATGACAGGGGAATATTTGGCCGCCGCCGCTACCCTTTCTTCGCTGCCAACGCATCGGCGACCGCCGTGCGGATATCGGCGACCGAGAAAGGCTTGGTCACGACGTCATGCACCAGCGCATTCAGGTTCGAGGCGCGCTCGCGCTGGTCGGCAAAGCCGGTCATCAGCAAGATGGTCAGGTCGGGGAAATCGCGCGCCGCAGAGAGCGCCAGCGCGATGCCGTCCATGATCGGCATCTGGATGTCGGTAAGCAAAAGGTCGAAGGCGCCATCCTCGCGAGTCAGGATCTCCAGGGCCTCGGCGCCGTCCTGGGCGGTGACGGTCTCGTGGCCGTCCATGGCGATGGCGCGCGCCACCAGCGTGCGCATCGAATCCTCGTCGTCGGCGATCAAGATTCTCGGCATGAGACCAAACTCGGGATCAATCTCCCTTGGAGGGGCGATTATACGTTGCCGCCGGCAATGTCGCGCCGGTTAAAGAAACGAACATCGATATTGCGGCCCTCCGGCGGCGGCGAAGCCAGGCGCGAGCGGAAGAAGGCGCGCTCGCCGGGCCGGAGCACGGTCTGTTCCAGCACCGTGTTCCAGGCATAGATTTCCGCGCCTTGCGCGTCACGCACGGCAAAGCGTAGGCGCGGGATGTCGAGCGGCTTCTTGCTCGCCCCGACGATCACGCCTTCGATCACTAGCACCTGCTTACCGTCCACGGTTTCGCTGGAAAGCTTGACGTCCTTGAAGGCAAGGCCGCGCAGATTCACCTCGAGCCCGACGATCTTGTAGAAGGCTGCCGTCTGGGGGAGCAGCCGCACAACGTCGCCGCGCCAGATCACCAGAGCCAGCACCAGCGCGCCCATCGCGGCGCAGGCGGTGGGCAGGCCAAGATAGGATTTGCGCGGAGGCGCGGTGGGGACGGGGCGGCTCACCCGCGCGCCGCGGCGCCGGAACAGGCTGCGGAACCAGGACTGGTGCTGTACGCCGGCGACTTCCTCCTCGGCCTCGCGGGCCGCCGCCGACCATTCGTCTTCGGTGTCCCGGGAATCCTCACCCGGCAAGTCGCTGGCAATCGAGGGGCTGTCGACGACGGGCGCATCAGTGGCGCCGTCGTCCCTAGCATAAGAGTTCCATTGCTCGGCGAGGTCTGACTGGTCGTCGGCTCGGCTGGCCTCTGCCATCGCCGGAACGGACGCCTCCTCGATGGCGTCTTCGGCATGGGCGATCCAGGTCTCCTTGCAGCGGGAGCAGCGGACCGCCCGTCCGTTCGCCCCAAGGCTGGCGAGCTTGATGGCGTAGGATGTCATACAATGGGGGCAGACGATATGCATGGACGAGCCTTGATGCATGAACGAGGTCGTGGACTGGTCTTGGCGTTGCCCTTGTCATGGAGAACCGGGCGCCCTTTATGCTACAGGCCGACCGTTAACGAACCGGAAACCATAACGGCGGCAAAACCCGTTGATCGCGCATGGCGGAGCGCCGCAATGCGACCCCCTCTCGAACGGAGCTGAGCTTGGTTCGGTTCGAAAATGTCGGATTGCGTTACGGCCTGGGGCCGGAGATCCTGCGCGATCTCAGCTTCCAGATTCCGGCGCATTCCTTCCAGTTTCTCACCGGACCGTCCGGCGCCGGCAAGACCTCCCTGCTGCGCCTGCTGTTCCTGTCGCATCGGCCGACGCGGGGCCTCGTCAATCTGTTCGGCCACGACATCTCGCAGCTCGGCAAGGACGAGATCGCTGACTTGCGCAAGCGCATCGGCATCGTGCTCCAGGATTTTCGCCTGCTCGACCACATGACCACCTACGAGAACGTCGCGCTGCCGTTCCGCGTGATGGGTCGCAGCGAGTCGAGCTACCGCAAGGAGGTGATCGACCTGTTGCGCTGGGTGGGGCTCGGCGAGCGCATGGACGCGCTGCCGCCAATCCTGTCGGGCGGCGAGAAGCAGCGCGCGGCGATCGCGCGCGCCGTGATCTCGCGGCCGCAGCTGCTGCTCGCGGACGAGCCGACCGGCAGCGTCGACCCGACGCTCGGCCGCCGTCTGCTGCGGCTGTTCATCGAGCTTAACAAGTCAGGCACCGCCGTCATCATCGCCACACACGACATCGGCCTGATGGACCAGTACGAGGCGCGGCGCCTGGTGCTGCATCAGGGACGGCTGCACGTCTATGAGTAGGACCGACGAGCGCGGCGTGCTGGTGGACCTCGGGCAGGAGCGTCCGCAGCTTCCGGCCAAGGCGCGCAACATGTCGCCGATCGTGCCGCGCGCCTCGATCCACGGCAGAGCGCTGCTCGCCGTCGTCGCCATCATGACGTTCCTCGCCTCGATGGCCACGGGCTCGGTGCTGCTGGTGAGCGCCTCCGCAGCCGAATGGCAGTCGGACGTCGCAAGCGAGATCACCATCCAGGTCCGTCCGCAGGCCGGCCGTGATCTCGATCGCGACACCGCGGCGGTGACGGAGGCGATGCGCGCGCAAGCCGGCATCGTCGAGGTCAGGCCGTTCACCAGGGACGAGAGCGGCAAGCTGCTCGAGCCCTGGCTCGGCACCGGGCTGTCGATGGACGATCTGCCGGTGCCGCGCATGATCATTGCCCGCGTGCAGCCGGGCACGCTGCTCGATCTCGGCGCTTTGCGCGCGCGCGTCACCCAGGTCGCGCCGAGTGCGAGCGTCGACGATCATCGCGCCTGGATCGAGCGCATGCGCCTGATGACGAACGCCACCGTGCTGGCCGGCCTCGGCATCCTCGCGCTCGTCATCATCGCCACGATCATCTCGGTGTCGTTCGCGACCCGCGGCGCCATGGCGGCGAACCGTCCGATCGTCGAGGTCCTGCATTTCGTCGGTGCCGGCGACCGCTACATCGCCAACCACTTCCTGCGGCATTTCCTCAGGCTGGGCCTCGAGGGCGGCGTGATCGGCGGCGGCGCCGCCATGCTGGTGTTCGGCTTCTCCGAGTCCATTGCGGGCTGGTTCTCCGGTACCCCCGTCGGCGACCAGTTCGCCGCGCTGCTCGGCACTTTCTCGCTGCGGCCGTCCGGCTACATCGTGCTCGCCGTCCAGGCCGTGTTGATCGGGGCCATCACCGCCGTCGCCTCACGTCAGACGCTGTTCGCGACGTTGAACGACGTCGACTAGGATTGAGAAACCGGACTCCACTTCGCCTCAAAACATCCTAAAATCCACCCAGGGAAGGGATTTCCGACATCGCATGACCGCGCCGACCGACGATCGATCGCCGAAACTGCCGCGCGGCTGGCTGCGCGCGACCATCGTGTCGACGATCGCGCTTGCCTTCGTCGTTGCGGCCGCGGGCTTCGTTGCGTTCCTGGCGCAATTGCGCGGCGCCGAGAAGGTGCCCGATCGCAAGGCGGACGGCATCGTCGTCCTGACCGGCGGCTCCTCGCGGGTGTCGGACGCGATGGAATTGCTCGCTGCCGGTTATGGCAGGCGGCTCCTGATCTCCGGCGTGCATCCGACCTCGACGGCGAGCGACATCTCGCGCACCTTGCCGGAGAACCAATCCTTCATGACCTGCTGCGTCGATCTCGACCGCACCGCGCTCTCGACCCGCGGCAATGCCGCGGAGGCGCGGCGATGGGCCGAGGAACGCCGATTCACATCGCTGATCGTAGTCACCTCCAACTACCATATGCCGCGCGCGCTGGTGGAATTCTCGCACGTGATGCCGCAAACTACGTTGATCCCGTTCGCTGTGGTCGGCGACAAATGGCGCGAGGAGCCATGGTGGATCTCCGGCTCGACCTTGCGGCTGCTGCTGTCGGAATATGTCAAATACGTCGCCGCGGAGCTCAGGGTCCGGCTCGAGGATTTCGGGATTGACCTTTGGCCCGAGATGTCGGAGCAGCCTCAAGGCCAGAAGCCGAAGCGGCCCGCCACCGCACAGGCCAATTGACGAGCAATTGATCGGACCATCGATGTTCCTGATTTTCCTGCGATCGCTCGTGTTCAACGTGCTGTTCTACGCCGTGCTGGTCTGTCTTGCCATCGTGGCGCTGCCGACCTTCATGCTGCCGCCGCGCGCGATGCTGACGGTCGCCGAATGGTGGGCGAAGGCAACGCTGTTCCTCATGCGCGTGGTCTGCAACATCAAGGTGGAATTCCGGGGTGTCGAGAACATCCCGGAGGGCCCGTTGCTGATCGTGGCCAAGCATCAGTCGTTCTGGGAGACGTTCGTGCTGCCGGGTTTCTTCAACCGGCCGATCTTCATCCTGAAGCGGCAGCTCATGCAGATCCCGGTGTTCGGCCAGTTCCTGGTCAAGACCGGAATGATCGCGATCGACCGCAATGCCGGCGTGAAGGCGCTGCTCGACATGACCCGGCGGGCGCGCGAGGCCGTGCGCAGCGGAAAACAACTCGTCATCTTTCCGGAAGGCACGCGCCGCGCGCCGGGCGCGCCGCCGGATTACAAGACCGGCTTTGCGCAGATCTATTCGTCCTGCGGCGTGCCCTGCCTGCCGGTCGCGCTCAATTCCGGCCTGTTCTGGCCGCGCCGCACCTTCATGCGCTATCCCGGCACGCTGGTGGTGGAGTTTCTCCAGCCGTTGCCGCCGGGCCTGCCGAAGGACGAATTTCTCGCGCGTGTGCAAGCCGCGATCGAGGATGCGACCGGTCGTCTCGTCGATGCGGGCCGGAAGGAGCAGGAGCAGTTGATCGGCTCGGCGCCGAGCTATGCGCCGAGCGGCGGTTAGCGGCTGTCGCGGTCTTCGGCCGGAGCCGGCGCGTGCAGGGAATGCGCGTCACCATGCAGCATCAATGCGAGCTGATGCAGCTGCGTGTCGCGAAAGCCCTCGGCCTCGATCGCCTTCACCGTCGCGGTGACATAGTCGCGGTTGGCGCCGGACTGGCCGTGACCCTGGAGGACATGGCGGTGCTGCTCGGCAAGCGACAGCCGGCCGGCATATTGCACATGGCCGCGATCGACGACGTAGGCGAGCGCGGAGACCCGCTGGCGCGCATCGTTCTCCAGCCACACCGAGCGCATCACCTCGCGATAGACCGAGGTGACCTGCTCGCGTGCGCGCAAATATGCGACCACCTCGGCACGGTTCTTCTCGGCGACGCGGAAGGCGATGCCGCGGCAGGCGCCGCCGCGGTCGAGACCGAGCACCAGGCCCGGCTTTTCCGGCGTGCCACGATGCACGAAGGAGTAGACGCAGAGCGCGCGATGCTCGCCGACCAGCCGCGCCGGGACGCGTTCCTCGAAGTCGAAGCCCGGCCGCCACATCAGCGAGCCGTAGCCGAACACCCAGAGGTCGCCCTTGGCAGCGGTGACGGAGGGGAGGGTGATTTCGGACATTTCGGGCACGGCTACCAGAACCCTGCGCCCAAGCGAAGCGATTTCTGCGCCTTTCGTCGCAGACCGGCCTCGCTTACATTTGCCTGAATCTGGGGTCAAAGGGTCGCCGCATGTCCAATATGACCGTTGCCGCAGGCCGCCGCTCCCGTTGGGGCCTTTTCATCGCACCCGTTCTCGTCCTGATCCTCGCAGTCGCCTGGACCTGCTTCTGGTTCTATGCGGCCTCGCAGGCCGAAATCGCCGCGGACGCCTGGCGGGCGCAGGAAGCCAAGGCCGGCCGCATCTATGATTGCGCCAAGCGCTCGATCGCGGGCTTCCCGTTCCGGTTCGAGGTCCAGTGCTCGGGCGCCAGCGTTGCCCTGGTCTCGCAGAACGCGAGCAAGACGCCGTTCACGGCGAAGCTCGACAACATCCTGGTCGTCGCCCAGGTCTACGATCCCAAGCGCATCATCGCCGAATTCTCCGCGCCGGCGACGCTGATCGACGGCATCACGCAGAACACCTTCACCGTCAATTGGAGCAAGGCTCGCGCTAGCGTCGCCGGCCTGCCGGCTGTCCCGGACCGTGCCTCGATCGTGTTCGACGACCCCACGCTCAACCGCCTCGACGGCAGCGTGCAGGTGCCGCTCGCCGGTGCCAAGCAGATCGAGCTGCACGGGCGCCTCGCCGAGGGATCTTCAACGGATCGTCCCGTGATCGAAACCGTGCTGCATGTCGCGCAGGGCAGCGTCCAGGGCGTGCATCCGCTGCTCGCCGAGCCGTTCGCGGCGGACACCCGCGCCAAGATCACCGGCCTTTCGGACCTCACGCCAAAACCCTGGCCGGAGCGCTTCCGCGAGATCCAGGCGGCCGGCGGTCACATCGAGATCGTGCAGTCGCGGATCCAGCAGGGCGAGATGATTGCGGTTGCGGCCGGCAAGCTCGGCCTGTCGCCCAACGGCCGGCTCGATGGCGAATTGCAGATGACGGTGACCGGCCTCGAGCGCGTGATCCCGGCGCTCGGCATCGAGAAGATGCTGGAGGAGGGCGTGCCGCAGGCCACGCTCGACCGCGTTGTGCCGGGGGTGAAGACGCAGGACCTCAACAATCTGTTCGGCGCGCTCGACCGCGCCGTGCCCGGCCTCGGCAAGGTCATCAAGCAGAACGCCAATGCGGGCGTTGCCGCCGGCATCAATTCGATCGGCAGCGAGACGACGCTGGAAGGCAAGAAGGCGCGCAGCTTCCCGCTGAAATTCGTCGACGGAGCCGTGCTGCTCGGCCCGGTCAAGGTCGGCCAGATCCCGCCGCTGTATTGAAGCCTCTCTCGTCATTCCGGGGCGATGCGCAGCATCGAACCCGGAATCCGTTTAACCGCGTGCGCTGGGGCCCGATGGATTCCGTGCTCGCCCTACGGGCGCCCCGGAATGACGGCCCAAGCTACGGCTTCTTCAGCGCGCCGTGCTGGCGGCCGAAATCGGGCGCCGCCGAATCCTGGCCGATCTCGACGATGCCGCGGCGGATGGCGCGGGTGCGGGTGAAGTGGTCGAACAGCGCCTCGCCGTCGCCGCGCCGGATCGCGCGCGTGAGCTTGGAGAGATCCTCGGTGAAGGTGCCGAGCATCTCCAGCACGGCCTCCTTGTTGGCGAGGAACACGTCGCGCCACATCGTCGGATCGGAGGCGGCGATGCGGGTGAAATCGCGAAAGCCGCCGGCGGAGAACTTGATCACCTCGGATTCCGTCACCTGTGCCAGCTCGTCGGCGGTGCCGACGATGGTGTAGGCGATCAGATGCGGCAGATGGCTGGTGATGGCGAGCACGAGATCGTGATGATCGGGCGTCATCACCTCGACCTTGGCGCCCATCGCCGCCCAGAACGCGCGCAGATGTTCCGTGGCTGCTGCATCGGTGCCCTCAGGCGGGGTCAGGATGCACCAGCGGTTGATGAAGAGTTCGGCGAAGCCGGAATCCGGGCCCGAGTGCTCGGTGCCGGCGACGGGATGCGCCGGCACGAAATGAATGCCGTTCGGCAGATGCGGGGCCATGTCCCGGACCACCGCGCCCTTGACCGAACCGACGTCGGAGACGATGGCACCGGGTTTCAGATGCGCGGCGATCTCCTCTGCCACGGGTCCGCAGGCGCCGACGGGAATGCAGAGGATGACGAGATCGGCATCCTTCACGGCCTCCGCATTGGTCGCCACGACCTCATCGACGATACCGAGCTCGGCGACGCGCGCGCGCGTCTTCTCCGAGCGCGCGGTGGTGACGATCTCGTCCGCCAGGCCCTGCAGCTTCGCAGCACGCGCGATCGAGCCGCCGATCAGGCCGAAGCCGATCAGTGCGACGCGCCGGAAGTGCGGATCAGCATTCATTTGCCGGCCAGGAAGTCGCGCAAGCCGTCGACCACGAGGCGGTTGGCCTCCTCGGTGCCGATGGTCATGCGCAGCGAGTGCGGCAGGCCGTAGTTCTTCAGGCCGCGCAGCACGAGGCCGCGCTTGGTGAGGAAGGCGTCGGCCTCGTCCGCGGTCCTGCCCTTCTCGGTCGGGAAGTGGATCAGCACGAAATTGGCGACGCTCGGCGTCACCTTCAGGCCGAGCTTGCCGATCTCCTCGGTGAGGCGATTGCGCCAGGTCTCGGTGAACTGCTTCGACATCGCCTGGTGCGCGGTGTCCTCGATCGCGGCGACGGCAGCGTACATCGCCGGCGTCGACACGTTGAAGGGACCGCGGATGCGGTTGACGGCGTCGACGACGTGCTCGGGCCCGAACATCCAGCCGATGCGGAGCGCAGCGAGGCCGTGGATCTTGGAGAAGGTGTGCGTCACCACCGTGTTCTCGGTGGTGGCGACGAGCTCGATCCCCATTTCGTAATCGTTGCGCGAGACGTAGTCGCAATAGGCGGCGTCGAGCACCAGCAGGACGTGCGACGGCAGGCCGGCGCGCAGCCGCTTGACCTCGTCGAACGGGATGTAGGTCCCGGTCGGATTGTTGGGATTGGCAAGCCAGACCAGCTTCGTCTTCGGCGTGACGGCGGCCAGGATGGCGTCGACGTCGCAGGTGAGGTTCTTCTCCTGCGCCACGACGTTCTTGGCGCCGACCGCCATGGTCGCGATCGGGTAGACCAGGAAGCCGTGCGTGGTGGAGATCGCCTCGTCGCCCTGGCCGAGATAGGTGTGGGCGAGCAAATTGAGGATCTCGTCCGAGCCGGCGCCGCAGATGATGCGGTTGGGATCGAGCCCGAAGGAGCGGCCGATCGCCTCGCGCAGCACGCGCGAGGTGCCTTCCGGATAGTCCTCCAGATGATCCGCCACGCGCTTGAACGCCTCGATCGCCTTGGGCGAGGGCCCGAACGGCGTTTCGTTGGCCGAGAGCTTGAACACCTTGCGGCCCGGCTCCGGCACCGGGCTCTTGCCGGGCGTGTAGGGCGCAATATCGAGAATGCCGGGATTCGGCACGGGGCGGGACATCTTGAACTCCGAAATAGCGAGGCGCGCGGTTTACGATTTCGCCCCGGTCGGGGGCACCGTATAGCGCGTTGCGTGGCTGCCGACGAGGGCCACGGAGCGGACCGAGGCCCCCGCCTCGATCAGGGCAGCCTTGATTTTCTCGATGCTCGTTGCGCTCGTGACCGAGACCAGCAGCGCAGCGCCGTCGAAGGCGGTATCGGGCACCGCCACGATCTCGGCCAGCGGCGACAGCGCGCGCGCGACCTCGGCGTTCCAGCCCGAGACACGCACGCTGAAGGTCTCGACCTCTGTCACCAGGGCGCTGTCGGCGACGCGCGAGATCGCAAACACCGGCAATGCGGCCGGATGGTCGGCACGCTCGACGAAGGGCATCCGCGCGATGATTTTCGGCGCGCCTTCCGCCTCCAGCGACAGCCACCAAGGGGTTCGGCTGGAGGTCGCCGAGACCAGCGCCAGGTCGCCCTTGGATTTCGCCACCGCCTCGACCGCGGCCTGCGCGCTGAAATGCGCGACGTAAGGCACGGTGAAGCCGAAATGGAAGCGCGCCGAATCGCGCATCGCCGGCTCGCTCACCGAGACGTCGGCATGCACGGAGAACGGCGCCTGCACATAGGTGAAGGTCGAAATGATGACGCGCCAGATGCTCTCGACCGTGTCGAGCGGCAGGATGCCGCGATGACGCTGCACGATCTCGCGCATCATGGAAGCCTCGCGCGCCGGGCGGAACGCGGAGCCGACCTCCTGGGTCTGCTTCACCTGGATCAGCCGGTCGATGATGTCGCCGCGCTGCATCAGCAGGCGATGCATGCTCTCGTCGATCGCATCGATCTCCTTGCGCAGTTCCTGCAATGATGGTGGCGCGGGCGGACGTTGGGACATGTCTGGTCGTCGATCGTTCCGATGGGGAATGTCCTGATTAGGCAGTCGGGGCGGCGAAAGCAAAGAGAAATGAAGTCCTTTCCGGCCGACGCGAGGCAGGCGAATTGGGCTGATCCGGGCCGCGACTTGACGAAAACCGCCCAAGACGGTAGCTTTTGCCCGTTCCGTGGTCATTTGAGCCGGCCGGCTTGCAGCCACGTTAAAAAACTCGCTAAACAGGCCGGGGACGCTTTCGATCCCGGCCGAACCTATCGTTCAGGCCGGGTTTTTCATGGCCTGATGTCACTGCGGTCCGAAGTCCGATCGCACATGAGGTCGATGGTCAAATGGGTGGCGTCAAGTCGATACCAAGTCCTGCGATCAGCGCCGACGAGCGCTCGCACGAGGTGGATCATCCAAGCTCGCATCTCGCGAATTTTGGCGCCGAGCAGCCGCTGCGGCTCGATTGCGGCGTCGATCTCACCCCGTTCCAGATCGCTTACCAGACCTATGGCGAGCTCAACGCCGATCGCTCCAACGCGATCCTGATCTGCCATGCGCTGACTGGCGACCAGCATGTCGCCAATGTGCATCCCGTGACCGGCAAGCCCGGCTGGTGGGAGACGCTGGTCGGTCCCGGCCGGCCCATCGACCCCAAGCACTACTTCATCATCTGCTCCAACGTGATCGGCGGCTGCATGGGCTCGACCGGCCCGGCGTCGATCAATCCCGCCACCGGCAAGGTCTGGGGCCTGGACTTCCCCGTCATTACCATCCCCGACATGGTGCGCGCGCAGGCGATGCTGATTGATCGGCTCGGCATCGATACGCTGTTTGCGGTCGTCGGCGGTTCGATGGGCGGCATGCAGGTGCTGCAATGGACCGCGGCCTATCCTGCCCGCGTATTCTCCGCGCTGGCGATCGCCTGCGCGACGCGGCACTCGGCTCAGAACATCGCCTTCCATGAACTCGGCCGCCAGGCCGTGATGGCAGACCCCGACTGGGACGGCGGCGGCTATGCCGATCGCGGCACCCATCCGCACCGCGGGCTCGCGGTGGCGCGGATGGCGGCGCACATCACCTATCTCTCCGACGCGGCGCTGCATCGCAAGTTCGGCCGTCGCATGCAGGACCGCGAACTGCCGACGTTCTCTTTCGATGCCGATTTCCAGGTCGAGTCCTATCTGCGCTACCAGGGCTCGTCCTTCGTCGAGCGCTTCGATGCCAACTCCTATCTCTATCTGACGCGCGCGATGGACTATTTCGACATCGCCGCCGACCACGGCGGCGTGCTGGCGAAGGCGTTCGCCGACATCAAGACGCGCTTCTGCGTGGTCTCCTTCACCAGCGACTGGCTGTTCCCGACTTCGGAATCGCGCGCGCTGGTGCATGCGCTGAACGCCTCGAGCGCGCGGGTGTCGTTCGCCGAGATCGAGACCGATCGGGGCCATGACGCCTTCCTGCTCGACGTGCCCGAGTTCTTCGACATCTCCCGCGCCTTCCTGCAATCGGCAGGCAAGGCCCGTGGATTGAAGGATCGCTAAGATGTCCGTGCAGGAAGTATTGCCGCTGGACGGCGTTGCGGCCAAGCCCTCCGGTGATTATCGCGTCGATCATCTGCTGGTGGCCGAGATGGTCAAGCCGGGCTCGAAGGTGCTCGATGTCGGCTGCGGCGAGGGCGATCTGCTTCAGCTGCTCGAGGCCCGCGGCATCGACGGCCGCGGCATCGAACTGTCGCGCGAGGGCGTCAATCGCTGCGTCGCCAAAGGGCTCGCGGTGGTGCAGGGAGACGCCGACACCGATCTCGTCAATTATCCCGACGATGCCTTCGACTACGTGATCCTGTCGCAGACGCTGCAGGCGACGCGGCAGCCGCGTGTGGTGCTGGAGAATCTTCTGCGCATCGGTCGCCGCGCCATCGTGTCGTTCCCGAATTTCGGGTTCTGGAAGATGCGGCTCCAACTCCTGATCGGCGGCCACATGCCGCGCACCGAGAATCTACCTGCGACCTGGTACGACACCGCCAATATCCATTTCTGCACCATCAAGGATTTCGTCGAGCTCTGCGACGAGATCAACGTCAAGATGGAGCGTTCGGTGGCGCTCGACCTTTACGGCCGCCCGGTGCCGCTGAACCTGCCCTGGTGGGTGTGGAACATGTTCGGGGAGCAGGCGGTGTTTCTGCTGAGCCGGGGCGAGGGGAAATAATCTCTCTCCGTCATTCCGGGGCGCGCAGAGCGCGAGCCCGGAATCCATCGTGCCACACTGTTTGCGGCCCGATGGATTCGGGTCTGCGCCTTCGGCGCATCCCGGAATGACAGCTAATGTGGAGCCAAAGACCTCGCATCCCGGACCGGCCAGCGGCCCGCCTCCACCAGCGTGACGAACCGTTCCACGCTCTCGTTGAACAACGCGGGCTCTTCCAGGTTGAGCACGTGGCCGGACTTCGGAAACATCGCGAGCCCCGCCGCGGGCAGGTGCTTCTTCAGGAACAGGCTCGGCCCGATGCAGGGATCGTCCTCGTCGCCGCAGATGATCAGCGCGGGTGTTGCAACGGCCTTGATCGCGTCCGTCATCGTGTAGATCGAGGGACGGCCGCCCTGGAAGCCGCGCATCGTGTTGGCAGATCCCCTGGCATCGTGCCGTGCCAGCGCGGCATAGAAATCGGCGTGGCCGCGGGGATCCTTGACCAGGAAGGGAATCCGGCTCGGCGCCTCGCGCGTGACCTTTGCGACGTCCGCCGAGCCGAGCGTGTCGTACTGCTCGGCATTGGCGCGGCACTGCTTGCGCCAGGCTTCCAGGTTCTCGATCTCCGAGCCGGAGCCGACGCCGGCGAGCGTCATCGACAGCGCGCGCTGCGGCGCGTTGAGCCCGATCTGGAGCGAGGAGTAGGCGCCCATCGACAATCCCACGAGATGGGCGCGATCGATCCCGAGATGGTCGAGCACTGCGAGCGCGTCGGTGTAGAAATGCGTGTAGGTGTAGACCTCGCCATCGGGCACGTCGGACGGCGTATAGCCGCGCGCCGAATAGGTGATGCAGCGGTGACCGCGCGAGAAGTAGCGCATCTGCGGCTCCCAATTGGTGTAGTCGGCCGCGAACTCGTGCAGAAAAAGTATCGGCGTTCCCTGGCCCGCCTCCTCGAAATAGATGCGGACGCCGTCCTTGGTCGTGGCGTGGGGCATTAACCGTTTCCCTCTGTTTCAAGCCGTGTTCGAGGATCGCAGTTAATGCCCGTGTCGGCAATGCGGCAGCAGCAGCGGAGCATCGACACAAAATCATCGCAGCCATTCCCGGACGTCTCGTCTTTTTCTCGCCACATCGGGCGGCTTAACGGCCAAGCGGATGCCGGTCATTGCACGGGCCGGTGGGAAGTGGGGGTGTCAAGAAGGATGAAGAATGTTCGAGTTGTTTGCGTCTCGCCTGTCGCGTTGTATTGTCGCGCTGGCGCTGTTCTTCGCGGCGTTCGCCGTGTTGGTTTCTCCGGCCTCGGCACGGCCGTATCATCGTCACAGCGCAGAGCGATACGCTCACGCGCATCATGCCGGCAGATATCATCATTATCGCTCCCACGCGCGCAGCTCGGGCTTCGAGCGCAACGCAGCGCAATTGCAGGCGGGCTTCGGTAACAGCTTTGCGAGCTACGACCCGAACGCCAATGGCGGCAGCATGAACTTCAACGCGAACGGCTACATGGGCTCGAACATGAACTCATGGGGCGGCGCCGAGATGCAGGGTCGCAATGTCGGCCGATCCGGCCGCGTCAGCCGCGCGCGCAACATGAGCCCGGCCGTGCAGGCGAGCTATGCGGGCAGCGGCGACAACGCCGCCATGAGCGGCGGCTTCGGCGGCGGCTCCGGTCTCGTCTCGGAAGCGCGGCGCTATATCGGCGGCAATCCGACCGGCCGCGGCAGTCTGTGGTGCGCACGCTTCATGAACATGGTGCTGCAAAAGACCGGCCATCAGGGCACCGGGTCCGACATGGCGAGCTCGTTCGCGCGCTACGGCACGCGTGTGTCCGGCCCGCAGGTCGGCGCCATCGCCGTGATGTCGCGCGGCCGCCGCGGCGGTCATGTCGGCATCATCACCGGCATCGATGCGCAGGGCAATCCGATCATGATCTCCGGCAACAACGGCAACCGGGTCCGCGAAGCGCCGGTCTCGCGCGGCAGGATCTATGCGTATGTGATGCCGAATTGACGATCTATCCGTAGCGACGGTCTGGTAGGGTGGGCAAAGCGAAGCGTGCCCACCACTTCCCTCCGCTCAACGAGATGGTGGGCACGGCGCAAGAGCGCCTTTGCCCACCCTACGGCTGCGCCCGCAATGACGGAGCGTGTTGAGCCAGCGGAGTTCGCTCACACCAATCTCGGCTCTTCCACTGCCACCGCGTCACCAACGCCGATCTCGCCGCCTTCGACCACCTCGGCATAGATGCCGCAATCCATGTGGCCGAGATGGCGCGAGAGCGTGGGCGGGATCTCGAGATCGCGCTCGGCGGTGACGGGGTCGACATTGGTGGCCGGGCAGCGGACGATGCGCTTGACCACTTTCAGGCGGGCCTGCCCAATCGCGAGCGTCTGGCCGACGAGATCGAGCTCCGACCAGGCCGGCCAGCCCTCGACGTAGAGATTGGCGCGGAAGCGCAGCGGATGCACGGCGACTCCGCCGAGCATGGCCTCGATGGCGCGGACGCTGTCGAGATTGATGATGGACACGACCTTGCGGGCGACATCGGAGAAGCTGTGGTCGCGGCCCGAGAGAACCTTGGGCGGCCCCTTCAATTCGGGCTGAAAGTTCGCGCTGAAAAAGGCCTCGATGGCGGCGCGCCCGGCCGCGGTCTCGAGATCGCCGCTCGCGACGATCTGGCCGTCCTTGCGGATGGTCAGGACATTGCTGGCATCGTCGAACCGGCTGTCGAGCGCCGCCAGGCGCTCATTGCGCGCCAGCATCAGGAACTGGATTTTCGGCTTCCACTGGGGCGCCTCGGGATCGAACCCACTTGGGCCGTTCTCGATGGCGTAGCGGCGGTCGGCCGGCAGGGTCTGGCCCGTCCGCAAAGGGACGCGCGACAGGCGCTCCGGCGTCAGGCCCTTGATGGGGTAGCGGTAGAGGCCGGTGATCTCGGCAGTGTGGCTGAAGGTCATGCGGCTACTTAAGGGATTCGGCCTGCCGCCGCCAAGCCCGCCCAAAAGCGTACGAAATTGGTGCGCACGAAATTGTGAACTTGCCTCTTTCGCATCCGCAACCCGCTTCCCACATCTGGCTCAGGCCGGCGGCAGCGTCGGCAAAACACGACCGTTACCGCTTGAGAAACCTCAAGGCGGTCAGCGGAAACCCAGTGAAGATGCCGTATTGGGGTGCCTAAGTGGGCCCCAGGGGCAGGCCGAGGGACAGAAGATGAACATCGAGAAGTACACCGAACGCTCCAGGGGCTTCATCCAGTCTGCGCAGTCGCTCGCGATGCGCGAGGGGCACCAACAGTTTTCCACCCTGCACGTCCTGAAAGTCCTCCTGGACGACAATGAAGGGCTCGCAGCCGGTCTGATCGATCGCGCTGGCGGCAATTCCCGTGCGATCCTGAAGGCGACCGAGGACGCCCTCAACAAGGTGCCGAAGGTTTCCGGCGGCGGCGCCGGCCAGATCTACCTGGCGCCCGACCTTGCCCGCACCTTCGACGCCGCCGAGAAGGCTGGCGAGAAGGCGGGCGACAGTTTCGTCACGGTTGAGCGTCTCCTGCTCGGCCTGACGCTGGAGAAGACCAGCGAGGCCGGCACCATCCTCGCCAAGGGCGGCGTCACCCCGCAAAACCTCAACGCTGCCATTGAAGCGCTGCGCAAGGGGCGCACGGCGGACTCCGCGACTGCCGAGAACGCCTATGACGCCCTGAAGAAATATGCCCGCGACCTGACCCAGGCGGCGCGCGACGGCAAGCTCGATCCTGTCATCGGCCGCGACGAGGAGATCCGCCGTACGATTCAAGTGCTGTCGCGCCGGACCAAGAACAACCCCGTCCTGATCGGCGAGCCCGGCGTGGGCAAGACCGCCATCGCCGAAGGGCTCGCGCTGCGCATCGTCAATGGCGACGTTCCCGAAAGCCTGAAAGACAAGAAGCTGCTCTCGCTCGACCTCGGCGCGCTGATCGCGGGTGCGAAATATCGCGGCGAGTTCGAGGAGCGGCTGAAGGCGGTGCTGCAGGAAGTGACCGGCAGCGAGGGCACCTTCATCCTGTTCATCGACGAGATGCACACGCTGATCGGCGCCGGCAAGGGCGACGGCGCCATGGACGCCTCCAACCTGCTCAAGCCCGCGCTCGCCCGCGGCGAGCTGCACTGCATCGGCGCGACCACGCTCGACGAGTACCAGAAGCACGTCGAGAAGGACGCTGCGTTGGCGCGGCGCTTCCAGCCGATCTTCGTCAGCGAGCCCTCGGTCGAGGACACCATCTCGATCCTGCGCGGGCTGAAGGACAAGTACGAGCAGCACCATGGCGTGCGGATCACCGATTCCGCGCTGGTGGCGGCGACGACGCTGTCCAACCGCTACATCACCGACCGCTTCCTGCCCGACAAGGCCATCGACCTCATGGACGAGGCGGCGGCGCGGCTGAAGATGCAGGTCGATTCCAAGCCGGAAGAGCTGGATTCGCTCGACCGCGAGATCATCCGGCTCAAGATCGAGCAGGAAGCGCTGAAGAAGGAGAGCGATTCCGGCTCCAAGTCCAGGCTCCAGACGCTGGAGAAGGACCTTGCCGAGCTCGAGGAGAAGTCGGCGGCGTTGACGGCGCGCTGGAGCGCGGAGAAGAACAAGCTTTCCGATGCCCAGAAGCTGAAGGCCGAGCTCGATGGTCTGCGTGTCGAGCTCGCCAACGCGCAGCGGCGCGGCGAATTCCAGAAGGCCGGCGAACTGGCCTATGGCCGGATCCCGCAGCTGGAGAAGCAGCTTGCGGATATCGAAGCTAAGGAGAACTCCGGTGAGATGATGGAGGAGGCGGTCACCGCCAACCACATCGCGCAGGTGGTCTCGCGCTGGACCGGCGTGCCTGTCGACAAGATGCTGGAAGGCGAAAAGGAGAAGCTCCTGAAGATGGAGGAGCAGCTCGGCAAACGCGTCGTCGGCCAGGCCGAGGCCGTGCGTGCGGTCGCGACCGCCGTGCGCCGCTCGCGCGCGGGCCTGCAGGACCCGAACCGCCCCACCGGCTCGTTCATGTTCCTGGGGCCGACCGGCGTCGGCAAGACCGAGCTGACGAAAGCGCTCGCGGAGTACCTGTTCAACGACGAGACCGCGATGGTCCGCCTCGACATGTCCGAATACATGGAGAAGCACTCGGTCTCGCGGCTGATCGGAGCGCCTCCGGGCTATGTCGGTTATGACGAGGGCGGTGCGCTCACCGAGGCGGTGCGGCGCCGGCCCTACCAGGTGGTGCTGTTCGACGAGATCGAGAAGGCGCACCCCGACGTCTTCAACGTCCTGTTGCAAGTGCTCGACGACGGCCGCCTGACCGATGGTCAGGGCCGCACCGTGGACTTCCGCAACACGTTGATCATCATGACCTCGAACCTCGGTTCGGAATATCTGGTGAACCAGCCGGAGGGGGAAGACACCTCGGCCGTGCGCGAGCAGGTGATGGGAACGGTGCGGGCGCATTTCCGCCCCGAATTCCTCAACCGTGTCGACGAGATCATCCTGTTCCACCGCCTGCAGCGGAGCGAGATGGGCCGGATCGTCGAGATCCAGTTCGCACGTCTCCAGAAGCTCCTGACCGATCGCAAGATCGTGCTGAGCCTCGATGCTGCCGGCCGCGACTGGCTCGCCGCCAAGGGCTGGGATCCTGCTTACGGCGCAAGGCCGCTGAAGCGGGTGATCCAGCGTCACCTCCAGGATCCGCTCGCCGAGATGATCCTGGCTGGCGACGTCAGGGACGGCGACACCGTGGCGATTTCGTCCGAAGGCAACGTGCTGACCTTCAACGGCAAGGCACCTCAGACGGCGGAGATCACGCAGTTCGAGGCGCCGGTGTCGAAGCGGAAGCTGAACTGAGAGCCGGCGTTCGAAGCCTGAGTCGACAAACGCCCCGGAGAGGTCAACCTCTCCGGGGCGTTTCTTTGCTTTGCCGGCGCTCTAAAGCGCGATGAGATTTGGATGAATCGTCATCGCGCTTCAGGTTGTTGTTTGTGCATGATCTTTCCGGAAAACCGCTTCGCACTTTTCCGGATCATGCTTTACGGGACGGAGGCGGAGCCCGGTCCGATACCGTCCTCCTCGTCCTCATCGAGCTCCGACAAAATATCCACAAGCTCGCGCACCCGGCCCTGCGCCAGCGGGCGCAGATCGTTGATCATAGGCTCGTCATTGGCGAGCCAGGCCTGGGCTTCCGTGAGCTCCTCGGCGGTGGCGCCGGTTCCGATGATCTGGGCGATGGTGACGTCGTCGGCGCGGTCCACGGCCTTGACGACGTCGTCGCGTGAGAGGCGCGTCATGGGCGATCCTCCTGTGGTCGGCTTCCGTCAGCCTCCAACCCGGAGCCCGCGTGCGGGTTCCGCGGTCAGGTCATGTTCCGACGGATGCTACTTCTTCGTCACCTTGTAGATCGCGTTCTCTACGTCCGAGCTGACATAGATCGTACCCGTGGCGCCGACCGCGACGCCGGTGGGGATATGCGTCGGCAGGCCGTTGGGTGCGCCAGTCAGGCCGATCGGGAGATTGGCGGCGATCTCGGAGATCTTGCCGCTCTCGGGGGCAATCGCGATCAGCCGCTTGGCGCCGACCTCGGCCACGATCAGCTGGCCGTCGCTTGTGTGCGCGATGCCTTCGGGCATCTTAAGGTCTTTGGCGATGACGGTCTTTCCGCCCTTGATGTCGATCCTGGAAACGACGCCCGCAAAGGCTTCGGTGACGTAGACCTCGTCGCCGGCGCCGCGGACGAGCCCCATCGGACCCTCGAGATCGCCGATCAGGGTGGTGCGGTCCTTGCCGTGCTCACCGCTCACCTTGACCAGTGATTTGGTCCCGAGCTCGGATACCAGGATGCTTCCGTCGGCGAGCACGACCGCGTCATGCGGCGCCTTGAAGCCGTGCAGCATGTCGCGCGTCGCGCCGGTCTTGCCGTCGATCACCTGCACGGTGCCGGTGAACCAGCTCGACAGGATCACGTCGTTGCCCTTCGCCGTCGCACTCATGGGATATTCGAGCGTCGTGCCGGCGGCATGCATGCGCGCCTTTTCGGTGACCTCGCCGGTCGCACCGTCCACGGTGCGATAGGCGAACACGTCGGCGACGTGGATCGTATCCTTGCCGTTCTCCGAGGTGACACCGATGCCGCCGGGCAGCGCGAGCTTGCCGCTGATGATCTGCTTGGCCTGGCCGGTCGCGGGATCGACCTCCTGGATGCCGTTGTCGGCCATGTTCGAGATGTAGATGCGGTCCTTGTCGTCGATGGCGAGATTGTCCAGGGACGGCTTCAATTGCGCCACCATGGTCTTGCTGCCTGATTTGGGATCGACCCTGACGAGCTGGCCGAGCGCGGTGTCGATGACAAACAGGTTGCCCTTGGAATCGAAGTTCACCGCGGCCGGAATCTTGAAGCCTTCGGCAACGACGGTCAGCTCGGCCTTGTCGACATCGACCCTTGCGACCTGGCCCTTGAACCAGAGCGGACCGTAGAGCTTGTCGTCGGGGCCGAACTCGAAACCGTTGAGGCCGCCCATCTTCTCCATGATCTGGCGGTGGCTTGACGCCCTCGACGTCGATTTCATAGAGGGCATCGCCGAGGAAAACGGTGGTGGCGTAAAGCCGGCCGTCCTTGCGGAAGGCAAGCGAATTGACGCCGGGCAGGCCGGAGGCGAGCTTCTTGACCGGGCCGTCGCCCTTGCGCGCATAGAGATCGCCGACGAGGAAACCAGTCCAGGCCATGGTGCCGTCGGGCGCGAATGCGATGTCGTCGGCCATTCCGACCGGCGCCGGGATTGCAACCTTGGCGCTACGTCCGGCAATGTCCACCTCGTAAAGCGCCGCGCCCGCGACGCTGCCGGCGAACAGACGGCCGGCCTTGTCGACACCAAGCCCGTGCACGCCGTGGAACGCCGAGCCCGGGACCAGCGTCGTGACCTCCCAGCCTTCGGCCGACGCGCTCGTCGTGGACAACAGCGCAGCGACGGCGGCTGCGCAGGCGAGCCTGTTCTTCATGGCGAGACCTCCCGTTTTTTGGAAAGTATTCGCCGCTCGCGCCGCTTTGGCAAACGAAACTTGACGTTGCGACACGGCAAAACGTGCCTCGCTGAGAGGCGTCATTGTTTGAAATCTTGTCTGAAAATTCCGGTCGATATCGGCGCTTGCCGGCTTACCGGTTGGTGACTTGCAGCGGCCCGCCGGTGGCGTCGGATATGCGGGCGATGGCGCCGCCGCGGCCGCTCATCATGCCGTCGAGCCGGTCGCGCTCCTTCTCGAAGCTTGCCAGCATCGGGCCTTCCAGCGAACGGCCGCGCGGCAGCTTCACGCGCATCGGATCGACGAAGCGGTTGTTGACCAGGATCTCGTAATGGACGTGCGGGCCGGTCGACAGGCCGGACGAGCCGACGAAGCCGATCACCTGGCCCTGCCGCACCTTCTTGCCGGGCTCCATGCCCTTGGCGAAGGCCGACATGTGGCCGTAGGCGGTCTCGTAGCCGTTGGCGTGCTTGATGCGGATGTACTTGCCGTAGCCGCCCTCGGGGCCGGCCTTCTCGATCACGCCGTTGCCGGAGGCGAAGATCGGCGTGCCGTAGGAGGTGGACCAGTCGACGCCGGTATGCATCTTCACGTAGCCGAGGATCGGATGGCGGCGGCCGCCGAAGCCGGAGCGCATGATGGCGTTATTGACGGGCTTTCGAACCAGGAACTTCTTCGCGCTTTTGCCGGTCTCGTCGTAATAATCGACGAGGCCGTCGTCGGGGCTCTGGTAGCGGTAGTATTTCTTGGTCTCGCCGGCGACGGTGAGCGAGGCGAACAGCACCTCGTTCTTCTCGGTCGCGGTCACGCCCTCGTCCTCGCCGGCGTAGAACACGTCGAAGGAATCGCCGGGCTGGACCTTGCGCTGGAAGTCGACGTCGTAGGAGTAGATCTTGATCATGTCCTCGATGACGGGCATCGGGACCTTGTTGCGCATCGCGGTCTCGTAGATGCTCTGGTAGAGCCGCACGCCGGAGCCGTCGTCATCGTCGTCGTCGTCGCTGCTGGCGTTCGCCGCGGCGTCCGCCACGGTGTTCATGCTGGAGACGTCGACCGCGACGTATCTGCCGAGGTCGGACAGCGCCGCTATCGCCTCGACCATCGTCTCGTTGGCGATGACGACACGGTAGGGTTGCAGGCGGGCGCCGGGGCTTGCGGGCGCCATCAGGATGCGGAGCTTCTCGCCTTCCTTCAGGCCGCCGTCGCGGCCGCGCGGGCCGAGCGTCGCGGTGATCGCCTTGATCTCCTCGGCGGTGGCGCCGAGATCGCGCAGCACGCCGGCGACGCTGTCGCCCTTCCTGACCATGTGGACGCGTTCACCGTTGGGATTGCCGCCGGTGATCTGCTCCTTGGTCTTGGGCAGCAGCGTGACGTTTTCCGGCACCACGCGCGTCTCGAAACCGGCATAGGGATCTGACGAGGACGCTTCGGGAGCGTAGGCACTTCTGATGTCTGTCGCGCCGGTCGCGCCGGAGACGTCGGCGGTGGCATTGGCGAGCGATGCGTAGCGCACCCCGCCATTGCCGCGCCAATTGGCGGCGTCGCGCACCCGCATCAGGATGTCGTCGAGCGCCACCACGGCGGAAATCTTGGCCTTCGGCAGCACCTGCGACAGGTCCTTGGTGACAAAGGACACTTCCGCGTCGGGCTCGACGGCTTCGGGATTGTTGGGATCGTCGGTCGCCGTCTTCGGATCAGAGCCGACATCGGTGAGCAGGCGCTGGGCGTTGAACGGCGGGATCTTCGCCGACAGATCGCTCGTCGTCATCGACAGATTGCCGGCGATCCGGACGAAGGGGCGCACCCGCATCACGTCGCGGTTGCCGACGCGGGCGACGGTCGAGACGCGCATGACGTTGCGCGACGCCGTGGATTCGCTCGGTGGCGGCAGGCGGTCGCTCTTGTGCAGCGTGGCGGCGCGATCTGCGGCGCCGAATGCACCGCGCAGCGCGCCTTCGACCCGCTCCGGCACCTTGGCGAACGTCATCTCGCCGTCGAGCGATGCGAAAACGGCGCCGCCGATCAGGGCTGCGCCGCAGAGTCCGGTCAGGATCGTGCCGCTGAACCATTGCACCGAGACGCGACGGCGATCGATCACGGCGGCTTCAGAACCATCGACGGATAGCGGCGGCTCGTGGCCGAGATCGATGATCCCGGTCTCACGCCCGTAAGCGCCGCGTGACGTCCTGTGGTTCAACCCAAGTCCCCCAATTCAACGACCCAAGTGCTCGTTTCGAACCTGTCCCCGGGTGCCCTCTTGAACGGGGATCGCCGGAAAAGGCAAGCCGCACAGCCGTCCGCGCCCAGAAAGCCCCTCAGCTGGGGCTGGCCGAATTACGAACAGCAGGACGGGTGAAGCGCTCGCGATGTCTTTCGAATGTCCGGGGAAGGCCGCGTCATTTGCAAGATCGCCTTCCTCTGACCCCATGAAAATCGCCGGCAGCCCCCACAGGCATCCCGCGATTCAAGCTTGTCTCCTTATCAGAACGCCGCGGGATTGTGGCTCAAGTACGGCGCCAGATATGGAAAAAACTTCCTCAACGGGGCGGCGCGAGGGACCTCCCCGGCGGGGCGCGGCAGGCCGTCCCAGGAGCCGCTCCGGAGCCCAAACTTTTTTTCAGTTTTTTCGCGGGCCAAGGCCGGCAAGCCTGCTCCATGGTCCTCTAAGGCGCTGTAAACACGTAATTTTTTCCGCCAATCCACTGTGCGACGATTTGTTGACGATTGGCGTTGACAGCCCGGAAGGTGGGGCCTATAACCCCAACCACTGAGCGCGGCGCCGCCGGGTCACTGACCAAGGCGAGCGGACGCGCCACTGATGCTCCTCACCTTGTTGAGTGACACAACAATCGACACCAGTCGGTTGGAGTCATTCATCGTCGGTAAGGGTGTCGGAACCCTTCCTGCAAGGAAGGTTGGGGCCTCCTGGTCCCGGGCTGTTTGACAAGTGAAGATGAAGAAAGAGAAACGTGGACGGCGGAGTCCTTGCGGGTCTCGCTTCCGGGAAGCTTCGGCTTCTTGGATCGGGACCGGACGAAAGACTTCGGCGGTACACGTTTTAAAGGAAACACCATCGTTGCCAGCGATGTGAATCGCGGGCAGCTCGGCGGCTTCGGTCGTCGGAAAAATGGTGGGACCTCGTCAAACGTTGTGATCAGCCGGTTCAAAGTTCAAGTCCAACTTGAGAGTTTGATCCTGGCTCAGAGCGAACGCTGGCGGCAGGCTTAACACATGCAAGTCGAGCGGGCGTAGCAATACGTCAGCGGCAGACGGGTGAGTAACGCGTGGGAACGTACCTTTTGGTTCGGAACAACACAGGGAAACTTGTGCTAATACCGGATAAGCCCTTACGGGGAAAGATTTATCGCCGAAAGATCGGCCCGCGTCTGATTAGCTAGTTGGTGAGGTAATGGCTCACCAAGGCGACGATCAGTAGCTGGTCTGAGAGGATGATCAGCCACATTGGGACTGAGACACGGCCCAAACTCCTACGGGAGGCAGCAGTGGGGAATATTGGACAATGGGGGCAACCCTGATCCAGCCATGCCGCGTGAGTGATGAAGGCCCTAGGGTTGTAAAGCTCTTTTGTGCGGGAAGATAATGACGGTACCGCAAGAATAAGCCCCGGCTAACTTCGTGCCAGCAGCCGCGGTAATACGAAGGGGGCTAGCGTTGCTCGGAATCACTGGGCGTAAAGGGTGCGTAGGCGGGTCTTTAAGTCAGGGGTGAAATCCTGGAGCTCAACTCCAGAACTGCCTTTGATACTGAAGATCTTGAGTTCGGGAGAGGTGAGTGGAACTGCGAGTGTAGAGGTGAAATTCGTAGATATTCGCAAGAACACCAGTGGCGAAGGCGGCTCACTGGCCCGATACTGACGCTGAGGCACGAAAGCGTGGGGAGCAAACAGGATTAGATACCCTGGTAGTCCACGCCGTAAACGATGAATGCCAGCCGTTAGTGGGTTTACTCACTAGTGGCGCAGCTAACGCTTTAAGCATTCCGCCTGGGGAGTACGGTCGCAAGATTAAAACTCAAAGGAATTGACGGGGGCCCGCACAAGCGGTGGAGCATGTGGTTTAATTCGACGCAACGCGCAGAACCTTACCAGCCCTTGACATGTCCAGGACCGGTCGCAGAGATGTGACCTTCTCTTCGGAGCCTGGAGCACAGGTGCTGCATGGCTGTCGTCAGCTCGTGTCGTGAGATGTTGGGTTAAGTCCCGCAACGAGCGCAACCCCCGTCCTTAGTTGCTACCATTTAGTTGAGCACTCTAAGGAGACTGCCGGTGATAAGCCGCGAGGAAGGTGGGGATGACGTCAAGTCCTCATGGCCCTTACGGGCTGGGCTACACACGTGCTACAATGGCGGTGACAATGGGATGCTAAGGGGCGACCCTTCGCAAATCTCAAAAAGCCGTCTCAGTTCGGATTGGGCTCTGCAACTCGAGCCCATGAAGTTGGAATCGCTAGTAATCGTGGATCAGCACGCCACGGTGAATACGTTCCCGGGCCTTGTACACACCGCCCGTCACACCATGGGAGTTGGTTTTACCTGAAGACGGTGCGCTAACCCGCAAGGGAGGCAGCCGGCCACGGTAGGGTCAGCGACTGGGGTGAAGTCGTAACAAGGTAGCCGTAGGGGAACCTGCGGCTGGATCACCTCCTTTCTAAGGATGGTTCTTCAGAAGCTTGCTTCTATCGAACCGTTTTAGAAACATCAGTGGCCAACAGATCGCCAGATCGTTGAGCTGCATTGGCGGGATTTCGCCGTCTTCGTTTCTCTTTCTTCGCGGACGAACACGCGCTGGGCCTGCGTCGCGCAGGATCCCACGGTCCCTGACGGGATATGCGTTAGGGGCTTGTAGCTCAGTTGGTTAGAGCGCGCGCTTGATAAGCGTGAGGTCGGAAGTTCAAGTCTTCCCAGGCCCACCAGCCTTCGCGCTTCGCTGCTTCGGCTAGGCAAGCCCTTCGAGACGAAGGCTGCCGCGCCGTAGCCTTGGCGAAGGCGGGCTATCAAACGAGCATTCGTCTTCTGGTTACGGGGCCATAGCTCAGCTGGGAGAGCGCGTGCTTTGCAAGCATGAGGTCGTCGGTTCGATCCCGTCTGGCTCCACCAGATGGTTTGATCACCGAGGTCATGCACCGTCGTCCGCGAAACATCACTTCGCATCCTGCTAGTCTGGATAGACAGCAAGATGCGTGTTTTCTGACATCGTAAAGAGGAGATCGATCCGAGTTGGGTCGTGTGGAGAATATCCGCGCGCATCCTCCATTATCTCCGGGTCATTTTCGGCGCTCGCGTCCGACCGCAAGGTTGGCTTTCGAGTTGTAAAATGATCCTTTTAGCGAAGCTTGACCGCCTCGCTATCGGAACGATCTTACGAAGCAAGCTGGTCTTTCTAGTCAATGTCCGGCTGCACGTAGCATTCATCGAGGGTGCGCGCCGCAAGGCAATCGTGCAGACAACATTCTGCCGAGTGTGTGGACATTGATAATGAGAGCAATCAAGTGCCTTAAGGGTGTTCGGTGGATGCCTTGGCGCTGAGAGGCGATGAAGGACGTGCTACGCTGCGATAAGCCGTGGGGAGCTGCGAAGAAGCTTTGATCCGCGGATTTCCGAATGGGGAAACCCACCTTCGATAGCCGGAACTCCAAGACCTTGGTTTTGGGGTTCGATTGGGAGACCGAGAGGATCTGAAACCGCAAGGTTTTGGATTTCCGGTTATCAAGAGAAGGTATGAGACTTCTGAATACATAGGAGGTTTCAAGCGAACCCAGGGAACTGAAACATCTAAGTACCTGGAGGAAAGGACATCAACAGAGACTCCGTTAGTAGTGGCGAGCGAACGCGGACCAGGCCAGTGATACATCAAAGACAATCGGAACCAGTCAGGAAAGCTGGGCCTTAGAGGGTGATAGCCCCGTACGAGTAATGCGATGATGTATCCACGAGTAAGGCGGGACACGTGCAATCCTGTCTGAACACGGGGGGACCACCCTCCAAGCCTAAGTACTCCTCAGCGACCGATAGTGAACCAGTACCGTGAGGGAAAGGTGAAAAGCACCCCGACGAGGGGAGTGAAATAGACCTGAAACCGGACACCTACAAACAGATGGAGCTCAAGATTCGTTCTGGGTGACATCGTACCTTTTGTATTATGGGCCAGCGACTTAATTTAACGAGCAAGCTTAAGCCGATAGGCGAAGGCGTAGCGAAAGCGAGTCTGAATAGGGCGTCAAGTTCGTTGTATTAGACCCGAAACCTAGTGATCTAGCCATGAGCAGGTTGAAGGTGAGGTAAC
>NZ_JBYSYD010000004.1:717500-775246 GCF_058782905.1 Bradyrhizobium sp. FW305-F6
GCGCGAGTTCAGGGGGCATTCACGCCCAGGCCGATAATCGAGACCCCGGCCGCGAAAACTGCCACCCCGAGATCCGAGGAGACTTCCATGCCAGCATTGCTTCGTCCCGCCCTCGCAGCGCTGAGCGTTGCGTGCCTGCTGTCCGCTGTGTCGCTGGCTGCGTCCGACGCCGCTCTCGCGCAGGCCAAGCAGTCAGCGCCCGCGCAGCCGGCGGAGCCGGCGCAGCAGCAGGCGCCCGCGTTGAAGCAGATTGCGCTCACCGACAAACAGCTCGACGGCGTGCTCGCCGCGCAGAAGGACATGGATGCAATCACGGAAAAGCTTCCGGAGAATGCTGCGCCCGACCAGAAGGTGATGGCGCAGGTCGAGGAGATCGCCAGGAAGCACGGCTTTGCCAGCTACGACGACTACGAAAACGTCATCGACAACATCAGCCTCGTGCTCGGCGGATTCGATCCCGCGACCAAGAAATATGTCGGCCCGGAAGCCGTCATCAAGGCGCAGATCGCGCAGATCCAGGCCGACAAGAAAATGCCCGCCAAGGACAAAAAGGAAGCGCTCGATGAGCTCAGTGAGGCGCTGAAGACGCCGGCGCTCGAGGTCGAGCACAAGAGCAACATCGATCTCGTCGCCCGGTATTACGACAAGCTGATTGCGGCGCTCGGTGATGACGAGAATTGAGGACGTCGATCTTCGTGTCCCGGATGCGCTGCAGCGTGTAACGCTGCTGCGCAGAGCCGGAACCCAGAGAGCCGCGAATTCTAGCATGGCCCCGGCTCTGCAGCGCACCGCCAGACGATGCTGCGCTGCGTCCGGGGCACGAGCATTCTGCCCTCAAACAAGAAAGCCCCGGAGACATCTCCGGGGCTTTCGTCGTTTCGTCGCTCGATGGGGCTACGTCCTCGTCCGCATCCGCATCATGAAGGTGTCGAAGCTGAGCTCGGCCACCTGCATCCACGCGAGTGACTCGCTGCGGAAGGCAGTGAGGCTCGCATACATCTTGCCGAAATGCGGGTTGCTCTTGGCGAGATCGGCGTAGATCTCGTTGGCTGCGCCATAGCAGGCTTCGAGCACTTCCTGCGGGAACGGCTTCAGGATCGCGCCTGATGCCATCAGCCGCTTCAGCGCGGGCGGGTTCACCGCATCGTACTTGCCCGTCACCCAGGTGAAGGTGTCCAGCGATGCCGTGCTGATGGCGGCCTGGTAGTACTTCGGCAGCGCGTTCCACTTCTCGAGGTTCATGATGTTGTGGCCTTGACCGGTGCCTTCCCACCAGCCGGGATAATAATAGTACTTCGCGACCTTGACGAAGCCGAGCTTCTCGTCGTCATACGGTCCAACCCACTCGGCGGCGTCGATCGTGCCCTTCTCCAGCGCGGGATAGATGTCGCCGGCCGCGATCTGTTGCGGCACGCCGCCCAGCTTGGAGATGATGGTGCCGGCGAAACCGCCGACGCGGAATTTCAGGCCCTTGAGATCATCGACAGTCTTGATCTCCTTGCGGAACCAGCCGCCCATCTGGGCTCCGGTCGAGCCCGTGGGGACGCCGATCGCCTTGTGCTCCTTCAGCAGATCGTTCAGCATCTCCTGACCGCCGCCCCATATCAGCCAGGAAATATGCTGGCGCGTATTGAGGCCGAAGGGCAGCGATGTCCCGAAGGTGAAGGCCGGATTCTTGCCCCAGTAATAGTAGAGCGCGGTATTGCCCATCTCGACCGTGCCGTTCGACACCGCGTCGAGCACTTGAAGGCCCGGGACGATTTCGCCGGCTGCGAAGGGCTGGATCTGGAATTTGTTGTCGGTGATCTCCGCGACTCGCTTGCAGAAATACTCGCAGCCGCCGTAGAGCGTATCCAGCGATTTCGGCCAGCTCGCCGCCAGCCGCCATTTCACCTCTGGCATAGACTGCGCGACAGCCGGCGAAGCAACCGCTGCGCTTGCAGCAAGGCCTGCGCCCGTTACCTTGAGAAATTCACGACGTTTCATGCGTACCCTCCATTGTGCCGATGCTTCGACCCGGGGAACGATCTTGCTGTCGTCTTGTCTTCGCCGAGGCTCGATGTTGTTTGCTTGAGGCTTGCTAGCGTTTCCGAACGGCCCTGACGGGCTCTTTTTGTTGGAAGTCCGATCGTTGCGGTTCCGCCGGCGAGGATGACCGGTCGTCCTGCGATAATCAAGCCTCATGGCCTGCTCGCAAGTGCGAACGCCGGCCAGACGCAAGTCGGCCCCGTCCGCAACCTGCTAGCGGATTGGGCAACGAGAAGGGGACACCGTACATGGCTGGCAAGAAGGTCGTGGTCGCCGGCGCAACCGGTCTGGTCGGCAACGCTGCGTTGCGACACTTCTGCGCGTCCGATCGCTGCGAGGTTGTGGCGTTGTCGCGGCGCAAGCCGCGCGATCTTCATGGTGCGCGCCACGTGCCGGTCGATCTCACCAGCGACGCCGATTGCCGCCGTGCGGCGGCGGAGCTGAACGGCGCCACCCATCTGGTTTACGCCGCGCTCTACGAGGCGCCGCAACTCGTCGACGGCTGGCGCGACGCGCAGCAGATCAGGATCAACGATCAGATGCTGCGCAATCTGATGGGCGTGCTCGAGCCGGCCGCGCCGGAGCTCAGGCACGTCGCGCTGCTGCAGGGCACGAAGGCCTACGGGGTCCACGTCCGCCCGCTGACGGTGCCGGCACGCGAAGGCCGCTCCGAAATGTACGAGCAGCCGAATTTCTACTGGGCGCAGGAAGATTTCCTGCGCAAACTCCAAGCCGGCAAGGCGTGGCATTGGACCATTCTGCGCCCGGTGTTGATCGTCGGGCTCGCCATGGGCGGCGCCATGGACCTGATCCCGCCGCTGGGCGTCTACGCTGCGATGCTGCGCGAGCAGGGGCGACCGCTCGATTATCCCGGCGGCGCACCGCGGGTGTCGCAGGCCGTCGACGTCGATCTCCTCGCCCGCGCAATCGCCTGGTCAGGCGAGGCCAAGGTGGCTCAAAACGAAGCCTTCAACGTCACCAATGGCGACGTCTTCACCTGGGAGAACATCTGGCCCGCGGTCGCGGACGCGCTCGAGATGAAGCCCGGCAAGGCCGTGCCGCTGTCGCTGGCGAAAGCCTCGGCCGATTGGGCCGAACCCTGGGACGCGATCCGGCACAAGCGCAATCTCGTTTCGCCCGACCTCGCCGACTTCGTCGGCCTCTCGTTCCAATACGCCGACTACAGCATGCGCTACGGTCAGACCGAGTCCGGCCCACCGTCGATCGTGTCCACCGTGAAGATCAACCGCGCCGGCTTCACCGAGATGATGGACACCGAGGACATGTTCCGGAAGTGGTTCCGGCAGGCAAAGGCGGAGCGATTGCTGCCGTAACTGATACTACGAAGACGGTGCGCCCCGCCTGCGGGGGGAGAGCGGGGAGACCGCGGCACGAAGCCGGGACCACGACCTCGTCTGAACGCGCTGCGCCGGTTATGACTTCGGCGCAGCGCGGGCACATTTGGCCCTCTCCTTCTTCAACAACTCGCGCATCTTGCGGAAATACGTGTCGTCGAGCGCCGCCGGCATGTCGCCGCAGATGTACGGCAGGTGAAACCTGACGTCTTCCTCGAAGCTGCGTCGCCACTCCGGTTCGTCATAGACGCCGAGAATCTCGTCATAGGCAAACAGCATGTGCGCGACGAAATTCTTGTAGCGCACCCATTCCTCGGGATCGGCCCGCAGCTTCGGCAGATCCGGCTCGACCAGGCTGGGGTAGCGCAGCAGGGACTCGCTGTAGGACATGTAGACCTGCCGGGCCGTCGCGACCCGCGCGTTGGCGCGGATGCTCCAGACCTGATAGGCGACGAAAATCAGGGCAATCGCCGCCACCACGGCAGAGGTGATCTGCGCCGTGTTACCATGCCTGGCGGCAAATCTGGGGATGGGCGGCTCGGGTCTCTCGCTCGGGGCGGCGCTGTCGCTGCCGGTCGAAAGGGTCTGCCGCTCGCTCATGGATTGCTCTGTTCGGAACCGGACTGAATCATCTGCTTGTCCGGATACTAAACCAGGATCGATCGAAGGGGCGACTCCTTGCCCGGTAACGTAATCAATCGGTGAATGAAGCGCTTTCCCGTGAATGGGAACGCGTGATCATGACGACGCTCCGGACGTTGCGAACGCCGCCTCCATTGCCTTGCGCGTCCTGATCGTCTCGTCATTGGCGTCGAACGCGACGTCGCTCCAGCGCACGATCTCGCCATGGGCGACGTCGTGCTTCAGCTTGAGCCGGTGCGCCAGCCCGATCGGCAGCGCACTGGTTTTCAGGCTCGCAGCCGCCGGCACCAGCTTGCCCCAGACCGTGTAGCCGCCCTCGCCGTCGAGCGTTTCGCCCGCGCGCAGGTTCCGCTTTGCAACTGCCGCGACGTCGCCGCGGAAGCCGTGAGGCTGTCCGGTCGGCTCGCCCCGCAGCGCGGCCGACAGGATCGAGATGTTCAGTTCGAGCCCGATCAGGTGATAGGGCTTGTACATCGCGGCATAGCGTCCGCTCCCGTCGGTCTTGAGGCCGTATTGCCTGAAGCAATCGGCGGCATAGTCGTTCGGAGCCTCCAGCACCACATAGACACCCCAGCGCAGGTCGCGAAACACCGGCCGGCCGTCGCGTTCGAGCGAGGAGACCACCTCCACGACGCCGGACCGCTCCAGCACACCGCCGCGCGAACGCGGCCGCATGATATGCGGGAGGTCGTCGACGCCGCAGGGCGGAAACAGCAGGCCGTCTGCGGGCACGTCGAGCCCGCAGGCGTTGGCGATCGCGGCCATCTCGATCGCCGATTTGGTGCCGTCGAGGAAGGAGTTGAACATCTGCGGATTCATGCCGGCCGATTGCGCCTCGCCGGCCGTGAGACCGTAATGCTGCCAGACGCCATCAGGCGTCACGTCGTGATAGGCCGGCAGGTATTTCGTCCCCTTGCCGGCCGCGACGACCCGAAAGCCGGTGGCGCGCGCCCAGTCGACCATCTCGGCGGTCAGCGCCGGCTGGTCGCCATAGGCGAGCGAATAGACCACGCCCGCCTTTCGCGCTTCCTCGGCGAGCAGCGGGCCCGCCAGCACGTCGGCCTCGACATTGACCATCACGATATGCTTGCTCGCCGCGATCGCAGCGCGCGCATGCTTGATGCCGACGGCAGGATTGCCGGTCGCCTCCACCACCACGTCGATGGCGCCGTCGATGGCGCGCACGCCGTCCTCGGTGAAGACGGTCGCGGCAATGCGCTCCGCGTCCCACCCGACGGTGCGGCAGGCCTCACGCGCGCGGTCGCGGTCGATGTCGACGATGACAGGCACCTCCAGCCCCGGGGTGTGCGGCACCTGTGAGAGGAACATCGAGCCGAACTTGCCGGCGCCGATCAATGCGACACGGACCGGCTTGCCGGCGGAGGCACGGGCCTGGAGGAGGCGGAAGAGATTCATGTTTGAAATCCGTCGGTGCAACGATCAAAGCTCGTCATTCCGGGGCGCGCGCAGCGCGAGCCCGGAATCCATTCATCCACGATCTCTGCGGCTTAATGGATTCCGGGCTCGCGCTGCGCGCGCCCCGGAATGACAGGTTACTCCGCCGCCTGCCGCGGTGCCCTTGCCAGCCGCAGCAGCGCATCGTCCTCCACCGGCTTGATCGGCGTGAAATCGCGATGCGCGATGTAGTCCGGCCGCGTGGGCTTGCGGATGTAGTTCGAGACCGCGTTCAGCGTCAGATACACGATCTTGCGCGGATACGGCGTGATGTTGCCGCTGGAGCCGTGCACGAGATTGCCGTGGAACATCAGCATGCCGCCGGGCTTGCCGGTGGGCGCGACGATGCCGCCCTGCGCGACGAGGCGCGTCACGGTGTCCTCGTCCAGCGTCCACAGCGGGTAGGATGTGGTGGCGAGGTCGTGCGAGGCTTCGAGATCTCCGGCGTTCTGGCTGCGCGGCACCAGCATCAGGGGGCCGTTGATCGGCATCACCTCGTCGAGGAAGATCGCGATGTTCATCGCCCGCGGCTCCGGCATGCCGTCGTCGCGCTTCCAGGTGCCGTAATCCTGGTGCCATTGCCAGACGTCGCCGGTGAAGGCCGATTTCGCGTTGATCTTGAACTGGTGCATGTAGACCGGCTCGCCGAACACCTGCTCGACCGGTTCGATCATGCGCGGATGCGCGCCCAATATGCCGAACGCCTGGTTATAGAGATGCGCGGCAAAGGCCGTGCGTGGCGCGCCGCTCTTCTCGCGCCAGACCTCGGGCCGGTTGGCATCGTAGATGCCGACCGCCTCGCGCGCGAGCAGGTCGACCTCCTCTTGGGCGAACAGCTCGGGCAGGAACAGCCAGCCCTCGCGGTGGAAGAAGTCCAATTGCTCGTGAGACAGTTTCATGGGTCGTCCTTCTTGGTTTTGTTCTTGTTGTCATTCCGGGGCGTGCGAAGCACGAGCCCGGAATCCATTCGTCCGCAGTCTCTGCCGCCTGATGGATTCCGGGCTCGATGCTGCGCATCGCCCCGGAATGACGGTGGCTGTGGCTACGCCGCCTCGTCCGTCGCCCTCAATCTCTCCTCGGTCATCCGTCCTGCCGTCTGCGCATGCGCGAGCGCTGCGCGTTCGGCCGCCTTCGCGTCGCCGGCGAGAATGCGTGCGGCGATATCGGCATGTTCGGCCCAGGCGCTGCCGCGATAGTCGAGCTCGGACAGCACCGTCGCCATCGAGCGGCGCATATGCGGCCATTGCGGCGCAATGGTCTCCTCGATCGCGGAATTGCCGGCGAGTTGATAGATCGCGCGGTGAAAATCGACATCGAGCGCGATGAGCTCGGCCAGTGTCGTAGCTTGGTCGATGCGGCGGCCGGCGGCGAGCGCCGCTTCGAGCCGCGTGCGGCCGGCCGCATCATGTCCTGCCCGTTCGGCAGCGAGCCGCGCCGCCAGCGCATCGATGGCCCCACGCACCTCGTAGAGCTGGCGGATGCGCGCGGGATCGAGCTGGGTCACCTCGAAGCCGCGTTTGCCGCTCTCGGCGACGAGGCCCTGCCGATGCAGCAGATGCAGCGCGTGCGACACCGGCTGGCGCGATACCCCGAGCTTGTCGGCCAGCTCGTTCTGCCGGATGCGCTGGCCGGGCGGAAGCGTGCGATCGGAAATCGCTTCCAGGATCCGCGCATAGACCTGGTCGATCAGGTTCGGGAGCGGGTCGAGAGGGATCACGCCGGACAGCTCCGCAGGGTATGAAGGAATACGGAATTCCGTATTCGAGCCTAAGGCAGGACGTTAAAGCCGTCAAATGGTATCATAGAACCTCTGCTCGATCCCAAACCGCCAAGCTATTGATTTTGCTGGCGCTCTCTACTGTGCATGGGGTTGTTTTCGAGAAATGAAAGTCGTGAGGACCTACTCGGTCAGGAACCTGCTCACGGCCTCGCCGAACTCCAGCGGGGCCTGCTCGAACATCCAGTGACCGGCATTCGGAATCTCGGCCGTACTCGCCCCCGCAATGTGCGCGGCCAGCACGCGCCACATCACCGACAGGCTGCCGGTGGTGGCGCCCCCGCCCATCAGCAGCGTCGGCGTCCTGATCGCTTGCGCATCGCTGAGCGTGTAGGGCCGGCGTTGTTCGTTGATCTGCCCGATCAAGGTGAGCGCGTTGTCGCGCAGCTGCTGCTTGGCGGCGGCCGGCACGCGCCGCCAGGCGCCGTCGCCCTCGATACCCTCGTAGAAATTCTGCAGCGCGCCCTCGATGTCGCCGGCGCGGATCATCTCGACCGAGCGCACGGTACGGGCAGCGAGTGACGGGTGCGCGGGCGTGCCCTCGGGCAGCGGCAGGCTGGCATCGAGATCGCCGCCGGGCTCGGCCAGCACCAGCTTGCGCAGCAGATCGGGCCGCGCCTGCGCCACGCGGAACGCGACGTGCCCGCCGCGCGAATGGCCCATGAGATCGACCGGTCCTGGCCGGACCTGTTCGAGAAAGGCGATCACGTCCGAGACGTGCTGCGCCATCTTGTAGTCGTCGCCCACGGCATCCCAATGCTCGGGAAAGAAGTGCCGCAGGCTGACCGAGATGACGCGATGGGCCTTCGAGAGCGGGCCGAGCACCGGATACCAGGTGCGGAAATCCCCGAGCGTGCCGTGCACGCAGACCAGCGGATGGCCATCCCCGACTTCGAGATAGGCCATGTCGTAACCGTTGACGCGGAAGCTCTGCATGGTCAGCTCGCCAGAAAATCCAGCACCACTTCGGAATATTTCTGCGGCGCCTGCTCGAACATCGGATGCGTCGCGTTGGGGATGACAGCCGTCTTCGAATAAGGCACATGCGCGGCCAGCGCATGCAGCACCTTCGGCAGCAGCCCCTTGGTCCGCGCCCCCAGGATGAACAGCGTCGGCATCCTGATAGCCTCCGCATCCGCCTTCGCGAAGGGCGGGCGGTTGTCGCGAACCTGGCCGATCAACGTCATCGCGTTGTCGCGCAGATTCTGCTTCACCATCGCCGGAAGTCGCGGCCAGGTGCCGGCGCCCTCCAGCGTGTCGACGAAGACGGCAAGGCCGCCGTCGACATCGCCGGCCGCGATCTTCTCGGCCGAGGCCGTGAAGCGCGCCAGCAGCGGCGAGGGCCCGCCGATGTAATCCGGATCGAGGCTCGCATCGAGCTCGCCGCCCGGCTCGGCCAGGACCAGCCGTCGCAGCAGATCGGGGCGCTGCTGGGCCACGCGAAAGCAGATGTGCCCGCCGCGCGAATGGCCCATCAGGTCGACCGGTCCGACGTCGAGCTTGTCGATGAAGGCGATGACGTCCTCGACATGCTGCGCGATCGAATAGGTGTCACCGACGCCGTCCCAGCGCTCCGGGAAGAAGTGCCGCAGGCTGACGGCGATCACCCGGTGTCGCTGCGTCAACGGCCCCAGCACGCAGCCCCAGACGCGGAAGTCGTTGAGCGAGCCGTGCACGCAGACCAGCGGCGGACGGTCTCTGTCTTCGCCCACGTCGAGATAGGACATGTCGTAACCGTTGACGTGGAGGCTTTGCATTCAGGGCTCGTGAAGATTGGATGTCCTGTGCAAGATTCCCGGAAACCGGGTGGATCGCAACTATTTCCAAGCCTAGATTTGCCGCGAGATGAAAGTGGGGCCTGCACGAGATGCAAGCCGGGAACCAAAGTCATGACCGACCAGCATTTTGCCCTGTTCGACACCCGCATCGGCCTCTGCGCCATCGCCTGGGGTCCGCGCGGCATCAACGGCACGCAATTGCCGATGGGCGGAGACCAGAAGATCCGCACCCGCATCCAGCAGCGCCATGCGGACGCCACCGAAGCTGAGCCGGCCGCCGAGGTGCAGCAGGCGATCGACCGCATGACGAGACTGCTCGCCGGCGAGCGCGATGACCTGACCGATATCGCGCTCGATCTCGACGGCGTTCCCGAGTTCAACCGCGGCGTCTACGAGATTGCCCGCGCAATCCCGCCCGGGAAGACGATCACTTACGGCGACATCGCCAAGCAGCTCGGCGGCGTCCAGCTGTCGCGCGACGTCGGCCAGGCGCTCGGCCGCAATCCCTGCCCGATCGTGGTGCCTTGTCACCGCGTGCTCGCCGCCGGCAACAAGCCCGGCGGCTTCTCCGCGAACGGCGGCGTGGTGACGAAGCTGAAGATGCTCGAGATCGAGGGCGCGCTGGTGAACCACACCCCGAGCTTGTTCGATTGATCTCCGCTTCACCATCCCCTGGAGGGGGAGGGTCGGCGCGTAGCGCCGGGGTGGGGTGATCTTTCCACTCGGGCAGTGCTCGTGTGGAGAGATCACCCCGCCCCGCTGCGCATTCCGCTTCGCTGCACGCGCATCGACCCTCCCCCTCCAGGGGAGGGTAAGAGCGCTTCAAATCTTCGCCGCCGTCTTCGGCCAGTATTTGTCGCGCAGGTGGCGCTTCACCAGCTTGCCGGTCGGCGTGCGCGGCAGCTCGGCTTCGAAATCGATCGAGCGCGGGCACTTGATGGCGGAGAGGCGGGTCTTGCAATAGGCGATCAGATCGGCCTCCAGCGCCTTGCCGGCGCGGCCGATGTCGTGCGGCTGCACCACCGCCTTGACCTCTTCGCCCATCTCCTCGTTCGGCACGCCGAACACCGCGACATCGGCGACTTCGGGGTGCGTGATCAGCACGTCCTCGGTCTCCTGCGGATAGATGTTCACGCCGCCGGAGATGATCATGTAGGACTTGCGGTCGGTGAGATAGAGAAAGCCGTCCTTGTCGAGATAGCCGACATCGCCGAGCGTCGACCAGCCCTTGGCATTGTAGGCCTTCTTCGTCTTCTCGGGATCGTTGTGGTAGGTGAAGGCGGGCGCGTCGGCGAAATAGACGGTGCCGATCTCGCCCGTCGGCTGCTCCTCGTCGTTCTCGTCGAGAATCTTGATCTTGCCGACCACGGCGCGGCCGACGCTGCCGCGGTGCTCCAGCCATTGCTGCGAGTTGCAGACGGTGACACCGTTGCCTTCCGAGCCGGCGTAATACTCGATCAGGATCGGACCCCACCATTCGATCATCTTGGCCTTGACGTCGATCGGGCAGGGCGCGGCGGCGTGGATCGCACCCTTCAGTGTGGAAACGTCGTATTTGGTGCGCACCTCGTCCGGCAGCTTCAGCATGCGCACGAACATGGTCGGCACGAGCTGCGACTGCGTCACCTTGTACTTCTCGACCAGCTTCAGGAACTCTTCGGCATCGAAGTGCTCCATGATGATGGAGGTGCCGCCGAGCACGACCGCCATCATATTGAAGCGCAAGGGCGCCGCGTGATAGAGCGGCGCCGGCGAGAGGTACGTGCTCTCCGCGTTCATGCCGCACATGTCGGCGCAGAGCACGCGCAGGAAGGCGTTCGGCACGTCGATCCTGTTGCCTTCGAAAGCCTTCTTGATTCCCTTCGGGCGGCCGGTGGTGCCCGAGGAGTACAGCATGTCGTAGCCGGCGACCTCGTCGGCAATCGGCGTGGTCGGCTGCGCGGCGGCTTCCTTGTCGTAGGAGCGGAAGCCGGGCAGCGGATCGTCCATCATGTAGAAGATCGGCTCGCCGGCCGTGCCCTTGATCAGGCCCTTGATCTGGTCGGCGCATTTCGGCGTGGTGATGACGACCTTGGCGCCGCAGTCCTTCACGATGTAGTCGATCTCGTCCTGCTTCAGGTAGCGGCTGATGGCGGTGTAATAGAGTCCGCTGCGCTGCGCGGCCCAGCAGATCTCCATGAAGGCGAGGCGGTTTTCCATCAGGAGCGCGATGTGGTCGCCGGCTTTGAGGCCGAGCGAGCGGAACAGATGCGCGCCCTGGTTCGAGAGCTCGTCGAGCTCGCGATAGGTAATCGCCTTGCCCGTGCCCGCCATCCGGTAGGCGATCTTGTCGGGCGTCGTCTTGGCGTGGATGGAGGGGTGAGTCATCAGCGCAGGTCCCGAGGCAAACGAGATGTCGTCCCCGCGGAGGCGGGGACCCATAACCAAATGGTCGTTGAAACGAGGTGGAGCTCCGGCGCAGCATAACCACGGCGTCCTGTGGTTATGGATCCCGGATCGGCGCGCGCTTGAGGCGCGCTTGTCCGGGACGACACCGTTTGTGTGGCCGCGACTTACAGCCGTTCCACGATCGTCACGTTCGCCATGCCGCCGCCCTCGCACATGGTCTGCAGGCCGTAGCGCTTGCCACGCTGGTGCAGGGCGTGGACCAACGTCGTCATCAGCTTGGTGCCGGAGCCGCCGAGCGGATGGCCGAGCGCGATGGCGCCGCCGTTGACGTTGAGGCGCTCAGGATCGGCGCCGGTGGTCTTCAGCCAGGCGGTCGGCACCGAGGCGAAGGCCTCGTTGACCTCGAACAGGTCGATGTCGCCGATCTTCATGCCGGCCTTCTCCAGCGCGCGCTTGGTGGCGTGCAAGGGAGCATCGAGCATGATCACGGGATCGCCGCCGGTCATGGTCATGTGGTGGATGCGCGCCAGCGGCTTGACGCCGAGCTGCTTCAGGCCCTTTTCGTTCACGACCATCACGCCCGAAGCGCCGTCGCAGATCTGACTGGCGCTCGCCGCGGAGAGCTTGCCGTTCTCGGCGATCAGCTTGACGCCCTTGATGCCGTCGAGCGTGACGTCGAAGCGGATGCCTTCGTCGATATGGTGGGTGTCCTTGCTGCCGTCGGCGCGGGTGATCTCGAGCGGCACGATCTCCTTCTTGAAGTGGCCCGCTTGCGTCGCTGCGATCGCGCGCTGATGGCTGTCGTAGGAGTACTTATCGAGCTCCTCCTTGGAGAGGCCGTACTTCTCCGCCATCATCTCCGCGCCGGTGAACTGGCTGAACACGATGTTCGGATATTTCTTCTCGATGCCCGGGCTCTTGTAATTGCCAAACCCGTTCTTGGCCGGCAGCTGCGAGGACAGGCCCATCGGCACCCGCGTCATCGACTCCACGCCGGCCGCGATCACGACGTCCATCGCACCGGACATGACGGCCTGAGCGGCGAAGTGCAGTGCCTGCTGGGAGGAGCCGCACTGGCGGTCGATCGAGGTGCCCGGCACGCTCTCCGGCAGCTTCGAGGCCATGATCGCGTTGCGCGCGACGTTGTTGGACTGCTCGCCGACCTGCATCACGCAGCCCATGATCACGTCCTCCACCAGGGCGGGATCGGCCTTGGTGCGGTCGACCAGCTCGTCCAGCACCTTGGCGGCGAGATCGGCCGGATGCCAGCCGGCGAGGCGGCCCCCCTTGCGCCCGCCGGCGGTGCGCGCAGCGGCGACGATATAAGCCTCGGCCATTTCGGTCTCTCCCTTGATTGTTCTGGATTGGGTTGTCGGGGGCGGATTTAAGGGGTGGACTATCGTTTAGTCAATCGATCAATTAACTCTTGTGATCAGGCGCTGCTTGGGCTTATCTGCGCGCGCTCCAGCGGCCAAACAGGGATATCCGTGGCGACCAGCGTAACGAACAGGCTCCCCGGCGGGAAAAATTCCACGGCAGAGAAATTGCTGGTGGCCGCAAGCGAGCTGATGATCGAACGCTCCTCGATCGAGATCTCCCTGTCCGACATCGCGCAGAAGTCAGGCGCCAACGCCGCGCTGGTCAAATATCATTTCGGCAACAAGGACGGCCTGTTGCTGGCGCTGTTGGCGCGCGACGCCGCGACGGAGATGTCAAATCTCGAGTTTCTCTTGGCGCAACCGATCACGTCGACGGCGAAGCTGAAGCTGCACATCGCCGGCATCATCCGCGCCTATCACCGCTTCCCCTACATGAACCGGCTGATCCATTATCTCTTGCACGAGACCAGCGGGAGCTCTGCCGATGAAGTATCGAAATTCTTCGTCGCGCCGCTCTTGGATTTCCATCGCCGCCTGCTGGCCGAGGGCGTCAGCCGCGGCGAATTCCGCCGGACCGACCCGGTGCTGTTCTACACCAGCCTGATCGGCGCCTGCGATCATCTGTTCTTCGGCCGGCACGCGATGTCGCGCGCGACCGGCGTCGGCCCGGTTACCGACGACGTCTGCCGGCAATACATCAAGCATATGGAAACGCTGATCTGCTGCGGCATCCTCACGCAAGCCGGGGAAGCTGTCGCTGCCGGATAGTCCGGCCAATTGTTCACAAGTCTAGAGAAGAAACGTCCAAGGAAAGGTACAAGCGATGCAGTTGAAAGACGTAGCCGTTCTCATCACCGGCGGTGGCTCGGGCCTCGGTGCCGCGACCGCCCGCGCCATGGCTGCCAAGGGCGCCAAGATCGGCGTGATCGACCAGAGCAAGGAAAACGCCGAGAAGGTCGCCGCCGAGGTGAAGGGCGTCGCGCTTCACGCCGACGTCACCAGCGAGGAGCAGATCAAGGCCGCGATCGCCAAGGCGGAAGCCGCGCACGGCGTCGCTCGCGTGCTGATGAACTGCGCCGGCATCGGCGGCTCGCAGCGCATCGTTGGCCGCGACGGCGTCTACCCGCTGGAAAAGTTCGCGCGCATCATCAACGTCAACCTGATCGGGACGTTCAATTGCCTGCGGCTGTTTGCCGAACGCCTCGTCACTGCGGAGCCCGTCGGCGAAGAGCGGGGCGTCATCATCAACACCGCCTCGGTCGCTGCTTACGAAGGCCAGATCGGCCAGATTGCCTATTCGGCGTCGAAGGGCGGCGTCGTCGGCCTCACGCTTCCGGCCGCTCGTGATCTCGCCAGCCAGAAGATCCGCGTCAACACCATCGCGCCCGGCCTGTTCTTCACGCCGCTGCTGATGGGCCTGAACGAAGAGGCGCGCAAGAGCCTGGGCGCCCAGGTGCCGCATCCCTCGCGTCTAGGCGATGCCAATGAATACGGCATGCTCGCGGTGCACATCGTCGAGAACCCGATGCTGAACGGCGAGACCATCCGCCTCGACGGCGCCATCCGCATGGCGCCGCGGTAGGCGGTGCACTTACCCTCCCCTGGAGGGGGAGGGTCGATCGCGCGAAGCGCGAGCGGGGTGGGGTGATCTCTCCACTCGGGCAGTCTCGACGCGGAGAGACCGTCACCCCACCCCGTCTCACATTTCGCTGCGCGCAATGTGAGCCGACCCTCCCCCTCCAGGGGAGGGTGGCAGTCCGGCTCACGACCGATGCACGAGGCCCCATGTCCCAACCGCTGCTGATCGAGCACGACGATGGCGTCGACCGGGTGACGCTCAATCGTCCTGACCATCTCAACGCGCTCGATCCTGCGCTGATCGATGCGCTCAACGACTATTTCCAGGGCCTGCAACGCAACCGCGATACCCGCGTGGTGGTGTTGAAAGGCGCCGGCGAGAATTTCTGCGCGGGCCTCGATCTCAAAGCCGCGATGGCGCGCCGGGCCGGGCAGCAGGAACCGCCTGGGGTCACGGAGTCGCTGGACTCGCAGCGGCGCATTGCAGATATCGTGATGCTGATGCGGCGCTGTCCGCAACCGATCCTGACGCTTGTGCAGGGCGCGGCTGCGGGTGGCGGCTTTGCGCTAGCGCTGGCGTCCGACATCCGCATTGCGACGAGATCGGCACGGATGAACTGCGCCTTCATCAAGCTCGGGCTCGGCGGCTGCGACATCGGCACCAGCTATTTTCTTCCTCGCCTTGTCGGCGTCTCAATCGCTTCCGAGCTTATCCTCACCGGGCGCTTCATCGGGGCGGACCGCGCGCTCGCGGTCGGCCTTGTCTCCGAGGTCGTTGACGAGGACAAGCTCGACGACGCGGCCGAACCTTACATCGAGGCGATGATCACGGCTTCGCCCGTGGGCCTGCGGCTCTCCAAGGAATGTCTCAACATGAGCGTCGACGCCGGATCGCTGGAAGCGGCGATCGCGATGGAGGATCGCAACCAGGTCCTGTGCAGCCGCTCGGAAGAGTTTTCGGAAGGCATCAGGGCCTTCCTTGAGAAGCGAAAGCCTGTCTATATCAAGCGCTGAACGACGAAGATCCGCCAAGGACAAGAAATTCCGGGAGACGCAAAATGAGTGGAAGCGCGGCGGCGGTGATGACGAAGCCCGCCTTTCGCAAGGTCGAGTGGCTCAAGCGCGACATCGACGTCGAGCGTCGTGCCGACGGCACGGTGGTGCTGAAGTCGCGCATTCCGTTGCAGGCTTACGAGACGCACATTCCGGCGTCGCTGGCGAAATGGGCGAAGGAAGCGCCCGCGCGCATCTGGCTGGCGCAGCGTGGCGGTCCGAACCGCGAATGGCGCAAGGTGTCTTATGGCGAAGCCAAACGCACCGTGGACGCGCTGACGCAAGGCCTGCTCGATCTCAAGCTCGACGGCCGGCCCGTCACGATCCTCTCCGGCAATTCGATCGAGCATGCGCTGATGACGCAGGCCGCGATGCAAGCGCGTTCACCTGCGGCGCCGGTGTCGCCGGCCTACTCGCTGATGAGCCACGATCACGTCAAGCTGAAATACCTGTTCGACCTGATAAAACCGGCCGTGGTGATGGTGCAGGACGGGCCGACCTTCGAGAAGGCGCTTAGGGCGATCGATCTGACCGGCGTCACCGTGGTTCACGTCGCGCGGCCCTGCGACGGCATCGCAAGCGTCAGCTTCGCCGAGCTCGCCGCAACGCCTGTGACCGCCGAGGTCGAGGCCTCGATCGCGCAGATCACGCCGCAGACCGTCGGCAAGCTGCTGTTTACCTCAGGCTCGACCGGCATGCCCAAGGCCGTCATCAACACGCAGGAGATGATGTGTGCCAATGCGGCGATGATGATGCAGGTTCGTCCGCGTTCGCCCGATGGTCCTGTCGCGACCATGCTGGACTGGATGCCGTGGAACCACACCATGGGCGGCAATGCGGCATTCCACCCGATCCTGGTCGATGGCGGCACGCTCTACATCGACGATGGAAGGCCCATGCCGGGCCAGTTCGAGGAGACGCTGCGGAACCTGCGCGAGATCTCGCCAACCTATTACGCCAACGTGCCGGCCGGCTACGCCGCGCTCGCCGCCGCGATGGAGAAGGACGACGCGCTCTGCCGCTCCTTCTTCAAGAACCTGTCGATCATGGCCTATGGCGGAGCGCGGTTGCCCGACGATCTCTATGAGCGCATGCAGGCCCTCGCCGTGAAGACCACCGGCGAGCGCATCGTGTTCTACACCGGCTGGGGTTCGACCGAGACCGCTCCGACCTCGACCGGTACTTACTGGGACACCGAGCGGGTCGGCCTGATCGGCCTGCCGTTCCCCGGCGTCGAGTTGAAGATGGTGCCGTGCGGCTCGAAATACGAGCTGCGCCTGCGCGGCGTCAACGTCACGCCGGGCTATTTCGGTCAGCCGGAGCTGACCAGGAAGATGTTCGACGAGGAGGGCTTTTACTGCATCGGCGATGCCGGCGTGTTCGTCGACGATACCGATCCGGTCAAGGGCATCATCTTTGCGGGCCGCGTCGTCGAAGACTTCAAGCTCACCACCGGCACCTTCGTGCATGTCGGCTCGCTGCGCACCGATGCGATCGCCGCCGCAACGCCGGTGGTGCACGACGCACTGGTTGCGGGACAGGACCGCGCCTTCATCGGCCTCTTGGCCTGGCCGAACCTGCACGCCTGCCGGCAGCTCGTCGGCAATCCTGATCTGAGCTTTGCCGAGGCGGTGAAGCATCCCGAGGTGATCGCCTGCTTCCGTCGTGGCCTCGAAGCCCACAACCGGGAGTGCGAGGGCGCCAGCAGCCGTATCATCGCCCGCGCCATGCTGATGGTCGAGCCGCCCTCCATCGACGGCAACGAGCTCACCGACAAGGGCTACATCAACCAGCGCGCCGGCCTCGAACGCCGCGCCGCGCTGGTGGAGCGGCTCTATGCGGAGAAGCCGGACGAAGATGTGATCGTGCTGCGATGAAGACGACACTCCCTCCATTCGTCATTCCGGGGCGCGCGCAGCGCGAACCCGGAAACCATCGGGCCGCATTAACGCGGTGGAATGGATTCCGGGCTCGCGACTTCGTCGCGCCCCGGAATGACGGTCTCAATGATACTGAATAAGAGGTAGCCCGCCATGAACTTCGACTTCTCCGACGACCAGAAGCAGCTCCGCGACCAGGCGCGCAAGTTCCTCGCCGAGAAATGCTCGCCCAAGGCCGTGCGTGTCGTGCTCGACGGCAAGGCGCCCTATGACAAGGAGCTGTGGAAAGGCCTCGCCGAGATGGGTTTCCTCGGCGTCGCGATTCCCGAAGAATTTGGTGGCGCCGGTGCCGGCCATCTCGAACTCTGCGTCATCGCGGAGGAGATGGGCCGCGCCAACGCGCCGGTGCCCTTCTCCTCGACTGTGTACCTCGCCGCCGAAGCGCTGCTGATCGCCGGCAGCTATGCGCAGAAGAAGAAATGGCTGCCTGCGATTGCTTCCGGGGAGGCGATCGGCACACTGGCGCTGTTCGAGGGCAAGGGCAATCCGGCGCCGAAGAACGTCAAGCTGACGGCTGCGAACGGCGTGCTCAACGGCGTCAAGAAGCCGGTTGCCGATGGTGCGATCGCCGACTTCGCGGTGGTTGCCGCCCGCACGGGATCGAGCGGGCGCGAGAGTGACATCTCACTGTTCCTGGTCGACCTCAAGGGCGGCGCCGTCGACGTGAAGAGCCTCACCAATCTCGATCCGACCCGCGGACAGGCCGAGATCAGCTTCAAGGACGCCAAAGCCGAGCCGCTCGGCGCTGCCGGCGAAGGCTGGAGCATCCTCACCCAGGTGCTCGACCGCGCCGCGGTGCTCTGCGCCTTCGAGCAGGTCGGCGGCGCCGATCGTGCGCTGGAGATGGGCCGCGACTACGCGCTCGACCGCATCGCCTTCGGCCGCCAGATCGGCTCGTTCCAGGCGGTCAAGCACATGCTGGCGGACATGTACGTCTCGGCGACGCTGGCGCGCTCCAACAGCTATTACGGCGCCTGGGCGCTCTCGACCAATGCGGCCGAGCTGCCGGAAGCCGCCGCCGCCGCGCGCATCAGCGCGACGCAGGCGTTCCAGCACTGCGCCAAGAACAACATCCAGGTCCACGGCGGCATGGGCTTCACCTGGGAGTTCGACTGCCACATGTACTACCGCCGTGCCAACGCGATGGCGCTGGGGCTCGGCAGCCTGACTTATTGGGAAGACCAGTTGATCGACCGGATGCGGAAGAAGAACGCCGCGTAAATTCCTGTCGTCATTCCGGGGCGCGCGGAGCGCGAACCCGGAATCTCGAGATGAGACGATAACCTCTGGATTCCGGGTTCGATGCTTCGCATCGCCCCGGAATGACGGAAGAGAGATGAAACCATGAACTTCGACGACACCCCGCAGGAAGCCGAATTCCGCGCCACCGCGCGCGCCTGGATCGATGCGAATGCGCCCAAGCAATATGAGGAGGAACTGCGCAAATCCTCGCTCGGCCGCACCGTGCTCAAGAACGCCGACATCCTGCAGGTCGCAAAGGCCTGGCAGAAGAAGAAGGCCGACGCCGGCTGGGCCTGCCTGCACTGGCCTAGGGAATATGGCGGCCGCGGCGCCTCGCCGATCGAGCGGGTGATCTGGCAGCAGGAGGAAGGGCCGTTCGGCCAGCTCTCCCGCATGTTCATCATCGGCCACGGCATGTGTGGGCCGACTATGATGGCGTTCGCGCGCGAGGAGCATAAGCGCACATATCTGCCGCCGCTCGCCTCCGGCGAGAAGGTCTGGTGCCAGCTGTTCTCCGAGCCCGCCGGCGGCTCTGATGTGGCCGGTCTGCGCACCCGCGCCGAGAAGGATGGCGACGAGTGGGTGATCAACGGCCAGAAGATCTGGACCTCGGGCGCGCATTATTCCGACTACGGCATTCTGCTCACCCGCACCGATCCGACCGTGCCCAAGCACAAGGGCCTCACCATGTTCTTCCTGGACATGAAGAGTCCCGGCGTCGAGGTGCGGCCGATCAAGCAGGCGAGCGGCGCCTCCGACTTCAACGAGGTCTATTTCACCAACGTCCGCATCCCCGACCACCAGCGCCTCGGCGAGGTCGGTGACGGCTGGAACGTCTCGCTGACCACGCTGATGAACGAGCGCAGCGCCATCGGCGCGGCGGTCTCGACCGGCTTTCCGGAGCTGTTCGAGTACTGCTCCAGTCTGATGCTCGATGACGGCCCGGCGATCGAGGATCGCGCGGTGCGCTCGAAGCTAGCAAACTGGGCGGTGAAGGCGAGCGGGCTGAAATACACCAGCATGCGTGCGATCTCGGCGCTGTCAAAGGGCGAGCGGCCGGGGCCGGAAAACTCCATCGGCAAGCTGGTTGCGGGCTCGATGATCCAGGACGTTGCGACCTACGCGCTGGACTTGCAGGGTGCGAGCGGCGTCGTCAGCGGCGAGGATGGTGAGCTCGCCGGACGTTTCCAGGCCATGCTGCTGCGCGCGCCCGGAACGCGCGTCGAAGGCGGCACCGACGAGATCATGCGCAACATCATCGCCGAGCGGGTGCTGGGCCTGCCGGGCGACATCCGCGTCGACAAAGACGTGCCGTTCAACAAGATCCCGACGAAGGGAAGGAACTAGCCGTCATTCCGGGGCGGCTCGAAGAGCCGAACCCGGAATCTCGAGATGTGTAGGTAACCTCTGGATTCCGGGTTCGCGCGTTGCGCGCCCCGGAATGACAAAAAGGAAGCGCCATGAATTTCGACGACACGCCGCAGGAAGCCGCATTCCGCGAGACCGCGCGCAAATGGATCGAGGCCAACGCGCCGCAGGAGCTCCATGCCGAGCTGTCGAAATCCTCGCTCGGCCGCATCCGCCTCGCCAATCGCGACATCGTCGATGTCGGCAAGGCCTGGCAGAAGAAGAAGTTCGAGGGCAATTGGGCCTGCCTGCACTGGCCGAAGGAGTATGGCGGCCGCGGCGCCTCGCCGATCGAGAAGGTGATCTGGCAGCAGGAGGAGGGCGTCTACGGCAAGCTGACGCAGCCGTTCCAGATCGGCGAAGGCATGTGCGGCCCGACCGTGATGGCCTTCGGCAGCGAGGAGGCCAAGCGCCGCTATCTGCCCAAGCTCGCGTCGGGCGAGGAGATCTGGTGCCAGCTGTTCTCCGAGCCGTCCGCCGGCTCCGACGTCGCAGGGCTTCGCACCCGCGCGGAGAAGAAGGGCGACGATTGGGTCGTCAACGGCCAGAAGATCTGGACCTCGGGCGCGCATTATTCCGACTACGGCCTCCTGATCGCGCGCACCGATCCGAACGTGCCCAAGCACAAGGGCCTCACCATGTTCTTCCTGGACATGAAGAGCCCGGGCGTCGAGGTGCGGCCGATCAAGCAGGCCAACGGCATGCAGGAGTTCAACGAGGTCTATTTCACTGACGTCGTGATCCCGGACAGCCAGCGTCTCGGTGCCATCGGCGAGGGCTGGAGCGTGTCGCTGACGACGCTGATGAACGAGCGCATGTCGATCGGCGCGCGGCTTGCGACCGGCGTCCCTGAGATGTTCGAGTTCTGCTCCAATTTGATGCTGGAGGATGGCCTCGCCATCGAGGATCCCGCCGTGCGCTCGAAGCTCGCGAGCTGGGCGGCGAAGTCGAATGGGCTGAAATTCACCAGCTACCGCACCATCTCGGCGCTGTCGAAGGGCGAGCGGCCAGGCCCGGAGAATTCGATCGGCAAGCTGGTCTCGGGCATGATGCTGCAGGACATCGCGACTTACGCCATGGACCTGCAGGGCGCGGCGGGCGTGCTCACCGGCAACGACGAGGAGACGGTGCAGGGCCAGTTCCAGCAGATGTTGCTGTCCTCGCCCTCGATGCGCATCGCCGGCGGCACCGACGAGATCCTGCGCAACATCATCGCCGAGCGCGTGCTGGGCCTGCCCGGCGACATTCGCGTCGACAAGGACGTGCCGTATAACAAGATCCCGACCAAGGGGCGGTGATGGCATAGTAGGGTGGGTTAGCGCAGCGGATGCGCGAAGCGCGATCCGCTCGGCGTAACCTACCAGATCGGTCAATGCGGAAACAAAGAGGTGGGTTACGCCTTCGGCTAACCCACCCTACGAAGAGTGAGCTGATCCATGGACGCACCCGTCAAACAAGCCGATCGCATCGGCGTGCTCGAAGAGCTCCTCAACGAGCGCTACTCGGTCCGCGCCTTCCTCCCCAAGGACGTCGACCGCGCCACCATCGAGCATGTGCTGGCCACCGCCCAGCGCACGGCATCCTGGTGCAACAGCCAGCCCTGGCAGGTCGTCATCGCCAGCGGCGAAGCCAAGGAGCGCTTTCGCAAGGCGATCTACGCTGAGGCCTCGAAGGGCCTCGGCGACGATTACGACTTCACACCGCCGCGCGAATATGTCGGCGTCTATCTGGAGCGGCGACGCGAGAGCGGCTTTCAGCTCTACAACACGCTGGGCATCGCCCGCGGCGACAAGATGGCCTACGCCAGGCAGGCGCTGGAAAACTACAATTTCTTCGGCGCGCCGCACGTCGCCATCATCCACACCAACGAGCCGCTCGGCATTTATGGCGCCATCGATTGCGGCGCCTATGTCTCGAACTTCATGCTGGCTGCACAGGCGCTCGGACTAGGGACGATCCCGCAGGCGGCGCTGGCGCGGCACTCCGGACTGATCCGCAGCCACTTCAACCTGGCCGAGGATCGCCGCGTCGTCTGCGGCATCTCGTTCGGCTATGCCGACCATGCCCACAAGGTCAACAGCTACCGCACCTCGCGGGCGAGCGTGGCGGAAACCGTGACCTTCGTGGACGAGTGACCGGCCTCGCCGGTTGGTGCTCGAACGCATGAAAAGGCGGCCGTGGAAACGGCCGCCTTCATGTTGTCCCGATACGATTGAGGCCGGCTGTCAGCCGCCGCTACCGCCGATCACGGCCCGCACGGTCTCGTCGGGCCCGAAATCCTCGGCGCCGTCGACATAGAGCAGCGCAGCGAGCTTGGAGCGGGCGCGGTTCACGCGGCTCTTGATCGTGCCGACTGCGCAGCCGCAGATCGAAGCCGCGTCCTCATAGGAGAAACCGGAGGCGCCGACCAGGATCAACGCTTCACGCTGATCCTGCGGAAGCTTTTCGAGAGCGGTGCGAAACTCCTCGAACTCGAGATGGGCGTTCTGCGACGGCTGAGTCTTCAGCGTCTTGGCATAGTTGCCTTCGGCATCCTCGACCTCGCGCCGCCGCTTGCGATAGTCGGAGCGGAACAGGTTGCGCAGGATCGTGAACAGCCACGCCGGCAGGTTGGAGCCGGGCTGGAACGAGTCGATGTTGGCGAGCGCGCGCAGCAACGTCTCCTGCACCAGGTCGTCGGCGCGATCCGCATTGCCGCTGAGCGAGATGGCGAACGCGCGCAGGCTCGGCACGGCCGCCAGGATGTCGTTACGCAGGGAGTCCGTGAGAGGCATTAATCCCTCCCGTTGTTGTTGTCGTTAGATCCCGCGTCATTTTCCACTTGAGGCGCCGCTCCCTGGGCATCAAGCTTCTTGATCAGTTCCGCGAACCGATCCGGAACCCCCTGCCGCACCACATCGTCGTACATCGCGCGCAGTTGGTGCCCGATCCGGGATTGAATCTCCGGAGTGAGCCCTCCCTTGCCGGGGGTCGTGCTTCTGCTGACTTGAGACTTGAGATCTTTCATGACCTGTTCCACGTTTCCCCGAGTTAAGTGACTGTAAAATCGAGAAATTTTCTCAACCGGGAGCCGTTCCCTGGATAGGCTCAATTCCAGCTGCGCTAAAAAGTTCCCAGTTTGCCGGAACTTTTCTAGGCTCGGGGCGTAATCAGTGCAGCAGGGGAACCCCGGGCCCCCCGCGTGACCTCAGCTAAGGTTGGCCCGAAGACGAATGGAGTGGGGATGTCCCGTTCACAGCTTGTTGCTGAACACTTGCCGTTGTTGCGCCGGTACGCGCGCGCCCTGACGGGCAGCCAGTCCTCCGGTGACGCCTATGTCGCTGCCATGCTGGAGGCCATGCTGGGAGACCCGTCGGTACTCGACGAGAGCCATGGGCCCAGGGCCGGCCTTTTCCGGCTGTTTACCCAGATTTGGAATTCGGTCTCGGTCAACGACGATGCCGAGGTGGCGACCCTGCCGATGCCACCCGAGCGGAGGTTGTCTAACATTACCCCGCTGCCGCGCCAGGCCTTCCTGCTGCTTTCGCTCGAGGGCTTTTCGGAAGAGGAAGTCGCCTTCGTTCTCGGCACCGACGTCGCGGAGACGCGCCGCCTTGCGGACGCTGCCGGCCGCGAGATGGCCGCCGAGATCGCGACCGACGTGCTGATCATCGAGGACGAGACCTTCATCGCCATGGACCTCGAGAGCCTGGTGAAGAATCTCGGCCACAATGTCGTCGGCGTGGCGCGCACCCATGCCGATGCGGTGGCGCTGGCCAAGAACAAGCGGCCGGGCCTGATCCTCGCCGACATCCAGCTCGCCGACGGCTCGTCGGGCCTCGACGCCGTCAACGAATTGCTGCGCACCTTCGAGGTGCCGGTGGTGTTCATCACCGCCTACCCCGAGCGCTTCCTCACGGGCGAGCGGCCTGAGCCGGCGTTCCTGATCTCCAAACCGTTCCAGCCCGCCATGGTGTCGGCGGTGGCGAGTCAGGCCCTGTTCTTCCAGCGCAACTCACGCAACCGCGCGCCGAAGGCGCCCGCGGCGTAGGACTTCTGCGCCTGACACTCAGCTGACGATCCAATCCGGCGTGCTGCAAGGCACGCCGGATTTTTCGTGCCGCCTGCTGCGCTTGACGGCTGCCGACTTAGCCGCTCAAAACCTCGTGCATTGATGCCAGTCGGAGATGTGTCCATGGACCAGCAACTGCTCGATCGCCTCGCCATCCGCGACCTCGTCGAGAACTGGGCGGTGTGGCGCGATGCCGGTGACTGGGAGCGCTTCGCCACGGTGTGGCACGAGGAGGGCTGGATGTCCGCGACCTGGTTTCAGGGGCCGGCGCGGGATTTCATTCGCGTCAGCCAGGAGGGGTTTGCCAAGGGCGTACGTATCCTGCATTTCCTTGGCGGCACCAGCATCGACCTCTCCGGCGCACGCGCGATCGCGCAGACCAAGATGACGATCTCGCAGCGGGCTCTCGTGCATGACGTGCTCTGCGACGTCGTCTGCACCGGACGCTTCTACGATTTCCTGGAAAAGCGCGAGGATCAATTAGGAATTGGCAAATGGGGCATCGTCCGCCGCCAGCCGATCTACGAGAAGGACCGGATCGATCCGGTCGATCCCGCCGCGACGCTGCGCCTCGATCAGCAGGCGCTCGCCGCTCTCCCGGAAGGCTACCGCCACCTCGCCTACATGCAGGAGCTGATCGGCTACAAGGTCAAGCGCGACATGCCCGGTCTCATCGGCGCCGAGGTCGAGAAGCTCTATGACGAGGGGCGGGATTGGCTCGCCGGGGCGGCGAAGTAGGCTCCAGACAAAAGTAAGGCGCGACTGGCATCACCACAGTCGCGCCCTACGTCGCCGGCTTATGGGGCAGGGGGGAATAGCCGGCTGTTGAGACGACTCCTGGCTGCCCAAGTCGTTCCCGCGCTTTGTGAAATATTTCGCCGATCACAGCCCTTATCGCACACGGTTAAGTGATCGTAATGGTCAAGAACTCCCGCTCCTCCGCCCGCGTTGTTCCCGTGATCGCCATGGGGCGAGGGATCGGCGGCCATGTCACAGATTCAAAAGGTAGTTTTAGGCGCCATTGCGATTGCCGCGACCTTGGGCGCGGTTCAATTGGCCTCCGGTCATGACTTGGCCGACCGCTGGCAGGCGGTCGCCGACATCCCCAGCTCGAACGTCGCCCCGGGCCAGAAGGTCAATCGCCTCGCAAAGGCTGATCGGCTCGCCGAGATCAAGCCGGCAGCGGTTCCCACCCGAACGGTATCGATGCGGCTGAATGACCTGGCCGATACGTCGGTGCTTCTGCGCGTCCCCGCGACGATCGACACCGGCAATGCCAGGCCGCCGGTGCTGCTCCAGAACCAGAAGGTTCGCAGAAAGCCGACGATCGCCTGTGAGCCGGTGGTCAGCTCGCTGACCGAGGTCGCTCGGCTGCTCCAGCCTGGCCGCTGCGTGACCTGATCGCCGCCTTTTTGTAGCTAGCACTGCCGGGATGTTCACATCCTCTTGATCCGCCATGGCCTCGCGCTATATCCGGTTCCTCCCCTTTGTTGTGACCGGGTAAGCGCATGACGACGTCAGATACGGCTGTGCACACGCAGCCTTTCCAGGCCGAAGTTTCCGAACTGCTGCACCTGATGGTGCATTCCGTATATTCGGAAACCGACATCTTCCTCCGCGAACTCATCTCCAATGCCTCCGATGCCTGCGACAAGCTGCGCTACGAGGCCATCGCAAGTCCCGCCCTGCTGGGCGAAGGCGACGCCCTCAAGATCCGCATCATCCCGAACAAGACGGCTGGGACGCTCACGATCGCCGACAATGGCATCGGCATGGAGCGGCAGGAGTTGATCGACCATCTCGGCACCATCGCCCGCTCCGGCACCAAGGCGTTCGTGTCGAAGCTGAAGGAGGCCAAGGACGGGCTCGGCCTGATCGGCCAGTTCGGCGTCGGCTTCTATTCAGCCTTCATGGTCGCCGAGAAGATCGTCGTGATCAGCCGCCGCGCCGGCGAGAGCGACGTCTGGACCTGGAGCTCCCAAGGCGGCTCCGGCTTCGAGATCGCCCGCGCCAGCGATGAGGAAGCGGCGCGCGTGACGCGCGGCACCGAGATCGTCCTGCACCTGAAGGACGACGCCAGGAAATATCTCGAGACCTACGAGATCGAGCGCATCGTCACGTCCTATTCCGACAACATCCTGTTCCCGATCGAGCTCGTGCCGGAAGAAGGCGAGCCGCGCCAGATCAACTCGGCCAGCGCGCTGTGGCAGCGCTCGAAATCCGAGCTCACGGCAGAGGATTACAAAAAGGCCTACCAGCAGATCGCGTCCGCCTTCGACGACCCCGCGATGACGCTGCATTACCGCGCCGAGGGCCGCTACTCCTACGCCGTGCTGCTGTTCGCGCCGTCGACCAAGCCGTTCGACCTGTTCGAGCCGAATCGCAAGGGCCGGGTCAAACTCTATGTCCGCCGCGTCTTCATCACCGACGACGCCGACCTGTTGCCGGGCTATCTCCGCTTCGTCCGCGGCGTCGTCGACAGCGAGGATCTTCCGCTCAACATCTCCCGCGAGATGCTCCAGAACAATCCGCAGCTCGCGCAGATACGCAAAGCCGTGGCGACCCGCGTCGTGTCCGAGCTCGAAAGTCTCGCCGAGAAGGACCCGGATAATTTCGCCAAGATCTGGGACGCCTTCGGCCCGGTGCTCAAGGAAGGCATCTACGAAGACTTCGAGCGGCGCGAAAAGCTGCTTTCGCTGTCGCGCTTCACCACGACGGCGGGCGATAAACGGTCGCTGAAGCAGGTCATAGCCGATTTCAAACCCAACCAGACCGAGATCTATTATCTCGTCGGTGACAGCATCGAGCGGTTGAAGTCCAATCCGCGGCTGGAAGCTGCGACCGCGCGCGGCATCGAGGTGCTGCTGCTGTCGGATCCCGTCGATGCGTTCTGGACCTCGATGCCGTCGGAGTTCGACGGCAAGCCGCTGAAATCGCTGAGCCAGGGCGATCTGAATCTCGATCTGATCCCGCGCATCGACGATCAGGACGAGTCGAAGAAGGACGAGCCGGCCGCGGATGAAGCGGCCACCATCGCCGTGATCAAGGCCGCGCTTGGCGAGCGCGTCAGCGACGTCAAGGCCTCGACGCGTCTCACCAGCTCGGCCTCCTGCCTCGTCGCCGACAGCCAGGGGCCCAGCCGCGAGCTCGAGCGCATCCTGTCGCAGCAGAACCGCGGGATGAAGACCAAGCCGATCCTCGAGATCAATTTGCGCCATCCGCTGGTCACGGCGGTCACCAAGGCGCAGGCCGGCTCGAAGGTCGTCGATGATCTCAGCCTGCTTCTACTCGAACAGGCGCAGATCCTGGACGGCGAATTGCCGGAGGACCCGGCGGCGTTTGCGACACGGCTGAACCGGCTCGTGTTGCAGGGTCTCGGCGCGTGATGGCCGGGGCAGGTCCGGCGTGACGAGGGAGCGCCGCCGGCGCGCCCCACTCACCTTGCCGTCAACTGTCCCGAGGAACAGTCGCCTCGCGCGTGGGGTTATGCCATATGAGGCGACCGGCAACCGTGCCGGTGCCTGACGTGACCGGCATCCGTGCCGGCGCCCGCGATCGATTCGAGGATTTCTCCATGCGCTTGCCGATATTGACCCTCACCGCGATTGCGACCCTGTTCGTCGCGGCAGACGCCAGCGCCCAGACCTATGATCCGCGCTATCCGGTGTGCATGCATGTCTATACGCCCGGCGGCTTCGGCGGCGGCGGTGATTATTTCGACTGCTCCTTCACCTCGCTGCCGCAGTGCCGCGCGACCGCGTCGGGCCGCTCGGCGAGCTGCGACCTCAATCCCTATTATGCCTTCGACCAGCCCCCGCCGCGCCCGCGCAAGCGGCAGAAGCAGCAATACTAGCGGTCCACCATGTATCTCGCTCGGATCTTCGCCTCGCGAACCTCGCTCGCTCTGATCGTGGCGAGCGGCGCCCTGCTTGCCGCCGCTCCAACGCAGGGGCAGACCTTCGATCCCCGCTATCCCGTCTGCATGCACGTCTATTCCGGCGCGAATGGCGGTGGCGGGGAGTGGTATGACTGCTCCTTCACATCGCTGCCGCAATGCCGCGCGACCGCCTCGGGACGCGCCGCGACCTGCGACCTCAACCCGTACTTCCCGGTCAACCCGCCGCCGCGCCGATTACGCCACGGGCGACCCGGCTAGCGTCAGACCAGGACGAGGATCAAGCCGGATCCGCGCGCCTGCTTGGCAGGGTAGGCAATCATTTGGTGCTTTGCGCGAGCTGAGCGCGCGCCTCGTCCTTCGAGATGCCCGCCTGCGGCGGGCCCTCAGGATGAGGCTAAGCGGCATCGGTGCTGATTGAAACGAGCGCTACGCGCTCGGTCCTCATCCTGAGGGCCCGCCGCAGGCGGGCGTCTCGAAGGATGGCCGCAGGCGAGATCGCTTCCCCATGCGATCGCCCGCTTCGCGGGCCGCAAACCTTCCGGACTCCGACACCTCTGCCACCTTGGGCCGGCGGTTTCGCGCTGGCTTGGTAAGGATGACTAGAGTTAATCCCGCACTAACCGGGTTTTACCTTGTCTCTTAACACCTGGGCAGGGCGCGCGGGCTAAGTTGCCGCAAAACCGGCAGACGGCCCGCACGAGTGAACAACATGACCACCGGCGTCATCGAACAGCCGAAAGCGACGCGCGCCTTCTCGGCTTCGAAGATCTGGCTGAAGGCGATCGAGCTCACGGCCCGGATCGAGATGTTGCCGGGGCGTTTGTTCGCCGATGTCGTCGACGATTGGGCGCGACGCCAGCCCGATCGCGCGGCGCTGGTGACCGACGCTGCCACGCTCGACTATGAAGGCTTGTCGAAGCGGATCAACCGCTATGCCCGCTGGGCGCGGTCGGTCGGGGTGGCCAAGGGTGACACCGTCGCGCTGATGATGCCGAACGGCGTTGACTATGTCGCGGCCTGGCTCGGCATCAGCCGGGTCGGCGGCGTGGTCGCGCTGCTGAACACCAAGCTCGTGGGGCAATCGCTCGCGCATTGCATCGACGTCGCCAAGCCCTCGCATGTTATCGTCGCATGTGAGCTGATGCAGCCGCTGGAGAGCGCGGCGCCTCACCTGAAGACGGACGCGAAAGTCTGGACCCATGGCGATGCCCGCCGCGAGCGCGCGATCGACGTCGCGCTTGCCGCCCTCGACGACGGGCCTCTCTCGCCTGAGGAGCATGGCGACGTCACGATCAACGATCGTGCGCTGCTGATCTACACCTCGGGCACCACTGGCCTGCCGAAGGCCGCCAGCATCAGCCACCGCCGCATTCTCAATTGGGGCCTTTGGTTTGCCGGCCTCACCGGTGCGACGCCGCAAGATCGGCTCTACGACTGTCTGCCGCTATTCCATTCGGTCGGCGGCATCGTCGCGCCATGCAGCATGCTGGCCGCGGGCGGCTCGGTGGTGATTGCGGAGAAATTTTCCGCCTCGAACTTCTGGTCCGACATCGTGCGGCACGACTGCACGATGTTTCAATATATCGGCGAGCTCTGCCGCTATCTGCTCAAGGCGGCGCCTTCCGAATACGAGGGCCGGCACCGCCTGCGGCTCGTCTGCGGCAACGGCCTGCGCGGCGACATCTGGGAGGATTTCCAGGCCCGCTTCGCCATTCCACGGATCCTCGAATTCTACGCGGCGACGGAAGGCAATTTCTCGCTGTTCAATGTCGAGGGACAGCCGGGCGCGATCGGCCGCATCCCCCCGCTGCTCGCGCACCGCTTCCCAGCCAGTCTCGTCAGACTCGATCCCGACAGTGGCGCGCCGCTGCGCAATGACGAGGGCTTCTGCATTGCCTGCGCCCGCGGCGAGACCGGCGAAGCCATCGGCCGCATCGGCACCGCCGATGAGGGCGGCGGCCGGTTCGAGGGCTACACCGACGCCGGCGAGACCGAGAAGAAGATCCTGCGTGACGTGTTTGCCAGGGGCGATGCCTGGTTTCGCACCGGCGATCTGATGCGGATCGACGACAAGGGCTTTTTCCATTTCGTCGATCGCATCGGCGACACCTTCCGCTGGAAGGGCGAGAACGTCGCGACATCGGAGGTCAACGACGCCGTGCGCGATTTCCGCGGTGTCGTCGATGCCACCACCTACGGTGTCGCCATTCCCGGCACTGACGGCCGCGCTGGAATGAGTGCGATCGTCGTGAACGAAGGTTTCGACATCGCCGCGCTGCCTGATCATCTCGCGCACCGCTTGCCGTCCTATGCCCGCCCGGTCTTCATCCGCATCTCGCGCGAGCTCGATGCCACCGAGACCTTCAAGCAGAAAAAGGGCGAGCTCGCCCGCGAGGGATTTGACCCGGCCGCGATCTCCGATCCGCTGTTCATCCTCGATCCGAAGTCCGGTGCCTATGTCGCGTTGGATGCCGAGGTCCATGCTCGCGTCAACGACGGTACGATCAAGCTGTAGCGAAACCAAAATCGAGAGATAGGTGCAATTTTATCTGAATTGTCCAAGCAGCCATTTACTTCTGTCGGGTAAACAGACGGCCATGGGGAGGCGGTCATCAAGAGCCGCCGCAACACAAAACGACAATGAAAAGCGAGCCAGCCATGTCGGTAAGGTCAAAGGTCATCGAAGCGATCCAGCAGATCGCCAAGGAACAGCACGTCACGCTTCCCGCGCTCTCGGACGATCTCTCCCTGCACGAGACGGGTTTCGACTCGCTCGCTTTCGCGATCCTGGTCGCGCGCCTCGAGGACGAGACGGGCGTCGACCCCTTCACGATTTCCGAGGACGCTGCATTCCCTGCCACGGTGGGCGATTTCGTGCGGGCCTACGAAAATGTCCCCGCGTGAGATCTTTGCGCTTCGCGACCATCTCGGCGCGGAGCTGAAAGGCCGCACGATCTCCGATGCGCACCATGTCGTGTCGCTAACGGATATCCTGTCGCACACGGTTCTGGGCGGCCGCCTGCGCGAGCTGTCCGGCCGCGCGGTGCTGCTGAAACTGTCAGACCAGCTCCGGTCGGGCCTTGCCATGATCGAGCTCGACGGCATCGCGCGTCGCATGCTGCTCTGTCCGCCCGATCTCGACCCGGCACATCTCGACGCGCTAATCGCGGATGCCGGGATCGATGCGGTTGTGACCGACGAGCCCGATCGCTGGGCGGCGTCCAGCGTGTCGCTGGTCGTCACCGCGCGCTTGCCGCTTCAAGCCACCGATCCTGCCAAATCCGAGCGCGCCACCGAATGGCTGATGCTGACGTCAGGCACCTCCGGGGTGCCGAAGATCGTCGGCCATACGCTGGAAGCGCTGACCGGCGCCATCGTCGCCGAGGGTCCTGCGCACGGACCGGCGCCGGTATGGGCGACGTTCTACGACATTCGCCGCTATGGCGGCTTGCAGATCTTCCTCCGCGCCATTCTCTCGGGCGGCTCGATGGTGCTGTCAGATCCGCATGAAGCGCTCGGCGATCACGTCGCGCGGCTGAACGCGCGCGGCGTCTCGCACATGTCCGGCACGCCCTCGCATTGGCGCAAGCTCCTGATGAGTGGTTCGGCCGCGCAATTCTCCCCGGCCTATGTGCGTCTCTCCGGCGAGATCGCCGACCAGGCCGTGCTCGATGGCCTGAAGGCGGCATTCCCCAATGCTTCCGTCGGCCACGCCTATGCCTCGACGGAAGCCGGCGTGGGCTTCGCCGTCAATGACGGGCTGGAGGGTTTTCCGGCCGGCTATCTCGGCAACCGCAACGGCGTCGAGATGAAGGTCGTCGACGGCTCGCTGCGGATCCGATCGACACGCACGGCCCACGCCTATGTCGGCCGCAACGCGGCGCCGCTCACCGACGCCGACGGCTTCGTCGACAGCGGCGACATCGTCGAACTGCGCGGCGACCGCTACTATTTCGTCGGCCGTCGCGGCGGCATCATCAATATCGGCGGGCTGAAGGTCCACCCCGAGGAGATCGAGGCGGTGATCAACCGTCATCCAGACGTGCGGATGTCACGGGCGAGATCGCGCCGCAGTCCCATCACCGGCGGCATCGTCGTCGCCGATGTGATCCTGGCCGACGGCGCCGATCCGGCCCGCGCGAAGGAGATCCGCGACCAGATCCTGGAGCAGTGCCGCGCCCGGCTCGCCTCCCACAAGGTACCGGCCGTGATCCGCTTCGTTGAGGCGCTCGACGTCACCCCGGCCGGAAAACTGGCGCGTACCGATGCATAACGTTCTCGTCACCGGCGGCAGCCGCGGCATTGGGCTGGCGATCGGCAAGCGCCTCGTCGCTGCCGGCTTCAACGTGATCGCGGCAGCGCGGCGCGAGAGCGAGGAGTTCAAGGCGGCGATCGCCGCCTCCGAAGGGCGTCTGCATTTCCGCGCCTGCGACCTTGCCGTGATCGATGCGATCCCGGCCTTCGCAAAGCTCGTGCGCGACGAGTTCGGCCCGATCTACGGCCTCGTCAACAATGCCGGCCTCGGCACCGAGGGCCTGCTCGCCACCATGCACAATTCCGAGATCGAGGCGCTGGTGCAGCTCAACGTGCTGTCGCCGATCATCCTCACCAAATATGTCGCGCGGCAGATGATGGCCGACGGCGCCGGGCGCATCATCAACATTTCCTCGATCATCGCCACCACCGGTTATAACGGCCTATCCGTCTACGGCGCGACCAAGGCCGCCGCCACCGGCTTCACCCGCTCGCTCGCGCGCGAGGTCGGCAAGCTCGGCATCACCGTGAATGCGATCGCTCCAGGCTTCATCGACACCGAGCTGACGCACAATCTGTCCGACGAAGGACGCAAGCGCATCGCCAGCCGAAGCGCGCTACGCCGCCTGCCCGAGACGGACGACGTCGCGCGCATGGTGGAATACCTTTTGGGCGAGGGCGGCCGCAACGTTACCGGGACGGTGTTCACGATCGACGCGGGCAATACGGCGTAGGCGGAACCCGGTCGTGGCAGTTTGCGTTGATCCGGCGCAATGACAGACAGCCGGATTTGGTCGTAAGATGCCTCGCAATCGATTGGGTTACGTCAATCGATCTGCCCTAATAGAAGGGGAGCAGTCGATGGCCACATCAAACATGACCGCTTCGAGCCAGGGCCGCACGGAGCAATGCCTTCCCAAGCCGGGCGAAGTCCGCTGCCCGCCGATGACGCATCAGAACTCCGGTAGTCACGGCCACGAAATGTACCCGCAGCAATTCGTCCGCCTGGTCGGCTGCCACGATGCCTCCATCGACACCTTGCGCAAGCGCCAGATCGAGAAGCTACATTAAAGCATGATCCGGAAAGTGCGAGCGGCTTTCCGGAAAGATCATGCGCAAAACAACGGCCTTTAGGCGCTTCAGGTCCGATGCTGCTTCGGCAGGTCAATTCGTTCGTGTGAGAATTCCGGCGGCCCTTCGGTGAGGCGACGGATGCGGCGCTCGCGTTCGTCCGCCGGCAACGCGGGATCAAGCAGCGACTCGATCTCGTGCACTGCGATCTCTTCGATCTTGGTGGCGTCCGATGCGAGCGGGTGCACCGGTGTCGGGGCGGGAGGCGCGATTCTCAGGCCCAGCTCGATCAGCTTGCAGATCGCGTCCGAGCGGGTCAGGCGATGAGCTTCAGCCCATTGATCGACGGCGGCGGTCAGCCCCTCGGGCATCTTCACCGCGCTGACCGGATCGACGCCCGTGCGCCGGCGGACCGGAGAGGGCGAGTCCTTCTTGCCGAAATCGGACACCGCAATAATCCCCTGCGCCCCCTGGAGCTGACCGACGATAGCCGCTCTCTCCGGGCCGCCGTTTGATGCCGATCAATGACCCGCGGCGGAATTGCCGCGCGGCCGCATCTTGTTGTCCGGGCCCGTTTCGGCCAATGATTGAAAGGTCCGCCGGCCAGCGAACCCGGATCGATCCTGCCCCGTATTTTTCTTGCATTCCAACCATCCGGCATCCCGATGACCTCAGGCCAATCCTTTTATGGCGGCATTCCCGTCTTCCGAGGCTTCACCAGCCTGATGGATCCCTCACTTTATGCCCCGCTGCCCGACGACTGGAGCATCGGTATTGCCGACATCGTCGATTCGACCAAGGCCATCGCGGCGCAGCGCTACAAGGCGGTGAACATGGCCGGCGCCGCGGTGATCGCGGCGGTGACGAACGCGTTGGAGGGGCGCGAATTCCCCTTTGTGTTCGGTGGCGACGGCGCAAGCTTTGCGGTTGCGGCGGAGGATGTCGAACTTGCCCGCGAGGCGCTGGCGGCGACCGCGACCTGGGTGCGGGAAGACCTCGATCTGACCATGCGCGTGGCACTGGTGCCGGTCAGCGCCATCCGCGCGCAGGGGCTTGACGTGCGCGTCGCCCGCTTCGGGCCGTCAGCCAACCTCTCCTACGCGATGTTCTCGGGCGGCGGGCTCGCCTGGGCCGACGCCGCGATGAAGCACGGCGAGTTTGCGGTCAAGGAGGCGCCGGCCGGCACGCAGCCCGATCTGTCGGGCCTGTCCTGTCGCTTCGAGGTGATTCCGGCCTCACGCGGGTTGATCCTGTCGGTACTGGTGATGCCGGCGCGTGGCGCCGATCCGCACGCCTTCCGCAAGGTGATCGAGGATATCATCCATCTCGTCGAGCGCAGCCCGGACGGTGGCCGCCCGGTGCCGCCGCAGGGGCCGCCGCTGAAATGGCCGCCGCAGGGGGTGGAATTCGAGGCCCGCACCAAGCGCGGCCGTCCGTTGCTCTTTCGTAAGGCCGTCGTGCTGGCCTATAATTTGTTCATCTATCTGGTCATGCGCTTCGACCTCAAGGTCGGGGGCTTCGTGCCCGCGGTCTACAGGCGTCAGGTGGTCGAGAACTCGGACTTCAGAAAATATGACGACGGTCTGCGCATGATCCTCGACTGCACGCCGCAGCTCGAACGCGCGTTGAGTGAGCGTCTCGCGGCGGCCGCGCGCGACGGTATCGTGCGCTATGGCCTTCACCGGCAAGATGCGGCGATGATGACCTGCTTCACGCCGTCGGTGCTGCGCAGCGACCACGTCCACTTCATCGACGGCGCGCGGGGCGGTTACGCCTCGGCGGCGACGGAGCTGAAAGCAATGACCGCGTGAGAAGATCGCGTCCGGGACACGAGACTACCGTCCCGCGCGCGTCCAGGTCTCGCCGCCGCAGAGCGCCCCGACGCAGCCTTCGACCCGCAGCGAGTCCGCGCCCGTCAGGCTGATATTGCTCGCATAGGTGCTGCCATCGTCGGCGTTGTAGATCTGCCCCGACCATTTGTTGGGTCCCACCGGCTCCATGCCGCTGAACAAGGGCAGGCCGATCATCGGACGCCTGGCGAGTGCGGGATTGGGATTCTTGCTGTCGGTGGCGGGCTGGCCGGTCGATGTGTCGTAGGGCTCGCGCAGCCAGACCACGTGGCCGCAGATGCCGCCGCCGCATTTGCTGATCTTCACGCGCGCATCGCCCGCCTGTGTGAGCCAGGTCCCGTCGGCGCTCTGCGCGCGAGCGGCAGATGTGCCAAGCATCGCGGTGAGGAGGACGATGAGAGCTGCGAATCTGGAAGTCATGGAAGGCCTCGAAAATGGAGCGCCTCAATAGCAGCCCGGCGGGATAGTGCAACGCCGGCTGGAATCACATTCCTGCGTTCAACTGCCTGAATGTTCTACCTGCGCTCATTTGCCCCAGCGCACGAACGCGACCGAGGCCGCGGTCGAGAGTCCGAACACGACCATGGCGCCGCCGACAAGCGCGAACAGGGTCCAGGCCGGAGCTTGCGCGCTCATGAGCCCGACGCCGCCGATCGCGACGATCAAGAGCCGCGCGGTGGAGGCGAGCACAGGACCGCCGACGCGCGCGGCGCCCTGCGAGGAGAAGTAAAGCGACACGCCCATCCCGAAGAATACGAAGGCCGGGCCGGCCCAGTGGAAATAGCTGTATGCCGCGGCGGTGACGCCGGGATCACGCGTGAAAAGTCCGACCCACAGCGATGGCGCGAGCGCGACGAGGAGGCCGATCAGGCCGACCGTGAGTCCGGAAGCCGCAGCCGCGGTCCAGGCCACGCGCCGCGCGCGCTTCACATGTCCGGCGCCGATGGCGACGCCGACCATCGGCACCGAGGCGATGCCGAAGGCGAAGGTGATCGGAATCAGCAGGAATTCGAGCCGCGAGCCGATGCCGTAGCCGGCCAGCATCTCGGTGCCGAAGGTCGCGAGGATCTTCGTGAAGATCAGGATGGTGAGCACGGTCTGGAGCGGCGACAAACAGGCCACCGCGCCGACCTTCAGGATGTCCAGGAACATCGCGCGCTCGAAATGAAAGGCGCGGACATCCAGCGGCAGCCGGCTGCGTCCGGACAGCAGATACCAGACGAAGAAGATCGCCGCGCAACTGAACGCGATCAGCTGGCCTGCTGCCACACCCGGCATGCCGAATTGCGGCACTCCGAACAGGCCGAGCCCGAGCGTGCCGCCGAGCGCGATCTGGACCACGCTCGCACCGATCAGAATCGCCGAGGGCAGGCGCATGTCGCCAGTGCCGCGGATCACCGAGGCCAGCGTGTTGACGAGCCAGATCGCGACCGCGCCGGAGAACAGCACCTGCGAATAGCCGACGGCTTCTTCCAGGACGCGCTCGCGGCCGCCGAGCAGCGCGAAGAAGGAGCGGCCAAAGGCAAGCATCATCACCGTGAACAACAGACCGCCGCAGAGGCCGATGATGGCCGCATGCAGCGCCAGCGTCGCGGCGCGGTCGCGATCCCCTGCGCCGAGGGCGCGGCTGATCGCGGAGGAGACGCCGCCGCCCATCGCGCCCGCGCTCATCATCTGCGTCAGCATCGCGAACGGAAACACCAGCGCGATCGCCGCGAGCGGGATGGTGCCGAGCCGACCGATATAGGAGGTCTCGGCCACCGCAACCAGCGTGCTGCCGACCATCGCGATCATGTTGGGGATGGCGAGTCGCAGCAGCGTCGGCAGGATCGGTGCCGTCAGCAGGCTGGCGATGGAGGAAGCGACCGGTGCGCGCGGCGGAATAACGTCTAGGGGGGCGTAGATCGTCATGGTCACCGGGCGGAATATTGGATGATGTTCGACATACTATAGGGCGCGAATCGGCCGGCGCAGCCCTCGCTCACGCAGGGCTCACCACGGCAGGCCGCATAGGTCGATCGTGCCCAGCGTCGGCGCGCGGACGATGTTGAAGACGTAGGGCGCCATGTGGGTGAAGCGGATCCGCCCCTCCGGCTGTTCGCAATAGACCTCGCCCTTGAATGGCAGCCAACTCCGCGTCTCGTAGAACGAAAAATTGTGGGGTTCGCAGAACAGCAGGGCGAAGCGGGCGGCCTCGTTGGCCCTGATCGTGTGCACGGCTGCGTCGATCGCCACGGTCGCATAGCCGCGGCCGCGCCGGTCCTCGCGCGTGCAGACCCCGCCGATACCGCCAATATGGACCTTCTGTCCGTTCCAGGTAACGGTGCGGAAGTAGATGCCGACATGGCAGACGAGACCGTCCTCAGGCGTCTCGATCAGCACGCGCAGGTCGGCATTGGCCCATTTCACGTCAGCCCAAGGCTTGCCCGCGATCAATTGCGGTCCCCAGACCGCCTGATGCAGCGGCTCGGCCATCGGCCACGAGGCGTCGCCGTTCAGAATGTCGATCTCGATACTCATGGCCTCGTCCTTCACAGCTCCGCTTCGTGGCGCGTTCGTTCTGTCGTAAGCGCTTCAAAGGCAATGATATTCCATGACAAGCCGCAGGGTCGATCGACGCTACAGGTTGCGTTCAATTTGTGCATCGGGACGAGACCGCCGCATCACGCCTTTTCGCAAATTCTGAGGTATTTAATGGCGGCGGAACCTTCTATAAGGGGTGACCGTTAGATCTCGTTCCCCACCAGTTGCGGACAAGAAGCCATGACCTTTACGCTGCCCCCACTTCCTTACGCCTATGACGCCCTCGGCCAGTACATGTCGAAGGAGACGCTGGAATATCACCACGACAAGCATCATCAGGCCTACGTCACCAACGGCAACAACGCGCTCAAAGGGACCGAATGGGAAGGCAAGTCCCTTGAAGAGATCGTCAAGGGCTCGTTCGGCAAGAACCCCGCGGTGTTCAACAATGCCGGCCAGCACTACAACCACATCCACTTCTGGAGCTGGATGAAGCCCAATGGCGGCGGCACCAAGCTGCCCGGCAAGCTCGAGAAGAAGATCAACGAGGACCTCGGCGGCTTCGAGAAGTTCAAGACCGACTTCCAGGCGGCCGGCGTCGGCCAGTTCGGTTCCGGCTGGTGCTGGCTCCAGGTCAAGAACGGCAAGCTCGAGATCTCCAAGACCCCGAACGGCGAGAATCCGCTGGTGCACGGCGCCACCCCGATCCTCGGCTGCGACGTCTGGGAGCACTCCTACTACATCGACTACCGCAACCGCCGTCCCGACTATCTGAAGGCGTTCGTCGAGAACCTCGTGAACTGGGAATACGTGGAGTCCCTGTTCGAGAAGGCCTAAGGCCTCGCTGTCATTCCGGGGCGCCCGCAGGGCGAACCCGGAATCCATTCGTCCACTCGGGCTGACACCCGATGGATTCCGGGCTCGGCGCTGATGCGCCGCCCGGAATGACGTAAACAAAGGCGGTCGCGGACGCGGCTGCCTTTCCTTGTCAGGACGTGCATTCCCTCGATCCGAGCCACCCAGTCTTGGGATTCCTCGTCGGATGCTTCGTGCGCCCCGGAATGCCGCCCCGGAGCCGTGGACAGGCGTGATGTTATAATATAACATCCTGCGATGGTTCCAGCCGCGTCCCACGTCCATCGTGACGACCATGCCCCCGCCCATTCTCATGGCCACCATCCGCATGGCCATGATCACAGCCATGCCCATACCCACGCCCATACCCACGCCCATGTCCACGATGCGGCCTCGCCGCATCCGGCCCAGGCGGCGCCCTGGTCGATCCTGCGCATGACCATGGCGGGCCGTCTCGCGGCCGCGCTCGCCGTCTGCACCGTGCTGTGGGGCGTCGTTCTACTGGCGATGAGGTGAGGATGGCAGCGCTCCACTTTCACAACGTCACGCTCGGCTATGACCGGCATCCGGCCGTGCACCATCTCAAAGGCGAAGTCGCTTCCGGCGCGCTGGTGGCCGTGATCGGTCCGAACGGCGCCGGCAAGTCGACGCTGCTGCGCGGCATCGTCGGTATCCTCCCGCCGCTTGACGGCAGCATCCATCTCGGCGGGCTCGACAGCAGGGACATCGCCTACCTGCCGCAGAGCGCGGAGATCGACCGCAGCTTCCCGATCTCGGTGTTCGATTTCGTCGGCACCGGCCTCTGGCGCAAGGCCGGCCTGTTCGGCGGCATCGGCAAGGCCGCGCGCGACCAGATCCTGCGCGCGATCGCCTCCGTGGGTCTCAATGGCTTCGAGAACCGCCCGATCGGAACGCTCTCCGGCGGCCAGATGCAGCGCGTGCTGTTCGCGCGGGTGCTGCTGCAGGACGCGAAGCTGATCGTGCTCGACGAGCCATTCAACGCCATCGACAGCAAGACCACGGTCGATCTGCTCGCGCTGGTCAAAGATTGGCACGCCGAGGGCCGCACCGTGCTCGCCGCACTGCACGACATGGAGATGGTGCGCAACCATTTCACCGAGACGCTGGTGCTGGCGCGCGGCCCCGTGGCCTGGGGTCCGACGGCGGAGGTGCTGACGCCCGAAAACCTGCTGGTCGCGATGCGGATGTGCGAGGCATTCGACGACAGCGCGGCGGCCTGCGCGGCCGATGACATCGGCTCGCGGGCGGCCTGATCTCCGATGCTCCATGATGCGCTGATCGGTCCGTTCACCGAATTCGAGTTCATGCGGCGCGCGCTCGCCGCCGTGATCGCGCTCGCCCTGGCGGGCGCGCCGATCGGCGTGTTCCTGATGCTGCGGCGGATGAGCCTCGTCGGCGATGCCATGGCGCATGCGATCCTGCCGGGTGCAGCGGTCGGCTTCCTGCTCTCGGGCCTCAATTTGTTCGCGATGACGGCGGGCGGCCTGATTGCCGGCTTTACCGTCGCGATCCTCGCCGGCGTGGTCGCGCGCTCGACCGGGCTGAAGGAGGATGCTTCGCTCGCGACCTTCTATCTGGCCTCGCTCGCGCTGGGGGTCACGATCGTCTCGATCAAGGGCACCAATATCGACCTCCTGCACGTGCTGTTCGGCAACATCCTCGCCATGGACGACCAGACGCTGCTTGTGGTCGCCTTCAACGCCACGGTGACCCTGCTGGTGCTCGCGGTGATCTACCGTCCACTGGTGATCGAGAGCGTCGATCCCTTGTTCCTGCGCACCGTCAGCCGCGCCGGGGGACCCGCGCATCTGGCCTTCCTGGCTCTGGTCGTGATCAACCTCGTCAATGGATTTCAGGCGCTCGGCACGCTGCTCGCGGTCGGCCTGATGATCCTGCCGGCCGGCATCGCCCGGTTCTGGTCGCGCGACCTCACGGCGATGATCTGCATCGCCGTCGTCGCCGCGGCGGTCTCCGGCTATGCGGGCCTCGTGCTGTCGTTCCAGACCCGCGTGCCGTCCGGCCCTGCGATCATTCTGGTGGCGACGGCGATCTACGTGATCTCGGTTCTGTTCGGCCGCGTCGGCGGCATCGTCCGGCAGCTGTTTCCCGGCCGGCATCTGGAAGCATGACGATGCGGTTCTTCCTGTTTTGTGCGCTGTTGTTGATCGCCTCGCCGCTGCAGGCCGCGGAGCGGCTCAATGTGGTCGCGAGCTTCTCGATCCTCGGCGACTTCGTCCGCAACGTCGGCGGGGACCGCGTCAACCTGACGACGCTGGTCGGCGCCGACGGCGACGTCCATGTCTACACGCCGGCCCCTGGGGACGCGAAACGGATCGCGGCGGCAAAGCTCGTCTTCGTCAACGGGCTCGGCCTCGAGGGTTGGCTGCCGCGCCTCGTGCAGTCCGCGGGCAGCAAGGCGAAGGTGGTGACCGCGAGCGCCGGCATCACGCCGCTGAAATTGGGGGCGGCTGCCGATCCCCACGCCTGGCAGTCCGTTCCCAACGCCAGGATCTACGTCACCGACATCGCCGATGCGCTGGCCGCGGCCGCTCCTGACGACGCGGAGGTCTTTCGCACCCAGGCCGAGGCCTATTTGGAAAAGCTCGAAGCGCTCGACCGCGAGGTCCGCGAGGCCATGGCGAAAATCCCGCCCGAGCGGCGCAAGGTGATCTCCACGCACGACGCCTTCGGCTATTTTTCCGCCGAATACGGTATCCAGTTCATCGCCCCCCTGGGCGTCTCCACCGAAACCGAGCCGAGCGCGCGGGACATTGCGGCCATCATCGGCCAGATCAAGGCCGCGAGGATCCCGGCGGTTTTCCTGGAAAATATCAGCGACGACCGGCTGATCCGGCGGATCGCGGCCGAGACCGGCGCCAAGGTCGGCGGGACCTTGATTTCCGACGGTTTGACCGGCGAAAAGGGGCCTGCACCCACTTACATTGACATGGTCAGGCACAATATAAAGGCCCTGACCAGCGCGCTTGACCATTAGGGCAGGGCCACCCGCCTCGCGTCGCGCGGCAAGCCCGAAGTCCGGAGTTGTTATGTCTGAAGCGACCTCCCAGAAGATTCCCGTGACCGTGCTGACCGGCTATCTCGGAGCCGGCAAGACCACGCTGCTCAACCGCATCCTGTCCGAAAACCACGGCAAGAAGTACGCCGTGATCGTCAACGAATTCGGCGAGATCGGCATCGATAACGACCTCATCATCGGCGCCGATGAGGAGGTTTTCGAGATGAACAATGGCTGCATCTGCTGCACCGTGCGCGGCGACCTCGTCCGCATCATGGACGGCCTGATGAAGCGCAAGGGCAAGTTCGACGCCATCATCGTCGAGACCACCGGCCTTGCCGATCCGGCGCCGGTCGCCCAGACCTTCTTCGTCGACGAGGACGTGCAGAAGAACGCGCGGCTCGACGCGGTGGTCACGGTCGCCGACGCCAAATGGCTGTCCGCCCGGCTCAAGGATGCACCCGAGGCCAAGAACCAGATCGCCTTTGCCGACGTGATCGTCCTGAACAAGACCGACCTCGTCTCCAAGGGCGAGCTCGCCGAGGTCGAGGCCCGCATCCGCGGCATCAATCCTTACGCGAAACTCCACCGCACCGAGCGATGCTCCGTGGCGCTGGCCGACGTGTTAGATCGCGGCGCGTTCGACCTCGACCGCATCCTCGACATCGAGCCGGATTTCCTGCAGGCCGACGATCATGATCACGACCATGATCATCATCACCACCACGGCCACGACCATCACCACCATGATCACGGTCACGGATTGAAGCACTATCACGACGAGGACATGCAGTCGCTTTCGCTCAAGACCGACAAGCCGCTCGATCCCAACGTGTTCATGCCATGGCTCCAGAACCTGGTGCAGGTCGAGGGCGGCAAGATCCTGCGCTCCAAGGGCATCCTCGCCTTCCACGACGACGACGACCGCTACGTCTTCCAGGGCGTCCACATGATGCTGGAGGGCAACCACCAGCGAAAGTGGAAGGAAGGCGAACCGCGTGAAAGCCGCCTCGTCTTCATCGGCCGCGAATTGCCGGAAGAGGCGATCCGCAAAGGTTTCGAGAGCTGCATCGTCTCGTGATGAAAGAGTTCACGCCGCCGCCGGATTCGGCCTCGATCGTCTCCGTCACCGACCGCGTCAAGCCCATTGCGCTCGGCATGGCCGTGACCTCGGTGCACTTTATCGGGCCACGCGCCGCCTTTGTCGGCGGCGAGGAGAACGTGGCGTTTGTCGACGGCCAGGGTGAGATCACAAAGGTTGCCGTGCACAGCGGCGGCATTCTCTCCACCGCCTCCGACGGCAAGCGCCTCGTGATGGGCGGCGACGATGGCAAGGTCGTGTCGCTCGATGCCAAGGGCGAGGTGACGCTGCTCGCCACCGACCCGAAGCGGCGCTGGATCGACGCGGTGGCGCTGCACGCCGACGGCGCCTTCGCCTGGTCGGCCGGCAAGACGGCCACCGTGAAGAGCGGCAAAGCCGAGGAGAAGTCGCTCGACGTGCCCTCGACCGTCGGCGGCCTCGCGTTCGCGCCGAAGGGCCTGCGGCTCGCGATTGCCCATTACAACGGCGTGACGTTGTGGTTTCCCAACATGGAAGGGTCGGCCGAATTTCTGCCTTGGGCCGGCTCGCATCACGCGGTCAGCTTCAGCCCGGACAACAAATTCCTGGTCACCGCGATGCACGAGCCGGCGCTGCACGGCTGGCGGCTCGCCGACAACAGGCACATGCGCATGACCGGCTATCCCGGCCGGGTCCGCTCGATGTCCTGGAGCGCGGGCGGCAAGGGGCTGGCCACGTCGGGCGCCGACACCGTCATCATCTGGCCGTTCGGCAGCAAGGACGGCCCGATGGGCAAGGAGCCCGCGATGCTGGCGCCGCTCCAGGCCCGAGTCGCGGTCGTCGCCTGCCATCCCAGGAACGACATCCTCGCTGCCGGCTATAGCGACGGCACCGTGCTGATGGTGCGTCTGGAAGACGGCGCCGAGATCCTGGTCCGCCGCAACGGCACGCCCCCTGTCGCCGCGATCGGCTGGAATGCCAAGGGCACGCTGCTCGCCTTCGCCGACGAAAATGGGGATGGCGGGCTGCTGGAGCTTTAATCTGTCATGGTTCCGGCCGTATAGGGGACCATGCGCTTTCTCACGACCTTCCAGCTCGTCGATTTCGCGGACACGCTGGCCAGCCTGACCACCGCCTTCGTGCTGGGCACGCTGATCGGCGCCGAGCGGCAATATCGCCAGCGCACTGCTGGCCTGCGCACCAATGTGCTGGTAGCAGTGGGAGCCGCTGCCTTCGTCGATCTCGCCATGAATCTGGCAGGTGCGGACGGTGCGGTGCGCGTGATCGCTTATGTGGTGTCCGGCATCGGTTTCCTCGGGGCCGGCGTCATCATGAAGCAGGGCATGGACGTGCGCGGGCTCAACACCGCGGCGACGCTGTGGGCGTCCGCGGCGGTTGGCTCCTGCGCCGGGGCCGACATGATCGCGCAGGCTGCGGCGCTGACCGTCTTCGTCATTGCCGGCAACACCATGCTGCGTCCGCTGGTGAACGCCATCAACCGCATTCCCATGAACGAGCAGGCTCTGGAGGCGACGTACTATTTCAAGCTCGCGGTTGCCGCTGACGCTCTTCCTGATATGCGCGACCGACTGGTCGAGAAGCTCGAGGGTGCGAAATATTCGGTGGCCGATATCGATGTGGCCGAGATCGGCGAGGACATTCTGGAGATCGCCGCAAAGCTGGTCGCGACTGCTGTCGATCCCAACGAGCTGAATGCGGTCGCCACCGATCTCCAGCATCTGCCGGGCGTGCGACACGCCACCTGGGAAGTCAGTACGACGGACTAAGCGCGGCGTTTTGGCATGCACATGGGTTCCACCATGCTGCTGACGGAACCCAGGTCGGGCGATTTCGTTGATTCCGCGGACAAAGGCGGTGATCGACATGCCCGGCCAAGACGACAAACGCAAATTGAAGCTCGACCTGACGATTGCAGCATCGCTGTTGGCAGCAGGAATCGTGGTGGCGGTTATGTCCGTCGCCCAGATCCGCGCCGAAAGCCGGATGGAACTGGCGCAGGCAACGCCGCCGCTCCAGGGCACGCCGTCCGAGGACCAGAACAAACCCGCGGAAGCCAAGCCCGGCGGCGATCGGCCGACCACGCCGGCCCCTGAGCCGGCGCGCCCGGATCCGCAGACGCAGGGCGCGGCGACTGCTGTGCAACCGGCACTGCCTCCGGCCCCAGCGGAGAAGATCGCCCCGCCGATCAAGGAGAAGTAGGTTCTCCGCCGTCATTCCGGGGCGCGTGAAGCGCGAACCCGCGTATTGCCGCCCGATGGATTCCGGGCTCAACGTTACGCGTCGCCTCGGACTGACGAGCGGAGAGCTAGCCCTCACCGCACCAGAATGTTCCTGAACTGCCAGGGATCGCTGGTGTCGATATCTTCCGGAAACAGTCCCGGACGGTGCGTCAGCGGCGTCCAGTCGGTATAATAACCCTTCACCGGGCCGAGATACGGCAGCTGGATTTCCAGGAGGCGCTCGAAATCCATCTCGTCGGCTTCGACGATGCCTTCGTTGGGATTCTCCAGCGCCCACACCATGCCGCCAAGCACGGCCGAGGTCACCTGCAGGCCGGTCGCGTTCTGGTAGGGCGCGAGTGCGCGGGTCTCCTCGATCGAGAGCTGCGAGCCGTACCAATAGGCATTGTTCTCGTGGCCGAACAGCAGCACGCCGAGCTCGTCGATGCCGTCGACGATCTCGTTCTCGTCGAGGATGTGGTGCTTCTCCTGCATCTTCGCGGCGCGGCCGAACATCTCGTGCAGCGACAGCACGGCATCGTCGGCGGGGTGATAGGCGTAGTGGCAGGTCGGCCGGTAGATCGCCGTACCCGAGGCGTCGCGCACGGTGAAGTAATCGGAGATCGAGATCGACTCGTTGTGGGTGACGAGGAAGCCGTATTGCGCGCCGCGGGTCGGGCACCAGGTGCGCACGCGCGTGTTGGCGCCGGGCTGCATCAGATAGATGGCGGCGCCGCAGCCGGTTTGGTGGGTGCGCGCATTCTCCGGCATCCATTTCTCATGGGTGCCCCAGCCGAGCTCGGACGGCTGCACGCCTTCCGACAGGAAGCCTTCCACTGACCAGGTGTTGACGAAGACGTCGGGCTCCTTCGGCTTCTTCGAGCGCTGGGTGTCGCGCTCGGCGATGTGGATGCCCTTGATGCCGGCCTGCCGCATCAGATCCGCCCATTCGCCGCGGGTCTTCGGCTTCGGGGCGTTGAGCTTCAGATCGGCGGCGACGTTGAGCAGCGCCTGCTTGACGAAGAAGGAGACCATGCCGGGATTGGCCCCGCAGCAGGAGACGGCCGTGGTCGAGCCCGCCGGGCGTGCGCGCTTGGCGGCTAGCGTCACTTCGCGAAGAGCGTAATTGGAGCGCGCTTCCGGGCCCTTGGAGGCATCGAAATAGAAGCCGAGCCAGGGCTCGTTGACGGTGTCGATGTAGAGCGCGCCGAGCTCGTTGCAGAGCTCCATGATGTCGGTCGAGCCAGTATCGACCGACAGATTGACGCAAAAGCCCTGGCCGCCGCCTTCGGTGAGCAGCGGAGACAGCAATTCGCGATAATTGTCCTTTGTCACGGCCTTCTGGATGAAGCGCACATTGTGCTTCTCGCAATGTGCCTTCCGGCCCTCGTCCTTGGGGTCGATCACGGTGACGCGCGACTTGTCGTAGTCGAGATGCCGCTCGATCAGCGGCAGCGTGCCTTTGCCGATGGAGCCGAAGCCGACCATGACGATGGGACCGGTGATCTTCGCGTAAAACTGCGAGGGAGGGCTCATGGGATGGATTCTCCGGAACGTGCTGGCAGGCAAAGGGTGGGTGGATCCGGCGCCGCGCTCGTCAGGCGCTGCGGCGCTTGGCGGTAACTTCGATCTCGACCTTCATCTCGGGCTTGGCGAGGGCGCTGACGACCAGCAAGGTCGCGGCCGGCCTGATGTCGCCGAGGACCTCGCCGCAGACGGCGAAGTGGGCGTCGATGTCGCTGGCGTCGGTGACGTAGTAGGTCGCACGCACGATGTCGGCCATCTCGAATCCGCCCTCCTTCAGGGCGGCTTCGATGGTCTTGAAGCAGTTGCGTGACTGGCTCGTGACATCGGCGGGCATGGTCATCGTGGCGTAGTCGTAGCCCGTGGTGCCCGCCACGAAGGCGAACTCGCCGTCGATCACCGCGCGGCTGTAGCCGGCGGTCTTCTCGAACGGGGAGCCGGTGGAAATCAGGCGACGGGACATGGGTTGGACCTCGACTAAAGGGGGTGTTTCGCGGGGTTAAAGGGCGTTTCGGCGGCCTGCGCAACCCCAAAGGGCGGGGGGCAGGCCCAGCCGAGCGTTGCCGCTCAGTGCGGCGCGGTCGTCGCTATGACAGCGTTCCCTCAGGCCGCGTGCGCCACAGCGGCGCGAACCGACCTCCGTTTGGGGAGGGCCGCGCCGGTCGGGACGATCATCCCCGCGGCGCAGTCCAGCGCGCCGTCGGCGAACTCGATCGCCAGCAGGCGGTCGCGCTCGAACGGGCCGGGCAGCGCGAGCGCGGCCGTCTTCTCCACCGAGAAGCCGAAGCGCGCGTAATAGGGGGCATCGCCGAGCAGGATCACGGCGCCATGCCCGCGCGCCCGGGCGGCGGCCAGCGCTTGATGCATCAGCGCGGCGCCGATCCCGAGCTCGCGGCAGGCAGGGTCCACCGCCAGCGGTCCGAGGACCAAAGCGGGCCTGCCTCCGGCGCTGACGTGCCACAGCCGCACGGTTCCCACGAGCTTGCCCTCGCGCACCGCCGACAGGGCGAGGCCTGCGGCGGGTGCGCGTCCGTCGCGCAGGCGCTGGCAGGTGCGGCCGTGGCGGTTCTCGCCAAAGCAGGCATCGAGCAGCGCTTCGCGCATCGCGACGTCGGTAGCGCGTTCCGCACGGATCACGAACGGAGCGGCTTTCGAGGTGAGGGCGATCTGTGGCTTCCGAGGAGCGGTCATGGCGCGTCAGTCCCCGCTTGAGCCGGCGTGCGAAAGCACGCCTGCCCAAGACGTCGTCATATCGAGATGTCAGGGAGGGAGCCGGCAAGCCGGCTCCCGGGTTCGTCAGGCCTCTGGAAGAGAGAGGCGGATCAGATGTGGTACGTCTTCAGCGGCGGAATGCCGTTGAAGGCCACCGACGAGTAGGTCGACGTATAAGCCCCGGTGCCTTCGATCAGCACCTTGTCGCCGATCTCCAGCGTGACCGGGAGTGGATACGGGTTCTTCTCGTACAGCACGTCGGCGCTGTCGCAGGTCGGACCAGCTAGCACGCAGGGCGTCATGTCCGCGCCGTCGTGACGGGTGCGGATGGCGTAGCGGATCGACTCGTCCATCGTCTCGGCGAGACCGCCGAACTTGCCGATGTCGAGATAAACCCAGCGCACCTCGTCCTCGTCGCTCTTCTTCGAGATGAGCACGACCTCGGATTCGATGATGCCGGCGTTCCCCACCATGCCGCGGCCCGGCTCGATGATGGTCTCCGGGATCTGGTTGCCGAAGTGCTTGCGCAGCGCGCGGAAGATCGAGCGTCCGTAGGTCACCACCGGCGGCACGTCCTTCAGGTATTTGGTCGGGAAGCCGCCGCCCATGTTGACCATGGACAGGTTGATGCCGCGCTCGGCGCAGTCGCGGAACACCTGCGAGGCCATCGCCAGCGCACGGTCCCACGCCTTCACCTTGCGCTGCTGCGAGCCGACATGGAACGAGATGCCGCACGGCTCCAGGCCCAAGCGCTTGGCGAGGTCGAGCACGTCGACCGCCATCTCCGGGTCGCAGCCGAACTTGCGCGACAGCGGCCACTCGGCGCCGGCGCAGTCATAGAGGATGCGGCAGAACACCTTCGCGCCGGGCGCGGCACGGGCGACCTTCTCGACCTCGGCGGCGCAGTCGACTGCGAACAGCCGGATGCCGAGCGCAAAGGCGCGTGCGATGTCGCGCTCCTTCTTGATCGTGTTGCCGAAGGAGATGCGGTCGGGCGTCGCGCCTGCGGCCAGCGCCATCTCGACCTCCGCGACGGTCGCGGTGTCGAAGCAGGAGCCCATGGAGGCAAGCAGCGACAGCACTTCCGGCGCCGGGTTCGCCTTGACGGCATAGAACACGCGGCTGTCGGGCAGCGCCTTGGCGAAGCTCTGGTAATTGTCGCGCACGACTTCGAGGTCGACGACGAGGCACGGCTCGGTGTCGAGGCCTTCGTTGCGGCGGCTGCGCAGGAATTCCTGGATACGTTCGGTCATAGCACTCTCCAGCGGCCCCAGCGACGGGAGCCGTATCAACGTGACGTCTGACGAGAGTGCTTCGGCCGCATCGCGCGATGGAGGCGCGCCGAGGCCAAAGAACTCAAACCAGACTGTGCTGCCGTGGATTGGTTGGGAGTGTTCCCGCCCGCACACCTGGCAATGAAGGACAAGCCTTTTCAGTAGCCCGCGCCGGCGTTGGAATGCCGGTAGAGACCAAAAAAGCCCGATCCGTCGTTGCTTTAAGTCGCGTCCCCCGTTGAGAGCGGGGTGCGCCGGTTCGCCTCCGGCTGCCAGTCACGGTTGCAAAGAGCGAAGTCACCTTCGACAAGGCATCCCTTTGAGAGAGATGCTGGGCGCTCCGGGTTTGCTTCGGTCGTCGACCTTTCAGTCTCGACTTCCGCACGTCCGAAGAGCCCCTCGGCTTCTTCACCCCTTGGCGGCTGTCCGGCCTCTTGTCCGGATACCTACCGACTGACACACGACCACAGGCACGTGCGAAATTGGGCAAGTCCGCACATAAGTGTTTTGACTCGGCTTCGCAAGAATTTTTTTAGGCTGTGAGCAGAATGCCTAACATCTGCTTGCGCGCTGTGGCGCGAGCGACGCGGAAGATGAACGCGCGTTAAGTTTTCGCGGGCCTCGCGCGTGTTGCTGGCGCGAGGAAGTGTCAGCCGCGCTTGGTGAAGGGCTCGATGCGCTGAGCGCCGCGGATGAAGGCGGTCATCACGAGCACGCCGAGCGCGAACAGCACGGCCTGCAGGATGTGCGCGCCCTGGTCGCCGAGCCCGAACAGAATCGCAAGCGCCCAGCCGCCGGCAAAGGCGGCGCCGAACACCTCGGCGCCGATCAGGATGGCCGCGCTGATGACGGTGACGACGCTGGACCATACGATCTGGCGGGACGAGGAGGAGGGCGCGTTCATGGCTTCGGGGGTCCTGACTTCGAGGGCCGCAATCTCCCCGAAAAGGCGGCCGGGAGCAAGGGCAAACGGCCCAAAAAAGCCCCATCGCGTGCTATAGCTGGCCACAACAATCGCGCCACGAAACTGGACTTGTGATGTCAGAATCCCGCCAAATTACGGACCCCGAGACCAATCCGCTGCTGAAGGCCTGGGTGACGCCGTTCGCGGCCCCGCCCTTCGACGAGATCGAGCCGGAGCACTTCCTGCCGGCCTTCGAGCAAGCCTTCGCCGACCACGCAGCCGAGATCGCGGCGATCACCAGCGATCCGGCGGTGCCCGACTTCGCCAACACCATCACGGCGCTGGAGCGCTCGGGCAAGCTCCTGAGCAAGGTCGCGGCGGTCTTCTATGACCTGGTCTCGGCGCATTCCAACCCGGCCATCCTGGAGATCGACAAGGAGGTCTCCTTGCGGATGGCGCGGCACTGGAATCCGATCATGATGAACGCCGTGCTGTTCGGTCGCATCGCCCAGCTGCACGAGAACCGCGCCAATCTTGGGCTCACGCCCGAGCAGCTGCGACTGTTGGAGCGCACCTACACCCGCTTCCACCGCGCCGGCGCCGGTCTCTCCGAGGAGGCGAAGACGCGGATGGCCGCGATCAACGAGCGGCTGGCCCAGCTCGGCACCAGCTTCAGCCACCATCTGCTCGGTGACGAGCAGGACTGGTTCCTGGAGCTTGGGGAGGCCGACCGCCAGGGCCTGCCGGAGAGCTTCATCGCTGCCGCCAAGGCTGCGGCGGAAGAGCGCGGCATGGCGGGCAAGGCCATCGTCACGCTGTCGCGCTCCTCGGTCGAGCAATTCCTGAAGAGCTCGGCGCGGCGCGACCTGCGCGAGAAGGTCCACAAGGCCTTCATCGCGCGCGGCGACAACGGCAACGCCAACGACAACAACGCCGCCATCGGAGAAATCCTGAAGCTGCGCGAGGAGAGCGCAAACCTCCTGGGTTACCCGACCTATGCCGCCTACCGGCTCGAAGACTCCATGGCCAAGACGCCGGACGCGGTGCGCAGCCTGCTCGAGCGGGTCTGGAAGCCGGCCCGGGCGCGGGCGCTCGCCGACCGCGACGAGATGCAGGCGCTGATCACGGACGAGGGCGGCAATTTCAAGCTCGCCCCCTGGGACTGGCGCTTCTATGCCGAGAAGCTTCGCCTCCAGCGCGCCAATTTCGACGATGCCGCGATCAAGCCGTATCTCAGCCTCGACAACATGATCGCCGCTGCCTTCGACTGCGCCACGCGCCTGTTCGGCGTCACCTTCGAGGAGCGCAAGGACGTTCCGGTCTGGCACCCGGACGTCCGGGTCTGGGAGATGAAGGGTCCGGACGGCAAGCACAAGGCCCTGTTCTATGGCGACTACTTCGCCCGGCCGTCGAAGCGCTCCGGCGCCTGGATGACCTCGCTGCGCGACCAGCAGAAGCTCGACGGCGACGTCGCGCCGCTGGTTCTCAACATCTGCAATTTCGCCAAGGGGGCCGGCGGCGAGCCGTCGCTGCTGTCGCCCGACGACGCCCGTACCTTGTTCCACGAGTTCGGCCACGGCCTGCACGGCATGCTCTCCAACGTGACCTACCCGTCGCTGTCGGGCACCTCGGTGTTCACCGACTTCGTCGAGCTGCCGTCGCAGCTCTACGAGCACTGGCAGGAGCGGCCCGAGGTGCTGCAGAAGTTCGCCCGCCACTACCAGACCGGCGAGCCGCTGCCGGACGACCTGCTCCAGCGCTTCCTTGCCGCGCGAAAATTCAACCAGGGCTTTGCCACGGTCGAATTCGTCTCCTCGGCGCTGGTCGACCTCGAATTCCATACTCAGCCGGCTGAAGCCGCGCAGGATGTCCGCGCCTTCGAGCGGCGCGAGCTGGAGAAGATCGGCATGCCCGAGGAGATCGCGCTGCGGCACCGCCCCACGCAGTTCGGCCACATCTTCACCGGCGACCACTATGCCGCCGGCTATTACAGCTACATGTGGTCGGAGGTGATGGACGCCGACGCTTTCGGCGCCTTCGAGGAGGCCGGCGATATCTTCGACCCCGCCGTCGCCAAGCGCCTGCACGACGACATCTACTCGTCCGGCGGTTCTCTCGATCCCGAAGCCGCCTACGAGGCCTTCCGCGGCCGGCCGCCGGAGCCCGACGCGCTGCTGCGCCGCCGCGGCCTGCTCGACAACGCCAAGGCCGCGTGATGGGCACGATGCGCCGTCTGTTTGGATTGCTTCTGGCCGTCGGCCTGTCGCTCGCGGCGGGTGCCGCGAGCGCGCATCCGCATGTCTGGATCACTGCGACCAGCGAGCTTCTCTACGCCGCTGACGGCACCATCACCGGCGTGCGCCACGCCTGGACCTTCGACGACATGTTCTCGGCCTATGCGGTGCAGGGGCTCGAGAGCAAGACCAAGGGCGCCTACACCCGCGAGGAGCTCAAGCCCCTGGCACAGACCAACGTCGAGTCGCTGAAGGAATACGCCTACTTCACCTTCGCGCGAGCCGACGGCAAGAAGGAGCGATTCCAGGAGCCGGTCGACTACTACCTGGACTACAAGGACACGGTGCTGACCTTGCACTTCACGCTGCCGCTGAAGAACCCGGTCAAGCCCAAGCAGTTGGTGCTCGAAGTGTTCGACCGTTCCTTCTTCATCGATTTCCAGATGGCCAAAGAGAATCCGGTCAAGCTGGTCGGCGCGCCCGCAGGCTGCCAGATGAAGCTGGAGCGGCCGAACGACGGCTCGGCGAGCGCCCAGAAGCTCGACGAGCAAACCTTCCTGAGCGGCGAGAACGCCAATTTCGGCATGATGTTCGCCAACAAGATCACGGTGGATTGCCCTTGAAGCCGCAACTCCCTCCGCTCGCGCGCGCCGTGCTCGCCTGCGCCGCCGTTCTGCTGATGGTCGGCGTGGCCGATGCGGCGCTTCACGAGGTCCTCGCGCAAAATCCGTTCGGCGCGCCGCGCCCGGCGCAGGCGGCCGGGTCCGAGGCGGGCGGTGTAGTCGGCTGGCTCCTGGCCAAACAGTCGGAATTCTATCGCCAGATGTCGGCAACCATCCGCGCCGCCAAGTCCGACGGTTCGGCGGTGTGGACGCTGCTCTTCATCTCGTTTGCTTACGGCATCTTCCATGCCGCAGGCCCCGGCCATGGCAAGGCGGTGATCGCCTCCTACCTGGTCGCCAACCGCGAGACCGCGCGGCGCGGCATCGCGCTGTCGTTTGCGTCCGCCCTGATGCAGTCGCTGGTGGCGATCCTGATCGTCGGCATCTCGGCCTGGGTGCTGAACGCGACCGCAAAGACCATGTGCAAGGCGGAAGGGGTCATCGAAATCGCGAGCTACGCCCTGATCGCGTTGTTCGGCCTGCGCCTGGTCTGGGTCAAGGGCCGCATCTTCATTCGCGCGCTGCAGGCGATTCAGCCGGTGCCGGCGATCGCCGGCGTGCCGCATGACCATCATGATCACAGCCATCACCATGATGCGCATGATCATCACGGCCATGATCATCATCATCACCACGATCATGCCCATGCGCACGCCCATCATCATCACGGGCACGACCACGTTCATGACGAGCATTGCGGTCACTCCCACGGCCCCGCTCCGAGCGAACTCGCCGGTGCCGGAGGCTGGCGGCGCGGCTTTGCCGCCATTCTGACCGTCGGTATCCGTCCCTGCTCGGGCGCGATCCTGGTGCTGGTGTTCGCGCTCGCCCAGGGCCTGTTCTGGGCAGGCATCGCCGCGACCTTCCTGATGGGATTGGGCACCGCGATCACGGTGGCGGCCATCGCCGTCGTCGCCGTCTCCGCCAAGGACATCGCCGCCCGCCTCAGCGCCGGCCGCGACGGCGGCGGTGCACTCTTCATGCGCGGCATCGAATTCGCGGCCGCCGGCGTCGTGCTGCTGTTCGGCGCAGGCCTCCTGTTCGGCTACATCGCGGCCGAACGGACGACGTGTTTTTGAGGCACTCTCTCTTACCCTCCAGGGGAGGGTAAGAAGCGCACGGGCTGCAATCGCCCAGCCCAGTCGCTTCCCGAACGCCCTCCGGTCCGCTATCAGTCCTTCAAACCAACAAGAACGTCTCGGGGGACGCCATGTCGCGCGAACAATTCTGGTTTTTTCATCCGTTCCGGGTGCGGTATTCCGAGATCGACGGGCAGGGCGTCGTCTTCAACGCGCATTACCTGACGTATTTCGACACGGCCATCACCGAATATTTCCGCGCGCTCGGCTTCGACCAATATGCCGACGCGCAGGCGAGCGGCATCGATTTCCACGTCGTCAAATCCGTCATCGAATACAAGGCGCCGGTCCGCTTCGACTGGGAGCTCGATGTCGGCGTGCGCGTGGCGCGGATCGGCAATTCCAGCCTCCTCTTCGATCTCGCGGTTTTCCTGAAGGGCGGCACGGATGCGCTGGTGACCGGCGAGATCGTCTGGGTCTACACCCATCAGGAGACCCACCGTCCGGTCACGATCCCGGCATCGATGCGGGCGCTGATCGCGACGCGGGAGCGGCATCTGGCGGCGTGAGCCGCCTCACACCGGCAGGAAGCGCTTCAGGGCCGGCATGAAGAAGATCCCGAGATTGATAGCAAAGCCGACGCTCCAGAGGATCGAGCGCAGCGTGGGGCGGTTGCCGAGATAGGTCAGCACGTAGGCGATCCGCACGATCAGGAACAGGGCCGCGAGCTCGTCGATCAGCCGCTGCGGCGCATCGCGGAATTCGGCGAGCAGCACGGCGAAGGCGAAGAACGGAAAGGTCTCTATGCCGTTCTGGTGCGCGCCGAGCGCGCGCTGCGAGAGGGCATCCTCGTAGAAGGCGGGGTCGCGCGGCCGGGAATTGTCGAAGCGGCCGAACCTGATCCATTTGATCGCGGCGATCGTAGACAGGTAGAGCAGCAGCGCTCCAAAGACGCACCATTCCGCGAGTGTCATCGTCCTTCCCCGGCCTGGCTGCGACCCTAACGAAACCCGCCTCATCTTGACAAGTTCGGACCAACGCGCGACCCAACCAGCCATGACCAGCGTCGTCCCCCTCGAGACAGCGAAACCGGCCCCCCGATCCGCCCTGCCGCGCGTCGGCGTGCTCCTGATCAATCTCGGAACGCCTGATACGGCCGATGCCCGGGGAGTGCGGGTTTATCTGAAGGAGTTCCTCTCAGACGCCCGGGTGATCGAGGATCAGGGCCTGATCTGGAAGGTGGTGCTCAACGGCATCATCCTGAACACCCGTCCCCGGGCCAAGGCACGCGACTATCAGAAGATCTGGAACACCGAAAGGAACGAGTCCCCGCTCAAGACCATCACACGCTCGCAGAGCGACAAGCTGGCCGCGGCGCTGTCGAGCCACGCACATGTCGTGGTCGATTGGGCGATGCGCTACGGCAATCCCTCGATCAAGGCGGGGATCGACGGGCTGATCGCCAGGGGCTGCGAGCGCATCCTCACCGTGCCGCTCTATCCGCAATACTCCGCCTCGACCTCCGCAACGGTCTGCGACGAGGTGTTCCGCGTCCTCTCGCAGATGCGGTCCCAGCCGACGCTGCGGGTGACGCCGCCCTACTACGAGGACGAGGCCTATATCGACGCTCTCGCGACCTCGATCGAGGCGCATCTTTCGACGCTCTCCTTCGAGCCGGAGCTGATCGTCGCCTCCTTCCACGGCATGCCGAAATCCTATGTCGACAAGGGCGACCCCTATCAGAGCCATTGCGTGGCGACGACGGAGGCGCTGCGCCGGCGGATGAAGCTGGACGATACCAAGCTGCTGCTGACCTTCCAGTCGCGCTTCGGTTTCGACGAGTGGCTGCAACCCTACACCGACAAGACCATGGAGCGTCTCGCCAAGGAAGGCGTGCGCCGCATCGCGGTGGTGACGCCAGGCTTTTCCGCCGACTGCCTGGAGACGCTGGAGGAGATCGCGCAGGAGAACGCCGAGATCTTCGAGCATAATGGCGGCGAAGAGTTTTCCGCCATCCCCTGCCTCAACGACAGCGAGCCCGGCATGGACGTGATCCGTACCCTGGTGCTGCGCGAGCTTCAGGGCTGGATCTGACATTGCGCCCGGGCGGCAATCGTTAACCCTTGCCGCTAGGTCTGCTGCGACCTGCTTTCAAGAGCTTTCGCTCAAATACATAATCGTCACCGCTCCTTTCTGTGCGCCTTGTGCGGAATCGAGCCGATGCCGACGTTACTCGCGACCGCTGAACCGGTAGGGTATCGATCCCGACCAATGACAGCGCCGGAAAGGGCCTTTTTGCCGGCTTGGAGGAGATATGAGCGGCTTCGACATTTTCGCGATTGTTCTGGTATTGCTCGTCATCGTTACGCTGGTCGCCGGCGTGAAGACGGTGCCGCAGGGCTATGACTGGACCATCGAGCGGTTCGGCAAATACACTCAAACGCTCAGCCCCGGGCTCAACCTGATCGTGCCCTATTTCGATCGTGTCGGGCGCAAGATCAACATGATGGAGCAGGTGATCGACATTCCCGAGCAGGAGGTGATCACCAAGGACAACGCCACCGTGACGGTGGACGGCGTCGCCTTCTACCAGGTGTTCGATGCCGCGAAAGCCAGCTACGAGGTTTCCAACCTCAACCAGGGGATCACGGTGCTCACAATGACCAACATCCGGTCGGTGATGGGCTCGATGGACCTCGACCAGGTGCTGTCGCATCGCGACGAGATCAACGAGCGCCTCTTGCGCGTGGTCGATGCCGCGGTCTCGCCCTGGGGTCTCAAGGTCAACCGCATCGAGATCAAGGACATCGTGCCGCCGGCCGACCTCGTCGAGGCCATGGGCCGGCAGATGAAGGCCGAGCGCGTCAAGCGTGCCGACATCCTGGCGGCCGAAGGCCAGCGCCAGTCGGAAATCCTGCGTGCCGAGGGCGCAAAGCAGGGGCAGATTCTCCAGGCCGAAGGTCGCAAGGAAGCCGCGTTCCGCGATGCCGAGGCACGCGAGCGTTCGGCGGAGGCCGAGGCGAAGGCCACCCAGATGGTCAGCGAAGCGATTTCCAAGGGCGACGTCGCCGCATTGAACTATTTCATCGCCGACAAATATATCAAGGCATTCGGGCAACTGGCCGACTCGCCGAACCAGAAGGTCATCATGCTCCCGGTCGAAGCGATGAGCATGCTGGGCTCGCTCGCCGGCATCGGCGAGATCGCCAAGGCAACGTTCGGCGAGGCTACTGCAGCCGCTGCCGCGCGCCGCCCAGGATCGGTGCCGCCGACCGGCAGCACGCCGCCGGTCGTGCCGCCGCGGCAGGGTTAGTCACGGGCCCACGACCCCTTGGCGAGGGCGCGGGCGCATGAGAGAAGGTCGTGTCATGACCGACATGTTCGTATCGCTCGGCAGCTGGAACTGGCTGATCCTCGGCTTCATCCTGATGGGGCTGGAGGTGCTGGCGCCGGGGATATTCCTGTTCTGGCTCGGGCTTGCCGCGCTGCTGGTCGGGCTGATCTCATTCACTGTTGCGGTGTCCTGGCAGATCCAGCTCGTGATGTTCGCCGTCTTCGCCGCGGCTGCCGTACCGGTGTGGCGCCGCCTCGCCAAGCCGAAGCCGGATACCAGCGCAAGTCCGTTCCTCAACAAGCGCAGCGAGGCGCTGCTGGGCCGCGAGTTCACGCTGGAGAAGCCGATCATCGACGGCTCGGGCACGGTGCGTATCGGCGACACGGTCTGGCGCGTGGCCGGCCCCGATACGCCGGCGGGGACGCGGGTGAAGGTGGTGCAGGTGGACGGCGCGAATCTGACCGTGGCGGCGGCCTAACTTCTTACCCTCCCCTGGAGGGCTATCGGATTCACACATCTCGAAAAGAGAATCTTCTTCAACGAGTTAGCTGAAGGCCGATATTGGGCACTCACATGCGACGGAACCGAAGCAAGTGACTCGAATGACTCGCATTTCCGGATTGGCGGGCAGAAGGCTCCGACAGAGATGTGTGAACATAGTA